>NZ_CP058370.1:0-1694181 GCF_049244285.1 Gardnerella sp. KA00718
CCATCGCTTGTCTTAGCTTTAGCATTCTTGAACTCTGGCGTATTCTCGAAGTCATTTTCAGTAACACCAGGAGCACCCTCCGCAGTAGACTTATTAATTTCTTTCTCAAGTTCAGTAGTAACAGTCTTATACTTCTCAACCTCAGTACGAGCATCGTCAAGAGCCTTAAGTGCATCGTTGATGTCTTTTTGAGTTGGCTTTGCGTCTTGCGGCGTATCTTTCTCGTCATGCTTCTTCAAAAGCTCCTGAGCTTTTGTCAAAGCTTCATCATACGCCTTCTTGGCTGCAGTAGCCTGATCATTCTTATCCGTATCAGGAACAAGCTTGCCGCCCTCTTCCTTCATGAAGTGAGGATCAGACGCGTTGCGATATGCATCAGAAGTTTGTGTACCTTCTGTAGGTGCAGCGCCATCTGTAGAGCCGTGCTTGCCAACACTATCCTTGAGCTTGGCGGTGTCAGTCTTGTACGTGTCAAGCGCTTTACGCTTCTCGTTCAAGGTATTAAGTGCATCATTGACTTGCTTCTGCGTTGCAGCAGGATTCTTGAGCAATTCCTTTGCCACGTTAAGAGCTTCGCCATACTCATCTACAGCCTTCTGGGCTGCATCATTCTTAGTCTTATCAGCAGTTGTTCCATCATCATTCTTGAAATCAGGATGCGAAGCATTCTTATACGCAGGCGTCTTCTGAGTATTGTCATGCTCGTTAACAGACTTAAGCAAATCGTCGGTCTTGGTTGCAAACTTGTTCAACTCAGCAGCTGCGTCGTTCATTTCTTGAAGGATCTTGGTAATATCCCTATCCAGAGGCTCGCCTTGCGCATGTGCCTGAATATTCTTCAGGTAGTCCTTATCGTCAAGGTTGCCGTCCTTAGCAGGAGTATTTGTATCAGGAATCTCCTTACCATTTGCTTTATCCTTAGGCATCTGTTTATCAAGCGCCTGCTGTAGTTTCTTTACAGCTTTGTCATATTTATCCTTAGCAGCCTTTGCCTCCGGACTTGCATCATCTGCGGATACATTCTTATACGCTGGGCTGTGTTGTATGGCAATATCGTTAAATACTGCTGCCGAAAGCCTGCTGGTATTAGTTGCATACTTGTCTATGACTTTACGTGCTTCTTCAAGAGCTGTCTTAGCATCGGCGATGTCTGTAGCAGTTGGCTGCTCAGCTGGATTAGTTTTAGCAAACTTTTCCTTCAGAGCCTTGGCTTTTTGATAAGCATCGTTGTAATCTTTAAATGCTTTCTTGGCGTCAGCATCGCCAGCTTGCGCTTTATCAAAGGCGTTGAAGTAGGCAGGCATCAAATAACCGCTGAAGTTGTCTGCAAGAACTTTCGTAAGTTCATTAGCGTCAGTTGCATAATCTTTATGAAGTGCATCTTCAGCCTTAGTTAATGCATCTTTAGCAGCATCCACTTCTTTTTGAGTTGCCTTATCGTTCTTAAGAACCTCACGTGCCTTAGCTAACGCATTGTCATAGTTTTCAACAGCAGTTTTAGCAGCTTGTTTTTCTTGCTCGCTTGCACCGTTAGTCTGCTTATTAAGCGCATTCTTGTAGAAGGTACTCTGCCTGCTTGCATCATCCTTATCAGGATTATCGAAACTGAGCTTTTCAGCAGTTATAAGCTTTGACTTATCTGTTGCTTTAGCGTCAAGTGCCTCTTTAGCTTTCTTAAGTGCTTCAATGGCAGCATTTACTTCCTTTTGAGAAGCGTTTGGATCTGCTGAAAGATTCTTTGCCTTCTTTACAGCCTCATCGTATGCTTTACGCTCATCATCAGTTGCGTTTTGATAGGCTGGGTCAGCGTTTGCAATCGTTTGAGCGCCTTGAGCATCCCTACCATCCTTCACCTTGCCATGCTCAGCAATAGCGGCGTTAAGCTTATCTTTGTTAGTGCTAAATTCGTTAAGCTTTTCGCGCGCAGCATCAAGCTTAGCCTTGGCATCGTCAACAGCCTTTTGCGTGGCGTTGTCGTCTGCCTTTACCTTATTGGCATCTTCAAGAGCCTTGTCGTAGGCTTTCTTCGCTTCTTTAGCAGCATTGTTCCTGGTTTCATCAGGCTTGCCTTCAGGCGTCTTGAAGTCAGGATCGCTTACGTTCTTATACTTATCGCTAGCCTTTGTACCAGTTGTAGCTTGTTGACCTTCAGCAGGCGTACCATCTTCTGTTATCGACTTATCCAGTTCGTCTTTCTTGGTAGCGTCACCATCAAGAGCTTTGCGAGCTTTATCCAGCTTAATGGTTGCATTATCAACCTCAGCTTTAAGCTGTTCAGTTAACTGATCATCTGGTGTAGTTCCAACTTTTTCAAGCGTTTGCTTAGCAACCTTCAATGCATCTTCGTAGTCTTTCTTCACTGCATCAGACGCGTTGTAGTACTTCGAGTCAGTCGGAACATCCGTATTATCAACCTTAGTGGTCTTATGCTCACCAATCGACGTCTTCAAATCGGCAGTCTTATGATTCGTCTGCGGCACAAAGATAACGTTAATTGCCTTTGCCGTATTGCCTGGGTGACGATCTTTCTCCATATAAACATGCTTATAGTACGTCATTGCATACGGCTCAACAAACAGACGTGCCTTGAAAATCTTGTCCTTTTTGCCAGCTACCGTTACAGAACCAGCTTCTGGATCCCATGAATACGAACCAGCTATTGATAAATTATCACCGAGGTTTACGTCAGAATTAGAAACTTTCTGATTCCCAGACCAATAAGCGCCACCCATATTGCCAAGCGTGAGTTCAGTTGTTGGCTCGCCATCTTTATTAAGCGCATAGTTCATGTGCGACTTGCGCGCGTTATTCCCTGTACCTTCATAGGAAAGCTGCTCGCCGCCAGTAAGGTCGCGCAAACCAGAACTACTATCCTTTGGTTTAGCCTTCAGCAAGCCAAGAATCTTTGTTGTATCAAACTCTTGCGCTTTAGTTGGATCGTAACGGTAGATGATAGTGGTCTTCTGATCATTACTCCAAGAAATACCTTCGTCGGTATCGCGACCATCAATCTTAGTCTTGTCCCACGAAACGGTGTAATCTGTACGAATATTTGGAAGCTTTGTAAGCTTGCTCTCTTTTACATTAGACGTAAACTCAGCAACTGACTTGTCAGTCTTGATTTTAACGGTAATCTTGTTTTCCGCCTGACCATTAGAGATTCCCTTATTAGAGTCACCAGATGCAGTAAGATCGCCCTTAAGATACTCAAGTGTAATCTGATCTTTGCTGGTAAGACCAAGCTCTTTATTGTCTTTATTAGCTTCGTAAATAGCTGTTTTAATTCGGTCAAGCTCGGCATTGGAGTAGCCAAGTGGGTTAGCCACAAAGACTGCTTTGTCGTTTTCAGGAACGACAACATCCTTTTCTGCAATCTTCTTCAACACAAGGTCGCGCAGAGCAATCTTAGGAGCGTCCGCAGCATCCACGTCAGCAAAGTTGATAGTGACTTCACCCTGGTCGTTAATGGTCACCTGATCTTGGCTTACGTGATTAAGGTGCGCAAGCTTGCGTTTAATTTCGGTTTTTACATCATCGGAAACCTTGGACAGGTCGTCCACAATCGGCTTTTCGATACGCGTATCGTAGCGTGCAACGGTAAGTGGTAAATCATCAGAGGTATAACCTGTGTCTGTTATGAGATGAGTTTTAAGGGTTTGTACCGTAGTTATATACGTTTTTTCAGCAGCACCCTCTTTCGATGTTGTTCTATTAAAGCGAGTAACCTCAGTTGGATTGTATGCGCGCTGATCGTTAATAATTACCTTGTTTTCAGCGGTATCTGGCGTCTGAACGAATGCGCCATTTTCTCCAGTGCGACCACCAACGCCGTTAGATCTACTTGCAGCATCAATTTGTGCACGAATTGATTTTTTACCAGTAGCTTCGGTAGGAGAATCTAAGGCAGCCTTAAGCTTATCTTGAATTTGCTGTGCAGTAAGCTCTTCGTTATACTTCAAAACAATTGAGCCAGCTGTTTTAGGCGGAACAAGTGTTGCTGCACGCACAATATTTGTTTTATACAGTACAGATTCTTTACCATCTTTGGTGCCGTACACATAAATACAGCGGTTTGCAGTGTATTTTTCTGCAGCCATGTTTGCTTCGCTATAAAGCTTAGTCATGGTAAGCTTAGCTGAGCCATCTGTATTTACTATAAATTCGTACTTACCAGAATATGGCTTGTGCTCGTTTTCATTAGCAGAATAATATTCAAGGAACTTTCTACTTTTAGCATTATCAACAGTATTACCATCAGATGGGAAAATTGCTACTTTGGTAATGGTGCTGCCGTCAGAAGGTTTTGCAAAATTAAATGTTACTTCTTGGTTTTGCCCTTTTTCAATATACACATTGTCAGAAGATCCCCATGCATACATGTTAGGGAGCGTGTCTTTTGTTTCTTTTGAAAGTGTTATCTCACTGTTAACTTTTGGAGCTGGTGCAGGATTAGCTTCGCGATCTGTACCAACAACAGGTTCGCCCTGCTTCTGATTTTCATCCTTAGCATCATTAGTAGCCTCAGGTTGCTTATTCTCAACCGTCGCACGCCTTGTACGCTTCTTTACAACATTTTCCGCAGGAGTGCTAGTTTCCTCAGTGGTGCTACTGTCTGCATTATTCTTATCAGTAGCAGAAGTGCTATTTGTAACCTTATTATCTACAGCCGTATCGCTCTCAACCTTCGACCCAGACTCAGTCTTAGTAGCGTCAGCCTTACCTTCGGTTTTTACTACAATCTTCTCAGCCTGCTCCTTCTTAGATTCTTCCTTCAATTCATCATTAGAAGTCTTGCCCTTAGAACCCTCAGCGCTCTCACCCTCAGTCTTATTCTTATTAGCAATTACACTCTGTTCTTTTGCAGGATCATTCGTATTAACGGGCGCAGCCGCACCAGTCTCCGCAGCCATTGCAGGAGTTGCGCCAAAAGCAATCGCCGCGCCAGCAATCACGCCAGCAGCTCCAGCCGAAAGAGCAGCCACCTTACGCATGTCAACAACCTTTGCAGCCTTATCCTTTGCAGAACCAGATGTCTTGTTGGCGTGTTTACCAGATTTTGTAGTCATGTTCTCCTCTTTCGTGAGTTTAATTCGATTTACTTGATATTGCTTTGCGCGCCGACCGCGGCCCTCAAAGCCATATAGTTTTTAACAATAGATTTACAAAGTCTTATAGCGTACATCTATAATGATGTAGTCACCCTTTGATAAATCATTATAACATTTTAGAAAAAATTTTGAAGACAACTAACAAATGTTTATAGCTTTTGGGGGCACATACCCCCCCCCCCCCAAGCCTTTTATTTCAAGGGTTTTTGCGAGATATTTTTTTCAAAAATTCTTGCGATTCTGGCGAGTCAACCGCCATTTTTAGCTCACTCATCTAAACATTTGTATATGATACAAATCACATTTTTAGACCCTCTGCAGCGCGCTTTTCTCTTTTATCCCGCGTTTGTTCCCATATTTGGCGTTTCGATAAACAAATTCAGGAATACCCCTCGCGAACGTAGAAACACCCAGCCCTCGCGCAACACCAAACAAGGAATATCGCTCGCGCGGATTAGCCGCGCTCACGTCTTCGCCGCACGTAAAGTCCACTGGACTTTACGTTTGAGCGGCTCAGCGCTCCGAATTGCCTTTTCGCGCTACGCTCTAAGCGAAAAGGCAGGTCGTCGCGCAAGCAAGGTAGAGATTCGAGATTTTTCGCCGCGAAAGAGGTGAGCCTCAGCGCCGAAGGTGGTGACTCGCCGAGAGAGCAAGAAAAATCGAGAATCTCGGTGATTAAGTGATACGCAATTGTTCAAGCATGTAAGAGGGCTGGGTGATTCTTGGTCGAACAATATAAGAGCGGCAGCCGATACCAAACAATCCAATGAGCCACCACTACAAACAAACCTCAACCCAAAAACAAAATCAAAGCCAAAACGGAACAACCGCAACAACAACCAACACGCAAGAGGCAGAGCGTTGTGCGAATCGATGACTTCGAGCTGCATAGCGCGCGAGAAGTCACCTCGATTCGCTGAGCTTGCTCAAAGTTGAAAGCACAGTGTGCTTTCAACGCAAGCGAGGGCGTGAGCGCGCTGTAACGCGCGAGCGTAGAATTAGCCAGCCCTCCTACAACACCAAATAGGAAATATCGTTCGCGCATTACAGTGCATTACAGCGCGCTACGAAGTAAAATCTCCTCAAGTGCGCGCTTAACCGAATCAGGCAGCGTGCACTTCCATTGCGCCCACTTAGCAACCTCTGGGTGCTGTGGCGCATGCGCGTTAGTCAAGTCAACGCTTTGCTGATGGCGCTCAAGCTCGCTCTCGCTAGTGTACTCAAGCGCGCAAAGCTCGCTTATAGCACTCGCGCTACCACCAGCTTGGCGAATCGCGTCAAAAGAAATCTCCTTGCCCCGGTACGGCATTTGCGCTTGTAAAAGCAACCTGTAGCAATCGCCAACCTTAGGGTCTTGCGCAATGCACAGTCCGCCATCCACAATCACGCGCACGCAATCGCCAACAGGCACGTTGCGCACAGAAACAATAAGACTTAAGTCGCCCTCTTCGCCTTCATATGAAACTTCTACAGCCTTAGATTCAAGCTGATTTTCCCCAACAAAAACGCGAACGCGCGAAAAGTCTGGGCAAGCAACACCTCTAAACACCACGCTCCAATCGCGCTTGGAAGGCAGCGAAGAAACAGCACTAGCGCATCCTTTTGCTGCATCAATCACAAACTGTGTGGATCCATTCCCATCTCGCCAAATAAGCTCCATGCGCGTATCGGCAGTTTTCCCAGCGCGCGCGTCTTCAAATCGTCCGTTATCTTCGCGCATCACAAACTCGCCGCAATCCCCTGGGAATGCAAGAACGCACAAAGATCGCGGATTTTCAATGCTATTAACAAGCTCCGCCGCCTGCTCTCTACTTGCGCAATCCGCTTCGCTTGGCAAAACTTGCATTGGCACAATAGCCCCAGCGCGCGCAAACGCCGGCACGCGGTCGATTCCTCGCCAAACCTCAAATCTGCGCCCAGCACCGCCGCGCGAAACGTAGTGCCTTCCGTCAAAGAAATCGTACCAATCGCCTTCTGGAAGCCACACGGCAGTGCACCCGCGCTCAACTTGCGCGCACCCCTTGCTAACGATTGGCGCAACCACAAGCTGGCTGCCAAAACGGTACTCATTCGGCATCTCGTACGCTGCAGGTGTTTCTGGCGATTGCCAATACATTGGCTCTACAATCGGCCTTCCGCAAACCGCCGCGCGATAGTTCATCGTATATAAATAAGGCAGCATTTGCGCGCGAAGTCGCAGCATTTTAACCATCGCGTCACGAGTTTCACGAGGGAAGTTCCACGGCTCCTTGCCTGCAAACGGCGAGCAGCTGGAGTGAAGGCGATTAATCGGGCTAAACGCGCCAAACGCATACCAGCGCGCCTCCAGCTCATCGCATCGCACGCCAAGCATGTGTCCGCCAATATCGTGGCTCCACCAGCCGTAGCCAATGTTAGACGCCGTAGAAGTAAAGTAAGTTTGGAAAGCCAGCGAATCCCACGTTGTTACGCTATCTCCCGAGAATCCCACTGGGTAGCGGTGCGAGCCAGGCCCCGCGTAGCGCGAGAACGTTATCGGCCACGCGCCTCCGCGCCCCGAATCCTGGTAGTGCACGTGGTTAAGCATCCAAAGCGGATCCAAGCCAGCCTGCTTTGTAACTCCGCCCTGCTGCCAATCAATCCACCAGAACCCAACGCCCTCGTTCTCCATGCGCCGATGCATGTTTAGGTATGCTCGCAAAAAGCGCGGATTTGTAAGGTCAAACTCAACTGCCTTGCCGCTTGCAGGGTCAATTCCCATATCGCGCGCAACTTGAGCATAGTCTTCTTCAAACGCGCGCACGCCGTCTCGCGGATGCAAATTAAGCGTTACGGCAAGCCCTTCGCTGGCAAGTTGGCGCAAAAACGCGCGATGATCTGGGAACAAATCGCGGTTCCACGTGTAGCCAGTCCATCCCGAACCGTACTTTGGGTCCACATCCGTTACGTGCCAATCCATGTCGATTACGGCAGTAGAAAACGGTATGCCTTCGCGCTTAAATCGGCTCATCAGCTGCAAATATTCGTCTTGACTGTACCTGTAGTACCTACTCCACCAGTTGCTTAACGCGAATCGCGGAAGAAGCGGCTGCGCGCCTGTAAGCTTGTAAAAGTCGCGAATTGCGCCTATATAGTTGTGACCGTAGCCAAAGAAGTATAGGTCTTTAGAGTTTGATTTAGATGATTCGGCAGAGTTTTCCCCAGACACACTGCCATCCGCCTTTTCACGCGGCTCCACCCATGCCCCGTATGGGTTTTCTTTTCCATCAACAGCAGCCGCATACGCGATTTTTGCCGAGCGCGAATCGTCTAACACTGCCCACCCGTCGCGAGATATTACGCCCGTTCCAAGCTTAACGGCTCCATCCGCCTCGTCCACTGTTCGCGCTGTGCCGAGCAAATTGCCGTGGCACTCGTCGCCGTAATGCCATGTGTTGAATTGCGAGCCTGGCACTCCGCGCACAACAATGCTCAAGCCCTCTTTGCTAAACGGCTGCTGGTTGTACGTGATCAGTAGTTTTTCGGTTTCGACTTCTATCCAGTCATTTTCCAAGTTTTTTACACTATATTTTGGATTAAAAGCGCGCGATGCCTCATCTTCGGTTGCTTGCGATTTTTCCGCGGCAATCTGCGTGCCGGCCTCAAAGTTTCGTCTTACAACTGTTTGCGTAGGAGCGTCTACAAATTCGCCGTTTTCGCTCCACTCAAGGCGCACAAGCGAATCCGTGATTAACGTGATTCGCCAATTTTTGCCGCTTATAACCTGCGACTCTTTGGCTTTAGACAGCGGATTTTTAGCGTAATCGTAAAAAATGTGTGCGTCTTGCACATCCTGTGTTCCACGCGCTTCACGCGCATCTTGTAAAGTCATTCGACCCGCCCTTTTCTACTTACCGCTGCCGGTTGAAATTCCAGCAATAAACTGCTTCTGGAACACCAAGTACACTACTACTACAGGAATAATAGCAAGCGATGCCGCAGCAAACAAACCGCCGTAGTCAGTTCCAAATCTTCCGCTAAACGTCTTCAATCCAACTGCAAGAAGCTGCTTTTTCTCGTCTGTAATCATAAGGAATGGCCACAAATAGTCTTCCCAATTCCACAAGAACGTAAAGATTGCGAGCGCAGCAATAGTATTGTGGCTCATTGGCAGAATTATTCTGTGGAATATTCTAGAATCCGAAGCTCCATCTAGTTTTGCTGCTTCAATCAATTCGTCGGATATTCCGCTTATTGATTGTCGGAATAAGAAGATTCCAAATGCGCTTATTAAGCCTGGAACTATAAGTGCACGATACGTGTCTTGCCAACCAAAGCTAGTCATCATGTCGTATTGCGGAATGATTGTTACTGCCCACGGTACCATCATCGTGCTTATTACTATTCCAAAAAGCAGATTTCTGCCACGGAATCTCATTTTTGCAAATACGTATCCAAGAACGGCACTCGTGTAAATGGCTATTACCGTTTTAACTACCGATATAAACAATGAGTTAAAGAATAGCCTCAAAAAGTCGAATTTCTCTTGAATCCCAACGTAATTCCCAAATGTGCTTGGCTTTGGGAACAGCCCACCATCTATGCGCACAATGTCGCTGTTTGGAGCAAAGGAAGATACAAACATCCAAATAAATGGCACGATTGTTAAGAAAGACAATAAGAATAGGAATATTGTTAGAAACCATCCAATAATGCTCTTTTTAAGATTTTGTTTTTTCATACTAACTCACTATCCTTAGACGCTTTAAACATTATGAATGTTAGGATTCCAGTGATTATAAACAGAATGACGCTCATTGCAGATGCAATTCCAAAGTTATACTTTTGGAACGCTTGATCAAAAATTAGGTAGCTGATTGTGTACGTTGATGTTCCTGGGCCGCCATTGGTCATAACAAGAATCTGAACATACGCTTGAATATAGCCAATCATAGATGTGATTACTATAAAAAGTGTTGTTGGCTTTAGCAATGGAACTGTTATTCTAAAGAATTTTTGCACGCTATTAGCGCCGTCTATTTCTGCCGCTTCGTAAACATCTTTTGGCAGATTCATTAATCCAGCCAAATATAATACCGTTGCGTAGCCAAAGTCTTTCCAAATTGTCATTATTATGATTGCTGGCATAGCCCAAGTGGAACTGTGCAACCAGTTGATATTTAAGCCTGTAATCCTATCGATCATGCCAAACTGCGGGTCAAACATCCACATCCACACAAAGCTCACTGCCACCAACGGCGTAATTGTTGGCATGTAGAAAAGACCTCGCAGAGTATCTTTGCACTTAACAAGCTTGGAGCTTAACAACATTGCAAAACCAATGCCAAGAATAACGCGGAATACAACAGATACAAACGTAAAGATTGCGGTGTTTGCAATGGACTTCCAGAATAACTTATCTACTAAAATCTGCTTAAAATTATCCAGCCCAACCCAATTGTATGTTCCAACAAGCGGATTCCATTCATGGAAGCTGCCTGCAAAAGCCTTATATATTGGATAGGCAAGAAAAATCACAAAATAAACAATCAGAAACACTACTGCTATATTCCGAAAGGAGAAGGTTCGAGAAAGAGCAGTGCTTATTTTTGACATACCACCATTATGTTTTCTCATTTTGCTCAAATGAGAATCCTGATTAACTTGTTTCATGATTTTCCTTGCCTTACCTACTGAGCACAGTGATTACGATTTACAACTATCTAACTAGTCTGCTTTGTTTTTACTTGTGCTCTTTGAAGAACTCATACTTACTTTCTGCAGACGTAAACTTAGAATTCTTCATATCTTTAACCATTGTTGCCTGAGCCTCTTTGATTGCATCATCAATAGACTCACCATTTTGCATAACATTCTGGAAAGCAGCCTTGCTACTTGTTTCCACGGTAGAAGGCGTGATTCCTGGCCAGATTAGGCGATCTGCACGCGGCTGAATCGCAGCCATTACTGGAGCCTTTAGAATCTCAGGATCGTTTTGCAAAGACTTCTTTGCTGGGAACGAGTTCAAATGCTTTACTGCCGAGCGAATAAACGCATCGTTAGCGAGAATGAACTTAATAAAGTCTTGAGCAACCTCTTGCTGATCTTTTGACTGGTGAGCGTTAATTCCTGGAGTGGATTCTCCATTGTAGCGATCGTACGCAAATGGCTTTTCTTTTGTGAATGTTGGAGTTGGGAAGACTCCATACTCAATATTTGGGTACTTTTCTTTTAGCACACCTTCGAGCCATCCCCAGGCATAAACCATTCCAGATTGTCCGTTTCCAAAGCTTTGCGTGTAATCCGTGCCAAAGTCGGTAGAAATGACCTTGTCTTTGTCGTACAAATTCTTCAAGAACTTCATGTTTTCACGCGTGACTTTGTTGTCAAAATTAGGCTTCTTGCCACTTTCATCAAAAGCAAGTTCACCACGCTGATAGTTCAATCCTTGATTGATTGCAGCATAAGCATCGCCGTTCACGTTAAATCCAGCCTGTTCCATCTTGGAACCGTTCCACTTAGTGAGTTTCTTCGCCACTTCGCGCAACTCATCCCAAGTAGCAGGAATATCTGCCTCAGTTAAGCCAGCTTCCTTCCAAAGCTTCTTGTTGTAGTAGATGTTTCCCGTATTGATTACGGAATCAATGTACTTTACATTACCTTTAGCATCTTCATGCGCACTAGCCGTTGCGTAATCCGATTCCATAGCAGCCTTGTCAATCTTGTAATCGGCAGCGTATGGGCGAATAAGCTCATCTTTGGAGTTGTGAATATTGAACAAAGCTGGGCCCTTTGTTCCCTTTAGAGCAAGTGGAAGCTTTGTCCAGTAATCATCCCAAGCAACGTTCTTAGTCTTAAACTTTACATTTGGATAAATCTTTTGATAATCCTTAATCATGTCGTAAATTGGATCAGTGGACGCGTCTCCCCAGCTCCAATACTCAAGCTGGATTGGCTTTCCTTGATTTACTAAATGATTTGGGTCATACTTTAAAGCTTGACCCATAACAGCTAGGCCTTTGTCTTTCTTTGTATCTGTTACTCCTGCTGCACCATTATTCCCACATGCGGCAAGCGTAGAAATCATGCCCAAAACTGCTATACAGGATATGCATATTTTTCTAATCTTCATTGTTACTCCACTTCCTCGTGAAATTGATGGGTAATTTTATAATATTGCTTTAAGTTTGACTCGGTCAAACATTAAAAATGTAAATGTAAAGGTTTTCATTTTGAATCCTTAATACTAAGCTAGTTTTGCACGAATAAATACTTTTTAGGCGGCGTGTCTAAAAATGTAAACCTTTTCATTTATGATAACTAGAAGCAGGGTGATTAAAAGAGATGCAGTTAAAAACTCTGCAGCTAAAACACTTAAAAGAGGTGCGACTTGTCAAAAACTAGTATTTGCGATGTAGCAACACTGGCAGGAGTATCGATTGCAACCGTCTCCAGAACATTCGCACATCCAGAAAAAGTCTCCGCATCTACACGCGCCAAAGTCATGCGCGCAGCCGAACAAATGGATTTCACTGTTTCTAGAACCGCTGGAGAGCTTAAAACAGGCAAATCGTATCGCATAACACTACTAATTGGAAGCAGTAAAATCGAATGGTTTAGCTCAGCAATTATAGAAGGATTAAATAGCGTACTGAACAAAAATGGCTACGACCTTGTAATACACCTTTTAGAGGGAGTTGAACAAAGAAAAAACTTCTTTAAAGAACTGCCCTTACGCGCAAACACAGACGCAATAATCGTATCGTCATTTGACATAAGCAGCAATGAGGCCGAACAATTACAACGCATAAACGTACCAATTGTCGGAATAAACTGCACAGCTTCTAAAGTGCTTTCTGCATCAATCGGAATCGACGATGCTCTGGGCATAAAACTTGCGATTCAACACTTAGCGACATTAGGGCATAAGCGTCTTTTATACGTGTATGAGCATTTTTGTTCATCTTTCCGCTTTAGCTCGTCAAGAAGAATCACAAGCTTTGAAAACGTGTGCAGCAATATTGATGGAATGCAAGGGAAAGTACTGCCAATAGACATAAAAGATGACCCTATAGATGCCACTCTTTCTGAGCTTTTTACACAAGAAAATCCCCCTACTGCAATATGCTTCCACCAGGATTCAACAGCAATGCCGTTCTTGTTTAGATTACAAAAATTAGGAATTCGCGTGCCTGAAGATTTATCGATTATAGGATTCGACAATGGCACTTATGCAAAAGAGGCTGGACTAACCACAATCCGCCAAAATCCTAAAACAATGGCAGAACAAGCTGGGAACATTGCGATATCTCTTATAGAAGGTAAAGCTGTAGCGCGAAGACATCTTACAGCTCCAGTGCAACTTATTATAAGAAATTCTACGGCTGCACCTAAAGCAGAATCGTAAACAAGCTTGCGATTACAAGCATAAGCGGATACCACGCATACATAAGCCAGCGGAATTGCTTAGTTTGCTTAGGTCCGTCGCCATACGGACTGCGATAGTGCAGCACAGCCACGCCAACACCTGGCGCCAAAAGCGACATACCGCCAAACGCGCCAGCAATCAGCTCCATGCGAATCTCGTGGTTTTCTAGGAATCTAAAGATAAGAACAAATCCTAAAAGTAAAGCTCCACCCCAAAAAATATTCTGCCTAAAGCCGACTTTGCCGAAAAGATTCCACAATATTCCTGCAACCAGGATTACTGCGATTGACGCAACTTTTTGAGCGCCTTTAAAACGCGCGCGAACCATGTCGATTCCCGAAAGCACAAAAAGCGCAATAACAAGCCCAAACACTGGATTTTGCGAGCGCATATCGAAAGCGCAGCCAAAGGTTGTAAAGTCGTACGGCACCTCGCAAATAAGCGCAAGCACAAGAAGGCGGAGCGTGTAAAGGTTGAGGTTATGCGTGTTTTGATATCCGCGAACGAGCAGCCACGCATACCACGGCAGAGCCGACCAGCTTATAACTTCGCAAACTACGGCAGCCGTGAGGCTCCACATGTTGGAGTTGGAAAGGCCGCCAAAAAGGTGCGGAATCACGGTTGTGCCAAATGCGCTGAGCATTATCATTACAGCGCCGAGCAGCTTGAACTTTTTGAGCGTAATACCCATTTTTATGTTCTTGTCTGCGCGAATCTTTGGTTTTAGCGCGTCCATAATTCACCTCTTGCTCGCATGCGTGCGTTGAGTGCGTATAAGCTTTTGCCGTCATTGCAACGTTATTGACAACAGCGTTGACAACATTGCAATTGTATCAAACTCCGCCTTAAATCTATGCATTATCTATGTAGTGCACGGTTTCCCGCGTTTGTAGCTCTAATCGGCGTGTTGAGCTACAAAGTGCGGAAAAACCGTTCGCGCGTTACAGCGCGCTCACGTCTTCGCTTGCGTTGAAAGCACACCGTGCTTTCAACCTTAAGCAAGCTCAGCGCTCCGAATTGCATTCGCGCGCTACCCTTTAAGCGCTCATGCAAGTCGGAACGCAGCGAAGGACTGCGCGCCGAGTTTAAGCGCGGAAGAATCGCAAGCAACCGCTCCAACCGAAATCCGCGGCTGCAAAATCGCCTCTGGCGTAAGCCCTGCAAGCGCGCTAAGCGCAATCGTCTCCTCGTTTAACCCAGGATTCATAACCACAATGCATCTATCTGTAGAGGATTCGCCATCCGACACATTCGACTCAGCCGCACATCGCTCGTACGCAAAACTGCGACCATCCACAGGAGCGTGCAACACTCGCCAAGTGGCATCCGCGTGCAATGCCGCGCACTCATGACGCAAAGCAATCAGCGCGCGCACCCAGTTAAGCAGCGAATCGCCATCCTGCTCCTGCCCCAAAACCGTTGGAATTTCGCCACTTTGCACGGCCTGCTTGCGCGAGTTTACGCAAGTCCTCCCATCCGCGCGCGCCTCAACAGGCAAGTACAACTTCGACTTTGCGGCAGTGGAGAATCCAAAATTCTTAGAATCATCCCACTGCATTGGCGTACGCGTACCCGTGCGCGCATAACCACCCTCTTTTGTAGGAATATCGCGGTATTTCATGCCGATTTCGTCGCCGTAATACACAAACGGCACGCCTGGCATTGTAAGAATCATGCCAAACGCAATCCGCCTTTCGCGATCGCTTAATCGCGGAGCCAGGCGCGGAGTATCGTGATTGCACGTTATAAAACTAAAGTAGCCCTCATTGCAAGTGGCCTCATACTGTGGGCAATAATCGTCTAAAAATGGGCAAATACTGCCGCCACCGCGCGCATTAAAGTAGCTGTGGTCGCGCTCAGGATTGCCGTCTAGCGCATTATCCACATCTCTAGCTAGGTGCGCATATCCGTTTGGTTGCCCATCCCAGCGCCAATTCAAATAGAAGTCCATGTCGAATCCAGCAGCCAGCGCCTGACGCGGCCTGCCCCACTCCGAAACGAACGCAGCCTGCGGATACTCGGCTTTTACAGCGCCCAGCATTTCTTGCCATGCACGAATCGTATTGTCTTTGCCAAGGCTTCCTTCGCCATTGTTGTCGTCGTTTTTTACAAGCGAATCCGCCATGTCTACGCGGAAGCCGTCTGCTCCAAGCGCAAGCCAGAATCGCATAACATCAACCATCGCGGCACGCGTTTGCGCAGCCTCATTAGAATCTGGCGCGGATTGCCACGCGCGATCCCTTTGCGCAAAGCCGTAATTTAGCGCTGGCTGGCATTTAAAGAAGTTAAGAATATACGTGGCATCTCGCTCGCTTTCGCCGCCAATAAACGGCATGGAATAGCCACTAAACGCGCTGTCTGTCCATATATATCGCTTGCTAAACTCGTTTTCTTGCGCACGCGAGCTTTGCTTAAACCACTCGTGCTCTTCGCTTGTGTGCCCTGGAACCAGGTCTAGCAGAATGTGCATTCCGCGATTGTGCGCTTCGCTAAAAAGACGTTGCAAATCCTCGTTTGTGCCGTAGCGCGCTGCCACTTTTTTGTAGTCGCGCACGTCGTAACCCGCGTCTTTAAATGGCGAATCGTAGCAAGGATTTAGCCAGATCGCATTGCATCCAAGCGATTTTACGTAGTCGAGTTTTTCGATTATGCCTGGAATATCGCCGATTCCGTCGCCGTTTGAATCGTAGAAGCTTTGTGGATAGATTTCGTAGAACACGGCGTCGCGCAGCCATTGTGCATGTTCGTTTTGCATGTTTACCCCGTTTTGTTGGCGTATATTAACTTTTGCGTATATTAACTTTTGACTTGTCCGACTTTATTTTACTATTCACTTTCTTACTTTTCCGCTTTTTGTTGCTCGACGCGCCGTTTTGAGCTACAAAATGCGTCACATCGTTCGCGCGGTCTAAGCGCGCGAACGTCTTCGCTTGCGTTGAAAGCACACTGTGCTTTCAACTTTGAGCAAGCTCAGCGCTCCAAATTGTCTTCGCGCTACGCTACAAGCGCGAAGACAGGTTGGAGCGCAATCAAAATAAAATTCCGTTAAATTTACTGAGTTATGGAATAAAATACGATTTTCTAAAGCTAAAAAGTCACTTTACAAACAATTTTTCTAATCACTTGCGACATGATTTGCTAACACTTTTATATCCGTGTATACTACACATTGCTTATACACGGATTTCAATAAAAATGTGACGTTGCTCAACGCAGCAAAATGCGATGGTGCGTCGCATGGGATCTGTTACTATGCCACCAAAGAACATGCCAAGCTGGCATGATATAGGAGGTCAAGGATGACGAATATGAAGAAAGTGCTGGGCGCAGGCCTCGCAATCGCTACAATGTTTGGATTTGCTGCATGCGGTTCTAGCACCAACGCTGGCTCCAGCAACAAGGCAAACCCAGTAAAGCTCACCGTGTGGTCTTCTTCCGAAGATCAGAAGGCTGGCGGCTGGATTCAGGCTATGGAGAAAGCCTTCAAGAAGGATCACCCAGAGGTTACTTTTAAGAACGCTGTTGTTGCTCCACCAGATGCTGCTAAGACCGTTAAGCAGGACGCTAAGGCTGCTGCCGACGTTTACCTGTTCCCTAACGATCAGCTCGGCGACTTGGTAAAAGCAAATGCAATTGGCGAGTTGAGCGACGACGCTGCCAAGCAGGTTAAGGAAGACAACGATGATACCATCATCCAGTCTGTAACCGCTCAGGATGGCAAGCTTTATGGCGTTCCATACATGGGCAACACTTGGTTCATGTACTACGATAAGTCCAAGTTCTCCGACGAAGACGTTAAGTCCCTCGATAAGATGCTCGAAAAGGGCAAGGTTGCTTTCGATATCAGCAACGCTTGGTACCTTCCAGGCTTCTACCTCGATGGCAACATGACCCTCTTCGGCGAGAAGAGCAACGATGGCAAGGCTGGCATCAAGATTGGTGACAAGGCTGCCGAAATCACCAAGTATGTTGCAAAGCTCATTCAGAACAAGAACTTCGTAATGGATGGCGATGGCGCTGGCTTAGCTGGCATTAAGAACCACACTGTTGACGCTTACTTCTCTGGCTCTTGGGATGCTGGCGACGTAAAGAAGGCTTTGGGCGACAACTACGCTGCTGCTCAGCTTCCAAAGTTCAAGTCTGAAGATGGCGAACACCAGATGAAGTCCTTCGCTGGTTCTAAGGCTGTTGCTTACAACCCTAACTCCAAGGCTCCAGAGATGGCCGCTAAGTTCGCTGCATTCCTCGGTTCTAAGGAATCCCAGGAGCAGATGTACAAGCTTCACGGCGATATCCCAGTTGCTAAGTCTTTGGCTGATCTCGTTAAGGACAACCCAGCCGCTGTGGCTCAGATGAACACCATTGCTAAGACTTCTGTCTTGCAGCCAACCGTTCCAGAAATGGGTGCCTTCTGGGATCCAATGAAGACCTTCGGTACTGCATTGGCAAATAAGGAAGTCAATGATGGTAACGCTGCTGCAAAGATTGCAGACTTCCAGAAGGGCTTCGAGGAAGCTCTCAAGAAGTAAGTATTAACTTACGACTGTTTTCTAAATATTAAATTCTTTTAAAAGAAAATAATATTTAGAGAACACACGGCAAGGACGCCCCGCTCCCCTAAGGATTTTAAAATCGGGGCGGGGCGTCTTTTGCTTGTAAAAAGCCCCACAATTTTACGAAAGGCATGTCATGACTGGCACGACATCCACCAAGCGAGGGAAGCGTAAGAAGGCACCTGCTGCCGATGAATACATTGCCCCTTCGCAATACTCATTACAGGAGGCTGCAAAGCACGCAGACGTACTGTCTTGGGTTTCGATAATTATCTTCGGTTTTGGTAACTTCGTTCGCAAACAGTACGTGAAAGGTCTCGTATTCATTCTATGCGAGGCTGGAGTTCTTGCCTTCTTGGCCACAACTGGCGCTGAATATCTACCAAAATTCGGTACTCTTGGTACTAAGAAGCAGGGTAGAGTAAAGATTAACGGCTTCTGGCACTATGTGGCTGGAGATAATTCTGTTGAAATTTTGCTGTATGGCGTTATGAGCATTGCAGCAATTGTTGTTTTAATTTATTTAGCTACTTTGTCTTTGCGTAGCGCATACAAAGCTCAGGCTTTTGTAGCACGCGGAGAAAAGCCTATTACTTTTGTTAAAGATGTTGAGTCTTTGCTCGACCGCCATGCGCACGTTGGTTTTATGACTCTTCCAACCGCTGGAATTGTTTTGTTCACGGTTTTGCCATTGGTGTTCATGATTTCGATGGCATTCACAAACTATGATCGTGACCACACATTGCTGTTCCATTGGGTTGGTTTAAACAACTTCTTTAAGATTCTTGGAAATACAACTGGAACCATTAATGCTGGAATCTTCTTTGATGTTTTGATTTGGACCCTTGTTTGGGCTTTCTTCGCTACATTCTTGAACTTCTTCTTCGGCATGTTTATGGCAATGATTATTAACAGGCGCACCACTCGTCTTAAGAGCTTGTGGCGTATCTGCTTCTCTTTGACCATTGCTGTCCCACAGTTTGTGTCCTTGCTTGTTATGCACAGCATGTTGCAAAGAGATGGCGCTATTAACCGTCTTCTTATATCTTCTGGCTGGATTCATTCTCCACTACCGTTCTTCCAAGATGCTACTTGGGCAAGGGTTACGGTTATTCTCATCAACCTTTGGGTTGGTATTCCTTACACCATCATGCAGATCACTGGTATTTTGCAGAACGTTCCAGCTGAACTTTACGAAGCAGCAGAGCTTGACGGTGCAAGCTGGTGGCAGCGTTTCATGAACGTCACTATGCCATACATCTTCTTCGTTATGACTCCATACCTGATCACCACCTTCACTGGAAACGTTAATAACTTCAACGTTATTTACCTGTTGTCTGGCGGCGAACCAACACCAATTGGTTCTTCTGCAGGTAAGACTGATTTGCTCATCACCTGGCTGTACAAGCTTACGGTTGATAAAGATAACTACAGCATGGGCGCGGTAATCGGCATTATGACATTCATTGTGCTTGCGATTGTTGCTTTGATAACATACCGCAACTCTGGCTCCTACAAGAATGAGGAGGGATTCCGGTGAGTAATAAGAAGGATCTTATGCAAGGCGAACAGACTGTGCATAGTGTACGTAGCGTCCCGTTCTGGCGCGATCAGCGTATACGCCGCATATTCGGAGACATTGTAGCTCATCTGTTCCTGATTGTTATGGCTGTGATTTGGCTTGCGCCAATCGTTTGGGTGTTCTTGGAAAGCTTTAACCAGAACACTGCACCATATCAGACAACGTTCTTCCCAACTAAGTACACGTTTAATAATTACATTCAGCTGTTTACTGAGCGAGAAGTTCTTGACTTCCCACGAATGTTCTTAAACACCTTGATTGTGTCTATTTTCGTGTGCATTATCTCTCTGTTCTTCGTGCTTGTAGTAGCGTTCTGCATGTCTCGTTTGCGTTTCCGCGGTCGTAAGACATTTATGAACATTGCTTTGATTCTTGGTATGTTCCCAGGCATCATGGCAGTTATTGCTATCTACTTCATTTTGAAGGCTTTTGGCTTGACGAATGGTTCTGTTGTTCTTATTTCCCTTATAATCGTTTACTCTGCTGGTAGCGGCATGGGCTTCTACGTTATGAAGGGCTATATGGACACGATTCCAAAGTCTTTGGATGAAGCCGCTTATTTGGACGGATGCACAACTTGGCAAGTGTTCTGGAAGATTATTCTTCCAATATGCAAGCCTATGATTGTGTTCCAGGCTATTGTTAGCTTCTTGGGTCCATGGCTTGACTTCGTTTTGGTTAAGACTATTGCCCGTACTCAAGATAATTACACTGTGGCTTTGGGCTTGTACCAGATGTTGCAGAGAGAATACATCAATCACTGGTTCGCACGATTCTCCGCTGGAGCTGTGTGCGTTTCCATTCCGATTGCAATCCTGTTTATTGTTATGCAGCGATTCTATGAAGAGTCGATGTCTGGCTCTGTTAAGGGATAGTAACCTCTACATCAATTGTGGGGTTTAATTGAAAATGGGGGTCGAGCGTTTTAAAGCGTTTCGGCCTTCATTTTCTTCTGAATAATTAAAAGAAGGATATATTACATGACGTTCACGTCTTCAACACAATGGCCAGTGTACTCGGGTCAGCTTGGATGCTCGCTTAATGAAAAATCAACAACATTCACAGTTTGGGCGCCAACCGCATCATGCGTGACGCTAAGACTTTTTGAAACAGGAAACAACAGCGAACCTTTCAAAACACGTAATTTAAAGCCATTGCGCGACGGCGCATGGAGAACTTCAATATTGCAAAGGCTAGATGGCGTTTATTACGATTTTCTGGTGACTTTTGCTGATGGAAAAGTGAATCGTACAAGTGACCCTTGGGGTGTTGCTAGTGGCGTAAATGGCGAGCGCAGCATGGTTGTAAGTGAGGAACGCGTTAGCCCAGCTGACTGGCACAAAGATAAGTCGCCAGAGTTTGTACGCCATGCGACGGTTGTTTGGGAAACGCATGTTGAAGACTTTAGCAGCAATCCTAATGGCGGATTTAAGCCAGAACATAGTGGTCAGTATCTTGCTTTTACAGATTCGCATACGACTTTAGATTCAGATAACAACTTCCCTACTGGAATCGACTATCTTAAAAAACTTGGCGTAACTCACGTTCAACTAATGCCAATCTACGATTTTGCGACTGTGGATGAGGTTGCGATTTCGTCTGCTCGCAAAAACGGTGAGAGCGTGGATTCGCTTTACAATTGGGGCTACGATCCACATGCGTACAATGTGCCGGAGGGTGCTTACTCTAGCAATCCATACGACGGTACGGCAAGAATACGCGAGTGCAAGGCGATGATTGGCGCTTTGCACAAGAATGGCATGCGCGTAGTTATGGATGTTGTTTATAACCACATGTTTGAGGCTGCGTCGAATGTGTTTGAAAGTGTCGCCCCAGGCTATTTCTGCAGACGTAAGTCTGATGGGTCTTTTGCAAACGGTTCTGACTGCGGTAACGAAATGGCTTCCGATCACCCAATGTTTAGGCGTTTTATGATTGAGTCTATTTTGCATTGGGCGCGCTGCTACCATGTGGATGGTTTTAGATTTGACCTTATGGGATTAACGGACGCGGAAACGTTGAACATGATTCGCGCAGAATTAGATAAGCTTGATGGCGGCAAAGATATTCTTATGTATGGCGAGCCGTGGGGCGCGGATGCTGCAGCTGTACCTGATGATTGCCCTATGGGAGATAAAGATGGGCGAGGATTCCTTGATTCTAGAATCGGCTGGTTTAGTGATGAGTCTCGTGACACGCTTAAGGGCAATGTTATGGATCATCATGACCGCGGATATGTAAATGGCAATGAGTTTTGGACGGCGGATCCTGTGCGAAACGCGTTTAATGGCTGGCGTGGTATGCCTTGTGCTGGTAAAAGTGTTGGTCAAATTGTGCAGTATGTTTCTGCTCACGACGATTTGACTTTGTGGGATAAGCTGTGTATTTCTATGCGCGATAATGCGTCTAGCTGCGATTTTGACGCAAGTGATCCAAACAGCGTTGCAGACATTTTTAGCGCTAATATTCTCAGTGCTGGATTGATTTTGTGTTCTGCTGGTATGCCGTTTATGCTTGGAGGCGAGGAGTTTGGTCGCACTAAGCATGGTTGCGATAATTCTTATAATCGCGGCGTTCTTATGAACCAGCTTGATTGGTCTAGAGCTGAGCGATTCCAACCGCTTGTAGAATGGTATAGTGCGCTTATAAAACTTCGCGCTAAGAATGCTGACTTTTATGATGCTCAGCGCACTCACCTTACTGCGTCTGATAATACTGTTCTTGCGGAGCAGATTGGAAGCGACTTGATTGTGTGTGTGAACCCTATGAATGATGCGTCTGCAACAATTGATTTGCCTGCTAAATCTGCAAGCCTGTGGCGCTGCGTGTTGGATTCGACTGAGTATTTTGCTAAGTGGACGGGGCACGACTCTGGCAGCTGCGTTTCTATGCTGTGCGATGATAATGGCTCTCAGCGTGCGGTTCATGTGCCGCCGCGTACATTCGTTGTGTTGAGTCGCAAGTGCGCTTGATTGCTTGAGTTCTTGAGCGCGCTCGGCTCGCAATTTATCCCGATTTTGTTCTCTTATTCCTGTGATTTGGGAACAAAGTCGGGATTATTTTTTGGCTTATGATTGAATATTAATATTTTGGGGAATAACCCAATATTTTCGAATACTGAGTCGGATACTAATATTTCAAGGCGAATCCTTGTAATTTCCTTAATTGTTCCTTATAACTTGCCAAAGTGAGCGAATTATTCCTGTGATTCTGTTAGAATAACTTTTATACTTTATACCCCTATTGTGTATATGCAAAGTGGAGAAATATGCAGAGTAGAGAAGAGTAGAAAGTCTAGAAACAAGACAGAGACGCAATACAGACACGGATTGTATGCCAGCGCTTTGATCTTACAACTTGATAATTAAACAAATACCCCCACACCCAAACCTAAATGATTTGAAGAATGAGGTAAATATGAACGCTAAGATTGCAGCCGCTATCTCTTTGGGAGCAAGCTCTTTGGCTCTTATTGGAAGCATAAGCATTGCAAACGCTGCCAACGCAGCCGACGCGACTACAACAGATACGTCCAATCATCCAGCAGCACAGGTTAAGACAATATCCGACACTGGTTTTAATGCTGTTAGCAATGTTGTAACTATAGATCCGCAAAACTCTACACCACAAACCGTTAACTCGCCTGTTACTGGCGACGCTGGTGCTGGCAAGCAAGAGAAAGAAAATCCTGGAACGGTTCAAGGTTCAGGCACATCTAAGAATAACACTCCAGCAAATGCAGAAATACTCCAAAAAGTCGAAGAATCAAAGAATCTACAAAAAGAAGCTCAGAATAAGCATAATGAAGCAAATAAAGCTGTAGAAGAAGCAAAACAAGAAGCTGAAGATACTGCAAGAAAAATTAATGAAGCTGTAGAAAAGAAAAATAATGCAGAAAATAGCATTGCTGAGACCAATAAGAAAATAGAAACAGAGACTCAGAATATAGCAAATGCCGAGCAGCGCATTGAAGAGAAGAGTAAAGCCGTAAAAGAGGCAGAAAAAGACAAGAAAGTGACTGACGAGGCTAAGCAAAATGCTGATCAAGTAAACAAAATTAGGTCTGAAGAAAAAGCTGCAAAAGATGAACTTGCTGAGGACGCAAAAGATGACAACGAAGAAACTGCAGAAGATTTAGCAAATGAAGAAGAGGCTAAATCTAAGCTTGAAGCAGAGTTAGCTGAAGCTAAGCAAAAGTCTGAATCCACTAAGGTAGAAGCTGAAAAGCTTGAAAAGGAAGCACAGCAAAAGGAAGCAGCTGCTGAAGGCGTCGATAATAAGATTGAGAACATTACTAAGCAAATTAAAACTGCAGAAGAAAATCTAAAAACTCTTGATGCTGACAATGATCAAAACAAAATTAATCAGTTAAAAGAAAAAGTTGCTTCGACTAAAAAACAAGCTGAAGAAGCAGAAAAAACTGCTGCCCAAAAACAACTTGCATATACGAAACAAAAAGAAAAAGTTGCCGAATATGAGAGAGAATTACAAAAATTAGAATCCGATAGATCAAAACTTGGTGATCCTTCACACATAGAAAAATTAACTAACGCGCAAACTAAAAAGACAGAGGCGCAAGATATTGAAGAGCAATTAAAAAACGAAGCTAGTACCGCAAAAGAAAATAGCGAAAAACTAAGTACTGAAGCAAAAAAAGCAGAAGAAGAACTTGCCAAAGCAGATAAAAGTAGTCAAATAAGAGATCTATTAGATACAATTTCTGAATTGACTTCTGAGATAAATTCTTTAACAAGAATTTCTGATAATGCAAAAGATGCTCGAAAAGCTGCCAATGAGAAGAAGTCTGAATCTAATTCTTTAGCTAAAAAAGTTTCAGATAAAGAATCCGAACTAGCTGAGCTTGAGAATACTATAAAAGAGCTAAAAGAATCTAAACAAGATGCTGAAAAAGATCTAAATGTCGCTAGCAGAGATGCAGAAAAAGCTAAAGAGGAGGCAGAAAAAGCTGCTCAAAACTTACTGGCAATAACAGAAGAAGCACAAAAAGCAGAGAAAAAAGTTCAAGACGAAACTGCTAATCTTGAAAACGCTAAAATAGATAAGGATACCGCCGAAAAGAATCTTAATCAACTTAAAGAAGACTTGAAGCGAATCGATAAAGAAATATCCGAAGCTAAAACTAATGTCGAGGCGACTAAACAACTTGCTGAAACAGCAAAGCAAAAACTAAATGAAGCGAAAACTAATGTTGAAGCAACTAAAGCAAAGATCTTAGAGCTAAAAGCTTCAATTGAAGAGACCAAGCGTACACTTATTTCAAAGTATGCTGCAAGTTCCCAAACCATCGAATTCGCTTTTGATTTAATGATAAAAGAGGTTGCTAATCGATCTAAAGAACTTGATAAATCAACACAAACGTTGAACAATGTGGAAAAGAGTCTCACTGCAGCAAAGCAGCAGGCTGAGGAATCTTTGAATCCACAGGTTCAGAAGCCAGCTCCTTCTACACCAGCTCCTGCTCCAGCTCCAAGCACTCCGCAAGAGACTCCGCAAGAGACTCCGCAAGAGACTCCGCAAGAGACTCCACAGGTGCAGCCACAAGCTCCGCTTAATCCACCAGCACCTCCAGCGGCTTCAAATCCACAGGTGCTGGAACCGGCTCCTTCTGCGCCACCAAGCGCAAAACAGCCAGCTCCAGCTCCAAGCACTCCACAGAATGCGCCACAGAACAATGCTGCACCAAGTGCGCCACAGGCTTCGGCTCCTTCTGTATCACAGTCTGTATCACAGTCTGCACCACAGGCTGCACCTAAGCACAGTGCTGTTCCAGCGAACCAAACGGAGTCCACGCATACCGCAAAAGCTGCAGAAGAACTCGTAGAAAATGCTACTGCTAAGTCGCCAGCAACCGCAGAGACTCCTGCACGCACGCCTCGTGCTGCAGCATCTGCTGCTCCTGCTGCTCCTACAGCAAGCTCCGCAAACACAACAAAGAGCGAAGAGTCCAAGAACACATCTAACGATTCTGCAAAAGATGAAAATCAGAAGGAATCCGAAGAGTCCAAGAACGAAGACTCAAAGAGCGAAGACAATAGCAGCGATAAGAGCGCTCAGGCATCTGGCGCAAACAACGGTGAGCACGCCGCTGGCAACAGCACAACGTTAATCGCAGCTGTTGCTGGCAGCATAACTGCTGGAATCGCAGCAATCGGCGCAGGATGGCACTTTATGCGAATCCGTCGCAAGTAAGTAGCAGCAAATATGCGCAAATAACAAATAACAAAACCGCAGTTGGCATTTAGCTTTCTGCGGTTTTTGTTAAAACCCACTAAAATCGCCAATATTGCAAACGATATCAATACTTAATATAATGGTTAGCTAGAGCGTGCCTCAATCCAGTGAGGTGTTGAGAAATCGCACTCTTCGACATCGTTTGCAAACCAACATCGATGCGACGAGATTACATGTGCCACTGATTAACAAAGGAGCATCATGAGCACAACAGACAACGCCAAAACAAAGGCTGCCACGCCTGTGCCCGTAGAAGAAAGCGCAGAACGACTCAATCGTCCACTAATTCAGTTAGCAAAAGCCTGCGGAGTTGCAACTTTCTACATCGACCAACTAGGCGACTATACGGAAATTACCGATGAAGCTCTTGTTGGCGTGCTAGATGCACTAGGTTGGCAAGCAGATACAGAGGAAAATATTGCAAACTCACTAAAACGAGTGCAAGAAAAGCGAGATAGCGAACTTCTGCCACCAACAGTTGTATGCTTTAATGGCACAAAAACAATAGTGCCTGTGCACACTGGCGGCAGTGCAATCAACCCAAGCAAGATCCACGTAACACTGACTTTAGAAGACGGAACAGAATACGAGGATACGCCTGATAAGCCGCTTAATAACTTTAAGACAAGCAAAGAGGGCGACTTATTGCTGGAACTTCCAGAAGATTTGCCAATGGGTTACCACACTCTGAAAGCAACTGTAGATGACGAATGCGCCTTGCATGCTCAGGTTACACTGATTTCTGCTCCAGCAAGAATCCCTCTTCCACAAAGCGTTCAGGAACGCCATCGCTGGGGTTACATGACTCAGCTCTACTCCGTGCGATCAAAAGAATCTTGGGGAGTTGGCGATTATGGCGACTTGCGTAGACTTCTTAAAGACGCGGGTAGCATTGGCAAAGCCGACTTTATGCTTATAAACCCAATTCACGCCTGCGCACCAGTGGCGCCTTTAGAGCCTTCGCCTTATTTGCCTGAGTCGCGCAGATTCTTAAACGTAACTTATATTCGCCCACAGGATATTCCAGAATACACGCAATTAAGCGATAGCCAGAGAGAACAAGTGGAAGCTCTGCACGAGTCGGTTGAAGCGCAAAACAACGATCCAAATCCTATGGATATTAACGCTGCTTGGAGCGCAAAGCTACCAGCACTAAAGATGATTTTTGAGCAGCCTAGAAGCGCAGAGCGTGAGCAGGATTTCGCAGACTTTAAGGCGCGTTCTGGAGAAGACTTAGACGCTTTTGCGACTTGGTGCGTAGCCTTCGAGGTTTGGGGCGCTCCTTGGGGAGATAACCTTTGGTTTGATACCACTGGCAAGGGCACTCCTCAGATTGACGCGCTTAAGCGCGAGCACGCTGATTTGTTGGAGTTCCACCGCTGGCTGCAGTGGATTGCAGACGAGCAGGTTGCAGCTGCCCATGCCGAAGCTAAAGCCGCTGGAATGGCGATTGGTCTTATGCAAGACATGGCTGTTGGTGTTCACGGTTATGGCGCAGATGTGTGGTGGAGCCCAGAGCGATTTGCTAACGGCGTTAGTGTTGGTGCACCTCCAGACTTCTACAACCAGCAAGGTCAGGATTGGGGTCAGCCTCCATTTGACCCTAATTATCTAGACGAAACTGGTTACATTGCATACCGAGACATGGTTCACAACGTGTTCTTGCATGCTGGCGCGGTTCGAATTGACCACGTGCTCGGGCTTTTCCGCTTATGGTGGATTCCGCAAGGTCAAGGAGCTAAAAACGGTGCTTACGTGTACTACAACGTGGACGCTATGCTTGCTGTGCTTAGCATTGAGGCAACTCGCGCAGGCGGATTGGTGATTGGCGAAGATTTGGGCACTGTTCCAGCATATGTTTCTAAGGTTCTTGCCTCGCATGGAATTCTTGGAACTGTTGTTGAATGGTTCACTCACAACGACGATGCAGAAAAAGCCGCTAAGAAGGCTGGTAAAAAGCAGATTATATTTGCAAACCCTTCTACATACCGCGAATACGCTTTGGCATCTGTTACAACTCACGACATGCCACCTACAGCTGGATACCTTGCTTTTGAGCATGTTAAGCTTCGCGAGGAGCTTCATTTGCTTACCGATTCTGTAGAAAGCTTCCAGAAGGCTGCTAGCGCCGAGCGAGACGCCATGATGAAGATGCTTTTGGAAGGCGGATGGATTAGCAAGGATGCTGCCGAACATGTAGAAGACCATGTGCAAGAGATTGTGGAGGCTATGCATGCGATTATGCGCACTTCCCCATCTTTGCTTTTGCAAGTGGCGCTTGTTGACGCAGTTGGAGAAAAGCGTTCGCAGAATCAGCCTGGAACCAGTACAGAATATCCAAATTGGCGTATTCCTCTTACTGATAAAGATGGCAATGTTGTTCATACCGACGAAGTGTTTAAGTCACCTAGAGTGCTTTCTATGGCAGCTGTTATGAACGGCAAAAAATAATTAGAATTTAAGCCAAAATAACAATAAAAACAACAATAAAAACAACAAAAAAGAAAGGGTGAAAACCTTTATAAATAAAGCTATTTAGAGTATAATGAAAGGGCATGGTTATCTGTTAAGAGTAACTTGTTTCCTTCCCCGACATGGTGTTAGGATTTGCGCATAGTTGCACATTTAAAGCACCTTGTAATGATGTCCCAAATGAGGCGAACATCCGTGATGGTGTTCGCCTCATTAATTATTTTGCCGATTGCCCTTATTTGGTTACCACGGTTATTTAGTTACCCAAATACCCAATTAAATATAATTCTCGGGTTACTAATGTCAATTCACAAATCACTTACCACTTGTTTTAACGTATTTTGCAAACACACGCTCAAGCAGCGGAGTATGGAGCATAATCAAAGACCCCCATCCAAGCAAAATCAACAGCGGTAATCCCTGCAAAAAATACTTTAAAGATAAATAGACAAGCGCAAAAAATACAAAATCAAGCAAAACCATCATAAAAGTGGTTGCAATGTAAGATACGCTAAAAATCAACGAATTAATCAAAGTTCTACCAACAGAATTTTCAAATCTTGCTTGAAGAGCAAACACCCATTGAGCAACCAAAATCCATAAAATACTGATTGCAAACTTTATTATTAAAAGTGGCGTAAGCTGCAGAAAAATCCAAGACCCTACAATTGCCACAAGAATCGGAAGCAAGATTATCCAAATAATAGTAGATTTAACAAAATTATTTTTAAAAGATTTAAAATAGATTGAAGTTGTGTGTGCTTCTCCGCGCTCAATCCTTCTAGCAGTTTCATGAGCAGCTGTAATTGATGCGCCAATCGTTATAATCGGAACACTCGTAATAATCATTAAAATGGTAAGCCATACTGCGTCTGCAAACGATTCCATTCCTTGAGCAAACTTTGAATCGGGGCTTCCAAAAGAAATCATTACAACCACTCCTGCATAGTTAAACGCAATCTAAAACAAATCTAAAATAACAATACACTAAAAAAATACACTTAAACACAAATGATGGTGGAAGCAAAGTTTTGCAACCACCATCATCATGCAACCGAGGTCCGAAGGAGAAAAGACCTCAGCCTTTTACCGCACCAGCCATAACGCCTTTGATAATATACTTCTGGCAGATGAGGTAGAAGATAATAATTGGAAGAATGGCAAGAACCAAGCAGCCCATCATGGCACCCATTTCAACGGAGCCATAACCACCCTTCAAATATTGAACTGCAATCGAAACAGTCTTATACTTGTTCAAATCCAAAGTGAGGTAAGGAAGAAGGAAGTCATTCCAAATCCACATTGTTTGCAAAATCGACACAGATATAATAGCAGGTCTCATAATCGGAACAATAATCTGGAAGAATATGCGAGGCACTGAAGCACCATCAATCATTGCGGACTCTTCCAATTCCTGAGGAATACCCTTCACAACGCCCGTGAAAATAAACACAGCCAAACCTGCGCCAAAACCAAGGTAGATAATCCACAATCCCCAAGGGGTGTTCAATCCAAGCTTTGTAGTGATGTTGGAAAGAGTGAACATAACCATCTGGAACGGCACAATCATATTGAACAAGAACAATACGTAAAGCAGCCTTGCAGCCCAATTGTTTACTCGCACAATCCACCATGCACACATCGAAGTGCACAAAAGAATCAGAACCACAGCGCCAATCGTTACAACAATTGTCCACCAGAAGCTCATCAACAAATTCGTGCGGTTAATGCCAAGAACGTAATTATCAAAACCAATAAACGACTTTGGAGTAAGTGAGAATGGCTCGCTAGCAATATACACCTTTGACTTAAAGGAATTCATAAACACTAACGCGATTGGGAAAATCCACAACAAACTCACTACAGCAAAAAGCGTGGTCCAAAGCACAGGATGCTTAGTTTTCTCGTTCATGCTGCCACCTCCTTAGACGTTGTCAACCTGTTCTGAATCAAAGCAATTACAGCCACAATGATGAAGAATATGACTGCCTTTGCCTGACCGACGCCTTCACCATTGATTCTTCCATAGAATGTGTTGAAAATGTTCAACGCCAACATCTCCGACTTTCTGGAAGGAGCACCATTAGTCAACGCCAAGTTCTGATCGAACAGCTTGAATCCGTTTGTAACAGTCAAGAATGTGCACACTGTAATGGACGGCATCATAAGAGGAATCGTAATCTTAAACAGCGTTTGCGTTGGGCTTGCGCCATCAACAGCTGCCGCCTCAATAACATCTCCTGGAAGCGCCTGCAAACCAGCAATGTAAATAATCATCATATATCCGATTTGCTGCCAGCATATCAAAAGAACCATGCCCCAGAATCCGTACGTCGCAGAATACGTAATAGCACGACCAAAGTAGCCTAAAATACCATTAAGCACTACTTGCCAAACATATCCCAAAACAATGCCACCAATAAGATTTGGCATAAAGAACACTGTACGGAATAAGTTTGAACCTTTGAACTTCTTTGTAAGCATATACGCAATTGCAAAAGCAATAACGTTAATAACAACTGTTGTTACCACAGTAAAAGCAGTTGTGAAAATCAACGAATGAATAAAATGAGGATCGCGCAAAGCCTTGCGATAATTGCGAATACCCACAAACTTTCCATCCGTAACAGTATGGAACTTAGTAAAGCTAAGATACACACCCATCACGAACGGCACTAAAAAGCCGATTACAAAAGCAGCAAACGTTGGCAAAGCGAATAACGCCCACCATTTGCGTATTGCTTTTCCACTCATATTAATCATGACTCGTCACTTTCTCCTCCTTGAGTACAACGCTTGTACGAGCGTCGACGCCCGAACCAATACTTTTATATTACTACATGCAACAGCAATGTCAAACGTTGTCATTTTTTGCATGTCGTTACGCGATGAAATCAAAATTAAATGTGAAGAAAATCCCTATTTTTGGCGATTTTGCAGCAAAATCTGCTATTATTATTTTTATTGCAAACGTTTGTGTATAAGAGGCGCAATGAACATTGATGTATGCGCTGCTCATATACTATCGTTGAAGATGATTGAATGATATTAATGAAGACATTAATAAAAATATTGATGAAGATATTGATGTTGTGCGAATAAAGGAGTTCACATGCCGGCTAATATTCAAGATGTTGCCAACGAAGCTCACGTATCAGTATCTACTGTTTCACGCTCATTTACACGACCAGACTTAGTTTCCGCAATAACTCGCGACAAAGTGTTGGCTATTGCAGAAAAACTAAACTTCTCAATATCTCGTTCTGCAGCCGCTTTAAAATCTGGCAAAACTCTAAGAGTCGCACTACTAATGAGCGACAGCATTCGCCTGTGGTTTAGCGCATCCATAATACAAGGATTGAATCAGGTTCTTCACCCAGCAGGATACGATCTATCAATTTTCCAAATATCAAGCAGCCAAGAACGCGCAGAATTCTTTGATATGCTACCAACTCGAAGAAATGCGGATGCTGTAATAGTTTGCTCATTTGACGTAAATAAGTCGGAAGTTGCTTCATTAAAGGCAACTGGCGTACCGGTTTTAGGCATAAATTGCTTATATCCTATGGACTGCGATTTTGACGCAACAATTAATATTGACGACAATCAGGGCGCGAGGCTTATGGCTCGCCATCTTATTGGATTAGGTCATAAAAACATAGCTTATATTCGCACAAATCGCGATGTTTCCCTGCATTTCAGCGTTTTACAACGTTATCATTCGTTTATTGACGAATGCAAGATTAACAATATTACGCCTACCGAAATCGTAGCTCCAGAAGGTTTAGACCGCATAAGTTCAATAGTTTCATCGCTTTTAAGCAACAGTAGTATGCCTACTGCAATTGCATGCCAAGAAGATGGAATAGCAATACCTTTAATGTTCCAGCTTTCTAGGAGTGGATACAATACTCCAGGAGATCTTTCAATTATTGGTTTTGACGACAGCTTCTACGCTAGAGAAACAGGACTTACAACTATTAGACAAGACCCTGTAAGCATGGCAGTAGATACTGCAAAAATGACTTTATCTTTAATTAATGGAGATTATTTAGATGAAAGTCGCAGATACATTACGATTCCAGCACAGCTAATTGTGCGCTCGAGTACATCTCAACTTGACGCAGCTTAGTTCAAGTACCATTTTAAATGCAATCTTAAAATACTATTTAAATATCAGACTAAGTCAGCCTAAATTCAAACAAAAGAGCTTCAAACCCCTAAGGCTTGAAGCTCTTTTGGTAGGCTATTAATGCACTGTGCTAATGCAATTACATCAACAGCCCAATCTTAAATTATCGTTTTAAATTATGTTCTTAAATTATGACTTTAATTTGCAATCAAGTTTAAGCCGAATAATCAATATTCAGATTAATCCTGATCTTCGTGAGTCTGAGCAACTTCCTTAGCCCAATTGTCAACGAAGGCGCTCTTAACCTTATCCCACTTGCCAGTGCCCTGAGCATACTCAAGCAAAGCGGAGCCAAGATCGTTCTTCCAGTTGTCAGATGGCATCATAGTGAAGTTCCAGCTTACAGGAGTCTTACCAGACTGAGCATCTTCAACAGCAGCAGCAGTCAAAGGATTCTCAGACTTCATATCAGCAAAGCTCTTGAATGGAGTGGTGAAGCCCATCTTCTTAGACATAGCTTCCTTGCCATAATCAGAGGTAAGAACCCACTTCAAGAAGTCCTTAGTTGCCTTCTTGTTTGCATCCGAAGTCTTATCGTTAATGCACCAGTAGTTCTCGGAGCCAGTAGCCAAGCCCTGCTTTTCTTCGCCCTTAGCACCAATGTAGATTGGGAGCATGCCAAGGTCTTCAGCCTTCATGCCAGCCTTCTGCAGGTCGGTCCAAGCCCAAGTACCATTCTGATAGAACACAGCCTTGCCAAGCGAGAACTCAGAGTTTGCATCCTCACCAGTCTTAGAGCTGAGCTGAGTTGCAGGAGTGGTGGAATCAGTAATGTAAAGATCAAAGATCTTCTTGTATCCGTCAAGGAACGTGCCCTTGATCTTTGCTGGCTGCTTAGTTACCTTGTCTGCCTTGAACTCATAGTACAGAGGAATGTTTGCAAGGTGAGTCTTAAAGCGCCAATCAGAGCTGGAATCGAAACCAGCAGAAGTGAAAGCACCATCAACACCAAGTTCACTCTTACGAGCCTGAATGTCGTCAGCAACAGCCTTAAGCTTATCGAAGGAATTAATCTCTTCAGCAGACTTTACCTTTGCATCCTTAAGCTCAGTGTACTTCTTTAACAAAGACTTGTTGTAAATCAAGCCGTAAGTTTCCATTGCGTATGGAACACCAACAACCTTATCTCCGTCCTTAAGAGCAATATCCTTGTTCTGAAGCTGCTTGTAAAGCTCCGTATCCTTAAGATCTGCAGTGTAATCCTTCCAAGACGCATATCCAACAGGACCATTCACCTGGAAGAGTGTAGGGGCTTCATCACCCTTGCTGATTTCACTCTTAAGAGACTGCTCATATGTACCAGAAGCAGCGTTCTGGACCTTTACAGGAATACCAGTCTTCTTGGTATATTCCTTAGCGACTTCCTTCCACTGATCAGCAGATTCTGGCTTGAAGTTAAGGAAGTAAACCTTACCCTTGTCGGAAGAATCCGAAGAGCTGGAACCACATGCAGCGAGCGCACCAAATGCCATCGCGGAGCAAGCTACAAGCGCAATTGTTGACTTAATTGTACGATTCATCATCGAACCTTTCTCCTATGCCGTCGACCCTACTATGAGCCGCCGCACCCCTAGGTGCCCTTTTCGACAATTTTTATTATGCCTCAAATGCAAAGATATTGCAAACGATAGCAGTGTTGATATGATGGCGTGTCGCACAATCTGCAACAATCACAAATCAACAATTCCAGCGAACGATTACACGATCTCCCTTATAAGTTCCAAGAGCGCTGTAGTGGGCGGTGTCTAGTCGCAGCAACCGCGCTTGAGACGCATCAACGCCTAACCATCTCATAGCTAAAATTCTAAGAACATGCGCGTGCGCAACAATAATCACATCCTTGCCGCTTTTAAGCTTTGGCAAAACAGAGTCGATTATTTTTTGCGTTCTATCAGAAACATCCTGCAGACTTTCCCCATTGCAGCGTACTACTTTCACCGTTTCACCACTCGGAAGAGACTCTTCACAAGAATCCGACATAAACTCTGGAAGAGCCTTAGGACCATCTCGCCAAACATCCCACGATTCTACTCCACTTAACGCGGAGACATCTTTTCTAGTTCGCCCTTCTGCACACCCATAATCCCATTCAGCTGCGTATTCTAGCGGCGTGCAATGCGTAAAACCTGCTAGTTGAGCTGTTTGCCGAGCGCGAACAAGAGGGCTTACAAACTGGCAGTCTGCATCAAAACCCTTAGGAAATGCTTGTCGAATGCGCTCACCAGCATAAACTGCTTGCGAACAACCAATTTGAGTAAGCGGTATATCCGTTCTACCTGTATGCTGACCTGATTCGCTCCAAACAGTTTGTCCGTGACGCAAAAGAACAAGTCTTCCCTCTGGAGCTCCGCCACAAGTTGCTGGAACATCTTGAATCTCATACGAATCTCCGCTAAATGAACCACCATTAACGTCAACGTCAATACTGTTCAGCATAAATCCACTCCGCCTTAAGCACCGCCAACAAGTCGAAAATCTGCGCTTGGTGCCTTAGCGCAAATCTAAACCCATTACATACAAACTGGCTCCACTGCCATGTTCGCTCGCTTTTATAACACTTTTATAACACTTTTACATGTCAATTACTAATTGGTATTTCGCTACCATTAACATAAAAATATGACGTTAACCCAAAATGATTCACGATATGATTCACGATATGATTCGCAGCACGATTCACGACAAGACTCTTCTGGTCAATTTTATACCGAATCTTCCAACGCGCATGCAGATTATAGTGCGACTCATAATGCGTCTCGCAGCGCAACCCGCAGCGCTTCAAATCTTACAATTAAGCGTTTAAACAAGGTTAACGATAAAGCTATTGCATTAAGACAAAAAAGACTTAAAAATCCTGACACTTTGTTAGATATGATTGCAAAATCTGCAATCCCTGCAATCGTTACAATGGTCGTAGGTAAAGTCGCAGAAATCGTATGGAAGCATTACGTAAAAAACAATAAAATGCACAAAATCGCGCAAAATAAACAATTTGAGAAATACAGAAAAAATAAAAGTAGCAAAAATAAAGACGTAAATAGAGAAGACTATAAAAAAATCAGTAAAGACAATAAACAAGAAGATTCTTTGCTCATGAACATCGGGCTTGCGGTTTTTAGCGCAATCTTAACAACAGTTGCAGGTAGATACACAAATCGCGCGGTACTATCTGCAATTAAGAAAAGGCAAAGTCGCAGAAAATAACAAGAAAAACAAGCATTTTAAGTAGTCTAAATAGCATAAATATTTTTAAATAGCATAATTTTAAGGAAATAAAATGACAGAGTTGCAACAAAATAACGATCAAAACAACAATAAACAGATTGAAGAAAATAAAACAATTCAAACACTTCTTAATCGCAGATCTATACGCGCTTTTAAAAACGAGCCGATTAGCGAAAATATTGTAAAAACGTTGGAAGCAGCAGCACAGCGTGCAGCTTGTAGTCAGTTTTTAAACGACTGGTCCGCGATTAAAATCACAAGCGTAAGCCTTAAGAAAAAGCTTTCCGAACTTGGAAATCAAACTTATATAGCCACAGCACCACTTTTGTATGTTTTTATTATTGACCAGCACAGAAATGCTGCTATAGCGCGCAAAAATGGCATTGATGCAGACGGGAACGACTTTACGCTTAAAACAGGATACAGGTTCTCACAATCACAAAATGACGCAATTCTTGCACTACACGCTATGGAAACAGCCGCAGAATCGCTTGGACTTGGATGCGTAATTCTTGGTTCAATTTTGAACAATATACCCGATTTAATTGAACTTTTGAAGTTGCCAAAATACACGTATCCAGTACTTGGGCTTGCGATTGGAATGCCAGACCAGTCCCCAGAACTAAAGCCGCGCATGGATTCGAGCATGCAATTCTTTGAAAATGAATACCCTAGCAGCGATGATGTTTTGCTTGAAAAACTTGCAGAATTCGATGAAAGAGTGCATAAATACTACGATTTGCGAAATGCCAGCAAACCAGTAGACGCGTTCAGCGCACAAATCACAAAGCTTGCTGTAGATTCTGGAGCCAAAACCATAGTTGCGAATCGCAGCTTAATGCGCAAGGATTTACTTTTAAGTATTGATTTATTGATTTTTTAGCGTTAATTATTTAACGTTAATTATTTAACGAAGACGCGGCTTATATCCGCGTTTTCTAGACTTAGGTTTGGTTGTTTCAAATCGCGAGCGCATATCGCAATACTTACGAATTGCAGGATTTGAATGCGTTAAATGCCAACTTCCGCAATAATCGCATTTATAAACCCACAGCTTTGCTCCGCGTTCCGTAAAACTTTTATCCGCTGCAATAAGAGCCTGCCCTTTGTTGGCGTACATTATTTTTTGAGTAGATTCACATCTGCGCGGAGTAAAGAAATACATGTAACCCATAGTATCACCGCAACAAACTGCGCAATTATTTGTGGAAAATATATCAAAAATGTACCAAAAATATATCAAATTTGACCCATTTTTGGCACAAAGTCAGCAGCTTCTTCCCGCATTTGTTGTCGTAATAGCCAATTCGGAAAACAAACGCGGGAGGAGTGCTCTCGCGGATTATCCGTTCGAGCAGTGCTACAAACACACTACAAGATTGAAGCTTGCGCAAAATCGTATTCCAGCAAATCAAAATAAGTTCAATTTAATGTCTTTTTAGTTCAATTCTTAATTATTACTCAGCCAGAATTTGGTCAAAATTCAAAATAAATTCAATTCTAGGCTTGCAAAATGCTTTTTTATGCGTAAAATTGTCTTTTAATCGCCTCAAAGTTCAATTTATAGCTTCTATTTTGAACTTTGTTGTAAGTTTGTTCAATTTAAGAATGCTGATTTTATAAGCTTCTATAAGAAAGACGGATTATGGCACAGAATTTTGCAAACGACCTTAAAAAGGCCATGAAAATCAAAGGATATAAGCAGATTGATGTAATCGATCTTGCAGCAAAAAGCGGCCATAAGCTTGGCAAAAGCCAGTTAAGCCAGTATTTAAGCGGTAAAACTGAGCCACGCAAAGACGTGCGAGATATGCTTGCACAAATTCTTGAAATTAGCGACTACGGAATCAAAGGTGGGCATTCTTGCGCAAAAACCGCGCAAAAGGCGCAAGCAGACTGCAGCGAGCAGCACGAGGAAAATCACCCATTAACAGAAGATGAGCTTTCCGAAACACTCAAACATAGAAACTTCAACAAATCCACCAAACTTGAGCACGTGCTTTACGACGTTCGAGGCCCTGTTGTAGAAGAAGCAAACCGCATGGAAGCAAACGGAACGCATATTTTAAAGCTCAACATTGGGAATCCTGCGCCTTTTGGATTCCGCGCTCCAGACGAAGTGATTTACGACATGCAACAGCAGCTTATTGACTGCGAAGGCTACTCGGATAGTCGCGGACTTTTCTCCGCACGCAAGGCGATTATGCAATACGATCAACTTAAGGGCATTCCAGGCGTGCAAATGGAAGATATTTACACTGGAAACGGCGTTTCCGAGCTGATTAATCTTTCTATGCAAGCGTTGCTTGATTGCGGCGACGAGATTCTTATACCAAGCCCAGACTACCCGTTGTGGACTGCGTGCGCGAGCTTGGCTGGCGGCACTCCTGTGCACTACATGTGTGACGAAAAGTCGCATTGGTACCCAGATATTGCCGATATTCGCTCTAAAATCACACCTCGTACTAAAGCAATCGTGATTATTAACCCGAATAATCCTACAGGCGTGCTGTATAGTCGCGAAGTTTTGGAAGAGATTGTTAAGATTGCGCGCGAGTTTAATCTGATTATTTTTGCGGACGAGATTTACGATCGTCTTGTTATGGACGGCAAAAAACATGTTTCGATTGCTTCTCTTGCTCCAGACGTGTTCTGCGTAACTTTTAGCGGACTTTCTAAGTCGCATATGATTGCTGGCTTCCGTATTGGTTGGATGAGCCTTTCGGGAGATAAATCCAAAGCTCGCGACTACATTATGGGGCTTAACATGCTGTCTAATATGCGCTTGTGCTCGAACGTTCCTGCGCAATCTATTATTCAGACTGCTTTAGGCGGATACCAAAGCGTTGAGAAGTATTTGGAGCCGGGCGGACGCGTGTATGAGCAGCGCGAGTATTGCTATAACGCACTTCAGGAGATGGATGGCGTAAGCGTTGAGCGACCAGATGCTGCTTTCTACATGTTTGTAAAACTCGATCCTGCTCGCTACAACATTCACGACGACGAACAGTTTGCGCTTGATCTGCTACGCGATCAGAAGTTGCTGATTGTGCACGGAAAAGGCTTTAATTGGCAGACTCCAGGCTACTTCCGCGTAGTCTACTTGCCACGCTTACAAACGCTTCGCGATGCAATGGGCAAACTCTCCAGCTTCCTCTCCTACTATCGCCAGTAGAAATCATAATTTTTGCATAAACAAAAAATTACGATTAATTCTGACCCTATTCAAGAAATTATGCATATAGTGCCACGCTAAAAAAACTTAACGTGGCACTATATTTTCATAGGAGGAAGGAATCAAGTATTTACTACGCAGCCTATTCTCTTATAGATGCTGCTGGGCCAATTGACTCACGCAGCAGCACAGTAATAGGTAGGCATACGTGACGGGATGATGCTCGTTCATACCCAGCATTCAAAGTCTCTACTATATATTCAGCAGCTAAACGTCCTTTAGTTGTGACAGGTTGTTTAACTGTTGTCAACGGTGGATTACTACATGCAGACTCATCTATATCATCAAAGCCTGTAACAGAAATATCGCGTGGGATTTGCAAACCAGACTGTCTAGCAGCGTCCATTACTCCAAACGCAATAACATCACTAAAACAGATGAATGCAGTTGGTAATACAGAATTATTTTGTTTTATTTGTGCAAAAGCTTCTTCTCCTCCAGTACGAGTACATGGCACTTCAATAACATTTTTCTTATCGACCAGTGGAGCTATTCCATTCTCTTCTAAAGCAGAAACCACACCATCAATACGGCGACGAATTGTTCCATGCCAAGAAAGATACCCATCATCATTACCTGATTCTGGAGAAATCACCACAAAATTGCGATGACCCAATGAAATAAGATGCTCAGTTAATTCTTTCATAGCGCGCGTCTCATCAATATTGATACTCGGAGCCTGGCTATGTACTTCACTGTCAACAATCACAAATGGCTTTCCTTGCTGCATAAGCGCTTCAACTTCACCACGATCTTCTTCTAAACCAGTTACTATAAAACCGTCAACGGCAGCATAAGGAATTGCTTTTAACATAGAATTACGAAGTGGAGGCACTAAAAGAAGCGTCAATCCCTCTCGCTCACAGATTTGCCCAATACCCTGAATAAATTCCGAATAGTATGGGTTTTCTAGCACTCGCCCTAATTGCTGTGGTAGTAACAATCCCAAACTATTTGTCTTTTGAGTTCGCAGCATATAAGCAACAGGATTACGCACATATCCTAGTTCCTTTGCAACTGAAAATATGTGTTCTACAGTTTCTGACGATAAGCGATCAGGAGTATTATACGCAAAGGAGACAGCAGATTTAGAGACACGCGCTGCATCAGCAATATCCTGCATTGTAATTTTCTTTCCCATGCTTCACACTTCTTACTTCTACATTATTTTTACTGTTGAGCCTGCAATACGATCATAGAATTATCTTTATTAGGGCGCCAACTATCTCCAACAGTTACACCATTTATAATTCGCCAATTATTATTTTGCAATTGTTGAGGTAGCTTCGATGAATTATACTCTAATAAACTACTACGTGAAATAATCATCAAAAGAGATTCTTCCTTATGCTCTCGCGAAATAATGACAGTATCTCCATCAACAGCGTAACAACTTTGCGTACCCCTTCGCAACGCAATATGATCACGTCGCAATGCATTTAATTGAACAATTGTACGGAATATTTCAGCATTTGTATCAAGACTATCCCACTGCATGCCAGAACGGCACCCTGGATCATTATCGCCAACCATACCAAGTTCATCACCGTAATAAATCATCGGAGCACCTTCGCAGGCAAACATGCAACAGTAGGCAGTTATGCAATCCTCAGTATTATTTTGATGCGCAGTTAAAACACGCTCAGTATCGTGACTACCCAACAAATTCATCATCCCATGGTGATATCCATACGGTATGCGCTCCTGAAGACGGTTAATACCATTAACAAAATCGTATGCATTGAATCGCTTTGTTGCAGTAAAACCTAAAACTAAATCACGCAGAGTATAATTCATTGTGCTATCGGTAGTGTCTCCTTGCAACCATTGAGCAGGGTCTCTCCATTCTTCAGCTATCAAACATAATTCTGAATTTTTTGATTTAACAACTTGCCTAAAATCCTGCCAAAATTCTGGATAAATAAAATATGGAACATCAAGACGATAACCGTCGATACCTTGATCAATCCAATATTTCGCAACATTAAAATGATGCTCACGCACCTTTGGATTAAACACATTCCACTTCGGTAGATATTCACAACCAGAACAGGTTTTATAATTAGGCACAGGCAATGACTTAACTGGAAAGTTTTTCACTGAAAAATAATTAACATATTCTGAATTCTCTTCATTTGTAACAACATCTTGAAACATCCAATGAGTTTTACCACAATGATTTAAAACTGCATCTAGTACTATACGTATATTCCGCTTATGCGCTTCATCTACCAATGTATGGAAATCTTCAAGAGTTCCTAAAAGTGGATCGATTTTAAAATAATCGTTTGCGTCATAACGATGATTTGTTGCAGCAGAAAAAATTGGATTCAAATAGAGCGCATTGCAACCTAAATCATGAATATAATCAAGTTTTTCTGTAATTCCAGCAATATTACCACCTAAGAAATTCTCACGCGTAGGCTCAGCATCCCATGGATCAAGCGGCACATGACCTTCAGTTAGCATACCGTAGCCTTCACAACGATAGAAACGATCAGGAAAAATCTGATAAAATCTTGCATCAGGCAACCACTGTGGTATAGACATAATAAACCCCATCCTTAATTTTTCTACAATTTCTAATCTTTCATACCAGTATTGGCAATTCCTCTAACAAGCGCACGTTGGAAGAAAAGGAACACAATAATACTTGGTATTGTTGCAGTCAAAGTTCCTGCCATCAAATAATTCCAAGAGGTTCCGTAACGCCCTACGAAGGATGCTAAACCAATCTGAATTGTACGAGTTTCATCCGTATTCGTAACCAATAACGGCCAAAGGAAATCATTCCACGCAAAGAGAAAACTAAAAATACCAAGCGTCGCAAACGCTGGGGACGACAATGGAACGATTACTTTGAAGAATATTCCAAACCTGCCACAACCGTCAATGCGCGCTGCCTCATCAAGCTCTCGAGGAATTGTTGCAAAATATTGGCGAAGTAAAATAATGCCAAACACATCTGCAAGTCTAGGAACAATCAAAGCATACAGCGTATCAACCCATCCCAAATTAGCGACTATCTCATAAGACGGAATAACAATCACAAAATTAGGAATCATCAATGCAGAAAGCAGCAGAATGAATATTGTTTTCTTCAAAGGAAATTCTAATCGCGCAAAAGCGTAGGCGGCAAAGGCATCAAATATTAAATGTCCTACAACAATTCCTACCGTCATCAATAGCGTATTCCAATAATATTGCGCAAACGGCGCCGCTTGCCAAGCGTGAATATAGTTTTCCCAATGCCATGATGTAGGAAAAATTGAAGTATTCGTGTATGTTTCAGCACGCATTTGCAAAGAAGTAGTGAACATCCACAAAAATGGAATGATTACTGTTGCTGAACCTAAAATCAGAATCGCATGACGCGCCAAACGCGACCATAATGATGACTTCATTATTCTTCTCCTTGTGCTCCAGAAACTTTCCATTGAATCATCGTCACGCCTAGCACTAGCGCAAGCGTAATGAACGCTATTGCTGTTCCATAGCCAAAATCACCGAGCTTGAACGCATCACGATACATCATCATGCCAAGCACTTCCGTGCCTCCGCGAGGACCGCCACCAGTGAGCATGTATGCAAGGTCGAAGGATTGGAAGCTCGTTACTAATGCCTGAACTACTACAAAAAACGTCATTGGAGATAGCAATGGGAAAGTAATCTTCCATAATTTTTGCCACCCAGTAGCTCCATCTAATGCAGCCGCTTCATACACGCTTTTTGGCAATGCTTGTAACGCAGTTAAATACAAAATAGCGTTAAAACCAATATTTTTCCACACGGTCAAAAGAATTAATGCAATAAGCGCAAGCCAACGATTTTGTAACCAATCTGGTCCGTGTATATTGAATTTCATCAACACACTGTTCACGAATCCAGAAGGATCGAGCATATATTTCCACACAATGGCTGCAGCCACAGAAGATGTAACCACTGGAAGGAAGTAAATACTACGATAAATACTCCTACCTCGTATAGGCGCATCAAGCAAAAGCGCGAGCAACAATCCAGTCAGCACACTTAATACACATACACCAGCAGCATAAATAACCGTTACCATTAAGCTATTGAAAAACTCAGGATCTTGGAAAAGACGAACATAGTTTCCCAAGCCAATAAATTTCTTTTCTGGAGAGAATCCATCCCACGATGTTAGTGAAATATATACAGCAGACAACACAGGGTACAGCACGAAACCACCAATAATAAGCACTGCTGGCAACAAGAATACCGCAGCACATATTACTTGATCTTTCTGGTAGTGCCTGTGCGCAGACTTGAGAAAATGACGTTTTTTCATTACATACTCCTTGATGCAAAGAACCCCGATAGCTGAGTCAACTTCATTTCCTTTGACCCAGCTATCGGCGCAGTATTTATGCAATCAGCCTTTGGCAATCACGTCGTTAACTGCCTTTTCAGCATTCGCAAGCGCTTCGTCAACACTCTGCTCTCCAGCGAAAGCCTTCTCCACAGCCTTTGCAAATTCAAAGGAAATTTTTGGATACAATGGCGTATTTGGACGTGTATGAGCAATCTCCATTTGTTCCACAAACGGAATTAAACGAGGCTGTTCCTTCTTAACCCAATCCAAATACTTATCAGACTTTGCAACACTCTTCGTTACAGGAAGCATGCCAGTCTTTTGCGACCACTTGATCACCTGTTCTGGCTGCAAGAACCAGTTCAAGAATTCGCCAGCAGCTTTAGCACGAGCGTCAGAATTATGGAAGACGATTGCTTGTTCACCACCGAGATTAGTTGCTTCCTTGCCATCCTTTGGATGAGGGGCTTTCGCTACACCGAAATCAAATGGTGGATCTGGCGCCCAGATGCCAACCATCCAGCTACCTTCCTGAGCAGAACCACCCTTGCCCTTTTCAAATTCGCCCCACTTAGCATATGGGCTCACGCCGCTCTTGATAAGATCCACCCAGAAGTTCATAGCCTTCTTGCCTTCTGGCGTATTGAATGCAGCCTTAGAATTATCCTTTGTCAAGAATTCGCCGCCAGCTTGCCACAAGTTGACCTGGAAGTTCCAAGTTAAACCTTCGCCGTTATCTCCTGCTTGAGTAAGCAAATCATACCCTGGCTTGCCTGTCTTTTCCTTGATCGTCTTTGCAACTTTCTTCAACTCATCCCATGTTTGTGGTGGTTTGTTAGGATCTAACCCAGCTGCTTTATAAACGTCCTTGTTGTACATGTACGCAAGATTATTGGCAGTAACTGGCACAGAAACTTGTTTGCCGTCAATATGACCATAGTCAATCAATGCAGGAGTCACATCATCGAGCGTTTTCGAGCTAATAACCTTAGAAAGATCAGTCAAATTGCCCATTTTTGCAATCTGTGGCACCCATACCAAATCACTTATAGAAATATCTGGCAAGCTCTTCGACGAAGCCGATGCACGAAGCTTCGTCATAAAATCAGAGTTCGGGACGCTCGCAGTCTTAATCTTAATATTTTTATGCGAAGCATTAAAATCCTTCACCATTGCATCAAAGGTATCGGCATTAGCGCCATCCCAATAATGCCAAATGGTAAGCTGTGTTGAACCATTAGCGTCGGATGATTTTGCACTACCACACGCACCTGCGCTAATAATCATTGCAGCAGCACCGATTAATGCACATATTTTTGTAAGTTTCTTCATTGTAACCTTCTTTTTATCTGCATATGTTAACTTGCACTCATTTTGCATTTAGAAAATGGGTGACGAACTATTCTCTAAAGCATCAGAAAACAAACTAGTAATTTTTTTATTCTTTGTTGTATGACTACATAACAAGCAAACAGTTTTTTAATTGCCGCAAACACTGGCTCATATAAATCTACATGTCATGTTCACACAGACACCAAATCAAAAATGCACGCTTGTTTCTACCTCCTCCCCTCCAACTCCGAAGACATTATCTTTAGATACCCACTGTTTGTCATCAAGCAATGCCTTAAATTGGAACTTTTTACCTTTAGGCATTCTCTCCATTTCAGTCTCCTTTGAACTGCAATGCTAAACTCTTGTAAATCAATTTACTACATTGTTAAACAAACGTCAATACCTTAAAATAATTACACGTTATCTACTTACCGCGCTTGCAAACGCTTCGCGATGCAATGGGCAAACTCTCCAGCTTCCTCTCCTACTATCGCCAGTAGTTATATATCTTGTTTGCAAACTGCAGCAATTCGAATCACGACACAAACAACAAAGCGCAAAAGTAAATACATTTCGGAGTATTTCGGAATGAAACACCACAATAAACACAAAGAAAACCCAACAAAGCCATACGAGAGTAGGGCTCAGCACAGTTAAGAGTAGTTAAGAGTAAAACACTGCAATAAAACACTCATTTCACTCACAGTCCAGAAAAAGGTGTATATCAAGAGGCATATATCATTCAGAATATGAAAGACATTCATAACATGAAAGAAAGAAAAAAGAGAAGGAAATGAACGCTGCGGCACGGATTCGCACGACTCTTATTATTGCCGTTTTATCGCTTAATGCTTTTCTTTTAACGAGCTGTAGATTTGGCGTAAGCCTATATCTTTTAATACATGTCGACTTATCTCACGCAGCACTTAACGCGGTGTCCGTAGCACTTATGACCTGCATAGCAGCACCGCTTGGCGGCATTATCGCAGATAAATATCCACCAACTAGATTGTTTATAGCGCTAACGTTTTGTTTTGCCTTGTTGTGTACTGGATACGGTTTCGCTTTAGTAGCACAGCATAATCTTATTGCTATTACGGTTACACTACTCGGCATAATATTCGGATTCTTTACTGCATTTTCTTCGCCTAATCAAAAAGTATTAATGGCATATAGCGCGCCAACTGGCGAAAAAACCAAATTTTTAGCAAGCATGCGTATGTGGATTAATCTCAGCAGGCTTGCTGCACCAGCGATTACTGGCATATTTGTTGATATATGTAATCCGCTCATTTTCTTTACGAGCATTGCTATTGTGATGATATTAGCGGCGTTACCTCTACTGTTAGTTAATCTAAACCAGCAAGCACAAAATAGCTCAAACAATACGAAGACAGGAAGCAATAAAACTGCTGGTTTTGCAGCTTCTTTACACTATATGAAATCTACACCATGGTTAATAGTCTTAGGAGTAGTATCAGCATTACAATCAGGCTCATGGCTTGCTGCATTCAGACTAATGGGAGCACACCATTGTCTCACGCTTTTTCATTCGGCATCCACGTGGGGATCAATAGTCAGCATATTTAACATTGGCATGATTGTAGGTTCGCTATTATGCAAATATATTGTGCTGCATTATGAGATTTTATACTCTATTTTATTACCTGGATTCCTTTCTATTCCTTTACTTATTTTCGCACTTAATAATTGGATTGCTCTTTTTCTTTGCTCTGCTTTCATTGCAGGTATTATTTTTGACGCAACTATTGTCTATGGGCAAACAGCTCTTCTCGATGGCATACCGACACACATTCTCGGCGCAACTACTACTTTTACTTCTATTATGGAGCAATGCGGCATTATCGTAGGGTATGCAAGCGTACTAGCATGGGGAAATCTAAATTCATCATTATTCATAATGATTGCAGCTGGCGTAATACTTGTTTCAACAGGTATAGCCTTATGGATTATTCAAGCTCGTAAACAAACATACCCATCAATGCTTACCAAAGATTATTGGACACCATCAACATGGGTAAAAAGAAGCATATAACAAGCTATTTAGCGCGTAAGCACAATAAAGCTATACAAATGCAATTACATCACAGGACAATTAGTTTGCACATCCTGTTGGAATCCTGACGGATCTCCTAGTTTTGCTTTACGCATGTGCTCTTTGAAAAAGTTTCGCGTTGCATCATCACAACGATCTGGACCCATAAACGGCATGCTAGGCACTTTTTCAAGCTCATGCAAAGCTTTACTTGCCGCTTGTTCATCACTAGCATACGTGTCTAACCATTGCCGTTCCCAAGCACACTGATAATAATTAGATGCTTGCGTATCACCATATCCACTCTGGAACTGAGCGTCTTTTTCTTCTCCAACCAAGTTTGCAGGAGCTTTATATTTTTCAGGCCAACTAAGCTTTGCCACAGATTCCTGATATTCCTTCTCTATATGAGCAAAATCAACAGTCTCTCTAGGCGAACTATTTTGCGAGCGCGCGCCACCCATACCACTCGCATTATTGTTGCCTATTCCTCCACACGCATTAAACATAAGAAGCGCACTAAGCACACCAACAATAAGAGTTGCTTTACCAATAGTATGATTATTCATTATTCCTTCTTTCTTATTTTTTGAAAATTAACGCAATGCTAATGCTGGTTGTAAACGTGATGCTTTTATTGCCGGCACCACACTTCCAGCAAGCGCTGTAATAAAAGCCGCAATAACAGCTCCAATAGCGGCTTCATATGGGTAAACTGGCGGACTAACTGGGCTTGCTGCATCCCAAAAACTTGATGCTATAGACACAAGTCCAAAAGAAACAGCGACAGCAGCAATCGAAACTATCAGCGCTAAAATAATCGCACTTCCTAACACGAGTGAAGCAATAGACCATCTAGTAGCACCCAAGGCTCTGCGTATAAGCAGTTCATGTGTGCGCTGCTCCAACGATGCTAAACCAATATTGATTAAACCTAGCGCGGAAACAAAAAGCAATAATGCTGCTACGATAGCAAAACTTAATTGCAATACTGTTATAACATTCTCGTAATCATCACTATTATCATGTCTTCTAATTTCGTTTACTTGTCCACCACAACAGTCGTAAAGAGCATCTGAAACATAAGATTTAATTGATTTTTGAGAACGATTTTCTTTATTCAACCAGTAGATTGAGCCTTGAGCTTCTTTTCCAGAATATTCCCAAAGAGTTGGAGCATAACGTAATAATCCTAGAATATTCACGTATACTTTTGCTGAGTCTACGCCATCGTTCACAACTCCAACAATCCTTATAGGACTCATTTGTGTTGTTTTGCGAGAAGTAATAAATGCTACTTCACCAATCTTGTATCTTTTGCTAGCAGATTGGTTTACTACCATTTCTAATGCGTTGCTTTTAGCGCTATTACTAAACCATCTTCCACTTACAATAGGTAAGTTATAAACTTTGTTGTATCCTGCCGTAGTGTAAACAGCGTCAGCATATTGAAGATTGCCAGTCTTATATTCTTTGCTTATTTTTACACTCTTCGAGGCTGGCATAGAAGCGCTAAACAGTAGTCCAGTGTTTGTTTGTAGCATAACGTTAGCGTTACGGTTTGCGGATTCAATGCGATTTAAGAATTTGTTAAATACTGAATATTCGTCAAAATTTTGTGCTGAAAAAGTAATCTCGTATGTTGGTCTACGACCGTTTAGCTGTTCGTTAGTTGCAATAAGATAGTCCTTACCAACCGTGCCGATAAGCACTGACGCAATAACGGCAATGATGCCGATAAACATTGAAAAACCTGTGAGGAAGGATCTCATAGGAGACAGGCGCAAATCTTTAAGCAGCATGATCATAAAGAACACCGCCTTCCATAGTAAAAATGTGAGAGCAAGAACGAGCCACTTTCATATCATGAGTGACTAATAGTAATGTTGTTCCAGATTCTTGAACACGATCATGCAACACTTGAAGCACTTTTTCTCCCGTACTACTATCGAGCGCACCAGTTGGCTCATCGCAAATAAGTAATTCGGGATTAGTGACGAGAGCACGCGCTATCGCGACTCTCTGCTGTTCACCGCCTGATAGCCTTCCAGGGTATTCGTTTAGTTTATCTTGCAATCCAACATCACATAATGCTTCTTCTATAGTTTTTCTTCTTGTCTGCTTGCTTTGTTGTAGTCCCGCGTATAAAAGCGGCAACTCAACATTTTCTCTAATACTTAAATGCTTAATGAGAGAATAGTTTTGAAAAACAAAACCAATATTTCGAGCGCGCATATGCGATACTGTACTATCACTACACTTTTGGATTGACTTGCCAGAATAATAGTATTTTCCAGTAAAATTTTTATTCAAAAATCCAATAATAGAAATAAGACTCGTTTTGCCAGATCCAGACCTGCCAACTACCGCGTATGTTTCACCTTGATTAAGTAACATAGAAGCAGAGTTAACAGTGGTAAGCCATTCTCCATTGCCTAGTTTTACACGCGCTGACACGTCTTGTAGTTCAACCAGTGGAACAGGATTGTTCTCCATAATCATTGCACTCCTGGAATGAGATCAGGAGAAACACCTGCTACAACATCACCCTCATGCAAACCAGACGTAATTTCAATATTAGCGCCGTCACTGATTCCAAGACCAACTTCTTTACGCTCCCAATTATCGCCTTTCTTGTATGAGACTAAGCCTTTTTGAACTCTTCCAGCAATCGCACTAACAGGCAGAGTTAGAACGGATTGTTTATGCTTGCCATTAAAAACAAGCGTCGCATTTTGACCTGATTCTACTTCTGCGCTTTTATCTATTAAACACGTTAAAACTTTTGACGATACACTGGGTTTACTTTGCGCACTCGACTCATCTGTTTGAGTTGAATCAGCATTATCATTCTTGCTACTACCCGAGGCTGCAACATCGGTAGAAGTTCCACCGCTTTGTACTATTTGCAAACAATTGGTTGGTCCAACACCGTCTTCAACTTGGAAGCGACCTTTAACATCTGTAATATCCGCAGAACGAAGTAAAGCTTTTGCATTAAGGCTTATTGAAAAACCTTCATATTTAAGAGTGAATAGCGGGAAAGATTTAGGCACGTCCGCAGATGATTCAGCTACTGACACAACTTTAGCGTCTACGGGAGCAATAATTTTGTTACCAGCATTGTAGCCTAAAATACTTCCAGCTTTTACAGTACTGCCTGCTTTTACCGATGGAGAAAAATTCCCCCTACTTACAGCAGTGATAACAAAGGTAGACGATTGTTCTATTGTTGCTTTACCCGACACAACTTGTGTTAAAGGCTGTTTTTTGACTGAAACAAGTGGAACTGAATCATGTGATGCCTGCTGCTGACTATTATCAACTGCTCTACCAGCGCATGCAGTAAGCAAACACGCTGGCAGAGCAGCTAACAAGAGTACTTTCGTAAACTTACTCATAACACAAATCTCCTTACTCGCCAAACTCGTAGACACATAGTATGCGTCGAAACAAGCCTCTCAAACTGATCCAAAATAAATAAAGTGCTTGATAATGCTACAATTAATGCTTTTATGATTGACACTTTATTGAGGATTTCAGCTTTTGCTTAATAGCCTATAATCGCCGTAAAGAGTTTGCATCACACTAAATGATGATTTTATTTATGATTTTTGGAGCTTGCGTAATACCAGAGAATGATTTGTTTTGCATAGAGTTTATATGTTACTGAACAATTTATTTGCTTATAACCTCAACCACATTGTGATTGAATCACTAAACTTTAAGCGAACTTATTCGCTGCGGAGTAACCCCCGTAAGCTCTCAGTGCCTACCTTTATAAGATTACCTTTGTAAAGGTTTTCCTAGACAAGATATTCATCATACAAATTCAAGTACTATTATTACTTAAATAATGCTTTTCTGAAGGAGCAATATGATAGCAAAGCATATTACTGTTGGCATTGTTGATGATGATTGTTTTTGTCTACACGGCCTAAAAACATATATTGAACAGGTTGTTCCGTCCTGCAGTATTTGCTGGTTATCCGCGTACGCCGATCAAGCAATTCAATTTTGTCAAAATCAATGCCCAGACGTGCTGCTAATTGACATGTATATGTCTGGGGTTTCGGGAATTAAAATATTATACGAATTGCGAAGAAGATACTCACTCCCAATAATAATTGCTATAACTTCATTCCCTATAAACGATTATGCTTTAAAAGCATCAACAGCAGGCGCGCAAGGCATTGTTGGAAAGAACCACCCAGAAACTATTTGCGCCATGCTTAGCAGTATTGCCAATGGCACGTTCAAGCCACAAATAATAGGAGATCTTCATTTTGACGACACGACGACAGCATTTCAGCGTTTGCAAAATAAGCCAAAAAATGGACGCCTTGCTTTAACGAATCATGAGACTGAAATTATAAAGTTGTGCAGTAAAGGCATGACTAATGCGCAAATCGCCAAACGTTTATTTGTTGAAACTTGTACTGTGGAAACTATCCTTCGTCGCGTGTTCAAAAAATTGAATGTGACAAATCGTTCACAACTTATTACTACATGGCTGCATGATGAATATTTAGGAAATGATACACAATGATTATTTTCTTAATGCGTCGTTTACGAGAAAAGCTTATTGACAATAAAACATTTTTACTATTGGGATGTTTGTCGAGCGCAATGGATGCATATATTTACTCAAATAGCGACAATAGCACAATACAACTTGTCATAGTTTACATGATTCTTGCTGCTATAAATCTGTTTCTTTGCTTGCTCCCGCATTTTATGAGCATGTGCTATATTTTTGTACATCTCAGCATTCTTGTTATTCCTAGTCTGAATCTTCCACCAGTAACTTTCGGGCTCATCATATCATTTGTTTTTATTTCGTATTTATATCCGATTCAATTTACACTACCTTTATTCTTAGTAATAGATGCATTACACTACGTTGCATACCGATACCTATCAACTTTGTCTTTCAAGTATCTTATTGCTTACCTTTTAATAAATATATTTTGCGTTTGCACTGGTATTATTTTGCGCATTTCTCACCAAAAAATGGTTCTTTATGAAAAAGATAAGCAAACAATTAATAATCTTCATCTGGCTGTGCGAATGCACGATAGATTAACTAATAAGATTGCAGATATTGCACTACAAAGTAAAATAGCATTACTTGACAAGTCTATTTCTAAAAAACAGCGAAGTGCTATTGAGGCAATAAATGATTTGGCAGATCAGGCTTTTGAAGAAGGACATAATATTATCGACATTCTACGTGGAAATACTGCTAAGCAAGATGCTCGAAGCGAGTTCATTCAGCACATTGAAGATACACTACAAATGAACGACTCAATCAATACATCTTGTGGATTAAAAGGAAGATCAATATGCAACATATCTAGTAACGATATTCCTGAAGACATTAGCAATGAAATCATCTGTGAAGTTATTGAATTAATCGAAGAACTATATTTGAACATGCGAAAATATGCTTCTTTAGTTTATTACATCAGAATTTCGATACGCGAAAAACAAATTGTTATAAAACAGTTCAATGTTCGATTTTTGGGCGGGAAAAGTAAAGATGCAATTCGCTCAGTATCTCAAAAAGGACTTTTGCTTCATCGCGATACCATAAAGCATTTAGGCGGTTCACTCTATTTTCGAGCCTTTGGTAAGTATTGGGAATGTAATGCAGTTATTCCTTTCAAAAATGAACATAACTGTATAGATAGTATGGCTTACTGATTCAGTTTAAAAGATTAATGAATCTTAAGCAGTTTTAGATAGTAATTATTTGTAAAGGTTTTCCTAGACAAGATGTTGTTTACCTTTTAGCACGCCATTAATTTATAAGTTGTAAAGGTTTGATATACACAATTATTTTCTTGTATTAGAAGGAGAAGAATATGAGTAATTTAGAAGATACAAAAGCACAAATTCCATCCGTATTTTGGACAATAGCCAATGGTGTATTTCTTGCTAGCGGAATTGCGCTGATTGTAATGCGTAATGATTATCTATGGGGAGTGCCTCAAATTATCGCTGGATTATTTGGTCTTGCAACCATGTTTCTCATTAAAAAACCGTGGTGCGCTCAACTATATTTTATAGTATCTTCACTAGCCGTAATAGCAAATGGACTTATGGAAATATTCGGCATAATCCACGGATCTGGATACGGTTATGTTCCGCTGATTATTGGCATAATCGTGCTTTTATTTATAGGCCTTGACAAGGATGAAAGTTCAAAAGCTCTTGGAATTGCCAAGAATAAATAAAAGCATTAGACTGCGATTTTAACTTAAAAACATATCGCAATTTTCAAAGGTCAAGTTGTAGCCACACATCCTACGACTTGACCTTTACTTATTTATCCGCTATTGATTTGTTTTGCATAGAGTTTATACACTACTGAGCAACTTGCTTGTGCATAGCCCCAACCGCATTGCATTAAATCACTAAGATTTAAGCGAGCTTATTCGCTGCGGAGTAACCCCCGTAAGCTCTGCAACATCACGAACCGTCAATCCCTGATTCCTTAGTATACGAACTGTTTCACGCATAAGTATAGACGCTTCTTCTTGAGTTTTTATAGCTGCAGATTTTGCATCTAACATGCGCTGAAGCATAAGCTCATCTTGCTCACTAAGTTTCGGAGTTACTTCCACGCAATTGACTTTAACATTTAAAGTTGCAGCAGCATCTTTTACCATTGCTGCAACCTTATCAAGCCTACGTACTTGAGTAAATAATCCTGGTATTTCTGGCACTTCTATAGCCCACCAGTCATCGCATCTGCGAGCTATAGCAGTCACCTTTTGCAAACAATTTGTTGCATTATCATGCTCAGTAACACTCATTGCTCCTATCATGCCTGCAGGTTCCTTTCAAAATATCTAATAATGCTTCTAGCAGTAAGCTCATTTATTTCATTATGCCTCGGAACAGTAGTAGCCAATTCGCCAATGCAAACTTTGCTATGATTACCGCCCTCAGACCAAGTTATTTGTCTATTAGTACTTCTTGCAAGCTGATTGAGTTTTTTCTCCAACTCTTTTCGCTTCACACATATAAGTATATGCCTATTTATCAATTCAGTAAATAGGCATTGCATACAAAATCATCGCAAATGCATAACCGTCATTGAATGCAATTCTATTTGATATTTTCCAAAGTACTTTGAGTTTTGCAAGATAGGAAGATAGGGAGATATGAAAATGGGAAAATATGCAGATAGGAAAATTGACTAGCGAATTTAGGTAACTTTTACTACTCACGATTTAAGTCTTAAGCAAGGTCTTAAGCAAGTCACTTGTGCATCTGCGCTGCTCAGAAAATCAACAATAAATAAGAGACATGCGTATTATAAAAATGCGCTGACGCTTTTACTCATCTTCAAATCTTCTAGATTTTGTTAATAAAGACGAAGTCAATGCATCAGCGCTATCAAGCTATCAAACCATCTACCTCAATGCTCTATGAGCTTGATTAAAGAACTCATACTCGTAAATGCATGAAGTCATATATGCTTGAGCAGCAAGAATTCGAGCCTGTGGGCCAGCCTCTTCAAAAGCTCTCTCAACAAATTTAACTGCCATTCTTACTCCTGACTCAAAATCATTAGAAGAATACATTGAAATCCAATCATGATATGGGTTTTCAGGAGTATTATTTTTGACTAAAATTTGCCCCACTTCTTCATAAAGCCAATAGCATGGCAATATGGATGCAGCTCCAATCACGTAATCTTCTGCCATTGTAGAAGCAAGTAAGTGATTTACGTAAGCTAACGTTACTGGCGAGCAAGACGCATCAATGCTTATATTTCTGCTTCCAAGCCAATCTCTGTGCAACTGCGATTCCGCTTCTATGCACATAGCTGCACCCGTAGCCCAATGCACTCTAGCTTCATTATCTGGCGTTTTAGCTCCAACAGCAGCTAGCGCGCGCGAGTAACGCTTCAAGTATTCAGAATCTTGACTTATGTAGAAAGCAAACAAGTCGGAGTCAAGCGTTCCATTACCTAAAGCCTTAATAAATGGCATTTTCATAATGTTGTTATCGACATCTGCACTAGCATCCCATAAAGCTTGAGTCCAAGGGCCACAAGGCTCCACATTTGGCTTTCTAGCCTTGCTATGAGCTTTTACGACTACGCTTTGCGCAGTTAATCCGTCTAAGCCACTAGTTTGCATATGTTCCCAAGGAGTTGACGAAGAATCTAATTCCAAACGATAATTACGAGCAGCATGGTTCACAGGCCCATGACCTTTGCCAACATGCAAATCTTTACCGCAAGCAATAGCTTCGTTAAGCCATCTTGACGACCATGCTAGAGCATCCGCTACTGTACTGTAATCGCTTAGCTTCTTGCCTTCTCGCAACGCTAATCCTATGCGCGTAGCAAGCGAGGAAGATAACGAGCAGCCTGTGCCATGCGTTGTTGTTGTATCAACCCTAGGGCAAGGAACGTGCACTCTGTGGCCATCTGGGAACACAACAGTATTACCAGCATCTTCGCTTGTTAAGTGGCCGCCTTTAACAATAACAATAGTATTGTTTTTTGCACACCACTCGCTTGCTTGAGCATAAGCTTCTTCAAAATTAGATGCAGGCTGTTTATCGCATAATACTGCGAGTTCAGGTATGTTTGGCGTAATCACATCCGCAAGAGGTGCAAACTCACGCATTGCATCTTCTGCAGACTTTTCAAGCAACCTATCTCCCGAAGTTGCTACCATCACTGGGTCTAACACAACAACAGGAACAGGATGATTCTTAAGCCAATCTTGAACTAGGCTAATATATGATTTGTCTCCAAGCATGCCGATTTTTACAGCATCAATAGTTACGTCATCAAATACTGCTTCTAGTTGCGCTTGCAAAAAGTCGGTTGGAGGAGTATAAACTTCGCGCACACCGCAAGTGTTTTGAGCAACCAAATTAGTTGTTACACACATTGCAAATCCATGAGATGCTGTGATTGATTTTAGATCAGCTTGAATTCCAGCTCCGCCTGTTGGATCAGTTCCAGCAATGCTTAGCACTCGCGGAATAATTGGCTCTTCTAAAGAAGGTAGGGAAGATGGCCTTAGACTTGAATCATATAATTTAGAAATTGATTGCAAAGGTGCTTGAGTTTGCGAAAATTGATTATTCATTATTTTTATTCCTTTGTAATGGCATCGCGTAATTTGTGTGCTTCTTCGCAAGGATTTTGCGCAAGCATTAGAGCAGATACTACGCATAAACCATCTATTGAAGTGCTTTTAATAGGAAACACGGTATTTTCATTAACTCCGCCGATTCCTAGAGTGCTAATGCCGAGTTCTTTAGCGCGTTTAGCAATCTTTTCTACTCCTTCAACTCCTAAAGCAGGAGCAGCGTCTGGCTTAGTGGCAGTAGGCCAAATCGGACCTATTCCAATAACATCTGGTAATGCCACATTTTCTTTAGCACATTCGTTATAAACGTAATCTAACTGTTCTAACTTTTCTATAGAAAGTCCAACCATCCACTCTGCAGGAATAGACTTACGCGCTTCAATATAAGGCGTGTCTGTTTGCCCAACATGCAAGTTGAACCCTAAGTTTTTAGCGCAATCTATACGATCGTCAACAAAAATCGGCACGTCTCCGCAACCATTAGCAAGCATTTTGTCTCGCAGGCTTTGAGCTTTATTGTTAAAAGTTTCGCTATTTGCGTACTTATCGCGCAATTGGACTACGCTTGCTCCGCCTTTAACGCAATCAACTGCAATATCTTCTTCTGCTCGATCACTCATCTTTGGGTCTGTTATAAAGTATAGAGACCAATCAACAGGATCGAGTTCAAATTCAATATTCGCTAATTTCAGCATCTCGTCTGCGCTCAAATCCATAAGCGCATCCATCCATAATTTTCTAAATGACCCTGGCAATGTTGAACGTTGCGCTGCCCAAGTTCCTGCTGCAGCAGCGTGTACGTGCGCGGCAACTGTTGCTGCAAAAGGTCGATTTCGATTTGCTCCAACGTATGCTGCCACCAACGCGCCAAGAGAGCAGCCCGTGCCGACTACTTTCGTCATTATTTCGTGGCCGCCAGAAACTCGTGCCGAGCATCCGTGCCCATAAATAGCGTCTTTTTCGCCAGAAATAGCCACTACCGAGCCGTAGCGTTTAACTAGCTTCTTAGCTGCTGCAACTGCCGAATCAACGGAATCTCCAGCGTCTACGCCTTTACCGCCGCTTTCTTCTCCAGCTAAGCCTAAGATTTCGGAAGCGTTGGCACGAATTACAGCAGGATGACTTTTAACAATTTCGCGCGCGTATTGCGTGCGTGGAGCTAAACCGCCAACTGCAACTGGGTCAAGAACCCATGGAGTGTGTGCTTTTACAGCTCCGCGAATCGCAGCATCCATAGATTCTTTGTCTACTGGCCTATACGTTCCAATGTTTACTAATACACCAGATGCGATTTGAGCAAATACTTCAGCTTCTTCTGCATCTACGACCATTGCTGGCGATGCTCCAGCAGCCAGCAGAACGTTTACTGTTATTTCTTGAACAACATTATTCGTTACGCAATGCGTTAGCGGATTTTTTGCGCGTAAAGTTTCAATGCATTCTCGCACATCTTGCATGAATTGCTTGCAACGAGCATTAGTTGAGAATTCACTATTTTTAGAACACGACACAGTAGTCATGATTTTCCCTTCGCTAGTACTAACTAGATCAGGTTCAACGGGTATAATCTCAGCGCTTATGCGCACCCCGAACCTATGTTTGACTATATATGTTCGTTATGACGTTATTTATATGCGCTCCGACCTGCCTTTTCGCTTAGAGCGTAGCGCGAACGATATTTCCTTACTTATTGTTGCGCGAGGTTTGAGTATTTCTCTCCTCGCAAGTCCCGTCGCTACGCTCCTCTTTTATTGCTCGTATAGAAATACATCAAACCTTCTGAATATCTAGAACTTTTGCGTATCCTGCATCGCCGAGATTCTCGATTTTTCTTGCTGCTTCAGCGAATCACCATTTCATGCTGAGGTTCGCTTCATTCGCTGCAAAAAATCTCGAATCTCTACCTCACTTGCGCGACGACCTGTTTTAAATAATAAAATAGCGGGGAACAATCAAGTTCCCCGCTAGAAAGAATAATGCGGCAGCGTGCTAGTCTCCCACACCCTATCGAGTGCAGTACCCTCACCGTGTCAGGCCTTAGCTTCCGGGTTCGGAATGGGACCGGGCGTCTCACCTGAGCCATGACCACCGCAAAACTAGATTATACACTCGCTTTAAACGAGCGGCAAATTGGCGGTTTGGGAACCGGACATGAACGCGAGCAACAGAAAAACAATCATCAAAATCAACAACTCAACCATAAAATGACCGCCTAACACTCCTCAAAGTTAAGAGAATTAAACGATAAGCAATACAAGTAGTATCACAATCGCCCATTAGTACTGGTCAGCTCCACCCCTTACAGGGCTTCCACATCCAGCCTATCAACCACGTGTTCTACATGGGGGCTCACACACAAAGTGCAAGGAATGCTAATCTTGGAGCAGGCTTCCCGCTTAGATGCTTTCAGCGGTTATCCCTTCCAAACGTAGCTAACCGGCAGCGCCACTGGCGTGACGACCGGCATACCAGAGGTTCGTCCACCCAGGTCCTCTCGTACTATGGGCAGGTCTCCTCAACATTCCAACGAGCGCAGAGGATAGAGACCAAACTGTCTCACGACGTTCTGAACCCAGCTCGCGTGCCGCTTTAATCGGCGAACAGCCGAACCCTTGGGACCTGCTCCAGCCCCAGGATGCGACGAGCCGACATCGAGGTGCCAAACCATCCCGTCGATATGGACTCTTGGGAATGATCAGCCTGTTATCCCCGGGGTACCTTTTATCCGTTGAGCGATGCCACGTCCGTACGCCGGCACCGGATCACTATCTCCGACTTTCGTCCCTGCTCGACCCGTCAGTCTCACAGTCAAGCCCGCTTGTGCGATTACACTCAACACCCGATTGCCAACCGGGCTGAGCGGACCATTGAGCGCCTCCGTTACTCTTTAGGAGGCAACCGCCCCAGTTAAACTACCCGCCAGGCACTGTCCCTAACACGGATAACGTGTCGAGGTTAGACGCCAGATATGGAAAGAGCGGTATTTCACTGATCGACTCCACGCAAGCTAGCGCCCACGCTTCACAGCCTCCCGCCTATGCTACACGATCCACACCTAACGACAATACCAAGGTATAGTAAAGGTCCCGGGGTCTTTTCGTCCTTCTGCGCTTAACGAGCATCTTTACTCGTACTGCAATTTCGCCGGGCTCCTGGCCGAGACAGTGGGGAAGTCGTTACGCCATTCGTGCAGGTCGGAACTTACCCGACAAGGAATTTCGCTACCTTAGGATGGTTATAGTTACCACCGCCGTTTACCGGGGCTTAAATTCACCGCTTCACCGAAGCTAACGGATCCTCTTAACCTTCCGGCACCGGGCAGGCGTCAGAGCGTATACAGCGGCTTACGCCTTCGCACGCTCCTGTGTTTTTGGTAAACAGTCGCTACCCCCTAGCTTGTGCCACCCCCAACAGCTCCGCTTGTAAAAAACATCACCATCAGGGGTCTCCCTTATGCCGAAGGCACGGGAGTAATTTGCCGAGTTCCTTGGCCAGGATTCGCCCGATCGCTTTGGTATACTCTACCAGACCACCAGTGTCGGTTTAGGGTACGAGCGGAATCACACCTCACGTTGAAGCTTTTCTCGGCAAGCAGGATCACCGGAATCAGCCTTACAGCCTACCCATCACGCCTCAGCTTAACATCCCCCGGATTTACCTAGAGGACAGCCCACACGCTTAGCCACGGAAAACCACCTCCGCAGCCGGCTACCTACCCGCGTCACTCCCACGCTAACCTACTACCGATACGCTCCCAACACTAAACCAGAAGAAAACCCCGAAAGATAATCAACCAGAATAACGAAGGTTAGTACTCTCAGATTCAGTTCGAACGGTGTAACACCGGTACGGGAATATCAACCCGTTCATCCATTCGACTACGCCTGTCGGCCTCGCCTTAGGACTCGACTCACCCGGGGACGACGAACGTGGCCCCGGAACCCTTAGTCATTCAGCGGACAGGATTCACACCTGTCTCTCGCTACTCATGTCTGCATTCTCACTCCCGTATAGTCCACGACAAGTTCACACTGCCGCTTCACCCCATACAGGACGCTCTCCTACCCCACATGAACTAAATCATGCAGTCGCGTCTTCGGTGGCGTGCTTAAGCCCCGCTACATTGTCGGCGCGGAACCACTAGACCAGTGAGCTGTTACGCACTCTTTCAAGGATGGCTGCTTCTGAGCCAACCTCCTGGCTGTCTATGCGACTCCACATCCTTTCCCACTTAGCACGCGCTTCGGGACCTTAGACGACGATCAGGGCTGTTTCCCTTTTGACGACGGAGCTTATCCCCCGCCGACTCACTGCCATGATAAACCTAACAGGTATTCGGAGTTTGGCTGCTATTAGTACCCGGTATGGGCCCGCAAGCATCCAGTAGCTCTACCCCCTGCAAGCAATAACATGACGCTGCACCTAAATGCATTTCGGAGAGAACCAGCTATCACGGAATTTGATTGGCCTTTCACCCCTAACCCCAAGTCATCCCCCCAGTTTTCAACCTAGGTGGGTTCGGTCCTCCACACGGTCTTACCCGCGCTTCAACCTGCTCAGGGCTAGATCATCCCGCTTCGGGTCCAGGACATGCGACTAAAACGCCTTTTAAAACTCGCTTTCGCTACGGCTCCCCCACCCGGGTTAGCCTCGCCACATACCACTGACTCGCAGACTCATTTTTCGATAGGCACGCCGTCACCCCACAAAGAAGGCTCCGACGGATTGTAAGCGCACGGTTTCAGGAACTATTTCACTCCCCTCCCGGGGTGCTTTTCACCTTTCCCTCACGGTACTAGTACACTATCGGTCAGACAGGAATACTTAGGCTTACCCAACGGTCTGGGCAGATTCACGCGGGATTCCACGAGGCCCGCGCTACTTGGGAATAAACATAAAAAGACATCGCGCAACCTGCTACGGGGCCATCACCCTCTACGGCTGGGAATTCAATCCCATTCACATAACACGACATTTTATCACTCTTCTCAACCCCGTCAGAGGCTGAACAGTCAATCCCACGACCCCGAATACGCAACACCTGACGGTTATCACACGTACTCGGTTTAGCCTGATCCGCTTTCGCTCGCCACTACTCACGGAGTATCCTTTCCTGCAGGTACTGAGATGTTTCACTTCCCTGCGTACCCCCCACAAAAACTGTGGTGACCACCCATAACAGTGGCCGGGTCTCCCCATTCGGAAATCCTCGGATCAAAGCCCACTCGGCAGCTCCCCGAGGCATATCGCAGCCCGTCACGTCCTTCATCGGTCCTGTCTACCAAGGCATCCACCATACGCCCTTACCAGTGATACACCAGTAAAAAGCCTATCGCTTAACTCTCTAGACAATAAATCATCACACTAAACGATCACAAAACGATCAAGCGACTCCACCAAAATGGAGCCGGTTGAAATTGATAAAAGTAAAAACAAGCAAAACCAAAAATAGTCTCACTATTCTTACTCGCGTCCACTATCCAGTTCTCAAACCACCAAACACCAAGAACACAAGCCAAAAACCAAAAAGCCTCAACCTGTAATCCAAGGGCCAGGACCGCAACCCCAAAACAAGGGGGGTGGCAATCCGGGAACCCAAAAGCATGCCCAACATACTCATCTAAAAACATTAACTATTGTTTTCCACACCAGTAACCACACTCAACCGAGCGTGCACAAAAACTCCGTAGAAAGGAGGTGATCCAGCCGCACCTTCCGGTACGGCTACCTTGTTACGACTTAGTCCCAATCACGAGCCTCACCTTAGACGGCTCCATCCCAAAAGGGTTAGGCCACCGGCTTCGGGTGCTGCCCACTTTCATGACTTGACGGGCGGTGTGTACAAGGCCCGGGAACGCATTCACCGCGACGTTGCTGATTCGCGATTACTAGCGACTCCGCCTTCACGTAGTCGAGTTGCAGACTACGATCCGAACTGAGACCAGTTTTAAGGGATTAGCACCATGTCACCATGAAGCAACCCGTTGTACTGGCCATTGTAGCATGCGTGAAGCCCTGGACGTAAGGGGCATGATGATCTGACGTCATCCCCACCTTCCTCCGAGTTAACCCCGGCGGTCCCCCGTGAGTTCCCGGCATAACCCGCTGGCAACACAGGGCGAGGGTTGCGCTCGTTGCGGGACTTAACCCAACATCTCACGACACGAGCTGACGACGACCATGCACCACCTGTGAACCTGCCCCGAAAGGAAACCACATCTCTGCAGTCGTCAGGCACATGTCAAGCCCAGGTAAGGTTCTTCGCGTTGCATCGAATTAATCCGCATGCTCCGCCGCTTGTGCGGGCCCCCGTCAATTTCTTTGAGTTTTAGCCTTGCGGCCGTACTCCCCAGGCGGGACGCTTAACGCGTTAGCTCCGACACAGAACCCGTGGAATGGGCCCCACATCCAGCGTCCACCGTTTACGGCGTGGACTACCAGGGTATCTAATCCTGTTCGCTCCCCACGCTTTCGCTTCTCAGCGTCAGTAACAGCCCAGAGACCTGCCTTCGCCATTGGTGTTCTTCCCGATATCTACACATTCCACCGTTACACCGAGAATTCCAGTCTCCCCTACTGCACTCTAGCCCGCCCGTACCCGGCGCAAACCCACCGTTAAGCGATGGGCTTTCACACCAGACGCGACGAACCGCCTACAAGCTCTTTACGCCCAATAATTCCGGATAACGCTTGCGCCCTACGTATTACCGCGGCTGCTGGCACGTAGTTAGCCGGCGCTTATTCGAAAGGTACACTCACCCAAAAGGCTTGCTCCCAATCAAAAGCGGTTTACAACCCGAAGGCCTTCATCCCGCACGCGGCGTCGCTGCGTCAGGGTTCCCCCCATTGCGCAATATTCCCCACTGCTGCCTCCCGTAGGAGTCTGGGCCGTATCTCAGTCCCAATGTGGCCGTCCGCCCTCTCAGGCCGGCTACCCGTCGAAGCCTAGGTGGGCCATTACCCCGCCTACAAGCTGATAGGACGCGACCCCATCCCATGCCACTAAACACTTTCCCAACAAGACATGCGTCAAGTTGGAGCATCCAGCATTACCACCCGTTTCCAAGAGCTATTCTGGAGCATGGGGCAGGTTGGTCACGCATTACTCACCCGTTCGCCACTCTCACCAACCAGCAAGCTGGTCAGATCCCGTTCGACTTGCATGTGTTAAGCACGCCGCCAGCGTTCATCCTGAGCCAGAATCGAACCCTCCACGAAAAACTTCAATGAAGAGCCAACAAAAGGCTCCAATATAAAAGAAAAAGACGAGACATTCTTTAAGGAAAGAACATCCCAACAAAAAACCTCACCATCATTTAACCATCTCTCAGGCACCCCACAATCCGTGAGGCTGACAATGAACTGGCAATAATTAACTAATAAGTAGTACAGACACGCTCTTGAGTTCTCAAACCACCACCACACCAGCCGGCCCATCAACCTCAACCGAGGAGAACCAGCCGCGCTGAGCAGCAAGAGATAAACTTACACCAAACCCCACCAAAACGCAAACCAACACCAAACAAACACCACAAAACCATTGAAAACAAGCCAAAACATCGGCGTGTCGAAAACACGCAAAAAACCACAACAAACCACCACAACCACCAACACAAAACCAAAAACAACCCAAAAAACAAACAAAAAACCATAAAAAACACAAAACCCGGGAGTGTCGCGCAAAGCAATCGAGCAAAATAATCAAAATACACAACGCAAACAACGTAAACAAAATATATGCATACAACATGTGTACGTGCTATGCGTTCGCGTGCTATATATAGGTATATGAGAAATAGCGAGAAAAACAGCAAGAACAACTCACACAATCACATTGTGGCTCTAACAGGCGCCGGAATATCTACAAGCGCTGGCATTCCAGACTTTCGAGGCCCAGATGGAGTTTGGACTAAACACCCAGAGCAAATGAGTGTTTACGATATAGACGCGTTTTTAAGCAGTGAAGAGGAACGCATTTACTCTTGGCGCTGGCAAAAAGAGTCGCCAGTTTGGAACGCTCAGCCAGGAACAGCACACAAATCGCTAGTAAAACTTGAGAAAGCTGGGATGCTGGACTTAATCGCCACTCAAAACTTTGATGCGCTTCACGAAAAAGCTGGAAACAGCCCAGATATTGTAGTGAACTTGCACGGAAGCATTGGAACATCACACTGCATGAGCTGCCACGCTAGCTACAATACAGCCGACATTATGCGCGACTTAGACGCACACCCAGACCCACATTGCAGGCGCGCGCTGCCGTACCGCGGAAACATGCCTTGCAACGGTCTTATAAAAACAGACGTTGTATATTTTGGAGAAGCACTTCCCGAAGGCGCAATGGAACGCAGCGCGCAGGCGATTATGCACGCAAGCGAGTTGTGGGTTATTGGCTCCACGCTAGAAGTGTTTCCAGCTGCAAGCCTTGTGCCGCTAGCCGCTCGCGCAGGAGTGCCGATTACAATAATGAACCTGGGCGCTACGCAATACGATTATTTGGCAGAGCGCATAATACGCGAAGATATTGCGAAAGCTCTGCCAAAATTAGTAGACGAAACTATTGCAAAGTGAATATTGCAAAGTGACTATTACAAAATAATTATTGCAAGCTAACAGCGATTCCCTCCCAAGGCGCAAGCGTGCCATTTTTAAGTGATTTAAGAGCATGATCCGCGCTGTAGGTAGAAATCATCACATCATCATACGATACGCCGTTAGCGGCGATATTACGCAACAATTCGGCACTTTGAGCAGGTATTGCTACAGATGAATCCGTCATATTTACCATTACGAGCAACTTCTTTACATAAGCACAAGGCGAATCGCAAGCAACCGCGCTTGAAGAACTCACACCATGCTCAAGACCTGCCTCATCTGCCACATCTGCCTTAGCATTATCACAAGTCTGCTCAACCTGCCTAACAAACGCGTAAACGCACTCGTCATCCGCATCAACCAAATTCCAAGAACCAGCCGAAACAACAGGCTGCGAATGGCGCAACTCAATCAAACGCTTGTAGAACGAGTAAACGGAATCCGAATCTTCCATTTGCTCCGCCGCATTAATATCTACATAATTAGGATTCACGCTAATCCAAGGCTGCGCATTATTTTGCGACGGAACATTAAAAGGCATGAATCCCGCATATTTAGACGCATTCCACTGCATTGGAGTTCGAGAATTATCGCGACCGCGCTTTGCGAGCGCATCCATCATAGACTCCGCAGACTGAATATGCGCTTCTTCTACGCGCTGCTTAAACATATTCAACGCTTCCAAATCGCGATACTGCTCAAGACGCGTAAAGTGCGCGTTTGTCATGCCAATTTCTTCACCCTGATACACGTACGGAGTGCCGCGATGCATGTGAAGAAGCATTGCAATCGCCTTAGCAGAAAGCACGCGCATCTCATCGCTAGCCTCACTACCCCAGCGAGAAAGCGCACGCGGCTGATCGTGATTATTAAAGAACAAGCTCGCCCAACCAGCATCGCTAACTGCCTGCTGCTGATCTGCCATTGCGCGTTTTAATGCCGTCAACTTAAGAGGAATAGGATTCCACTTAGTGCCATTTGCGCAATCAACATTAACTTGATCGAACAAGAAGAGCATGTCTAGCTCACCATTAGCAGGATTTGTAATATAAGTGTTTCGATGCGCGGAAATTCCAGGAGCCTCGCCAACAGTTAAGAAACCTTCACGACCTTTGAAAACCGCCTCGCGCATCTCGCGCAAAAACTCGTCTAAACGAGGGCCATCGGAGCAGAAGAAATACGGCGAAGAGTAGCCGTCGTCGCCTGCTGGCGCATCTTCAATCTGCGAACCGTATTCCCCTGGCAAACGTCCTTCGCTATCTACGCGCTTAGAAATTTGCGTAATCACATCCATACGGAAGCCGTCAATTCCGCGATCCATCCACCAATTCATCATCTTGTACACGGCAGCACGAACCGCAGGATTTTCCCAATTCAAATCTGGCTGCTTTGGCGAATACTGGTGGAAGTAATATTCGCCGCGCTTTGGATCGTAAGTCCACGCAGAACCGCCAAAATACGAGCCCCACTTATTTGGCTCAGCACCTGGCTCCCCAGGAACGCAACCTTTGCGCGCTGGTCTCCACCAATACCAATCCGCGTAGTCGCTAGAAGCATCTCTTGAAGCCTGGAACCAAGCGTGCTCGTCGGAAGTGTGATTTACTACTAAATCCATCACAATCTTAAGCCCGCGCTTGTGCGCTTCTGCCAAAAGCTCGTCCATATCTTCTAGAGTGCCAAAAAGCGGATCAATATCTTGATAATCGGAAATATCGTAGCCGTTATCGTCTTGCGGAGACTTGTAAACAGGACTAAGCCAAAGCACGTCAACACCTAAATCAGCCAAATAATCAAGACGCGAAGTAATGCCCTTCAAATCACCGATTCCGTCGCCGTTAGTATCTTGGAAGCTTCGCGGATAAATCTGATACACAACTGCATTCGCCCACCAAGGGTTTGGCGTAGCACCGTTTGTGCGCACGGATTCTGGCAAATTCGATCTGTCAAAAGTAGTCATACATTCCCCATTAATTTACGTCAATAAGTATTTTTATTACAGTTTTATTTATTACAAATAATTTTATTTATTTAATAGTATTTATGATTTTAGACTCTAAATTTTATCAGCATATTAGATGTTACGCGCGGATAATAAAAAGCGGCCCGTAGTAAAAACCACGAGCCGTGTCTCCTTCTCATTCATTGTACGAATTGTAGAATGCTCTCCAAATCACTGCTGATTATGCAATTTAAATGCAAGCTCCGCCAAATGAACTCCGTGCGTTAAGAACTCGTGCGTGCGGCACACGTAATCATTTTCTCGACCAAGCTTCGCAATATAGCCATTGATATAATCAACCTCTGTTTTTCGTCCACGACTCATATCTTGATACATAGAAGGATAGTGCAAAGGATTTGCCACTCGGCTCACGTAATCAATAGCCTCCAACTCCTGCTGACGCGTATTAACCATACGAATTCCTGCACGATCGCACACGTCGTACGCCTCGTCAATAAGTTGGCGAGCCATATCCATAGCTCCTGGGTAAGAAATAAACTGACCCATTTGAATCTGATACATTGTGCACAAAGTGTTAACTACGGAATTAAAAACTACCTTCGCCATGCAAGTACCCTTGAAATCTTCCGTAATAGTAGGATTCAAGCCAGCAGCTTTAAAATCATCTCGCATAGCAAGCTCAACATCGCTCACCTGCTCATTCAACGCGCACATATTCATTGTGCCAACGCCGACTTTACCAATAAAATCAACGTCGCCCGGGCCATTCAGCACGGTTGCAATCATTGCAGTACCACCGTAAATACGATCATCCGAGAAATACTGCTGAAGCTTTTCGAAATGACCCCAACCATTCATTGCAGCAAAAACAACTTGATGATCCTTAAACAAATGCTTGCAACGCTCCAACATTTGAGCAAGTTGCATCTGCTTCATAAACACAATCCACACATCTGGATCGCCGTCATAATCCTCAGGGGTATACATATTGATTGGCACAAGATGACGATTTTCATGATCTCGGCTCACCATTACGCCGCCTTGCTCGCGAACTTTATTCACATTTTCATCCCAGGCATCAATGAAATCAACATGAATGCCAGCCGTTTCCTGCAACAAAACGCCATAGCGATACCCCATAGCTCCAGAACCGATCATTGCATATTTCATGCCACTCATAGTGACACCTCCTTTTAGGTAAAAATGTGCTTAGGCGAAATTCGTACATACATGGAAATTCGTCGAAGCGACTATGAATATAGTAAAAAGCAGTAAAGCTGATTGTAGTGACTAAAATCAGCCAACTGCTTTTTGGTTTTTATAGCATATTACACAGTTTTTTGAGAATGTCAAAATTTTGTATTATTTAAAATGCAATTACCAACTAATAATGCTCACAAATATGCGTATATCGCAATCACCTACAACTCAGTCACTTAAACATTAAAAAATTGACGAATTTGTTCAACTGTGCCATAAGAAGCTTGAGCGCCAAAACCAGTAGCTGCATACGCAGAAACATAAGACGCTAACGCGGCAGCTTCGTCTAAACGCATATCTACAGACAAACAAGCTAATATTGTGCCCATAAAAGCATCACCGCAGCCAGTTGTATCAACAGCTTTAACGCTCTGAGGGGAAATCATGCATACGCAATCCTCTTTTGAATAATCCAACACTACAGAGCCTTTAGAGCCAAGAGTAACTACAGCTTCATCAAAGCCAAAATCACGCATAGCGTGAGCTACATGATTCCAATCAAAAGAATACCAATCGCCATCATCTGGCTCTTCAATATTCAAAAGTTGCGCCATCTCATGCTCGTTAACAAGCAAAATATCCGCAGAATCAATCAAATCTTTAGGCAACTTGTTTAAAAATGGCGAATCGTTAAGAAGCACTTTTACACCATTTTCATGCGCTAGTTGTGCGCACATAGTTACAGTTTCTAAAGGACTTTCTAAACAAAGACCAAGAACTTTTGCGCTAGTAAGAGCGGATTTTACTAACGGCGATTGAATATACTCACAATCTACTAAAGAATTAGATCCTGGAGCATACACAATAGTATTTTCCCCACTATGCGCATCTACAGTAATCACAGTTGCGCCACTCTTTTTATTTTCTACGCGACGAACACAAGTTGTATCAACTCCGGAAGATTGCAAAGAATTTAGGAGAAAATCAGCATTGGAATCATTGCCAACTGCACCAAACATTTTAACGTGTGCACCGAGTTTTGCAGCCGATACAGCTTGATTACCAGATTTTCCACCTGGCAACACGCGAATCTCGTTTCCATTAATGGTTTCTCCTGGGTTAGGAAGACGATCTGCCACAATAGTGTAATCCGCATTCATAGAGCCGACTATTGCAATAGCGTTTGAATCCGCTTTATGTGATTCTTGCATATTCTCTTGCGTAACTTTTAAATCGTTTAAGCGGAGCGACGCAATATTTTCTAATCCACTTAACGAATCAAGCTTACTATAACAATGCATTTTTCTCCTAAATCAGCAACTAATCTTTAATATTAAAAATTTATAAAAGAACACCACAATTTAGAAATTTAGAAAGGAACGCCACAGCGCAATAAAACGTTGGAATATGGCGTAGTTTCGCCTGTACGAATCACAAATTTTGCTTGTGAAACTAAAGCTTTAAAACCTTCATCGCCATCGTGTGGAACGTATGTTAGCGGCACGCCTAAGGATTCTTTTACCCACTCTTCTGGCTTTTTATTGCATGCTTCTTTAGCCATTATGCCTGATTCAAGTACCAAATCAGCTTTGATTGCATTCAGCACATCGCTAAATCGTGGAATTCCAAACACTAAAGCTAAATCTATTACTTCTACGCCTTGTGGAACTGGTAATCCGCAATCAGAAATAACAAATTGATCCTTATGCCTAAGCTTTGCAAGAGCAGCCGCTAATTGCGAGTTCAAGATGCCATGAGTTAACATTTTTCTCCTTATGATATTAAATTTTTACCTTGCATTAGTGACTATCAACAGTGATAATCGCATAATAGCAAACGCTCATCAAGCTTAAATGCTTGCTGTAATGATTGTTATAAGACTAAATATCTACTTATTTATATTTACTTATTTTAAATATTTACTTTTTATATATTTACAAATAATGCATCCAAAATAATGTGATATTAAAAACAACAAATAGTGCGGCGTTGAAAACGATGACAACATACACGTTGCATATGCAATAAAATCGTATTAATTGTTACGCTTAGCATACAAGTCAACGATTTCAACGCCATATAAATGTTGTACTACTTTTTGTACACTTTTCACACTATTTGGTTTACTACTTTTTTGTACTACTTGATTTACTATTACTCGAAATCAGCTACATTCTTTGCTGTAACTGTTTTCACAGTAATTGGCTCAGTCTTTGGAACAGTTTGCTTCTTAATAGCTTTTACAGCTGCAGCAACGGCAGAACGCCCAAGCTCCTTTGGTTGCTGAGCAATAGTGCCAGCCATTGTTCCAGCTTTAATAGCCTTCATGCCATCGGCAGTACCATCGAAGCCAACTACTTTAACATCTTTACCAGCTTTAGCACCTAATGATTGGATTGCACCTAATGCCATCTCGTCATTCTCGGCGTAAATGCCAGCTGCGTTCGGATGAGATTGCAACAAGTTGGTTGCAACGTTCAACGCCTCAGCACGATCAAAGTTAGCAGTCTGCTCCGCAACAACCTTAATATTTGGATACTTCTTAATGCGATCCTTAAAACCTTTGCCACGATCTCGCGTAGAAGCAGCACCTGGGATGCCTTGCAAAATTAGAACTTCGCCCTTTTCTCCCATGCTCTTAGCGAGCGCATCGGCAGCTTGAGCACCTCCTGCCACGTTATCGGAGGCAATGTGAGAAGTAACTTTTTCGCCAGTTACGGAACGATCCACAGAAATCACAGGCATACCAGAGCTAAGAAGTGGCGCAACGGCTGGACCAGCAGCATCGGAATCCACAGGATTTATAATTACTGCTTTAGCACCTTGAGATTGCGCGTTTTGAGCTTGATCTTGCTGCTTAGAAGAATCGTTCTGAGCATCTGAAACCTGTAAATCAACTCCCAGCTTCTTGGCTTCCGCTTGCGCACCATCACGCAAATCCACAAAGAATGGATTATTTAGCGTAGACACTAACAGCGCAACCTTGTCGCTAGAGCTTGCATTTCCACACGCACTCATGCTGAAAACAAGAGCCGATGCTGCTGCAACAGCACAAGCGAGCTTCATACCACGGCGCATAACTAGATAATTCATCATATCTCCTTTGACTATTGCCTTATTAATCGCAAATCACAATATTTAAAACATTATTTGCATAAATAAGGCTGATGTTTTTGCCATTTATTTACCATATTGTTAAATTGTTTTCAGTTATAATTTAAATTATTTTTATTAGATTTTTGTTAGATTTCTTATTATATTTTTGCTGCATTTAGGCATTGATGCTTGCCACCATTAAGTCAATACCTTTATAAACACCCCCCTTCTAAGCAAGGAGATCAAGTTTCTACGGATTATTAATATGTCTATTAATATGCTTAATATGCCTTATTTCAGTGAGTATCTTCCTTGCGTCGCAAAGTATCGAGGCTTACAGCAAACGCAATCACCAAGCCAATAACAACTTGCTGCCAGAAGGAAGAAACGTTCAAAATGTTCAAGCCATTACGAATAACAGCCAAAAGTATTGCGCCTACGAATGTGCCTGAGATCTTACCTTTGCCACCAGAAAGCGATGCGCCACCAATAACCACAGACGCTATAGCATCCATCTCGTAACCGGTAGCTGCTTGAGGCTGAGCAGAATGCAAACGCCCTGCAATCACTAAACCAGCTACAGCAGCAAAAACGCCAGAAAGAATAAACACCATAATTTGAGTTTTATGAATGTTTATGCCAGAAAGACGAGATGCTTCCATATTTCCGCCAACAGCATACATTGAACGACCTGTAGTAGTGAAGTTCAAGATTATTGCGGAAATAACGCCCATAATAATCATCATCACTATTGGCATAGGGATTCCGCATATTGTTGCTCCGAAGAAATTCACCATGCCCGAAGTGGAAATAGGACGACCATCCGAAACAACCAGCGTAAGTCCACGAGCCACAGACATCATTGCCAACGTGGCAATAAAGGACGGCAGCTTAAGAAAAGCATTAGCAACGCCAGAAATTAAGCCAAAAACTGCGCCTGTAGCAATGCCAATAATAATAGTCAATATTGGAGGCAAGCCCATAGAAGCGCCGGTGTAAGCAACAAGCATGCTAGAAATTGCAGCAACTGCACCAACCGACAAATCAATTCCAGCTGAAACGATTACGAAAGTTTGGCCAAATGCCAAAATTGCTACCGTAGCTGCTTGAATTCCAACGTTGAGAATATTTACACTTGTTAAAAATGCAGGCGTAGCACAAGAAAGCGCTGCACACAAAATAATCAAACCAATAAGTGCACCATTACGAGATGCAAACTTTTTTAACGTTGGCAAAAAGCCTTTGTCGTCTGCACCATACCCTAAACGGTGAGATTTTTCGCTCTTTGTAGCACTCATAACAAATACTCCTTTAACGAGTTTCCAACAGTTCACAGCACCTATTTGCGCTTTACAAACTGCAGAACGCAAGTTTTACGTTTTACAAGTAATCTTTCAATTTTTAATTTTTCAATATGACTTCACGCCATGTTGTTTATTGTTATTTATTGCTATTTATTCCTATTTATCTGATTCACTAAGATGCGTTACGGCAAGTTCCATAACCTTTTCCTGCGTAGCTTCGCTTGCAGCAAGCTCTCCACTGATCTTGCCGTTTGACATTACGAGAATACGATCAGACATTCCTAGAACTTCAGGTAAATCTGACGAAGCCATAAGTACTGCTCCACCGTTTTCAACGATATTGTTAATAAGCTCATAGATTTCAACGCGAGCGCCAACATCAACGCCACGAGTAGGCTCATCCAAAAGCAGCACTTTTACGTTTGCCATAGACCACTTGCCAAATACGATTTTTTGCTGATTTCCACCAGAAAGTGAACCAGCAAGCTGATCAATATTTGCCATGCGAATACGCAATTTCTCTGCGGTTTCTTCTTCATGCGCACGCTGACCTTTCAAATCTGCAAAACCAGCATGAGATGTAGGAATTAACGTAGAGATTCCAAGATTATCTGCAACAGATGCCTCCAAAATAAGACCTTGCACGCGACGATCTTCTGGCACTAATCCAAGACCTGCAGCAATGCTGCCAGCAATATTTGCTTTAGGAATCGCTTTTCCGTCTACTGAAACAGATCCCGAATCGTAAGTATCCGCTCCAAATATTGCACGAAGAACCTCAGTCCTACCAGCACCAACTAAGCCTGCAAGTCCAACGACTTCTCCAGCATGAACGCTAAAAGACACATCCTCAATAGCACCTTTTCGCGTTAATCCTTCTACTTTTAGCAATTCCTTGCCTTGATGCCTGTTTCCATGCGGGAACTGATTAGTTATATCGCGTCCAACCATTAACCTTACAAGTTCTTTTTCTGGAACATCTGCACTAACAGTGTCAACGTATTTTCCATCTCGAAGTACGGTTACTACATCTCCAACTCGCGCAATCTCGTCCAAATGGTGAGAAATAAATACCATTCCAACATTTTTAGATTTCAGATCTGCAATAATGCTGAATAATTGTTCACACTCACGCTTTGTAAGTGCTGCCGTTGGTTCGTCAAGAATAAGAATAGATGCATGTTGCATAAGCGCTTTAGCAATTTCTACCATTTGCTGACGAGCCACTCCAAGCTCTCCCATTGGCTTATCTACATCTTCTTCTAAGCCAATAACTTGCAATGCCTCTTTTGCTTTAGATCGCATAGTTGCGCGATCAACAAAACCAGCTTTGGTCGGTAGCATGCCAAGAAACAGATTTTCCATAATGGAAAGTTCAGGTACTAAATTTAACTCTTGGTGTATTACAGCAATACCTAATTTGCGCGCAGCATCTACATTAGGAATACGCACCGTTTTGCCGTTAATCTCAATATGACCTTTATCTGGCTGATAAATGCCACTCATCATTTTAATAACAGTTGACTTGCCAGCACCATTTTCACCAAGTAGAACATGAACTTCACCTGGCTTTACTTTTACTGACACATTGTCAACTACAGTAGAATTACCGAATATTTTCGATACTCCTACTAATGACAGCTCCGTCATGTTTAGCCTCTTCCTTCGCTATAGCAACAATGCGATCGCGAAATTACCATTGATTACGTCAAGTTATTGTTTGTTTAATTACGTTTATATTGACTTGCAAATTGCGAATACAACATTAAGTACAATGCGCAGAGTACAGAGTACGAACAATGTTCACTCAAACAATTAATACACGTACAACAAAGTTACAGTGCAATAATCAGTTGAAATACTGATAGATAAACCATTAAATAATGACGATATTTTGCAGCTTTTTACGAATCTATGATCGCCCTAGCGATTCGCGAGGGATATACACAGTTTCTACACGCTGCGATTTAACGTCACCATTATTCTCAAGCATATCTAAAAACAGTGCAGCACTTATGTGACCAATGCGTTGAACTTGCTGTGAAATCACAGAAATACGTGGAGTTGCTAGGCGAAACACTTCTACATCATCGAAAGAAATCAATGATATATCTTTGCCTATTACTAATCCTTCTTGAGCCATCACTTGCATTACTCGCAACGCATCTGGCGAATAGCCAATAATAAGAGCTTTCACTCCAACATTAATCATGCGATGCATTACGCTTGCACACGACGACTGGTCAAATCCTGTTGATTCTACGAATACATGCTCTTCGCCAAATATCTCTGAAGCCACGGTTCTAAATGCTTGCTCACGTTCTTGCAACGAGGGCGAAGCAATAATTGGGCCAGAAATATAGCCAACTGAGTGAAAACCATGTTGCAGAACATCTAACAGCGCATCACGAATGCCCTTTGTTGGGTCTGAATCAACTACTGGCACGTGTTCTAAGCCGCCAGCTTGCGGTTCTACGTGGCGATCCATAAACAACATAGGGAGTCGCTGCTCAATCAGCTTTCTCATAGCTTCAGTAACTTCACCTTGAGGAACTATAATCGCCCCATCAATACGTTGCGAAAGAATACTGGTTATAAATGAATCTTGACGAGATGCACTTTCAGATGATGTTCCTATAAATGCACAATAGCCTGCCTCAAACAATGAGTCTTGAACAGTGTAAGCGAGTTCGGCAAAATATGCGTTACGAATGTCTGGCACAAGCAGTCCTACTGTTTTTGTGCGTAACGATCGCATTGCTTGCGCGCGCGAATCTGGGATATAACCTAATTGAGCAACCGCACGCTCAACTTTTGCCTTGGTGTTTGCCGATATACGACCCGTGTTGTTTAATGCACGAGACACAGTTGACACTGATATTCCAGCATGTTGTGCAACATCGCGAATCGTAATATACGTCATAGCACCTCCCATCGGTAACACTATACAAAACTATACAAGTACAGCATTTAAGATTATTTACATTGCAATTTATATGCTCTGATTTTCTCTTGTATTCTATATTCTAAATTACGTTTTTTCATATACTCCTCTCTTTTGAGAGAATCACACTATGCATCTATGCATATGATGTTTTTACTAACCTCAATCTCACTAAGTAGCTTCATCAGCGCTGACCAAAGTCACCTATGAGATAACGTTTTCACACTCTTCTCGCTTCCGTAGCAAACCTTGTGCGGTAACGTTACCGCAACTATAACATTTAAAAAGCGCAATTGCAAGATAAAAATATTAAGAAATTTATATTATTAAAATAATTATTAGTAAAATAAAATAATTTAAAAATACGAGTAGATAAGATTAAATAAGACACAATAAAAGAAGACAAAACTAGACTATATTGAACAAGGCTAAACAAAGCTAGAAAAGACTTGAGTAAATCAAACCTACCTGCAATTCTTAAAAAAATCGCTTAGAATCTGAACACACTCCGATTCACAAACAGAACCAAAAACTTGCGGATGCGAGCCAACATGAGGATCTCGCAGAATATCCCAAACAGATCCACATGCGCCAAGTTTTGAATCCCATGCGCCAAAAACAACACGCTTTATATGTGTTTGTAAAATCGCACCAGCGCACATAGGACAAGGTTCTAAAGTAACAACAAGCGTGCAATCACTAAGATTCCAAGACTTTTTACTCTCTGCTGCTTGCTTAATCGCAAGAACTTCTGCGTGAGAAAGAGGGTCAGAGTCTCGCTCACGAAGATTAGAGCCGCGGCCAATAATCACACCAGAACCATCTACAACAACAGCTCCAACTGGAACCTCTCCACAATCGGAAGCAACTTGCGCAAGTCGCAATGCCTCTTGCATTAGCGGAACATATTCGCGCGCGCACAAAGTCACATTAACCCCGAAGAAATATTGTGCAAAGCAAACCAAGAGCGAATATCGCCAAGTTCTTCCATATGAACGGCATGGTCAAGTCCGCGGTAACGCTTCTCTTCCAACCACGTATGTTCCTCAAGCCAGGCTGCAGCCGCCGAAAACTCGTAAGGAGGAATAACAGCATCATCCAAACCATAACCAAAGAAAACAGGCGTATTAAGATCTGCAAGAACATCATCATTAAGAGAAATATCCTTGGCAATATTAGGAGCTACAAAGCCAGAAAGCGCAACGGCTGCACGATAACGTTCAGGGTTAAGCCTGAGAATATGAACAGCAAGCGCCGCACCCTGCGAAAAACCAAATGGCACAACAGCGCGATCTTCAGGAACGTTCGCAGCAACCCACTCGTCAATTGCAGCAGCTGCAGCATACATATCTCGATCTAAGTCATCTCCCTGAGGAACAGCATCATGGAACCAGCTGTAAGCGCCTTGATCTAATCGAAGCGGAGCGCGCAAAGAAATCGCATCATTATAAGGGGCAACAACGCGCAGCAAATCAAGCAAATCATCCTCATTGGAACCCCACCCGTGCAGAAGCAAAAGAAGAGGTCTTGTAGCGTAAGCCGACGCTTCTCCGCGAGAATACTTAGCAGCGTTTACATGTAAATCTTCGCCGAATCTGCCTGGAACAACACTAGATTCGCGACCAGCATGTAGACCATTTGAAGCGCTTGCAGCAGAATCCTCACTGCCAAAATCGCCATTATTGTCGTTATTGTCAAACTCGCCGTTGTCGAACTCATCTGAGATCACACCGTTATGATTAGTCATATCTACAGCATACGGCACAGCTTTGGCATTTATAACCCTTGTAATCCGAACACTGCGCTAAACGCCTAAACGCTACATAAAAATTTAAACCCCGACCGTTTAAGTCGGGGTTTAAATTAAAGGAAAAAATATGAATAAGCTTTCGTGAATTACTTTTTAAGTTTTTCACTAATATTATGAAAACACATAATCCTTAGTGCTGCTAGTACGTTAGCTGATAAGTTCCTGAAAGTTTACTACTTTTCCCCTGATTTTTCTTGATATTCGTTGCTAATCTTACAAATTTAGACTTTCAAATCTAGATTTTCAACTCTAATCTTATAAATTTAATCTTCCAAATTTGCGCGATAGAAGTTCTCATAAGACCTAGATGGTGTTGGACCACGCTGACCTTGATAGTGAGATCCATTAACAGAAGACCCGTAAGGATTTTCGCAAGGAGAACTCAGCTTGAAGAAGCACATTTGACCAATCTTCATGCCTGGCCACAATTTAACTGGCAGAGTGCTAACGTTTGAAAGCTCCAAAGTAATGTGGCCTTCAAAACCCGGGTCAATAAAGCCAGCCGTGGAATGAGTTAAAATTCCAAGACGGCCAAGCGAACTTTTGCCTTCTAAGCGCGCAGCAATTGTGGAATCCAACTTCACATACTCCCAAGTGGAGCCAAGCGCAAACTCGCCAGGATGCAAAATCCAAGGTTCATCAGGGGCAACCGCAAACTGCTCAGTCAACTCCCCCTGATTTTCTGCAGGATCCACGTAGGTGTAAGCGTGATTATTGAACAATCGGAAGAATCGGTCGAGCCGCACATCAATCGACGCAGGCTGCACCATTTGTGGGGTCCATGGGGTCAAATCAATATGACCCTCGTCATGAGCTTTGAGAATGTCGCGATCAGACAACAGCATAACGTCAAATCTCCTTGCGATAAAACCGCGTAAAACAAACACTTAAATACACTAATATGCCAAGTGTAGCGCGTGCCGCGGTCGAAAATATTAGGCAGAAATTGCAACAGAAGATGCGCCTTTGCGCTTAGCAATAAATCGCAAAACGCACTTTCTTAACTCCGAAGCAATAAGCACAACCATTGAAAGCCCAAGGCACTCCACCCACTCCATAAAGTCGAGCGGAACTGTGCCAAACGGGCCATTAAGGAATGGTATATAAATTACAGCAAGCTGCAACACTACGGAAACTGCGATTGCACCCCAAAGCCAACGATTTGCGAACAAGCCAACAAACACGCTTTGCAAATGCGAGCGAGATGCAAGAGCATTAAGCATTTGAGCAAACACAAGAATAGTGAAGCCCATTGTGCGCGCGTGAGTCATTTGAGCTGCATGAGTTAAAACAGTTGTGGAGCGGTCTGTAAACAATCCGCCAGCCAAATGCATGTCCATGCCAATCAGCGTTATAGCTGCCATAATCACGCCAATAAACACAATGTCTCCCCACATTGGCTTATCAATAACGCTATCCGTAAGCCTTCGCGGACGCCTATTCATAACATCATCCGTTTGCGGATCAACACCCATTGCGAGCGCAGGAGCAGCGTCCGTAAGCAAATTAATCCACAAAAGCTGAGTTGCCAGCAAAGGCAAAGTTACACCTACAGAGTTTGGCTGCGTAATTCCCAAAGCGCCAGCGAAAACAACACCACCAAACACCGTGAACACTTCGCCAACGTTGGAACTAAGCAAATATCTCAAGAATTTACGAATATTGTCGAAAATTCCGCGTCCTTCGCGCACTGCTGCAACGATTGTAGAGAAGTTATCGTCTGCCAAAATCATCTTGGCAGATTCTTTAGTGACTTCCGTACCCGTAATGCCCATTGCAACGCCAATATCTGCCGACTTTACAGCAGGAGCATCGTTTACGCCATCGCCAGTCATAGCAACAATATTGCCTTGCCTTTGAAGCGAGGAAACAATCGCAAGCTTGTGTTCTGGAGCAACGCGCGCGTACACGCTCACTTTGCTAATCGCATCGTCGAAAGCAATGTTGTCGTCATCCCTAGAAAGCAACTCGTCAAGCTCATCGCCTGTAAGCGCATGCTCATCTTTTCCAATAATGCCAAGGTCACGAGCGATTCGAGCGGCAGTAAGTGGATGATCGCCAGTAATCATAACAGTTCTGATTCCAGCACGATGCGCTTGAGCAACGCTATCTCGAACTTCGATTCTAGGAGGATCAATAATCGCAACCATGCCGTTCCAAATCAAATCAGACTCCAAAACATCACTTTGTTCAGCAACGTCTGCGATTTGGCCGGCAGCGTTAGAAACCATGCCGTCAACTTTAGCTAAACTATCTACGCCAAGCGGCCTATACGCCATTGCAAGAGTGCGATACGCTTCGCCAGAGAGCTTTTCCACGTTTGCAAGAATCTCTTCGCGATCTCCGTCTGTAAGATGACGAACAGCGCCAGCAACTGCGATTCGCGTGCAATAAGAAAGCAAAACATCTGGAGCGCCTTTAGCGCAAACAATAAGATTTCCAGAATCCGAATTGTCTTTAACAACAACAGACATGCGCTTGCGCTCAGAAGTAAACGGCACTTCCGCAACGCGACTAAGATGCGCGTAACGCTTGTCCGCCTTGGTTTTGCGCGCCGCAACAATAAGCGAAACCTCGGTAGGATCGCCAACTGGCTGCCATGCGCCAGATGATTCATTATGGTTCAAATCGCCATCGTTTGCTAAATACCCAGAGCCGAGCGCTCCAATCACCTCTGTAGCTAGAGCTGGATGAACCGCCAAATCCGCATCTAAAGAATCCAGCAAAACCATTCGTCCCTCTGGCTTATACCCACTACCCGTAAGCTGTACTTGGCCGCTAGGCGTTATAACACGCTCAACAGTCATCTCGTTTCGAGTTAAAGTACCCGTTTTGTCGGAGCAAATAACAGATGCGGAGCCAAGCGTTTCTACAGACGAAAGCTTTTTTACAACAGCATGATGCTTTACCATGCGCTGCACGCCAAGCGCAAGAACAACCGTTAAAATAGCAGCCAAGCCTTCTGGAACAGCAGCAACAGCAAGAGATACCGAAAGAAGCAAAGAATCTATAACATCTTCAATAGTGCGGAATCCTTCAAGCGCCCACATAGACGCAAGCACAACGGCTGCAATAATACACACTGCGATTCCAAGAACCTTAGATACGCGAACCATCTCCTTCTCGAGAGGAGTGGCTTCTTCTTGCGCACTAGAAAGCATATCCGCGATTTTTCCAACCTGAGTTTTCATGCCAGTAGACGTGACGATTGCGCGACCAGTGCCTTGCGTTACGGCAGTGCCATTAAACACCATGTTTGTGCGGTCTGCTAAAGATTTTGGCGAAGCTAGAGTTTCTGGACGCTTGCTAACAGCAACAGATTCTCCCGTAAGGCTTGCTTCCGCAACGCGCAAAGAAGCGGCTGCAATAAGCCTTGCATCTGCAGAAACAGCATCGCCTTCGCCAAGAACCAAAATATCTCCAGGCACAACATCTGCCGTATCTATGCGCATAACTCGCCCATCTCTAAGAACAGACGTTTGTGGAGCGCTCATTTTTGCCAGCGCTTCAACTGCTTCTTGCGCGCGCGACTCTTGAATATAGCCCAAAACTGCGTTTGCTATAAGAATCACGATTATAACTATTGAGTCAAACGGCAGAACTTCGCCGCCACTTTCGCCACCATGTTGTGCGCGCTCAACAAACCATGCGATTGCGGAAATAATAGTAGCCGCTATAAGCAAGTAAACAAGCGGATCTTTAAACTGTTCGAGGAACCTCTTCCACGCTGGTGTTTTAGGAGCGCTAGCTAAAACGTTCGAGCCAAATTGCGCGAGCCTTTTAGCCGCCTCATCACTACTTAAACCCGTAGAAACGTTTACATTAAGCGAATTTGCAACATTTTGCACGTCTTGCAATGACGGATCTTTGGATTGATCGCTTTGATCAACCATATTTTCCCCCTTGGGAGCGCCGCGGAGTAGTCAATAATCAAAATTTTTACGCAAAGTTGACTCAAAATCTTGATTATTGCGCGGTTGTGGATTATTGCAATAACAATAATTAAGTACCGTTCTATTATGCCACATAAAGCGCCAAATACTAATGCCTCGCTAATGCAGCACCAAAGCATCGTCAATGCCTCGGGGGCATGTGAAAATAAGAATATGGCTATGAAAAAAGGACCGACCAAGGGGTCGGGTGGAAAACATCGTAATGCATTGCGCGGCAAGGGACCTACTCCTAAAGCAGAGGACCGCGTGTATCATAAGGCTTATTTCGCTAAAAAGGCTGCGATTAAGCGCACGTTTGCAGATCCACGTTTGGCAGCTAGACGCAGAGTAGATAAGTTGGGCACAGATAGCGACGAGTTGGTAATTGGGCGAAATGCAGCTCTTGAAGCTTTGCGCGTAGGCGTTCCTAGCACGCAGCTTTATGTTGCAAATCGCATTGAGCATGACGATCGCACGCGCGAAATCGTTAAGCTTGCTGGCATGCAAGGATTGCGACTTTTGGAAGCGGATCGCTTGGAAATGGATCGCATTGCTCACAGCACCAATCATCAAGGCATTATATTAAAAGTGCAGCCTTATCAATATTATTCGCTGCAAGAGCTTGTTGACCGCGCAGAAAAGAAGTCTCGCGCTATGGAGGCGGCGGATTCTGCAGCCGCTCGCATTAACGCACGCCCATTGTTTATAGCACTAGATGGAGTTACCGATCCACAAAATCTTGGTGCTGTTATTCGATCCGCAGCCGCTTTTGGCGCAAATGGCGTAATCTTGCCTGAGCGCAGAAGCGCATCTGTTACAGCTGCCGCTTGGAAGGTTTCTGCAGGCGCAGCAGCACATTTGCCTGTTGCTAGAGTTGTGAATTTAAACAAGGCGATTCAAGGTTTGCGCGAACGCGGATGGTACGCGATTGGTCTTGATGGCGGCGGCGACAAGCTTGTTGGCGAAACTGGTTTTGAAACAGATCCGCTTGTTGTAGTTCTTGGAAGCGAAGGCAAGGGCATGAGTCGCCTAACGCGTGAAGCTTGCGATGCTATTGCTGGAATCCCAATCTCTAGCGCTGTTGAATCGCTTAACGCATCCGTTGCAGCTGGAATCAGCTTGTATGCTGTTGCTAACGCTCGTAGGCTTGCCGCCTTGAGTCAAAATTAGTAATTAGCATTGCGAATTAAGAGTTAACACTCATGCGGATTTTTAAGCCACGCAATTTACAAGATTCACATAACGCGCGCACATTGGCTTTATTATTAGCTTTTGTTTTATACATTGCGATTATTGCAATCGTAATGTGTTTCCACGAACCTTGGTTTGACGAAGCTCAAAGCTGGCTGATTGCGCGCGATTCGTCGCTTACAGACATTATTAGCGTTAGACCCCATTACGAGGGTCACCCTCCTTTTTGGAATCTTTTGCTTGCGATTGCAGCTAAAAATAGCGTTCCATACGAGTTTGGAATTAAGGGTATTCAACTGGTTTGCGCAAGCCTACTGGGTGCGTGGCTTATTTTTAAGTCGCCTTTTAAAAGCGCAAGCAGCCTTGCAACTTTTCTTATTCCGTTTACTTATTTTGCTTGCTTCCAGTACGGTGTTACATCGCGACCATACGCTTTGCTTTGCTTAAGCTTGCTAGTAGCGGCACATTATTGGAATAGTGCGGATTCTAAGACTTCTAGCGCTTGGAAACTTGCGATTAGTCTTATGTTTATGTGCTTGCTTAGCGTGTACGGGATTGCGTTTGCTGCAGGCTTTACAATTGCTTGGATTTGGCGAGTTTTTAGCAAGAATATTAGCAAAACTCTTAATTTTAGCTCCATTCTTCACGCGATTAAAGCAACAATCGCATCAAATTGGGCGCGACTTATATCTTGGGGATTAATCGCCATTTTTGGCGCTGCAAACCTTGCTCTTGCATGGCCAGCAAAAAACGCATTCGCCACTCGCGCAACGATTGATGGCAATTCAACAATTGCAAAATGCTTCGCTTTTATATTCGTAATGCCTTCCGAAAGCATGTTTACAAGCTTTTATGGCGATATTTCAATGCGAAGAATGCCTTTTGACTTTTTGCCGATTACAATATGCACACTGTTTAGCCTTGCGATTTGGGCGTTTGCCATTAGAATCGCCAAGCGCAGAAAACTCCTTACAGCTCTTGTAATCCCTTATCTTGTCCTTACAATCGTAGCTGTTCGCTATTTTACGCTTCACCACGCAGGTCTAATATTTGTGTTTTTGCTTAGTGTGCTTTGGATTAGTCACATAAAAGAGCCGCTTAGCAGCAAGGATATTCCTGCGATTTTTGTTAAAATCGCCCCTACTAAATTCAGATTTATAAAAAACAAAGCTTTTAAAATCAACCTACTAATATCAATAATCCTTGCACCAAGCCTAATTTGGAACGCGTTTGCTTGCGTAAACGATATTCTGTTTGACTATTCGCCTTCTAGAGCTGTAGCACAATACATATCTAGTAATCACTTGCAAAATAAGCGTTTTGTAGCATCTTGGCTCCATAATTACGAGCAGGTTGACGAAAGTGGAAAAGTTATTTCTCACGAAGAAAACGACACTCACCAATATTCGTGGCTTTTAATAGGCGCAAACCCTTATTTTTCTAAAAATCTTATAGATTGCGCTTACGAAAACAAGACTTTTATAACGAATGAAAGCCCTACTGCAAGCCAGCAAGCACAAGAGTTGACGGATTGCGCTGCAAAGGGCGAGCCAGAATTTCTTGTTAGCGAATCCAGCCAGCCGTGGTACTACTTCTTGGCTTTAAACTACAACATTTCGCATTACAATGCGCACGCTGTTTCCAACGTTAAAACGTCTTGGAAGGCTCTTGTTTGGGAAAGCACTGCCACTATTTACGAGCGCAAGGCGCATATAAAATAGGCAAAAACGATTGTTTCGCAATCGCTAAAGCAGCTCAATCTTTGGATGCTCTGCTCTAAACTCGTTTGCGTGCGAATCGCTAGCATACCTAAGCGCAAATCCAGTTAAAAGCTCCATGTTTTCTGGAACATCAAACTCCGCGTCTAGCGGATCTCGCCAAGTAGCCAAAACTCCAAGCGGACAAGAGTCAACGCCTAAATCTTTAGCAGCAAGAAACAGCGTTTGTAGCATAAGACCTGCATCCATTGCAGCAAATGGCATAAAATCGCGTCTAGCTAAAACAAAGCCAATAACGGGTGCTCCAAAAGCCTCGAAATTTCTGCGCGTATGGGCGTTCCTAGCTGCAAAATCGTGCCTTTCGATTCCTAAATGCGAATATAACGCTAGACCGAGTTTAGCGCTTCGCTGCTTTAAATCGTCGGGGTACGGCTTTGCAACAGGAACGTCGCCATTAGGCGCTGATTCTTGAGCAAACTGAGCGCGCTCAGATTCGCTCAAACTCTTATCTTTGGCTTTAAGCATTGCATTGCACTTATCTAAATAAGCTTTCACAATGCGATCTTTTTTGCCACCTTGTGCAATCGCAAGCGCATAAGCTCTTGTGTTGCTCCAGCTTGGCGCAAGAGAAGCGGTGTGCAATATTGACTCTAAAATGTTTTGCTCAATCGGCTTGTTTAAAAAGTCGCGTGCAGAAAACCGCTCCGATGCAAGTTGGCCAAAATCTTTGTAAGTCATGCTATCAGTTTACCAGAAACCGAATGGGTCAAAAATGCCACCATCGTCAGAATCGTCGTCTCCGCCTCGAGGGAGCTGATCCAAAGGATCATCATCTCCATCTGAAGAATCGCCTCCATTGTTGTTCTGGCTCTTCTTATCGGAAGAATCAGGCTTTTTACTTCCGCGCTTCCTCAAGGATCGAGGGTCTTGACGAGTTGCGCCATTAACAGCAGCTTCTTCTTGGTTAAACTTGACTGTTAGATTGACAGTTCCGTTACCACGAACAACCGTTATTGTTGCCTTATCTCCCAAAGCGGTAGCGCGCACAAATCCCAAAAGCGAATAATTGCTTGTCACAGGCTTTCCATTAAACGCCACGATTGTATCTCCAGCACGCATTCCGCCTTTTGCTGCAGGAGCGCCAGGAGTTACAGACGCCACTTGAGCGCCGCCGCGCGTAATGTTATTTTGCGTTACGTTCACGCTTTTAACCATAATTCCAAGAGCAACGTGTTTTACAGAACCATTCTTAATAATCTCGTTTACTACGCGCTTAACAAGATTAGACGGAATAGCAAATCCAATTCCAATAGACCCTGCTGTGCCGCCTCTAGCAGAAGTTGCGGCAATAGAAGAATTAATACCGATTACTTTTCCAGCAGCATCAAAAGTTGGTCCGCCAGAATTACCAGGATTGATTGCAGCGTCAATTTGCACAGCATTTGTTACGATTTCCGAACGACTCTGATCATCCATAACGGAAACTGGGCGATTAAGCGCGGAAACAATGCCTGTTGTAGCAGTATCGTCGTAACCAAGAGGATTTCCAATTGCCATCACAGGTTCTCCAACAGCAAGAGCATCAGAATCAGCAAACTCAACTGGCTTTACGTTACTTGGTAAACCGTCTACTTTAAGCACAGCCAAATCGGTAGTTTTATCGGTTCCAACAAGCTTTGCCTTGTAAATCTGGCCATTAGATAGCGTTACTTGCAGCTGTTGCATTCCAGCAATAACGTGATTGTTTGTAACAACATGACCTTGCTTGTCGATTATTGCCCCAGAGCCTTTGCTCATATTCTTGTCATTGCGCGCCTGAATAGACACAACTCCGCCAGAAACGTTTTTAGCAACCGAACGCCAATCTGGAGATTGACCACCTTTTACTACTGCTGTTCCTTTTGAAGATGATTGTGTACCTACATCTGCAAGCGTTCCCGAACCTGGAATAGAAATTAGTCCTTGAGTGATAGCGAATGACATTACAACAACGCATACCACTGCAGAAATAATTGACGACACAATCGCCACTGTTATATTTGAGTTTTCTCTGGACTCTTTTCTAGCGCCACGCTTTTTGTACACTACATGTGGACCCTGATTTGGATTCTGATTTGAACCCTGATTTACGACCTGTACTTCGCCATGAACTGCATCATCCTGATTATCACCAGCATCGCTATCAGCAGCATCGCCATCAGCAGCATCATCACTCAAATCATAAGGATTCCCAAATCTAGAATTTTTAATATTGCCGCTATAGGGATCACCATAAGGCAAGAATGGATTATCCAAATTGTCATCCGAACGCGCATAATCTCCGTTAACTGTGTTTCTTGGCGATTCTTCACCATCATTAGCAGAAGAGTCGCCAGCAACCGAAGAGTTTGCAGAATTATTCTCATCGCTTCCGTCGCCAGTATTAACAGGACCATATGCACCATATTCCGGAGCAGGACGATAAATCTGAGGTTCACCCTGACTAGTCTGCTTAGTCTCCTCCGTCTGTGACTGTCCTTGTGAAGACTGCTCAGATTGCACTTCACTAGAATCATAGGCCTTAGAATCATAAATATCGTCAGCCATTAATCCTCCTTAAATCTTTTAACACAACATACTCTAATCTGATTACACGCATTCATACAAGTTAATATGAGATTTTTACGCGCTTTAATCTTTCTACACGCAAATAAAGCGTAAGTTAAAATCTAAGATTTAATTTTCTTACAATATGAGTTAAACGTTTTGCTCTTAAAATTACCTGAATATTTAGCCATATAATGCCGTATAAATACCATATAGTTACCGTATGAATACCGTAAAATTAGCTAGCGGTTTTTATAGAAAATACATAAACACGTAAAATTTAACGAACGGTTGCTGACGACTTTTCCGCTTACAATGCCACAACTTATGCGCATATCGTCATGCCTTCTAATAGAGTAAAAGGTATGACTAATCTTATTGAACACCCACGCGGAGCAGAGCCTGGTAAGCCTGGAGATCGCAATGAATTCTCGTTTACAACAAAAACGCGTTTGGAAAATACGGCGGACGGCAAGGGAAAAGATGGAGCTAGATACGGGCGTACAGGCGTGATTCGCACGCCTCACGGGGATATTCATACGCCTGCTTTTGTGCCTGTTGCAACTCAAGCCGCAATGAAGGCCGTGCTGCCAGAGTCAATAAAAGACTTGGGCGGCCAATGCATGCTTTCTAACGCATTCCACTTATATGAGCGCCCTGGTGAAGACATTTTAGACGAAGCTGGCGGTCTTGCAAAGTTTATGAACTGGGATGGCCCAACTTTTACGGATTCTGGCGGATTCCAAGTGCTTTCGCTTGGCGCTGGTTTTAAGAAAACTCTTGCAATGGACGTTACAGGCATGAAGTCCGACGATGTTATTGCAGAAGGTAAAGAGCGTATGGCATTCGTTGACGAGGATGGCGTAACGTTTAAGTCCCCTCTAAACGGCTCAATTCACCGATTTAGCGCAGAAATCTCAATGGGTATTCAACACAAGCTTGGCGCAGATATTATGTTTGCTTTCGATGAGCTTACAACTTTGATGAATACTCGTCGATATCAAGAAGAGTCCGTTGAGCGCACTTTCCGCTGGGCTAAGCGTTGTGTTGCCGAACACAAGCGATTAACCGAGGCGCGATTAGGAAAGCCGTATCAGGCGTTGTATGGCGTTGTTCAGGGAGCGAATTACGAGGATTTGCGTAGGCACGCGGCAGAGCAGATTGCTTCGCTCGACTTTGATGGCGTCGGAATTGGTGGAGCAATTGAAAAGCGCATTATTGGAGACACTTGCGCTTGGATCTGCGATGCTATGCCAGAAAATCGCCCTCGCCACGTGCTTGGAATTGCTGCAGTTGACGACATTTTTGCTTGCGTAGAAAACGGCGGAGATACGTTTGATTGCGTTGCCCCTGCGCGATGCGGCCGAAACGGCGCGATTTTTACTCGCCACGGACGATACAACGTAAAGCGCGCCGAATTTAAGCACGATCAGGGACCGCTTGAAGCTGGATGCGATTGCTACACTTGCACGCATTATTCGCGCATGTATGTTAGCCATTTACTGCGCGCTAAAGAGATGAACGGATACACGCTTGCTACGATTCACAACGAGCGATTCTTTGTTAAGCTTCTAGACGACATTCGCGCGTCGATTGACGGCGGATATTTTGAAGAGTTCCGCGATGAATCGCTTGCGCACTACTACGAAAATGGATCGCGCTGATAATTTATCTGGTGTTGCGCGCTCCTTGCTTGGTATTGCGCGAGGTTTGAGTATTTCTCTCCTCGCAAGTGACGCGCTCCTTTACGGTGGTCTTATGAACGTTAATATTCCAAGGCCTCAGTATGGCGCTATTTATTGCTCGTAGAGAAATACATCAAACCTTCTGGATATCTAGAACTTTTGCGTGTTTTTCATCACCGAGATTCTCGATTTTTCTTGCTCTCTCGGCGAGTCACCACCTTCGGCGCTGAGGCTCACCTCGCTCGCGGCGAAAAAACTCGAATCTCTACCACACTTGGTGACGCTATTTGAGCAAATTTGTAACAACACACTAGAAGCGTATTTGCTAAACGTCTGCAAATATGGTAGCTTTGTGGTCTGTATGCGAACGTGGCGGAATGGTAGACGCGCTGTCTTCAGGTGGCAGTGAGTGTATACTCGTGCGGGTTCAAGTCCCGCCGTTCGCACTCTTTAAGAACGTTGATTTTTCGACGTTCTTTTTTATTTTGTAGCATCATCTTACAACAGTTGCGCGTTTGCTTAAAAATATGTGATAGACTAAATAAGTAGATGTCGTAAGACGTCAGACGTGTTAAAACATAGTGGTTTTAATTTTTCTGGTCATGGAGGACTAAAATGGAACGTCGTTCAACGAAGACGACGAGCCTTATTGAAGATATCGCGGATATCAAAGGTTCGGAGCACACGCGATTCAACCATGCCACAATAAAAATTACACCATCTAGTGAAATCAAAAAATATAGCGAAAACGAATCGGGAATCAATCGCAAAGATAAAAACGAGGAAATAAATCAGAACGAAGGAATAATAGGGTTTAAATTTGTAGCAAATTCGGATTGTGATTTATTAGATATTAAGCCCGCGCAAAAGTCGGAAGCTTCTGCACAACAAGAGCACACAACTCCAATAATAAAAATAAGTATTAAAGAAGACGCTCCCCTGCTTAGTGCACAAAATCTTTTAGAAGATAGCGCCGACGCAAACGGTGCGAAAGAAATTGCACTACAAATGGAAGATGCGCTAGGCGCATGCGACGGGCGCGAACACGATTTTGCAATAACGTACGGAAGTTTTGGAAGCCGATTCTATTTAGACGGATACCAATGCTTTGCGAGCGCAACGAATCTTGGGCCGCAAAGAGTGAGCGGAAAAGCGGCCGAAGTGTGTGCAGCGCAGGCAGAATCTTCGCAAATCTACGACTTTTACTACTCAAGTCACTTGCCAAATCCAGAAGAAATCGCAAATTCGGCCACTCAAGCACAGCCAGACATATGGTTTGCAGGACCTACGATTTGTGCAAGAGACATAAAACGCGTATCTTGCAACTCAAGCGGAACTTTGCACATTCAATTTAGATTGCGCGGACCTGGCCAACATGGAGTGCTTTTTGCTGCTGGAACTGTTGGAACAAAAACTAATCTAGAATCTAGCGGAAAAATAAGCGTGTACGCAGGACCAGAAGGCATAAAAATCACGCTAATCGACAGCGAAACGTGCGTAAAAAGCGTAATCGAAGCAGCCGCAAGCGTTGACGACGGCGAATGGCACGACTTGATTATTCGCGCAAATCGCGGAGCAACCGACATTTACGTAGACGGATACAGCCAGTCGCACAACATAGGACAATTCTGGTTTGCAAACATACCAGAATTAAACGCAGTGAGTATAGGCGAAGACTTGCGCGGAGTGCGATTAATGGGAGAAGCCAGAACAGGCGGAATCTACTTTAGCGCGCTAACCGAAGGACAAATCCAAAGAATATCAAGAGTAAAGCCGCTTGTAACAACCGCATTATTCGATACGGGATATGCTGGCTCGCGCAGCTACAGAATACCGTCTCTTGTAAAAACGCGCATGGGAACGCTAATCGCAGGAGCAGACCAGCGAACAAGCGTTTCAAACGACGCTCCAAACCACATAAACTTTGTAATTCGCAGGTCTGCGGACGGCGGAAAAACGTGGGGTCCTTTGCAAACCGTAATCAACATGCCTGGCAAAAACCTTGGAAAACTAGGCGCGAGCGCAATCGACTCCTGCCCCATTTTAGATCCAGCGGGAAAAAGCGAAAGAATTAACGTATTAATAGACCTTAATCCTAGCGGAATTGGGCTAACAAATTGCAAAACCGCTGTAGGCGTAGACGCGTGCGGAAGAATCAAGCTTATAGACCGCTTAGGCGGCAACTACGCGGCAGCAATGGATGGAAGCGCGGCCGTAAAATTGCCATGCGATTCTAGCGAAAAAGAATGCGCAACAAAGTGGCTAGTTTTCCCAGACGGAAGTATAAAAAATTGCGATTCGCACAATGACTTACGCAATAACTCGCACAGTAAACAAACTTGCGACAGTTCCACGTGGAACATATGGAAATCGCAAGAAATTGCAAGCGAAAGTCAGCCATTATTTGCCGAAAAAACGTGTTATATAGCTCAAATCTACTCGGACGACGACGGCAAAACATGGAGTGTGCCACGCTTAATCGACCACATTGTTAAGGAGCCATGGATGAGCTTCGCTGGAGTATGCCCAGGGAACGGAATAGTTATTAGACAAAGCGAGAAACATTACGGCAGAATACTCGCGCCATTCTATTGCAGCGGCCAAAGCAAATCGCACTATTCTTCGGGAGCGCTTATTTCGGACGACGAGGGCAAAACATGGAGCCGAGGCAAAATGATTAACGAAGGGCGATTGATCAACGGAAAAATCGTGGATCCTGTAACAATGCAAGACGACGATGCAACAAGCTCCGAAACCGTGTTTGTTGAGCGCAAAAATGGCGATATTCTGGCTTTCTTCCGCAATCAAAATCGCTCGGGATGTGTAGGCAAAGCCATTAGTCATGATTGCGGAGAAACTTGGAGCGAGCTAATTTTTGACACAAGTTTGCCAGAGATATTCAGCCAGCCGAGCGCAACCTGTTTTAACAGCGAAAATGCAGACAACGCAGACTGCATAGCGTTTGCAAACGCAAGCCAAATGATGCCTTATCGCGGTCGCGGAGTTGTGAGATTTAGCTACGACGGCGGAAAAACATGGGCAAAAAACGTGTGCATAAACCCATTCCACCACGTTTATCAATGCCTTAGCTCTAGCAATAAACGAACTTTGCAACTACTGTGGGAAAGAGAGACTACTGGAATTTATATAACAGCAATAGATTCCAATCTTTGGAAGCAGGATAATTTACAAATAGATTTTAAAAGCAATGCAAAAAGTTTAAACAATACAGACTTAGATTGTATAAAAAATAAAATAAACACAAGTGAAAAAATGAAAGATTTAGAAGAAGGAATCCTTACGCGAACTGAAAGGAGCCAACATGGAAGAGACATTTAGCAGCCATGAAGACGACGAGATGACAACACTAGATCGTTTATCTTTCTTACAGGCAAGCTCAAACTCAAACTCCGCTCCAATCACAGCTAGAAAACGCTGCGATGAAACAATGGATGCAATCAGGTCGCTCATATTAAGAGAACGCTTGCAGCCAAAAGATATGCTGCCAACAGAACCAATGCTTTGCAACTTGATTGGTGCATCAAGGTCATCGGTGCGCGAGGCGATTCGCAAGCTGGAAGCGCTTAATATTGTGGAAGTTAAGCAAGGAAAAGGCATGTTTGTTGGCTCATTATCGCTTGATCCAATGGTGGAAACACTCGCTTTTCGCTCCTTAATATCCATTAATAAGAATTTTGAAGATTTAAGCGATGTTGTAGAAATGCGAAAATTCCTAGACCTTGGATGCGCGGATAAGGTGGTTGAGTCACTTAAAGGAACACAGCAGCCAGAATTGGAGGCGCTTTCGGAAATAATGACCAAAGAAGCACATGCTGGAAAAACGTTCTTGGAACAAGACATTGCTTTCCACACTGGTATTTTGCGCGCGGTAAACAATACGATTGCAGAGCAATTCGTGCGATGCTTGTGGCTTGTGCATATGGCGGTTTTGCCACAATTGGGGTTGGAAGTTTCGGACGAGCTTGAAAAAACCGCTAGAGCGCACGAGCTTATGCTAAAAACGGCTATTGCGGGAGACGCAGATGGATACAGACAGGCTGTAAACGACCATTACGAGCCAATTCAGTCTATTTTGCTTAATAGACTGCATAAGCACTAAATCGCATAATTTTCTTACGAATCGACTTGCATGAGCGCTGTGACTTAGCTTGGTCTTGCGCGATTTTCCTATTTAGAGTTGCTGAGGGCTGGGTGTTTCTTGTCTCACAACGCTCTGCCTCTTACGCGTAGTCTGTTGTTGCGGTTGTTCCGTTTTGGCTTTGATTTCGTTTTTTGGTTGAAGTTTATTTGTAGTGGTTGATCATTTGGATTATTTGGTATCGGCTGCCGCTCTTATACTGTTCGACCAAGAATCACCCAGCCCTCTTACGTGCTTGAACAATTGCGTATTACTTAATCACCGAGATTCTCGATTTTTCTTGCTGCTTCAGCGAATCACCATTTCATGCTGAGGTTCGCTTCATCCGCTGCGAAAAATCTCGAATCTCCACCTAGCTTGGTGTGCATAAGATGAAAGAACCGCTCTAGTTTAGGGAGCGGTTCTTTCATCTTCAATGGTGATGCCTGAGTACTACAGCATCACGATTAATCGCAACGATACGATTTACGTTACGAAATTTTATGACCGTCGCACCAAACATGCTCAACTGCCAAAGTTCCTGGATTAAGCAAAAGCAAATCGGCTGCGTACCCCTTTTCAACTAAGCCCAAAGGAGCGCTAGTTATAGCATTCGGCTTATCTACTCCAAGTGCGCGGGCAGGAATAAGAGTTGCAGCCGCAATAGCTGCCGGCAAACCAATGCCAAGTTCCTTAACAGCGCGCTCAACTGCCACTTCCAAGATCAGGGTAGATCCTGCAATAGCTCCATTAGAAACAAGCCTTGCGTGACCGTCTGTAACAGTAACGTCTAGAGCACCAAGCTTGTAAGCACCATCCGCACAACCTGTTGCAGCCATAGCATCCGTTACAAACGCAATGCGATTAGGAGCAGCATCAAAAGCCATTCGCAAAACTGGGTTTTCAACGTGGAAACCATCGTTAATAAGCTCAATAGTTACGCGTGAATCCTCCAAAGCAGCAGGAATTGGACCTGGCTTACGGTGATGAATGCCGTTCATAGCGTTAAACATGTGAGTCATAAGCGTAGAGCCAGCATTAAAAGCCGCGCGCGCGGTTTTATAATCTGCATCACAATGCCCCACTGCTGGGATCACGCCAGCTTCTACAAAACGCTTAATCGCTTCCATGCCGTGTTCTCGCTCTGGAGCCAAAGTAATTTGGCGCAAAGTTCCATCTGCCGCCTCAAGCAACGCCTCAACGCGCTCTGGAGTAGGGTCCACTAGGCAATTAGGGTCGTGCGCGCCTTTTCTAGACAACGCCAAGAACGGACCCTCTAAATGCGACCCAAGCACATCTGGACGCGTTTGCATAACACGCTTAACAGTACGCAAATTCTCTTGCATTACGTCAAGAGGGTTTGTAATCAAGCTAAGAACTTGCCTAGTTGTTCCATGAAGCATGTGATACGCGCGCGCTATAGCAATACCTTCGGCACCATCGTCAAACGAATGCTCCCAGGCTCCATGAGCGTGCAGATCAATATACCCTGGCGTAGCAAAACAGCCACACCCATCCACAACACTTAAATCAGATGCGCTTAAGCCGCGAGTGCTAATAGCTAAAGCAAGGTCTTCGTCTAAAATGCCAGTCTCTAGAATTACGCCGTCACTAACCAAAATCCACGAATTGGGTACAATTCCTCGAGCGTCTACAACGTTCACGTTGCGCACTACAAAATTGCGCTCTTCGTTTGATTTTAGTGAATCATCAATCTTCTTTACGGCATCTAAATACACATCTTTTGACATTTCATTCACCTATGCTTGTGCTTATTTGATATCTTATTATCTTAAATTTATTATCTTAAATTTCAGACTTGTGTATCAGATCCCCTGCCAAGATGGCTTATTTGCATACACCCAACGATAGTAGTCAGCAAGCTTAAGTTTGCTTGCAGCAGCCTCATCTATAATCACTGTTGCATGAGGATGCATTTGAAGCGCAGAAGCCGGGCATAGCGAGCTTACTCCACCTTCTACTGTTGCAGCTACCGCATCTGCCTTATTTTCACCAAACGCAAGAAGCACGAGATGACGAGCGCGCAAAATCGTTCCAATTCCTTGTGTTATGCAGTGAGTTGGAACTTGGTTAATATCACCGTCAAAGAATCTGCGGTTGTCTACGCGAGTCTGCTCGGTTAGTGTTTTAACGCGAGTACCAGATGCAAGAGAAGATCCTGGCTCGTTGAATCCAACGTGACCGTCGGAGCCGATTCCCAAGATTTGCACGTCGATTCCGCCAGCGGCAGCAATAGCAGCGTCGTAGTCTGCTCCAGCGTGCGCAATCTTATCACCTTCGCTTAATGGCGCTCCATTAAGAACATCTCCTGGAACATGAACTAAATCTGGGTTTAGGCCTATTAGATCTGTTACAGTTCTGCGGATTGTGCTGTGGTAAGATTGTTCGTGCTCTAATGGCAATCCAATGTATTCGTCAAGCGCAAATCCACGTACGCGGCTCACGTCAACATTCTTGTCTTTTACAAGCTTTGCAAGATGCTCGTAGGCTTTTAATGGGCTTGATCCTGTTGCCAACCCTAGTACTGCATCTGGCTTGCGACTAATCAAATCTACAACAGATTCGGCGTATAGCTCGCCTGCCTCATCCTGATCTTTTACAATAATAACTTCAGCCATCTTTAGCTTCTCCTTTAAAGCTTTGGTGATTTTTGATTCTGCAAATACTCCAAGCAAATATTAGCATTGCGGCATACGTTTAAGCGTACGCCGCAATACCATTTATTTACTATGCACCATGAATAAACGATTTTGTTTAAATTATTTGCTTAAATTATCTGATAAAAATACTCACTTAGTAGAAGCGCTTACTTCTTCTGGGGTCTTTGCCAAAGTCAAGCCAACTTCCTTAAGAACGCGAGCCACGGCTTCAACGTTTTCTCCCTCAAGTGGGCAAACTGGGTCTGGCATCTGATTTGTATCAAACACGCCAAGCAACGCCATTGCGGTCTTAAATGCTCCAACTCCTGCGCCGAAGCCTGCCACTCCGCTAGGAACAGTAACGATTCGCATCAAAGCAGCAAGCCAATCCTGCTCCTTCTTAACTGTTGCCCAATCGCCAGCCTGAGCAGCCTTCCACATGCGCACGTAGCCAGTTGCCTCAACGTTTGCAAGTCCTGGAACAGAACCGTCTGCGCCAGCCATGTATGCGCCGTCAACAACAACCTCTTGACCCGTAAGCAAAGTCAATGGGTGGCCAGCCTTATTGTTGTCGTCTACAAGGAACCTGAACGACACGTCATCGTTGGAAGAATCCTTAACGCCTGCAAGTACGCCATCTTTACCAAGCTTTACAAGCAAAGCGCCTGGTAGCTTTGTGTGTACGCAAACTGGAATATCGTAAGCGAACAGTGGCAAATCTGGAACAGCTTCGTGAATAAGACGGAAGTGGCGCTCAACTTCTGCCATGCCGCCGAGTGCGTAGAATGGCGCTGTTGCAACGATTGCAGCCGCTCCAAGCTCCTTAGCTTCTTTTGCATGCTCAATAACACGGTTTGTTTCCGTATCGATGCACCCAACCAACACTGGCACGCGACCATCAACAATGCGCATTACGGTTTCAATGATTTCACGACGGCGCTTATCTGTGCTAAACGCAACTTCGCCAGAAGATCCAAGCGTAAACAGGCCGTCTACGCCTGCTTCAATCATTCGGTTAAGCGAACGCTCAAAGCTAACAACGTCTACTTCGCCGTCTGCCGTTAATGGCGTAACTACTGGTGGAATAACGCCGTGGAATTTTTCTGCCATGATTAAACTTCTTTCGTATTTTTTATTATTTATGACTTATTGATTTATGATTTATGACTTTAGATTTTGGAATTAATGGGCGGCCTGCATGGATTTACTGCAAGGTCTTAACAGACCGCCCTCGCATTCAAGCTAGCGACTAACGACTAGCGCTTGCTCGCACTGCTTGCACTACTTGCACTCTTCTTCCGTTGGGTGCAACAGCGAAGGCGCCGCGCCCATCAAAATCTTTGTGTACTCATCTTGCGGATTGTTAATCACCTGGTGAGTTTCGCCACGCTCAACAATCGTTCCATGATTCATAACAACAACCTCGTCGGATATGTATCTAATTGTTTGAATATCGTGGCTAATAAACACCATGGAAAGATTCAGCTTCTTCTTTAAGTCGGAAAGAAGATTCAAAATCTGAGCACGCACAGAAACATCCAAAGCGGAAGTTGGCTCATCTGCGATTATTGCATCTGGGTTAAGCGAAAGCGCACGAGCGATTGCCACGCGCTGACGCTGGCCGCCAGAAAGCTGACCTGGCAAAGCGCCAAGAACAGAGTGAGGCAAACCAACCATTCGGATTAGCTCCTTGGCTCTAGCATCGCGCTCAGCTTTGCTTCCAATCTTGTGCACAACAAGCGGGTCAATCAACTGGTCAATCACACTCATGCGCGCATTCAAAGCCATTGCTGGATCCTGGAACACAACGGAAACCACACGTCCAATATCCATGCGCTCTTTTGCAGTTCTATGCGTAACGTCTTGACCTTTGAACAAAACCTTGCCGCTTGTTACTTGCTGAAGACCGCACATAATGTTTGCAGTAGTAGACTTTCCGCAACCAGATTCGCCAACAATACCAATCGTCTTGCCTGGCATAAGCTTAAGATTCACCTTGTTTACGGCTGTAATCTTGTTCTTGTGGAATAAGCCAGATCCTGCTCGAGTAGTGAACACCACTTCGGCGTCGCGCAACTCGATGATTGGAACATCGCCATTTTCGCTTTGAGTTTTGTTTGTTTCGTTAACATTCATGTTCATCGCACATCTCCTTTATCGGAGTTGGTCAAAATTGCGGAAGGCACATCCGATTCTGGCTCTGGAGGCGCAGCGTAGAAGTGCCACGTTCCTGGAATGCGCTTCATTACTGGGCGCACGTCAAGTCCTTGATCTGGATGAGAAGAACGCGGTGCGAATCGATCTCCCTTAGGGAAGTCGGATGGGCTTGGAACAGTTCCTGGAACCTGATGCAATCTTGGAGCACCAGCCTCAATGGAAGTTACGGAGCCAAGCAAGCCACGCGTGTACTCATGATGCGGATCAGTGAGGATTTCCTTAGTGGAGCCTTGCTCAACAACCTGGCCTGCGTACATTACGGTAATCGAGTGTGCAACCTTTGCAACAAGAGCCAAATCGTGGCTTACAAACACCATTGCGAATCCAAGCTTTTCGCGCAATTCGTTAAGAAGGTCAATCACTTGCTTTTGAACAGTAACATCCAAAGCGGTTGTTGGCTCATCTGCGATTATCAACTTTGGATCTCGCGTAAGTGCCATTGCAATCAACACGCGTTGACGCTGACCACCAGAAAGCTCGTGTGGGTAGGATTCAAGCGTGCGCTTTGGATCCAAGCCTACAAGCTCCAATAACTCTTCGGCGCTACGAGTTCCACCTCTAGAAGTTAGCTGCTTCATCTGCGCTTTAATCAGCATTGATGGGTTTAAGGAAGACAACGCGTCTTGGTATACCATTGCGATTTCGTGTCCGCGCAAAGCATTGTGCTCCTTTGGGCTAAGCTTTACAAGATCCTTGCCATTAAAGAGGATTTGTCCGCTAATCTTAGCTTTTGGATCGAGCAAGCCCATAATCGCAAGCGAAGTGATTGACTTACCGCAACCAGATTCGCCAACCAAGCCCATCGTTTCGCCTGGACGAACAGAGAAGCTCAAGTGATCTACAACATTTACGCTGCCGTAGCGTGGGAACTGAATGCACAAGTCTTTAACTTCAATAACTGGAGGCTCCGTAGACGTTGGCTGCAAGCGATCCGTGCGCTTTAACTCAGCCTCGCGAAGCTTTGCCAAAGACTCAACCAAAGCGTCGTGCTGCTCCTTGTAAGCTGCCACTGGGTCGGTGAGAATCCTATCTTCCTTGCGAGCTGCATCCGCATCTGCAGCGCTCTTAGCTACTGGAGCAGTTGGAGCAGCAACCATTGCGTCCGTAATGCCTTCAGAAAGAATGTTTAGGCACAAAACAGTAATCATGATTGCTAAGCCTGGGAACAATGCCTGCCACCAGTATCCGAAGATAACGCCTGCTTTAGCGGAAGACAAAATGTTGCCCCATGTTGGCGTTGGCTCTGGAATACCAGCGTTGATGAAGCTAAGAGAAGCTTCGAACACGATTGCGTCTGCAACAGAAAGCGTTGTGAACACCATAACTGGAGCTGCAATATTACGCGTTACGTGCTTGAGTAAAATCCAAGGTGCGCGAGCACCAGAAACGATTACTGCACGAACGTAGTCTTTTCCATATTCGCTTATTATGTTTGCTCGCACAATTCTTGCGATTTGTGGAACGTAAAGCACGCCGATGGAAATGATGATACCAATCATGGATTGTCCAAGAATTGCAAGGCACACAGCCGCTAATGCGATTCCTGGGATTGACATTACTATATCAATCAGTCGCATTATAAGCTCAGATATCCAAGTGCGGCTTACAGCTGCGATTGCGCCGATTATTGCGCCCATCACTAATGCAAAGAGCACAGACGACAAGCCGATTACCAACGAGTAGCGAGCGCCGTACATAACGCGCGAGAACACGTCTCTACCAAGGTTATCGGTACCAAACCAGTGCGCTCCTGTTGGCGGCTGATAGTTTTGCGTAATCTTTACTGGGTCGCATGGAGCTAGGAATCGCGCGAATACTGCGCAGAATGCCAGTATTGCAATCACAATAAGCGATATTTTAGAACCTAAGCTCATGCTTTTAAATCTGTTAAATTTGATGCCTGGCTTAGATGCGGCATCTACTACCTGATTCTTTCCGAATAGCATGTCACACCGTCCTAATTCTTGGGTTGATTAACACGTAAAGCAAATCAACAATAATGTTTATGAAGATGAATGCAATTGCAACAACCAAAACAACACCTTGAACAAGCATTGGTTGGTTGCCATTAATGCCGTCGAACATTGCAGTGCCCATTCCTGGGAGTGCAAAAATAACTTCGATAACGATTGCACCACCCATAAGGTAACCGATCTTCATACCAAGAGTCGTGATTGGTGTAATCAGAGCGTTGCGGAACACGTTTCTAGCAACCACCACACTCTTTGGAATACCTGCGCCGATTGCGGTTCGCACATAATCCTTATCCAATTCTTCTACCATCGAGGTTCGTATGATTCGCGTAAGTTGACCTGCTACTGGGAGACCTAATGCAAAGCAAGGCATTGCCATTCTAGCGATGTAAGCTTCTGGATCTTCAAAGAACGGCACAAAATCGCCAGATCCTGGGAGCCATGCAAGCTTGATTTGCAAGACGTAAATCAAAAGAACGCCGAGCCAGAAGGATGGAGTTGCGATTGCAATAATCGAAAGCACGCGGACTGTTTGGTCAACCCAAGTGTCGCGGTAAAGAGCTGCAAAAACGCCGAAGATTACTGCAAAGATTATTGCTATCAACAAACCAATGAAGGTTAGCTGCAAGGTGATTGGGAAGGCATCTGCCACTCTCTGAGCTACAGAATCCTTGTTTACGCCGTAAACACCCATGTTTCCTTGGAATAGTCCAACTATGTAAGATCCAAACTGCTCCCACCACGGACGATCGTAACCCATTTCATGGCGGAATGCGGCAAGTGCTGCTGGCGATGAGTTTTCACCTAATGCTGCAACTGCTGGATCATATTTTGAAAATGACATAAGGAAGAATACGAGGAACGTAACACCGAATGCCATGAATGGCAGTGCGATTAATCGCCTACCTAAAAGTCTAAGAAAATTACTCATAAGACATCCACACATCCATTGAAGAAATTTGTTATTAAGGCATAACAAAACCGGCCCATCTGCACAAAGGCGAGAAAGGTAAACAGCCGGGCCGGTTTTGCGGTTAGAGGTTAGGGAAAATGAAGTTTGTTATTTTTTAGCTTGCACCTACTTTGTTAGCTTTGCTTTTACAAGGTTGATGCCAGTGGAGCCGATTGCGTTCCACTCAGCCAATGCGCCCTTCTTTACAGCAGTCGTAGTCTTACGATGGAAGAGTGGGTACAGAGGAACTTCGTCGCTAATTAAATCGAAGCACTGGTTCCAATACTTCTGGCGATCTGCTGGCTTGGACGCTTCAAGAGCTTCATCCATAAGCTTGTGGAGCTTTGCGTATCCTTCGGAGTTCTTCCAGAACGTGCGCTGACGAGTCCAAGCATTGTCGCCGTACCACCAGCTCATAAGCAAATCTGGATCGTTGCCGAACACAGATGGGTCGCCTGGAGCAAGAACCATGGAGTAGTTTGCGTCGTCGCGGTCGGTAATCTGTGGGTAAAGTGCAGAAGACTTCATGGACTTGATTTCTACATCCATACCAATCTCCGCAAGATCGTTCTTGATTTGTGGAGCAAGCTGAGTAATCCAAGTGTGGTCTGTTGTGTAAAGAGTGAACTTTAGTGGACCGCTTACACCAGCTTCCTTAAGCAAGCTCTTTGCCTTAGCAATGTTCTTGGTGTAAACGTTCTTTGCCTTGTGGTAGTTTGCATAGTTCTTTGGCAAGAAGCTTGTTGCTGGCTCGCCCTGACCGCTCATTTGGTTGGTGATGAGCTTGTTCACATCAATCGCGTAGAGAGCTGCTTGGCGAACTCGCTTATCATCAAATGGCTTTTGCTTTGTGTTGAACATAACGAATGGAAGCGTGAAGCCCTGTGCGGTCTTAAGCTCGGAACCAGACGCCTTCAAAGTGTTGAATGCTTGTGCTGGAACCATTTCCATTACGTCTGTCTTTCCACCTTGCATTGCTGTTACGCGAGCAGTATCGTCAACGGTTACGTTCCAAACCATCTTCTTGGTCTGTGCCTTGTACTTGCCGTTATAAAGATCGTTGCGCTCAAACTTTACTTGGTTATCTGTAATGGACACATACTTCCATGGACCAGAGCCGATTGGCATGTTCTTAAGATCTGCGTCAGACTTTGCTGTTGGAACAATCTGGATTAAAGCAAGACGCTGCTTGAACAGTGGGAATGCTTTCTTTAGCTTGAAGATTACATGACGATTGTCTTTTGCTTCAACTGAATCAATAAAGTCGAGCATAGATATATAGAGGCTGCCTTTTGCAGTTGTGCGCTTGAAGGAAGATACTACGTCTCCTGCTGTTACTTCAGTTCCATCAGAGAACTTTGCAGCATCGCGAATTGTTACCTCATATTCGGTGTCGGAAATCTTCTTTGGCTCACCTTTTGCAAGAGCATTGAAGACTTTAAAATTGCTGTAATCAAGAGCATAGAGCGGCTCTGTCACATGCCAGTTTGCTGCCATTGGCAATGCGCCCGAAGTAGTGGATGGCGCAAAGTCACGGCTTGCGTATGCGACTTGAGCTGTGATTGTATCTTTAACAGCAGTCTTTGCTTTTGCTGCCTTGTGGGATTTTGCTCCACCACAGCCAGAAAGCATCATTAATGCGGCTACACCTGCAGCGATTACCGCGGTTAGCTTTGAGTTAATTCGTGCCATATTTTCTCCTCACCATTGAGTTGTTTTCTTCGCATTTCATCCTCGAATGCGAAAACGTTTTAAATTATAGCGCGTGCGTTATTTTCGCGTTACTTTAAACATAAGAGGTCTGATGTCTGATGTCAAGTTATAAGTGTGTCGAATTTGTGAAAATTTTGATTTAATTTTTGAAGTCATTAAATTAGCACAAAATCGCACAAAATCAACACACATATAATCAATACTTTTATTTATTTGTTTACTTTATCCAGTACGGTTACTGGCGACCAATCCGCCTACAATGCACCGCCTACAACTTTGCCGCAAACCAGCGCGTAATCGACGTTGGATGTGTAATTGCAGTTCCAACCACCGCAGCCCAAGCTCCCATTTGCATAACCTTATGCAACTGATCAGGAGTGTGGATACGACCTTCGCAAATAATCGGATAGTTTGGGAAAGCTTGCAAAATCTGACCTAAAAGCTCAAAATCAGGACCATCAGTCTTTGGCCTTCCGGGAGAAGTGCCAGCCAAAGTGGTAGATATAATATCTGTTCCACAATCCGCCGCGCGCTTAGCGTCATCAAAGTTTCCGCAATCAGCCATAACCACTATGCCTTCGTCATGCAAAGCGCGAACAGTTTGCTCGTAAGTCAAACCATCTGGACGCGGTCTATCCGTAGCATCAATCGCAATAATATCTGCCCCAGCAGCAGCACAGCAGCGTGCATGGCGCAAAGTTGGCGTAATATAAACTCCTTCATGACCGTCTTTCCAGATTCCGATTACAGGCACATCTACCTGCCCTTTAATCGCTGAAATATCCGACAATCCTTGGCATCTAATGCCAACAGCACCACCTTCTACGGCAGCCATTGCCATTTGTGCCATTGTTTCTGGGTGTCTTAGCGGCTCTCCAGGATAAGCTTGGCAGCTAACGACTAAGCCACCTTTAATTTTTTCAATTACAGGATTCATATAGATTCCTCCTTTTTAAAATGATTAAAAATGGTTCAAACTTAAATGAACAGCCCAAGCAGCGCCAATCAGAGGAGCAGATCCTCCAAGTTGACCCTTTAAAATTGGGGTGTTCTTAATCAATGTCAAAGCAGAATCTTCAAATCCACTTCGCATAGCATTCCACCAAATATCACCAGCTTCTACAACAGACCCAGAAAGCACAATCACATCTGGATCTATAAGATTAGCCATTCCAGCTACGCACTCACCCAAAGCCTTACCGCTTCTAGCAAGAATTTCTTTTGCATATTCCTCACCAGAATTTGCTCTTACGCAAACATCATAACCATTTTGGGCTTCTTGAGTACCAGCTGGAAGATTTCGATTGTAAAGAGTCGCAAGCCCCGTTCCAGAAGCCACTGGCTCAATGTGGCCCGCACGCGCTCCGCACGAGCAGTCAAAACCTACTCCTAAGTCACTAACAACGTGACCAGCATGACCAGCAACTCCGTGTGCCCCTGTAAACAGCTTGCCGTTTATAATAATCGCCCCACCAATTCCAGTGCCTATGCCAACAGAAAATACAATCGACTTTCCGAGACCCGCGCCGTAAATTGCTTCGCCTAAACCGTGTCCACCAACATCGCCAATCATATAAACTGGCAAGTCAGTTACGCTCTTAAATGCGTCATAAATTTGCTGCCCTCGCCAACCTGGCAGAATGTCTGTAGCAGCTACAATTTCGCCAGTTTTGCTATTTGGCACTCCCGCAGCCGCTATTCCAATTCCGCTAATAGTTTTGCCATTTTTCTGCGCTTCTTCTATGATTTGCGACGCTTTTTTCACTAGGCGATTCTTTATATTTTCTCCACCTTTTGCAGCTTCTGTTGGCATTGAACCATGCTCTTGCACTGTTGGAGAAATGTAATCTGCACTTTCTTGGCGAATATTAGAATCCGGCAAAGTCACTAATCCATAGGCGATTTTTGTTCCGCCTATGTCAAAAGCAAGATATGTAGAGCGAGAATCTTTTGTTTCATTCATAAGTAATTTCCGTTTTCTTTCTTGCGTTTGCGACTTTGCCTATTTACTCACCCTGGACAGCGCTCACAGCGTCATGAATACGCGATAGGTACCCCAAGCGCTCTTCAACGCTCGCGTCTTGCGGAACGCACACTTTTGCACCCAAATAGTCGATTGCATAATCGTCTTTTAGCGCCTCGCGAGTAGTTTCTTGAATTTCTTTAGACGTCATTAATGACGTTGGCTCATCTGGGTTCATTGGCAAATGACCATCAATCCACTCATATCCGTATTGCGTTGCTTCTGGTCCAGCTCCCGAAAACATTAATCCTTGCAATACTCCCGCCTGCCTTGACGCACGCACATGTTCTATAGCAGCTTGAGCATTTCGCTCTTCTACAACGCTTCTTCCCCAGTTTATTGTGATTCCAATCCCAGCATTTTTAGCAATTTGAATCTCTTCTTCTAGTGATAAGAATCCTTTTTCTGGATTCTGTCCTTCGATATATCGGTCGCAATGCTCAATCACCAACTTTGCTCCACACCAATCTAGTTGTGCTAGTTCTTCCAACGACTTTTTCATTGCGTCTGCTTGTGCTATTCGAGTTGGCGCTGTGTGTATTTCCACGTGCGATATATCACAACTATCTCGTTTATCTGCAACATCAGCTATGGCTTCGCGAATATCCTTAAAGAATGCGAGCGCACGATGTCTGCCCTCTTCGCTTGGGCTTGCTAGTCCAAATTCTGGATCTGGGTCAAAGTTTATGTGCCTCATTGTCCCAGGTATTGCGGTTATAGTGTTAGCATGCCAATGCGCAGGTATTGCAGATGCTAGCCACGTGCGATTTTGTGAATCTGCCAAATCTCCTGGGTACGGGATCTCTGTTCCAGCAATCCAGCTTTGTTTACCCAGCAAATCGTAGTATTTTTCTTGATCTTCGCGAGTTTTTGGCAACGATGCGTATGCACCTACAACGAATTTAGCTTTCAGCATGATATCCTCCTTGAAATCGTAGCTGATTTATCTTTTGACTTATCTTTTAACTTGCATTTCGACTCGTCTTTTGATTCGTCTTTTGATTTGTAGATTACACCAATATCACTACAATTCGTCAGACGTCTGATAAATCTTTGTACTTGCGACTAAATTGTTTTCAAACTAAAGCAGCTTAATGTAATAAAGTCATAACAACATTAACGCAACAATTTTCACTTATTTTATGCTAATTAATGATGTATTTAATTGATTAATGCTGTAGCATGGTCATATAAGCTACACCAATACAAGCGTAGATTTGTGCACATCAAGCGCGGATTTGAGCATATAAGAACACTTAGCAGCATCTAGGATTTTCTTAATCGAACTCATATCGTCAAAGTTGATTGCAGAGAGTTATTGAAGAAAATTAAGCATTACTGTAATTGTAATTAAGCGAAGGTGCAGTTTACATAACTTGCTATTTGTAGCTTTTAAGCGTAAAACGCGCTAACAAGATAGTAAAAAAACAAAGGATTAATTCACAAAACGAGTTAATTCGGGTTAATTCCCAAAATAAATGACAAAAGTAGGAGGAATCATGAAGAAAAGCTTCAAACTAATAGGCTTATCTGCAAGCCTGTGTCTTATGCTAAGCATGTTAAGCATCACTACACCAGCGATGGCATATACTCAAAACGAGCAGCTTACAGAAAGACACACTCCTATTACAGAGAAAACAGCTAAACAGATTTCAAATGGAGATATAAAGCTGGAGCTTCCCGGAGCTTTAGACATGGCTTTGTATCATAAAAAGCCTTTAGACCCAAATGCTGATTTAGATGGCGACGGCTTAACTAATAGACAAGAAATTTACACTTATACTAAAAACGGTAAAACTTATTATGGGTACAATTCTCACCCTATGATGAATGACACCGATGGCGATGGTATTCCAGATAATCAAGACAGTAATCCTCGCAGATGGGATATAAGCCCACGAGATATGACGCTATTTTCTGAACTTTCTTATCGCGATGATAGTTATATAAACAAGGTTCTTGATTACACTAAACCACTTCATGACATTTATAAGAACCGCAATGAATATCATCTTATGCACAATGAGATAGCCCCGTTCTGGAAAGTTAAAGAAACCTACCACAATAGGGGTGGTTTTGACGCTGTCTTGTTTGAAAATGTAAGTCCTTATCCGTTCTTAGAGCAAGGAACTGTTCAAGTTCTTGCAATTCGTGGAACTTCTCAATTTAATGATTATGACGATGATCTTGCAATAGCTGTAGGTCGCAATCCAGATCAGGCTTACGATGTTGAACAACTTATTGAGCGTTATGGCAGAGAACACACTGTAAATAATCTATATATTACTGGTCATTCTCTTGGAGGCTATTTGGCTCAACGAGCTTTGATTCGTGCAGACGGTAAAGGATATTCTTGGCTTAAGAAAATCTACACTTTCAATGCTCCTCAAATTTGGGGAAATATCTTCAACCGTTGGCTTCGCACTGCAGCAAACGCAGGGAATCGTCTGACTCGCGAAGGTTATGCTGTTCATTACAAAGTAGACAACGACAGAGTTATTCGTTCTGTCGGCAATTTTGCAGGAGCTATAAGTGTTGGCAATTCTGCAGAAGGGCATGGCTCTCGAAGCTACTTTGAACCACGAATGAACAATTTCCCAGGGTTTACCGTAGGAACTAGAGGAGATATATCTGGTACTGGGCGTTGGATGGAAGAGCTTAATAATTTCTACAATGTTCGCACGTTCTAATTTATTGCTAATTGTTAATTAGTGATTTGTAATTAGCAATAGGTAACTGGTTCGTGTAATTTACTAACAATAAACTAAACGCTGACTTACAAAATGTGTATTAACGCATAAATAAGTCAGCGCTTTTTATATTGATTAATCCAACTATTCTGGGTTATTTCACAAAGATTTTATCTGGCACAAGAACATCCTAGTGGAGAAAGAAAATCATCCCACACCGAGAAGACTCAGGCGAGCTGAACTATTGTCTAGTATTCCAGCATCCAGATAAGACCAAACTAAAACTTTCTTCAATATAAAACTTATGCAATATTCACTCAAACGCATCGCATTCCCACAGCATGCTTATAAGAACTTGTATACACAAAAACGTATTTTTTGTACATTCAATGTACAATTTTTTATACACCCAATGTACAAAAAATACGACTTACACATCTTTTGTCTAAATATCACACACAGAATTCAGACTGAAATCAAGGGTCCAAAACGCCAAAAGTGTGTAAAAAAAAATAAACTCATAGCCCTTGTTGCAGTGAGGCTTATAGCGTATCAAATGTGCTTATTCTTTACTTGCAAAATCATTCTAAACAAAGATATCCCAATATTTAACACAGCTTCACGTTACTGGTTTTATCAATCACTATTGTTCCGATAAATTAAATATGTTATTCCGCTACTGTTTATGTTATTCCGATAAAACGTTAAAATATAATAAAATGCAACAATGATTAAGGGTATTTTATGTATATAACAGTAAACCAAGCTGCTGAAAAATGGGGCATATCAGATAGAAGAGTAAGAATTCTATGCTCCGAAGGAAAAATTCCAGGAGCATATCGGGAAGGAAGATCCTGGAAAATACCACATGACGCATCAAAGCCAACCGACGGAAGATATAAAATTAGTGAATCTCTAATTCCAATCATAAAAACTAAATTAGAAACCCTTAAAACAAGAAGACCCTTAACTGAGGGAGAATTAGAAAGACTTAATGAAGAATTTCTAATAGAATATACATATAACTCAAATGCAATTGAGGGAAATACTTTAACACTGCGCGAAACAGACATGGTTCTTAGAGGGCTTACTGTTGATCAAAAATCATTAAAAGAGCACCTAGAAGTTATTGGACACAAAGAAGCCTTTGATTACGTAAAGCAGCTTGTTAGCGAAAATAAGCAGATAAATGAAAAAGTTATAAAAGACATACATTATTTAGTTTTAGCCAATAAGAGAAAAGATAGAGGCGTTTATAGAAAAGTTCCCGTTCGAATTATGGGATCTACACATGAGCCACCACAACCATATTTAATCGCTTCAAAAATGGAAGAATTATTGAAAAAATACAAAAACAGCGATGAAGATATTGTTACTAAACTTGCTCGTTTTCATATAGAATTCGAAAGCATTCATCCTTTTATTGATGGAAATGGAAGAACAGGAAGACTGCTGGTCAATTTGGAGTTGATGAAAGCAGGGTACCCACCAATAGATATAAAATTTACTGATCGCTTGAAATATTATGAAGCTTTTGATGAGTATCACGCAAAGCATAACGTGTCTGCCATGGCAAACTTGTTTGCAAGATATTTAAATCAAAGACTTGATTTGTATTTGTCTATTTTAGAGTAATGGTCATTTTTAATTAAAGCTACGCGCAATTGTCTTTACTGTTATTCTCTCAGATAGTTGACTGAATTATTGACAGTACTGTGGTCGAATCTCCGACTTGGTCACAGATTCTGTTTGACCTATAACTCAAATGCATTGCGTTGTAAGCGCGCGATTATAAAATTTGTATACACAAAAAACATATTTTTTGTACATTCAATGTACAATTTTTTATACATCCAATGTACAAAAAATACGATTTATGCGATTTTTCTAGACTTAGCAAAAGTTATAGCAGCAATACTTACAACAAGAACAGCAAGAACAATCAATGGCGCCGTGAAATAATTTGTGTAGAATTCACGCACATCAACATCTACGGAATTGATAGTCGCAGCATAAGAAATATACGACAATACGCCTAATACAACATCAATAATTGCATATGAGTACGCATCTTTATACAACTCTTTAGCTGATTTGCTGCTTTTAACCCATAAAATTACAGATAGAACCAAGCCTATTAACATTGATGCAACAGCAACAAGTGCAAACAACATATCTAACATAAAACCCTCCTGCCCAATTAAATCCTCTTCCATAGCGGATTCAATATAATTTTAATTTAACTAAGATTTTCGTGTCAATATTAAAAAAAAAAATTACAGAATTTCGCACATTATTTTCACATTTAGACTATTTTTAAGGTGCAATAACAGGCGAAGAACGTTGATATATCAGATCTCCCCACATGGAGCGGACAACGGGAATCGAACCCGCCTCTGAAGCTTGGGAAGCTTCCATTCTACCGATGAACTATGTCCGCATGTTCGGCTGCTGGCGATTAATACCTTCAAATGACTCGATTAATCAATCTAGACAACAAACCATATAAGGATATCATGCTCCGCTTACGGCTACAACTCCACTAGGAAATCTTCTCCCATATCGGATGTTGAATACAGATTCAGACTTATCAAATTCATCTGGTCTTGCAGCAGCTTCATTTTCATAAGACATTTCCGCATACCCAGAATACTCAGCATTATCCTCTTGCGACTTAGCCATTAGTCTCAAGAAGTTAACTCGCTCTTTAACAGCTGACTGATGAGAAAACATCTTCAATAATTTTGATTTATCATCTTCAAATGGATTTACAATCATCAGCGAAGACATTGCCTGCAATCCATCGGCTCTACTCATCTCATGTATTTTTGCACCGTAAGAAATTTTATTTAGAGCAGAAGCCAAAGCTGCAGGATCTCCCGTAAGCATTCCAGCGCTTTTATCTGCGTCAAATTCGCGGCTTCTAGAAACCACCAGCTTAATCATCAATGCTCCAACTGGCACAAAAATCACATTTAAAACTTGACCAACAATCTTTAACACTGGGCAACGGCTTTTAGAAGATTCTGATCTAACAGCAAACTCACTATCAGCAGTATGCTTCTTTTTGGAATACGTAAGAACATAGCCAACATAAGTCATAATTGTCGCAATAGCTGAAGCAATAGTGGAATTCAAAATATCATGATTATAAATATGAATCAGCTCATGACTTACAACTCCACGCAACTCACGCTCGTTCAGAATGTTTAAGAGTCCACGCGTACAACAAATAACAGCATGTCTTTCACTGCGACCAATTGCAAAAACATTAGGACTATCCATTGGAGCAACGTAAAGATGCGGCATCGGTCTTTCGATTCTCGCAGAAATCTCGCGAACAATACCATACAAGATTGGCTCTTCATCTTCACTGACTTCTATAGCATTCACCATGCGAATTGCGAGCTTGCCAGAAAGCCAATATGCGCACACACTGAGAATTATTCCTAAAACTACAAACCAAATCAGCATAGGTAAGCGCAATCCACAGGAAGCCCAAATTAAGGCAAGAATCAACCAGATTACTGAGAACAGTGCTGCTGTTTTCATATAATTGCTGCATCGCATTCCTATATTGCTGAACATGTTTACGATTCTAATAATCGGAACTGTAATTTTGCTGAATGAAAACTGTATATTTATAATTAATATGTTTAAGATTAATGCTAATTAGTGTATTTAAGATTTATAATCTGTTAACAAGTGGTCACTAAACGTTTTGCAAATGTGCATAACGTAAGCGACCACTAAAAATTAACAAACTATTGTTGATGATTCGCTATATCTATAAGCATTTGCTTAGATACAACTTTTTTGCGAGCGCGATTTTCTGCCATACCAGATTCAACTTCAAAATCGTCAACTCTTTTCCACCCATCAAAATCAACTACATCCACGCCTCTGGAAGCGAGAAGATTTTCGATAGATTTAGGCTCTCTATCTATTGCCAATCTGCCAGGAAGTGCGGATTCACATTCTTCGAGCGAGCTTTTTGCTAAATCTTCCAACATATTTGCCACTATTTGCAAAGCGTCTGACTTTGTGGAACCAATTAATCCAACAGGTCCTCGCTTAGCCCAGCCAGTTGCATACAAGCGTGGACGCACAACATCACCATCTGGATCAGTTACTATGCGACCATCTTTATTCGCAAGAAGAGCTTTGTTCTCATCGTAAGCAACGCCAGAAACCTTAGCAGGCTTATATCCAATCGCATGGTAAACCGCTTGAACAGGGTATTCTTCAAACTCTCCAGTACGAGTCATTTTCCCGTCCGCGCTTGTAACTGTACGCTCTACTCGAATAGCGCACACTCGCCCATCTTCTCCCAGAATTTCAACTGGATCAGAATTGAAGTGAATAATATAGCGTCGATTTGCAGGATTGCCTTCAAAATCAACGTTTCCACTATCTTCCATATCTTCGCTCAAATCGCGTATAGCAAAAAGTTCTTCTACCATTTGACGAGTCAATTTGTCTTTTCCAGCAACATCAATCGTTTCGTCATCCAAGTCAAAATCGTTTTCATTTACAACTATTTGCACGCCAGAAAGCTTTTCCATCTCGCGCAATTCTTGCACAGAGAATTTAGCTTGAGCAACGCCTCGTCGAATAAACAAGTGCAATGTTTTAGCCTGGTTTTTAAGCAAACCATTGTAAACGTCGTCGGAAATGTCCGTGTGTTCTCTAAGATAATTCGCGTCTCGCAAAAGCTCGCGCGCAACATCCATAGCAACGTTTCCGCCACCAATAACAGCCACTTCGCTTGCATCAAGCGGCCACGTGCGCTCACTGGTAGGATACCCGTCGTACCATTCCACAAATTTTGCAGCGCCATACACGCCGTTTAACGATGCTCCTGGAATACTAAGCGGCTTATCTTCTACAGCGCCCGTAGCAAACAGAATTGCATCGTAGCGAGGCAACAAATCGTCTAATGTAATATCTTTGCCAAATTCAACATTCGCATACAAGTGAATATTTGGATTATCAAGCGTTTTAGCCAAAGCATCTGCAATGAATTTTATGCTCGGATGGTCTGGCGCAACTCCATATCGAACCAGCCCAAATGGAACTGGTAGTTTTTCAAATAAATCGATTCTAGCGCTCGTACCTAATCCCATTTCGTCACCCAATTTTTTAAGCTGACGAAGAAAAATATCTGACGAGTATATTCCGGCAGGCCCCGCACCAATAACTGCGATTCGCAATTCGTGCGAATCCGCATCATAATTCGTTTCCATAAATTTTCCCATGTTGTTATTCAAATTTTGTTATTCAATGTTGTTATTTAAAACATTACATTTTGCGTGTTTCGAGCATTCTTAAGCATTTTGAACTCTTTTTGTAAACTGTTTTATAAGTCGCTTCCTTAAATGCTCCACTACTTAGACTAGCGCCTTGACTCATTCAAGAAAAGACCAAAGTGAATATTGTCACTTATATACATTTTTGCTTATGCGTGCTTGTAACTTGTGACTTATGCACATATGCACATTTACTCTTACGCGCGCTTTCCTTTCAACGCTGTAAGCGCCCATAAAATTGACACAACATCAATCATCTCTTGCATCATAGCTCCAAGAACTGCAGGAATCAGCCCAAAAGCCGCCGCAATCATGCTTATAACAGCTAAACCGATTCCCAACATAACAGCCTGAACCATAACACGCTTTGTGCGTTTGGCTACACTAACTGCGTTTGCTACAGCATAAATGTTGTTGTTCATAATCACAACTTGCGCGCACTCCGAAGCCGCTGTATCCGTTCCATCAGTCAAAGCCACTCCAATGTTTGCTGCAGCCAAAACTGGTGCATCGTTTACGCCATCTCCAACCATCATTGTTACGCGCTTATCTTTTTTCTTATCCATAAAGCTGCCAAAGATGCCAAAACTGCCAAATCTGCCGCAATCTTCTTCGCTTTTGTAATCACTATAGTGCTGTTTTATGCACTCAAGCTTGTCTTGTGGCAGCAAATTAGCATTTACTCGCTCAATACCAACGCTTTTTGCTATTGTTTGAGCAGCTTGCAGACCATCTCCAGTAAGCATGCTTATTGAACGAACACCAAGTTTTCTGAGTTTTTGAATCGTAGATTTTGCATTTTCTCTAGGCACGTCTTTTAGAACGATTCGCCCAACAAGTTTGCCATTAAAAGAAACATATGTCGCCATTTCGTCGGCAGAAAGCTCTTCAAAATTGCTTTCTATATTTTCTATATTTGCACGTTTGGCTTTATCTTCGGTTGCTGGCGACTTATCCTCGGGATTGCCAGCTGACGCCTGCAAAACGTATTTTTTGCGACCTACTCTAACGTTTACACCATCCACACTTGCGCATATACCTTGACCAGCAGTTTCTTTAACACCGCTTATAACTGGGTATTCACGCACGCTTGGAAGCTGCGGAACGGCAGATGGATGAGTGTTTTGCCAAAGATCCGATCCAGCTTTTGCAATTCCTCCTGCAAGAATGTGCTGTGAGTATGTTTCCAGAACACCAGCAAACATTAGTATCCTATTTTGCAACCCACTATTTTCTTGATTTTCCTGATTTTCGCTATTTTGATGATTCGCTAAATCCACTCTAACAACTTGAGGCTGTTTAACAGTAAGCGTTCCCGTTTTGTCAAAGAACACATCTGTTACTCGGCTTAGCTGCTCTAAAACATCTTGGCTTTTTACCACAATACCAAGTTTTGCAAGTCTTCCTGTTCCTGCCATAAACGCCACTGGAACAGCGATTAATAGTGGGCAAGGAGTAGCTAGCACCAACACTTGCGCAAATCTTAAAGCCTGACCAGATGCAGCCCAAGCAACGCCTGCAATCACAAAAGAAATCACCGTAAAAGGAACGGAAAGCATATCCGCAAATCGTACTACTGCAGCCTTGGAACTTCTTGCAGATTCAACCAACTTCATGATTTTTTGATATTGCGAATTTTGCGATAACTTAGTTACGCGCATAATTAACACAACGCCACCATTTACGCATCCAGACAACACTTGTGCGCCAGCAAACACTTCGCGCGGAAGCGACTCGCCATTTATTGCGCTTGTGTCTAGAACAGCAGAACCGCTTAAAAGCTCACCGTCTACAGGAACTGTTTCTCCTGGAAGAACAACTATTACATTGCCGATTTTTAGATCTTCAACTGGAACTGTTTTGTATCTTTGCAATTGGCTAGAAGACTTTACCTCTTGCAATATTGGGCATTCTTTAGAGTTATTGTTACATTTTTTACACGATTCACAACTAGTAAAATCTTTATGTTCTTGCAATGCCTCTAGCGAAGATTCATCGCTGACTTTTCTAAAATGACTATGATCAAGCAGAGCACATTGCTCACAAGATTCACCACACACTATTCCAGGAAGTGTCATTAAATGCGCGGTTTGAGGAGACGCATTTACTAAAAGAGATAGATTTTTCTGCGCTGCATCTTGCGCAAAGTCTTCGATTGCTTCGCCTGTAAACACCATTACAACAATCAAATAACTTGCCCAAAATTCGCCTATGCAAAGCGTTGCAAGCAATGCAACAAACGCAAGCAAGTCAATTCCAAGTGTGCCATGCATTAAATCATCAATCATACTTAAAAGCGACTTAACACATGTGTATAAAACTAAACATGTTATTATACTTTGCCCGATTGTAAGGCTTATTTGCACATTAAAATCAAAATTTATCAATGAAAATAGGTAATTTAACGTCTTGCTCATAACTTTGCAAAAATCGAGTATAAAAGTCAGATTTCTAGAATAAAACGCCGCAATAAACGGGAACAAAACTAAAACTATTACTAATTGAGGAGCACGACGGCAATACGATAAAAGTTTACGCATACACTTTCCTTACGCTGATCAGGTTAACTGCGCTAAACGCTGCTAACACACGATTTCACGCCTTGTTAACCCATTGAGCATCCACTTAAGCATGCGCAATACACGGCGTAAAGATATCTATATTCATTTATTGGTATTCAGTTTAGCAAAACACCTTGATGAGAAACATTCTCATATAACAAAATGCGCGCAAGAACAAGAAACACGCGAAAGAAGACGATAATACGAATATATGAAAAAAGGTTTCTAGCGATCGGCTAGAAACCCTATTTGTGGAGCTAAGGAGACTCGAACTCCTGACCCTCTGCTTGCAAAGCAGATGCGCTACCAGCTGCGCCATAGCCCCATTGGAGAAAAAGAACAAAATGCTCAATTTCGTGGGCCCGGGAGGACTTGAACCTCCGACCTCATCCTTATCAGGGATGCGCTCTAACCACCTGAGCTACGGGCCCAACTTGTATGTCGAAAACATACAAGTAGTTAGATTAGCACATGAAACAAAAATGTCAAATAGCAAATCTAAGCGTGTCGCAAAATTATTCTACAAAATTATTCTAAATGACTGCGCATAAACCACTGGAACTTTTCAAGCTGCTGAACATGATCTTGAATAATATTAGAGCTAACAATATCAAGATCATCAAGCTGAGAAATTGCCTTACGATCATCTGCAATCATATCGTTGTAATACTCAATTAATGCTTGCAAATACTCTTTGGTGGACTTTCTACCACTAAGAGCAAAACGCTTCCAAGTGCGCGAAGCTACAACATCGTCTGCGCGACCAAGTGGGGATCCACCAAGCGTTGCAATTCGCTCAGCTGTTTCATCGGCTTGAGCTAAAACTTCTGCAACCTGAGGATCAAGCATTTCATGAACCGCAATAAAGTCTGGACCCGTAACATTCCAATGTGCATGCTTTAAGACTAAAGCAGCTTCCTGCTCATGGCTTAAGCGATTCTGCAAAATATCGATTGCTTTCTCACTAGCCGATTCGTCAAGACCTGGCACAATATGAGTTAAAGCCATATTAGTATCCTCCATTTTTTGTTTATTTTTGTTTAATTTTATTCAAATCTTTAATTTACTTCGGTTTTTCTGACTTCAATCGTAGCTATTCTACGCCCATCAACCTCCGTAACTGTCATATCGTAGCCATCCGCATCGTGCAAAATAGCTCCAACCTTGCCCATTGAGCCAGTGTGAGCAAGGAAATAGCCTGCAACAGTTTCATAAGGTCCATCCTCTAGCTCAATTCCAGTCACATCTGCGAAATCTTCTATAGTCATTCCACCGTCAACTGTAGCAACCCCGTTTACAAACACAGTAGCTTTACTATCACGCTTCAAATCTGACTCGTCTGGCAAATCGTATTCATCTCTAATATCTCCAACCAATTCCTCGGTCATGTCTTCAAGAGTTACGATGCCATCCGTTCCGCCATACTCGTCAATAACAACAGCAAGATGTATTCCGCGTTTTCTAAGCATCTCCAAGCTTGGAAGCAATTTAGACGTTCCAGGAAGACTTATTCCTTCTCGAGTTACATCTGCAACTGTTTTAGCATTAGGATCTCTAACATCTAACAAATCGCGTACATGCACAAATCCAATAACATCGTCAAAATCTTTGCCTGTTACAGGATATCTAGAATATGGCAATTCTCTAATTTTTGCAGCAGCTTCTTCAAGACTTAAAGATCCGTCCAAAAACTCAACGTCTGCACGAGGACGCATAACTTCGGCAACAATCGTTTCAGAAGCATCAAAAACATCGTCTAAAATTGTTCGCTCATCTTGGCTAAGCTTTTTATTCGAGTTAACTAAAACACGTAGCTCTTCGTCGGAAACTTCACTTTCCTTTTCGTTTGGATCGAATCCAAGAAGTCTCACAAAACCGTTGGTGTTCTTAGCAATCAACCATATTAAAGGCTTGCATATTTTGGAGAATATATCTACTGCTGGAACAACTGCTCGAGCGATTTGCTCAGAGCGCTGCATTGCTATTCTCTTTGGCACAAGTTCAGAAATTACTATTGAAAAATACGATATTATAAGCGTTAAAACAATAGTCGTTAATGGTCCAGCAACATGATCTGGAACTCCCCAAGACTTTACAATTGGCACAATATGAGGCGCGATTGCAGATTCACCAAAAGACGCCGAAAGAAATCCCGAAAGCGTAACTCCGATTTGAAGAGTGGAAAGAAAAGTGTTTGGATCTCGAGCTATTTTTGCAACTCTTTTCCCACGAGCATCCTGCGTTTCCATGCGGTCTAATTGCGACGATCGCAAATTAACAAGCGCAAGTTCGGTTGCTGCAAATATGGAACCAAACAAAAGGAACACAACAATGAGTGCAATGTTAAAACCCAACGACATACTTGCTATCTTAGTTGAATTTAACATATATAAAAAGCTTTGTGCTTAATATCGAAATAATATACACAATCAGGTTCTATAAAAATAACCGGATGGAGCTTTACTTATCTCTTTAATGGATTCAACTTTAAGAACAACACCTTTGTGTGAATATCCACTAACACCAATATTCCCTAATGAAATATTAGCTTTTACAATCACCCATTGGTGATTTTTAAATCGTAAGTTTTTAGAAAAATCTGCAACAAACCCAAACGGAGACATATCTAGAATGCAGCAAGACATAAATTGTCTAGATATGCGAACCTGATTTTTAGAAAGCGTGTTTTCTCGACTTATAAAACCTTTTACCACAATTTCATATCCCTGGTATTTCTCTAAATTATGGTCAATTTCGTCATACCAATTTCCAAAATCATCGTCTGAAATAATAATTTTTTTATTAGCTACGTCTAGTCCTCTTAAAGTTTTTTTATTATTTTTACGATTAGACGCGATTGCTATTGCGCGCCCAGAGGCGTACTCGTCAAAACCTGCAGACTTTGTAAAACCTTGATCTAATGCTGATTTTGACATTTGAAGTGGAATTAAAATCACGAGCATTGGAATTATTAGGGAAACAAGAATGCGTTTAGAATCTTTTGCAAAAACTGGAATAATACCAAAAAGCGAGCAAATTCCCAAAACAAAAAGCAAAATCGCAGCAAAAATAAGGTATACGAATGCGCGCGGAGTGGTAAGGATTGTGTAGCATCCGCTTAATGCGCTCCACATTAGTGTGGCTGAAAAGCAAATCAAACACAACGATTGCGCAATATGAGCAAAAGTAATTTTATGCTTAGTTTGCTTGCAATCTGCATTATTACAATCAACATTGCATACAACATTTACACTACTCATAGCATCACACCCCATGCAAGGTGAACAAGAAGCGCTGCGAGTAAGCAAATAACAACAATAGTTGCTGTTAGACGTATCACAAATTTCCCTTTAAAATCTTCAATAAGCATAAGAGTGTTTTTTATGTCTAGCATTGGCCCAAAAAGCAGAAAAACAATTACTGAACTCATTGGAAGAGAAGCAGCCAAAGAGCGCGCAATTACTGCGTCGGAGCTTGAACATAAGGAGCTTGCGTATGCTATTAGCATCATTGCTGGAATCGCCACAAAAACTGTTGTTGTGTTTATTTTTGATGCAGGATCTGCGCCAAGCCAAACGCGAATAATCGAAGCTACAGTTGTTCCAAACAATATTATTGGCATTAATCGCATAAAATCCGCATAGACGTGATGAGCATAAATTTTTAAATGATCTTTAAAACTTATTAAAGGCCCATCATTATTGTCAAAATCACATGAATCACATGTTGATCCACATGATTTTATGAAAAATTTTTCCCTTAAAACTTGTGATTTTACAGGAAAAATCACAAAACTAATTCCCACTAAAAGAGCCACACCAACACCCAAAGCCACTCGAGTCACAGCAACTGCTGGAACGTCCGCAAATGCGTACCAAGTAGCCCAAATAGAAACAGGATTTACCACTGGCACAGCGCATAGAAATGTCACAGCACAAGGCAATGGCAGCTTTCGCGCAACAAGACGAGAAAACGTTGGAACAACAACACAATCACATACTGGCACACAGACTCCAGCAAGAATTGCAGCCAAAAAGCCGTTTGCAATAGACTTTGGAGCGTGTTTTTCAATAAAATCTGCCGTAATCCACGTTTCTACAGCAGCAGAAACAAGCACGCCAATTAGCGTAAAAGGAACAGCTTGTAAAAGCAGCCCAGCAACACCCATAATAATAGTGTTTACAGGCATCCAAGGGTTGCGCGCTTGCAACGCTGGAAACATTGCAATAATCAAAGAAATAAAAGGAATCCCTATAATCAAATATAGATAGTTTGCAGAATTTGCTTGTTCTGCTTTACTTGCTTTTTCTACTTGGCTCGTTGTTTTTGCTTCGGTTTCTGTTTTTAGCATGACAACACTTCCACCAAGCCGTCACTCATTCGATACCTTGCTCCAACAAGCATCAAAGCGTCTTTGAAAACAGCTTCGCGAATTATTTGTGATTTTTCACAAATTTCAGCCAAAATATTAGACACGTGAATACGTTCAATATCATCTGTATCTAAATTTTCCTCAACACCTGCGAGCACAGCAGGCCCTAAAGAACGCAGCAATATTAACTCGCTCGACTCAATTATTTCGCTTGTTTTATCTTCGCCGTATTCAGAAACCAGCTTTTGCACGTTCGGCAAAACAGCCTTTACGGCGCCGCAATGCTCATGCCCAAGCACAACCAACACTTTTACTCCCAAATCACTTACAGCGTATTCTAGCGAAGCTATTACGGCATCATCCAACACTTCTCCAGCTGTGCGAACAGAAAAAATAACGCCCAAACCGGCGTCGAATATAAATTCTGGAGCAACTCGCGAATCTGCGCACGAAAGCACAACAGCTCCAGGATGCTGACCGTCAATAAGTTTCATGCGCGATTCTGAATTTACGCCTGCATGCGCTGAATTGCCGTCTGCAAATTTGCGATTCCCTGCAAGCATTGCGCTTAATACCGATGTAGCTAAAACTGAATCTTCATTAGCAAAATCTTCGCTGACTTCTTCTTGCATTATTATCTCCTACACTGGCATTGGCAATATTTTCAGTTGCTTAAAGTTTAAAATTTTTGACTTAGAATATATTGTATCTTTCGTAGTAAATAAGAATTTTGTTTAAGAATATAATCCTATTATCAAAAAAGCTCCCGTATTGCAATTCGCAAATACGAGAGCCTTCTTGATTCAGTAATTTATTAAAATCATCCAGTGTTTTGCAAGCCTGCAGCAACACCGGAAACAGTGCAGAGAATCAGGTAGATGAACTCTGCTTGCTGGCTTTCGCTCAATTCTTCCTTATCCACCTTATTGCGAAGCTTATGCAAAGCAAGTGATTGAATTACAGAAAGCGCGTCCACGTAAGGCGAGCGCACGCGAATCGCCTGGCCAAGCACATGGCGATGTTGCAACGGCCATTTATCTCCAACAATTTGCAAAACCCACTTGCGAGTAAGTTGCATTTCCGAAAGCACTTTATCGCTTAAATCTTCGCGATCTCCAAGGCTTAGATACATGCGAGCAATTCGCTCGTCTGTTTTAGCCAAAGACATCTCAATGTTGTCAATAAAAGTACTAAACAGCGGCCATTCTTCGTAAGCTCTGCGCAGAGTTTCCAAGTCGCCAAACTTTTCGCAAGCTGTACCCAAGCCGTACCACGCTGCCAAGTTGATTCGAGCTTGCGCCCAAGAGAAAACCCACGGGATTGTGCGCAAATCGTCCAAAGACTTTGCACCAAGACCGCGCTTTGCAGGGCGAGATCCGATTGGGAGCAAACCAATCTCACTAAGCGGAGTAACGGTTGAGAACCAAGGCGTAAAGTCATCTGTTTGAAGCAAATCAATAAAACGATTATGCGCTGCAACATCAAGCTTTTGAGCCATATCCGCATACTTATGAGTCATTTCCGTGTTGGTTTTCTCAACGCTTGGAGCAGATTGAAGCAAAGTTGCTGCAGCTACTGATTCCAAGTGACGAATGGCAAGAATTGGGTTTCCGTAGCGAGCAAAAATAACCTCACCTTGTTCAGTAAGCTTAAATCGGCAATTTACTGAACCAACTGGTTGAGCAAGAACAGCACGGTTTGCAGGACCACCGCCTCGTCCAACAGCTCCTCCTCTGCCGTGGAATAGTGTCAAATCAATGTCATGATCTTTAGCCCACTGTGCAATACGTTCTTGAGCAGAATGTAATGCAAGTGTTGCAGAAGTAGGACCTGCGTCTTTGGAAGAATCGGAGTAGCCGAGCATAACTTCCATCTTGCGACCAGTAGCCTTCAGTCTAGCCTGAACTTCTGGAATCTTAATGATTTCCTCAAGAACATTAACCGAATTCTGCAAATCTTCTAGCTGCTCAAAAAGTGGTATTACGTCAATTGTTGGAGCATCCTGTGGATGCGCAAACGCAAGGCGATTAAGCTCAAATACATCGCGAACATGCTGAGCAGACTTTGCAAACGAAATAATGTAGCGGCGAGCCGCTCGCATTCCATTTCGCTTTTGAATTGCTCCAAGCGCGCGGAATGTGTCTAGAACTTCGCGAGTCATCGGTTGCAGAGGGCCACGCTCCCCGTGTAATCCATGCTCACGAATATCTTCCAATGCGCGCGAATGCACGAGCGAATGCTGACGGAACTCCATCTCCACCATGTGGAATCCAAAGGTTTGCGCCTGCCAGATCAAATCCTGCAATGGTCCATATGCTGCTCGAGCATCTCCAGCCTCAGCAAGCGAACGTTGCACTATCCGCAAATCTTCAATGAACTCTTCGCAAGAATGATACATCAAGTCTGTATTGCGGCTAATCGTGTGGTGTAGTCGATCTGCCATCACAAGCATAACGGCTCTATGCGGCTCGCTGTTAGATACGTCGGACGCGTTTTCAGTGAGCTGCTCGCTCATTTCCCTCTGTCGGTTCCAAAGTTCCAGCAGTTCAACGCTTGGAGGCGTTGTGCGTGTTTCCATAGTCAGGCATTTGCCAACTTCGCGCGTGCGTTCTTCCAGCGCTTTCAAAACGTGGTTGCTAAACTTGCTCGCAACCTGCCTACTTACCTTTGCTGTAACGTTTGGATTTCCGTCTCTATCGGATCCAATCCAGCTTCCTGGGTGGAAGAATGCTGGGCAGCGCGGTGGCACTAATCCAGCTTTTTTGCCCAAAAGCCAATCGTCAAATCTGCGATAAACCAACGGAATTGTGTTGAATAATGTTGCGTCGAATATATCTAGTATTGTGTCTGCTTCTTCAACTGGTGTTGGTTTTTTAAGAGCAATAGGCGATGTGCGGAGCAATGCGTCTATCTCGTTGTATAGACGCCTGTAGTTTTCGCGCTTGTCTGATCCTCCTAGCCTATTGTGTTTGCTTAGAAGCTTTGATATTCTGCGGATTTTACCAGCTACAGCTTTTCGTCTTGCTTCGGTTGGATGCGCTGTGAAAACTGGATGGAATTCAAGCTTATTTAGCAGTTCCTTAGCTTGCGCAGGGCTCATTTCCGTGAGCAACTTGTGGTATGCGCATGTTAGCTCGTTAACTGGGTCTACGGGATTAGATTCTTCTACTTCGCATTCGCGTTGGTGCAGCACGGAGACCCTGTAGTTTTCTTCACAAAGGTTTGCTAAGTGGAAGTATGTAGCAAACGCACGCGCAAGAAGCTGCATATCTGGCAAATCCATGCCGTTGATTTTTTCTACAGCTTTGTTTAGCCCGTCGTCTTCTGTTCCTTGTGCATCAACCATTTGTGCGAAGTGTGCTGTGCTTGCGTTTACTGCGTTTAATCGCACTTCGTCGAATACGGTTAATAGTTTTTCATCAAATTCGCCTAATACATCGCGCAGAATATGTAAGCATAAATCCATGTCTTGCTTAAGCGATGCTGGCAGTTCGCGCTCTTCAGGTCCTTTTCTTCCTAGTCCAGACGTAACTATTGTTGCGTCTGCTGGAGTAACCTGTTGATTTTGAGTTGTCATCAGACCTCCTTGTGCTAGTCATAAGGTTGCTTGGTCATTTGACTTCCGCGGCTCCTCCGCGGTTATTTAGGTCAAAAGTTGCAAGCCCACAGCCTTTGTTCCCAGCGAGATTCCAAAATAATTGTGAACCGACCTTAGGACTGATTTTTTCTATAAATTTCTTATAGGCTACGCGCTGCGTATACTAAAAATTGTGAGCATAGAAGAGAATAACGCTGATAGTAATTCAAACAGTAATATAGGCAATACTCCACAAATACTTTCGACTGGTCATATAGTAGGAAAGCCTTCTGGGCGCTTTCAAACGCACGCGATTCCGCTAGATATGGAAGATGTTGAGCGCGATTGGGATAAACCAGTTACGGAAGCTGGGATTGCAGCAAAATCCAGCATTATTATTCGAGTTGGCGCTTTAGGTTTAGGCGCAGGAACTGGAAGCTACCGCGTTCGCGAGCTTATGCACCGCATTGGCGAACCTATGGGTGTAAATGTTCGTGCAGACGTTAATTTAACCGATATTGAGGCTACTTGCACAGATAAGCATGAGCGCATTACCGAAGTTGTTGATCTGCCTACTACTGGCGTAAATACGGAGAGAATTTGGCTTCTCGAACATTTTGCAGATTGGTTTAATGTTAAACTTGGAAACGATTCCTTATACCATTCAAAGGCAGCTGTTTCTAAGGAGTTGGTGGACACTCTTCAAGCTAGCAGCAATGAGAATGCGATTGTTCAAACAGCTAAGCAGTCGGAGGAGCACGCTGCAAAAGTCGAAGAAAAAATGGCAATTCAAGAGGCGATTCGCAAAGAAAAACCTCGTGGAATTTTTGCGCTTCAACCAGAAAGAACGTATGCTGAGCATTTTTCTCACGTTCAAAATGTCAAAAATGTTCAAAATAGCCAAAATAATTTGAATTTAGATCTTAAAAACAATTCCGCCGCTTTATCTAATCAAAATCCCGCTTGCGATTCTTCCGCGCCGCTTACTGTTCGTCAAGTTCACGACCGTCTCGATTTAATTAAAAATCGTAAGCCTCTTTATAAGCCTTGGTTTGCGGGTCTTGCGTCTGCAGTAGCATGCGCATCCTTCGCATTTTTGCTCGGCGGCGGCGCTTACGATATGCTTGGTGCTTTTATTGGAGCTGGCATTGGTCATTATGTTAGAAGACGCATGTTTATGCATCATCTAAACCAATTTGTTGTAACGTTTATTGCTGTTGCTGTTGGCGCTTTGAGTTGCATTGCTTCTCTTCGACTTGTTGGATGTTTTGATCCTGCTGCCTTACACCACAATACAGCTTATATCGGTTCTGTTTTGTTTGTAATTCCAGGTTTTCCTCTTATTACAGGCGGCTTGGATATTGCTAAGATTGATTTTCCTTCTGGCATTCAGCGACTTTGCTACACAATGGCTATTATTCTAATGGGTACTCTTGCTGGCTGGATGGTTGCAAGCCTTGTTCAACTTAATCCCCAAGGCTTTACTCCACTGGGCTTAAATCCTTGGCTTAATGCTGTTCTTAGAATGATTACAGCGTTTGCAGGCGTGTGGGGATTCTCCGTTCTGTTTAATTCTCCTCAAAGAATGTGTTTCGTTGCTGGAATAATCGGCGCGATTACCGATACTTTGCGCTTAACTATGGCTGATTTTGGTATTGCTGCAGAAATCGCAGCATTTACTGGCGCTTTGCTTGCTGGTCTTTTGGCTTCTGCTTGGCGATCTGTAGTTCATAGGGGTTGGGCGCCTCAATATTTGGGCTATCCGCGTATTGGTCTTACTGTTCCATCTATTGTGATTATGGTTCCTGGACTTTATATGTATCGCGCAATGTTTTATCTTGGACAGTTTAATACTCTTCCTGCTTTAGATTGGACTTTCCGCGCGTTTATGGTGATTATTTGCTTGCCATTAGGACTTGCTGTTGCGCGAGTTATAACAGATAAAAGCTGGCGATACGACATTTAGTAATATCGAAAATAAACAAAATAGTATAAACCTAAACAAAAACGCCCAGCGACTACTGGGCGTTTTATTTGTATGCAATCAAGCAAGAATTAATCAGATTTAATTATTGCTAATCAATATTGCTAATCAGTACTTCATGTTCATTGCTTCTCGCACTTGATCAAGTGTTTCTTGCGCAATCGCAGCAGCTCTTGCATTTCCATCGTGCAAAATATCTCTCACAGCGTCCATATCTTTTGCCAATTCCGCACGACGCTCGCGGTGTGGAGCAAGGAAGTTGTTTACAGATTCAATAACATACGCTTTTAGTGCTCCTGCGCCTGCGTCACCAATTTCTTGCGCAATATCTTTTGGATCTCTGCCTGTAACCAAACCAGCAGTAGTCAAAAGCGCAGAAACCTGTGGGCGAGCCACTGGGTCGAATGTAATTGTGCGCTCAGAATCAGTTGGGCTTTTCTTAATCAGCTTCGCTGTTTCTTCTGCAGTTGCGCCTAGCATAATCGAGTTTCCGTAAGACTTACTCATTTTGCGTCCGTCTAATCCTGGGATTTCTGGCGTATCCGAAAGAATCGCAGCTGGCTCTGGGAAAACAGGATTCTTCTTTGCGTATCTCTCATTAAACCTACGAGCAATCGTGCGCGTAATTTCAATGTGTGGCAAATTATCTTTTCCAATTGGCACAACATTTGCTTTGCAGAACAAAATATCGCAAGCTTGATGCACTGGGTATGTAAGCAAAAGTCCTGTTAAAGCATGACCAGAAGCCTCCATTTCGGCTTTAACAGTAGGATTTCTATGCAATTCGGCTTCTGTAACTAAAGACAAAAATGGCAGCATAAGCTGATTTTCTGCAGGAACAGCGGAGTGTGTAAAAATCATTGTTTTCTTAGGATCAATTCCAGCAGCCATATAATCAAGAACAAGATTTAGTACATTATCTTCTACGTGTTCAACAGTGTCTCTATCTGTAATCACCTGATAGTCTGCAATAATCACGTTTGTGTTTACGCCAAGATTTTGCATTGCGACACGCTCACGTATCGAACCGAAGTAGTGTCCTAAATGAAGTCTTCCTGTTGGTCTATCTCCTGTGAGCATAGTAAAGGAGCTAGGATTTGCTTTTAGCTTCTCAAGCGTTGCGTCTGAACGTTTTTGAGCTGCTACAAAGCTTGCACTTATTTCATTTCCAGCAGCCGTAACTTGTGCTTCTTCTGACATTTCTAACTCCTTACGCACGCGATTTTTCTTGCGATTTTTAAGCTTAAAAATATGGCTTTTATCGTAAAAGTCCACTCAGACAATATACTCGGTTGCGGCACAGTGGTACGCTCTTGTGTGATGAATTGATTGTTTCGGTAAATTAGAGGGGGTCAGATGGGCCGCGGACGACAGAAGGCAAAGCAACAGAAAATTGCCCGTAAGCTCAAATACCTGACGACCGATACGGATTATGACGAGCTTGCTAAGGAGCTTAATACTCACGAGCCTGGTCAGGGATCCTTCGATCCGTTTGAATCTGATAATTATGATGAATCTAAAGATTATCTTGATAAGGAAGAAGATTCGTCTGATTTTGCTGATGATAGCGATTCTAAAGACGCTAATGAAGAGCAAGACTCGTGCGATTCTGTTCCTTGTAACGATGACGATTTAGACGATTACGCTAAGTGGGCTGCTGAAGCAGCTGCGTCTGCAGCCAATAAAGATAAATCGTCCGGCAATTCTGGCACGGTCCACCACCATATTCCTATGCCTATGCCGAATTTTATGCATAAGAAGTAATTTAAAAATAATAAACAAGTAATTGTTGAATTAAATTGTTGAATTAAATTATTCTCATGCAAGAGATTTTGTGAGTTCGGGCAGCAGATTGCTTAGGTTATCTCGCTCTCCAATTGCACTTATGTTGCCAATTTGCTGCTCGTAATTCCATTTTGTTATTCCACAGGAAAGCCGCAACCAAACATCTGGGTCTAGTTCTATAACATCAGGCGGCGTTAGATTGTGTGGATCTGATTGTGGACCTTCTAGGATTTTTATAGCTCCCCAGGGCGCTACTCTTACCTCTACAGCAAATCCAGGCGCTATTGATTCCAAAACATAAAGAGAATACCTAACAGCCATTGCTTCATCATCTCTACTAACTTCAAGAGTTTTGCTGTTAATACATGTGAAATTTTCCTTATCTTGCAGAGATTTCACATACACCTTCGCCTTATTTTCCCATAATTTAAATGATTCTTTAGCGCGATTTATATCTTTTTCTCTTATAACCGTCATATTTGAATTATCTCATGAATTACATGACTATTATCTGTATTTTTAGTAGCGTTTTATTAAAGCTAAATCAAAGCTAGATAAAAGTTTAATAAAAGTCATATTGTGAATAATTCTTAATAAGTGTTTGGGGTTGTGATATCATCAACAATGAAAACGTGTGCATTGCCGCGTACCGTCTTGTTAAGTGCAATTTGGCGCGGCTACAACCAACATAATCAGGGGTTGCTATTCGCACATTTTAGGTAAATATATTATTCACGGCACAAGGAGTCAAATATGACTAAACACGTCGCGCCGAAAGCCAAGACAACTGCGGCGACATTTGCCAAAGAACTTCAAGAACATCTGAAGTACACTCAAGGTGTCACGCCAGAACAGGCCACTACGGCTGATGTGTATGTTGCCGCTGCTACCGCGGTCCGTCGCCACTTGATGGACTCTTGGATGCAGACCCAGCATGACATGATTAACGGCAACACCAAGGCTGTGGGCTATTTGAGCGCAGAGTTCTTGATGGGCAAGCAGCTTGAGAACGCTTTGCTTAACGCTGGTCTTACTGACCAGTTCAACAAGGCTGTAACTAAGCTTGGTTTTGATCCAAAAGCTGTTATCGATGCTGAGTATGAGCCAGGTTTAGGTAACGGCGGTTTGGGTCGTCTCGCAGCCTGCTTCATCGATTCGCTCGCCTCTATCGGCGTGCCAGCATTTGGCTACGGCATCCAGTATCGTTACGGAATTTTTAAGCAGCGCTTCGACGAAGATGGTAAGCAGGTAGAAACCCCTGATTACTGGCTTAGCAACGAAGAGCCATGGGGTCACATCGATTACGGTCGAGATCAGCGCGTTAACTTCGGCGGCGAAGTTGTTGAAGAAAACGGTAAGCGCGTTTGGAAACCAGCTTGGTCTGTTCGCGCAGTTCCAGTTGATTACATGGTTCCAGGATACAACTCTGGTCGCGTAAACACTCTTCGCTTGTGGACTGCAAAGTCTTACGACGAATTTGATTTGCTCACCTTCAACAAGTCTGAGTACTTGGATGCTGTTAAGCCACAGGTTGCAGCAGAAAACATTTCTAAGATTCTTTACCCAGAAGATTCCACTCCAGAAGGCAAGGCTTTGCGTCTTGAGCAGCAGTACTTCTTCGTAGCTGCTTCTATTCATGATGCTATCCGCGTATTCTATCCAGGTCAGGATAAGCCGGATCTCACCACCTTCCCAAGCAAGATCAACTTCCAGTTGAACGATACTCACCCAGTTATCGGTATTCCAGAGCTTATGCGCGTTCTTATGGACGAGTACGGCTACGATTGGAACACCGCTTGGGGCATTACCACCAAGACCTTCAACTACACTTGCCACACGCTTCTTCCAGAAGCTTTGGAAGTTTGGCCAGCAAAGCTTATTGGCGAACTTTTGCCACGCCACCTTGAGATTATTCAAGGCATTAGCGAGCAGTTCCGCAATGAGCTTCGCGGTAAAGGCGTTGCTGAGGATCAGGTTGAGCGCATGCGTATCGCTACCGACGCTGACGAAAATGGCGAAGGTGCTGTAGTTCGCATGGCTTACTTGGCTACCTACGGTGGTTCTTATGTTAACGGTGTTGCTGAGCTTCACTCTGAGTTGTTGAAGGATGTCACTTTGAAGGACTTCTCCAGCGTTTACCCAGATAAGTTCAAGAACGTTACTAACGGCGTAACTCCTCGTCGCTTCGTGCGCTTGAGCAACCCACGCATGTCTGCCCTTATTACTGAGGGCTTGGGCACCGACGCATGGCAGGGTGATTTGGAGCTTCTTGAAGGTTTGAAGCCATTGGCTGACGATCCAGCATTCGTTAAGAAGTTTGCTGAAGTTAAGAAGCAGAACAAGCTTGCCTTTGTTGATTTTGCAAAGCACAAGTATGGCTTTGAAATCAACCCAGATACTATGTTTAACACCATTGTTAAGCGTTTGCACGAGTACAAGCGCCAGTCCATGAAGATCCTCCAGGTTATCTCCACATACGCTGGAATCAAGAATGGCACAATCGACGTAGACAAGATGCTTCCACGCACCGTGTTCTTCGGCGCTAAGTCCGCTCCAGGCTATGCTATGGCAAAGCTTACGATTCAGCTCATTAACAATGTTGCTCGCGTTGTGAACAACGATCCAGCATGCAAGGGCAAGCTCGCAGTGTTCTTCCCAGAGAACTACAACATTGAACTTGCTATGAACTTGATTCCTGCAACCGATTTGGATGAGCAGATTTCTCAGGCCGGTAAGGAAGCTTCCGGTACTGGTAACATGAAGTTCGCTTTGAACGGTGCTTTGACTGTTGGTACTCTCGACGGTGCAAACGTTGAGATTCGTGAACGCGTTGGCGCTGAGAACTTCTTCCTCTTTGGTATGACTGTTGACGAGGTTGAGAAGCTCTATGCTGAAGGCTACGATCACGGCGACTCCCGCAAGTACTACGAGTCTGATCCTCGATTGAAGACTGCTGTAGACATGGTTGCTGACGGCACATTCTCCAATGGTGACAAGAGCGCGTATGAGCCACTCGTTAATGATTGGCTTACTCACGATTACTTCATGGCAATGGCTGACTTTAGCTCTTACATGGATATTCAAGCTCAAATTGAGGAAACTTACCGCGATCCTATGAAGTGGGCTCGCATAGCAGTTTTGAACGTAGCCAACTCTGGTTACTTCTCTTCTGATCGCTCTATCGAAGATTACCTCGATCGCATTTGGCACACTGGCGCTCTTCCAACTGCTGAATAATTATGTAAAAGCATTTTAAAAATTGCTTTAATAAAAAAGGCTGTGACTAGCGTTTGTTGGTCACAGCCTTTTTTATTTATAAAAATAATTAAAAATAAATATCAAAATAAAAAAAAAAATAAGGTGTGAAACTATGCACTATAAGTGCAGAACTTCACACCTTATATAGCTAAAAATCTGAGTATAAGAATTTTAATTCTATCTAAGCCTCAACTGGCTTAGCTACTTCAGATTCTTCCTTATCTGTTTTTTCAGCACCTAAATCGATTGGTGAAGAGCTGTTCTCCCATGGCTGCTCCCATGGATCATAATCAGGATTATGCTGCTTGTATACATACAATGCTGCAATACCTGCGAGCAGTGCTCCAAAGAGCAGTGCAAAGAACTTCCAACCGCCAGAGGACCTGTTCTCCATGATGGCTCCTTTCGTCAAGCTGACCTGCTCGTCCAAGTCAACAATTTATATCGAGTTTCACTCGCGTACTCACTATCATAGTGATTTTTTTCAATACTCGCATCTTTTTTATCATATAGATTGGTTACAAATATTTAAACTTTGTGTATGCGATTAGATAATGTTATTTTATGAACAATTTTGATGTAAAAAATATTATTAGGCGTTTTAAGATTAATTGCAAAAGCGCTACATATTCACTCATTTATATTTGTGTGTTTGTTTGGCTTGTTGAAATTATTCTTCATACTTTTTCGCCAAACTTGTATCAAGTACTTATTGAGAATACAGCATTTTCTCCATTTTTGATTAAAAAATCTATTTGGACTTGGTTTACATCTATGTTTGTTCATTCTCCTGGATTTAGCCACATATTTTTCAACATGCTCTGCTTATATTCTCTCGGAATAGAATTAGAGAAATTCTTTGGCAGGTGGAAGTTCTTCTTCCTATATGCCATTTCAGGACTAGGAGGATGCGTTGCAACCCTACTTTACTGCAGAATGACGGGAAACTGGTTCTTGTCGGCTTATGGTGCATCAGGTGCAATTATGGGGCTTATAGGGGCACTTCTTGTAGCTCAATGGAGACTCGGTGAAAATACTCGAGGAACTTTGATATGGATTGCTTTAACTCTAGCTATGCCTATTATTATTCCAAATATTGCTTGGCAGGCTCATGTTGGTGGTCTTATCACTGGAACAATTTTGGCTACTTTGCTTGGAGTTAATAATCCGATTCTTAAAAAAGCATCTTTTAATGAGCGTTTTGCTATATATTCTTTACTGATTCTTATTGTGCTCCTATCTATTTGCATGTTATGCATATGCTAATCAACTTTAAATTACACGTATGTAGTTCTCCACAATTGTGGACACAAAAGTGGATAACTTGGGTATAACATGGGAATATCTGCTCATGTTATCCACAATGTTGTACACAAACGTTGATAACTCAGTCTTTTAAAACCTGTTAACAAGTGCATAAAAGTTATCCACATTTTTTATAAATTGTGATTTTCTCCAATCTTAATAAGAAATAAAATTATGCAATCTAAATTCAATCATCCAAAACATCTAGATCCACAAAGCCAAGAAACACTTGATTTTATTAAGGAAAATCAAGCTGCTAACCCTAAAGATGCTGCTTTAAAAGCATCTAATAATCCCAAAATCAATGTTTTATTTGCCGTTAATCAAATAAGCGGAAAACAGATTGCAAAAACAAAACTGCCTAATTGGTATATGAATAAACAAGTAATATATCCAGCTCACATTTCGATGGAACAATGTTCATCGCAAGCAACCGCACAATATAAGGCGCAGATAGTTCATAATCTTATAAAAGATAATAACTTAAACAAGTCTAACACTACACTAATTGATTTAACTGGCGGATTTGGCGTAGATTGCGCAATAATGAGCAAAGAATTCAGTGAATCTATTTGCGCAGAAAAACAAGAAGAATTATCTGCTATTAGCCAGCACAATATGATTGTAATGGGATTAAAAAATGTTCATTGCGTAAATTGCACAAGCTCTGAAGTATTAAATAACGTAAATTCAGCTACCATTATTTACATTGATCCCGCAAGACGCGACCAAAAAGGATCCAGAACATACGCTATAGAAGATTGCACTCCGAATGTTATAAACCTAAAGTCACAGATGCTAGATGCTTCAAAATTTGTGATTATAAAACTATCCCCAATGCTTGATTGGAGAAAAGCTATATGTGATTTTAACGGAAACGTTAGTCAGGTACACATAATTTCTCACAACAATGAATGCAAAGAATTACTTTTAGTATTGGACGCAAATTTACATAACATTATTGAGATTCATTGCGTTAACAATGAAAATATTACTGTTTTTTGCGCAAAATATGATTCGTCTTTACACAAGGTTGAAGAATCTTACGAGATTTCAAATAATGTCACAAATGTTATGGAAAATTGGAGAAATTTAGCTAAATATGTTTATGAGCCAAACGCATCTATTATGAAAGCAGGATGTTTCAATCTCTTAATACAAAAATATGGTGTTTATCAAATCGCAAGCAACAGCCACATTTTTATTTCAGAAAATTGTAACTCTGATTTTCCTGGAAAAATTTGGAAAATAGAAGGAGTCTGCAGCATGAATAAAAAAGAAATCAAGCAAATTATTTCAGACTTAGAGTACGCGAATATAGCCACGTACAATTTTCCAATTAGTGTTAATGATTTGAAGAAAAAACTTAAATTAAAAGATGGTGGTACAACTAGAATTCTGGCTACTACGGATAGTAAAAACCAGCACGTAATTATTAGAGCAAGTCAAGTAACAGATAAACAGATAATATACAATAAATAAATTAATGGCTGCGCACTCATGCACGCAGCCATTAATCAAGATTTAAAAAGTTCTATTAACTTTTTATCTCCAGCACATTGTCATTAAGAATCCAGCCATAACCAAGCATGCTGCAATCAAAAGATTAAATGCTCCAATTCCAGGAATTGGTAGAGAAGGATTCAGGTAGTAAACAACCGCCCAGAACAAACCAACAATCATAAGCGTGCAGAAAAGCGGAACAAACCAACCAGCATTAGCCTTTGTTCCTTTAATTGACTCTTCAACTCTACGAGTATTTTCTTCTTGACGCTTCATCATTCGCTGTATCTGCGGAGACAAAGAATCTTTGTCCGCAGTCGCATTCAGCACAGCTTCAACCTGCTCCATAGGCACGCCATACAAATCTTCTTTAGAAGATTCTTTTGCTTCGCCAGCATCGGCAGATGAAGCAGCATTCAATGTGTTTAATTCTTCGTCAGCCATAACAGTAACTCTCCAATCAATCGGCTACACGCTATAATAATAGTTACACTCGAACGCAATAAGAAGACTGGATGCTATGGCTAGACAAACAGGTAAACACAGCGCTAAAAAATCGCTGTTAGGAAGCATTGCTGTGGCATTAGCTATCTCTTTTACAGGATATTTATTTATTACTAACTTGCGTATTAATCGTACAGCGTTTGTTACATCAGACACCGGTCAGATGGTAGAAAGAAATTCTCAAAGAGCAAAAAGTTTAAGAGAAGATGTTAAAGAGCTAGATTCACAGGTAAATCTTCTAAACAAAACTTTAACGAATAATACAAATGATGCAGATTCTTCCGACGATACTGGTGCTAGCACAATACTCCCAGCAATACAGGGACCTGGAATTAGTGTTACACTAAACGATTCACCACTGTGGAAAACAGCCGTAAACGGGTCTGGAAGCTCCGCAAACATAAATGACTACGTAATACACCAACAAGACATAGAAGCGGTGGTAAATGCCCTTTGGAGAGGCGGAGCAGAGGCAATAACAATCCAAGACCAACGCATACTATTCAATTCTGCTGTTGTTTGTATCGGAAATGTGCTTATGCTACAAGGTCATCAGTACTCGCCACCGTATAGAATATCTGCTATTGGCTCAATCGAAGACATGGTAGATGCGCTGGATGACTCTCCAGCAATTCGAACATATAAAGACTATGTCAGCGGTTTTGGGTTGGGATGGAAAGTGGAAAAAAAGAGTAATCTAAAATTCGCAGAATCTTCTGCACTTTTACAGCCGCTACGATATGCTTCGGTTCCAAAAGATGCCGATTTTATTAGTAGTAATATTTCGCCACAACACCATTCCAACAGGCAATAAAGGAGTAACATGAAGCGTTCTAACAATATGCACGAACGTAGCGAAACTAAACACGGCAAAACCAGTATTATCTGGCAAGCAGTTGGTGTTGTAGGAGAACTTCTTATTTCTTTCGCTGTTATTTGTGCACTGTATATTGTCTGGCAGATGTGGTGGACGGGTGCACAAGCTGAACATATACAAGTTGAAACACGTCAATCTGTTTCTTGGACAAACCCTGCTGCTGGTCCTAAAACAAAAATTGCTCTTCCTCAAGTAGACAATCCTCCTAAATTACAGGGCGTTAAACATGGAGATCTTCTAGCACGAATCTATATTCCACGCTTCGGTGATCAATGGGAGCGTAATGTTATTGAAGGTGTAGATATGGAGATACTTAATCGTCGAGGATTAGGTCATTATCCTAAAACTGAGTTGCCTGGAGAAATCGGAAACATTACAATTATTGGTCACCGCAATGGTTATGGTCAGCCTCTTGCGGATGTTGATAGGTTCCAAAAGGGAGATTCTATTATTCTTCGAACTAAAGATTATTGGTTCGTTTACAAATACATTACTCACAAGATTGTTAGACCAGAACAGGTTGAGGTTCTTGACCCAGATCCAATAAACCATAGTAAAGAGCCAAAGAAACGCATGATCACCATTATTACATGCGAACCTAAGTTCTCTACACCTAAGTTCCGCTTTGTTAGCTTTGGAGAGCTTGACTATTGGGCTAAAGTTTCTGACGGTATTCCAAAAGAGCTTTCTACTTTAGATGAAAACGGAAAAGTTAAGTTTGTTAATAACGAGCAACAATCTTTGATCTCTCATCTCGATTCGCTTGTTCCGCTTATGATTGTCGCGCTGATAGTTTATTTGATTATCTTTGCTGCTGGAGCTATTGCATGGCAGTGGCCATTAAGACGCGAGATTAAAGCAGGTCTAAAGCCAAAGCCTGAATTCAGCATCTTTGGCGGACTCATGAGGCTACAGCCTGGAATTCTTCCAGTGAGATTAATTCTCTCCTTAATTATCTACCTAATATGCATTATGATACTTATGCAATGGGTATACCCGTTTGTTTCGGCAAATATACCATTCTTAAGAGAAATGTCTGCATACACAGCAACGCCTTACTAAAGGGTAAGTAGATAATAAGTAAGTAGATAAGATTAATAAATAATAAAAATCAGGGTTAGGATGATTTCTTAACCCTGATTTTTTCGTATAAGATTAGATAATCTACTTTTGGTTTATGTACAAGAACTAACTAAAACACGTGGACATTAAGCATGCACTTAATTAACATATGCATTTAATTAATATAAAAAGCCAGTAAGCTTATTAAACTTACTGGCTTTATGCTTTGCTTTTTACAAACCTGTATCTGTTGTTGTAGTAGATGTAGATGGGGCTTCAGTAGAAGGTTTATTCAAATCTAATCCCGTACCTGGCTTTGTAAGGTCCGATGAAGGAGTAGCAGATTTCACAGTCAAAGTGATTGTTGAACCTTTGTCAATCTTTGCTCCTTCTTTTTCAGACATTCCAGTAACTATGTCATCATCTTTAGCTGATGCATCAGATGCAACAACCTTAAAGCCTTTTGCTTCCAATACTTGTTTAGCCTGCTTGAAAGTTACAGTGCCAACAGCCAAACGAGGAACTTCAACTTTAGGCTTTCCTTTAGAAACATATACTGTTACAGAGCTATGAGGCTTTACTGCAGCACCAGAAGATGGGTTCATCTTGGTCACAGTTCCTTCAGATGCAGTATCAGATTCTTCCTCAACAACATTTACAGTAAAACCAAGATTTTGCAATTCGCTTGTTACAACATCCTTAGATTGTCCAACTAAACCATCAGGGATCTTTGTAAGACCAGAAGAAATGTATAAGGTAACCATAGACCCCTTGTCTGCAAACGAATCTGCAGAAGGATCTGTACGAGTAACATGATTCTTCTTAACTTCCGTGCTATCTTCTACACGAACATTAGATATCTTAAATCCAGCACGTTCAAGAGCTTTACGTGCTACATCTTGCGATTTACCAGTAACATCTGGAATCTTAGTGGACTGTGGACCTACAGAGAACCATACGCTTACTCTAGATCCTGAAGAAACTTTAGCTCCACCTTTAGGAAGCTGTTTTGTAAAAGTTCCTTCTGGTTGAGAAGATTTATCATCTTCCAAAATATCTGGGATAAGACCAAGAGCTCGCAACTTTTCGCGAGCAGCATCCTGCGTTGTTGTTTCTGTAAATGTAGGAACTACAACTTCTCCAGCAAGTTTACTGCGATTCAAAACCAATAAAATTCCAGCAACAACAATTGCACAAACTACAGCAGATATAACGGAAGTAATAACAATTCTCTTACTTCTTTTTGCTCTATTAGCTGCAAGCTGCGCTGCTCTAGTGTTATAACCAGTATTTTGAGTATAAGGCTCAAATTGACCTGTAATAGCACCAAAGCTTTGAGTTGATGCGGTATCAGCATTGTTCATTGCTTGTGTTGCAGCATTCTGCTCAGCCTGCTTTCTAGCACGCATATTAGCCAAATCCGTCAGAGGATTAAATGCTGCAGCAACAGGAACACCACCATTCATAAAAGCCAATATGTCATTTTTAAATTCTGCGGCAGTTGCATACCTATTCTGGCGGTCCTTCGCCATTGCTTTGGCACAAATCTTATCCCACATAACAGGAAGACCAGGAACAAGCGTACTTAATGGCGTTGCAACCTCAGACACATGCTGATACGCAATTGCAACAGCTGAATCACCTGTAAAAGGAGGTCTACCAGTTAGCATCTCATATAAAACACAGCCAGCAGAATATAAGTCAGATCTCATATCTACTTGTTCTCCACGAGCCTGTTCAGGAGACAAGTATTGAGCAGTTCCAACCACGCCCTGTGATTGTGTCATTGTTGTTGCAGAATCGTCCAATGCCCTAGCGATTCCAAAATCCATAACTTTAACAATGCCCTGCTCGGAAATCATAATATTTCCAGGCTTAATATCCCTATGAATTACACCCATTCTGTGCGAATACTCAAGAGCATTAAGAACTCCGAGCATAACCTGCTCAGAGTCTCTTTGACTCAAAGCACCATTCATTTTAAGAATATCGCGTAAAGTTTTACCCTTAACATATTCCATAACAAGATATGGCAGATGCTCTTCTACACCATTGTCATCTTCTACAGATTCTTCTCCAGAATCATAAATATTAACTATGTTAGGATTGTTCATCTGAGCAATTGAATGTGCTTCTCTGCGGAATCTAGATAAGAAAATCTCATCATTTGCCAGATCAGAACGCATAATTTTAACCGCAACAGTACGACCAAGACGTTTATCTTCTGCGATTCTCACCTCGGCCATTCCGCCACGACCAATTAATTCACCTAATTGATACCGTCCATTCGCTAATGAGGTAGGCATTGTGTTACTCATTGCTGCTCCTTGCGGTTGTTATTGTTTAAAATGTTAATAATATTCACTTGAGTTTTTGGAACACTTCTCACGCTACGAGCAGGACGCTGAACAGCGGAAGAAGGTACTGAGTTTTTATTATTAAATGCTGTTTGTTGATCTAAAAGTCTTCTTTCTATTTTCGAAAGAACTTTTGACACTACTAGAGCATCTTTAGGTCTGTCTTTTGGATTTTTAGAAAGCATTGACATTACAAACTGTCTTAATTGGATATCAACACTATCTGGAAGAGGTGGAACAGGATCGTTAACATGAGCTGCTGCAATATCTACAGGCGTAGCTCCAGTAAATGGTCTGTGTCCACAAAGTCCTTCGTAAGCAACAACTCCGAGAGAATATATGTCAGATTGAGCAGTAGCTTGTTCTCCTTGAGCTTGTTCTGGAGAAATATATTGAGCCGTTCCTACTACCATTCCATCCTGAGTTATTTGTTCTTGATCACTAGAATAAGAAACACCAAAATCTGTTATTTTTACACTTCCAGTATCAGAAACCATAATGTTTGCTGGTTTAACGTCTCTGTGTATAACACCATGAGAATGAGCTACAAAAAGACCTCTAGCTGTTTGAATAAGAATAGGAAGCAAACGAGTTGGTTCCACAGTTTTTTCTTTATGATACAAATCTGCTAAAGATTTACTAGGCACATACTCCATAATCAGGAAGCCAATACCATCATGCTCATAATAATCAAATAATGCCGCAATATTAGGATGCGCTAAATTGGCTGAATTATGTGCTTCTGCGCGAAGTCTACGCAACTTAGCTTCAACATTGTTAGTGTCTGTTCTAAGAGCTTTAATTGCTACAATCCTGCCGAGCTGTATGTCAAAACCTTTCCATACCTCGCCCATACCGCCTTGTGCAAGACGTCTATCTAACCTATATCGATGATGAACTAACTGTCCTTCAACAAGTTTCATTGCTTAAGAGCCTCCTTCATCACCTGCTTCATAATAGGTCCTGCAGTATAAGTTCCATATGTGTTCGCATTATGAACTACTACTGCTATAGCTATTTTAGGGTCTTCTGCTGGGGCAAATCCAATTACCCACCCATTTGCAGACTGATTTTTTACACCAATCTGCGCTGTTCCAGTTTTTGCTGCAACATGGATATTTGGTAGAGAAAGATTTGAATTTTCTTTAACTACTACACTTTGCATCATACTATTAAGTTTTGCAGCTGTCTGTGCACTAATAGCTTGGCTCATAACAGTAGGACTTGTTTGCGATATAACAGACAAATCACTAGATCTTACGCAATCAACCAAAGTTGGTTTCATAAGAGTTCCATTATTAGCTATAGCCGACGCAATCATAGCATTTTGAAGCGTAGTAATCTTTGCATCTCCTTGACCTATAGATTCTAGAGCTAATTTATCTTGAGATGGTTTAGTAGAAAGTAATGATGTTACTACTCTCATAGGGAAACCAGTTGAATCTGATCCATCTAAAGTAAATGAGCTAAAGAATCCAAATTTCTTAGCTTGCTTTATTATTGCGTCAGACCCTAACGATATTCCTAACTGCGCAAAAGCAGTATTTGAAGAATAAGCCAAAGCATCTTCAAATGATATTTGTCCGTTAACTCCATTTGCGGGAACAACAACATTTGTTAAATGTGTTCGAGTTCCAGGAAGAGTGTAGCTTGATCCAGCTGGAATCTGAGTATTTAAATCATATTTTCCAGATTCTAACGCTGCAGCAGCAATAAGTGTTTTTAAAGTAGATCCTGGTGCATATAGTTCAGAAATGGAACGATTAAGCATCGGATTATAAATATTAGATATAAGATCCTTGTAAGACCTATTTACAGAAGAAATATTGTGAGAAGCAAGAAGGGAAGGATTGTAACTTGGAGTGCTAACCATTGCTAGTATTCGTCCAGTTTTTGGCTCTATAGCAACTAAAGCACCTTCTTTATTTTTTAGTAGATTATATGCAAGAGTCTGAAGCTTAGTGTTAATAGATGTTTCTATTGAAGCACCCCTATTTTCTGCTCCAGTAAACAATGACTTAAACTTTTGAAGGAATAAAGCATCTGACTGTCCACTTAAAAGCTCATTCCTTGACGCTTCTATTCCTCTATCAGCTCTTTGACTTATTGAATAATATCCTGTAATCGGAGCATAAACTTCACCATTGAAATATGAGCGCTGATAAACAAAAGCATCTTTAGATGGATCAGATTTTGCTAATACTGTTCCATCAGACGCAAGTATTGCTCCTCTAGGAGACCCAAATTCATGGTATAGTGCTCGTCTATTTCTAGGATCTGAATTTAACTCGTTTGCTTTTATAGAAGTTATATAAGTACTAGAAACACAAAGTATTACGAATAATATTATTACTGCAGTAAAAAGCTCTTTTAAACATTTATTCATAACTTTCACCTCCATCTTCTTTAAGATCAGAGGCTTTATTTTCTCTCTCCCTAAGTTCTCGTTCTCTTAATGCAGCTAAAGCTTCGTATTGGAAAGTATCAGACATAACAGCAGTTTCAGGCTTATTTGCAGCATTAGAGATAACAATCAAAATAGCAGCAAGCAAATAATTTGCCACTAATGATGATCCTCCAGCAGCCATATATGGCATTGTTAAACCAGTTAAAGGAATTACAAGAGTAATACCTCCAACAACAGTAAAAACTTGGAAAGCCATTGTAAAAACTAAACCAGATGCAAGGAGTTTTCCAAAACCATCCTTGATTTTCATTGCCGTTATCATACCCGAAGAAATAATAATCAAGTAAAGCATTAATACTATGAACAACCCAGTCAATCCTAATTCTTCACCCACTGAAGCGTAAATAAAATCAGAATTAGCAAGAGGTGTCAAAGATGGGTGACCTTGCCCTAATCCTGTTCCTGTAACACCACCAGCTGCCAATCCAAATAATCCTGTAACAATCTGAGCAGAACCACCTGGGAATCTATTGTAAATAACTGGGTCATACGGATTAAGCCAAGCATCTACTCTATACTGCACGTGAGCAAATAATTTAACAGCTACAAAGCATCCAATCATGAATGCTATAAATCCAATTGCAAGCCAACCTTTTCTGCCTGTAGCAACATACAACATAGAAACAAACATTGCGAAGAACATTAAAGATGTTCCTAAATCATGTTGTACAACAAGAACGCACATTGATGCAGCCCAAACAAGTGCAATAGGACCCATGTCTTTAAATCGCGGAAGATGCACGCCTAAAATCTTTTTTCCGCCAACAGCAAGCCTGTCTCTATGGTCAAACAAATATGCTGCAAAGAAGAATGCTAAGAATAACTTTGCAAATTCTCCAGGTTGAAGAGTGTGGTTACCAAAACCAATCCATATTCTTGCTCCGCCAATTTCCTTACCAACTATAGGAAGCATTGGAGATAGTAACAATATAAAACCTATTATCATGCTTACATACGAAAAACGTCTAAGTATTCTGTAATCTTCAAGAACAAGCACAAAAATTATTGACAAAACAAGAGCAACACAAACCCATATAAGCTGTTTCATAGCAATATCTGTATTGTGCTGTTTATCTATCCTAGCAATCATTACTGTGCCGATAGTTGTAAGCAGAAGCATACATGGCAATATAACTTGACTACAATAAGGTTTTTTTACTATTAAAACTCCCCATAGAACCAAGTATAAGGCTGTTGTAAAAGTAAGCATTCCAATATAATCTGCTGGAATATATCCATTAATCCTCAAAAACATCTGCAAAAATGCTAATGAAGATATAATTATGGAAAACAGAAGTAGAGAAATTTGTTTAATTCTAATACTCAACATATTCATGAGGTTTTACCCCCTGAATCAGAGTCTGAATTTACAACTCCACTATTATTGCCATCTTTATCGTCTAAACTAGATTTAGCGCTTTTTTGTTTATTACTGTGTTTTTCAATTTCTCTAGCACGCATTTCACGTCTTATTAATTTTGCGTGTCCTCTAGCTTCTTTAAGACTGCTAAAACTTATTCCTTCATCGAGTTGATCTTGCCAAGATTTATCTAGTTTTTTTACTCTAATATCTGTTTCTTCGATCTGATGAGAAAGTTCTAAACCAAAAATATTTGTAGGAACACCTTGGTAAATAACTACTCTATCGTTACCTTTACCAATGTAATACTGCTTTTGAGTCCACGAATATACAAGATATGCCCCAGAAGCAACAATAGAGCATATTACAAGTATTGCGAAAGCAACTCCTATTCTCATCCATCTTTTTCTAATCTTATTTGCTTTATGTGCTTCAGCTTGTTCTCTTTTTACAGCTCTAGCAACATCTGGATCTCTAGGATCAGTTGAGATTCTTCCATTCTTCTTTTTTACAATAGGAATCTCATTTGTATCTGTAGACCTAAGTTCTTCTTCATTTCTTAAGTGAGAAGGCTGAACTAAACGAGTTGTTTCAACTTTTTCAACATCTTTTTCACTCGACTTTTCACCATCTTGTATAAGAGCAGCGGCTCTTTGAGCAGGTGAATTTTTACCTTCTCGCAACACTGGTGTGGAAGATACTGCCTTATTAACAATATCTGCTATCGATTCCAAATCCTTACTTGCAGCACCGCCAATCAATGGTGTTTGGTGAGGTAAATCAAAAGCATCTGCGTCTAGTGCCAAAGTCGCATCTGCAATAACAGCTGTGGCATTATCAGTACTTCCAGCTTTAAGAGCCATTGAAACAAGTTTTTGAGCACATTCTTCTTGATTAGATACACTGCTCATAACTTCTTGAATAGTGGAATCTTCTAATACTCCACATACTCCATCTGAACAAAGCAACCAGCGATCTGAAGGATGAGCTAATCGAATTGCCATATCTGGGCGTGGATCAATATCAAAATCACCCAATACTCGCATAACAACATTGCGTTGCGGATGATTTCTTGCTTCTTCTGGAGTAATATGACCAGTATCAATTAAATGTTGAACATAACTATGGTCACAAGTCATTCTTATAAGATGATTATCTCGCAACAAGTAGGCTCTAGAATCACCTAAATGTGCAAGAACCCAGTATCCGTTTACTAAAGAAACAGCTGTTACTGTCGTTCCCATGCCAGCAAGACGTCTTTCACGCTTAGCTTTTCCAACAATCGCGTCGTGAGCTGCCATAATTGACGTTTCCATCATAGAAGAAACAGCTTTTACATCATTTGGTCTTGAATCCTGCTCAATATGAGCTAAAGATCTTATTGCAATAGTGGACGCCGTATCTCCACCAGCATGGCCACCCATACCGTCACAAATAGATGCTAAACGCTCTCCTGCGAACGCTGAGTCTTGATTATTACTACGAACTGTACCAACATCACTAACAGCCGTGGAATACATAAACAACGCTTTATCAATAAATGAAGCTTTATTAAAATTATTTTCTTTATCTCGATTAGTGTTTTTATTATTTAAAGAATTATATACAGTATCGGAATTTCTACTATCAATGTCTGAATCTAATTGTGTCATATAATCACCTCAATTCAAACATTGTTGCGCCAATTCGCACAGAAGTGCGTGGTTGCAAAACGACTGGTTCATTAACTCTATTATGACCAATCATAGTTCCATTAGTACTGCCCAAATCTTCGAGTACCCAAGATTTTACAGATTGATTAAAATAAACACGAGCATGATGAGACGATACAAATTCGTCATTTAAAACTACAGTATTGTTTGCTGATCTTCCAAGAGTTACACCAGATGGTTCAAGAGGGAAGGATGATCCAGCCAAAGGACCATCAATAATAACAAGTAAAGTAGGATTTTCTGAAAGTTTATTAGATTCTTCATTCCTAGAAACTATATTATTTTGATTATTTTCACTACTTGAATTACTTGGCTTACGACGATACTTATTCTTAAAAGAACGAGACTTTTTAGGACTAAAAATCTCAATATCTCTACGAAGAGAACGAACAGCAAACCACACGAATACCCACAAAAGTACTAAGAAACTGTACTTAAGTATAGCAAAAGTTAACTCGGTTAATATCATGCGCGTACTCGTATCTCTTTATATATTCGTCTATTACTCCTGATCTTGTGATGAAGCCCAATAGAAAATACGAGTACGTCCGATAGTTATAGTATTTCCATCTAAAAGTGTTGCTGCTGGAGTTTGATGTCCTTCAACATAAGTTCCATTAGTAGAACCAAGATCTCTAGCAATAACACCATCAGGCGTAATATCTATTCCAAGATGTCGACGAGAAATACCAGGATCGTCAATAACAATATCGCAGCCAGATCCTCTGCCTAATATAGTGCGATCCTTTGTTAACAAATATCTATTTCCATTAATTTCAAGCATTGGATGATTTTCTGACTGCTCTTGAGTTGTTACAGGAACAGCATTTCCTGGAACAGAGTCAGAAATCAAATTGAAATTACCTTTAGCAAGATCTGTGTCTTCTTCAAAAATAACTGCAACAGGCCCAACAAATGCATAATGCTGGCTTTTTGCATATTGTGTAAGATTATCTGCAAGCTCGTTAGCTAAAGCTTCACTACCAAGCTGATCAAAATCTGGCGTACTAAGTTTAAAATGATATTCATTCGGAGCAACTGTACGATCGCGATCAATTGGCATAGATTGATTATCAATCTCTCGCTCTAATGCACTGGAAAGATCAACAGGCTGCAAGTCTTTAGAGCCGAATTTTGCGAAGACCCCGTTCATTGCACCTTCAACGCTCTTCTCAAGTCGGTCAAGCATGCTCATTGTAAACCCTTTCTATCTTTTCCTCATATTACTCGTCACCTCGTACGGTGTTCAACTTATTACATTCGTATATTAATACTTGTTTTAATCAATATTCTTTTATATTACAAAATCATCCATCAAATCATCCATTTAAATAAATAAACACGCATACTCATAATACATATTTATCATATATATTTCTAAGTGTAATCTTTAACTATGAATCAAAAAAATCAGTTTTATGACTTTTGGCAAAAAATAGTAGATAATAAAAAGTCTTCTATTGTTTTACTTCTTGCCATTTTAATCCCTTGCATTGGTAAAGGGGTGCTTGTTATGAGTGAGGAAAGATCTTTAGAAACAGGCATAGTTGCATTTTTCCACAATTATTCCCCATCTTTCATAATGTCTATTTCAAAGATTCTCGCAATAATTTTTTCTACAAAATGTTGCATAGTCATACTTCTTGTTTTATCTATTATTTCTTACTTTATTAAAAGAAATTGGCGTATAACTCTTACACAACTTGTTATTTCTCTTTTGCCTATGGTTTATATTTTTGCAATTAAATTCATAGTTCATAGACCTAGGCCTTTTATTGGAGTAAAGGTTAAACTTCCACCAGATCCAAGTTTTCCAAGTGGTCATACTGCAGCAGCTGTTGCGATTTGCGCTATGATTCTTATGATTCTTTATGTATCTAATAAATCATTGTTAAAACTTGGCTTGATAATAAGCATTGTTGTTGTTGTAATAGTGGCTCTTTCTAGGCTTGTTGTTGCAGCTCACTTCCCTACTGACGTTATAACTTCTGCAATAATGTATCCAATATTAGTTATGTATAATCTTGATTTCTTTAAAAACAGTAGTTTTATTAATAGAAAAATATTAAAAAGATAAAGGTAAATAAACAATGTTTAATGGTTTTAAAAAATTTATTGCTCGTGGCAGCGTTATCGACATGGCAGTCGGTGTTGTTATGGGCGGTGCTGTTACAGCAGTTGTTAATTCAATAGTTAAAAATATTATTAATCCTCTTATAGCAATAATTTGTGGAAAACCAGATTTAGATGGTGTTCTAACAATAACAATAAATGGTGCAACTATTTCGTTTGGTGCTGTTATTGGATCTGTATTAAATTTCCTTATTATTGCTGTAGCTGTTTACTTTTTCATAGTTTTGCCTATTAATAAATTGAGAGAAATGGGTGTTAATTTCTTAAATATTGAAAAAGAAAAAACAGATGAAGAAAAACGCAAGGAACGTGAAGAAAAAATGATTAAAGTATTGGAAGATATTAGAGATTCTGTTTCTAAGTAAAAATGCTTTGATTTTAATTTAAAAATTCCCCCGCTAGTCTAAATAAGATTAACGGGGGAATTTTTGATTATTTTATTTTAACTCACTTATTTTAATCATCGCCAAGAGTTAGATGGATTCCACCAACTAATGAACCAACAACGTTATATAGCAAAGCACCAATTGCAGAAAGTAGTGTTAAAATAACTATTTCCACAACAGAAAGAATTGTTACAGCACTTAAAATTGTTGGAAGAGAGAATACATCAGCAAGATTAAAACCGTTGCTATTCAAACCTGTTGATGAAACAATCTGAGTTACTTGATCAAAAACACCAACCATGTTTAGAAATAGCCAAACTAATCCTGCTGCAATTACTTGAATTATTCCTCCAGCTACGCTAAGAAGAAAAGTAACTTTTGCAACAGACCACGCATCTACCCTAACTAAGGAAAGACTCATTCTTCTAGCACGCGGCTGACTAGTTTTTCTCTTGGCATAACCATTAGATTCAAAACTAGCTGTTCCACCAATTGTTCTTGGAGAATTAGTGTTAGGTTCGCCATTAACTTTGCTATTGGACGTTTCAAAATCCTCACTCATCTAAGTTCCTTCTGCTAGTATTTTCTTCTACTTCTTCATTCTTATTTTCACTTTCATCATCTCTTTCCTCATTACGAGCTATAGAGATGATTTCGTCACCCTTATCTGGCTTAGCTAAAGTCACACCCTGAGTTGTTCTACCAGTGCGCTTAACTTCGTTAACATCAGAGCGAATTACCTTACCAGACTTCATAATTGCCATTACTTGATCTGTTTCTTCAACGATCAAGGCACCAACCAAAGAACCGCGACCTTCTGCAAGTTGAACAGCTTTAACACCGTATCCGTTTCTTCCTTGCAAACGATACTCTTCAATAGCGGTTCTCTTAGCAAAACCTTCATTAGTAACAACGAGAAGATCTTTACTTGTTTCTACAGATACAACATCCATATCAAGTAATTCGTCGCCTTCTCTAAATCGCATGCCTTGAACGCCTGCAGTTTGGCGGCCCATTGGTCGAAGTTGCTCATCATCTGCTCTAAACTTCAAGCTCATTCCAAGCTTAGAAACAAGAATAATGTCATCTTCTGAATTGCACAAAGCTGCACCAATCAACTCATCAGCAGGTTCGCCTGTTTCTTCATTAGTCATTAGTCGAACAGCAATCAAACCACCTTGACGTGGAGAATCATATTCTTGTAAAGCAGTTTTCTTAACTTTTCCAGAACGAGTTGCCAAAACCAAATACTTCGCTACATCATAATTTGGAATTGATAACACTGCTTGAATTGTTTCTCCAGGAGTAAATTGAAGCAAATTAGCAACATGCTGTCCTTTAGAATCTCTTGATCCTTCTGGAAGCTCATATGCTTTAATGCGATAAACGCGTCCGCGATTAGTAAAGAACAACAACCAATTGTGTGTAGAAGTTAAGAAGAAGTGATCTACAACATCATCTTCACGAAGCTTTGCACCCTTAATGCCTTTGCCTCCGCGGTGCTGAGCACGATACTCGTCTGCTTTTGTGCGCTTAATATAGCCTGCACGAGTTACTGTAACAACAACATTTTCTTCGGCAATAAGATCTTCAACATTCATTTCTCCCGAGAATGGAAGAATCTTAGTTCTGCGCTCATCACCATACTTAGCAACAATTTCATCAAGCTCATCGCCAACAATTTTGCGCTGGCGCTCTGGGCTTGCAAGAATATCGTTGTAATCTTCAATCTTGCGCATTAATTCTTCATGCTCGTCAAGAATCTTTTGACGTTCCAAAGCTGCAAGTCTACGAAGTTGCATTGCAAGAATAGCATCTGCTTGAACATCATCAACATCAAGCAAATTCATCAAACCAGTACGAGCAGAATCAACATCTTTAGAAGATCTGATTAAAGCCACAACTTCATCGATCATATCCAAAGCTTTCAAATAGCCTTGCAAAATATGATCTCGCTCTTCTGCCTCACGCTTTAAGTAGCGTGTACGCCTATCAATAACTTCAAGCTGATGACTTACCCAATGACGAATAAACGCGTCTAAACTCAAAGTGCGCGGCACACCATCAACCAAAGCAAGCATGTTAGCGCCGAAAGTTTGCTGAAGCTGCGAATGCTTATACAAGTTGTTCAAAACAACTTTTGGAACAGCATCTCTTTTAAGAACAAGCACTAAACGCTGACCAGTACGGCCAGACGTTTCATCGCGCATATCTGCAATGCCTTGAATCTTTCCATCTCGCACAGCTTCCCTAATAGAAGCAGCTAAGCGATCAGGATTAACTTGGTATGGAAGCTCGGTGACAACCAAGCACATACGTCCCTTAATTTCCTCGGTATTAACTACTGCTCGCATTGTAATTAATCCGCGGCCTGTACGGTAAGCTTGCTCAATTCCCTTGTGACCTAAGATAGTTGCTCCAGTAGGGAAATCAGGTCCTTTAATTCTCTGAATTAAAGCTTCTAGAAGTTCGGAATTGCTAGCAGCTGGGTGATCTAATGCCCAATGTACGCCATCTGCAACCTCACGCATATTATGAGGCGGAATATTTGTTGCCATACCAACAGCAATACCAGCAGAACCATTAACTAAAAGATTCGGGAAACGAGCTGGCAAAACTGTTGGTTCTTGAGTTTTACCATCGTAGTTTGGCAAGAAATCAACAGTATCTTTGTCAATATCTCGAACCATTTCCATAGCAAGAGGCGCCATACGGCATTCCGTATAACGCATTGCTGCTGCAGGATCATCACCTGGGGAACCAAAGTTTCCTTGACCATCAACAAGCATGTATCTCATTGACCAAGATTGAGCCATACGAACCAAAGTGTCATAGATAGCAGAATCACCATGAGGATGATACTTACCCATAACGTCGCCAACAACGCGAGAGCACTTGTTATACCCTCTATCTGGCCTATAGCCGCCATCATACATAGCGTAAATAACACGACGATGCACTGGTTTTAAGCCATCTCGAACATCTGGTAAAGCGCGCTCAACAATAACAGAAAGTGCATAAGCAAGATATGATTCGCGCATTTCCTGCTGCAAATCCATGTGTTTTACGCGAGCACCTTTCATTAAGCCGTAATCAGTATTATCTGATTCTTGCGGACTTTGTGGTTCCATAGACCCATCAGGCAACTGATCTCTATATTCACCATCATTAGCGGCGTTTATTTCGTCTACCACTGCTATTCCTTCTTATTTATATTTTAAAGTTTATTTTGCTTTATTTTTACGTTGATTTATTAACTATTTTTAAGCATCAATAAATCTTGCATCATGAGCATTACGTTGAATAAAGAGCCTACGAGGTTCTACTTCGTCTCCCATAAGCATTGAGAATGTCTCATCAGCTCGAGCAGCATCTTCAATATGAATTTGCTTTAAGATTCTGTGTTCAGGGTCCATCGTTGTTTCCCACAGCTCCTGATAGCTCATCTCACCCAAGCCCTTGTATCGCTGAATACCTTCGCCTTTAGGAAGTTGTCTGCCTGCAGCTTTACCTTCTGCAAGAACTCGATCACGCTCAGCATCGGTATAAACAAAGTCATGTGCTCCCTTGCTCCACTTCAAACGGTAAAGAGGCGGCATAGCAACGTAAATGTATCCTGCTGTAATCATTGGACGCATATAACGGAAGAACAGTGTTAAATTCAATGTAGCAATATGAGCGCCGTCAACATCAGCATCAGCCATAATAATGACTTTGTGATATCGAACCTTACTTAAATCGAAGTCTTCACCATAACCGCCTCCAACAGCAGTTATTAAGGATTCAATAGTTTCCGACTTCATCATTCGATCAATTGAAGCGCGCTCAGTATTCAAAATCTTACCGCGCAAAGGCAAAATCGCTTGAGTAATAGGATCTCGTCCTTGAATTGCGGAGCCACCTGCGGAATCACCCTCAACTATAAACAGCTCGCATTCTTCTGGATTATTAGACTGGCAATCCTTCAATTTATCTGGCATTCCAGCAGTTTCAAAGATTGACTTTCTACGCGTATTTTCGCGAGCTTTCTTAGCTGCAATACGCGCACGCGATGCTTCAATTGCTTTTTGAATAATGTTCTTTGCTTCACTTGGATGAGCGTCGAACCAATCTCCAAGCTTTTCAGTCATTACTCGCTGAACAAAGGTTTTAGCTTCAGAATTGCCAAGCTTGGTTTTAGTCTGACCTTCAAACTGTGGAGTTGTAAGCTTTACTGAAACAACTGCTGTTAAGCCTTCTCGAACATCGTCACCAGAAAGATTAGTATCTTTTTCTTTTAATATATTCTTTTCTCGAGCATAACGATTTACAAGAGATGTAAGTGCAGCTCGGAATCCTTCTTCGTGAGTACCACCTTCAGTAGTTGAAATAGTGTTAGCAAAAGTGTGAACTGCTTCCGAATATGCAACAGTCCATTGCATAGCAATTTCGGCAGAAATACCAATTTCAAGATCTTCAGCCTCAAAATCAATAACATCTGGCTCTACAGGAACAGCTTTTCGAGATTTAACCAAATAGTCAACGTAATCTTTGATTCCGTGATTATACTTGTAGCTAACGCTTTGATGCTTTTCTTCACTAGTTGATTCATTTTCTCCTGTGACTTCGTCCCCTGCTTCATCAGGCTTGCGCAAATCAGTTAAAGAGATCTTCAATCCTTTGTTTAAGAAAGCCATCTGCTGGAATCTAGATCGCAAAGTTTCAAAATCGTATGTAGTTGTTTCAAAAATAGCACCATCTGGCCAGAATGTTACGGATGTACCAGTAGATTCACCTTCTTCCATTGGCTTTCCTTTTTCCAATGGTGCTGTTGGATGCTGATCTACATACGTTTGAGTCCAATGAAACCCTTGACGACGAACTTCAATTTCTACGCGTGTAGAAAGTGCGTTAACAACGGATATACCAACGCCATGCAAACCACCAGAAACGGCGTATCCGCCGCCGCCAAACTTTCCACCAGCATGAAGCTTAGTCATAACCGTTTCAACACCAGAAACGCCTTCTCCTGGTACTTCGTCAACTGGAATGCCTCTACCATCATCTACAACTTTTATTGCATTGTCTGGCAATATTGTCACTTCAATGTGAGAAGCATAACCAGCCAAAGCCTCATCAACCGAATTATCTACAATCTCGTATACAAGGTGGTGTAAGCCTCTTGGACCAGTTGAACCAATGTACATACCTGGTCTGATTCGAACTGCTTCTAATCCTTCGAGAACGCGAAGATCGCTAGCATCATAATGTTCAGGAGAAAGTGAATCATCAAGCTGAGCGTCATCGAGTTTATGTTCTTCAACAGAATTTTCCATTGAATTATCTTCAGTGTTTAACACTTTAGATCCCTTCCCGTATTACCTCATGCCAAGAGGCATTTACGAGGTCGATACACGCTAGAAAGCACAAAAAAGGGGTTTCTAGCGATTTAACTATATTACATAACATTCTACACATGCATAATGACCGCTCTTTATTAAGAGCCGTTATTAGTGATTCTTAATATTAAACCTACTATTTATTGATTTTTTGCCTGTTTTTTGCAAAGATGGACCAACTATTTTGACTTCTTTAATATTAATATTTTTTGAATATTCAAATATTTTTTTCTCAAGCATAGGTTTGCAGTAGCTAAGTTGTGTATACCAAACGTTTGATTTTGTTCTAACTATTAAAATACCGTCTTTTATTTGATCTATATAACAATTTAAAGATGCACTTTTACCAACTATTTTCCACCAATCTTCTCGCATTCTTGCTATAGCAAGCGGCTCATTCCAATGTTTTTTATTAGCAAAATTACCTAGCAACGAATACAGATTTTGTGGATCCCTACCAGGTTTTCCAAAACTTTCCCAAGATTTATAAGCATTTTGCTCGTTTATTGTTTTCTTTTCTCCCCTTTTTTCTATAGGAGAAAAAACAATCTCAGGAAGCTTTCTAGTGTCTAATTTTAATAATTTATTTACGGGAATTTTCATTATTTTCCCCTTAACTATTAGAATTATTCTCGATATTATTTTTTCGATTATTAATAATATCTTTTAGTAGATCTTTATGATTAGAGTCAAGATTATTATTAAAGAAATTTTCATCTTGATTATTATTTTTTTCTACTATTTTAGATATATCAATAAATGATTCTTCTGAAAGATTCTCATCTTTTGGTATATCACTTAAGGATGCAACTGTAATAAAAACTTGTTCTTGTTCTTTTGCAAACTCTAAAATTTGTTTTCTTCTAGATTCATCTAATTGTGAAAAAACATCATCCAAAATAACTATTGGTTTTTGATTATTTTTTTCTTCTAAAGTCTTAAATAAAGCCATTTTTAAAGCTAATGCTAGAGTCCATGATTCACCATTAGAAGCAAATTCTTTTGCAGGATGATTATTTATTAATATTGTAAAATCATCTCTATGAGGACCTATTAGGTTGTATCCTCTAGCAACTTCCCCAGCATAAATTCGTTGAAAATGCTCGCTTATAGCTTTTTGCGGAAAATAATCTTCTTTTGATTCAACTTCTAACTCTTCAAAAGACGGATTATATTGTATCGAAGCAAAATTAGAAGATCGGGAAAGTTTATCTACTATTTTAGGAAAAATTTTATTTAACAAATTTATTATTTTTTTTCGATTTTTTGTAAGAATTATTCCTGATTCAATGAATTTACCCGTCCATATTTCCAAATCAGATATAGGATTATATCCATTTGTTGAACTAGCTAAATTATTATTAGATAGACTTTTAAGAAGATATGCACGTTGTTTTGCAATATGATTATATTCTTGTAAAACTTGTAAATAATTTGGTATTAATAGTGCTCCAGCTTGATCTATAAAAGTCCTACGAATATTAGGATCTGAAAAAATCAAATTTTGATCTCTTGGAGTGAAAGAAATGGATTTAACTAATCCAATTATGTCCTTCATATACAATGATTTTCCACTATTAATTCTTGCTCTGTTAGCTCCTTTTGAATTAATCGTAAGCTCATATGTAGTTTCATCTAAATCATTATTATCAAAATTTTTAGTATTAAGTCGTATGGTAGCACAACTGTTATTGCACTCTATCAGTGGCATCAAAGATGATATTCTATGACTTGTTCCAGTAGATATAACTTCTATAGCTTCAACAATATTAGTTTTACCTAAACCATTTGAGCCAAATAGAACATTAATTTTTGGAGAAAAGTCTAATACACAACTACTCCAAGAACGAAAATGATCTAGTACAAGTCTTGAAACATACATTTATTTATCTTTAAGGATGCATTGGAACAACAAGATATCTGTAATTCATAGACTCATCGCCATCAGCTTCCTGCTGACCATTAAATTCAACAGGCTTAACTGCAGATGTGATTTTTGCATGAACAAATGGCTCGCTTATAGCGCTTAAACCTTCAATTAAATAATTAGGATTAAAAGCAACTATAATATCTTGACCGTCCATGTCTATATCGATAAGTTCTTTTGCTTGAGATTCTGAATCATTTCCAGCACTTAAAGTTAATTCATCTCCAGAGAAAGACATGTAAATAGGAGCATCTTTTTCTGCAACAAGTGCAACTCGCTTAATAGCATTAATAAGCATTGTTCGATTAATAATTGCATGAATAGGATATTCATCAACAAAAAGTCGATCTACAGAAGGAAATTCTCCATCAATTAGTTGAGAAGTACTTACTCTACCAGAATTTTCAAAACCAAGAATAGATGGTTCTTTATCGTTTAGGTTTACAATAACATTTTGATGTTCATCTATTGATCGAGAAATATCTCTAAGAATGCTTCCTTTGATTAGAGTAGAAGTATTTATGTCAGAATGTTCTGGTGTCCACTTAAAAGTTGATCTTGCAAGGCGATATCTGTCTGTAGCAGTGAAAGTAACAGAATCATCTTCAAAATGAGCATGAATTCCAGTCAAAACAGGTCTATCTTCTTCTCTTGAAACAGCCACAGAAGCTTGTACTACTGCCTGAACAAAAGTAGGAGCATCTACCTGACCAAGTTTTTCAGGAATTTGTGGTAAATCAGGATATTCTCCTTCAGGCATTAGTTGGAGTGTGAAAGTTGATTTTCCAGAAGAAATAGTAAGAGTAGTTTCATTAGAGGATAAATAGGTTTTTTCTGATGGTAAAGATTTAGTTATATCTGCCATCAATTTGCCTAATACGAGTACACTACCCTGCTCATCTATTCCAGCTTCAACATGATGTCTGCTAGAGAGCTGATAGTTAAAAGCAGAAAGTTGAAGAATTCCATCTTTTGCTTCTAGTTTTAGTCCTGCAAGAATAGGATTAGCTGGTCTAGAATCTATGACTCTAGTTGTCCAAGCTACTGCATCAGCAAAAGAAGCGGAATTAACTTCAACTTTCATTTTTCCTCATTTCTGTTTAAATCTGTGTTTTATTCTATATCATGCTGCCAATTAAAAATCATATTTTATGAAAGTTAGTTGAGTAAGTAATTAAATATGAATATTAGATAAAAATAAAATAGTAAAAGTAATAAAGGTTGTTAACATGTGGATAAAGTTAAAGAACTGCTGATTTAGAGCCTTTATCCACAATTTAAAAATGTTGACAACACAAAGAGAAGTATGTGCATAAAAGCTGAAGTTATCCACATAATTTTCTAATTTTTAGATTATTAACATTTTTACCGTAGTTAAACACAGTTTATTCACTTTTTAAACGGCGTTTTCCACCAGTTATTCGCAGCTTTTGCCCACATTTGTTACTAACTATGTGGATAACTTTATTTACTTTAATAAACAAATTATGAATAAACTTGTGCAAAACTCTATTTTTTGGAAGGATTTTGTTTCAAACGAACAGTCAATTCCATAACATAGTTATAAATTTCTTGCTTTTCCTGCATTTCGCCACTAATTCTGGTATAAGCATGCATAACAGTGGTATGATCTCTACCACCAAAAACTTCTCCAATATCAACCAAGCTCATGCTAGTCATTTCTCTAGCTAAATACATTGCAATTTGACGAGCTAAAGCAACATTTTTAGTTCTTGATCTTCCAACCATCTCATCAAAAGTCATATGGAAATATTGAGCAACCTGACCGATGATATCTGTTGGTCTAACTTCAATATCGGATGCAAAAAAGTCCTGTAAAGCTTGCTCAGCTAAAGCCTTACTAACTGGTTGGTTACTAAGAGAAGCAACCGCCGTAACACGAGTTAAAGCGCCTTCAAGTTCGCGAATATTTTCAGTAAAACGTTCCGCAATAAGATCCAAAACATCACTAGGAACATTGGACCCATTCATAGAAGCCATCATTCGTAAAATAGCAATACGAGTTTCTAAATCAGGCGGTTTAATATCTACTGTTAAACCAGATTCAAATCTAGAAATAAGTCTAGATTCAAATCCTCTAAGATTTTTAGGAGCAACATCAGAAGCTATTACGATTCTTTTATTAGCCTGATATAAAGCGTTAAAAGTATGGAAAAATTGTTCAAGAGTTGCTTCTTTACCACCTAAAAATTGAATATCATCGATTAGTAGAACGTCAACTTCTCGGTATCTTCTATTAAAGTTAGCAATCTGACCTTGATTTTGACTTGTATTTTGTAAAGCCTCAATAAATTCATTAGTAAACTCTTCGCTTGTAATATATCGAACTTTAAGGGAAGAATCTTTAACAAGCGCATAATTTCCAATTGCGTTAAGCAAATGTGTTTTGCCAAGACCAGATCCACCGTAAATACACAAAGGATTAAAATCGCGTCCTGAGCCTTCTGCAACTGCCAATGCTACTGTGCGAGCAAAACGATTGGAATCGCCAGGAACAAACGTGTCAAAAGTGGCATAAGTATTCAAATGAGTTGTTGGATCTCTATTAACTGATGCAGGTATATTTGTCTGCTTTTGATTAATAGATTGCACATTGAGATTTGTATTTTGCATGGTTTTCAAACCAGTTGCGTAATCAAAATCTTTCTGTACAGGAATTGAATCATAAGAATCGTCCAAAAAAGATTCAACTTTTTTAGGATCAGAAGAATCATTAGAATCTGACGAATCAGAATTATTATTTGTAGTATTATCTAGCGATTGAGAAGTTTTTGAAGTATTACTTACATTTTGTAAAGTATTGTTATTCTCTTTCTCACTATTTTGGATAATTTTAAATGCTGGAAACATGTCTTTTCCAGTACAAATTTTCAAAGAAGTTAGCAGAGCAGAACTAAGTTCGTTTTGCAGAGCTTGCTGAGTCTCAATATTAGAAACGCATAAAACAATTGTTGTTCCAAAAATAGCTTCAGGTTTTACACTCTCAAACCAACTTTTATCCCGATTGCTTAGAAGTGCATTATGGCGCAACACGGCGAGAGTATTAGACCATACTATGGCGGCTTGAGCACTAGGATCCTCAAAGGCTTCAGACATGTTACACCCCCAATCAAAAGTAATTTCCTTTTCGCATTAACAACTCAGTGTATTTTTTTAATACACATTTATGTGTGAAAAGAGTGCTAGTAGAATATGTTTACTCCGACCCTAAGAAGTTATCCACAGCCTAGCGTGTTGAAAATACTTGTATGTTAATAACATGTGTGTAATTTGTGGATAATGTAAAACTTAGTAATCCACATTTTCCAACGATTTTAAGACGAATTATTTACGTTTTTTAATAGATTTATAAAGTTATTTAGAGAATAAGAATTATTCTAAAAGTCCTATTTAGAACACGATAATTAATAAAATTTTAGTTCTTGGTGAGGGGTGATAGTAATTTGGTATAGCTTGACTCATACGGAGCCATGCTTTTGCATGGCTAAATACAGGAGCGTTAGTTATGAAGAGGACATTCCAGCCTAACAACCGTCGTCGTCACATGAAGCACGGCTTCCGCGTTCGCATGCGTACGCGTGCTGGTCGCGCAGTGATTAACCGTCGTCGTGCCAAGGGCCGCAAGACACTTTCTGCCTGAGCTGGGACGCGTCGTAAAGCATGGATAGGCTGAAAAGCCATCGCGATTTTGTTGCGGTGCTCAAAAAACGACGCAAAGTGTGTTCACGGGATATAGTCGCGCATTATGATATGCGTGTATGTGTAACCGTATTAGACGCGCTTAACGAAGACAGAAAAGTAAGTCCAGATGATATTGCCACGGGTTTTGAAAACACTCCCGCGGCATTTTGTGATACCTTAAAGCAACCTCAAAAAAATGATGTTGCTTTAAGGTTAGGTCTTGCTGTATCTAAATCAGTTGGAAAAGCTGTTATTCGAAATAAGGTAAAACGACGTTTTAGGGTAATAGCAAAAGAGCACGAGTCGTTGCTTCCATATGGTTGCGATGTAGTATTGCGTGCAAAACCTACTGCTGCACAATCTTCGTTTGATTCGTTGAATGAGCAAATCAAAAAGATTTTCGGCAAAATAGCTAAAAATCTTCAAGATCAAAATCAATTCATGCAAACTATGTGCTTAAAAACTAGCGAAGATAGTGATAGTAAAGCAAGCTCGCAGGAGCAGTGATGAATCATGAGCGGTAGAAATAGTGTTGTAGCGAATTTGATTATAAAAGCGATTCGCTGGTATCAACGCGTGATTTCTGCCAAAAGACCTGCTTGCTGTCGTTATTATCCAACGTGCTCAAGATACGCTATAGAAGCCGTTAGCCGCTATGGGGCGTTTAAGGGTGGTATTCTAGCCGTTTTACGTCTGTTGCGCTGTAGACCATGGACTAGCTGCAGTATTGACGACGTACCACGAAAATATTCAATTTTTTATCGTTGCGCCTGGTCTAAAGCGCATGAAGAGCCACGGTTAACTCCCTTGGCTGACGAAGACAAGGATAACTAATGTTTAATCAAGATCATTTCTTACTTGATAACGGAATTTGGGGATGGTTTTATAAAATCCTTACGCCAGTTGAATGGCTTATGACTCAAGTAATGTCACTTTTCCACAAGCTATTTGTTCTTATTGGGATGAATGAAATTGGATTCTCTTGGGTACTTTCAATCGTTTTCCTTGTGCTTGTTGTGCACGCGTGTATATTCCCTGCCTTTATAAAAAGCATTAAAGGTATGCGCAATATACAAGCAATCGCTCCTAAAATGAAGAAAATTCAGCAAAAGTATAAGGGTAAAAGCGATCCTGCTAGCAAAGAAGCCATGCAGCGAGAAATGATGAAGCTGTATCAAGAAAACAACGCAAATCCTGCAGGAAGCTGCCTGCCAATGATGATTCAAGGTCCAGCGTTTATGAGTATTTGGTACACGCTTTCCGTTATACCATTTATTGCTAGAGGCAAGCATACTGCTCTTGGTGCTTTTGATGTTGCTACAGCACAGCAATTTGTTAAAACTCATGTGTTTGGCGTTGGTGTTTCCGACACGTTTATGACGGTTCAAGCGGGCGGAAAAGTTGTTATTGTAATCTTTGTTATATTGATGTGTGCTGCAATGTGGTACATGCAATTTAACAATATTCGTAAGAATCTTCCGCCAGAATCGAAGCAGGGTCCCCAGTATACGATGCAAAAACTTATGATGTGGGGATTCCCATTAATCTACGTTTTCTCTGCATTCGCTCTTCCATTTGCAATGCTTGTTTATTGGCTTGTAAACAACATTATGAATATGCTTCGCTCTATTTGGCAGGTATATGCTTTCCCAACTCCTGGCTCTCCTGCAGCCGAGGAAAAAGAAGAGCGCGATTACAAAAAAGAAACAGAGCGCAGAAAGCGCGAAGGTTTGCCTTCTATTGAAGAAGAAAAGCTTCAACAAGCTCGAGAAGTTGCTAAGCGTAGAGAAGCCGAAGGGTTTCAGCGTAAGCAGCCTACGCGTAAGCGAAAAAATAAATAGATAAAAATATGTGAATAAACAAGTAGGTAATTTTGGATTTATCTTCAGTTACACTTGTAGACAGAATTGTGATTCTTGACATTTATTGCAATTAAGGAGTATGTAAATGGCGCAAGACGAAACTAGAAGCATTGACCAGCTCAATGAGGAAGCTGATATAGCTGCCGATTACTTAGAAGGACTTCTAGATATTGCTGATTATGAGGGCGATATTGAAATGGGTGTTCGTAACAATAGACCGATGATTCAGATTGTTGCGGATGATGATTCCGATATTAAGCATTTGATTGGCAGGGATGGAGAAGTTGTTGACGCATTGCAGCAGCTTAGCCGATTAGCTATTCAACAAAAAACTGGTGAGAGATCTCATTTAATTGTTGATGTTGATGGATTCCTTAAGCGTAAGCGTCAGCATTTGCGTGATATTGCTTTGGATGCTGTTGATGAGGTTCGTGAGACTGGGGATCCAGTTGAATTGAAGCCGATGAATTCATTTGAACGTAAAGTAATTCATGACACTGTGCGAGATGAGGGTTTGCGTTCTAGGTCTCATGGAGAAGAACCACATCGTTATGTAACCGTTTATATGCCTGTAAGTGCAGTTGAAGACGAAGATCTTGATGATATATCTGCTGATGTAGATGAAGAGTATATAGAAGACTGATTTAAGATTTTGCAATTTTTACGATTGCATAAGCCTGTTGAAACACTATAAAAGTAACACAATGAAACAAAAAATGTTTTATTGTGTTACTTTTTATTTGATAAGCGCGGGGAAGTATGGAAGAAAATTTAAATAAAGATAATAACGATAATACTCAAGAGACAATTGATGAATTAGAAAATTCACCATTACTAAGCGAAGTTTTAGGTGATGCTCTTGATAAATGTAAGATGTTTCACGTGAAACTTCAAAAAGAGGGCTTGCTGAGAGGGTTAGTTGGACCTAGAGATATGAGTATTCTCTGGGAAAGACATATATTAAATTCTGCAGCTGTTGTTCCTTTTATTAAGGAAGCTATTAAAAAGTCTAAGAAAAAATCTATAGCAGATGTAGGAAGTGGTGGTGGATTCCCTGGTATTGTTATAGCAGCATGTTTGCCTGATTGTGATGTAACATTAATTGAACCTATGGAAAGACGCGTTCTTTGGCTAAAAGAATGTGTAGAACTTATGGGATTAGACAATGTCACTATTTTTCACGGAAGATCAGATGAAATTATTGAAAAAATAAAATCTCATGATATATCACCGTTTGACGTTGTAACGTGTAGAGCTGTAGCACCTATGACAAAACTAGCAGGGTGGACTATTCCTCTATTAAATACACATGGTCAACTGATTGCGTTAAAGGGGAAATCTGCGCAGGCTGAAATTGAGAAAGCCGCAAAAATGATCAAAAAAGCGAAGGGTGTGAATCCTAGGGTTGTTGATGCTCCTGTTGCAAATGGTCTTCAATCTACGACTGTTGTATTAGTTGACAAAGCATAATTCATATTATTAATTACATATAAAATAATTCGTTTCACGTGAAACTTTAATCTTCCAGTGTTTTACGTGAAACAAATATTTTTATGTAAAAATGTTTGTATAAAATACGTATAATATAGTTTATTTTGTTTTCTATCTTTCGTCATTTTCCTTTATATTTAGCACGTGTTTCACGTGAAACTTGTGCTCTTTTTGCTGTGTTTTATGTCCATAGAAGAAACGAAACTTGAAAATACTAAGGTTTAAATTGGTTAAATTATGGTAATTTTCCCATAGGTGGTCGGGGGTGGATGAAGTTATGGTGGAGTCAGCTGAAGATACGATTAAGCGTATTTTTGGAGATTCTGGATCTTCCTTAGGTAGTGAATTGGCTAATATATCAAGCCGATTTCATGCCATTGATGGGGTAGTTTTTCCTAAGCCTAAAGAAACGCGATTTATTGCTGTTGCGAATCAAAAGGGTGGTGTTGGCAAAACCAGTTCGGCTGTAAATTTATCTGCAGCTATGGCTATTGGTGGTTCAAAAGTTTTGTTGATTGACATGGACCCTCAGGGTAATGCTTCCACAGCTATGAATATACCTCATTCTTCAGCAGATCCCTCTGTTTATGATGTTATCGAGGGAAGAAAAACTATTGCTGAAGTAAAGAAAACTTGCCCAGATATTGAAGGACTTGATGTTGTTCCTGCTTCTATTGATTTAAGTGGAGCAGAACTAGAAGTTGCGCAGATGGAAGATCGAAATAATCTTCTTAAAAATGCTGTTAATGAGTTTCTTGGCAATAATAATGAGCACTACGATTATGTGTTTATTGATTGTCCACCATCTCTAGGTCTTTTGGTAATTAACGCGATGTGTGCTGCTCATGAAATGCTAATACCAATTCAAGCTGAATATTATGCACTAGAAGGATTAGGACAACTCATTAGGACAATTGGATTAGTGCAACAACATTACAATCCTACGCTGGTTGTTTCAACAATGTTAGTAACGATGTTTGATAAGCGAACTCTTCTTGGTAGAGAAGTGTTTCAAGAAGTTAAAAACCATTATCCAAATATTGTTCTAAATACTACCATTCCAAGAACTGTCAAAATACCAGAAGCACCAAGTTTTAATCAAAGTGTTATAACTTATGATCCACACGGAACTGGAGCAGTGTCGTATAGGGAAGCTGCGTTAGAGATAGCAAATAAGTCTGATGCTATTTTAGCTGTAATTGACGCTAAAAGAGAGGGTAATGCATAATGAGTACAACTAAATCTCGTTTAGGTAAAGGGTTAGGGGCGCTATTTCCTGCACTACCTGGGGAAAATGCTCTTGTTAATGCTGAGGCAAAAAATAATGAAAATGTTTCACATGAAACATTAATACAAAAAGATGTTTTTAACGATGTTTCACGTGAAACTAAAGTTCCTAGTATTGATAAAGCAATTTCTCCACATGAAGGTCAAAATAATGTTCAAAAAACCACCGTTTCACGTGAAACAGTGCCGCCGATTGCTAATAAAAATAAGCATTCGTCAAAGCGATCTTCTATGCCATCAATTGACGATGTAACTAGACCAATTGACTTTTTCTTTGGTGATTCTGCGTCTAAAACGTTTGTGTCTTCAAAACAAAAAACTGAAGAAAAGAAAATCTTTAATAAAACAATTGATGAAAAACACAACGCGGAAAATAAAGAATTAAAACCTGTTGAAGGCGGCTATTTAGCATATTTAGATCCAACTGATATTGTTCCAAATGCTCACCAGCCGCGTACGATTTTTGATGAAGAAGAGCTTCAAGAATTAGCTGCATCAATCAAAGAAGTTGGAGTTTTGCAGCCTATTGTTGTGCGAAAAATTAATAACGTAGATCAAGAGGATACGCATAATGCTCATTATGAATTAATAATGGGTGAGCGCAGATGGAGAGCAACTCAATTAGCTGGTCTTAAAAAAGTTCCAGCAATTGTTAGAACAACTTCTGATGAGAATATGCTTAGAGATGCTCTTTTGGAGAATCTGCACAGAGTTGCTTTAAATCCTTTAGAAGAAGCTGCAGCGTATGCTCAGATGATTGATGATTTTGGATTAACACAGGTTCAACTCTCAAAATCTGTGTCTAAATCACGTCCGCAAATAGCAAACACTTTACGTCTGTTAAATCTTCCAGCTAGCGTGCAAAAGCATGTTGCATCTGGTGTTCTTTCTGCAGGTCATGCTCGCGCACTTCTTGCTTTGCCTACATCTGAAGAAATGGAATCATTGGCAAAACGAATAATTGCAGAAGGCTTATCTGTTAGAAGTACTGAAGAGATTGTGTCTATTAGAGTAGACAATAGTGATGAGTCTTCTAAGAGAAATAGGGTTCAAAGAAATAATAAGTGGGCGCATTCTCCTATTAGAAAACAACTTGAGAATATATTTTCTACAAAAGTTGCAATTAAGGGCACAGAAAACCATGGAAGAATCGAAATTGTATTTTCATCTCCAGAAGAAATGCAAAGGATTTTTGACATTTTAGTAAACAAAAAAGATTAGCAACATAAATTAACATAATACAAACTGAAAAGCTTCAATGAATTACTTTAAAAGTAATTCATTGAAGCTTTTTGTTTCACGTGGAACATAATTTATTATTCGCTTAAATCATTTAAATAAGCTTGAGCATCAAGAGCAGCGCGGCAGCCCATTCCTGCTGCAGATATTGCTTGCCTATAAACGCTATCTACCACATCTCCTGCAGCAAAGACACCAGGAATAGATGTTTTAGTAGATGCACCCTGTACTGAAATAGTTCCATCTTCGTTAAGAGCTATAGAGTTATTTAAGAATGAGGTTGATGGTAGATGACCAATAGCAACGAAAATACCAGATGCTTCAATATCTTGAGTTTCTCCAGTTACAACATTTTTTACAGTTACAGACTGAGCATCTTCATTGGAACCATTTATTGATTGAACAACAGAGTTTAAAACAAATTTAATCTTCTCATTTTTGCGAGCTCTATCAATCATGATTTTAGAAGCACGGAATGAATCGCGCCTATGAATCAATGTTACAGAAGAACCAAATCTAGTTAGGAACAATGCCTCTTCAAAAGCTGAATCGCCTCCGCCAACTACAACGATTGGTTTTCCTCTAAAGAAGAATCCATCACAAGTTGCACAATATGAAACACCTCGTCCAGAGTATTCTTGCTCTCCAGGAACCCCCAATTTTCGCACTTGCGAGCCTGTAGAAATGATTACTGCATTTGCTGTATAAGTTTCTCCATCGTCTGTTGTAACTGTCTTCAAATCGTCCTTAAAATCTACAGACACAACATCGTTTAATATAATTTGTGCTCCAAATTTTTCTGCTTGCTTGTGCATAGCTTCCATTAAATCTGGTCCAAGTATTCCATCTACAAATCCTGGATAATTTTCAACCTCTGTAGTGTTCATGAGTTGTCCACCAGGAGTTAATGCTCCAGCAATGACCAAAGGAGTGTAGCCTGCGCGTGCTAAATACAATGCCGCAGTATAACCCGCAGGGCCAGAGCCAATAATTATTACTTTTTTGTTTAGTTTTTCCATAAAATATTCCTAATATTCTCAATAATCTTAATAAAATTTAGTAAATTTTTACGTAATTAATGTATAGGCTGTTTTGAGGCATAGAGTCCTCTGGAACCCACAAAATAAAGTCTTGTGCCGTAATAGTTTTTTTGAACTTTACATCTGTTACACCACTGGCATCAAAGGTAAAATCAGCAACTTTATCTCCAGCACTAGGATCATTTTTAGAATTCGCAATCAAATAACCATGTCCTCCAGAAGAACGAATTGAAACAACAAAACGATATGCTTCTTGAGGTTGAGCCAAATGCATGTAATAGCCATAACCTCTCTGGTTAGCCGTGTAATCCAAGAATTGTTGTACATCTATAGGATAAGGCGTAGTGTTAGTAGGCATTTTAGGTTTTGGAACCTGCTTTACCTTCTTACTCTTATTAAGTTTTTTATGCTTACTTTTATTTGATTTGTTTTCTTTATTTAATTTGTCTTTCTTTGCGTTTGCATCAGCCTTAGAAACAGCATTGGAATCAGATTTTGCTTTATTCTTAGACGAATCACTTTTATCTTCTGGAAGAACACCTTGACTTCCAAAAGGAACATTTTCTACGCTTTGAGAATCCCACGAGTTAGATTTTGTAAAACTAGAAGGAGCATCATGAGAATTAAAAAGACTATGCAAAGATAATGCGAATACCACTACAACCAATATTGCAACAACACTGATTGCAAGAACCTTTGTTGAAATACCGCCAAAAATTTTTGCGTCTGCTATATCCACGCCATTCTGCCCAGAATTCTTTTTGGACTCCAGAGATTCCTGACGCTCATGAGGCTGGAAACTAGGAGGCATTGAAGAATAAGATGACTTTAAAGAACCGCCATCATAATCTTCATAGTCACCATTTTCCAACTCTTCTTCACGCAAAGCGCGTGCAGATTCTTCTCCAGGAGCAATAAAACGCCCATTACTATCTACAACTGGAACCCTACCTGTTGATTCTGCTTCCAAAGGTAAACTTTGTGGTCTAGACATCAGCTCAGTGTGTTTAGTGTTATCTGTGAGAAGGTCTTCAAAATCAAATCTTCTAGGCATTAATGGGGAAGCTAAATTATCTTTTTGTGAATAATCGTTTTTAGAATCTGATTCGTTTTCTATATTGTTATATTTTTCTGCTTCTTCATTATTTAACGCATCAGAAGACTTGCTTTCTGAATAACTAGGAAAACTTGTGTATGTGGAAGATAGGTTGTGGAATATAGAATCATCTGCATCAAGTTCCGTAGGTGCTAAAATGTTAGCCATTTCTGCGGCAGCAATATCGTGGAAGTCATAATCTGTTCCAGTAGAGTCAGTTTCTGTAGAAGAATCTGAATTATTATCTAAATCGTTCTTATTGTTTCTTTTAAGAAGAGCACTTAATGCTCCTATAGTTCTTCCAGCATTTTTTAAACCAGCTCCTGCTGCAGACAATCCGCCTGTAAAACCAGCATTTTTATTGGATTTACCCTGTTTACTATCATCTAGTTTCTCAACAGAGTCAAGACTGTTATTGGACTCCTGTTCTGATAATTTATTTTCGAGCAAGTCCTCATTTTGAGCTAATCCTTCTGGAAAATCAAGAAGATTTTTATCGTCTTCTGGAAGCAATAACGCATTTTGAACGGAGGCTTTACTTGTAGTTTTATCAAAAATAATATCTTTATCAGAAAGTTTTCTAACAGGAGTATAAGATCCAAGTAATGCTAATAGCTCTCCTATTGATGCCATAGGTATAATATTGGAATCTTCTGTAGAAGAAAGTCCTCTTCTACAAATCATAGAAAATTCACTAGGCACTCCATCTGTAAGCCTAGAAAGATTAAATACAGAATTATTCTGAGTGTAATTTGTTCTAGTTAGTAGAGCATATAGCAATGCTGAAAGTTGATGCGTAGCAATATTTTCTATGCTCTTATTTTGAGCTTTAGGATGGTTAAAATCGTTACCTGAACCTTCGTCGGCAGACTCTACAGCAGACTCCCCATCTTCTGCTGACTTTTTTGGCTTTTCATCTTCAATAGTCACATCTTTTAAAAGAGGGCTTATCGGAGCATCTGCCAGTTCTACTCCAGAATCAGTAAGCCTTACGGTATTCGTAGAAATAGCATAGTGTGTTATTCCATCTGCTAACAGTTTACTAAGCGCATTAGCTGTTTCTGCAACTATGGAACGTATTGCTTCATAGCTAAGTGTTGAACTATGTAGCTTCATATAATCGCTTAAAGTTACTCCAGAATCCAGCTCGGTTATAATAATAGCGACATCATCTATATGATGAAGCTTCAAAACTGGCGTAAATTTGCGTATTCTAGACAGAGCAAGAGTAGAAGATATAGTGTTGACTTCTGGAAGAAAACGAGAATCACGTACTATAAAAAGCTGACAATCGCGAGCAAGTATACGATCGCTAGCATGCCATGCTTGAAGACCCGCTTCTTCGCGCAAAGGTGATACTAAAGCGTAGCGATCAAGTATAATATCTCCCAACTGAGGTTTCATCTACTCCCCGTCTTCCTACATGAGTAATGAATAATAATGCGTTACATAATAAATCCCACAAATTATTGTAACTGTAGAATCTAGTGAAACGCCCTGAGTTACTGCATTTAATTATCTTGATTTAATTATCGCTCACTGTGTTGATTTATTTTCGATCTAATAATCCTAGTATGTGCATTCTTATTATTTTCACTATGATTAGTCTGTTTATTATTTAACTTGCTTTTATTGATGTTTTCAAGATTCAACAAAAATGGCAGTTTTACACCGATTCTTCTAAGAATTGGATTAATAAGACCTGCCAGTTCACTCGTTCTTAAAAGTAACAAGATAGATATGTAAATAATCGCCAAAATAATGGTGATAATTGCACAAACAAAAATCGCAAGCAACCAACGACTAACACCATGGAGGTTTGATGAATCTAAAGAAATCCATTTGTAAATAAATTCTCTAAACAAAATTCCAACAAGAATAGATACTATAGAAGCTGCAAGCACCTTTAGATGCGTAATAACAAGCTGCTTATCGTCTAAATCGTTGTTAAAACGAGATCTAATCATTTTAACAAGCGAAGGAAAAGTGAGAATATAACTAAAAGATGCGGCTGCAGCTAAAGCGGTAACCCAATAGTTTGGCGGAAGGAATTGTATGCAAGAAAATACAATAATAAGCTCCACAAATAATTGTGCTGCACAAAACATAAACGGATGTTTGCCATCTTCAAAAGCGTAGAATGTGCGTTGAATAATCAAATATGCGCTAGATAAAGGCAATCCAAGCGAAAGCATCATAAGCGGATTTGCCATAAGATACGCTTCTTTTATGCTGATTGAAGGTAAAAGAGCCAAAGATATAGGCATTGGAATCACAATAAAAGCAACACTAAAGAAGCACATTAAAATGCTTACATTTCTAAGACAAGAGCTTAAATCTGCACGAACTGTTGATAAATCATGGTTTGTTATTGATCTAGAAATTTTAGGGAAAACAGCGGTAGCAACCGACACAGCGATAAGCGAATAAGGAAGAATAAACATTGTGTATGCGTTTTGAAAAGTAGCATTTCCAGCAACATCAAATTGACTTAACCCCAACGTTTTTTCTGCTACAGAAGGAGCGCTTGTAGTTATGTGAGTAGTTGCCATTGTAGAAATCTGACTAACAGCCACTATTGCAAAACTCCATGCTGCAACAGGGCCCATTGAACGCAAACCAATGCCGCTAATGCCGAAACTTGGTTTGTATTTTAATCCGATTTTTCTAAGAGGAATAAATAAAACAAGCGCCTGAGCTGCAACACCCAAAGTCCAAAATCCTGCAGTAAGAAGCATAGTAGTGTTGTTCCAAAAACCCACTGGCTGCCTGCTTGCTCTGCCAAAAATTGCAATAAAAACGCCGAAGCCCACGCAACTGACGATATTTGCTGCAACGGAACTCCACGCATACATTGCAAACTTGCCTTTTGCGGCTAAAACTTGACCGAGCACGGTGTAAAGTCCATAGAAAAATATTTGAGGCATACACCATAACGTAAAAGCGTTAGTAAGAGCAATCATGGATTGGTTTGATCCAACATAGAGCCATGTTAAAACAGGTGTGGCAATTGCCATTAAAGCGGTTACGCCTAAAAGCAGAATAATCGCAAAGGTTATAAGCTTATTTAACCTATCTTTTGCATCTTGTTTTTCCAGAGTTTTAACGATTTGTGGGACTAAAACAGCATTGAAAATTCCACCAGACACAAGAGTGTAAATAAGCTGAGGGATCATGGACCCAGCCTGATATGCATTAGCTGCTAGACCTGTAGTGCCAAGGGCTGCAGCAAGTAATATAGTTCTAACCTGACCAGTTATTCTTGAAGCTGCCGTGCCGCTTGCCATTATGATTGAGTTGCGGCCTACTGAATTCATTCGTCTGGATCCTTTTTACGGTGGAACTGCCTCCAAAGCCCTAAAATTCCAAGCGCGAAGGCAAATATTATAATAATCGTACCGCTTTTATCGCTGATTTGCAGCGTGCTTGTAATCATTGTTTCTTTATGATTGTAGAAAGCGCGATGGCTTCTATCTTCTAGTCCGAAAATTGCTCTAGCTTTACTAGAAGTTGTAGATCTAAGTGGCAGAATAATTTGTGTTTCACTATTTGCAGCAATCTTAACTGGAGTTTTTCTAGGAGTTACTATCTCCATTGAATTAGTGTAAGAAGTAAGATATACGCTAACAGGGTATGGATTAGTATTGCTGATCGTAATCGGCATTGTTGCTGTTTCGCTTACAAGCGTTACATCTTTTGGAGGAATAATATGTATTCCAGAAATTAAAATTTTGGATAGATTATGAGTGCCTTTAGAATCAACATTATTTGGTCTACTATCATTTACTTCTCGTTGAGCCATAGCATCAAAAAGTTTAAGAAGATTCTTACTCCAAATATTGCTGTTCTGGTTAATTTTCAGTTTTGCGTTTTGTTTTGCAAGAGATTGAACATCTGACTCATTAACGTGATGATTATTTAATTCACCGTGGTCAAGAATATCACTTATGAACTGTTTAATGTTTTCTCTATCTGAAGATAGTTGATTTAGAATTGACTTTCTATTGATTATAGATTCGTTTGATATCGCACTATCTTTAGGAACTGGATTGTACCCAAGATATTCTTTAGAAAAAGATTTTGCGTTAGATAAAGATCTTAAATCTAGCAGGGAAATCCACGGAGATTTTTCCAAATTGCTTATAACAGAATCGATATAAGAAGATGGCGTATCTTGGTGGAATGTTATAAGCAAGTGTCTTGAAGAATACGGTTGTTCCATCTGATAAAACGCGCTTTGAGCAATAATCCTGTTTAGTTTTCCAGCATTAGTGTTTTCGCCAGTTGACCTACTACTTGTTGGTTTTTCGTTTGCCAAATCACTAAGAGTTTCTTGCGAGGAAAGCACTTTTACGTTTCCAAAAGAAGTCTGAACGTCATACACGCCATTCTTAACTGCAAAACGGTGCGCTAAAGCATCAAATCCGTTTGTTGCCACAACGGTCTTATAACCATTGCTTTTAGCCTGTTCTAGTGCCTTTAAGGTCCATTTTCCGCCTGTTTGAAAAGCGTATGACTCGAATTTTGGCGCTTTACCTGTATGATCTTTTGGAATTGACGATTCTTCACTCCAAGACTCAGCGTCAATCCCAGATGATTGGTAGTAAGAAGAATTACTTGTTTCAGCATATTTACTTATGTCAAAACCGTTATTTTGCATAAATGCAGAAGGAGTGAAGCTAATTCCAGAAGATTTAAGAGTATTTAAATCTGCTATCGTTTGTAATCGAGGATGCTTTTGTGCAAGAGATATCAAAGAAGCAATATGCTTTATGCTCTTTTTGCTTAACCTTATTTTTCTATTGTCTTTAAATTGGTTTAAATCTTTGCTTACTTGGGAAGAGTCGCCAGCAACCGTTTTTGTGTTAGTTTTGTCCGAATTTTCTTTTTTAGTATCTGCTTTAGATTCCTCTTTAGAAACAATATTAGATTCGCTAGGTGGAATATTCATCGAAGGAGAAATATTCTGCTTGTTAATTTCATAACGCCAGTCAGATGCTTTAGCGACTATAGGAATAAGCAATGTGACATTAATCGGAGGTGTTTGTATGTTTTTAACGCCAATATTTGCTCGTGTTACAAACGATTTTACAGAAGAATAATGCTTAAAATCCGATGAAGAATACGTTACAGAAAGAGGCTTTGGTCCCCAATAAAGGATGTTAGAAAGATTAGGGCTGTTTGAGTCAACATCAATTTGCGCGTTATAAGATTTGCCACGAGCAAGAGCTGGAACGCTAACTTCGCCAATTAGCTGAGGAGTAGGGATTCTGGACTCGGCTTGACTCCATTTTTGCAAATCAGTCCTAGACATAAACGTGTACCAAGGGTTAAATGCAACCTGAATTTTTCCATCTGGAAAATCTTGAGAACCAGTATTTTTAACCAAAATGGTTATATGGTATCCGCTTTTATCTGTAAGAATTGAAGTTGATTTAACTATTTGTAAAGAAATACCCTTATCCTTGGAATTATAAGATTCGTAATATTTTACAGAAGCTTGATTAACGTTAGATAAATGGCTTGTATTCTGCGATGATTCGTAAGCAAAAGCTGTATTTGAAACACAATAAAGCGGTGTAATAGCAAGCAAAAGTACTACAAGAATTAAAGTAATACTAAATTTAAAACAAAATTGAATAGGATTTTTAAAATAAAACATTTTACGGGCGATTTTATTAGTGACTTTTTGTAACTCCCGTAATTGGTTGTTTGCAAAATCAATCACATTAATCACGATTAGACCGCCTATTTGCCTTTTTAGCGTACATCCACGCTATCTTGCGTTCATTAGGATAGCTTAAAACATCATTAAGCTCTTTGAAATCCACCCAAATTGCATCTTCTGCCTCATGGTCTGGATCTCCAAGAACAGATAGTTCTCCACTAACATATTTCAAAGCAAAATGATGAACTAGCTTATGCACACGTTGACTTGTTCCAGTAAACCAGTAGTCAATAGTAGCAATAGAATCCACTACTTCTCCAAGAATTCCAGTTTCCTCATGAATTTCCCTAACAGCTGTTTGCTGAGGAGTTTCGCCTTTTTCTATATGACCCTTCGGCAAGCACCATTCCATATGCCCACTTCTTGAATGACGAGCTATAATCGCGACACGCCCAAGGGTGTCAAAAACTAGTCCTCCAGCGGAATATTCTCTCACAATAGGTAAGTCTTGAGCATCTAAAGAGGCAAAAGTTTTAGGACCGTCGTTAACTCTCCTCTGAGGCATTAAAGCTGGAGAAGGTGCCTCTAATGATGTTATTTGTTGGCGAGATTCCGTTATATCAACATGAATATTTTCAACGTGATAATCGCTCGAAAAGCTTGAAATATCAACGAAAATTGACTCGTCTTCTTCTGCCTGTTGAGGCTGTATTTTGCTTTTCATCCTAGCGATATCAAGTGGTGTAACTCGAATATCTGGCGTATTTTGGGCATGATTATCCGAGGCTCTGGCGAGCATGCGTCTTAAGTCTGCTGGGGTAACCATACACTCCACCTTACTCAATCCGCTGTGCATTGGGGTAACGGTATGCTGGAATATAGTTTGATTTTTGTTGAAAGGGTGTTTCCAAGCGTGTCTGTGAACTTTGAAGTTTGGCCTGAAGCCATGGAGTTGGGTAGATTATTCGCTAAACATAATTATGAGCTGGCTCTTGTAGGCGGTCCTGTACGAGACATGTTGTTGCATAGAACGTCGCACGATCTTGATTTTTGCACTTCTGCCAAACCAGAAGAATTTGAGCATATTCTTAGGAGTTGGGGGCACGATGGCTTTTGGGATATGGGTCGAAAATTTGGCACGCTTGGAGCTGTTCGTCGCAGAAAAGACGGAACAGAAGTAAAAGTCGAGATAACAACATACCGATGTGATGACTATGAGCCAGATTCTAGGAAGCCAGAAGTAAAATATGGCGATACTTTGGAAGGTGATCTTTCTAGGCGTGATTTTACTGTGAACGCAATGGCTTTGCGTGTTCCAGATTTGGAATTTGTAGATCCATTCGGTGGAGCGAATGATTTAGCAAAAGGTATTCTGCGTACTCCAGTAGATCCTCGTCAATCTTTTGACGATGATCCTTTAAGAATGATGCGTGCTGTTCGTTTTGTTGCTCAACTTGGTTTCACTATTGAAGCAAATACTGCAGAAGCTATTTTAGATATGGTTTCTAGGTTGGATATTGTTTCTGCAGAGCGCGTCCGCGATGAAATAACAAAAATGCTGCTTTCTGCTAATCCTCGTGCTGGTATTGAAGCTATGGTCGAGTCTGGTATTGCAGATAGGGTTTTGCCAGAAATTCCTGCATTGCGCTTAGAAATTGACGAACATCACAGGCATAAGGATGTTTTTGAGCATACAATGATGGTTCTTGAACGAGCAATAGCATTAGAAACAGATAACGAAGGCGCGGTTCCTAGACCCGATTTGACTTTGAGACTTGCTGCTCTTTTGCATGATATTGGCAAACCTCGTACTAGAAAATTTGAAGAAGGCGGAAAAGTAAGTTTCCACCATCATGATGTTGTTGGAGCTAAAATGACTCGCAAACGCATGAAAGCTCTTCATTTTGATCATCATATTATTGATGATGTAAGCGAGCTTGTGAATCTGCATTTGCGATTCCATGGATATGTTGACGAGCCTTGGACTGATTCTGCTGTACGCAGATATGTTAAGGATTCAGGACACTTGTATGAGAGATTAAATCGTCTAACCCGCGCGGATGCAACTACACAGAACAAGCGTAAATCGCTGATGTTTGAGCAGGCTATGGATGAGATGGAAGAGCGAGTTAAAGAGCTTAAAAAGCAGGAAGATTTTAACGCGATTCGTCCAGACCTAGATGGCAATGAGATTATGCAATTGCTTGATTTGAAACCTGGTCCTATTGTTGGTAAAGCATATAAGCATATGTTGGATTATCGCCTTGATAACGGTCCAGTAGATCACGATATTGCTGTTGAGGAATTAAAGAAATGGTATTCCAGCTTAAATAAGTAGCTTAAATAAGTAAAGTTTTATTATTCTAACTTTATTTTGCTTTATTTAACATCATGTTGTTGAATAAAACTTATTGAACTGGATTATGATTTGCGGATTTTGGAAGATTTTTCATAGAGTTAAAATCAGCGCATCCTTTTATTTCAACTATTGTTGCACCTGCTGCAGGAACATCAGTCTTAGGTTTAAGATTGTTGAATGTTACGCCTAAAACCACGTCAATTAGCTTATCTTGTCTATCGTCCATTCGCAAAATAGCGTCTTTAAAGTTAGCAGCTAAAGTATAAGCTTCATTAATTGATTTCTTACCAAAGTAGATTGTTGTGCGTTTTACACTTTTTTCGCTATTTCCAACTTCAATCAGGTTAAAACCGCGGTTTCGTAGTCCTTCTCCTACCGCTCTTGCGAATCCACGGAATTTTGTTCCGTTTAGTACTCGAATAGGAACAGCACGATTATCGATATAAGTAGCCTTATTCTCATCTTTATTTTTTGTAGGGCAAGGCGCTTGAACTCCATAATTTGGGTCGATTTCTGGAGTTTTAGGGGCAGCAATACCAAATACATGGCATTGCACTAGAACAGCAAGAAGAAACGCTGCTCCAACACAAATTCCAACAGTAGTAAGTACAAATCGTTTCTTTTGATACATGAACTCTCTGCGCGCCAGCCGCTCGTCGTAAAATTGCGTCATGCTAACTTCCGATCTGTACTATGTTTCTGTTGCGTATCTTATTGTACGAGACTTGCAATTATGCATAAATCATAATGTTTTATACACAAAACAATACTAGCAATTTTACTTACTATGTATGACTGTGTTTTTAAAAATAATTCATATCTGCGAAGCTTTATAAAGAGCCAAGAATTCTGCGCATGTAAGGGTCTCTCCACGCCTAGTTGGGTCTATTCCGGCAATATCGTACGATTCATTAGAAATAATGCCTTTAAGAGCAGAATGCAGTGTTTTTCTTCTCTGTTGGAACGCTGCATCAATAATTTTAAACACTTTTTCTCGCTCTTGCTCATCTTCTCTTATCTCGTTATTTCTTTCAAAATAAACGAGAGCAGAATCAACATTTGGAGCAGGCCAGAATACATTTCTACCAATTAAACCAGCTTTTTGAGATTCGCCATACCAAGCCAACTTTACACTTGGAGTTCCATATGTTTTTGTGCCTGGTTGAGCGCAGAGGCGATCTGCCACCTCTTTTTGAACCATTACAAGGAAACTTGTAAGATTATTAAACTTTTCAAGAAGTGTAAGAATAATAGGGGTTGCAACGTTATAAGGAAGATTAGCAACAAGAGTAAAGTGTTGTGCATTTGCTAAATTGGGAACGTCTTGAGCGTTTAATTCGAGCGCGTCTTTAAGAATCACATTAAATCGTTCTAAGGCGTTAGGCATAAATTCTTTAACGGTACTCGGCAAACGTTTAGCAAGCGGAGGATCTATTTCTACAGCCGTAAGATTTGCGCCAGCTTGAAGAATCGCAAGTGTAAGAGAGCCAAGACCAGGGCCTACTTCCATAACAAAATCGTTTGAATTAATTTTTGACGCAGTAACGATTTTCTTAACCGTACCAGGGTCAATAACGAAATTTTGACCGAATTTTTTAGTAGGAGTAATGCCCTCTTCTGCTGCAATCCTACGAATGTCAGCGGCTCCAAGAAGAGAGCCTTCTTGCTCACTAATATTATTTTGTGTCAATTTAATACCATCCAAACTTTAATACCATCCAAACTTTTCTGAATGCTTCCATGCTTCGCTAGGATTCCCGTATTTGCTTTTAATGTAATTAATTCCCCACGTTATTTGTATTGATGCATCTTCGTGCCAATTTGCTCCTGCGCTCGCCATTTTGTTTGCTGGAAGAGATTGTGGTATTCCGTATGCGCCAGAGCTTTCATTTTCTGCGTTCCAACGCCAGTGAGATTCTCTTGTCCACAATTTAACAAGATCTTCCCACATTGCACCAGTCCAACCAATTTGAGCACATGCAGCTTGAGCATATAGCTTTGCTTGCTCAGGAGTGGCGTGAACCATGCCATTGGGATTGTTGGCTGGTGGAGCAGGTGCTGGTGGGGCTGCAGGAGCGGGAGCTGGCGTTTGTGATGCTGGCTGTGATGCTGCAGGTGCTTGTGTTTGAGAAGAGGAAGAAGGATTTTGCTGATTATTCGCATTAGATTGATGCTGATTTTGTGAATTACTATTGTTATGGTTTTGAGAATTTTGCACACTTTGTTGGGATTGACTATTTTGAGAAGGTTTTTTAGATTCTTGTGGTTTTATTTCTTGTTTAGTGTTAGTTTTATTCAAATTAGTATTGCTAGAAGGTTTTTGTGAAGTCTTTCCGTTAGTGTTGTTACTACTTTGCTTATTCTGCTTAGGGGCTTGATAATTAGGTTTGCTACCTACAGCAACAATCTGATCTGTTGTAGGAGTAATCACGTTTTGTTTTATTAATACAGAGCTTTCTGCTTTACCATCAACATAAGTCACATTGTATAAATCTGTTCGCTCGCCATTTATTCCAGATTGTCTAACAACTCTCACTCCAGATGGCAAATTTGGATCATTTATCGTTCTAGTGTTAAAAGGAACGATGACATTTCTAGATTCTTTTCCATGAGTTACGCGAAGAATGCGTAATACGGTTTGTGATCCATTTTCGCTTACGGTAACTCTATCTTCTTTTCCCAAAACGATTCCTAGAGAATCGAGAATAGAACTTGCTGGAAGTGTTCCATCTGGCGCTATCCTAGATTTGCCATCGCAAATAACCTCTACAGGTCCTTTTTTGTTAATAGACAATCCTCCAGTGAGTTTGTCGTAAATATTCTGCAAATTTACTGTGATTTTTGCAGCATGATCTGCATTTGCTTGGAAGAATCCAATTAGTTGATCTACGCTGGTTGCAACAGTCCAAAATGGTATTGTTATGCCATCTACTGTTACAGAAGTTTGGTAAGCGCTCCTAACAGTTACAGTTGTGTGATCTGCAAGAATTTCTCCCGAAGTACTAATAACTTGATCATGCGTTTTAACGGGTATTTTTTGTTCCTGCAGAAGTCTTTGTGCAGTAGACGCATAGGTTGTGACAATTCTTGTTTTACCATTGACAATTAGAGCTACAGATTTTCGCGCAGAAAGAGTAAAAATCCCAGTGCTTGAGATAATAAGAGCCAAAACGCATACAAGGATGCGTATTCTTCTCATTACAACAAACCTCTGAGGCGTCCATCTGCGTGCCATTCAACCTCACTTCCAAAGTAAAACTGAACTTTAATTATATATAATGCTCGCAACTGAGCTAAAAGCTTCTAAATGTTGATGAAATCTATCATAAAAATGGGGGCGGGAGAGAAGGGGATTGTTCCCGCCCCCGTAGAGGAGGAGCTGGTTGGGGGACGCTCCACCCTCTTACTCGGAAATCCTGAGTTGGGGGAAGATTTCCGAGAACTTACTCAAGCAAAGTCTACAATGCAAATCTTTTGTAAGTTTTTATTTTATGTTTTATGATGAATAAGTCTTACTTTTTATAAATTATCATACGACAAATCTATAAACGTATTTGCTTTAATTCTAACCCTTTAATGCAAATTTTACTAAAATTGCCAAAAGCCTTCAACTTAACACTATTAACGATCGTATTTTAACAAGTAGAAGAATAAAACAGAGCCTCCTGCCGGGATCGAACCGGCGACCTGCCGCTTACAAGGCGGCCGCTCTGGCCATCTGAGCTAAGGAGGCACGTCTCTGCGTGCAATAACTAGCTTGCGCGCAAAACATTGATTAGTGTACCAGCACCCAATGCCAAAATGCAACTTGTTTGCGCTGAAACACTAATCAACAAGAACTAGTCAATAGGATTTGGCTGATCTTTGTCAGTTATTTTTGGCATAACACCTTCAACTCCAACCTTAGATTTGTCTAACCCAATAGACTTAAGAATTGCATCTGGTGTACTAAGCTTCTTCTTGCTAACTTCAACCATATCAAGAAGTTTCCCGTTGATAGTAGTTGTAGGAGTTGTCATAGCTCCCTTATTTTGTCCGCTAACATTCCACAAAGCTTTACGATTTGGAGTATCGGAATTAATAGCGTCTTGCCAAGCGAGATAATTCCTATCAAACGCTTTACTTGCTACCTCTTTGCTAACTCCAGCCTTAACTGCCTGTTCAATAAGCTTTTCATTGCTTACAGGTTTATAATCATCGCCTTCTTCTGGCTGGAAATCTTCAGCAAAAATGTTGTTAATAAATTGAAGCAAATGCAAAGGATTGTCGTCGTTAGACGAAATGTATGCGATTGCGCCAGTTACACGTGTTGAATAGTGGTCGCTAGAAATTCGATCTAAGAATGACATTGGGTGAATCTCAAGGTTAATCTGACCAGCCTTCATCATGGCAATAAGCATTTGATCGGAATCGCGATTAAAATTACCGCACCCAGGGCATAGTGGATCAGCATAAACTGCAATGGTTGGAGCATTCTCAACTGTTGTTCCATAGCCGTTTTTGCTGATTAAAATTCCGCCCTCGTTGTTAGAGTACTTAGGCTTTTGGTTAGTCGTAAGTTTTTTAACAGCGCGTCTTGCTTGTTGAGCCTGCTCAATTTTCTTTTGATTTTCCATATTGTTTGCATTAAGAGCCGTAATGCCAATCGCAGCAATCATGCCAAGTAAAATAACCACAACAACGATTCCAACAATAGTTTGCTGGCGTAACTCTTTAGCCTTTTTGTCTTTAAGATCCTTACCATTGTGATTCTGCATGCTGTTTTGATTAATGTTTGGCATGTTGTTCCTTTCTGCACAGGTTTCTGTACAAGCAAATTTGGTGATGTTCTCGTGGAATAAAAATATCTGCAGAATAGTCTAGTTGACGGTATCAACTGTCTATATTTCTTGCTCGTTTGAGATTTTTCCCGCTCCGAGAATTGCTCCTGCCCCGATTCTGAAGATCTTAGTTTTCCCTAAAATAAAAGCAATAATCCATCCTGCTATAAAACCAATAAGATATCCAATTGATGTTTGAGAGAAAACCTCTGGAGAGTAAGTTGGAAAATGTATGGTAATAAACCATATTTTGAATTTAATTAATTGTGGAGTTGCATGAATCATAAGTGGGTAGATGTATGCGCCAATAACACCTGTAATTATCATTGTGACTAATCTAGGTATCGTGTAAATAGACGCTCGTACAAAATGCCAAGGTATACTCCCGATTCTTATTAGCCAATCTTTTCCACCGGTCGAATCATTTGCGGATTGTCTGCGTAATTGCGCGCAAACATTGTATCCTATTGTGGCTGTAACAAGCATAAGAATAATGTTTGCAGACAGTGCGTCAATAATAGAGAATACTGAAATAGATGAGGAAAGTATTGCAAATATTATTAAAAAAAATGTTCCGCGAAACATGTATTTGCTTATTTTAGGATGTATGTTACCCTGTTCAGAATTTTTTGCGTATTCTTGCTTATTCTCGTATTCCTGTTCATCTTGATAAACATTATTCTGCTCATCAACATCTTGTTGATTGAAATTTTGTCTATCAACAATTTTTGTAGAGTCATCAGAATCTGTATTAAAACGTGTTGTATTAACAGTTGTTGTAAAATCACTTCTTTTAGTATCTTCAGAAACCCACATTTTTCTAGGATTTTCTGACATAATCCGAGTTTGTGTTAGCTGATTAGGTACGGTTAACCCATCAGCCGTATAGTCAAAAGGGTAGTTAGATTCCTGTAAAGACAGGGGATTTAACGCATCTTGGTAAATAGCTTGCTCAAGTTGTTCGGGAGTACAGCGTTCGCTTCTTTTAGGACTCAATGCAGATCTAAATGCATGCATAGTATTTATAGGGAGTCCATTAAGATTAGCGTTTCCTGAAGCTGCCCTTTCCAAAACCGCCATTATTGGTTTTGTTCCAAAAACAGGCTTTCCTGTTGCAGCAAAAGCAAGAACTGCAGCAACACTCCACCAATCCGTAATCTCGTCAGAGTCTGATCCTTCAATGATTTCTGGAGCAATAAAACCAGGGGTGCCCATAACTAAACCAGTGCGTGTTACATGTGATTCGCCCTGACCCATAGATATACCAAAATCAACTAAAACTGGTCCTGTTGTAGAAATCATAACGTTTGTAGGCTTAATGTCTCTGTGTATTATTCCAGCGTTATGAACAGCTTTTACTGCATCGATTAGCTTATGAGCGAGTCGTTCTAAATCGTCTGCGACATATGGACCATTAATAGCGACATCTTCTTTAAGATTGTGCCCATCAATTAGCTCTGTAACTATAAAGGCTATGGAAGCATCAAGCTCCATATCTACTATTGAGCACACGCCTTCGTGATGAATTTTTTGTAAAGCTAGAGCTTCTCGTTTAAGTCTAAGTCTTGCTTGTTCTTGAGGATTAGTGTTTTCTAATGAATCTAAATCTTCACTTTGATCTTCTAACATAGATGCGCGCAGAATTTTCATTGCGTAAAGTTGGCCACCATCATCGTGAACGCGCCAGACAGACCCCATAGCGCCTCCGCCTAAGCGTTCAATTAGCGTGTATCCGCCAATGTTTTGACCAGAACGCAAATCAAATATGCTCACATCTTCCATAATGCATTATGGTAATGGGAGAGTATGCCAATTATGCGTTTTGGTGGAAAATTTATACAAAATTTTATAAACAAATGTTTATATATTTAATGCATATTAATGCGTGTTTGTTAAACATTGTTTATATGTGATTTATCTGTTCGACACGCCGAAATGCTAGAAAATACTGTAATTTTGCTGTTTTTACTAAATAAACATGATATATTAGAGCATGGCTCAACGAAGAGAACCTTCAATGAACCATGTAAGTAAATGTGGACGATTGACGCCGCCGACGTAGGACTTGGGGTCTTGAGTGCACACCCTTCACAACGGATCGTTCGGCACGTACCTGCCGATGAAAGGAAAATATCATGGCAGAAGTTGTATTTGATCATGTCACCCGTATTTACCCTGGCAATGACAAGCCATCGGTTGATGATTTGAACATGACTATTAAGGATGGCGAGTTCCTTGTACTCGTTGGTCCATCTGGTTGCGGTAAGTCAACTACATTGAGAATGTTAGCTGGTTTGGAAGAGGTTAACAAAGGTCGCATTCTTATTGGTGGTCAAGATGTTACTACAATGCAGCCAAAGGATCGCGATATTGCAATGGTGTTCCAGAACTACGCATTGTATCCACATATGACTGTTGCAGACAATATGGGATTTGCTCTTAAGATTGCAGGCGTAAGTAAGGAAGAAATCCGCAAGCGTGTTGAAAAGGCTGCTGAGGTTTTGGATTTGACTGAGTACTTGGATCGTAAGCCTAAGGCACTTTCTGGTGGTCAGCGTCAGCGCGTGGCAATGGGTCGTGCAATTGTTCGTGAACCAAAAGTCTTCCTCATGGATGAGCCTCTTTCCAACCTTGATGCAAAGCTTCGTGTACAGACTCGTACACAGATTGCAGCATTGCAGCGTCAGCTTGGCGTCACTACCCTTTACGTGACCCACGATCAGACTGAAGCTTTGACAATGGGTGATCGTATTGCTGTAATCAAGCTTGGTGTTTTGCAGCAGGTTGGTGCTCCTACCGAGCTTTATGATCGTCCAGCGAACGTCTTCGTTGCAGGCTTCATTGGCTCCCCATCTATGAACATCAACCAGCATCCAGTTGTTGATGGCAAGGCTCAAATTGGCGAAGATTCCATCACTCTTCCAGCAGAAGCTGTTGATAAGCTTACTGAAGAAGATAAGGGTCAGATTATTGTCGGCTTCCGTCCAGAAGATGCAAGCTTGGCAACTTCTGATGATCCAAATGCCTTCTCCTTGAAGGTTGTGAACGTGGAAGATCTTGGCTCTGACGGTTATATTTACGGAAACATCATCACTGATGGTTCTCCAGAAGAAGCGTCTACAATGATGAGCGACCAGAACAAGCTCACAACGATTCGCGTGAACCCACGTGCGCTTCCAAAGGTCGGTGACACTGTAAAGATCAAGATTGATCCATCCAAGATGCACCTGTTTGCACCTTCTACAGAGCTGCGTTTGAACTAATTGCTGTTTTCTTGGGTGCTTTGTCTAAAGTGCCCAAGATTTCTGTATAAGGGTATGGCGGGGTTCGCTACGCGAGCCCCGTTTTCGCATCGTTTGAATTATTTACGATTAGTTATAATGCGATTAGTTATAATTTGATTGCGATTTATTATTCAATTATTGGCGTTCGAACTTAACGGGTAGATTAAAGTTTATGGAATGGAACGATACTCCTTTATTGGATCCACGTGCTATGCAAGCAACATCAGTATCTGCGCAGGATGAAACTGTATCTTCTGCAGAGCCTCAAGCTTTGAAGATTACTGCCGCAAGCTCTAATCCTCAAATGTTTATGCTTCCGTGGGAGCTTCCATTATCTCAATGGCCTACGAATCTTTTTGTAAACTTGCCGCGCGGTATCTCTAGGCACGTTGTGCGCTTTGTGCACGTAGGTGACGAAGTGTATGCAATGAAGGAAATTACTCGTCAAGTTGCTGAACGAGAATATGAGCTTTTAAGGCGTTTGCGCAAATTGGAGCTTCCAACCGTTACTCCTATAGCGGTTGTAGCTGGTAGAAAAGATAAGAACGGTGAACCGCTTGAGGCAATGCTGGTAACTCGTCATCTTAAATTCTCTCTTCCATATCGTGCTCTGTTTGCTCGTACCTTAAGACCTGATACTGCAGAGCGTTTGATTGATGCGCTTGCTGTGCTTATGGTTCGTCTTCATCTTTCGGGATTCTATTGGGGAGATGTTTCTCTTTCTAACGTTCTATTTTTAAGAGACGCGGACGCTTTTACAGCATTTCTAGTTGATGCTGAAACAGGTGATTTGCATGGAAGCCTTACAGAAGGTCAGCGTGAATACGATATTGATTTAGCTCGCACAAACATAATTGGCGAACTAATGGATTTAAGTTCTGGTCAACTTTTGCCTGGTGAGGTTGATGAGATTAGCATTGGAGATAGGCTAGTTGACCGTTATCATTCTCTTTGGAGCACGCTTACAGATGTGGACAAATTTAGCCCAGACGAAATGTGGCGTATTGAAAGACGAGTCAATAGGCTTAATGAGCTTGGTTTTTATGTTGACGAGTTGGAAATGAAGACTTCTGTGGATGGGCGAAGAGTGTTGGTTCGTCCACGAGTTGTGGATGCTGGTTATGCTTCACGTAAGCTACTTCGTTTGACTGGTCTTGATGTTCAGGAGAATCAGGCTCGTAGGCTTCTTAATGATTTAGATGCTTATCGTACGTCTACGTGGCGCCAGGGCGAAGAGTTGGAGATTGTTGCTACTGATTGGATGCGTGAGGTGTTTGAGCCTACGGTACGCATGATTCCTGCTGAGTTTAGATCGCAAATCCAACCTGCACAGTTCTTCCATGAAGTATTAGATCATCGTTGGTTTATGGCGGAACGCGTTGGGCATGATGTTTCTATGCAAGACGCTGTAACAAGCTATATTAAGAACGTTTTACCGCAATATAAGATGGACAAGCGTGTTTTGGCCGCGATTAATGCGGATGCTGATTCTGGTGTGGTAGATGATGAATACACGTATTCCACTTCGTCTCCTATGACTCGCGATATTGATGAAGATGACCAAGACGCTAGTGTTTGGGCTAGTTGAATTCACTAGTTAGTTCATATTTTTCTTTAATCAGCAAAGAATATTTTGCTATAATTATGGAATTTTTTATTAATATCGTGTGATATTATTCAACCTATTAGTTGCCAATGATTGTCAACTAACGGAAATAGTTATTGTGTAAATCAAAGGAGATTTCTATGTTAAAGGGCATTGATCCCATTATATCGCCAGAATTATTGAAAGTACTTTGCGAAATGGGACATGGAGACGTTTTGGTTTTGGCAGATGGAAATTTTCCAACCGAATCGGTAGGAAAAGATGCAATTGTTGTTCGTTGTGATGGTCATGGTACTTCAGAATTGCTAAAAGCGATATTGAAGCTTATGCCTCTTGACCAGTACACATCTAAGCCAGTTACTCTTATGGAAGTTGTTCCAGGGGATTCTTGTGAAACTCCAATTTGGAAAGACTATGAAGATATTATTTCTGGTTTTGATAAGCGCGGCGCTAATACCATAGGAACCTTGGAGCGTTTTGCATTTTATGATGAAGCGAAGAATGCGTATTGTGTGGTTGCTACTGGTGAACGTGCTCAATATGCGAATATTATGCTTCGAAAAGGTGTGGTTTTCGCTGGAGAATAAATAACCCTTATACCAATAAACCCCACCAGAGATTCTGATTAGAGTATTTTTTAACACTGCATTGTTGTAAATAAGATTTTTGTAATTTCTTATTTTGCGCTGCAGTGTTTTTAGTTGTGTATTGATAAAACTTGTGGTTTTGAGTGTATGGTGTTTTTTGTTAACTTAGTATACAATTAATTCTGGTTATTATAATGAGTGTAAACAATACGTATATGCGATGCATATTGTTGCTCTTGATTATTTATAACTGTGGCTGGCAGCGATGGCAGCCCGTATGTAATTCAGTCATTTGTGCATTAACCGCACAAATGTGTGTGCGTTTTTATCGATTTTATCTTTGTTTGAGGTACACATATTTACATTTCGATGAAGAGATGTGGATGGCTGGCTTAATGAAGAAAGGAATCCCATGAAGTTTCGACGATTGTTGCAAGGCGGCGCAATATTTGCTTTGTCGATCAGTATGGCTAGTCCGATGATTGCACAAGCTTCAGTGCCACAGGAAGATTCAATTGATCCATTCCATCCCTCAATACTGTGGGCAAGTTCTGAAGAAAAAAATGGTGAGAAAAAGCCAAATGGTACCATTTCTGCGCTTACTGATAGCGATGGGAGCGTGGATAGTGCTAAAACGTTTTGGACAACAAAATGGCAAGGTGGATACGATAATTTCCCACACATTCTCGCTATAAAAAATAATACTAATAGAGAGGTTTGTGGAATTCAGTATACTGCGCGGCCATCGTATGAATCAGTGCAAGGTAATTCGAATGCGCCAGGTGTTTATAGTGTTTTTGCATTCGATAAAGATCCAGGAAATCCATCTGATAAGAAAGATATTAATTGGCGTTCTAAAGTTCATCAAACGAAATTTAATAATGGCGAATTGATTGCAACTGGTGGTTTAAAAGGTATCAATGAGCCGCAAATTATCTCGTTTAAATCTACCAATAAGCCAATATTGACGTTGGTTGGTTTTAAAGCAGTTGATAGTAGCAAAAAAGATATGTCGGCTTCAGACATCAAACTTGTTCCATGTTTACCAGTTGAACATATGAAGAAACAAGGACGGGGTGATGCAACAGCTGCGCCTATTGATTTCTTCATTGATCAATTGCCATTTGGTGCTCCTGGTAAGCCAGTTACTTTCAGTCCATCGCAATATACTTATGAATCTACTGCATACTATCATACAACCTCTGTGTCTGCCAGAGTTAAGTTGCCCACTGGGGCTACGGCTACTATCAATGGCCGCAAGGTGGATTCTGATGGAAGAGTATCGGGCATTCCGTTAACAAAAGGTGTTAATGCTATAGTTGCAAAAGTTGTTGTTGGTAATGCTGCAAGTACATATGTTGTAAATGTGACAAAGGTTGACACAGATTTCCGTGGCAATGAAAAAATTAATGCAACTGTGAAGATAAATGGTGCAAATGATAATGACAATCTAATTGTTACGGATGGTATGCGTGCCACTTCTTGGAATACTACGAGTTTGAAAGATAGCGCTGAATGGTCTAACAAATCAACTGGTTTTACAATTCATTTAAATAGCCCTCGTTATGTAGGACGTATACAAGCTTATGGTTGGCCGACCATGCCAGCTGGCTCCCCTGGGTGGCAAGGAGGGCATTCTGTTGCTATTGATGTCAAAGCTGGTGACAATTGGAATACGGTTGTCACCAATGCAAGCCTTACGCGTGATAGTGATGGCTTATGGTATTGGGATTTGAACGGTTATCATAAAACACAAGATATACGTGTGTGGCTTAACAAGCCCAAAATTCACGATCCACAGCAAAACGGAATAGGTGCCACTGGGATGAGATTGGAAGAAGTAGAAGTGTGGGGGTTGCCTGAGGGTCAGAATCCAAAAGAAATTAAAGTACCTGATGAAAAACCTAAATATACCAGTTTTAATGCAAATGAAAATAAATATGGTGTGAATCGTGCACAAGCATTGGCATTGCAATACGGTGTATTATTGCCAACTTGGGTACCTTCTGAAGGCTATGGGCGTGGAGTTTATAACGATGCAGAACGCCGTTTAACTGGCGGATCGTTCCCTATGTTCTATGATAAGCCTTTATTTAATGCTCCATTGATGCGGCAATTAGGGAAAGGTGTGCCTTGGTCACTTGCTAAAGCTCCAAAGGGTGGCAATAGTATGGGTGAAAATAGTGTACCTAAAGATTTTTTGACTGAAGAAATGAAGCCATATGCTAATAGTCTTGTTGATATTCAATATGGTGATGAGGGAGGTTATAGCGAAAGTGAAGTACAGAAATTTAATCGATGGTTCAGTTGGTCTAAGAATAGGTATCCTGGGGCAATAGTGCATTCTAATCAAGCTCTTGGTCTTGGTTGGGAAACGCATTCCAATATGAGTCATTTTGTCAAAACAGCAAAGCCTGATCTTGTTTCGTGGGATACATATTATTATGGTGCAGGTCAAGGTCCAAAGCCAAGTAAAATTGTGGCAAACATGTTGCAGAATAAGCTATGGACTTCTCAGAGACAAGCAGCCCTAGAGGGTTTGACAGGTGATTGCAGTCAGCCAGTTCTATTTGGACAATATTTAGATTACAACTGGGATGCTAATGTTTCTGCTTCTCAAAAGTCGATTGTTCCTATGATAGGATTAGCTACTGGCCAAAAATGGTTTGGGCTATTCCGTATGGAATATAATGCTTATGATCGCAGTTCGATTATTGACCAAGATGGAGCTCCAACGCGAAGCTTCTACGAGTTTTCTAGCATTTTCAAAGATGTGCAGGGCCTTGGGAAATACTTGGTTGCAATGAATAATGAGTATGCAGGATTGAAATCTGGCGTATATGCAGATCGTGCATCTGCTCCGAATATTCAGGGATTCCGTATGGGAGCTTTTGACAGCACGGAGGGAAAGCTAGCGAATGCAGAATTTGGGTTGCAAAAGATTACCGTAAAGAATGTCGGAACTGTTAATAACGGAAAACCTGGAGATGTGCTTGTCGGTCATTTCTCAACACTAAAAGATCTTAATGAGGAAATTCGTAAAAAGATTTTTGGTGAAAGTAAATATGCACCAAAGGCATTGTTGGTAGTTAATGCTTTAACTGGTGATACTCGCTATCCATCATATTATTTATCAACACGTAATGATAATGGTTCTTATGCTGAAACGGCACAGGATATCACGCTTACTGTAAAAAGACCTTCTAGAAATGCAATACTCATGCAGGTTGATCCGCGTACATACATAGCTAAGACAGTTCCGCTTAAAGATGGTGATGATGAGCAGGATGTAAAACTAGAACGTGTTGGCGGAGGTCGTGCTCGATTGCTGTATTGGTTGGAAAATAACGCAGCTTATGAACGTAAAAAAATTGAGGATATAGAACCAAAGAACATTGCGAAAGATAAGAATGTTATAGCAAGTCAATCACGTACTGAGCCGGAGTATGCTGCTAAATCCTTAACTGACGGTGACATATCTACGCGTTGGGCAGCTCCAGATAATCCAAATTATCCAGTGACGCTTGATGTCACATTAGGGTGCAATGCTAAGTTCGATGCTGTGCAAATTGAAGAATTTGTTGAGGGTAACGTGAACCATCGCATTAAAAAATTCTCCTTATGGACAAAAAATCAGTGTGATCGTTCAGCGTATAGTGAGAGCTCATGGGAAAGAATATATGGAAAAGATAATGCTGCAAAGGAAGATCTCAGTGATATCAATTTCGAGAATTCTCAATATGCTAGCGAATTGCGTGTGCAGATAGATGAGGTATATCCGAATGTTGATATGTATAATGGGCATCCGGGTAGTCCAACTATTAGTGAAATTAAAGTGATTTCTAAGACTGAGCAAAAGAAGACTCCAAAATCTAAGCATGGTTCGTCTGTTCTTGATTCAGGTGGTGTTTCTACTGATTCAAGACAGTTGGATAATTCTTATGGTCCAAGTGTGACGTTGGAGTCTGGTGATAATCATGATGGTATGTCAAAGGCTAAGCGGAATAAGTCTATGTCTGGTCCGTCTGTTCTTGATTCAGGTGGTGTTTCTACTGATTCAAGACAGTCGGATAATTCTTATGGTCCAAGTGATTCGAATGTCAGTGGACTGAGAATGAGCGAAAATAAGCAGCCTACTATTCGTAAGAATGGCTTGTGTCAAAAACGTGAGAAGTGCTCTCGTGGCATGTTGGTTGCTGGAGGTAGTAGTGTGACTGGCGTCTCGGTGCTTTCGTTAACATTTTTTGCTTTTCATTTACTTGTTAGACATAGTAGGAAAGTGCGACAAAAATAGCCATTATAGGTGTATATAATTAGTCTATTCTGTTAGTGTATCCCCATGTGTATTTAGTGTTTATGCCTATTTGTGCATGGGGATTTTTTATGTCTGAAAGACTTTAGAATACTGCTTTTTGAATATGCGGATAATGATTTAACTGGCGCACATCCTTGTTTTTTGTTAATATAGTAAACAATTGATTGGTCGGTGTAAAGTTGCATTGATCGCTAAAGCAGGGTGGCAGCATGAATGAGGATTATTTAGCAAATGTAAGGCCTACAGCACGTCAAATTTCTTGGCAGCGCATGGAAATGTATGGTTTTATTCATTTTGGAATGAATACTATGACAGATCGTGAATGGGGGCTTGGTCACGAAGATCCGAAGATATTCAATCCAGATAATTTAGATGTTGACCAGTGGCTTGATGCTCTACAATCGGCAGGTATGACCGGCGTGATTCTAACTTGCAAGCATCATGATGGTTTTTGCTTGTGGCCTTCAAAGTACACCAAGCATACCATTGCGTCCTCTCCATATAAAAATGGAAAAGGAGATATTGTGCGCGAAGTTAGTGAATCAGCTTATCGACATAATATGAAATTTGGCGTATACCTTTCACCATGGGATCGTACAGAATCATCATATGGCACTGGCAAAGTTTACAACGATTTTTATATTAATCAACTTGTTGAATTGCTAACGCACTATGGTCCTATTTTTTCCGTATGGCTTGATGGTGCTTGCGGCGAGGGTGAGAATGGTAAAACGCAAACTTATGACTGGCAACGAATCTATAATACAGTCCGGGCGCTGCAGCCAGATGCTGTTATCAGTGTTTGCGGTCCAGATGTGCGTTGGTGCGGCAATGAAGCTGGTCATACGCGCTCTAATGAGTGGAGCGTATTACCTACAGAATTACGTAGTGCTGAATTAACCTCTTCAAAATCACAACAATCAGATGATGGTAAGTTCTCTCGCAAATTTGCGTCTACTGATGAAGATTTAGGGTCTCGTAAGGCGCTTGCACACTACGAAGGCGATTTTGCTTGGTATCCAGCAGAAGTTGATACCTCTATTCGCAAAGGTTGGTTCCATCACGATAATGAGGATAATAATGTTCGCAGTTCTGATGAATTATTTGATATATGGTGTAAATCTGTAGGGGGTAACTCAACACTTTTGTTGAATGTGCCACCGACACGTCATGGTTTGTTAGCAGATTCTGATGTTAAAATTTTAAAAGAATTGGGCGATAAGATTCGTAAATTCCATGGGCGCGAATTACGAGATCATGAAGCATTATCAATACAAGTTTTAAGTCCTAATACATATGAAGGAAATCCAAAGTACTTGGTTGACAGAAAACAGGGTACAGCATTGTCATCTTCTAAGCCGATTGATTTTCGTATGGTATTTACTGAACCTACTTATATTGATGGCTTAGTTATTGAAGAAGATATTAGTAAAGGACAACACGTTGAAACAGCTGAAATTCACGTTGTTGATGAATGTGGAGTAAATCATCATGTTTCAGATGTTCATGCCATAGGATATCGCAAAATTCTACGTTTTGACGCGATTCGTGCAGTATCGTTAACTGTGAGAATAACTAGTATTCGTCAATATGTAGCTCTTCAATCATGCTATCCACTAGTTGCACAAGACGAGTAGTAGAAAAGAAAACTCTGATATAAATTTATTTCAATAGCAATAAAATACCGCTGACATAGAAACTTTTTTGTAACTATATCAGCGGTATTGGCTATAGGAGGGAGGGTTAGAATAATTGCAAATCCACATTTAGAGAATATGGTTTATTGTCAGGCAAATGATATTCGGGATGCACAGGCGAGCCCCACGAATCATCGCCGCCGACTCCCATTTGTGCTGCAAGAATTCGCAAGAACATATGTTTTGAGTCACCTAAATCACTTATATGTTGTGCTTCCTCTATCATAGTGCTGCTGTATGGAAGTAAACTTACGCAGAAGTTGCTAGTACTATTATGCCGCTGAATACGCATGCCATGCCCAGAATCGTCTGTTACGTTTGCCCATCTTACTTTTTCATGATTGCCAGTTTCTTGTGGAACAAGATATGGCATAAAATCGTCAAAAGCATTTGTTTTCCAAATCCCTAAACGTCCCGCACTGGTGCGGTCGGCATATGTTTCAACAGGACCAATACCGTAGAATTCAAGGTTTCTGTATTCTATTGGTAGCATCCATTCCAATCCAAATGCTGGAATGGAAGGTAAATCTTTTCCAGAAGGAACATAATTTAGTTCAATGTGTAAATCTCCTGATGTTTTAGACACATATGTTAAATTCACTATTGTATGATCTGCGTTAGCAAGTTCATATTTGTATACAATTTGTAGCGTATTGTCGTCGAGCTTCTCAGCTGTTTGATCTACGCATTTAGCATATTTACCTGCTACAGACCATTGAGCACGCTCAAAACCATGCTTGCAACCGCGGTCATTGTCTGTTAGTGCTCGGAATGTAGTGATCAAAGGACGTTTAATCACAAATTCTCGTTCGTCAAGACGGTATGAAATAAGCCCGCATTGTGAATATGAAAAAAGCGTTTCGATCGAAGAGTTACGTGTTCCTGCGTTCCAGCGTCCAATAGTAACAGTGCCATCTTTATGTAATCGTGCATTTGATATTTGCTTAGCTTGTGATTCTGAATTTTTAGTTAATATTGTGTATTGTCCGAACGATAATTCGTATCCTTTTTGTGCCCAACGTGTAGATTTTGCAAGCGTGCACGAAACTTCAAAAGTAATTTCTTCCCCACTGCTTTGATACTGTTCTAATGGCCACTCTATGGGCATTTCAAAATCATTTTCAGGTTCCACATTACACGTATATGGTTGAGACCACATAATTTTGCCGTCAACGCGTAATTTTGCCAAGAATACGTAATTTTCAGTATTCATGAAAAGCTGATGATTTTCTATGCGAACACCATTTTCGTTTGGATATAGTCTTATATTTGCATATTGTTGTTTAGCCTCAATGGCCTTAGGACTTGGTTTTCTATCTGCGAATAATAGACCGTTGCCGCAGAATTCATAATCGGTAGGTCGATCATCAAAGTCGCCACCATATGCCAAATGCGTGGTTCCGTCTGGTAGGGTTTGTCTTATTGCCTGATCGATGAAATCCCAAATAAAACCACCTTGGTAATGCGGATACTTTTCAAGAGCAACATACTCGTTCATGTTTCCCAATGAATTCCCCATAGCATGCATGTATTCGCAAGATATATAAGGTTTATCTGGGTTGTTTGACACGTATTTTTCTATTTCATCTGCGTGAGCATACATGCGTGTTTCAATGTCGCTAGTATCGCGCCAAGACTTATCCATAGTCTGCCCTTCGTAATGCACTGGGCGATGTGCATCTAGAGCATGAGCATGATGATACATAGAACGAAATACGTCTCCACCAAAGGACTCGTTTCCGAGAGACCAAATCAGCACACATGGGTGATTGTAATCGCGTTTAATCATGTTATCGACGCGATTTACGCACGCGGCACGCCATTCATCTCTACTGCCAGGAATAGCGCATTCTGGAGTTATGTTTCCGCGCCCATCTGACCACGTTCCATGTGTCTCTAAATTAGTCTCGTCAATAATATATAGCCCATATTCGTCGCATAAATCGTACCAAGCATCTTGATTAGGATAGTGAGAAGTTCGTACAGCGTTTATATTGTGTTGCTTACAAAAAATCACATCGGAAACCATGTCATCATATGTTATTGCTCGGCCTCTGTCGCAATTAAATTCATGACGGTTTACGCCTTTGAAAATAATGCGTTTTCCGTTTAATCTCATTATGCCGTTTTCAATATCAAAATGTCTAAAACCAATCGGCTGCACTACATGTTCAATAATATTTGATTCTTTGCTTACAACATCAATATGTAAGTCATATAGCGCAGGGTATTCAGCACTCCAAGGTAGTGCTTTAGTAATAGTAGTCTGTTTTAGTTCAGTAATCGTTTGTGCAGGTAGCGTGCAGTCCCACAAAATCTCATTATTATTTGTGAATTTATCGTTGCTGTATTTATGATTTGTAATGTAAGTATGCAGTGTAATATCTTTTAAATTGTCTCCTTCTATGTTTGCTCTGAATGCGAGTTTCCCAGTATTTGTATCATTGCTATAATCTGCATCAACATGAAGATTTGATACATGGGTGGAAGGATGTGCACACAGTTCAACGGAACGGAAAATTCCGTGTAGTCTCCAATAATCTTGATCCTCTAGCCATGATGCGCTAGAAAATTCGTAGCACGCTACAACAATACTATTTTCAGAATCTTTTAAAAATTGAGTAATATCAAATTCACTCGACGTAAAAGAGTCTTCACTATATCCAACAAACTTTCCGTTAATCCATACATAAATAGCTGTTTGTGCTCCATGGAAGGTAATAGTAGCTTTACATTCTTCGTTCAAAATCTGTTTAAGATTATTTTGTAAAACAAAATGTTTCTTATAAATTGCCACATGATTTAAGGAAGGAACATTTGGTGCTTTAACGTCCTCATGACCATCCCAAGGGTATTGAACGTTAACGTATTGCGGTTTTAATAGACCGTTCATCTGTAAGTGAGATGGAACTGAGATTGTTTGATATGAAGAATCTTCGTAATTTTTAATATCCTCATCTAAGTTTTCAGGGTTGAATACGCGGGAAGAAAGTAGCTTTACTTCCCACGTTCCATTAAGTGACTGTATTGGTGTGGTGTCATTTATTGTGTAATGATGATGTGAATGCGCTGAAATAGTGTTAACGGCAAAAACCTGAGGATTTGTTATCCAATCAGTTTTTGCATAGTTGGAAGATATGCAAGTATATGTTGGCTCATCCCAACAAGTATTGTCATTATAAATAGATGGCCTAGCCATTACATGCTCCAAATCGTGTTAGTAAAAGTTAAGAATACGTATAGATTAATTATGCTTCTGACAGCATAAAACTGTCAGAAGCAATAAAAGCAGATTTAGCTGGTTACCCTTTTGTAGCTCCAATTGCTAAGCCTGATTGCCAGTAGCGTTGCAATGCCAAGAAGAGCAGAATCAGTGGGAATACGACTAGCAAAGATGCGGTAATGACTAGGTTTGGAATAATAGGCATATTGCCACCTTCATTGCCTTGAGCATTCCACTGTGCAAGACCTAATGCCAATGGATACCATTTAGAGTCTTTCAGCATTATCAATGGAAGGAAGTAATTGTACCAAATAGAAACAAATGCGAACAATGACACTGTTACCAATGATGGTTTCATAAGTGGTAATGCAACTTGGAAGAAAATGCGTCCTTCTCCAGCACCATCGATACGTGCTGCTTCTATAAGAGAAGTTGGAACACTTTGCCCTGAAAATGTCCACATTAAATATAGACCAAATGGGTTTAGTAGAGATGGAATTATTACAGCCCAAGGAGTGTTTGTTAAACCAAGTTGCGAGAAAATCAAGAACTGTGGAACTACAAGCAGTACTCCTGGAATTGCCATAGATCCTAAGATGGTTAGCAAAATAAAGTGTTTGCCTTTAAAATTGAGTTTTGCTAGAGCATATCCTCCCATAGTTGCAAACAATACAGAAATGATAGTGCCAATTATTGTGTATAGGACCGTATTTAGAATCCATCGTGCGAAAATGCCATTGTTATATGTAAATACCTCTACTATGTTGTCCCATAGAGCGAATGAGGATCCAAATGATAGACCGAATGTAGAAGCAAAATCAGCCTTAGTTTTTGTAGCATTTATGAATAGCCAAACAAATGGAACGAGAGCGTATAATAGATATAGATACACCCAGAATGTCATCATTGGACTCTTCTTTGGATGTTCAACAGTGTAGAACCTCGTGAGTGGAGGCATCGCTGCCTGATTATTTGATGATTTTGTTGTATTAATCATTTGTTCTTCCTTTTGGATGCTTCGTTGCATATTTCGTCTATGGTTAATCAGCGGTGACATTTTTGCGCATATTGCGAATTTGAATCGTAAATGTAACGACAATGACAATAATTGCCATAATCAATGCTGCTGCAGCAGCATATCCCTGTGAAGAGTCACCAAAAGCTAGATTGTAAATGTATAAGTTTGGTGTCCAACTGGTTGTAATGCCAGTGCCTCCAACCATTTTTGACAAAATTTGCGGCTCGTTGAAAAGCTGTACACTACCTATTATTGAGAAGATAGTAGTTATAGCCAGTGAGCCTCTAATCTCTGGAAGCTTGATATAACGATCTATTTGGCGATAGCTTGCTCCGTCAATTACAGCAGCTTCGTAAAGATCTGGTGAAATAGCCTTTAATGAAGAATAGAAGATGAGCATGTTATATCCAATAGCAGCCCAGCTAATCATTACTCCGATAGAAATCATGATAAATGAAGGAGAAAATGGATTTATATCAGTATGAGATATTTCATTAAAATTCTTAAACAGACCATACCTAGTTCCAAGGATGAACCCCCACATTAATGTGGAGATAACACCAGGAACAGCGTATGGAATGAATATTGAGATTCTGCACCAGTTTGTACCATATAGACGTTTCGAATCGATAGCAAGCGCTAGGCAAATGGAAATTATTAACATTAGAGGGACTTGGATTGCTGTAAATATGAGGACGCGTGCAATACCCTGCCACAATAATGGGTCTTTCAAAAGTTCGAGATAGTTTTTTGCGCCGACAAACACAGTTCCGCCAATTAATTGGTGTCCGAAGAAACTAATGTACATCGAGTATACAAGTGGAATAATAAACACGAAGGTAAAGAGAAGCAAAAATGGAAGCACGAACATCCAACCAGCAGCTCCTTCGCGTTTAATTCCATTGCGTTGCCGTGTTAAATTCGCTCGTTTATTTTTAGAAGTGTTCAATATCATTGCTTTCCCCCAATGTAAAAACTTTTCAGTTAAATTAGGTGCTGTTGGTGTTGTAGCACCAACAGCACCTTAAATGGTAATGAGTTTATTTGCTATTATTAGTAAACATTATTTGCTTACTGTGAAGCCCTGTTTGTTTCCATAGTCGATGCACAGCTTAGCCCAGTTTTCTAGCTGAGTTTGCAGTGATTCGCCTTTGGCTACTTTTGCATAATCCATATTGTCACCATATAGATCACGCACTTTTTCCATGAACGGAAGGTACTGCCATCCTTCTCCTACTTTTTGAGCTGAATCGGCAATAGGCTCACGGTACTTCTGGTCTCCGAAGTAAGGGTCAGTAGAAGAAAGGAATTCGTTATTCTTAAGTACGGAAACATTTGGAGGGAATACTCCAGCATCAACGCGTGCTTTTACGCCTTCCTTATCGTAGGCAAGGAAGTGCAAGAATTTCCAAGCCCATTGATGATTCTTTGCTTTCGCTGGAATAGCAAAGCCAGAGCCGCCGTTTTCTGCGCTCAACTGTTCGCCCGCTTTCCATTGAGGCATAGGGGCAACACGGAAGTTTCCAGCTTGTTTTGGAGCGCGATCTTTAATGCTAGAGGTGAACCATCCTCCTATGATTTGTGTGGCAATAGTTCCATCGTTTAAAGCTCTGTTCCAATCATCGGACCAAGTTTTGATATTAGTTGCGATTAAGCCTTCCTGAATCATCTTCTGATAGTAAGATACAGCTTCCTGCATCTTTGGATCTTTTACGTTAATGTGAGCAGTGGTTCCGTTAACCTTAAATGGATGCCCTCCAGCTTGCCATACAAGGGATAGCAATGTGAAGATATCGCTTGCGTCATTTGTTATGTAGTACTTGTCTCCGAGTGCTTTTACTTTCTTAGCTGCTTGGTAATATTCTTCCCAAGTTTCTGGTACTTTGCTTACTCCTGCTTTTTCTAATATTGCCTTATTGTAGAACATGACGCTTGGGCCGTAATCCATTGGAATTGCGTATGGCTTATTGTTGAAGCTGATGTCCTGCCATGCGCCTTTCACAAATGTGCCTTTATCATTATTTGCGCCAAGAGTACTTAAATCTACAAGTTTATTTTGAATTGCGAAATAAGGAACCGTCAAGTACTCAAATTCCATAACGTCTGGAATTCCCGATCCAGCTTGAATGGCTGTATCCAGAGCCTGATAAGCGTCTGTTACAGTTTCTACTTTAATTTTTACGTTTGGATATTTCTTTTCAAATATTGCTGCTGCTGCTTTTGTTGGTGTTGTATTACCAGTCCACACAGTGAGGTTAACAGGTGTTTTAGTATCAACTTGCGCTGATGAACTCGAGTTATTGGTGTTACCGCATCCAGCAAGCGATAGTAGAGCGGCGCTCGCTGCTGCAATGATGCCAATAATTTTCTTTCCACTATGCATGGCGCTTCCTTTCTTTGAAGCTTTACTTGTCGACTTTGACGAGTTGTGTATTGATTGCCGGCGGCATCTATGTCGTAGGAACATTCAATGTTAACTATCTTAACAAATTATTTATTTGTTGTAAAGTCCAAGAAATATACAAATACTTGTGTGTATATTGGGATGAAATTATTGTTAATAATTATGGTAATTATGCCTAGCGCGTATGTGTTACAGCTGGCTACAATGGTTGAGAGTGTACAATATAGTTTATTGTGAAATTTTGTTGTGAGTACATGTGCTGACAACATTTTTCCTGATGATTTGGCCTATTGGTGGGATGGTACGATGTAGTACTTACTTTCAGTATGCTGCAACAGCCCTATACTTGAGGAGTGTCATGTTTGGAACAACTGATGATAATGCCTTGTCTTGCTTTCTATCACCTTCTATGACAGTTACTAAAAAACATGAACCCGCTGATGTACGAATCAATAATCGCATGATGGTTTTTGGACAAATTTTTTCATCATGTCCTATGTCTAGAGCACAAATTGGTAGGAAAACTGGATTATCGCGAGTTGCTGCGTGCGAAGTCGTGTCTGACATGTTAGATAAACACTTTCTGATGGAAAATGGATATGAACAACCAACGCGACCTGGTAAAAAAGGAACTTTAGTAAGTGTAGATGATCAATATTGGAATGTGGTTGTTCTGGACTTATCAATGCCATTTTTGTTGCAAGCTGCTGTAATGAATTTACGCGGTGAAATTGTAACTAGAGTTGAAAAATCCTTTGATAAAATTACTGCTATTACGCCTGAAACTGTAATTGCTTTGGCTGAGTCACTACTTGATGGTGCCTCACATATACTTGGTTTTGGTGTTGCTGTCCCAGGTATTGTTGATGAAGATGGTGTAGTAGTTGAAACTGCGAATTTTGGGTGGAAGAATGTGCCTTTGCGCAAGATGTTTCAACAACATTTTGGTAAGTTCTGTACGGTAGATAATGATGCGAATAGTGCTTTGATCGGTGAACGTTTTTGTGGAGCTGGCAGAGCAACTGGCATTTTTGTTCAAATCGCTGTTGGCGTAGGCGCAGCATTGTTAATCGATGATTCGCTCGTTTTGGGGAGTCATCATGCTGCAGGTGAAATCGGTCACGTAGTTGTTGATCCAGATGGTCCACAATGCACGTGTGGTAAGCGTGGTTGTTTAGAGACTTTTATATCTGCAGCAAACTTACGAAGAAGAATTAATGAGAATCCTTTAGACAGGACGACAATGCTACAGGAAGCAGGTCGTTCACTTGGACATGTGCTTGCTCCGTCTGTTAGCTTACTTGATTTAGATGATGTTTTTGTATACGGTTCAAAAGATATTGTTGACGATATATTTTTAGGTGCGACTGAATGTGCAATTAATGCCGAAGCCGCCTCAACATTACAAAACCATTCTATTCGTGTGCAACAATGTTCTTGCGGTGATGACATAGTTTTACGTGGTGAGAGCATTGCTGTTGTGCAGGCAGTGCTTCGAAATGCAAATGAGTATAAAAAAGTGCCCCCTGTGGGACTCGAACCCACAACCCAAGACTTAAAAGGACTCTGCTCTGCCAATTGAGCTAAAGGGGCAACAAATGCCTAGTGTACTACATTTTGTAGACTAATCCAACTCATGTCTACATGTAGCGTGTGTTTTGTGGCAAGTTGCTGCAAAATTGCAGGCAAAAATCACAAATTGATCTGTCCTAATTCTTCAAGTTTTTCTTTAATCTGAGTTGCAGTCGGCTCAACCATAAAACTTCCATCGCTAAAAGTAACGACAGGAATATGCTTCTGCCCACTAATATCAATAGCCTTTTGTTCGGCGCCTTCTTCAGATTCAATGTTATGCCAAGTAAAAGCAGCATTAAACTTATTAAGCGCAGCTTTAGCTCTGATGCAATCGCCACACCAATCTGCTCCATAAACATCAATCAATGGCGAGTTTTCCATACGCAATACCCCAATTCAATTTCTGATTACAAAATTAACTTACAAAAGCATTGTATTAAAATGCTAATATTTACGTGATTTTTGCTTACTGTAGCAACAGTCTTCGTTACATTCTAATCAACTGTCCCTTTAATTTCATAGTCTTTATTATATGAATATAGTTATGGATTTAGATTTGATTATATGGTCCACTGTTGGCACAGTTGTTTTAGCAGTGCTTTTAGTGACTGCGGCAGTTGTGCTGAGAATTATCAGTAAGTCGCGAGGTCCTTTAATACCTACTAGCAAAGATAATCCACTGCCTAGCGTAGCTAAAAGTGATAGCAATGTTGAGCCATCTGCGCCTGAAAACGTTGCCTCTCGAGTTACAAGATTGCGTTCTAAACTTGCTAATAGTGCGAATCCTTTTGGTCGTGCTCTGTTCAATATATTGAGCAAAGATAATCTTAGTGAAGACGATTGGCAAGATGTAGAAGATACGCTTTTAATGGCAGATGTTGGAGCACAGGCAAGTGATGAATTGGTTGAATCACTTAGAAAAGATGCTAGGATTTCTGGAACAGCAAGCGCACAAGATGTACGTGAAATACTTCGTGCAAAATTGCTGGATATCGTTGGTGCCAAAACAGATAGAAGCCTAAATGCGGATTCTTCTAAAGCTCATAAGCCAAGCGTAATCATGATGGTTGGTGTAAATGGCACTGGTAAAACCACTACTGCTGGAAAGCTTGCGCGACTAATGGTTTCTAAAAATCGTTCTGTAATATTAGCTGCAGCAGATACTTTCCGCGCTGCAGCTGCCGACCAGCTTGAAACTTGGGCAAATGCTGTAGGTGTTAAAATCGTTCGATCCGAAAAAGACGGTGCAGATCCAGCTTCTGTAGCATTTGACGGTGCCGCCAAAGCTAAGGAATCCAATTCAGATGTTTTGATTGTAGACACGGCTGGAAGGCTGCAAAATAAGGCAAATCTTATGGACGAGCTTGGCAAAATTCGCCGAGTTATTGAAAAAACTGTTCCTGTAGATGAAGTCCTTTTGGTTCTTGATGCTACAACTGGTCAAAATGGCATGGTCCAGGCAAAAGTTTTTGCTGAGGCAATTGGAATTACAGGTGTGGTTTTAACTAAGTTAGACGGTTCCGCGAAAGGCGGTATCGTGGTTTCTGTTCAAAAAGAGTTAGGCGTTCCTGTGAAGCTTGTCGGATTGGGAGAAGGTCCAGACGATCTAGCTCCATTCGATCCAGAAAGTTTTGTGGATGGAATATTGGATTAATCTATCGTAATTAGTTATTAATCACGCAGCGCCAGTTGAGTAGAATATAAAAGAACATATAAAATAGAATATTGAAGACATAACCGCCGAGGGTTGTGTATTGTGAGGTGAAAGATGACCGCAATGGATCCGCAATGGGCATTATTGGCCGCTGCTTTAGTGTTTGTAATTACGCCAGGGATTGCTCTATTTTATGGCGGTCGCGAACGAGCAACATCTATGGTCAACATGATGATGCTTTCTGCTGGAGCTATTGCGGTAACAACCATAGTTTGGACGCTATGGGGATGGTCAATGGCTTTCGCTGGGAAAGACATGATTGGCGGCGTTGTGGGTGATCCTGTGAGTGGTTTGCTTCTACGTGATTCAATGGTTGCAGATCATGGAATTTTTACTTCTATGGACGCAAACACAGGCTTGTCGGGCGGAGGTATTCCAGCAGCCTTTAGATTAGCGTGCGCTGTCGTAGCAGTTGCTCTTATTACTGGTGCGTTGGCTGGACGCGTAAAATACGCAATTTGGCTTATATTCGTGGCGGTATGGGTCACTTTAGTATTTGCTCCTCTAGCGCATATGGTTTGCGGAGGGGGATTGCTTTCCCCTAATGGCGCAATATCACAAGCTTTAGGAATTCAAGTACACGATTTTGCTGGAGGATCGTTGCTGCACCTGACTGCAGCAGTTTCTGCGCTTGCAATCGTGCTAATTATTGGTGGTCATGCGCACTTCCCGTTAAAGCGATTTGTGCTTCATACCAAATCCTCTACTGTTCAAGGTAACAGTAGTAATAATTCTGAGCATAAGGGAAATTTGGTTCGTGCATTGTGGGCTGACGTTGCGAGATTTAGTAAATTAGAGACTAATACGGGTTCATCATCTTCTAAAGCAGAAGATTCTAATGGTTCTGTTGAAGCTGTTAGTGATGTTGCTGATAATTCTGTAAATGTTCTAAAACGCCATCCGCATAATGTACCGTTTGTTGTTCTGGGAATTTTTATTATTTGGTTTGGCTGGCTTGGCTTAATGATTGGATCTTCTGTAGGTCTTCCTGGAGTTGCTGGATATGCTTGGGTTTCATCCACTATTACAGCATCTGCTTCTATGCTTGCTTGGGGTGTTACAGAGCGTTTGCGTTCAGGTTGTTTTACTGCTGTTGGCGCCGCGTCTGGAATTATGGCGGGTTTGGCCGCTAGTTCTGCCGCTGCAGATGTGATTGCGCCTTTATGGGCAATGGTATTAGGAGTTATTGTTGGTGTCGTTACATGCCTTGCAACGCATTCTAAGACTTTTGCGCGTTATGATGGAGCGCTTCATGTTGTGAGCGTGAACGGCATCGCTGCTCTTACCGGTATTTTTGCAGTGGGATTATTTGCTGATAGTAGCGGACTGTTTTGCGTTGGTGACTGGCATCAGCTTATCGCGCAGATTTGTTTACTTGTAATCACTGTTCTTTATTCCGGTGCAGTTACTGCTTTAGTTGCATTTGGTTTAGAGAAGCTTTTTGGTTGGAGAATATCGGAAGCTAAAGAGCGTAAGGGTGTTGATTTGGCAGATCAGGGTGAGCGCGCATATGACTTTTCGAGTATTGCTCAAGCTAGAGCTGGAGCTGTTGTAGAAGTTGCTGATTCTGAAGAAGGGAAAACCCAAGTGGCAGTTCTTACTCCAGTAGCTATTTCTGTTGATGAATCAGTTGTAGACGCAGATGGTGATTCTGTAGATGCAGATGGTGATTCAACGGTTGCTGGCGATAATTCAGCTCATTCTGATGATAATGTTTCTGCTCAATCGCAAGACGAAGTTGAATTGGGCGAAGAGAAAATTGAAACTGAAAATGATGGAAAAGAGTCAGAAAATTCAGAAGAATCTGATTCTAGTTCTGTGGAAAATAAGTCAGATAAATCTAGAAGTAATTCTAAGAAATCTCAAAAGAAGCAATAAAATATCAAAGTTTGTGTAAAGTAATCCCCCATTGGTGTGAATATCTCAAGATTATGACACACACGGGCTAAGTGATGTGGATAAAAACTTTGAGTTATCCACATTTTAGGCGTGTTGCTGTGTGTATCTCAAAAAGTTATACACAAATGGGGGATAACATTGTGGATATCCTGCGGATAACTTTTCCAAAAACAATTTTGATTTGCAATTGGCAAATATTTATGATAGCGAAATAAAAAGGAAAAGTCGCAAGCTACCGAACATCAGATTTAGAAAAGTAATGTAATAAGTAATAAAAATAATAAAAGTAATAAAAATAATAGTTTTATTAAATACTTAATCTAATAAGTTTTTTCGACAGTACAATAGTGCATTATGACAATAGCCAAGAGTAACGCAGCTACCAATAGACAAGAAGATAAAGAATCTGCTATAAACAAAAAAGATTTACTAAAGCATATATTTTCTCTAGCTATTCCTACATTTGGACAGCTTATTGCAGAGCCAGCGTTTGTTTTAATAGACACCGCAATAGTAGGTCATTTAGGCAAAACGCAACTTGCAGGGCTTTCAATAGGATCAACTGTGCTTTTAACAACAACGGGACTATGCCTGTTTTTGGCATACAACACCACAAGCCAAGTCGCGAGACTATTGGGTGCTGGGAAAAATCGTCAAGGACTAAGCGTTGGAATGGACGGTCTATGGCTGGCTCTTGGGTTAGGTGTTGTTTTAACGCTTGTTTTAATGGTGTTCGCAGGTCCGCTTTGTCAAAGCTTTGGTGCAAGTGGAGATACGCTTAAAAACGCGATTATTTACACTCAAACTGTTATGCCAGGATTGCCTGCGATGCTACTAATTTACGCGGCAAATGGCATATTCAGAGGACTTAGCAAAGTAAAAATCACACTTTTTGCTGCAATAAGTGGAGCTGTGCTAAACGCTATTTTAGATATTCTATTTGTGTTTGGAATGAATCTTGGCATTTTTGGATCTGGAATAGCAACAATGATAGCGCAATGGTATATGGGTATTGTTTTAACGCTTCCAGCGATTTTTTGGGCAGCTCGTGAAAAAGCACGTTTGCGTCCGCAAGCGCATAGCATACTTAAAAGCGCTGGAAGTGGTATTCCGCTGTTTATACGCACATTGGCGTTGCGCGCGTGCATGGTTGCCACTGTTGCAGCGGCTGCTCGTCTTGGAACAAATACTTTAGCTGCATACCAAGTTGCAAATTCTTGCTGGAATTTTGTTATGAACATATTAGACGCTATAGGAATTGCAGCTCAAACAATAGTCGCCTCTGCGCTTGGAGCTGGATTATTAAAACGCGCTAACATGATCACAAAAATATGCGCACAAGTAGGAGCATTAAGTAGCGTAATCGTTGGAATTTTAATGATATTTGCAGGATGGCTACTATCCCCGTTATTTAGCCCAAACGTAGAAATACAACTTTTAGTTTCAATAGGAATGACGATTCTTGGAATTTTCTTGCCGTTATCTGGATTTATGTGGGCTTTAGACGGAGTGCTAATCGGAGCTGGAGACCACAAGTATTTGGCCAAATCGTGCTCGATTACAGCTATTGTGTACCTTCTTGCGATTAGTGCAATGTGCTTCGTAAATATAGCTTTCTGCTCTACTGACATAATTAGAACCGTGTCATTGTGGGTGGCTCTGAACCTTGTATACATTGGTGGAAGAGCTTTAGGAAATTCTCATAGGGTTAAAACAGATGATTGGATGAAGTCTGCAAGTCTGTAAGTATGTAAATATGTGAAATATTCAAATATGTGAAATATTCAACTTGCGACTTGTGTTGGTTTATATCAACTTTTGTTGGTGTGCTCCGTGCGGGCGTTTATACTCGATTCTATGGCAGGTAATGATATGTGGAAGTCAAGTAGAAATGACGCAAACCAGTCAGGCAACGCATCATATAACAGTATTTTGTTTGACAAGGTTCCGCCTCACGACGAAGACGCGGAAATGGCCGTTTTAGGTGGAATGCTAATGAGCAAAGATGCCATTGGCGAAGTTTCGCAAATCCTAGAAACAGCAGACTTTTATGTGCCAAAACACCAAACAATTTACGACGCGATCATAAGCTTATTTTCTGGTTCACAACCAGTAGATGTTGTTTTAGTCGCAAACGAGCTTCTAAAAGACGAAAACCTGGAGAAAATTGGTGGAGCAGACTACCTGCATAGTCTAGTTGCATCAGTTCCAACAGCTGCAAACGCGTTATATTACGCGGATATTGTACACAAAAATGCGATTTTGCGAAATGTGATTGCTGCTGGAACAAAGATTGCGCAAATGGGGTATTCTGCCACGGGAGATCAAGCAGAAGACGTTGTAAATCTTGCACAATCCGAAGTTTACGAGATGAGTTCTGGCAAAGTTCACCAGGATTATTCTGCTATTGGTCCTGTTGTTCAAGATGCTCTCGAACAATTAGACAAGTTGCAAAGTAACGAGATTGAAAAAGGCGTTCCAACAGGATTTAGAGATATTGACGACATGACGCAAGGCTTGCAACCAGGGCAAATGGTAGTCGTAGCTGGTAGGCCTGCAATGGGAAAGTCAACTCTTGGAATCGACTTTGCGCGTTCTGCAGCGTTGCATCACAATATGACAACAATCGTGTTCTCGCTAGAAATGAACAAATTGGAGCTTGCTCAAAGAATAATTGCAGCCGAAACGGATATTCCAATGACGGCAATGCATCGCGGAACTTCAGAAGACATTACAACAGATAGATGGACTAAGCTAAATGCGTTTTGGTCAAAAATGAAAGACGCTCCGCTTTTTATAGACGATAGCCCAAATATGAGTCTTATGGAAATTCGCGCAAAATGCAGGCGACTAAAGCAAACGAACGATCTAAAGTTGGTTGTAATCGACTATTTGCAACTTATGACTTCTGGAAAGAAAGTCGAATCGAGGCAGCAAGAGGTCTCGGAGTTTTCGCGTGCATTAAAGCTTTTAGCAAAAGAGCTAGAAGTGCCAGTTGTTGCGCTAAGCCAGCTAAACCGCGGACCAGAAATGCGAAACGATAAAAAGCCTCAGCTTTCAGATTTGCGCGAATCGGGATCTATTGAACAGGATGCTGACGTTGTGTTTCTTGTGCATAGACCTGATTTTTACAACAAAGAAGATCGTCCAGGCGAAGCAGACATTATTATGGCAAAGCATCGTAATGGTCCTACAGAAACGTTCAATCTAGCTTTTCTTGGAGCAACGTCTAAGTTTAAAGATATGCCGCAAGGATACCAGCCGCAATCATATTCGCAAGGTAATGATGCTCAAGGTTATGATTCGCATCAGTCTCAGGCATATCAGCAGTAGAGTTAATAGGGGGATTGATGATCGTCAAAAATAAAGTGGTAAAACGCTGTTGTTTTGGATTCATAATGCCAGCTGTAGGGAAATTGGTTAGGATGATTTCGCGCGCGACAAACCACGGAGGAAGTGCTTTACCAGGCAAAGTTGTGGAAACACTAGACCCTGGGTTTTTGGCTAGAACGCTAGGAAAATTACCTTATGGTGTTGTGTTAATTTCTGGAACTAACGGTAAAACCACTACAACTCGCATGGTTGCGTCTATGCTTAGAGATGCTGGATTGCGCGTGTTTACAAATCCTACGGGATCGAATTTTACACGCGGAGTTGTAGCAGCATTGGTGCAAGAAATGCCTGTTTTTGGCACAAAGTTAGATGCGGATATAGCTGTTTTAGAGCTTGATGAAGCTTATGCGGTGCATTTTGTAAATCAAATAAAGCCGCGCTATTCGCTTCTTCTAAACGTTATGCGAGATCAGTTAGATAGATTTGGCGAGATTGACACTACAGCTAAATTGTTGAGCAATGTTGCGCACGCAACTAAGCAAGTAGTTGTGCTAAATCGCGAAGATCCGCGAATTTCTGCGCTTTCTAAAGACGTTTTGCCGTCTTGTAAGATAAAATATTTCGGTTTGGATGATTCGTTAAGAAGCATGTTCCCAACCGACGACGATTTGCATAGTGATTTGTGTGGCGATTTTAATGGCGATTCGCGTAATCTTCCGCATGCAGATGTTGTTTTGGCAAAAGTTGCAGATAATAAAGCCGATTTTTTGATTGATGGGCATAGAAAAACCACTAGCGTTAAGCTGCGAGGCGTGTATAACGTTTTTAACGCGGCTGCTGCGTCTACGATTGTGCGCGCTATTTTGGCAGATGCTGCTAAAAAAGATGCAACACTCGCAAAATTCGACGACGATGCGCTTATGGAATCTATTTCTCGCGTAACGCCAGCATTTGGTCGAGGCGAAGTAATCGAAGTTAACGGCGCTCCTGTGGAGCTTGTTCTAGTGAAAAATCCTATTGGATTTAGACTTGCGCTCGCTTCGGATAAGCCTGCAAATCATGACACAATGATTGCGATTTGTGACGAATACGCGGATGGGCGAGACATGAGCTGGCTGTGGGACGTTGATTTTACATGCTTTAGTGGCACTGGAGTCACTTGTGTTTCTGGCACGCGCGCGTGGGATATGGCTTTGCGTTTACAATACGACAAAGTTGCCTCTAGAAATGTGAACACTGATTTAGAAGAAGATGTTAAAACCTTTGTAAATGGCGATTTTAGTAGTGATGCTAAAAATGCTAAGCGCATATATTGCACATACACTGCTATGCTTCGCGTGCGATCTACGTTGGGGCAAATCGCAAGCGTTAAAGACGTTGGAGTTGGAAAGTAGCAAGAAAGTAGTCGTCATGAATGATATGAGTGATGTTAATTATATTAGTCAAGCGAATGCTACTAATAAAGCCGAAAATCGTGTATTAGATATTGTGTCGCTGTACCCGAAAGACATGAATATTTACGGTGACTATGGCAATGTACTTACGATTATGCGTCGAGCGGAATTGTACGGTTACAAGCCTGTGCTTCACGAGTACAACGTTGGCGATGATTGGCCAAAGCGAGTAGATATGGTTCTTGGTGGCGGCGGTCAAGATCATGGTCAAAGTAGAGTTACGGATGATTTATTTGCGCGCGCGGAAGCGATTCGCGAGCTTGCAAAAAATGGCGTTCCAATGCTTATGATTTGCGGTCTTTACCAGCTTTTTGGAGAGTACTTTGAGACTATTGAAGGCCAAAAGCTTAAAGGCATAGGCATACTCGGAGAGCATACGGTTGGTCAAGACGTGCGCATGATTGGAAATCTTGTTGAGCATAGCCGCGATTTTGGAGATATTGTGGGATACGAGAACCATTCTGGTCGCACAAGTTTGGAGAGTGGTACGCAGCCACTCGGCTCAGTTGATGGCGAAAATTGCGGAAATAACGGCGAAGATCATACGGAAGGTGCGCGCAAATACAACGTTATCGGCACTTATATGCACGGATCAGTTTTGCCAAAAAATCCGCGTTTGTCTGACTTTTTAATTCGTACAGCTGCGCAGAATCGTTACGGAGAATTTGCGCCAAAGCAGACTGATTCTCAACGCGCAGAGCTTGCTAAATTAGACGAATTAGCCGAGCGCGCTCGAAAAGTCGCCGTAACTCGTCCGCGGTAAATTAACATAGGCGTATGCGCGATTTAGTAAAAATTTGATTGATTATTTTATTTTATGCGCATAGTGTGTATAATCTTTTTATGAGATACAAAGAGATTGAAAAACGTCTTAAGAAGGACGGCTGGATACTTTTTGCACAGCGTGGAAGTCATTGCCAATTCGTACATAAAACTAAAGCGGGTAAAGTCACAGTGCCTAAACATCCAGGTGATATTAACCCATCTGTTGTTAAGTCAATTTGGCGTCAGGCGGGAATTAGTGAAGCAAAGGTGAAATGATGAAATTAGCGTATCCTGTTATTCTTACTCCATACGAAGATAATAGCGGAGGTTTTGTTGCAGAAGTCCCTGATTTGCCAGGGTGTGTAACTGGCGGTAGTAATCTTGCAGAGGCTCTGATTATGGCAGAAGATGCAGCAAGTGGATGGGTTCTTACGGAACTCGAAAGTGGTAAAACTGCGCCAAAAGCTAGCGATATTAGTGATATTGTTGTAGAAAATCCTAATTCAAAGTTGTCTATGGTTGCGCTTGATATGGATTCCTATGCTGCAAAATACGGTTCTCAGGCAGTTCGTAAAAATGTTACTGTTCCAGCTTGGCTTGACACTTGGGCACAAAAAGCTGGCATCAGCTACAGTGGAGCTTTGCGAGATGCTTTAGAAGCTTTATATGCTAAAGGAGCTGTGAATAAAGCTTAGTTGTATTATTAGCTATATTATCTGATTTGTTATGCAATATTGCAGCAATCAATTAATACAAAATAACCTGCTGAAAATTGCAAAGTGTTGCAAATCAGCAGGCTATTTAAATGTAGAACTGATGAGTATATGATTACATAGCCGCTGTGTATATTTGACAACTGGTATTTATTGTGATAGAATAGTAAAAAGGAATTTTATATAATAATGGAGTTATATATGAAAAACAAAGTTGTTTTGCATTATGCATTTATAGCTGCGCTATTTTCTATTATTTTAATATTGTCATTTGCTAATGTTGCTCAAGCTGAATCATCTGACTATAAATCAGAGACTTATGTAGATTTTCCCAAAAAGCAGCATAAGACAAAATTTCAGAGTATGTATTTTTCTTTACTAGATACTTATGAAAATCCAGAGTTAGTAAAAAAGTTCTATATTTCAAAATATTTTACAGAATTACAAAGAATACAGAGCGAAGCTATGCTTCCTTCTCTTAGTGAAGAAACAGCTACTATTTACAAGAATTCTCTTTTTAATTCCTCGCATAAAGATAACAATAATGTAACAAAAATATTGCAATTTCTAGATATATATGAGAATAAATATGAAAATAATCAGATTCTATCAGAATTGCATAAATTAGAGTTAAAAGTATTAAAAAATGAACTAACACAAAAGGAAGCTATTAATATTGCAAAATTGTGGCTTCCATCAAAGCAGGAGGTTACACCTCGCAAACCTTTACTTACTGAGAGAAATTCAGGCATAAATCTTGAAGCGGCCAGAGCATATGCGCGAGAATGGGCGTGGAAAATAAATCCAAAATATGGTGAAGAAAAAAGTAAGTTAATATTTCCGGCAGATTGCACAAATTTCGCTTCGCAAATTCTATATGCTGGTGGTATTGGTATGGATAAGCATAATGATGTATTTAAAGGGTGGTGGTGGAAAGCTAGAGGAGATCGTTCGGTTTCTTGGATTAATGCCAATGTTTTTAAAAATTATATGGGGTATGGATTTAGTACAAGTTATTGGGGAATGTTAGTAGATAATGTTAGGGATGGAGATTTTATTGGTGTTGATGAAAGTAATGATGGTACTGTCGATCACATAGGGTTTGTATTCCTAAAAAGCAACGGTAGATTGCGTATAGCTCAACACACTGAAAATTATTTAGATTGGGATAAGAATTGGTATTCATTCAATGGTGAAGGAGCTTATTATCGTGTTCGTCGTTAAATATTGGAAAGAATGGTTTTTACCATTATCTTTTGTATTTTTAGCAGTTTTATTGCTTATTAAAATGCCAGGAAAGTATCCAGCAGATTTTGATTTAAGTCTTTTGGGTGTTGTGTTAGTTTCAATTATTTCACCAATAATTCAAATGATTGTTGGGTTGTGTAATAGAGGATTAATTCGTAAGAAAATATTAATTATTATTGATAGCATATTAATACTTGCTGGCTTTATTGAAATATTCTTTGGCCAATTTATTGTTGTACATGTTTTGAATCGTGGAATGGTCAAGTACACAATGGATCGTGGACCGCAAGTTAATGTTGCTACTGTTGCAGCTGCATCTATCGTAGTTGTCTCAATGGTGTTATGGAGTATTCACGAACTGGAATTTAATAGTAATAAAATTAAACGAATATGAGACCGGCAAATAATTAAAGATGTAAATACAAAAGCCTGCTGAAGCTTGCAAAGTGTTGCAAATCAGCAGGCTATTTTGTAGTTTTATTTCTAGCTTTTGATTCTAGTTTTCGTTTGATTCGGTTAGTAACTATTAATCAATTAAACCATACAAGCGATCGCCAGCATCGCCAAGACCAGGAACGATATAAGCCTTGTCGTTTAAGTGCTCATCAACAGCGCAAACAACAACCTTAAAGTCAATAGAAGGATCAATCTCCTTCTCAATGCGCTCCAAGCCTTCTGGCGCTGCCAAAATGTTAATAGCAGTAACATCCTTAGCGCCGCGCTCAGCCAAATAGTGCGTAGCCGCAATAAGAGTGCCACCAGTGGCAAGCATTGGGTCCAGTAAGAAGCACTGACGACCAGTCAAATCTTCTGGCAAACGGTTAGCATAAGTGACGATGTCGAGAGTCTGCTCGTCGCGCTTCATACCAAGGAATCCAACCTCAGCGGTTGGAAGAAGGCGAGTCATGCCGTCAAGCATACCCAAACCTGCGCGCAAAACTGGCACAACCATTGGGCGTGGGCGGTTCAAATGCTTGCCAGTCATCTTGCAAATAGGAGTTTCAATCTCGCGATCGCTAACTTCCAAATTGCGGGTTGCTTCGTATGCTTCGAGAGTTACCAATTCGGAAACTAACTCGCGGAAAATGTTAGAAGGTGTATTCTTATCACGCAAAACGGTGAGCTTGTGGTCCACCAGCGGATGATGTAAAACATGAAGATCCATACCTTCTAGATTAGTGCAAGTGCGGCATGTTAAGCTATCGGCGTGCCGTGACTATTTAGAAAAAATATAAACAAGTGTTAATGAAGGTTGAATTTTGTGAATTGCTGGAAAATTAAAACATACTTAAAAACGCTGACTTGCGAAAGCGCCTGTCGGCGCAAACGCCGCTCGCAGCGGCAAAAAATGGAGCCCGGGGCTTAAACACAAGCCAGCGTCACTTCCCGAGTATACATGCTTTTAGATTTCAGCGCGCCGCGTTATGGCATAACAAATAAACGCAGTGTGATAACAAATAAACTAATCGAGTTTTCCAAGTCTCCACAATTTAGCTCCATTAGCGAAGCATAAGGAAAGTGCATGCATGTTTGCGGATTTGTGCAAAACGCTAGCAAGACGCTGTGAATCATCTCTTTTGGAATCGTTCATCTTCTGTGTTAATTTTTTCGCGTAAGAACGCATTCCGCACGAAATAATCGCAGTAAACGCAGAAGCTCGATATAGAGCAACAGCAAAATCGCCCGTGAAAGCACCAGAAAGAATAGAATCCGCGAGTCGCGCAATATCTTCTCCTGTAGGAGATTCGTCAATTCCAGTAATTGCGGAAGCGCTAGTTGCAGATGGTTCTCCAAGATTCCAATACTCCGCATATGCTTCTCGCTGCTTACGCAAAGACCCCCGAAGCAAATATAGCCTAAAAAGCATTCCAGGTAGCGAATCTGGTTGCGCTTGACTCCACAAGTCTGCGATGACCTCAATACCCTCATTCTCAACCAAATTCAGTACGCGTTCCACAATCTCTGGAGATTGTGTTTTATGCACGCGGTTAAGCAGAACTGCTGCTGAAGTGTGGCTGATTTCGTTTACAATTTGTGGATCTGTGCCGCCTTCAATTTGCGCGAGCATTGCAGGATCCATTTGTGCAGGTCTGCTTGGGCGACTTGCACCTATTGGACTTGGCATAAAAGCAGATCTGCTCGAATGGATAGAACTCGATTGTGAATTAAGGCTAGTAGACAATTGGTAACACCTTTTCAATATCAATAATGCGAGCGCCTTTAGAAGTATTGCTAATATGCAAAACTATTGCGCTACCAGTAGGCATGTATGGAGATTTTTGGCTAAGTATACGTTTATGTGCTCGCGGTTTTGTGATTCCTCGCAAATAGTCAAAGAAAGTGCCGATAATAGGGCGATGCAAACACATAACTATTGAATTGTTAATATTTGCTTCTGTGTTTTGTGTGCTTTGTGTATTTTGTGCGTTGCAATCAAGATTTTGTATTTCACTTATAAGAACAGATAATGTAGATTTCGGTTTATTCTCATGATGATCTTCAGTAAGTTCCGCAATCTGTTCTATATAAAGAGAAGAATCGTGTGCAAAAGTTGCAACAGTTTCCACGCAACGTTTCCAAGGTGACGAGACAATTCGATTTGGAGCATAGCAAGCAAGCTCACGACCTAGAGCGTAGGATGCTGCAGATCCAAGAGGAGTGATTGGACGAGTTGCTTCGCTGCCTTGCCATGATTTACGTGATTCAGCTTTTCCATGTCGTACTAGTATCAATGTCTTATATTCAGTTTGACCATCGTGTAGCTTTTCAAGAAAAGCATCTAAAACTTTTCTATCGCTATCGTGTGTGAGTTTTTTGCGAGCTTTAGAAGGAGTAAGCCATATAACATTGCCAATTTCAGTAGGTTTTGCTGGTTTTATTGGACCAAATGCTGGTAGTCGCTTCATTGCGGCATTCTCGTCTATTTCGCGCATCATCCAGTAGTGAATTCGCTTAACTACTTCTGTTTTGTTGTTGTTTTGTGAACTGTTTTTCGCACCGCTTTTTGAGATTGATTTTTTGCCTTCGTTTTCAAGCGGATATTCTATTTGTGCAATGTGAGGTCCTAGTGTTACTGCGTAGCCTGTTTCTTCCCCAACTTCGCGCACAGCTGTGTGACGATGCGATTCTTTTGGCTCATTCTTGCCTTTTGGCCAGCTCCAATCGTCATACTTTGGTCGGTAAACAAGGCAAAGCTCAAAGTCGTCATCGCTTATCATGTCCGCTTGATTGCTTGTTTTTTTCAAGTCACTTGTGTTTGAGCTGTCTATTGTATTTCGCTTGCGATAAATAATTCCGCCAGCAGCCTCAACGTATCGCGTCGTTACTACACTCATATTCACTATTTTAGCGGTTTTCTTTCGCAACTTTTAGTTGTGCCTGGTTATTTATTACGATTCGTTTATTCGCTTATTTGGTTAGAGTCAATTTAGTTGCTGGTTTTCGCATATTTACGTTGCTTACGTTTATCACAGTCATGATAGTGATAAAAGCGCTGTGACTGTCATTTTTTCAATTTTGACAGTCATCTACTATTTGACAGTGATTTTTCGTATTTGACCGAGATGTGTCGACTTATGACTGTCATTTTAACTTCCGTGACTGTGATAATTCACTCCATAGACGTGATGACTCATCAATATTGCGCCATCATCTCACCCACATCTAGATTATTGCTGTTAATAACAGTAATGAAGACATATGTAGTTACATCATTAATTCACAATTTTTCTGACAAATCTATTCCTGATACACGCTTGCATTCATTTAATATTGTTTCTACTATTTCTGGAACATCTGTCCAAGGAGCGTAGTTTGACTTTTGAGTTACTGAAGGGTGATTTTTGCGATTTTCTATCTGTTCGGTTTGCATATGCTGCTTTGCGTTTTTAAAAGCATTCTTATAGTTTCCAGTTAATTTTTCTAATTGGATATGCTTATTTTTATTCCCAGTAGTGTTGTGAAGTAGCCCAAGTTCTTTTGCTTCTTTTTGGCAATCTCGCGTTTCTGTGCAAGAAAGAGGACAGCTTTTTATATGGTCAATAAGCCATACTTCGAAGCAAGGGTTGGAAATTACTAATTTTATCTTCCAACAAGTTGAATCCGACTTAGATTGAGCTTGTTGAATTTTTTCTCCAAATTCATCAACGTCTGTTACAACCCATACCAGTGTAAACGGATTGTAGTTTTCTTTTTTCGCTTCTTTGCAGTCTAATCTCTCAAGTTTAATCGCATAATTTGTTAAAGTGAGTGGATCTACGCCCTCTTTTTCTATGTTAATTGATTTATGAATATCCCATGATGTAGCACAATATTTACTTACTTCTGATTTTATATAGCTAAAATACTCAAACTCTGTAACTACACCGCCACAAACAATGAGGAATCTTTTATTTCGTTTCGACTGTTTCTTCGAACGGCCGTGTGATGGAACATGAACCATAGCCCGCTCCTCATGAATACTAGTGTTTTATATCGTTTTGAATACTGGTAGTGTTTTAGCTTCTGTTAGTATTTGTAAGTATTTCCGCAAAAACATCATATAGAGACGGTTGTGGTGCTGAAGCGTATATGTTGTGTTGATAGTTTTTACCAAAGTTTACATTGCGGTTTTCCCATTCCGTAAGTGGATGTAGTGAAGATTCGCCTAATGTATTTTTCTCTATAAACCAAATTTGATCTCTGTCGAGAATAGTTTTGTCGGTTCCAGAATTACTAATAAGACTTAAATCGTGAGTAGTAAAAATTAATTGCGATTGGTTAGGATTCGTTTCTGGATTACTGTAAAGCTTGAGTATTTCAGACACGAATTGCATGCTTAGACTTGTGTCTATTTCATCGATTAGAAGTATGGAATGTTTTGATAATGCATCTATAACGAAAGCAAATAGCAATAATGCTGTTTTAGTTCCTAAAGATTCAAAATCTTCAGGAAGTTGGCAATCTTTTTGACCAGAATGTGTAAACATTAAACGTGAAACACTGAATTTTTGCAATTTTTCAGCGTTTTCAGAAGTGTTATCTGTAAGTTTATTGTTGTTTCCGTCAAGTTCATTAAGAAGATTTGCGAGTCTCGCTAGTTTTTCTGATTGTTTAGCATCTAGCTGTTCGGATTGGACTGTTACACCTTTTAATCCTAAATCTGCATATTTTAGCAACTTGCTAATGTTGGATGCAAAATCTGGATTTTCTTGTAAAACTGTTATCAAATTATTGGAATACTTATCAAAGTCAACTGTTCTGCATTGCTGTGTAGAAGTTATTTCTTCGTATGCAGCTTGCAATGCTTGTACACCTGATGCTGCAGCTGCAGATAGAAATAATGCGTTGTCTCTCGTAATTTTTTCTACAGTTTTTCCTATGGTTTTTAGATTTGAGCCAAATCGCATTGGTTTGCCATGCTCTCGTTCAAACAGCACAGTTTTTCTGTTTGTTGTAGAGCGGAAAAGCCATAGTCCTTCTTCAATAATGTAATTATTATTGAAAGTGAACCAATATTTATATCTGTTGTTATCTTTTGCAATAAATTCTATAAAGAATGTTGAAGGTTCATTTTCAGATTCTTTATTTAAAAGAAAAGGAAGTGCATTTATTTTTGAATTTGAGTTACCGCCTTTGAAGCTTCCTTCCACAAAATTTTTTAAGAATGCTATGCATTTTAGCAGATTTGTTTTCCCTGAGGCATTTCCTCCGTAAATGGCTGCAAGAGTTGATACATCTGGATGGGGCCACGAACTGTTTTTTGCATGTACGGTTCTTTGCATGCTGAATTGTTGCGATTGACGAAAACTTAGCGCGTTTTCTACGCTAAAATTAAGCAACATAGTGGTCTCCAGTGCTAAGTTTGCTATTTAACCAAAAATAGCATCAATTTTTTGATTATTATCTACTATCTACAGCGATATATCTTATATAAGAATATCGTAAAATATCATATTTGCAATCTACAAATAGTTTTTTGTATAAAATGTACATAAAAGTAGTTGAAAATTTAAAGAATAAGATTATTGTTCTCGCGCGTGTAATTGACTTGTACTAAAACATTGGCAACACTAAATTCCCAAACTTACAAAAACTGGCAAATTATGGCGTAAAAAACATGCCAAAACTGGCAAATAATTGCTCAAAAAACCTCCTAAAACTGGCAAATAATGCTATAATCGTTGTAATATCAACATTAAAAAGAGTAAGCCATGGAACGACTAGCATTACAAAAATTAATCGCCTGGAATAGCAAGCCGAATCGCAAGCCGCTAATAATATGGGGTGCGCGCCAGGTTGGCAAAACGTATCTAGTAAAAGAACTTTTTGCGGAAAAATATTATAAAAATAGTTATATTTACATCGATCTTAAAAAAGAAGATGAGGTTCGTAACTTTTGCGAAAGCACAGCAAACGCAGAAAAGATTATAGAATACTTGTCTTTGCGATTTTTCAAGGCTATAGATGAAGGCACTTTGCTGATTTTTGACGAGATCCAAGAATGCCCAAATATTATTTCGTCGCTTAAATATTTTTGCCAAGATTTTAGAAAAATTCACGTAATTGCAACGGGTTCAATGGTGCGAATTAAATTGCATCGCGAAGCTCACAAGCAAAATTCGTCGAAATCAGCAGTTGGTCAATTCCTCTTTCCAGTAGGCAAAATTGACCAGATAACAATCTATCCAATGACTTTTGGTGAGTTCCTACTAAACAATAATAGTCTTCTATATTCAAAGGTGCGCGAAGCCTATGATTCTAAGCAAGCGCTGCCTACAGAAATACACAATCTTGCGTTAAATGAGGTTTATAAATATTTGCTGATTGGGGGTATGCCAGAAGCAGTACAGGCATACATTGAACGTAAAGATTTACTAGAATCGCGTGAGATTTTGCGCTCGCTTTATGACAATTATCTTGCAGATATGGAGTTGTACCAAGCAAGTAGCGAATCGATTTTAAGATCTCGACTTTTATTTGAGAATATTTTCAGAGAGCTTAACAAGGAATCAAAAAACTTTTCAGCTGGTCTTATTAAAAAAGACAGTAGAACTAGAGATTTTGCGACGTCCATTCAGTGGCTGCTTATGACTCATATTGTTAATCAGTCATTCCAACTCAAAGAGCATATAACCACGCCGCTTATGCAAGAAAACGAAAGTAATTTCCGACTATTTTTGTGCGATATTGGCATGTTCTCATATCAAAGCGGAGTTAATGCAGCATCTTTTATTTCAAACGAAAGAGACAATACGCTATCTGGTATTTTCTTCGAAAATTACGTTGCAAACGAACTTAGCGCAAATGGTTTAAAACTGTTTTATTGGCGCGGAAAATCAGATTCAGAATTGGAATTTATAATTGAATCAAATAACAAACTTTTTCCGATTGATGTTAAAAAAGGCAGAGGAACTCTTAATTCTCTAAATAAGTTTGCAATGCACAACAAGTTTGAGTTTGCAATAAAAGTTTCTAAAAATAATTATGGCTATGATGCAAATCAGAAAATCGCGACTATACCATTTTATTTTATGACGTTCGTGGCTAGCGATTTGGCTGAGGGAACGCTTGAGATTTAGTCAGATTAGAAGGAGCAATAAATACAACAAGAGCCAGAATCATATTGCTGAATCTGGCTCTTTGCCTATTGTTTATTAGTTACTCGCAATCAGTTCACACCTCGAGGTTTGCGTGTGTGAGTATGAATTAGATATTCCTGACTGTCGACTAGAGGACGACCTTCGGAATCGCGAGAATGCAGCGTGTATGTGCCATCTCCATCCATCCACCAAGAAACTGTTGAATCAGCCATTTGCAAATCAATGTATTGAATCAACGCTTCCACCTGGTCTGGAGCGCTTATGCGAACCAGTGTTTCAACGCGGCGATCAAGATTTCGATGCATCAAATCGGCCGAGCCAATCCACACTTCTGGGCCACTTGCAGGACCATCGCCAATTTGCGGACCGCAAGAATTAGCAAAAGCATAGATTCGGCTGTGCTCAAGGAATCTGCCAAGAATAGAGCGAACTCGAATATTCTCGCTCAATCCTTCAATGCCAGGCTTTAGCGAGCAAATTCCACGCTCAACAATGTCAATCTTTACTCCAGCTTGAGCCGCGCGGTACAAAGCGTCAATCGTCTTTTCGTCAACAACAGAATTGACTTTAATCTTAATCCACGCTTCTTTTCCAGCAAGAGCCGCTGCCTCTTCCCTGCGAATTCGCTCAATAATGCCCGTTCGAACTGTGCGAGGAGCCACAAGCAAGCGATGGAAACTAGACTTTGGAGCGTAACCCGAAAGCTGATTAAACAAGCGAGTCAAATCTTGACCAACTACAGGATCGCAAGTAAGCAAGCCCAAATCTGTGTAAAGGCGAGCCGTCTTAGGGTTATAGTTGCCAGTACCAACGTGGCAATAGCGGCGCAATCCTTCGGCTTCTTGGCGAACCACAAGCGAAAGCTTGCAATGCGTCTTCAATCCAACAATGCCGTAAACAACGTGAACGCCTGCGCGCTCAAGCTTACGCGCCCAAGCGATGTTAGCGTCTTCGTCGAATCGCGCTTTAATCTCAACAAGCGCAAGAACCTGCTTGCCAGCGTGTGCTGCGTCAACAAGAGCGTCAATAATTGGCGAATTGCTAGACGTGCGGTACAGCGTTTGCTTAATTGCAAGCACCTTTGGATCTGCCGCCGCTTGCGCCAAGAACGCCTGAACAGAAGTAGAGAACGAATCATATGGGTGATGAAGCAAAATATCATGCTCGCGAATCGAAGCGAAAATATCTTGCGCATGGCTAGTTTCAACTTCTGCAATCTGGCGATTTGTAGTAGGAATAAACGGACGATACTTCAAATCTGGGCGATCCAGCGCCTGCAACTCAAAAAGAACCGTCATATCTAGCGGCGAAGGCAAACGATAGACTTCCTCTGGGCTTACACGCAACTGATTAGCCAGCAGCTGCGACAAGAATGGGCTAGCTTCGTCGGAAATCTCAAGACGGATAGGCGGTCCAAAACGACGACGCAAAAGCTCCTTTTCCATAGCGTTAAGCAAGTTTTCTGCATCGTCTTCCTCAACGTCAATATCTTCGTTACGCGTAACGCGGAAAGATCGCGCTTCTTTAATAATCATGCCTGGGAAAAGCGATTCCAAATGTGCTGCAATCAACTTTTCCATAGGAATAAAGCCGTAGCGCTCTTCGCGACCCTCTTCGTCGGTTAAATCGTCAACTGGAACAAGACGATTCAAATTATCTGGAATCTTTACGCGAGCAAAATGCGATTTGCCAGAATTTGGATTTTCTACAATAACAGCCAAGTTAATAGACTTGCCAGAAATATATGGGAACGGGTGTGCAGGATCCACTGCAAGTGGCGTTAATACTGGGAAAACCTGCTTGCGATAATAGTCTGAAAGTCTATCTTTTTCGGATTGCGTAAGTTTGTCCCAACTGAGCATAACAATGCGCTGCTTAGCAAGCTCTGGCAAAATGTGGTCAATAACATAATGCGCATGCTCATCTTGACGACGATGCGTAACCTCGCTAATTGCGCGCAACTGCTGACGCGGGCTAAGCCCACTTGCAGCGGTTACTGCAATTCCTGAGTCAATTCGGCGCTTTAAGCCTGCAACTCGAACCATAAAGAACTCGTCTAGGTTGGAAGCAAAGATGGCTGCAAAATTAGCGCGTTCAAGAAGTGGTAAATCAGTATTTTGCGCTAGCTCAAGCACGCGACGATTGAACTTTAACCAGCTAAGCTCGCGGTCAAAGAAGCGATCTTTTGGCAACGGTAGCTCGCCCTCACGAGCCTCACGCTTTTCTGCCTTTTCGTCTTCGGCGATGTGCTCTGCAATTTGACCGCGCAGAATCGCCTTTGAGGGAGCGTCAAAAATTTGTACCATACTCCGTAATTGTATGCGCTGTAAGGGATGTGCGCGACTGAGTGTCGGCAGCTGCGCGTGCTCGACACGCCGATAATTGCAATATGTGAACGCATCTGAACATGACAACCATTGCATATTCACAAAATGATGCAAAACCATCTATTTTTTATGTTCGAATGAACACTAATTACAATATGTGAACAAAGATGGTTTTGTACTTTACTAAAGAACAAAAAACAGTAATAATAAGAATCACAAGAACAAATTAAAAGAGCGGTAGACCACAGAAAATGTATGGATGTTAGATTCCAATTACGTTGGACGGATACATAAGACTTTACCGTTGCAACGAGGATGTTGTGCAGATAGAACCGCTGAAGATTGTTTTTGTAAGTAAGAGGCTCGCCAGTGTGGCGGGCCTCTTTTGATATATATGACTATTTGATATTTACTCGCAGTGTCGTGTTCATAGGGGAAACTATCAAAGAATAATTGTTGGAATAATAATTGCTGGATTCATTTTCTTAGCTTCTTTGAAAATGAGATGTGGTACAAAAGCAAAAGCAGCAAAACAATTAAGAAGGATCGAAGGACCATGCAACACTCATTTACAGTAATGTTGGCAGCTGAGTTTATTGGAACTGCCATTCTTATGATTTTTGGCAATGGAGCCGTTGCCAATGTTGAACTTAAAAACACTAAAGGTCATCACGCAGGCTGGCTAAACATTGCTATGGGCTATGGTTTTGGCGTTATGTTCCCAGTGCTAATGTTCGGTGGAATTTCTGGAGCGCACATAAATCCTGCTATGACAATTGCGCAAGCTGTTTGCGGAATGTTCCCTTGGTCAAACGTACTTCCGTATATTGTGGCTCAGCTTTTGGGCGCATTGGTCGGTCAGCTTATTGTGTACGTAACTTATTTGCCACATTACAACGAAACCGAAGAGCCAGAGGCTATTCTTGGCACGTTCTGCACTACGGATGCTTACAATAACAAGCTTAACTACTTCCTAAACGAATTCTTTGGCACGCTCGTGCTTGTTTTGGCTGCGCTTTGCTGCCTTACTTCTCCTTGGGGAGAGAAGAATTTGGCTGGAGCATCAATCGTAGTTGGCTTTGTTGTTTGGGGATTGGTGACTTCTATGGGTGGTCCGACTGGTCCTGCTTTGAATCCTGCTCGAGACCTTATGCCGCGTTTGCTCCACGCCATTTTGCCTATTCCACACAAGGGTTCTTCTCGTTGGAGCGAGGCGTGGATTCCAGTCGTAGCCCCTATTGCCGGCGCAATCTTGGGCGTGCTTATGTTTAAGTCGCTATTTGCATAAAACAGTTGCTTTTAATTGTTATTGATTGTGATTAATTGCGGTTGTAAGAAGCGCGTGATGCTAGTATGAATGCGTTACGCGCTTCTTGTTTTGCAAGTTTATGCTTTGCAAACTTGTGCTTATTAAGAAAGATTTTAAGAAAGATATTAGAAAGACGAAATCATGTTTTCTAAGTCACCTATTGCAATTGGTCGTTTTGCGCCGACTCCTTCTGGGCGTATGCATATTGGCAATATGGTAGCAATGTTGGCTGCTTGGCTTTCTGCAAAGTCGCAAGGTGGAAGCATGATTTTGCGTCTGGAAGATCTCGATATTGCTAGAATGCCAAAAGATGCAAGCGCGCGAGTGATTGACGATTTGAAGTGGGCTGGGCTTGATTGGGTTGGTGAGCCGACTTATCAGCATGAGCGCACTGCACTCTACCAAGAAGCTCTTGATGCGTTAGAATCTTTGCAAGACGGAGACGGGAATTCCCTGATTTACCCGTGTTTTTGCTCGCGTTCCGATATTCGCGCGATTGCAGCGCCGCAAGAAGGCGACGGCTTTATACGCTATCCCGGTACGTGCAGAAATCTTCGCAAAAATGCGCAAGGCTTGGCGCAAATCGAAAAGCGTTTGCAAAATAATCAACAACATTCTTTGCGGCTTGCTGTTCCTTCGGCTGATTCGAGGGAGGCAAATATTGATTTTGAAGACGCGATTTTTGGTGCGCAATCTTTTAATATTGATCGCGACTTGGGGGATATGGTGATTCGTCGCGCGGATGGCGTTTTTTCTTACCAGCTTGCGGTTGTTGTTGACGATGTTTTGAGCGGAGTAAACGACATTGTGCGCGGACGCGATTTGCTTCGTTCTGCTGCGCTTCAAATTTGGATTGGTGAATTGCTGGAAAAATTGGGATTTTTTGCGGCTAACGGCGTGCACTATGTGCGTCCGCAATTTGCGCACTTGCCACTAATTGATAACGCTCAAGGCGAGCGACTCGCAAAAAGCAAGCATTCACTAGATGTTGGCGCACTTCGTGAATCTGGCTGGAGCGCCGAGCGCATGATTGGTTACTGCATGTATCTTTTGGGATATAAGAATCCTGAGCAAACTCGCCCAGCAGATATGAGCGCTGCAGATGCGCTCGCGTTATTTAAAAGCGACGAAACGCCGTGGAATTCTGTTCGCGCAAACTTAGCAGACAAATCCGTGCCCTTCCTCGACTAAACTATGTATTTAGAATGATAGATTGGGGCAATAAATGGCATATATGACGCAAAAAGATTTAGCGAATACTGAGGTAGATTGTGTTCGCGCGCGTCAAATTGCCGACGGCGTGCACAGCGTGCAAGACGCCATTGCTCAAGCCGAATCGCGTTACGGGCGCAAAGCTGGGTCTGTTACGCTGCTTGCTGCAACTAAAACGCGAGATGTTGGCGAAATCATGGCAGCGCTCAGAGCAGGAGTGCGCGTAATTGGGGAAAATCGTCCGCAAGAAATTGTTGCAAAAGCAGAAATTTTACGCAAGGAAGCTGCGCGCGAGAATTTAAGCGTTGGTGTAAACGGCGAAATTCCGCTCTACTTAATCGGTCAGCTGCAAAGCAATAAAATAAACAAAGTTTTGCCACTCGCAAATGGTATTCAGTCGGTTGATAGCATTGATCTTGCGCAAAAAATATCTGCTCGCGCTCAAAATTTGGGACTTCGCGTAGACGTTATGTTGGAAGTGAATGTTTCGGGAGAATTTACGAAATCCGGATGCGCGCCAGAACGTGCGATTGACGAAGCTCTCGCTATATCTAGCCTGCCTGCGCTTAATTTGCACGGATTTATGACACTTGGAGCGCGCGTGGATGATGAAAAAATAGTGAGAAGTGGTTTCGCAAAATTGCGAGAAATTAGAGATTGCGTGAGTGAACAACTCGCGCAAGATCATGATGGAAACTCTACAAAATTAGAGCTTTCAATGGGAATGTCTGGTGATTTTGCGTGGGCGATTGCCGAAGGTTCGACGATGGTTCGAATTGGTTCGGCAATCTTTGGCCCGCGCGCATTTGTATAGTATTAAGTTTTGTCTAGCTTCTGATTTTTATCTTTTACTTTTATTACCGTTACGCATGCATAATCACATTGCGCAGCGAACCAATACCATCTACATGCACAATCGCTTCGTCGCCAGCGTGCAAAGTTCCTGCTGGATACGGCGTTCCTGTCAAAATCACATCTCCTGGAAGAAGAGTTGAGAAGCTTGAAATCGCAGCGATTTGCTCTGGAATACTGTGAATCAATCGCGCTGTGGTGCCGCTCGCCTCTGGCACATCTTTTCCATTAAGCGTAAACGAGATATGCGCGTCTCGCCAATTTAGCTCGGTTGTAATCCATGGACCAAGTGGGCAAGACGTGTCGAATCCTTTTGCGCGCGTAAACATTGGATCGCTGCCTGCGCAATCACGCAAAGTCACGTCATTTACGCAAGTAAAGCCAAAAACGTAGTCCATTGCCTTGTCGACCGACACATTCTTGGCGATTTTGCCCATAACAACAGCCACTTCTGGCTCAAAATTCATATCGTTTGAAAAAGCAGGAATAACAATTGGGTCGTCTGGGCCAATTACAGATGTGCTCGGCTTTGTAAAAATCACCATGTCTGCTGCCATGTGGCTTGACGACGCAGCAGAAGATGCGCGCTCTTCGGCAGAACGCGTATCGTAGTTTTTTGCCAATCCGTATACTTTTGAAGGAATCACTGGTGCAAGCAGGCGCACGCCATCGGCATCTAACTCGTAGCGCTTGCCTGTTGGCTTAACTCCTTGAGGGCTTAGTGGATGACCTTCTAGCGCTACTAAATAATCCTTGCCGTCTGCTTCGTCTTTTTGGACAAACGCGTATTGAGGAACTTCATTATAGGAAAAACGTGCAATTCTCATATTTTTAAGATTACGACATATTTAATACTTATTTATTTTTAATACTTATTTATTTTTAATACTTATTTATTTTTAATACTTGACTTTGTTACTTTGCGATTGACTATTGACGATTAACGAATTTTTGACTGACGACTTTGCAATTGATGAATTTGATATGGAAAAGTCGCAAGCAACCGTTGTATAAGAAAACGCCACAAACATCTTGAAAACAAAACTTGAGTGTAGTAGACTCAAGTTTTAGAAATTGACAGAATGTGGTTTGAGTGCAATCGCAAAAAGTGCACGTAAATCACCTAAAATCCGCTAGATAGCGGTGCAAATGGGGGTAAATATGGAACAAAAATTTACGACCTTAGCGCAAGATGCATTAAGTGATGCTGTGCAAAGCGCGGCGGCAGCTGGCAATGCGCAAGTTGATACGTTACATTTGGCAGATGCTTTACTTCGCCAAGAGCAAGGCGTAGTGCGCGCGCTTATTGCACAGGCTGGTGCAGATGCGCAACAAATCGGCGCTGAAATTCGCAACGCATTAGTGGCACTGCCTTCATCTACTGGCTCAACTACAACTAAGCCAGACGCAAGCCGTCAGCTTTTAGCTGCGCTAAGCCAGGCAGAAAAAGAAATGCGCACAATGGGAGACGAATACGTTTCTACGGAGCACATGCTTGTTGGCATGGTTGCAAGCGCGCCGAATGCTGTTGCGGATATTTTCAAAAAGCACAATGTTTCTGCAGATGCGTTGCGCAAGGCTGTGCCAACTGTACGCGGTGGTGCGAAAGTCACAAGCCCAGACGCGGAAGGCAACTACAAAGCGCTTGAAAAATATTCGGTTGATATGACGGCGCGCGCTCGCGAAGGAAAGCTTGACCCAGTAATTGGACGAGACCAGGAAATTCGCCGCGTGATTCAGATTCTTTCTCGCCGCACGAAGAATAATCCTGTGCTAATTGGCGAGCCAGGCGTTGGAAAAACGGCAGTTGTAGAAGGATTAGCTCAGCGAATTGTGGCAGGAGATGTGCCTACGACTTTGCAAAACAAGCGTCTTATCAGTCTCGATTTGGCTTCGATGGTTGCAGGGTCGAAGTATCGCGGCGAGTTTGAGGAACGCTTAAAGGCAGTGTTGAAGGAAATTCAGCAATCAGACGGTCAAATTATTACGTTTATTGATGAGATTCACACTGTTGTTGGCGCAGGATCTGCAGAAGGTTCAATGGATGCTGGCAATATGCTTAAGCCAATGCTTGCGCGAGGTGAGCTGCGCTTGGTTGGCGCAACTACTCTTAACGAGTATCGCGAGCATATCGAAAAGGATTCCGCTCTTGAGCGCAGATTCCAGCAAGTGTTTGTTGGCGAGCCATCTGTTGAAGATACGGTGACGATTTTGCGCGGACTTAAGCAACGTTACGAAGCACATCACAAGGTGACTATTAGTGACGATGCAATCGTAGCTGCAGCAACGCTTTCAAACCGCTATATTACTGGCAGACAGCTTCCAGATAAGGCGATTGATTTGGTGGATGAAGCGGCAGCTCACTTACGTATGGAGCTTGATTCTTCGCCAGAAGAGATTGATGAATTGCAGCGCAAAGTTACGCGTCTTGAAATGGAAGAAATGCAATTAAAGAAGGCGGAAGATGCTGCTGCGCGCGAACGCTTAGAAAAGTTGCAAGAAGAATTAGCAAACTCGCGCGAAAAGCTTGCTGGTTTGAAGGCGCGTTGGGATGCGGAAAAGGCTGGCCATAACAAGGTTGGCGATTTGCGAGCGCAACTCGACGCTAAACGCGTAGAAGCCGACAAATTCACGCGCGAAGGCAACTTGGAGCAGGCAAGCCGTATTTTGTATGGCGAAATTCCAAGCATTCAAAAAGCTTTGGAAGAAGCGGAATCACAGGCTGCTGCTAATGCTAAGAGTGAAGCGAAAGAGCCGATGGTTCCAGACCAGGTTGATGCTGATTCTATTGCTGGAGTCGTTAGCGAATGGACGGGTATTCCTGTTGGCCGCTTGATGCAAGGCGAAAATGAGAAGCTGCTCAACATGGAAAAGGAGCTTTCTAAGCGCGTTGTTGGTCAAAGCGAAGCAATCCAGGCTATAGCGGATGCTGTGCGCAGAAGCCGTGCTGGAATTGCAGACCCGAATCGCCCGACTGGTTCGTTCCTATTCTTGGGTCCTACTGGCGTTGGTAAGACGGAGCTTGCAAAGGCTCTTGCTGACTTCTTGTTTGACGACGAGCGTGCAATGGTTCGCATTGATATGAGCGAGTACATGGAAAAGTCTTCCGTTTCTCGTCTAATCGGTGCTGCTCCTGGCTACATTGGCTACGAGGAAGGCGGTCAGCTTACTGAAGCTGTGCGTAGACGCCCGTATTCTGTAGTGCTTTTTGACGAAGTTGAGAAGGCACATCCAGAAGTATTCGACATTTTGTTGCAGGTTTTGGATGATGGTCGTTTGACTGACGGTCAGGGTAGAACGGTTGATTTTACGAATACGATTTTGATTATGACATCAAACTTGGGTTCGCAATTCCTTGTGCAAGAAGGCTTGGACGATGCTGCTAAACGCAAGGCTGTTATGAACGCTGTTCATGCTGAGTTTAAGCCAGAGTTCATCAACCGTTTGGATGAGCTTGTTATGTTCCATCCGTTGAGCCGCGAAGAGCTTGGTGGAATTGTGGATATTCAAGTTCGTCAAGTGGCTGCACGCTTGAGCGACCGCCGCATTAGCTTGGATGTGAGCGATTCTGCTCGCGCTTGGCTTGCAGAGCATGGCTACGATCCAGTTTATGGTGCTCGTCCGTTGCGCAGATTAGTTCAAACGGAAATTGGCGATCAACTTGCGCGATTGCTGCTTTCTGGAAAGGTACATGATGGTGCTCGCATAGTTGCGGATTGTGAGAATACTAGCGACCATGTGACCCTAAAGATTGCGTAGTGCCTGCATTTTTTAATGTAGTCAAATAATGTAGTCAAATAAAACAAAGCGTGCTGTTTATTGGATTATTTTCCAGTATGCAGCGCGCTATTTTGTTGCATAACGCTTATTTTTCTATGCAATAATACGCGTGTCTAATTATGTTTCAAAAGTCGAACCAGTAGTGTTTAATAGAACGTATGTTCGATAATATTGTGATGCTTGTTTTAATGGTGGTTGCTGTTGTAATAACCGCCATTGTTGTGCTGGCTATTGTTAAGCACAACTCTGGAACGCAAGGCGCTAATGGCGTAAACCAGCGCGAATTTAACGAATTGCACTCTCAGTATGAACAAGCGCGCGCGCAAGCGCAAGAAAATGGCAATCAGGCTATACGATATCGCACGCAAGCAGAGCAGCTTGCTGAGCGATTAAAGTTTGTTGAAGCAGAACTTGCTAAAGCGCAGCAAGCAGAGCAATTGCGAGTGAATCGCGAAGAGCAATTGCGAACAGAGCGAGAAGAACGCGAACGGTTAAATCGTGAGAAAACTTTGAAAGAGCAAGGCAAAGTCTTGGAAGCGCTTGCTCCAGTAAAAGACAATCTCGAAGCTTTGAAGAATAAAGTTTCGCAGATTGAAGAAGGGCGTAAGCAAGAAATGGGTGCGCTGAACACTCAGCTTAAAGGCTTAAGCGAGCAGCAAGCAAGGCTTGACCGCGAAACAAGTTCGCTTTCTGCAGCATTGCGAAATAATAAGGTTCGCGGAGCTTGGGGCGAGGCTCAACTAAAGAATATTGTGGAATCTGCAGGTTTGCTTGAGCATGTTGATTTTGATACGCAGGTTGTTGTAACGGGAGTAAATGGCGAACAGCAGAGGCCAGATATGGTTGTGCATCTGCCAGGAGGCAAAACAATTCCAGTTGATGCAAAAGTTCCATATGCGGATTATCAGCGCGCTTGCGAAATCCCAGATAACGCAAGCGACGAAGAATTAGCTAGAAGAAGTGAGCTTCTAAAAGCGCACGCTAAGGCTTTGCGAGAGCACGTTAGAGCATTAGGAGCTAAAGCATATTGGCAGGCTTTTGAAACAGCACCAGACTTTGTAGTTGCATTTATTCCAAACGAAGCATTGCTTCAGGCGGCCCTTGAGGCGGATCCAACACTTATGGATGATGCTTTTGCGCAAAAAGTAGCCCTCACTTCCCCAGTTACCTTGTGGGCTGTGCTTAAGTCTGTTGCATACGCATGGCAGCAGCAAAGTCTTACAGATGACGCAAAAGAACTTTTCGATTTATCTCGAGAATTGTACGATCGCTTTGCGGTTCTTGGAGAAAATGCTTCAAAGCTTGGCGTATCTTTGGCAAGAACAGTCGCAGCTTACAATAAGTTTGCTTCCTCACTTGAGTCTAGAGTGTTGGTAACAGCGCGTAAACTTCAGAAGTTAGACCAAAGTAAAGTTATTGCTTCAATAGATCTTATAGATTCCGATAAAGCTGATGTTAAAGAGCTGAGCGCTCCAGAAGTATCAGTAGAAGATCATTAAGCGTAAAAACATTAAAGCATAAAAAATTGAAGAACTCTAAACGCTAAGGAGTGCAAAAATGACAGAATTACAAGAGGAACGCGCGGAACTTAAACGCATGCTTTATGCAGATATGAGCGCGAAACCATTTAGCGAACTGTTTTCTGTTACATTTGCTCAGCGCGGCTCTAAGCTAGTTGGTGATGTTCTTTTTGACTCAATTGAGAAAGCTGGGTATTCGTTAGAGCGCGATGTTGACGCTGTTGGTGCGTTAACTGCCGCTGCAGTTCCAATGGTTTTTGCACTTATTCATGCTGCAGAACGTAAAGGAATTGCACTCGACGGCTTTGTTATGGATTTTGTTTTTCCTGCAACAAAAGGTCCGTCTGTTAAAGGCAAGCGAGTATTGTTACTTGACTCTTGGCTCTCTGAAAAATCGTATGTTCAAACTTCTTCGCTTGTGACTTTACGACACGGAAATGAATTAAGTCTTGATTTTGGCATTGTTAATCAGCAAGGCGCGCAAATTCTTGCTATAGTTGCATTAATTGGTGGTGTTGACGCCGACGAACAAGGCACAAGGCATCTTCAATTAGTAAATCCAATAAGTGAGGAGAGTACTAAAATGGCATTTGTTCAAGCTTTCGATGAAGAAGAATTACGTGCAGATGCAGATCGCGACGATTGCTGCAACGACAACTGCTGTGGCGGTCATTGCGAGGTTAAATGCACTGGTGATTGCAAGCATGATGGTTGCACTGAGCCATGCTGTGAAGATAACTGCTGCGGTGGTCATTGCAAAGTAGAGTGCACTGGTGATTGCGCTCACGATGGTTGCACTGAGCCTTGCTGTGAAGACAATTGCTGTGGCGGTCATTGCAAGTCAGGTTGCACAGGCGATTGCGCAACTGACGGCTGCCAAGATTAGTTGCAATTACTAGCTGCCAATACTAAGAAAAAGTATTAAACGGAGCAAAACTCACACATGCACGAACCGAATCCAATTACTTTGGCTGCAAAAGCTTCCGATGAGCCAGAATTTCGACCTATAGGAGTTGGCCCATGGGAAGACGAGCATCCAGGTGAACCTCGTCCAGATAATCCAGAATCGCCAAATTATGATGCGCGGTTTAGCACTGAATTACTAGACGAAGGCGACCAACGTAACGTCCTAGACCGTTACCGGTACTGGAAAGTAGAAGCCATAAAAGCGGATCTCGATTCTAAAGGCCGTCATGAGTTTGAAGTAGCTGTAGAAAATTGGACTCACGATTTTAATATAGGCTCTATGGTTCGCACTGCAAACGCGTTTACTGCGAAAAAAGTGTATATCGTAGGGCCTCATAAATGGAATCGTAAAGGCTCGTTAATGACCGAGCTATACCAATACGTTGAATGCTGCCCAACTATTGAAACTCTAGTAACTAATTGGCGCGAAAATATGCTTAAAGAAGCAGAAGAAGCGCATCAACTTTTGCTTAAAGCACAAGCAGAAGGCAATAAAGAAGCCGAAAAAATCGCAAATATTAAGGAACAAGACGCTAAAAACGCGCGCGTTATAGCGCTCGACATTATTCCAGGCGCTGTTGCTATGGAAAACTACAAGTTCCCTAAACGTTGCCTTATGCTTTTTGGCGCGGAAGGTCCAGGTCTTTCTAAAAAAGCACTAGAGATGGCGGATGACGTTGTTTATATTTCGCAATTTGGCTCTGTTCGCTCTCTAAACGCAGGAGCTGCTGCGGCTGTTTCCATGCACGCGTGGATTGCGCAACATGCAGCACCAAATTGCTAAATATTAATTAAAATTCAACAGTCTGTACTCATAAACGCTTACATTTAATGTGTATTTTTTTTTATTTGTGATACTGTTAAGCTATGTTAGAATTCCAACATATTACAAAGCGTTTCGGCGCAAAAACAACGCTTAACGACGTTTCTTTCGTCGCCGAAGACGGTAGAGTCACGGGCTTTTTAGGTCCTAATGGCGCTGGTAAATCTACTACCATGCGTTGCGCGTTAAATCTTATTCACGCCAATAGTGGCACTTCTCTTATTGACGGAAAACCTTACGCAAAAATCGCATCCCCAATGACGGAAGTTGGAGCAGTTCTTGATGCAAAGTCTGCCCACAGAGGTCGTTCCGCTTACAATCACTTGTATTCATTGGCTTTAACTCATGGAATATCAAAAAAGCGCGTTGACGAAGTGATTGATATTACTGGATTATCAAGTGTTAAAACCCGCAAAGCAGGTTCGTTCTCGCTTGGCATGAGCCAGCGTCTTTCGATTGCTGCAGCGCTTTTAGCAGACCCGCACAATCTCATTTTGGATGAGCCAATTAACGGTTTGGATCCAGAAGGCGTTAAGTGGGTTCGCGAATTGTGCAAGTATTACGCAAGCCAAGGTCGAGCAATACTACTTAGTTCGCACTTAATGAGCGAAGTTGCGCTTACTGCAGATAACCTTGTGATTATTGCGCATGGCGAAATTTTGAAGCGTACAACAGTACAAGATTTTGTTAATGCACATTCGCAGCACGCTGTGCGACTTGTGACTCCAGAAGGCGAAAAGCTAAAGTCTGTGCTTGCTCAAAATCATCCTGAATGCAAGATTTTGCAAGATGTTCGCACTCCTCAAGACGTTCAAGAAGGCGAGCTCCTCAGAATAACAGGATGCGAGCTTAATCAGCTTGCTCGCGAAATTGCAGATAATCAAATCATGGTTTATCAGCTGAATCAAGAGCATGCATCGCTTGAGGAAGCATATTTGGCTCTTACGCATGGCCAAGAGCAGTACGTGACTAGGACTATTCCTTCCGGAAACTTAAATCCTGCTGAGCAAAGTGTAGCTCAATTTAATAATCAGGGGAGTGCAAAATGAGTGAGCAAGTAGCAAATCAGCAAGTGCAATTGGCTGAATCTAACGCACACCAATCTAATGCATATCAATCTAACGCATACAAGACTGGCCGTAGCATGAACGCTCAGCACTTACGCCTTACATTTATGCACACGCTTAAATCTGAAATTGTTAAGCTGCGCGGACTTGCGTCTACGTGGTGGTGCATGGCATTAACAATTGTTTTGCCAGTAATTTTCAGCTTTATAATCGCGCTTGTGCAGAAAGCAATGTCTAAAGTTGACATTAAGAATGGAGCAAATCAAAGTAAATCAAGCGCTGCAATTACTGTTGGACCGAGCGATAAAAGTGACCTTATTGCATCTCAAGAAAGCATTTTCCGCTTGGTCGTTAGCTTTGCTTCTATATCTTTGATTGTTTTGGCGATTTTTGCAGTGCTTGCTGTAACTGCGGAACATTCTACGACTTCAATTCAGGCTTCTCTTACGGCTGTACCTAAAAGGGGTATGTTCTTTACGGCTAAGTTTATTGCGGTTGCAATCTATGTTTTTGTAGCCCAACTTATTGCAATGGCAGTTTCTTTAGCTGCTGCAGAATTAGCTTTTATGGGAGATAACATTTCCGGATTATCGGGAAGCAACGTGTGGAAATTTCCGCTTACTCTGTTCCTTGGCTCTCCTGCAATTATGGTTGTTGTGTCAGCAATGGCCTACGGTTTTGGCATGATTTGCAAGTCAACTGCTGGCGGAATTATGTGCGTTATTGGAGCCGTGATGATTCTGCAGGCCATTGTTAGCATTATTATGCTTGCAAGCAATTTTGCGAAGTGGACTTCAATACTTATTCAGATTTTGCCAGGCAATGCTGCAAGCCAATTCTTAGGAGTCTCCGCTAGTTCTGGGCGGCAACTTCCACCAAACGCATATGTTTTTACATGGTGGCAATCAGGCTTGGTGGTTCTCGCTTGGGGCGTAGTCATGTATGCAATTGGCCACGTTGTTGAAAAACATCGCGATATTTAACTACAAATAATATTTAGCAAACAACAAGGGCTTTATCTCGTAACCGACTACAAGATAAAGCCCTTAATTGTATTCACTTATATTTAATTTATTATTTATTAAATTATCTTTATTAAGTTATTTTTTGAAATTGTGATAAGTATCAGTCGTTCTTCACAGTTTCAGCAACTCGTGGCCACAAGGTGGTGCCCCAGTTCTTGATTGTGCGCTGGCGAACCAGTGGCAAATCGGAACGGTCATATACTGTACGCCATGGTTCCCAAGCCAAGCCGGTCTTCTCAACAAGCTTGATGCGGAGGTTACGCACATTGCCCTTGAACTGAATAGTGGTGTTGAAGTGAGCTGTACGATACTTGCCATTGCCTTCCCAAGCGCGAGAACGCACGTAAGGAGTGCCGTCAATCTCGGTGCCGTACTCATCCCAGTAGATGTAGTAGCGAGCTACGTAAGCTCCACGGTGATCCAAAGTCAAGTAGCCGTCGCGGTAGGAAGAAACCTTGGTTTCAACGTAATCGCTATTGGTTTGCAAAGTTGCTACTTCGTTATCCTTGACGAAGGAAGTGGTGTAAGCAATTGGAACTGCTGGGCTGGAGGTGCTCAAATTTGCGCCTTCTTGAATCAAAGCCTTCAACGTGTCGACGTTGCCGGTAATAACCTTGGCTGCACCGTTTGCGCTGCCGCCGAGAATTACAGCAGTTACAGAAGTGTTCTGCAAAATGCGGTGGAACTCGGTATTTGGCTTGATTTCAACACCCTTGATTGCAGCTTCAACAGCAGCCTGGAAATCGGTGCTCTTGCTGCGGGTGTCGAACTTTACGTACATTGAACGGCCGTAAGCTACGTTGGACACATATACTGGCGGACGCTTGCTGTCTACTCCGCGGCTCTTCAAGCTTTCTGGCGTAGTGCATGGTGCGAAGAAGTCAGCTGGGCTATCTGGAGCATCAACACTTACGGTGTAGTAGGTCTGCTTGAAGTTCACAATTTGAGTCTGCTTTTCGCCCTTGTGCACAGCGTCGAAATCAATCTTCAGCGGAACGCCAATCTTGGCGAAATCAGCACCAAACTTTGCCTTGAGCTGGTTCATGCTTTGTGCGCTTGCAGAATCGTACTGCATGCGAGCTGCAACATGATGGCTTGCAGCGTACTGTGCATTCCACTTGGAAACTAAGCCGTTCACTGTGGAAGTTACAGAGCTCTTGGTTGGGCGCTGAACAGTTACAGCACTTTCGCCGCCGTGGAAGCCTGGCAAATCAACGCTCAACGTGATTGGAGCGCGGTTTCCGGAAATCAGGCTTGGCATATTGTCCATCAAATTCTGGTCAGCGCGGAAAAGAGCACCTGGGTATACGCGATCATCGTTGGCGGAAGTAACCGACAAGTTTGAAGTTGTATTTGTGATGTTCTTCTTCTGATGCTCAACAACAACGAATTCATCGCCCTTGTTGAAGCTATCGCTAGAGAATTTGTTGTCAATGGTTTCGCCATGACGGGCGAGAATGTTTGTTTTATCGTATTGCAAATCCCACAAATAATTATTCAACGAGTCCTTCTTGGCTGCGCAAGATGCGGTTGGCTCAGAATCCTTAGCTGCAGGAGCGGCCATTGCTGGTGCTGCTAAGCATTGTGGAATAATAGTTGCGCCCGCGAGGAGCAACATTGCTGCATTACGGTAGAACTTTGTGTTATTCATATGTGTCCTTCAATTTTATATTTTATGTTATTTTTTATGAGATACCGTAACTTATTTGCTTCTATGCATGGAATGCTTCGCTGCATTAGCTTAATATCTCATAGCATTTAATTATTACATGCTTTTTTATTTCTGGGATAGTGAAATAAAACAAATTTTTTTATTCTGCAAATAAACGTATGAAGAAGGTTGGAATGCCAACATTCTTTTATTGAATTATTTCCATTTCATGGCGTGTTGACATGCATAGACCCTCGTCTTCACTATTTTATACTCGTTAATTTTATGAAAACTGTATGTGATAATAATTGTTATTTCGCTTATTGTCTCACTAATAAAATTTTTTTAATATTACACATAATTTTCCCTAGAAAATATGGATCGACAATCATGTTCTAAAATTGGGAAAATATTTCTACAGTAACGTGTGTAAATCTTTTATCAATATTGCTTTTTTCTTCTATAAGAAGGTCACGCATCACACATATAGTTGAGGTTATGCCAACATTCACACGCGAAGAAATTGAGCATCTGGGCGTTCTATCCCAGATTGCGCTTAGCGACGAAGAAATCAGTCGCTTGCAAGGCGAATTAAACGTCATTGCAGAATCTATTAACAAAGTGCAGGAAGTTGCTGGCGAAGATGTGCCACCTACTGCAAATCCAGTACCTCTTGAAGCGTATTTGCGCCCAGACGAGCCTGCTACGCCATTGACTCAAGAAGAAGCGCTTTCTGGCGCTCCTAGAAGTGAGTCTGGCATGTTTGTAGCACCTCGAATTTTGGGGGAGGAATAAAACATGACTAATACTCAAGATTTAGTAAAGCTTTCTGCTGCCGATATGGCAAAAGCTGTAAAAGCTAAAGAAGTCTCTAGCCGCGAACTTGTTGAAGCTCACTTGGCAGTAATCGAAGCAGCCGAACCAGAAATCAAAGCATTCTTGCATGTTTCTGCAGATGTTGCACTTGAACAAGCAGATGCTTTTGATGCTAAGAACGCTAAGGGTGAGACTGAAGGATTGCCTGAGCTTGCAGGTGTTCCAATTGCCATTAAAGACATGATTGTTACTAAGGGCATTCCAACTACTGCAGCCTCTAAGATTCTTGAAGGCTGGGTTCCACCTTACGATGCTACTGTTATTGAAAAGCTCAAGGCAGCTGGCATGCCAATTCTTGGCAAGACTAACCTAGATGAATTTGCTCAAGGTTCTTCTACCGAGCATTCCGCTTACCAAACCACTTGCAACCCTTGGGATACTGAGCGCGTTCCTGGCGGTTCTGGCGGCGGTTCTGCAGCTGCTGTTGCTGCATTCGAGACTCCTATTGCTTTGGGTACAGATACTGGCGGCTCTATTCGTCAGCCAGGCGCTTTAACTGGTACTGTTGGCGCAAAGCCAACTTACGGCGGAGTTAGCCGTTTTGGCGCAATCGCCATGGCAAGCTCGCTTGATCAGATTGGCCCTGTTTCTCGTACCGTTCTTGACTCTGCACTTTTGCAGGAAATCATTGGCGGCAACGATAAGCGCGATTCAACTTCGATTCCTGCTCCTGTTCCTCCAATGGCTCAGGCTGCGCGCGAGGGTGCTCGCCGTGATTTGAAGGGCGTAAAGGTTGGTCTTGTTAAAGAGCTTAGCGGAGAAGGCTTCCAGCCAGGCGTTGAAGCACGCTTTAATGAGGCTGTGCAATTGCTTAAGGATATGGGCGCAGAAGTAACAGAAGTCTCCTGCCCTCATTTCCCTTATTCTTTGGCTGCTTACTACATTATTATGCCTTCCGAAGTTAGCTCTAATTTGGCTCGCTACGATGGCATGCGCTACGGTTTGCGCGTAATGCCACCAGCAGACAAGCCTCAAACTGCTGCAAACATGATGGCTGCAACTCGCGAAGCTGGCTTTGGCGACGAAGTAAAGCGCCGTATTATTCTTGGCACTTACGCACTTTCCGCCGGCTACTACGATGCTTGGTATGGCTCTGCGCAAAAGGTTCGTACGCTTATTATTCGCGACTTTGAAGAAGCGTTTAATAAGGTAGATGTTCTAGTCTCTCCAACAAGCCCTACAACGGCATTTAAGTTTGGCGAGAAGATGAACGATCCACTCTCCATGTACATGAACGATATTGCTACGATTCCTGCAAACATGGCTGGCGTTCCAGCTTTGAGCCTCCCAGCTGGCTTAAGCGACGATGCCCTGCCTGTTGGTATTCAGATTATTGCTCCGCAATGCCATGATGAAAAGATGTACAAGCCTGCAGCAGCGTTGGAAGCAGCGCTCGAAGAAAAGTGGAGTGGCCCAATCTGGAAGTCGCTTAAAGCTGGTTGGCTCGATTCATTGGCTAAGTAAAGTGAAATAAAGCTTAAGTAAGAAGGATTCTCATGGCTGAAAAACTTATGAAATACGCCGATGCTGTGGAGCAATTTGACCCAGTTTTCGGCTTGGAAACTCACGTTGAGCTTTGCACGCGCACAAAGCTGTTCTGCCCAGCAGAAGTATCTTTTGGTGGCGAGCCAAATACTCAGCTAACTCCTGTAAGCCTTGGTTTGCCAGGCTCTTTGCCAGTTGTAAACAAGACTGCAGTTGATTACGCGATTAAGCTTGGCTTAGCGTTGCATTGCGAGATTGCTGAGTGGAGCCAGTTCGCTCGTAAGAACTACTTCTACCCAGATATGCCTCGCGATTACCAGATTTCCCAGTACGATAAGCCTACTAACGGCAACGGTTACTTGGATGTCGAGCTGGAAGACGGCACCGTGTTCCGCGTGCCGATTGAGCGCGCTCATATTGAGGATGATGCTGGTAAGAATACTCACGTTGGCGGCGCTGACGGTCGTATTGAAGGCGCAAATCATTCTTTGGTTGATTACAATCGTGCAGGCGTGCCTTTAATTGAGATTGTAACTAAGCCAATCGAAGGTGCGGGTAGCCGCGCTCCAGAAATTGCTGGTGCTTATATGCGTGCTATTCGCGATATTGTTCGCGCTCTTAACATTTCCCACGCTCGTATGGAGCAGGGCAATATGCGTGCTGACGTGAACGTTTCGCTTCGTCGCAAGTCGACTGATCCATTTGGTACGCGTTCCGAAACTAAGAATGTGAACACATTCCGCGGTATTGAAAAGACGCTGCAATATGAGATTCGTCGTCAGGCTGCTATTTTGAGCGAAGGTGGCGAGATTTTGCAGGAAACTCGTCACTGGGATGAAGCAACTCAGACTACTGCTGGCGGTCGTGTGAAGTCGGATGCTGACGATTATCGCTACTTCCCAGATCCTGATTTGGTTATGCTTCATATAACTAAAGAGCATATTGAGCGCATGAAGGCCGAAATGCCGGAAATGCCTCGCGAGCGCCGTAACCGTTTGCAAAGCGAATGGGGTATTAGCGATCTTGAAATGCGAGATATTCTTAACTCGGATGCTCTTGATTTGGTTGAAGAAACCGTTAAGGCTGGTGCAAGTGCTGCTGGTGCTAAGAAGTGGTGGCTTGGTGAGCTTGCTCGCGAAGCAAACACTCGTGGCGTGACTTTGGAAGAATTGCCTATTACTCCGCAAGATGTGGCTGAAGTTGAAAAGCTAATTGCAGATGGCAATCTTAACGATAAGCTCGCTAAGCAAACTGTTGCATGCGTTTTGGCTGGCGAGGGTAAGCCTGATGAAGTTGTTAAGAAGCACGGATTCAAGGTTATGAACGACGACGGCGCTTTGGAAGCTGCTGTTGACGCTGCTCTTGCTGCTGATCCTGAAGTTGCAGAAAAGCTTAAGGCTGGAAATATGAAGCCGATGGGCGCAATTATTGGCGCTGTTATGCGTGCGACTAAAGGTCAGGCTGATGCTAAGGCTGTTACTAAGATCGTGATGGCAAAGATTAAAGGCTGATTTAAATTTTAGTTAGATTAAAATTTAGCTAGAAAAGAATAGTTTATAGATGCACTTTTTGCATTTTATGCTTTGCGTTTTAACCTTGTGTTTTATAGCATTGTGTAGAGTGCAAAAAGTGTAATCTTATATTGTAGTTGCTTACGCATTTGTATTTTGATTATGCTTTTTGTAGAACTTTTTGTAACGCAAGGTCAATTAGGTACAGGAAACAGGTGAATATGCAGGAAGTCAATGCTGACTCTACAAACTCTCGAGAGTTACCAGAAAGTATTGTAATTCCGTCAATACGCGGCGAGATGGCTCGTCTTAGGCAAGCAACCATCGAAGATTTAGCTAGGATGGATTCATTACATGCTTTTGATGGTGCGGCTGTTATAACTGGCAAGGATTCACAATCTGAACGTGCTATGGTTCATGCGTGGGTTGAGCGTTCTGTGCAGTGGTCTTTGGGCAATAATGATAAAAGTATGTCTGATTATGCTGGGGTTGTTGGAGATGCTCAATCACGCCCAACAATCGCATGGTCAATTGTGCCAGATCTTATTGATGACGCTAAAAATACCAATGGCGATATTATTGGAATGATTTTTTTGATCGACATTGATGGTTGGTCTAAATCCGCTAGAATTCAGGTGATTCTAGGACGCGATTATAGGGGTCGTGGGTATTCTAGAGATGCAATGCCTAGAGTTATGACGTATGGTTTTGCTCCAGACACAGTTGGTTTAGCATTGCATAGGATTTGGGTTGGTGTTCCAGCAGCGAATACGCGTTCTCTTTCTGTTTATCAGTCTCTTGGTTTTGTAAAAACTGGAACAGCTAGAGATGCTTTGTGGGATTCACAAAATCAAAAATATCAAGATTTTGTTGTTATGGACACTCTCGTAGATGAATATGATGCCATTCGTTCTTTAGACGCTTTTGGTCTGCACGTTATTGAAGATAATCCTGGTGTTTGTGAAGCGCTAAGTGCGCATGAGCATTCAATTGCAATACCTGTTAGCAAAGATAATTCCGACGAATCGTGGCCGTATAATGCGGCTACAGTCAAAGAAGATTCTTCTAAACGTGCATGGTGGCGTATTATAGGGCGCGGTCGTAAGCGTAACACTAATGGCAATAATGCGGAAGGGAAGCGATGAGCGCTGAAGATCTCGACAATTACGAAACTGACGCCGAGCTTGCGTTGTACAAGGAGTATCGTGACGTTATTAAGCTTTTTACGTATGTTGTAGAAACTGAGCGACGATTCTATTTGGCAAACAAGGTGGATTTTAACGTGCGTTCTGCAGGTCAAGATGTGTATTTTGACGTGCAATTAACAGACGCTTGGGTGTGGGACGTTTACCGCCCTTCGCGGTTTGTGAAAAACGTTCGTATTGTTACGTTTAAAGACGTAAATGTGGAAGAAGTGCAGAAAACAGATATCGATATTCCAGAATCTATCGCATGATAAGAGTATGCTAGTAAAGCTTATGTTTAGATTTTAATATAGATACGTGCTTGCAATTTTGCGATTTTGACTTTATAAAGCGTCTTTTAGGTATGGAGGAAAATTGACTGATACACAATCCCAGAAACAATCTGTAGTGATTATTGGTGGCGGTCCGGCAGGGTTGACGGCTGCATGGGAGCTTGTAAAAGATGGCGGAGCTAGCCGCTACGATGTAACTGTTCTTGAAGCATCTAAAGAGTTTGGCGGAATTTCTCGCACTGTAAAATACAACGGAAACCGCATGGATATTGGCGGTCACCGATTCTTCTCTAAAGATGATCGAATTATGCAATGGTGGCGAGATATGCTTCCACTTCAAGGCGCTCCTTCTTACGACGACAAAAAACTTGGCAGACACCACGATTTAGAGAATGGCGGCCCAGACCCAGAAGTCGAAGATGAGGTTATGCTTAAGCGTCATCGCGTTTCTAGAATCTTCTGGAATCATCATTTCTTCGACTACCCTATCTCTCTTTCTGCGTCTACTTTGCGCTCTATGGGCTTTGTTCTTACTATGAAGGTTGGTTTTAGCTACCTTTGGTCTATGATTCACAAGTTGCCAGAAACAAACCTCGAAAACTTCTACATTAATCGCTTTGGCAAAAAGCTGTATTCTATGTTCTTTGAGGGCTATACCGAGAAGCTTTGGGGAAGGCATCCAAGTCAGATTTCTGCAGATTGGGGTGCTCAGCGAGTTAAGGGTTTGAGCATTGTTGAAGTTTTAAAGAATGCTTTCTCTAAGCTTATGCCGAAAAAGAAGGCAAATCAGGAAGTTGAAACTTCACTGATTGAAGAATTCTGGTATCCTAAGCTTGGTCCTGGTCAGCTTTGGGAGACTGTTGAACGTCGTTGCCGTGAAAATGGCGCTACTGTTTTAACAGATGCAAAAGTTGTTGCTATTAAACAGTGCGACGGTAAAATTTCTAGTGTTGTCGTTGAAAATCAAGATGGTTTGCAGCAAGAACTTCATGCGGATCAGTTTATTTCTTCTATGCCAATAAAAGATTTGGTTGCAGCTATTGAGCATGGCGCCGAAGGAAATGAGTCTGTGCAGGTTCCAGCCGAATTACAACGAGTTGCTAAAGGCTTGCCTTACCGTGATTTCGTAACCGTTGGACTTCTTGTTAAGCGTATGCGTTTGCGTAATACGACTGATATTCCAACGTTAGGTAACCCTCCTATTGTGCCTGATTGCTGGATTTATGTGCAGGATCCAGGATACAAAGTTGGTCGTTTGCAAATCTTTAACAACTGGAGCCCATATCTCGTTAAGGATGTTGACAACACTGTGTGGATTGGTCTTGAATACTTCTGCAATGAGGGCGATGATTTTTGGAATATGAGCGACGAAGAGGCTCGTAAATCTGCGATTGATGAGCTTACTCGTATGCAGGTTATTGATGGCGAAGATGATGTTTTGGATGCGCATCGTGAGCGTGTTCCAAAGGCTTATCCAGCTTACTTCGATACTTATGCTCAGATGCCTGAGCTTGTTAAGTATTTGGATGGTTTTGGTAACTTGTATTGTGTTGGTAGAAATGGTCAGCATCGTTACAATAATCAGGATCATTCTATGGCTACTGCTATTGAAGCCGTGTCTAATATTAACAGTGGAAAACAGTCTAAAGATAATGTTTGGTCTGTTAATACAGAAAAGTCATATCACGAAAAGAAGTAGCGTTTTTTCTTTTTGCCACGCCGTGTTGTTGTGAGTCGCATGAGTGTAGTAGCATACATTTATCAGCGATTAAGTCACATTGTTATGTGCTTATCGTTGTATTCACAACGGATTTTTCCGAAATCTTCCATGTAAAGCTCCAAGTAGTTTGTTTCTTGGGGTTAGGGAAAGGTATAACTGTGGCAACAAGCCAAAATCTTGATGATATGAAGCTTTCTGAGCTTAAGGATCTTGCGAAGCAAATGGGCCTGCGCGGTACGTCTACAATGCGTAAGCCGGATTTGATTGCTACGCTTACCGCTGCGCGCAATGGTGGGGATGCGCCAGCAGGAGTTAGCGTACATGTTCCTAAAAGCATTGTTAGGGATAGTCGTTCGTCGCTTAATGATGAGGATGAGTCTAAATACGATTCATCTTCATCTTTTAGGTCGCGTCGCAATTTTGATGATGATAGTGGTGAGTCTGCTCGTAAATCTGCTGATGAGGATTTGTTAGAAAATCTCGGCTTGCCTGATTCTGTTGAATCTTCTGATTCTGATGATTCTGTTGATTCAAATAGAAGCGGTAAGTCTAGGCGTCGTCGTGAGTTTACGCGTGATAATCAATCTCAGCGTCGTCGTCAGTCTGATTTTAAAGATAATTATCGCGGAAATAACTCGGATGATGCAGATGATACGGAAGATGATCTAGATCAGATTCTTGCTACTTTGCCAAGTGAAAAGTCTTCTGATTCTAACGCAAATCGTGATTCTGAATCTCGCAGGCAACGCGGAGCTTCGCGTTCTAATGGCGATGACGATTATGATACGCATTCAGATAGGAATGACAGGTATCAACGTCGTATGCGTGGTCGTGGACGCGATAGAGATGATTACGATTCACGCTCGGATCGCTCTGATCATTTAGAGCGTGAAGATCGACCTACGAGGAATGATCGTTCTGATCGCAATGATATTCGTGAAGACCACGAGTCTCGTGAATCAGCTTCTCGTAGAGAGGAACCAAAAGAAGAGCTTGTTCCAGTTGCTGGTATTGTAGATGTGCTTGAATCTTATGCGTTTGTGCGCACTTCTGGATATTTGCCTGGTCCAAATGATGTTTACGTTTCTATGAGCCAAATCAAAAAGTATGGTTTGCGCAAGGGAGATGCGGTTCAAGGTTCTATTCGTGCTCCTCGCGAAGGTGATCGTAGGAATCAGCGCCAAAAATTTGTTCCTTTGCAAAGCGTTGACAGCATTAATGGCATGAGCGTAGAAGATGCTCAGAATCGTCCACAATTCGCTAAGCTCACGCCTTTGTATCCGCAAGAGCGCTTAAAGCAGGAGACTACGCCAAATCGTATGCTTGGCAGAATCATTGATCTTGTGGCTCCTATTGGTAAGGGTCAGCGTGGTTTGATTGTTTCGCCTCCTAAGGCTGGTAAAACAATCACTTTGCAAAATATTGCGAACGCGATTGCTGTTAATAATCCAGAAGTGCATTTGATGGTTGTTCTTGTAGACGAGCGTCCAGAAGAAGTTACCGACATGGAGCGCACTGTTCAGGGTGAGGTTATTTCTTCTACATTTGACCGTCCAGCATCAGACCACACTACTGTTGCGGAGCTTGCGATTGAGCGTGCTAAGAGGCTTGTAGAGCTTGGCCAAGATGTTGTTGTTCTTCTTGATTCTATGACTCGTCTTGCTCGTGCATACAATATTGCTGCTCCTGCATCTGGTCGTATTCTTTCTGGTGGCGTGGATGCTCAGGCGCTTTACCCTCCTAAAAAGTTCTTTGGTGCCGCGCGAAACATTGAAAATGGCGGTTCTTTGACTATTATTTCTTCCGCTTTAGTGGAAACTGGTTCAAAGATGGATGAAGTTATTTTCGAAGAGTTTAAGGGCACTGGAAACATGGAGCTTCGCTTGAGTCGCGATTTGGCAGATAAGCGCTTGTTCCCAGCAGTGGATATTAATTCTTCTGGCACGCGCCGCGAAGAGTTGATTACTCCTGCTCAAGAATTGCCTATTATTTATCGCTTAAGGCGACTATTTGGCGGACTTGAGCCAGAGCAGGCTTATCAGACTTTGGTGCCACGCTTAAAGAAAACTGCGTCGAATCGCGATTTTCTCGCGGCGATTGTGCAGCAAGCGAATAACTCTACAAATGGCGGGTCGCCAGCAACCGCTGCTTAAGTAGGTTATGTTCGTGTAATTTTATAAATATAACTTTAAAAAATACACTTTAATTACCCCTTGGTTTGATCAATCGAGGGGTAATTTTTATTGTTTATTTTTTAATACTGTTTTTATTACAGACTTATTTTGTGTTTTAAAATAAAAAAATATACGTTTATATATAATTAATTTCTTATAAAATACACTATTCTTGGTAATTTTTACTATTGATTATGTATATGTAAATAATGAAAATTAAATAATTATAATTACTTGTCAAAAGTTTATTCCCATAAACATTTGATATTTAATGTGAAAAACCGTGATTTTTTATATAATTTTGTTCTTTTTCGTTAAAAAATACGATACGATTGAAGAGACTGCAGGGTAGCGCAATCTGAAATCTACAACAGTATTCAGGAAGATGCGCTGTATGAGGATGGAGGTCGTATGACAGGAAACTCTCATAAGATTGAAAATAATATTCCTTCTGGCTTGAACGCTAATGTGAGCACAGTTGCTCCTATAGATTCTACAGATGCGATTATTGTAGATATTCTTGAACATGATGGTCGTGCAACATTAACCAGACTAGCTAAAGCATCTGGATTATCGGTTTCTGCCGTACAATCTAGAGTACAAAAGCTTGAGCGCAGAGGAATTATCACTGGTTACCGTGCGTTGATTGACTATGAGCGCAGAGGCTTGCCAGTAAGCGCATTTGTTGCTGTAACACCTCTTGACTTTGAGCAAGAAGCATCTGTTCCAGCCAAGTTGAAAGATATTGAAGGTATTGAAGCCTGCTATTCTATCACTGGAAGCCCAAGTTTCATGCTCGTAGTTCGTGTTGCTACACCTAGCAAGCTAGAAGAGCTAATTAACACGATTCATAGGATTGTGCCAGTTAGCACAGAAACAACTATGGTTTTGCAGACTTATTTCGACTAGAAGTAATATGTGTGAATTTCCTAAAGAATCGGTTGGCGCGCGTAAGCATCAGATTGAACCGAGTTGCAATGATTGTAACGATTCAATAAGCGAGATTTTTGCGTTGCGTCAATCGATTGACAATATTGACAATGCAGTTGTTTCACTTCTTGCAGAGCGTTTTAAAGTTACGGAAAAAGTCGGAGAAATAAAAGCTCGCGCAAATCTTGCTGCGGAAGATAAATCTAGAGAAAATCGCCAAGCAAATCGACTTAAAAAAATTGCTGAAGAATCTGGATTAAAAGAAGAAATCGCGCTCGAATATTTACATTTTGTTTTAGCTGCCGCAAAAAAGCGCCATCAAGAAATAAAAGATAGCCAGAAATAGTTAAAAATAGCTACAAATTTAATCAAAAATTTAATCAAAAATCTAGTCAAATTTAGTAAAAAATCTAGCAAAATCTAAAAAAATATGCGCGCTTAGAGTCATAATAAAAATATGACTATCGCAACTGTTGAACGTTACGCGCAAATGCTTGATGCCGCCAGCAAAGGCGGATACGCATATCCTGCAATTAATGTTACTAGCACGCAGACCTTAAACGCTGCACTTCAAGGATTTGCAGAAGCGCAAAGCGACGGAATTATTCAAGTATCCGTTGGGGGGTCCGCGTATTTTTCGGGACAGTGCGTAAATAATCGTGTTGTCGGTTCGCTAGCGTTTGCTCAATTCGCGCATCAAGTAGCAGCGCAGTATCCAAATATTACCGTTGCCTTACATACGGATCATTGCGCAGAAGGCTATTTAGATGACTGGATTAAGCCACTTTTGGCTTATGAGGCGGATCAAGTTGCGCACGGCAAAGAGCCGATATTTCAATCGCATATGTGGGACGGATCCACAGTTAAGCTTGAACACAATTTAGACGTTGCGGAAGAATTGCTTGAGGCGTCGGCGAAGGCTCATACGGTGTTAGAGATTGAAATTGGGGCCGTGGGAGGCGAAGAAGACGGTCATAGAGCAGACATTGATGAAAAACTATACTCAACGCCGCAGGACGCTATGCGAGTAGTTGAACGATTAGGTTTGGCAGAGAGCGGAAGATATATGGCTGCTTTTACGTTCGGCAATGTGCATGGTGCATACAAGCCTGGTGTTGTTAAGCTGCGACCACAGTTGCTAGACAACATTCAAAGCGCTGTATACAACAAGTACAAGCTTGATTTATGTAATCGCAAGTTTGGTGTGCCAACAAAACCATTCTTATTGGTATTCCATGGAGGTTCTGGATCTACTCCCGAAGAAATTGCGCAAGCTGTAAGCTACGGCGTAGTAAAAATGAACATCGATACAGACACGCAATATGCGTTTACTCGAGCGATAGCAGATCACATGTTCCACAACTACGACTCAGTTCTTAAAATCGACGGAGAAGTTGGAGCCAAAAAACTCTACGACCCAAGGTCTTGGGGCAAAGAGGCAGAAAAAGCAATGGCTCAGCGTGTTGTTGAAGCCTGTGTACAGCTTGGCTCTGCCGGTAAAGCCTTATAAGTTCATCAAGTTGCAAATTAAATTCGGTATTGGCTTTGCGCTAGTCTTAACACGTAGGAATTGTGTTTATTTGGGCAACGTTAGCCCAAAAATGGAGGTTCAGCATGCCTGGAATTGTGCTTATTGGCGCTCAATGGGGTGACGAGGGTAAAGGCAAAGCGACTGATTTAATTGGTTCTAAGGTAGATATTGTCGCAAGATTTAATGGCGGTAATAACGCTGGACATACTGTTGTTGTGGGAAACGAGTCTTACGCTTTGCATTTACTTCCTAGCGGTATAATCAGCCCTAATGTAACTCCTGTTATTGGTAATGGTGTTGTTGTAGACCCAGAAGTTCTGTTTGAGGAGATTGACGCACTTGAATCTAGAGGTGTTGATTGCTCTCGTTTGAAAGTGAGCGAGTCTGCGCATGTGATTACACCTTATCATCGCGTAATTGACAAGGTTACGGAGAGGTTCCTTGGCAAGCACAAGATTGGTACAACAGGTCGCGGAATTGGCCCGACTTATGCAGATAAGATTAATCGCGTTGGTATTCGTGTGCATGATTTATTTAATGCAGAGCATTTGAGGGATAAGGTTGAAGCTAGCTTGCATCAAAAGAATCAGATGTTAGTTAAACTTTACAACCAGCATCCAATAGATATTGATGATGTTACAGCACAGCTTGTGGAGCTTGGAAAGCGTTTGAAGCCTTATGTTGCAGATACTTCGCTTATACTGAATCAGGCTATAGAAAATGGCAAAACCGTGCTTTTTGAAGGCGGTCAGGCAACCATGCTGGATGTCGATCATGGAACTTACCCATTTGTAACATCCTCAAATCCTACTGCAGGAGGTGCTTGCACGGGAACTGGCGTTGGTCCAACTCGTATTACGCGAGTAATTGGAGTTGCTAAAGCCTATATCACTCGTGTTGGTGAAGGTCCATTCCCTACGGAACTTTTGGATGAAAGTGGCGATTGGCTGCGTGAGCAGGGTCACGAATATGGCGTAACTACTGGTCGCCCTCGCCGATGCGGATGGTTTGATTCCGTTGTAAGCCGCTATGCTACTCGCGTAAATGGCTTAACTGATATTGTCCTTACTAAGTTAGATGTTTTGACTGGCTTAAAAGAAATTCCAGTTTGCGTAGCTTACGATGTAACTTTGTCTGACGGAAGCGTTGAGAGAATGAACGAAATGCCAGTAGATCAGTCTCTGTTTGCTAGCGCTAAGCCAGTTTACGAGATGCTTCCAGGATGGAGTGAGGATATTTCGCAAATTCACAAGTTTGAAGAATTGCCAGCAAATACTCAAAGCTACGTAAAGCGCTTAGAAGAACTCTCAAAGTGCCGCATTTCGGCAATTGGTACTGGTCCTCAGCGCGACCACATTATTAGCGTTCATTCGTTGATTGATTAGTGACTATTTGAATAGCTATTTAAGGCTATTTAAGGCGGCTAAAAACTATGAGTATTCCAAGCAGTAATTGCCACGACTTGCCTAAAAAGCATAAGCATAAATCACTTGGTGCAAAAACATATTTTGTTGTGTTTATTGGCGGATTGCTTGGCGCTTTTGTGCGTAGTGAAATAAGTGGTTTTACGCACGGCATGCATTGGGACTCGGGATATTCTATGCTTTTTAGCCGCTTTACTTTTGCAACTCTTTTGTCGAACGTTTTAGCATGTTTTATTCTTGCTTTAGTAAGTTCACTTGTTGTAAGTGGGAAGAGCTGCAAGAACAAAGACTTAATAAAATACGGTTTTTGCACAGGATTTTGCGGCGGACTTTCAACAATGTCTACTTTTGCTTTTGAGGGCGCGCATTCCGCATTTACTGCAATGAACATTGTAGAAGTAATTGCCATTATGGCGTTGTCTATGGTTCTTGGCGTTTTAGCAGTGCTTGTTGGGAGTCTAATTGGAGATAAAATTTTTGCTTTTAAAGGCAATGGCAGCGTAAAAAATGCTGGTGATGCAAACGTCATCAATAAAATAGACGCTAACAGGGGCGGTGCAAAATGATGTCTTACGCATATGTTCTTTTTTGGCTGCCTGTTGTTTTCGCTGGACTTGGCGCCGTTCTTCGTTGTGCAATATCTGACGCAATCGGGCGCGTTTATAACCATGATTTTCCAATCGCAACTTTGCTAATCAACGCTTTTGCGTCTTTTATAATGGGCTTAGTTGTATTTTTAAGTTCTTCGATTATATACGATTTAACTTTTGCTTCGACTATTATTTACACGTGCGCATTGGGATTTTTAGGCGGATTTTCAACGTTTTCAACCGCAATCTTAGAAATCGTAAGCCTGTTTAAGCTAAAGAAAATCAAGCTTGGACTATGGCTTTTTATTAGCGAACTAATAGTGCCATTCTTGTGCGCATTTATTGCATACGCTGGACCGTCATTTGTAATATTTATGCTTCTAAAGTCTTAAGTTTTGAATTTTATTAATTGACGTATTTTATTAATTTATATTTATTGTGTTATTAAAAATGTTAAAATGCTTGATGTATTTGTTTGCGATTTGATTTAAGAATAGGTTTATTGTGACTTTAAAGAACGTAGGCGGTTTTATACGCGATTTTTTGCGCGACTTTTCTGATCGCGTTCTTAAAACGCTTAAGCATCTTAGATGGAAGATGGTTCTTGCTGGCGTAGTTGTTGGTCTTGTTTCTGGTGCGCTTGTAGCAACTTATAGACTTGGGATTGAGTACGGAACCGATTTTGCGCGATGGATGTATGCGCAAATATTGCAAAACATGCTTTGGATTGTGCCTTGCGTGGTTTTTGCAATTGCTGCTGGGCTTTTTATTGGCTGGATGAGTCGCAAAGAAAGTATGGCGTCTGGAAGCGGCATTCCACAAGTTGTTGGATACGTTCAACGCGGTCTAAAAATGTGTTGGAACACTATTTTGCCTGTTCGATTTGTAGGCGGATTGTTGGGTTCGCTATTTGGCTTGTCTCTTGGGCGCGAAGGCCCTTCGATTCAAATCGGAGCTTGCGGCGCGCAAATGATGTCTCGCATCTTTAGAAAGGGCAATAAAAACGATACGCAAGAGCATTATGTTGTAACCGCTGGAGCGGCAGCTGGCTTATCTGCAGCGTTTAGCGCTCCACTTTCTGGGCTTATGTTTGCTATGGAAGAAGTTCAACACGGATTGTCTTCTACAGTTCTTATGGGAGCTGCTGCTGCATCTATTTGCGCGGACTTTGTGTCTCAAACATGCTTTGGACTTCGACCTGTTTTAGACTTTGGAAGAATTCCAGACTTACCAATGACACTTCATTTTTGGCTGATTCCACTTGGCATTTTTGCAGGGCTTATTGGCTCTTTAATGAACAGATCCTTGCTTGGATTACAAACGCTGTATAAGTATTTGCCAAAGTGGGCTCCCGTATCTGTAGCATGCTTAATCGCGATTCCTGTTGGCTTATATTTGCCAGATGTTCTTGGAGGAGGATCGAATCTTGTTAAGCTCTCTGAATATGGAAAAGCAAGCATAGCGCTTCTGTGCATCCTGTTTGTTGCAAAAATGCTATTTACTTCTACAAGTTTTGGATGCGGAGCGCCTGGCGGAATTTTTATGCCAATTCTTGCTGTCGGCGCACTTGCAGGCGGCGTTGCTTCTCGCGCAATAATAAGCATTCCGATTCTTGGCATTGACGCAAAGCTAATGCCAATTTTTACAGTGTGTGTTATGGCTGGCACGCTTTCGGCTTCTGTAAAAGCTCCGCTCACTTCGATTTTGCTAACTGTAGAAATGTCGGGAACAATGATTCACACTCTTCCAGTTGCTGCATCTGCTTTTATTGCGCTTCTTGTATCCGATATTTTGCACACTAAGCCAATCTATGGCGAACTTCTGGAAAGATATATGGCTTCTAATCCAAAACTTGTGCGTTAATACAACAAAAACAGCAATGTGGATAACTTTTTGGCGGAATTGCAACGTTTATTGATCCTTTAACCACATTGTTTAAATAGTATTGCCTAATGGTTTAGTATGCGATTCAATAGCCACATGGACAATATGACTATTGATAATTACGATGCTCCTTCTTGCGTTCCGCGCATTATAGAAACGTACCCGCCTCAGGCGAGTGTGATAAAAAGTATGCGCAAAAGTACATCTGATAGTAATAAGTTGGAAGATTCGACTGTTATCGCATCTTTGAATCATGCGAATCATGTGGATAATGCAGATTACGCAAATCATGTAGATTACGCGACTGGTGTATCTTCTACTTCAGTTCATAGCGATTTTGATGCATTAGATAATCATAGTGTTCAAAAAAATATTGGTAGCTTGAACTATTCGCTAAAGCCTTTTCCAAAAAATGTTGTAATCGGTTCATCGGCAAATGATGGAGTTGGTTTAAGCACTACTCTTGCTCTTCTGGCAAGTCATATATCTAGTAAAAAATATGTTGTTGCACTAATCGACGCAGATATTTCTAACGGCGGATTAGATGTTTTGTTGGGATTGGAGCAGGACGAGGGTAGAAGATTGCAAGAGGTTCAAGCTCCTTTAGGACGATTAGACGGATATGTATTGCGTTGTGAACTTCTGCACTGGAATAACGTTGATATTTTGGCTTACGCTCCTTGGAAAAGTGAAGAGCCTAAGCCATGGGTTATTGAAGCTGCTATTAGAGGTCTTTCCAACGCTTGTGATGTAGTAATTGTTGATATTGGATCTGGTTTTTCAGCAAGAAGGCTTTTAAAGAATCTTCCAACTTTAGCGCAAGTTCCAACCATATTTGCTGCAGAGCTTAGTGTTCTTGGTCTTGCCAGATTGCGCGCATATTGGCGAAGCCTAGAATCTGACCATAAAGATTACTCTAGAAAACAAACTTCTATTGTCGCAGGATTAAATCCGCGTGGTCTTTCTAAAAGGTTTTGCCCTGTAAATGTTAATGAAGCTTGTGATTATTTGCTTTGCGATGTAGAAGGCCCAATTGGTCACGATCCTAAAATGTACGAAGACATAATATCTGGTTACGGTATAAGAGATATTCCAAAATCCGCCAAAATTCCAATAGAAAAAATAACAACATGGTTGCTTGGAGACTCCTCTAATTCCTCTTTGAAAATATCTGGAAAACAATCTGAACAACAATATAAACAATCAAATTCACAATCATATGAATCTGAAAGATTCTCAAAAATATCAAGGGGTAAGCATGGTTTTAGAAGATATTGATTTTGGCATTCTGCAAGAGCTTGCGGATAACCCTCAAACAACAGATATTGTTGTTACAGACACAGGTCGCGTTTGGGTAGATAAAGGTTTTGGGTTGCAAGAGTACAATCCAAGAATTCCATTTGATAATCCTATGATTTTGCGAGAATATGCAGTTTGGCTTTGTGCACAATTAGGCAAAAGATTAGATGATTCATGCCCAATCGCAGATGCTTCTAGCCCAGTAGGAGTGCGAGTACACGCTCTTATTGCTCCAATAGTTTTAAGTGGTGCTGCTATTTCGATTCGTTTTCCCGCTTTAAAACGCTATTGCTTAACAGAGTTAAGTAGTAGAGGAATGTTTCCTATTGAATTATCTAGAATACTTTATTTATTGGTAACTCAACGTGCGAATATTTTGATTACGGGAAGCACTGGCTCTGGTAAAACAACGTTAATGAAGTCTCTTTTAGCTTCTTGTGATGAAAAAGACAGAATAGTGACTGTTGAAGAAACAAGAGAATTAGGTTCATTATCTAAGGATCATGTGTCTTTAGCTACAAGAGAAGCAAACGTTGAAGGAGTAGGCAGCGTTGGCTTGTCGGATCTTGTAAAGGCAACTTTGAGGATGAGACCAGACAGAATTATTTTAGGTGAGTGCAGAGGTCAAGAAATAGCTGATTTATTACGCGTTTTTACATGTGGTCATAAAGGTGGAATGACAACTTTGCATGCTGATAAAGTCCAAAAGGTGCCAGCCAGATTAATGTCTTTAGGGCTTCTTGCAGGACTGGAACCTTCTTCACTATGTGCTCTTGCCGCTGATGCTTTTGATGTTGTTATACATGTAGAAAGAGTAAATGGTATGCGAATTGTAAAAGAACTTGGAGTATTGCGTTCTACGGATTCTGGCGCGTTAGAAGGTGTGCCAATTTTAAGATTGAAAAATTGCGTTAATTCTAATGATAGTAATTTTTCTGCTCAGATAGAGGAAACGTCTGCTTGGAAAAATTTTGCTGTTAAATGGCATTTACCGTTGAATACAGGGTTGTTTCTGTAATTGATACCGACAGTAAAGGATTTTTTGAAAATGGGTATTGAAGAATCACTAGCTGCTCTTGTGTCTTCTTTGCGTTCTGGTGCTTCTTTTGAATCGATTATAAGAGGAGACAGCAATAATGAGAATCGCAATGGACTTATTGAAGAGACCGATAATGGCAATAACAATTACAACAGCAATAACAGCGAAAGCTATTTCCAAGTTATAAACGTTGAATCGGTGTTTAAATGGATTGATTCTCGCTGTTCTAATAGGATTAAAAATCTTAGCGCTCGCCAAAGAAGTAAAGTTAGAAAAGACATGCGCAAGGTTGCACAATCGCTTATGTCTGTATACGAATTGAGCAGTTCTATAGGATGCTCTATGACTGATTGCGTTCAAGCTGTTTCTGACTCTTATCATGCCAATAAGAGGGTTAATGATTTAAGCTCAGAAGTTTTTGCGATGCCTAAAGCAACTATTAGATTGCTAACTGCTCTACCATTTTTGGCTCTTCTTACTGGACAATTGTTGGGTGTAAATCCAATATTGATGATTTTTACAAGTTCTAGAGGATACGCACTCTTAGGTATTGGCTTATTGTTTTATGTAATCGGTCTTTTATGGGTTACATGGATCATGAAGTCATCTAAAAAAGCAATGCTGAGTGCTGTTTCTAATGTCGATTAATGAGTTAATGGTTATTAAGGATCGTGGAAAATGTTTAAGGCAATTATCGTCTGGATTATTTTAGTAGCTTATATAGTTACATTATGCAAATTTTTTACTAGACAGATGATTCTTAACCCGTGCTATGAGCGCGCTTGTAAACCTGCGATTTCTATGAGAGACAATTACGATTTTAGGCGTAACAAAGTTGAAGATATAGATCCAATTTTGGGTTTGCAAATGATGATAGTTGCTTTAAAAAGTGGAGTCGCAATTACTAGAGCGCTTGACGCTGTTGGATCATCTATTCCTGGAGGAAAAGGGATTTGGCTAAGGAATGTTTCTAAAGCACTACTTTCTGGAGATACTTGGATAGAAGCTTGGAGTGCTCCTTATGTGTGCTTCGATAAAAAAGATAAAAATCCATCTGCATCTTTTGTGTTAAGTATGTGGCTTAGACAGTCACTTAGAGAGTCATGGAGTTGTGGAAGTTCTCCAGTTCCTGTACTCATAGCGATTTTACAAAATTATGAGCAATCTATGCGAAACGTGGCAAAAAAAGAAAGCTCTAGGCTTTCTGTTCGTCTGCTTCTGCCTGTTGGGTTATGTTTTCTGCCAGCGTTTATTTTCGTAGGAATTTTGCCGACAGTATCTGCATTTATGTATTAATCGCAATCTAAAAATAAAAAATTTGTATCCCAATATTGGGTACATAAATAAAAGAAAAATAACAATAAAAATAACAAAAAGAAAGGTAACGGTGAGTGATTATGAGATTAATTACTGCTGCATTGTCAACATGGTATTGCATGTGTTCAATGCGAATGAATGAAGGATTAATTAAAGCTGAACAAGCATGTAATAGAGTGCAGAATCGTTTGAGCAAAGATTTAAAGCAGTGTGATGATGGGGCTGTTACGGCAGAATATGCTGTTGTTCTTATAGCTGCCACAGCTTTTGCTACAGTGCTTATTGCTATTGCCAAATCAGATGCTGTTCGTACAGCTATCAGTGAGCTTGTTACAAAAGCTCTACATGTTAGCTAGCTTTAAGTAAATAGTCATTTGTAAAACTGTGAAACATTGCGTGAAACTTAAAACATACTTTGAAAAACGTGATATGAAATATTTATAAAGTTTTTTTGACCGTGATGTTTATGTGATTTGTTGTGGGATTTTAACTAATGCGAAAAGAAACGAGACAAAATGGAGAATCATGTATTTTTGAACATTTTAGATAAGAGAACGACTAAGAATAATTGTATAAATAATTCAAAAGATTCTGGGGCTGTTACCGCAGAATTTGCTATTATTCTTCCTGCAGTTGTGGTACTTGCTTTAACGTTATTTTTTGTTGGTAAATCAGTAGTAAATACAATGAATTGCCATGATGCAGCAGGTCAAGTAGCATACTATGTTGCTTCGCACCACAATTCTAAAGATGCGCAAAATATAGTATCTAAAGTATCTGGAGTTAATAGTTCTGTAAAAGTCAAATATGTTGGGAATATGGCAGATATTGTTGTAAGCTGCCCAGTTGTGCCAGACCCTTTAAAAGTATTGCCATTGTCTGTGGAAGCTCGCATTAGCCAGGTTTTAATATGAGTCAAAAAATATGTAAACGATTAAGCATTTTGAATACGCAATATTACAGTTTTAAACATTTGCGTAGAGCAGATTGTGGTTCTGGAACTATGCTAGGCATAGGATTGGTAATAGCAATCTGCTCTATGCTTGTTGTTTGTGCGACTTTAGGGTCAATTTTGGTGCAAAAACACCGAGCTTACGCTCTTGCAAATGCATCGGCTATATCAGGTGCAGTTGCTATGAGAAATATGCAAGATGATGCATGTCAAGTTGCAGAGCGCACAGCAAAGGCAAATAATGGGAAAATAGAATCTTGTGTTGAAAAAGATGATGATGTATTAATCAGTCTAAGTGTGCCTTTACGACTTCCTATGGTTAATAAGATAAATGTAATGGCTAGAGCTGGTTTAATAGATTGCGACTAATAAGTGTGTGGAAAATATCAAGTATTCATGCGATTGGTCATAATGTAGCATGTTAATAGGCGATTAGCATGTTAATGTCTAAATGTTTAGAATAGAACAGAAACTTTGCTCAAGTAGAGTTGAGCTAATATTCAGGTGACGGTAGGTTATAGTTATGGCACTTGCATTGTATCGAAGGTATCGTCCAGACACGTTTGAAGGAGTGATAGGACAGAATCAAGTTACCGTTCCTCTTATGAGAGCGCTAGATCAAGGCAAAATAACGCACGCCTACCTATTTTCGGGTCCACGCGGTTGTGGAAAAACAAGCTCTGCGCGTATTCTTGCTCGTTGTATTAACTGCAAAGAGGGTCCTACTTCTAAACCATGCGGAAAATGCCAAAGCTGTAAAGATCTTGCAACAGGCGGATCAGGTTCAATAGACGTTGTAGAAATAGATGCTGCAAGCCACAATGGTGTTGACGATGCTAGAGAATTACGCGAACGTGCAGGTTTCGCTCCAGCGCGCGATCGATATAAGATTTTTATTCTTGATGAAGCGCACATGGTAACTCCGCAAGGATTCAATGCTTTGCTGAAGATTGTGGAAGAGCCACCTGAGCATGTTATGTTTATTTTTGCCACTACTGAACCAGATAAGGTGATTGGAACTATACGTTCTAGAACCCACCATTATCCGTTTAGACTTGTTCCTCCAGAAGTAATGGGACCGTATTTGCAAGACATTTGCAAAAAGGAAGGTATTCAAGCGCAAAAGGGCGTTTTGCGGCTTGCTATGCGCGCTGGCGGCGGATCCATGCGAGACACATTATCTGTTTTAGATCAGCTTATGATTGGCTCAGATGATGGTGTTATCTCGTTAGATTCAGCAGTTGCTTTGCTTGGTTTTACGCCTTCTAATCTTATTGCAGATGTTATTGATGCCCTTATTGAAAAAGACGGTGCAAAATTATATGAAGTTGTACAAAAAGTGGTAGTCGGAGGATTTGACACTCGTAAGTTTGTGGAAGATCTTCTCGGACGATTGCGTGATTTGTTGCTTTTGGTTTCTGCTGGTCCAAATTGTGCTAAAAACTTGTTAGGCGATTTATCGCCAGAAGACATGCAAGATTTGCAACGACAATCAAGTCAGCTAACTTTGAGAAGCTTGTCCAAAATGGCAGAAATCGTCAATAATGCTTTTGCGGGAATGGCAAATGCGGTTTCTCCTAGAATGAATCTTGAGATTCTTATGGCTAGACTTCTTGCTGATATGCAATCTAGTACTACTGCGCAGGAACCATTTTCTAAAGCCACTAATCAATCTCTTGCAAAGTCCTCCTCGCATCCTGCATCTTCTGCAAGGCATTTTATTGGTTCAAATTCTGCTGTAAATTCAGTTAATCCTGTTAATCCAGTAAATCCAGTAAAAATTGCTGAAGCTCCTTCGGTAATTCTTGATGATAAATCTGAAATCAACAATAACACGCAAGCGAATTGGTCAACTGCAACCGTTGAAAAACAGACAACACAAGAGCTTGACGTGGACGAAACTTGGGATAATCTGGTTAAAAATCTGCCAGACGATGTTCGTGAATACGTAGAGAGAGATCGCGTTCCAAAAGTTAGATTAGACGATGGAAATGCATCAAAAAGAAGGCTTGTATTAACTTTTGACCAGCCTATAAGCCAACATGCTTTTGCGCTCGCGATTTGCACAACAGAACCTTACGATGGTAAAAAAGTGCCAGTTGTGGTTATGAACAAAGTAAAAGACGCATTTGGAAAAAACGTTGCAATAGCGCCAGATTTAGTAGCTGCAAACGGCGAAAAAGTGGAGTCTGTTGCAAGAATGACTCCGCAACGACTAGCACAAGTTAAGCGAGACTTGCTTATGCGAAAAGCTGGAATCGTAAAAGGATTCGGAAAAATAATCGAGAAAAGTTCTGATTCAAATTCAAATAATTCGAATTCCAGTAGCGATGATGCTGGCTCTAGTGACGATTCAAGTGCTGGTGCGGAGGCTAGCGATTTATCTGGTTCTGCAATTTCAGAAAGTGCTTTAGATTTAGATATTGAGAAAGATGACGCATGGGCAGGTATGGGATCTGCTCCAATGGGAGATGCGATTGCTGCATTACAGAATGCAGATTTTAATGCTGAAGTAGTAAACGATTCAGAAAACGCAGATAACGCTGCATCTAACGCGCAGCAATGGGGGCAAAAGTCGAAGATAAGCCAGCAAAATCCTCAGCGCGCAAATTCAGAATCACAGGCAGATAATGAGTCAAAAGCACGAATCTCTGATGGTGTAAACGGCGCGCAAGAAGACGAATGTTCAATGCAGGACGAATCGTTAGAGTCGGCAACCAATTTGAGCATAGATGATTTAGAGAAGATGTTTGAGGTGAAATCTGTAAAAGAATTCGCTGCAAGTGATCCAAAAAATCCTAAAAATGCAGGATTGCATAAGCGAAAGCAAGAGGAGTAAGTAAAAGTGCATAACGTGTCATCGTATGACGGTGCAATAGGCAGAGTTATTGATGCGTTCTCTAAGCTTCCAGGAATAGGACCAAAAGGCGCGCAGCGAATTGCATTCTATATACTTTCATCATCTGATGTACAAACGCAGGATTTAATTGACGCAATCAGTGACTTGCGCGAGAATGTGCGATTTTGTGAAATTTGCGGAAATGTTTGCGAGCAAAGTCCTTGTGTTATTTGCCAAGATCCGCGAAGAGATCACACAAAAATATGCGTTGTAGAAGAGCCAAAAGACATTATGAGCATTGAGAGAACTCACGAATACGCTGGCGTTTACCACGTTTTGGGCGGTGCCATTAATCCAATGGCAAACATTGGACCTGCAGACTTAAAAATAACGCAACTACTTGAGCGCTTAAAAGACGCGCAAGTAAAAGAAGTCATTTTAGCGCTTGACCCAAATATTGAAGGAGAAGCTACAGTAACTTATTTAGCACGTTTGCTTGAGCCGCTTGACATAAGTATTACGCGACTTGCAAGCGGATTGCCAGTTGGTGGAGACTTAGAGTATGCAGACGAGATAACTCTTGGTCGCGCATTTGCAGGAAGACAAGAAGTATAGAAGATTTGTGAATTCATAAGCAAACGCGTTTGATAAGTCGCAAGAAACCGCTTGTTGTATATACGCCACTCATAATATCTCTAAAACTAAAAATAAATAGAGCACAGTTGATAGTCTAATTTTAGATTAGTCTTATTTGGATTAATTCTTATTGCATTAGCGTGCTTTAGATAATAGTGACGGCTGAACATAAGGGGTTACAGTGGCTCTTATAGTGCAGAAATACGGTGGATCGTCCGTAGAAGATACGGACGCAATTCAGCGTGTAGCCAAAAGGATTCTTGATACAAAAGCTGCTGGTAACGATGTTGCTGTTGTCGTTTCCGCTATGGGAGATACCACAGACGACTTGATTGACCAAGCAATGAGTGTAAATGCGCATCCTCCTGCTAGAGAGATGGATATGCTTATGACTGCAGGAGAGCGTATTTCCATGAGTCTTCTAGCAATGGCTATTCATGCTCAAGGCTCGCACGCATACTCTTTTACTGGTTCTCAAGCTGGATTTATGACAGACGCGCAATTTGGAGCAGCTCATATTCGCGCTGTTAAGCCAGATCGTGTTCAGCATGCGCTTAAAAAAGGCAGTGTTGCTATTGTTGCAGGATTCCAAGGAATCAGCGAGATTGGTGACGACACAACGCTTGGTAGAGGCGGATCAGACACTTCGGCAGTGGCGCTTGCTGTTGCTCTTGGAGCAGATGTTTGCGAGATTTACACAGATGTTGATGGCGTATTTACGGCAGATCCTCGAATTGTTCCAACCGCAAAGCGAATTCCTGTTATCGATTATGATTCAATGCTTGAGATGTCATCTTGCGGATCTCGAGTGTTAGCTTTGAGATGCGTTGAATACGCACAAAGATTCAGTATGCCTCTTCATGTTCGCAGCTCGTTTTCGCACAGAAACGGAACATTAATTGTGCCGAGTGGAGTAAATCCAAAGAGCTTGCCGAATTTAAACTAATTATTTATTAAAGAAGACACAAGCATAACAACAGACAGAACGCATAGGCAATAGACATAAGGCGGCAAAAATGGCAAATAAAATAACAAATGTAGACATTCGCTCAACAATGGGCGATTTATTCCCAGACTTAGGCCCAGAGACCCCTGTGATTTCTGGCGTTGCACACGATAGAAGCGAATCTATGATTACTCTTCGAGGCGTTCCCGATAAGCCTGGAAACGCTGCAAAGGTGTTTACAACTCTTGCTGCTGCAGACGTTAACATAGACATGATTGCTCAGGCAAGCGCATCCACCGAAACGGCTGACATATCGCTTACGGCTCCAAGCTCGTCCCTAGACGCCGTTTGCAAGGTTTTGCAGGGCGCGCGCGGCGAATTGCAGTTTACGTCTATGGACGTGGACCCTTCTGTTGGCAAAGTCGCAGTTGTTGGCGTTGGAATGAAAACCTATTCTGGTCTCGCAGCAACCTTCTTTACAGCGCTAAGCGATCACGGTATTAATATTCTTATGATTTCTACATCAGAAATTCGTATTGCAGCGATTGTTCCAGTAAAACAGCTTGACGAAGCGGTTCGTGCGCTTCACACAGCCTACGGATTAGACGCAAGCAAAGTCGAAGCTGTTGTTTATGGAGGAAGCGGACGCTAATCGCGCGCAAAAATTACGCAAAAATCACGCTTAAATAATCGCAAAAATCAAAGAAAATCGCAAAAACACGCAAAATAAGGGAGACAAAATGGCAATTATAAGCAACAAAGGCGTAAACCTTGCGGTTTTAGGCGCCACTGGCCAAGTTGGAATGGTTATGCGCCGCGTATTAGACGAGCGCGATTTTCCAATTAAAAACTTGCGATTTTTGGCTTCCGCACACTCCGCTGGAACTGTTTTGAAATATCGCAGCAAAGATGTTGTTGTAGAAGATGTAGAAAAAGCAGATTTAAGTGGAATTGACATTGCGATTTTCTCCGCAGGCGGCGGAACATCCAAAGTGTGGGCACCGCGATTTGCAGATGCGGGTGCAATAGTAATAGATAATTCTTCTCAATGGCGTATGCATAACGATGTGCCTCTTGTAGTTGCAGAAGTAAATCCAGAAGATTTAAATGATATTCCGCGTGGGATTGTTGCCAACCCTAATTGCACAACAATGGCGTGCATGCCTGTTTTAAAGCCGCTTTCCGATGCTTTTGGCTTAAAGCGACTTATTGTATCTTCTTATCAAGCGGTTTCTGGAGCTGGCAGAGCTGGAGCGTTGCAGCTTATGAACGAAGCGCAAGCTGCCTTAGATCAGGGCGCGGATAAGCTTGTGTTTGATGGGGATGCTATTGATTTTCCGCAACCAACAAAAGTTGCGCGCACAATCGCATTTAACGTTGTGCCATTCATTGGTGCGATTGTTGAGGATGGTTCGCAAGAAACCGACGAGGAGCAAAAGCTCCGCAATGAAAGTCGTAAGATTCTGCATCTGCCAAAGCTTGCAGCAAGCTGCACATCCGTGCGCGTAGGCGTTTTTACAGGTCACGGAATGAGCATTAATGCCGAATTTGAGTGCGATGTAACTCCAGATATGGCTCGCGAAGTGCTAAAATCGGCCGCTGGCGTTGCGCTAGATGATATTCCTACTTCGCAACTTGCTGCAGGAAAGTCTGCAAGCTACGTTGGTCGTATTCGCCAAGATCAAGCGGTTGATGGAAAGCACGGATTGGCAATGTTTATTACAAATGACAATCTTCGTAAGGGTGCTGCTCTTAACGCTGTGCAATTGGCGGAAATCGTAGCTAAAAAACGACACTTTGTGGATTGATTAGACCTGCGCGAATTCGCTATTATAAAAAATTTTACGTAAAATGTAATTATGTCTATAGCTTCGCAAGAAATACAAAAGCAGCTTGATCGTATTGTTGCTCTTGGCTACCCAGATGTTGCAGATATGAGTGCTGCATCGTTTCGTGCTTTAGCTTTGCCGCTTATTCGCGCTCTTGATCAAAGCGATTTGGGTACTAATATTCTTCTTGTGCCTACTCGTGAGCTAGTTTCGCCAGAATCCTTAATTTCTAGGACGAGTATTGATCGTATGGCTGGTTTTACAACAATGCCGCCTAGAGATATAGCTAGTTTCCTGCCACAAGATGGTTTTGAGCCTCCAGAAGGTCCGTTTTACTTGGCATTAGACCCTCATACAGGTACATCGTATTTGAATCGTGAGCCAGATGTTGCCAGAAAACTTATAGATTCAGACGAGCGTCTTCCTTTGACTTTAGAAGAAGGATTGGCGGTTGTTACTCAGCATCCAGACTGGCTTGAAATAAAAAATGGTTTTAATCTTCTTGGGTCTAAAAGTTCCGATGGAAGAGTGCCGAGTATTTGGATGAGTCAAGGTGCTCCTCGTCTTGGAGCTGTATGGCCAAATTCAAGGCATACTTGGCTTGGCAACGCATATTGTACAGCACGTCGTGGTGTATCTCTATTCCAATGAAGAGTATTAAATATTAATCTAATAAATTAAGAAGTTGATAGAAAAAGCGTCATTAGGTAGTAAGTAAGCAAGGTGTATTGTGGCATACATAACTTTTGATCATGTTGTAAAAGAGTATCCATCTGGATCAAGTGTTGTGCGCGCTCTAGATGATGCTAGTTTTACAGCCGAGCGCGGTAAGCTCACCGTAATACTAGGGGCTTCGGGCGCAGGTAAAACTACAGCATTGAATATTTTAGGCGGTATGGATACGGCAACAAGCGGTAGCGTAACTGTTGGTGATTTAAATATTACAAAGCTAAATGGTCGTGGGCTTGTAAAGTATCGAAGAGAAGATATTGGTTTTGTTTTTCAATTCTATAATCTTGTTCCAAACTTGACGGCGTTAGAAAACGTGGAGCTTGCTTCACAAATTTGCTCAGATCATTTTGATCCAGCTCAAACACTTATTGACGTAGGGTTGGAAAAAAGACTTAATAATTTCCCAGCACAACTTTCTGGAGGCGAACAGCAGCGAGTTTCTATTGCGCGCGCACTTGCTAAAAAGCCTAAGTTGCTTTTATGCGATGAGCCTACGGGTGCGCTAGATTATGAAACCGGAAAAGCTGTTTTGCAATTATTGCAAGATATTTGCCAAAAAGAAGGAATGACGGTTCTTATTATTACTCATAATGCTGCTATTGCTCCTATGGCTCATAAAGTTGTGAGATTCCATTCTGGAAAAGTCGTGAGCGAAACAGTACAAGAAAATCCTACGGCAATTGCAGATATTGAATGGTGATTTGTAGAGTGGTGGTTTGTAGTGAGTAGCGAAACTGTAAAATCTAAGAAAATCAAGCGTAAATATGCGATTCGTAATAAGCGCTCACGCTCTATTTTTCCAATGGTTTTTATTAGTGCTATTAGAATGTGGTTCCACGAATGGCGTCGTTTTTGCATACTAGCAGTTATAGCAATGCTTGGCGTTGCAGTTATGACTGGCATTTATGCAGGATGCAACGATATGCTTCTTGGAGCAAATGATACTTACTCTAAGCTCAAAGCTTACGACCTACAAATTGTTTCTACGCTTGGCTTGACTGACAAAGATGTTAAAGCAATCAAAAAATTACCATTTGTTAGTGAAGCAGAGGCGGGAAAGTCGTTTAAAGCTACTGCTCATCCTTCGAATAATGCCAATTTGTCTTATGCAATGAACGTAGTTCAATATAATCACAATGTTAAAAAACTGAATCGTCTGCATTTAATGCGTGGCAATATGCCAACAAACAATCGTCAAGCTGTAGTAACCGAGCGATTTTTGCACAATAGCGGATTGCGCATTGGTAGCACACTGTTTTTGAGTATGCAACAAGTCGCTAATCAGCCTAATTCGTCTAATCAACCGATTCAAAATCAAAAATATAAGCTTCTAATTACAGGAAGCGTGTTAGACGTAAACGATTTGGATAATCCAAACGGGTATCAATCAAAAGCTTTCCGCAATTCCGTAATATCACGCTACCCTATTTTTACCTCTGCGATTACTGAAAGCACAAATAATCTTCCATACACAGCTATATATGTGCGCCTAAATGAGGCTCGACGCGTTAACGATTTTTCGCAAAAGTATCGCGCAATTGTGGCAAATGCTTCAAACCAGATTAAAGACAGTGTGCAAAGCGATTGCCAAGAGGCGCGCACAAATCAGGTTGTAAAAGACCAGACTAATCAACAAGTAGATCAAACTATAGCCAATATGCCAATGCTTAAAAACGCTCCCGACTCGGTTTTGGCTAAGGCTCGCGCGCAAATTTACGCAAAAATTAAGCCAGAAGTGCAAAAGCATGTTCCTCAAGCAAGATGGCATATTTTTGCTCGCATATCAAACGGGAGCTATACTCGCTTGCGTTCTGATGTTGCCTCGATTCAATCTCTTGGATACGCTTTCCCAGTGCTTTTTCTTGTGGTGGCAATGATGATGAGCCTAACAGCCATGGCAAGAATGGTAGAAGAAGAACGAGGACTAATTGGAACATACTTAAGCTTAGGTTATGGACGTTGCGCAGCAATAACAAGGCACGCTTTCTTTGCGATTTTTGCCTGTCTAGTAGGCGGCGGAATTGGCGATATTCTAGGATTCTTAGCAATTCCATCTTTACTACTTAAGATTTTGCGCGGATTGTACACAGTTCCAGGAGTTGTTTTACGATACGATTGGCTTTATGGTTCGATTTGTGTACTCGCGTTTGTAATACCAGTTGCAATATGCACAATAATCGTAAGCTGGAGGGAGACAAGGCAAGTACCATCGGCATTATTGCGTCCAAAATCTCCAAAAGCTGGCGCTCGCGTGCTTCTTGAACATTTACCTTTTATCTGGAATCGTCTAAGTTTCCTCAACAAAGTATCTATAAGGAATCTGGCTCGTTTTAAAGGCAGACTATTTATGACGATTGGCGGTGTAGCTGGTTGCACGGCATTAATCGTGTGTGCTTTAGCATTAAACGATACTGTAGCCACTCTTGGAATCCGCCAATATGACGGCATTTACCGCTACGATATGATTTCTATTTCCACTCCAGATGCATTTCAAAATATGAAGAAAAGTGTGCAAAAAGATAAATCCAGCAATCTTGTTGATACCATTTTGCCTGCCTACATTAGCTCTGGAGAAATCGCAAAAAGCGATGCAGATAATGGTAAATCTAATAGCAATTCCAATAACAATTCGCATAATAAAATCGTTGGAGATTCTGAAAGCGTACAAATCGTAGTTGTTAAAGATGCCGCAGCTTTGTCTAATATGGTTCGTCTACAAGATGTTAACAATAATTTGCAAAATATTTCACTTAATGATGATGGTCCGCTTCTTTCACAGAGTGCAGCATCGTCGTTGGGAATTGCGAGCGGAAACTATATTACAATAACAAACTCCAGTTTTAAGCGCGCAAAAGTGAAGTTGCGTGCAGTCGTGCGTAATCTTATTGGTTCAAATATTTATATGACTTCTCGCTGCTATGAAAGAATATTCGGTTTTAAAAATGGGAAAAATGTTAAGAATAATGCGCTAATTATGCGTCTTCGTGGAGACGATGATGCAAGAATGCGTTACGCAGACCATGTGGCAGATAGGGATGGCGTGTTAGCTGTTATGAACATTACGCGCATGAAACATTCGTTTAGCTTTGATTTAATGAATGCTGTGGTTGCGCTTATAGTAACTCTTGCAGCAGGTTTGGCGTTAGCTGTGCTGTTTACATTGGCAAGCACTAATATTTCGGAACGTGCGCGAGAGATGGCAACTTTAAAGGTTCTTGGCTTTTATCGTAGAGAAGTTCATGCTTACGTGCATAAGGAGATGCTTACTCTTACTGTAATTGGTATTCTTGTTGGTCTGCCTCTTGGAAGATTGGTTGCAGGCTTGTTAACAAATGCTTTGCGCATGCCTTCTCTGTATTTTGAGGTTGAAGTATCTCCATTAAGCTACGCTATTGCTGGCTTTGCAACGCTGGTCTTTGCTTTAGTTGTTCAATGGTCAACTAATCCCGCGTTGGACCGCATTGACCCTGTTAGTTCGCTTAAAAGTGTTGAATAAAGTTGAATAATGAAATTCAAATATTTACGGGTTCTTATAAAATTGAAAGCTCACGGCTAAAAGAATGGAGTTATAGCAATGAGTGATATTGACCAAACTAACAATGGTCACACTAACAAAATGGAGCGCAGCCTTACAAAAAGACACGTGCAATTCATTGCTATAGGCGGAACAATCGGCACGGGACTATTCTTAGGCTCGGGCAAATCCATTAGTCTTACGGGTCCAAGCATTATGCTTGTGTACATAATCGTTGGATTAATCATGTTTTTGCTTATGCGAGGCATTGGCGAACTTATGTACAAGGATCCAAACCAGCATACGTTTATTAGTTTTATTACTAAATACTTGGGCAAAGGCTGGGGCAATTTTGCAGGATGGTCGTATTGGATAGTGCTTGTACTTATTGGCATGAGTGAGATTACGGCTGTAAGTACGTATTGTGTTACATTTTTCCAAACTTTTGGCATAGACGTTAGCAGCTGGAAATGGCTTATAGAAATAGCGTTTTTAGCTGCTTTAGTGTGCATAAATCTGGTTGCTGTTAAGCTATTTGGCGAAACAGAGTTTTGGTTCTCAATGATTAAAATCACGTTGATTGTGGCTCTTATTGCAACTGCTGCAGTTATGGTTATTATTGGCTACCATTACCCTGCAACACAGATTAGCGGCGTTGTAAATCCTGCAGGCCACGCAGGCTTTGACAATATTTTCAACAACTTCTCGCTTATGCCAAATGGATGGTTGGCATTTTTGATGAGTTTTCAAATGGTGTTCTACGCATACCAGCTTATTGAGTTTGTAGGCGTTACAGTTTCGGAAACTAAGAATCCTCGCCAAGTTTTGCCAAAGGCAATCAACGAGATTATTATGCGAATCTTGATTTTCTACGTTGGAGCGCTTGCTTCAATCATGCTAATTGTTCCTTGGCAACAATTTAAAGCTACCGATTCTAAAGGCGTTTATATGTCTCCGTTCATAATGGTTTTCCAATATGCGGGGCTTCATTGGGCTTCTGCACTTGTGTTCTTTGTGGTGATTACTGCAGCATCTTCTGCTCTTAATTCGCTGCTTTATTCTGCAGGACGCCACATGTATCAGATTGCGTTGGAATCTAATTCGCCTGTTCTTTCGCATTTGCGCAAGGTTTCGCGCGCTAAAGTTCCTGCACGAGCAATCGTTTTTTCTGCTGCACTAATTCTGTTCTCGCCGATTATTAACTCGATTCCTGGAGTTCACGGAGCGTTTATAGTGTTTGCTTCTGCCTCTTCTGCAGTGATAATCATGATTTACATTTTGATTATGGTCACGCACAGAAAGTACCGTGCTTCTGCTGATTTTATGCCAGATGGTTTTGTTATGCCGCATTATAAGCTGCTTAATTCTCTTACTATTGCATTCTTTGTGTTTGTGTACATAACGCTGTTTATTAGCGAGGATACTCGTGGATCTGCTATTGGCGGTCTTATTTGGCTTGTTCTTTTTGGAGGCTATTGCGCTCTGCATCAGCATTGGCAGAATCGCGATTTAGCGGCGGCTTTGGGTAGGTAGCTCTGGATAGCTAGTTACGCGATTTATGTTACGCTTTTTGTGTGCGAATTATTGTTGCGGATTGTAGTGCAGAATATACGGGTAGGCTTAATGCAAGCCTTCCATCAGCTAAGCGCGTGTTGCTTATTAAGGCTGATGGTAGTGTACTGATTTTTTCAGAGTTAGGGTCATATAAACCTCTTAATTGGATGGTTGCTCCTTGCACTATGCGTGTTATTGATGGAAATGTTTCTAAAGAGAACGATTGTTCTGATGGGTGCGACGATTCGAGTTCTGTTTCTTCAGATGGTTCTGTCGGCGCTTGTAGCGCGGATGCTTTCGACTTTTCGCGTGTTTTTAGCGACGGAACTGTTTTAAAAATTGCTGCAAAAAAGGGCAATGACCTGCTTCGCATTGTTCTGCAACACGTTTATAGCGATTCTTCGTATGATTTAGGCACAGACCCAGGTCTTGTTAAAGATGGTGTAGAAGACCATTTGCAGCGCTACTTAGCTGAGCAAATTGAGCGTATTGGCGATGGTGCTACATTGGTTCGCCGAGAATATCCTACTGCTATTGGCCCCGTGGATATTATGGCGCAGGATTCAAACGGTGTTCATGTTGCTATTGAGATTAAGCGACACGGTGGTATTGATGGTGTTGAGCAGCTTACTCGTTACTGTGAGTTGTTGAATCGAGACCCGTTGCTTAAACCAGTTCGAGGTATTTTTGCTGCGCAGACTATTAGCCCGCAAGCGCGAGTTTTGGCTGAGGATCGTGGCTTTACTTGCTTAATCCTCGATTACGATGAAATGCGCGGTGTTGAGTCTAACGATCTTCGCCTGTTTTAGCTTAGCGATTTTTTGCTTTATCTGTAATTTATTACGAAATTTACGTAAATTTACGTATAAAAATGCCGCGCAAGATTTATTCAAGCGCGGCATGATTCGATTGGTAATTAATCACTAAGAGAATTAATCATTAAGAGATTAATAGATCAGGAAGCATAGAGAATATCTACAACAAAGTAAAGCGTTGAATTTGCAGGAATTGTTACATTTCCTTGTGCATCCTTCTTATCTTCTTTGCCATAGCCATCTTCTGGAGGAATTACCAAAAGAACTTGAGATCCGACTTTCTTCCCAGCTAAGCCTTTAGTCCATCCTGGAATCACTTGACCTGCAAGAGAGAAGTCTGCAGGCGTGCCGCGCTTCCATGACGAATCAAATTGATGCAATTTGCCGTCTTTATCGATAGTCCAGCCAGTGTAATGAGCGGTTACAGTGCTTTCTTTGGTCACCTCTTTACCAGTTCCTTCAATCAAAGTTTGAGAAACCAACTTTCCATCTGGCACGTAGTTATTCTTATCTAACGATGGTTCTCCAGATTTACTCAGAGTTACTTTCGGCAGATTTTCAGGGATATCCTTAACCTTATTGCCTGTTGCGCGTTCAAGAGATTTCATTGAAGAAACAAGAGTTAACACCATTACGTACGCATCTTGCTTAGTTTGCGGATTTGCAGGCACACCAAATGCAATCGTGGAATTAATTTTTCTTCCCTTAAACAGTGCATAATAAGGTTTACTCGTAACGCCTTTTTTAACAACGATTGAGCAATCTGGTTTGCCTTGTTTCCATGTGTTCATAAGCTCTTTGCCGTTTTTAGCATTGTACACAATGCCATTAGCGCATACGCGACTATTTTCTTGGATTTTAGCACCGTTTCCGTTTTGCAAAATGGCGTAAGAATTTGGCTTTACGTCTATAGGAGTAGTTATATCGACATTTGGTTGTTTGCCTAAAGTTCCACTAGCCTTAACGCCGCCTAAAACTTGCATTCCAGCAGCATTCGCGGCTGGGTCTGCCATTCCGTTATCATTCGTGCTATTCCCGCTGCAAGATGCCATTGTAAAACACAAGGCTGCAGCGCTAATTGTGCTAATTGCGCGTATTGCAAAAGATTTGATTGTGTATAATCTGGTTTTTCTCATAGGTTTAAGACTATCGCTTGAGTCTGATTTTAATTATTCAGTAGCAAATATATTTAAATATTACGAAGAATTGTAAAAGATTAATAAATATAACAATCGATTAATTATAAAAGATTATGAAAGATTGTAGAATAGATAGGAGCAAATACGATATGACGATTATTAAGGCGAATATCAAAAAGAATTCATGCTCTGATTACAAGCATAATGCATGATTTATTGCTGATTAGGATGCAGAAAGAGGTTTGATGCAACGACCTACAAAACGAGCTAAGTTTATGCGAGGAATCGTGGCACCTATTTTTGGGTTGCTTGCTGTGCTTAGTATTGTTCTTGGTGTTCTTAATGCCACAGTTTGGAAGCCAAACTCTATTGTTTCGGCTCATACAAACGTGTATGGTTCAAGATACATTGTTACGGATCCAGGTGTTTTAAATCTTGTGGATTACCGCGTAAAAATTAGTGTTGCGGCTCTTAATACTCGTAAGCCGATTTGTGTAGCAGTTGGTTTGGCTAAAGATGTTCGTGGGTGGACTCGTGGCTACTCTGTACAGAGAATAACTGGTTTGCAAGATTGGGAGAATCTTTCTACTGTCCCTATGAAGGCGGATGATTCTGCAAAGTCAGATGTGAATAACAAAAATTCTGTAGATTCCGCGAATAACTCTGATTCTAAGGCTTCTAAAGATGTAGATTTTAAAGATTCAGATTTGTGGACTAATGCTACTTGCCAAATGGGTTTGGCTAAATTGTTTGTTAATGCGGAAGATTTTGAACAATCTGAGAACATTGTTCCTGGAGATTTGAGCAGTGGCAATGCTGTAAATCAAGAAAATCAAGCAAATCAAGAAAATAGCCAGTCGAATCATCAAAAAGTTTCATCCGCATTGCGTGCAAGGATTTCTCGACGCGTGCTGATTATTGACTTAGGTAAAAATTCTCCTGAAGCATTCGTAGAGTTTCGTTGGCGTAGACACAATCTTCCAGATTTTGCAACTCCTTTGTATTTTGTTGGAGCACTGTTTGTTCTGCTTTGTGTCCTTTCTGCTTCTGTGTTCGCTATGGCTCCACATCGCAGGCGTAATAAGCGTTTGGTGGCTAGTAGAAGTGGTCTTATTACTGTAGAAAGTGTCTCCAGAGACGAAGAAGTTAAATTCTCAGATGCTTTTGCTGGCACAATGGCTAGTATTTTTGGCAGTTTTGCTAAAGATAAAAAGTCAAGGCATAAAGGTTCTTCAGCTTCTCATGCTCGTCATGGTGCTCATTCAAAAACTCGTGTTGCAAAGTCGCAAGCAACCGTGGATTTGTCTGTAAACGTAAAGTCTGGTTTAAATTCTTCTCCAACTCCATCTTTGGATGAAACTGCTGTGATTTCTAAAGAAGATTTGCAGTCTTATTTTGCTCGTTTTGCTAGCGAATCAGTTTCGGATGTTTCCAAAGATAATAGCGATTCATCTACTGTTTTAGAAGTTTCTGATGTTTCTTCTGATAAATCTTCCTCTGATTCTTTTAAAGATGAATATGCTATACGTGATTCCAAAGATTCTTTGAATGATGATTCTAATAAAAAGCAATCTTCAAAGGAATATTCTGGAAATAGTAGCAATAATAATTCTAGAAAGTCGAGTCATAGCAATCGTGGCAACCGCAATAGTAGATATGGTAGAAGAAATCGTGATTCGCATGACAATCAAGATGGTCGTTCTAGTAGCAGAGATGTAGAGAATCGCAAATATAGAGATAATCGTAGTAAATCCGCGGTTGCTGGCGACTCAAGCAATGAAAAGTCAAATAATCGCAGCAAGTCGCGAGATCAAGGAAATCATCGTGATTCAAGTAATCATCGCGACCAGCGCAAGAATAGCCAGAATAATCAGCATAGTCAGCGCGGGCAAAAATATGGCAAAAATCGTCGATCTAACGAATTAGATAATCGTAATAGAAATAGCGGCGAAAATAATGCAAATAACAGAAACGCTGGTGGCAACACGAATTCAAACTATAACCAGAATCGTAAGCGTAAAAATAATGCGCGTGGAAATGAGCAAAAGTGAGTGTGGAAAGTAAGTATGACTATGTTTTATGCGCATAAAATCAAATATTATGTAAGATTTACATTCGCTACAATAATGACGATAATTATGTGTTTTGTTCTTAGCGCTTGCGATGGTCAAGTTCCTAAAGCCGCTGAGGGGCATAGCACAAAGGAGCTTCCAAACGTAACGTCTATTAGAGAAAAAGATATACGTTTAAGAGTTTTGAGGTCTCTAGAGCGCGCGAATGAAGAGAAGAATTCTAGTAATCTTGATGGCTATATGAGTGGTCCTGCAATGCTTGTGCGAACTAGTGAACTTGCGATTGCGGCTAAAACAGGAAAATTGGATCCAAAAACAACAATTCCTCGTGAAGTTGCTCAGACTATTGTGCCTACGAATGCAAACTGGCCTCGTGATTTGATGACGATTACTACTACAACAAAAGACCAGCAGTCTAAGCGATTGTTGGTGATCCGTCAGGATAGGGCACGCTCAAACTATAAATTGTGGGCAGTTGCAAGACTGTTCCCTGGTGTGCGTCTGCCAAAATTCCCTGTTTCTTCAATCGGCGCTTCAATGGGTAAAGCAAATGATTCTGGTCTTGTTATGACTCCTCATGCGGCAGCAGCGGCTTATGCTGATGTTCTGCAGCAAGGAGAATCTAGTAAATTTGCAAAGAGTTTTGCTAGTGATTATTTGCGTGCAAAATTAGCAGAATTATCTAAGACTGTTCAAGCGGGAATGGAGCGAAACAAAGGTTCTCAGGAACAGGTTTTTGCTTCAGTTCCAAATCAGATTAGCGTTATGCGCGCAAGCGATGGTAGTGATTTAGTGGTTGCGCGTATTGACTCCGTGTGGACTAGGAGAGCTGGAGAAGGTCGAGAATCAAGACCAGCGTCTGACGAGGAGAAAGCTTTGTTTGGAAATGCTAAAGCTACTTCTACAATGCGTGTAACTTACGTAAATGTTGTAGCAATGGTTGTTCCACCAGCTGGCTCTAATGCGCAGATTGTTCCTGTGGGAGCGGAGCGTCAGCCTATAAAGGTAGAAGCCCTGTAAGCAGTTGTATAAGCAATATAAGAAATGTAAGCAAAGTTGTAAGCAATATAAGCAAAAGAGGAAATTATGGTTGATTCACAATCGATGGGTATGAACCCAGGCGGATTCTCTCTGGCTGGAGCAGTGGACTTGGAAGGTGTAAAACGCAAAGCAGAAGCTCTTGCAAAACGAGAAGCGGCTGCAAAGTCAGGAAAACCTCAGTCTAAGATGCCTCCTGCTTGTGGGTATGTGATTGATGTTAATGAACAAACTTTTCAGGCAATGGTTCAGACTTCTGTAAGTTTTCCAATTATTTTGCTTGTATGGCAAAAAAGCGATGAAACTTCTTATGACTTAGCACAAAAACTTGCGGATTCTATTACTGCGTTAGATGGCAGAATGCAGCTTGCTCGTATTGATGCGGATGAAAGCCCATCAATTGCTCAAGCTTTACGCGCACAGCAGCTTCCAGCTGTATATGGATTGGTTGGAGGCAGGCCAATGCCTATTTGCCAGGGATTGCCTAGTGCAGATGAGTTGCAGCAGATTTGTAATGATATTCTGCCTCAGCTGGTTAAAGTTGCGGAAAAATCTGGTGTAGCTGGGATGGCTCCTTATGTTGATTCAGGCGATTCTACAGGCGATTCTGGTGTAGGCAATAATTCTGCGGATTCTGCGGATTCTGTAGATTCTTCTGATGTTCCACCAGAACACAAAATTGCGCATGAGGCGGCTATGAATGGCGATTATGCTTTAGCTGCAAGTGAGTATGAAAAAGTATTGCAGGCTAACCCGAATGATTCTTTGGCATCTCGCGAACGCGCTAAAGCATTGCTTCTTGGCAGAAATACAAACACAAATGTGGAGGCTGTGCGCAAGGCTGCTGGTGATAATCCTGGTGATGCTTCCGCTCAGCTTGCTGTAGCAGATGTGGATATGATTGATGGTCATATTGAAGATGCTTTTAGTAGACTTCTTGATTTTCTTGCTGGTCATCGCGATAGTGCAGATGTTATTAAAGAACGTATGCTTGAGTATTTTGCGATGCTTCCAGCTGGCGATGAGCGTTTGAATCGTGCGCGTCGTCGCTTAGCAATTCTCCTTTATTGATTATGGATGATTGCACCTGATGGATAAAAAGTAAAAGAAAAGCCAAGATTCGCATTCGTGAGAAATATGCGATTCTTGGCTTTCTAGTAGCGGGGCATGGATTTGAACCATGGACCTCTGGGTTATGAGCCCAGCGAGCTACCGAGCTGCTCCACCCCGCGTCGGCTACTTTTAGCAGCTCTATCTACGATAGGTGCAAATTGTGATTTGTCAAGTTCTCGGCGTGTTTCTATTTGCTTTTTGTGTTGTTAGTCGCCAGCAACCGAAGATTTGTGTAATTTTTGTGCAAAATAAATACAACAAATAAATCTAAAAATAGTTTAATTCTAAACAGAAGTGGAGTACAATAAACAATTGGCTATCGACTTGCTAATTCTGTTATAAGTGCAAAACTCGTTATTAATCAACGATATGACTTAAATGTACGAACCAAGAGTAGAATCAGCTTTTTAGAGATGTATTTTCGTTTCGTACGCACGCCAACGAATAGATTTTCAGGATTTGCTGTTTATACAACTTAGCTTTTGATGGATTGGTATTAACCAGACGTGAGTAGCGATATAAACGACGCCTTATAAGGAGGAGCTGATGAGTGGAGCTATCGGAGTCTTAGCTGGCACTGTGAATTCGGCAGTATTGCTAGCTTCAGAAAGTCCAGAGTTGCCTAAGATTGATGAGTTTTTACCTCCGGAGATTTTGTTCCAAGGCACACCATTTGCAATGAACCGCATTATTTTAGTGCGTGTGCTTATGGCAGTGATCGTTATGATCGTTTTTGGAATTGGTGCTGCTCGTGCAAAGGTTGTTCCAGGTAGATTCCAAAGCGTGCTAGAAATCCTAATGGACTTTGTACGATACAACATTGTGTACGAGATGATTGGCGAAGAACGCGGCAAGCGTTACGTGCCAATGATGTCTACATTGTTCATAACAATTTTCTTCTTTAATCTTTGTTCTGTGATTCCAGGATTGAATATGGCTGCAACCGCAACCATTACTGGTCCGCTTGTATTTGCTTTATGGGTTGTATGCCAATATCTTATTGCTGGCATACGCGAAAAAGGTTTTTTGCGATTCTTCCGTGAAGCATTATTCCCAGCGGGCGTGCCATGGCCGATTTACTTTATTCTTTCGCCATTGCAGCTCATAGAATTAATAATTGTGCGACCACTTTCGCTTACAATCCGTTTGTTTGCGAATATGATTGCTGGCCATTTGCTGGTGGCCACTTGCTTAGTATTCACCAACTTCTTTGTGGTGGATTCCAGCAATAAACTCCTTGCCTTCGGCGGTGCATTATGGCTGCTTGGTGGCATTCTGTTTACCCTATTCGAAATTATGGTAGCAGGATTGCAGGCATTTATCTTTACCGTGCTTGCATCCGTCTACATTTCGGAAAGTTACCCAGAGGAAGAAGAAAAATCTGCTGTTGCTGTTGCATAGTGCATTAGCTTAACTCTCAGATTTTACACATCTTATGGGTTTATACTGGTTACTGTTTTAACAGAAAGGAAACCAATGAATAACATCATCGCTCTAGCAGGACTGATCGGTAACCTGAGCATTCTTGGCTTTGCTGTGGCAACAATCTCTCCTGCACTTGGCATGGCAATCGTTGTTGCTAAAGCTATGGAGTCCACTGCGCGTCAGCCAGAAGTCGGAAACCGTATTCAGCTGTTCATGTTCGTTGGCTTGGCATTCATCGAGGTTCTGGGCTTGCTCGGATTCGTTGCCTACATTATGGGAAAATGAACCGAACGAAACAACTCGTTCCAGCACAAATATAAAAGTGTTGAAAGAATAGAAAGGACAAGCCATGGCACATTCATCTGAGAGTAATGGTTTGGCATTGTTCTTGCCTGAGCCTTACGACGTAGTGTGGTCGTTAGTTGTTTTGGTAATTCTTGCAGCGTTTTTCTACAAGTTCGTTATGCCTAAATTCCAGGCAATTCTCGATGAGCGTGCAGAAAAAATCGAAGGCGGAATGGCTAAAGCAGCAAACGCGCAGCGTGAAGCTGATGAGTTAAAGAGCCAGATGGAAGAAGAACTTGCACAAGCTCAAGCAGATGCCGCAAAAACTCGCGAACAGGCTCGTGCACAAGCTTCCAAGATTGTTGATGAAGCAAGACAGCGTGCCGAAAAGGACGCTGCGAAAATCATTAGCGAAGCTCAGCATTCCATTGAGGCTCAGCATAAGCACGCCATGACTAGCCTCCAAGGAGAGGTATCGGTACTCGCTGCAGCATTAGCTGGAAAGATTCTTGCGTCTAAGCTAGATGACGATACCGTAGGCTCCAAAATCATTGATCATGTTATTGATGAAGTGGGAGACGTTAAGAGTTCGGGTCAAAACAAGTAGTTAAAAGAGTAGCTAAAACGATTTTTAGTATTGCTTAATTACTACTTAAGTTTTGCATGAATGAGGAGGTAAGGATGCCAGAAAAGGCATCGCGAGTAAGCGAAAACTTATCACGCTCTTCGCTTGCGCAAGCCATTTCAGATGCTCATGACGAAGCTCAGCGCATATCTGATGAGCTTTCGACAATGATGGATACATTAGAAAAGTATCCAGAGCTTTCTGACGCTATTACCGATCCAAATAGGTCTTCGGAAGATAAGTCACGACTGATTGACGAGCTTATTGGAGGTAAGGCGCATCCTGTTGTACTGCGCATTATGCACTATCTTGTAGGTACTTGGCATGGCGGCGCCGAAAGCGGTAAAACGGGCAGCTTTGGAGGCGCGTGGTCTGGTTTTGAGCGCGAAGCAGGCGAAACTTTGGTTACTGTTACAACCGCTCAGCCTCTTACGGATAAGCAAATCAAGCGTTTGATTGAGATTTACAGCAACAAGTTGGGTCATCGTGCCTACATAAACCCAATTGTGGATCCAAACGTGCTTGGTGGAATGCGTATACGTATTGGCGATCAAGTAACAGACCGCACAATGTTGATGCAGCTTAAGCAGTTGCAACGTTCTGCGCGAAATGGTGCTTGGACACAGGCAGTGAAATAAGTTAAATAAGGAGAATTATGGCGGAACTATCTATTGATCCCGCCCTTATACGCAAGGCACTTGACGGGTTCGTTGACTCGTATAAGCCGGCAGACATGCCAACGCAAGAAGTTGGTTATGTTGTTACGGCTGGTGACGGCATTGCGCACGTAGCTGGATTATCTGGCTGCATGGCAAACGAGCTGCTCACCTTCGAAAACGACACCCTTGGCTTAGCGTTTAACCTTGATGCTCACGAAATCGGCGTGGTTATTCTAGGCGATTTTACGGGCATTGAAGAAGGGCAGGAAGTTTACCGCACTGGCGAAGTGTTATCGGTGCCAGTGGGAGACGCCTATCTTGGTCGTACTGTAGACCCATTGGGTAATCCAATTGATGGTCTTGGTGCGATTGAATGCAAGGAGCGTCGTATTCTTGAAGCCCAGGCTCCAGACGTGATCCATCGTCACCCTGTGGACGAGCCTTTGTCTACTGGTTTAAAGGCAATTGACGCAATGACGCCAATTGGCCGCGGTCAGCGTCAGTTGATTATTGGCGATCGTCAAACTGGTAAAACAGCAATCGCAATCGATACGATTATTAACCAGCGCACAAACTGGGAAAGTGGAGATCCAAAGAAGCAAGTCCGTTGCATTTACGTAGCAATCGGACAAAAGGGTTCAACAATCGCATCTGTACGTCAAAGCCTCGAAGAAGCAGGCGCTATGAAGTACACAACAATCGTTGCAAGCCCAGCTTCGGATTCTGCAGGTTTTAAGTACATTGCACCATACACTGGTTCTGCAATCGGTCAGCATTGGATGTACAACGGCAAGCACGTTTTGATTGTTTTCGACGACTTGTCTAAGCAAGCAGAAGCATATCGTTCGATTTCTTTGCTTCTTCGTCGCCCACCTGGGCGTGAAGCGTATCCAGGCGATGTGTTTTATCTTCACTCTCGTCTGCTAGAAAGATGCGCAAAGCTTTCCGACGATATGGGCGGCGGCTCAATGACTGGCTTGCCAATTATTGAGACCAAGGCAAATGACGTTTCTGCATACATTCCAACCAACGTGATTTCTATTACCGATGGTCAGATCTTCTTGCAGTCCGATTTGTTCAACGCAGGTCAGCGTCCAGCAGTCGATGTTGGTATTTCCGTGTCTCGTGTTGGTGGCGCAGCTCAGGCCAAGGCTTTGAAGAAGGTCTCTGGCATGCTTAAGATTTCGCTGGCTCGTTACAAGTCTTTGGAATCCTTTGCAATGTTCGCTTCCGATTTGGATGCAGCTTCCAAAGCACAGCTCACTCGTGGCGCTCGTTTAACCGAGTTGCTTAAGCAGAAGCAGTTCTCGCCTCGTTCCATGGAGCAAGAGGTTGTTTCTGTGTGGGCTGGTACACACGGAAAGTTAGATGACATTCCTGTAAAAGATGTTTTGCGTTTTGAAAGCGAATTATTGGATTATCTCGATAAGGGAACCGACATTTTGCAAGTGATTCGCGATACTGAAGATTTCACTAAAGAAACAGAATCGGAGCTTGATGCTGCAATTGACGACTTCCGTAGGATGTTTAAGACTTCTGCAGGTAAGCCTTTGATTGTTAAGGATTCTCTGCCTCCAGCTGAAAACCCTGCTCCAGTTGAAAAAGAGCAGCTTGTTGCAAAGCCGAAGTCGGATAATCGTGAATCTGAGGGGAAGTAGCGTATGTCCTCCCAACTTGCATTGAAATCGAGAATTATTTCCACACAGTCTTTAGGTAAAATCTTTAAGGCTCAGGAAATGATTGCGTCTTCTCATATAGCAAAAGCGCGTGATATCGCTCTAAATGCTAAGCCTTATAGCGACGCAATTTTCGATGCCGTGCAGGCGTTGGTAGCTCATCATGAAGCGAATATTAAGCATCCTATTTTTGGTAAAGAACGTTCGGGTAATCGCGTAGCCGTGTTGGCGTTAACTTCAGACCGTGGCATGGCTGGCGCGTTTACGTCTTCGATTATTCGAGAAACCGAGGCGTTGCTCGCAAAGTTGGATGCGGAAGGAAAGCACGCTGAGCTGTACGTGTATGGTCGCCGTGGCGCAACCTATTACAAGTATCGTAATCGCGATGTTGCAGGCACTTGGGAAGGGTCTACTGATCATCCTGATGTGACTATTGCGGAGCGAATTTCCGATACTTTAATGGATGCGTATATGACTCCAGAAGAAGATGGAGGAGTTTCGGAGCTTTACATTGTATTCACCGAGTTTATAAACATGGTGAGGCAGAAGGTTCGTACGCTGCGCATGCTTCCAGTTGAGCTGGTTCCTTTAAAGGACGGCGAAGAGTTTGCTATGCATCGTCCAGATTACGAGGCAGCTTCTGGCCCTTCGGCTTCGCTTTCGTCTACGGGTGCGGTTTCGGCTCGAGAAGAAGCTGTTAGCCGCAGTAATCCGGACGCTGTGGAATATTGCTTTGAGCCAAGTCCAGACGAAGTGTTGGATTCGGTTTTGCCAAAGTATATTCAATCGCGTATACACGAATGTTTGCTTACTTCTGCTGCTTCCGAAACAGCTAGTAGACAGAATGCTATGCATACGGCTACAGATAACGCCCGCAATTTGGTGGAGGATTTGACAAGAAAGCTTAATGCTTCTCGCCAGGCTTCCATCACACAAGAACTTACCGAGATTATCGGCAGCGCTGACGCGCTGAATAATGAGGAGGAATAGGAGCATATGGCTGAAGATCAGACCACAGCACCTCCAGAAGATGCAAAGGAAGCCGATCCAACGGCTGGTCGCGTAACCCGTGTTCAGGGTTCCGTGATTGACGTTGAATTCCCAGTCGGCTATCTTCCAGATATTTACAATGCTCTCAAAGTGGATATCAACACCGTTGGAAATACGGAGGGAGATACTGTTCACGAGATTACATTGGAAGTTGAGCAGCATCTTGGTGATTCCACTGTGCGTGCAGTGGCTTTAAAGCCTACGGACGGCTTGGTCCGTGGCGCTTTAGTTAGAGACACTGGTGGACCAATTTCTGTGCCTGTTGGAGATGTTACAAAAGGTCACGTTTTTGACGTAACTGGTAACATTTTAAACGCTAAACCAGGCGAAAACATTGAGGTGACCGAGCGCTGGCCAATCCACCGCAACCCACCTGCTTTCGATCAGCTTGAGTCTAAGACTCAAATGTTTGAAACTGGTATCAAGGTTATCGATTTGCTTACGCCTTACGTACAGGGCGGAAAGATCGGTCTGTTCGGCGGCGCAGGCGTTGGTAAAACCGTGTTGATTCAGGAGATGATTCAGCGCGTTGCACAGAATCACGGTGGTGTGTCTGTGTTTGCTGGCGTTGGCGAACGTACTCGTGAGGGTAACGATTTGATTGGCGAAATGGCTGAGGCTGGCGTTTTGGAGAAAACAGCGCTTGTCTTTGGTCAGATGGATGAGCCTCCTGGGACTCGTCTTCGTGTGCCTCTTACTGCTTTGACTATGGCTGAGTATTTCCGTGATGTTCAGAATCAGGATGTGTTGCTGTTTATCGACAACATCTTCCGCTTTACTCAGGCAGGTTCTGAGGTTTCCACGTTGCTTGGTCGTATGCCTTCTGCAGTTGGTTATCAGCCAAACTTGGCGGATGAAATGGGTGCGTTGCAGGAGCGCATTACTTCTACGCGCGGTCATTCTATTACGTCGCTTCAGGCTATTTACGTGCCTGCAGATGATTACACCGATCCTGCACCTGCAACAACCTTTACGCACTTGGACGCTACTACTGAGCTTTCGCGTGATATTGCGGCTAAGGGTATTTACCCAGCTGTGGATCCTTTGACTTCTACTTCGCGAATTCTTGATCCGCGTTATGTTGGTCAGGCTCATTACGATTGCGCTAATCGCGTGAAGGCTATTTTGCAGCGTAATAAGGAGCTTCAGGACATCATCGCTTTGATTGGTATTGATGAGCTTGGTGAGGAAGATAAGACCACTGTGAGCCGTGCTCGTAAGATTGAGCAGTTCCTTGGTCAGAACTTCTATGTGGCTGAAAAGTTCACTGGTCGTCCAGGTTCTTATGTTCCAGCTGATGAGACCATTGAGGCGTTTACGCGAATTTGCAATGGTACTTACGATGAGATTCCTGAGCAGGCGTTCTCTGGCATTGGTGGCATCGATGATCTTGAGCGTCGTTGGCACGATATGAAGCAAGAGTTTGGTGCGTGATTATGGCAGAAAAGCAAGTGAAAACGCTGCACGTTAGTGTGGTTGCAGCCAGGCATCCTGTTTGGGAAGGCGATGCCAAGTTTGTGGTTATTCCTTCTGTGAATGGCGCAATGGGTGTTCTTCCTGGGCATGAGGCTGTGCTTGCGTTGATTGATCACGGATTTGTAAAGGTTGACGATTTGAAGGGCGTTCGTCATGTTTTTAAGGTGACTGACGGATTCTTTTCTGTTGACTCAGACAATATTACTATTGCTGTTGAGCACAGTTGTAACGTTGATAAGGACGGCAATGTGTTGCCTAACGCTAAGGTGATTTAATGTGATCTAAGTTAATCTAAGGCTGACTTTTGTAATAAGGTACGCTAGATAAGCAGGAGTTTGCGATTATTTATCGCGGCTCCTGCTTTTTGTTTCTTTTATCCCGCATTTGTTCCCAAAATCGCCAAATACGTAAACAAATGCGGGATAAGAAATAGGCAGAGTGAAGAGTGGTGGGGTGTCGGCGTGTTGCGTGTGTGGTTTGTGTGGAATGTTGATTTTTCAATGGTTTTATAGTGTTAGTGTTCTTGTTCGAGTAGTTTCCTGAGAAAAGTCTGGGAAAATTCTTTAAAAACCTTGAAACAATGTGTTTTTACGGTTTTATTAGTGTTAATCCACAAATATTATGATGAAAATAGTTTTTATTGTGGATTAGTTTGTGTGTAACATTATTTTTTTCTGTTTGTTTTGTGTGGGTGCCTCTTGACTTTTTTAAACGGGGGGGGGGTATGTTAATAAGCAAACGCCAGCTGCTCCTAGTTTTGGCTGGTGTTTAAACCACTATTCACGTGTTGTGGATTGTGGAGCAAATTTTTCTCTGCGCCCCTAACGCAGAGGAGAAGAAGAAAGGAAATTAAAATGATGAATAAGAAGGCTATCGCCGCTTTCGCTGCTGGCGCAACTTTGCTTGCCGGCTTCGCAATGGCAACCCCAGCAATGGCTGAGTCTCTAATACCAATGTATAACCAGAATAATGGTTTTGCTGAGGTTTCTGATGGTACTGATGCTTCTGTTCTTAAGGCTACTATCGAGCAGGATAAGCAGGAAATCAAAGCTGCTGAGGACTGGAATGATAAGGTAAGCTCTGCTTACGCTAATGCTAACACTAATACAGCAACAGTTACTGTTGATGGTGTTGTTCCTGCAGATTCAAGCCAAGCAACTCATGTTCTTGTTCTTGGCAAAGATGGTAAGTTGAACCAATTAGTTAAGGCAGGCGCAGTTACCGAGGCTCAAGTTGCTGCTCTTGTGGCTGCTGCTAATAAGGCTGAGGCTGCTGTTGATGCTGCTAAGAAGAAGCTTGCTGATGATGAAGCTGCTTTAGCTAAGCTTGAGAGCAAGAAAGTAACTCCTAAGAAGGATGATAAGAATACTCCATCCAAGCCTGAAACAAAGCCTGTTGTTCCTGGTGTTCATGTGAAGACTGCTGATAAGGCTGCTGCTAAGGGTGAGCTTGCTGCTAAAGGCGCTAAGGGTCATGGTAAGTCTGGCGAGAAGCTTGGTAATGCTGGTGTTGGTGTTGCTTTGACTGCTTTGGCTGCTTCTATGCTTGCTGGTATGGGTGCTGCTGTTCGCAAGATGCGTCACTAAGTTAAAAGGCTTGCGTTGAGCGTGTGATACGCGTGTTGTTTTGCTTCACGCGTATCACAAGCTTTCAAATAGTGGCTTGGGTTTTCGTGTGGTTTGCCGAAAATTTCCTTTTCTTACCATGTGGAGTTTGGGTTGCTGTTTGATTGTGCTTGATGCTTGTTGCTGGTTGGTTGTTTCCTGCTAGGGACGGGATTCTTCCTTCTGGTTTTAAGGGTTTGTTAGATTACTTCTAATAAACCCTTTTTATGTTTTACTCACTTTGCGTCAATTAGCCATTGTTCTATGTCTATTACGTGGATTCCTTCAACGTCGTAAGAATCGTGGCGAGTGTTTGCAAGTAGGATTTTAGTGTATGAGTCTTTTATTGCTTTTAGTGGCGAAAGTTCGCGCTCCAACGTTGCATTGTCACTAATGCTATCTTCAAGCTCGTAGTATTTTTACTTTTGAAAGCAAACACGTATTTTTACTTTCAAAACTTTAATATTTTTTAAGTTTTGAAAGTGGGGGCGTATGTTTGCGTAAAATCCCGAATCTTTACTTTTGCGTGCGTAGCATTGGTGTTGTCTACGCCGAAACGAGTGGCGTTATGTTGATGTTACCGACGCTGCCGATGTTTCTATAGTGCGTTTTTGCCAAAATGTCGGTATAAATGAATGTTTTTTACTAGCTATGCCTTCATTTTGGCAAAATGTAGGTATAGAATAGATTCTTACGTTAGCTATGCAATCATTTTGTAATAAATGCATTATTTGCTTGTAAACAAAAATATCGCAAGCAAAATATTGCAAGACATTACTGCAAAATCCTCAATAATGTAAACGCAATAACGTAAATGGAGTCGCATTATGGATTACAAAACAATACGCACAATAGTTGCAATGTCTAAAAGTAATGCAAAACCTTGTGATATTGCGGAAGAAGAATATCGATTGCGCATTGATAATCCTGCAACCTATCGTTCTGGAATCATATTTGATGCGCATGAGATTTTTGCAATGTGTGTAACGGATCTTGTAACGTGCATGAATTATATTGCGAATACTGAAAAAGCGGTTGAAAAAGCGTGGAACGAGTTGTCGCGGTTTGCTCAGCGCGAGTATTTAATGCAACTTATTGCAAAAGAAGTGCAAAATACCAACATTATTGAAGGTGTTCACAGCACTAGAAAAGAGCTTTCCAAAGCACTTGATGCTGCAAACGAGCAGAATAAGCATACGCGTTTTAGTGAATTTACTAAGCTTTTTCTCGAGCTTGCGGATTCAAATGAATGTGACACTTCGATTCCACAAACCTTGCAAGCTATACGAAAAATCTACGACAGTATTATGCAGGGCGAATTAGAAGCAAATAATATTCCAGATGGTGAGATTTTTAGGAGTGGAAAAGTAAGTATTCGCGATGGTGCAAATAATGTAGTACATGATGGAGATGCAACGGAAGTGGAAATTCAAAAGCATTTAACGCAGATGTTGCATTTGATGAATAGTAGTGACGTTCCAACGCTTATTAAGGCGTGCATGTGCCACTATGCTTTTGAGAGCGTGCATCCATTTTATGATGGAAACGGCAGAACTGGGCGGTTTTTGCTTGCTTTGCAATTGCATGAGCAGCTTTCGATGCCAACAATTTTGAGCTTAAGTTCTATAATTTATGCAGAAAAGTCTGGATACTATGCTGCTTTTTCTAAAGCTCAGGAACTATTTAATTGCAATGATTTAACTATGTTTTGTTGCACAATGTTGGAATATATTGTAAGAGCACAGGGCGAAGTGTTTGAGAATATTAGTGTGCAATTAAAGCACATTATTTACTGTATGGGTAAGCTGCGTGAGCTTTTCCCAGAGGAAGAAATTTCTAAAGTGCAGCGTGAGGCTCTGTCTATTTTGTTGCAAAATAAGCTTTTTTCGTATAATCCAACTCCGATGACTCGCAAGCAACTAAGCGAATACGTTGGCAATGCAATTGATGAGAAGATTGGTGAGAGAAAGATTGTGAGCGCGCTTAACGGTTTGATTGAGCTTGAAATGGTTGATTCTATTGGCGAACGCCCTCTTCGGTATGAGCTTTCTAAAAAAGCGAATGAAATGTTTGCGTGAGGCAAGCGATGTTTGTTTCATTTCGCAAAATTAAAAAATTTTCAAATTTGTGAAATTAGATTTGCTCTGTTTTGCGAAATTAGATTTGCTTGGCATTAAAGCGCGTAAATCATGTTACGCTGAAACGATTGGCGTGATGTTACCCATGCTGGATTCGTCAAATCGCAGAATATCGTAGTCGCGTTGAAGGTTGAGCCAAAAGTCTGGGATTGTTCTAAAAGCTTTATATAGCTTGTATGCCATTGCTACACTGATTGCGCGTTTGCGTGAGCACGCATTAATAAACTGATATTATTTTTGACTACATTTTTGTTGTTTACATTCTTTTTTGTTTGATTATTAGATGTATGATAAGGCAAATTAATCAATTAACCCTAATTTTGGTCTGGGAAGATACAATAGCAATTTTCCATTGTATAACACAAAAAGTTGGGTTGATAACTATATAGAGTATAATCAACCCAACTTTTATGCTATACGCTTAATTTTAGTGTATATTGAGTTTATAATAAACTATTCCAATCCAACTTCTTCTGCCGTAGCATAAGATAACTGTGTACCTCGTTTGGTTACAGCATCTCCAGCATATATGTTGGCTGCCTTTATAGATGCTTCTATGTCATGGGTCTTTACCCATGTATGGCTGAAACATCCAATGAACGCGTCGCCAGCGCCAGTTGTGTCAACTGCATTTTGCGCGGATTGTGCATCAGCTTTAAACATCTTTTCGCCTTCGCTATTTACCAATAGGGCTCCTTTGCTTCCTAATGTAACAATTACATTAGGAATGCCAGATTGTAATAGCATTCTAGCTGCATTAGTGATATCTTCACTAGTGTCAACAGGCATTCCAGTAAGGAGAGAAAGCTCGCTTTCGTTAGGCACAATAAATTCGCAATTGCGAATATTCTCTAGTGATAAAGCTGGATCTGCTGGAGCTGGATTCAGTAGGACTGGTACACCCAATTCCGCCCCCATTCTTATTGTTGCATATACAGTTTCTAGAGGAATCTCTAACTGTAGAACTATCAGTTTGCATTTTGAGATTTCACTGCGAGCTTTTTCCACATCATTTGGCTTAAGTTTTGCGTTTGCTCCTTTGACAATAATTATTGAGTTTCGCGATTGTGGATCTACAAAGATTGGGGCTACTCCAGATGTAGCGTCTGTTCTCATTACGAATTTAGAGTCAATACCATTTTTCTCAAAATTGTTAATTGTGTTTTCCGCGAAAACATCGTTACCAACCCTTGTTACCATCAATACTTTTGAGCCCATTCTAGATGCTGCTACGGCTTGATTAGCACCTTTTCCTCCACAACCCATGTGAAAGTCTGGGGCTTCTACTGTTTCTCCATCTGTTGGCATACGGTTTATGTAAGAAATCAAATCAACCATATTTGATCCAACTACTGCAATTTCCATTGTTACTTCTCCTTAATTCCAGTATGAACAGTGAATTTCTTTGTTTCGCCAGGATTTAATTGAATCAATGTGCCAGCTTTCCTAGCAGCTTCGCGCCCTTCTGGCCTAGATGTTCCAGGCAGAGCAAAAGCTGCAACTTTTTGATCTGCATTGTAAAGGATCCATCTGGTCACAACAGGGAATTCTTGCGTGGAGAATTGTGTTTCGAATGTAGTACCGTCTGGAGCAACCATATCAATAATTGCATTGTCCGTAATTTTGTTTACTCCATCCGCAAAGTAGACAATTTCTGGATCAAATTCTTCTGCTCCTACTAATGAATTAGCATCTTTTTTACCACTTAGTATGTCTTCATTAAGTTGTGTCCATCTTGGAGTTGGCTTTACGTGAGCAGGAATAGATGTTCGTAACTTGAATGTGTCATTGCCAAAGTTTTGTGTTATTTTAGCGTCCTTTACAAATGCATAGTTCATGTGGCACATGTACTGTAGTGGCATTGACGCATATAGCGACTTATTGGTTACTTCTAAATGAATATCAAACATTGAAGAACCTTCGTGTAAAGTTACTGAAGGTTTTGCAACATAGTGATCACCAAAGCCCTGTAAGTATTCGTAGGAAGATTCAATTGTTATAGATGTCTCGGTAACAATTAATTTTGCATTATCCATATGCGAGCATGGGAATTCACCGTGTAAAGGATGCGTATCTTCCGGAGAAGGGCACCCTGCAGCTAAAAGTCCAGAATGGAATGCAAAGCACCCGTATGTGTTAACAATTTGGTTTGCTGGTTTAGGTTTTGAGAACATGTTATCCATTCTCAAACTTTTACCATCAAAATTTGCATCCCAAATAATCTGTCCCATGAATGGGAGCACTTCAACATATCCTCTAGAATTATGTATTGTCAAGGATGCAATACCTTGAGGATATTGTTTCGTGGTAACAGACCATTCATTATTGTGTAATATTTCTTTTACTGATTCAGTGAATTGTGATTCGAAAAGATTAATATTAAATTCTGACATGACATTCAGCTTTCTTTTTTAGATTTTTTGTAGGTTAAGTAGAAATAGATGAATACCGCTGCAAAGCAGACTAAATCAACTATGAATGAGATTTGCATAGAGCCAGTGTGATCAGATACAAGTCCTTGTATTGCGGGAACAATTGCTCCACCGATTATTGACATAACAATTACCGCGCCGCCAGTCTCTGTGAAACGTTTGTCTTCTATGGAATCCAGAGTACGCGAGTAAATAGTTGCCCAACATGGTCCAAATAGTGCTGATACTAACACTGCTGCATATACGGCAGTCATATTTGGAACAAGTATTACATACACTAATGCAATAAATCCGCATGCTGAGTATCCAATAAGCACAAGATCTTGATTTATCTTCGTCATAAGTAAGTTTGCAATAAACTTTCCTGCGAAGAATCCAATGAATGAAAAGATCATGAAGTTTGCTGCGGTGCGTTCATTTAAACCATGATTTATATTGAGAGCAAGTCTAATAGTGAACGACCAAACAGCCGTCTGCATTCCTACATACAAGAATTGTGTTAGAATGCCGATTCTAAACCTAGAATTTTTTATTAGATAGCGTAGTGTTTCCACTATTGATGCATTATCTTTTGCATCCTCATCAGTGTGTGTAGGTTTGCAAGATGGGAATTGTGTTATAGCAATAATAATTAGCATTACTAACAGGATTAAAATGATAACCCTATATGGATGTAGAGTCCTTTGTAACATTTCCCTGGCAAACTTTTGGCTCTCTGCCACACTCATTTTTGCCATTTGATTATGTAAAGATTCACCTTCTGTGAAGATTAAATACTTTCCTAGCAGAATACCAGCGATAGACCCTAGAGGGTAGAAAGTTTGAGAAATGTTTAATCTCAAAGTGGAAAGTCGTTTTTCTCCAATCATCGATGAATATGTGTTGCATGATGTCTCTAAGAATGACAAACCTACTGCTATTGCAAATAAAGACACTAAGAACACAGAATATGTTGCCATAGTGGATGCTGGGAAGAACAATGAGCATCCAATTATGTATACGGTAAGACCTATCAGTATGCCAACCTTGTAGCTAGAATGCCGAATTACTCTAGACGCAGGTATAGCGATTAAGAAATACCCCCCGTAGAATGCTGATTGTACAAATGCTGATGCAAAATCGGACAGTGAAAACACCGACTTAAATTGAGTGATTAATACATCATTAAGACTTGCTGCGATTCCCCACATTGGGAAGCATATCGATAATAGCATGTATTGAAAAATAGGAGTTTTATTTAGATATCCATCTTTTAGTTGTATGGTTTTATCTTTTATAATTCCCCAAGTGTTATTAGTAGCAAATGTTTCTTCATTTGCTAAATCTGACTGCTGTGTAATCATGATTCTTCTCCTGAGAGAAGTTTCACTCCAGCAGAGGCTCCGATCCTGTTGGCGCCAGCTTCAATCATTTCGTTCATCTCTTTTGATGTATGAATTCCCCCAGCAGCTTTAACGCCCATATCTGGTCCAACAGTTTTTCGCATAAGTTTAACAGCGTGTACTGTCGCTCCTCCAGTAGAGAAGCCTGTTGAAGTTTTAACAAAATCAGCGCCAGCTTCTTGTGCGCATTTGCTGGCCTTTACTATTTCTTCATCTGTTAATAGACACACTTCAAGGATGACTTTAACAATAGCTTGGCGATTTGCACCTTCTACAACTGCCTCAATGTCCTTGGTTACATATCCCCAGTCGCCTTCTTTCGCGGCTCCTATATTAATAACCATGTCGATTTCATTTGCACCTTCTTTGATTGCAAGTTCTGTTTCAAACTTTTTGACTTCTGTACAATGCGTTCCAGAAGGGAATCCAATTACAGTGCAAACTTTCACGTCACTATCTTTAAGGAGCTCTGAAGCTAGTTTAACTCTGCATGGGCTTATGCATACTGAGCAGAATCCATACTTTTTAGCTTCGTTGCAGATTTTTATGACCTGTTCTGTTGTTGCATCGGGAGCTAACAATGTGTGATCTATGTATTTAGCTTTTTCTTCCATTTTGTCTCCTTTGACTTTAGAGAAACTACCTCAGTTTCTCTAGGCATAGAGTGTAGTAGTTCAGGAGACGTATTTGAACAAAATTTCAGAACATATGTGCAATTTTTAAGAATTGTTACTCTTTTTACATATCGACGCTAGTTTGTGCGCAGTTGGTACATCTATAACCAATCGATTTGCATATTTATAAGTCAATGCAACATAAATGGAGTCTAATTTTTCATTTCCGCCTGCTATTAAAATGCGTTGTTCTTTGTGCCGTAATTCTGGCAAAGAAATCGTAAGAGTCCGAGCATTTAAATCTGGTAAGCAAACCCTACCATTTCTATCTACGAAATGTGAACAAATATCGCCGACAGAATTTTCAGTTAATTCTTTTTTCTCATTGTTTGTTATGAGTGGAGAAGACATAAGAGGCGATGTAGATTCATTTGAACCAACACTATAGACGACAATTCTTGCTTTTTCTGCATGAGAAATCACATTCCTTATGCCAGTTTGACGTTCTACAGCCTGTTTAGCTTCAACAGATTCAAAAATAATTGGATAAGCAATTGTATGTATAGTGGCATTTAAAGCGATATGGAATGCTTTTAATGCGTTCATCATAGAAAAATCCATAGAAGGCAAAGACATGTCTCCGCGCAATTGAACAACATGTATGTTATTAAAATGCATCTCTGGCATTTGTGAAGCAACATAATCGATTGTCCTTGACCAAGATATTCCAATTGTATCTCCATCTCTCAGAAGGCTAGCTATGAGTTGTGAACCAGCTTTTCCTAATGATTTATGTAGATTTGTATCGCGTCCTCTTATAGGAGAGACAAGTCTAACTTCATCAAGTTGAAAATATTTTTTTAATGTTTCTATAAGATGTATGTCTTTCTCTCTTGGATCTTCTACTGTAATTTTTACGAATCCACGTTTTTTAGCATGAGATAATAATTTTGACACGTTCGGCCTTGAAACATGTAAAACTTCGCTCACTTCAGCTTGAGATAATCCATTGTAATAAAGCTTTGCAACGTCTAAAGCTTGATGATCTTTGTGGGTCATGCCTAATTGATCTGTTTTCATCATTTTCCCATTCACGCATGATAATCATCTTTAGCTGCATAAGTTAGTAGACTAATTTTCGATTTTCATATACGACTGAATAATATGGGATAATTATATGTACAATTTAATAATAAATTAAGTGCTAAATACAAAAAGTAAGTTTATTTTTATATTATGAATACCGTTGTAATGTATTTTTAGCTAATAAAGTCATTGTCGGAATATTAATCTTTTTGCAATAATACAAAAGCTTTACCGGCATGTTGCAAGCATGTTGGTTGTTGTAGTAAGTCTTGTTTATGCGATGATAATATATTTGATTTTTTCCCTGAAGAGTCTTAATGATTTGCAATTACTATATCGAATGTCAATATTGTTTTTAATTTTTCTTATTCGACAGAATTCAATAAGTTGATTAATTTTTAGACAAATTCTACCAAGGTAAAGTACATAAATATTATATTTATATATTTTGTAAATATTTTTCGTTGGCAATATGCTGATGTGAAAATATTAAAGATAATTGCGATCTGGCATGTATATAAGTGAGGATTTGTGATTTATGCTGACTTTACCATCAATCTTAATATAGTTGTTGATACAGTATTTTTCCCACGATGTCGGTATAGATGAATGTTTTTTACTCGCTATGCTGCTATTTTTTAAAAATGTCGGTATAGAATGCGATTTTCTGTAAACTATGACGACATTTTGCTATTTTGTGGATTTTGGGGGGATATTGTTATGGTTTTTGATGATTGATAGAGTGTTTGATATTGGGAGTGAAGCAAGCGATGTTTAGGAACGTAATGGCGATTGAGCGCGCGCTTGGAACGGGGATTATTATCTCTAGCAGCAAGCCGATTTCGCAGCGCGTGCAGAAGCGGATTCGCACTTTTGTTGAAGAGTATGAATCGGTGCTTTCGCGCTTTCGTGCAGATTCGCTTGTTTCGTGCATGGCTTGTGCGGCTGATGGCGGCGATTTTGAGTTTCCAGAATGGGCTGGGCCACTTTTTGCGCTTTATAGCGAGTTTTACGCTGCCACTCGCGGAGCTTTCGACGCTTGTATTGGTGCAGATCTGCTTGCGCTTGGCTACGATAATTCCGTGCAATTCGTTCCGCAATCGGCAGCTAGCGCGAGTGATGATAGTGACAGTTGGGCTAATTATCGCCGCGCTTTGCCAGTTACGTGGGGGAATATTTCGCGAGATTGCGGCAGCGTAACGCTTCACACGAATCAGCCAGTGCAGCTTGATTTTGGTGCAGCGGGTAAAGGTTATTTTGTAGATCTTGTAACGCGGATTATTAAAGAGGAGCTTAGCGGCGATTCGCCTTCGAATAGCGATTCTCCTGCGGATTTTGATTTTTTGGTAAACGCTGGCGGTGATATGCGCGCTTGCTTTAGCAATGAAGATTACCAAATAAAAGTTGCTCTGGAAAATCCGTTTGACACAACTCAAGCAGTTGCAGTGGCATCAATCGCAAGCGGAGCGTTGTGTGCGTCGTCTAGCGCAAGAAGGCGTTGGAAAGTAAAAGACACAAGTTACTTAGGCAAAGATGCAAGTGGCTTTGAGTCTAATTTAATTGCGACTCACTTGATTAATGCGCTTGATGGCATTCCTGCTTGCGATTTATGCGCAAGCTGGGTTTATATTCCTGCTAAAACTTGCGATTTCCCAACTGCTTACGCTGATGCGCTCGCAACTGCGTTGTTTGTATCGCAAGAAAACGATTTGCAAAAAATCGTGCAAACCACCAGTGCTGAGTTTGCTGTAATGCTGCCTAATAAAACGCTTCGCAAAACGCGTGCATTCCCAGCGCGCTTTTTTCGGAGTGATGCTGAGTAATGCTGAATAATTCCAACTAATGCCCAATAATGACTATGCGAGCTAGCTTGCTTGCAAGAATCGAAGCTAGACGCAAACAATACGGTAGCGTTGCAATCAGCTTCCACTTTCAAACGTGCATAGTAAAATTGTAAAATAAATTTTACTGTAAAGTAAAAAATTGCAGAGAAGGAGATTGTGTGTAATGTCTTATAAAACAGTTGATTCTTTAATGCGACATCTTAGAGATAGCGGCTTAATTATTTCTGGTAGTGTACAAAGAAGACAACTAATAAGTACTGGATATTTGGGTTATAGGCCAAAAGACCTATAACCCAAATTTTTTACTTGGCACTGTTAACTCAACCTTAAACCCACCGTATTTGCTTCTACTTATATCAACTGTTCCATTATGAGCGCCAATAATCTGCTGAACAATTAGCAGACCCAAACCATGCCGCTGTTCTGCAGTACTTGTATCACAAATCATATAGTGCGGTGCATGATTAAGCTTTTCGATTTTTTCATCTGAAGCACCTATACCATTATCCTCAACACAAATAATACAATTATTATTATTTGCAGCAACGGATACATAAATCGTACACCCATTTTCATTATGAGATATGCTGTTCTGAATAAGATTAGATATTGCTCGTTTTAATAAATCTTTGTCTACATTAATATTGCAAACAGTCAATTTAGCATCTGTTTCCCACTTAATCGAAAACTCATCTTGCATACCCATATTCATAAAATCCACAACAACTTGCCTAACAACAGCAACAATATTTTCTTCTTTTTTCATAATGGGTTGCATATTATATTCAAGTTTTGAAGCCAAATTAAGGTCATTAATCAAATTCTTCATTCTTGCACTTTGCTTAATAATCATCGTCGCTTTTTTACGATCTTCTTGCGAAATATGGAGAGAATTTTCTAACTGTCCCGCATATCCCATAACCATAGATAACGGAGTACGAATATCATGCGAAACTCCAGCTATCCAATTCGCTCTTGCAGTCTCCTTTTTTCTCAATTGTTCTTTTTGTATTTGCAAAATATCGGAAGCAGAATTTATGTTAGATGAAATTTCTGAAAGTGCTCCTGTTTCTGGAATATGCACGCTTTCTCCACTAGATAAACGTTGTATCCCTTTTGTAATCGGATTAATTGATTTTAGTAGTTTTATATTAGCTATTAAATAAATTCCAAGAATAAGCAAAATGTTGATGAAGAATACGCTTAAAACAATCTGTGGAAAATTTGAGATTAAACTGTAGTTCCAACTTGGTTGCGTATGTTTCCAAAAGCTTTTGTGCGGAAATCCGACTACGACAACTCCATTCTTATTATCACCAGTGTAAGTTGGATAACCATCAATGTAGCCAATGCTCAAATTAGCTACATCAGACAAAGTATAATCGTTTGGAATAGTTGCAGGAACGTCTTTTGTTTTCCATACGACTCTTAACGTATTATTATCAATCAAAATTGCCCATGCGCCAGAATTTGTCAATTTGGAAGACATATTTTTTGATAATACATAATCCCCACTTGCGGATAATTGTAATGCTTCTCCCGTCTCTTTTGCTATGTTATAGGGAGACATCTCTTTATCGGGTGCGTAACTCCCTATAAGTACAACAAACGCAATAATATTCATTAATACTATGAGCACAGTGCTTAGTAGAAAAATACTTATAAAGCGTTGTATTAGTTTTGGTATGCTTTTCATTCTGCTTTACTCCACAATCAGCTTGTATCCTAAACCTTTTACTGTTACCAATGAAACAGGCTGCGATGGATTGAGTTCTATTTTTTCTCTGATACGACGTATATGCGCCATTAAAGAATTTTCATATCCAAAAGGATTATCACCCCATGCAGCTTCACATAACGCGTCAATTGTTACGATACGTCCCGCATTTCTATATAAAGCAGAAAGCAAATCGTGTTCTTTGGCTGTAAGTGGAATATGTTCGTTATTTTTTATTACTTCTGCAGAAGAAAAATCAATCTGACTATTTTTCAGTTTAACAATGGGATTTTCGCTCTTGTAGCTTCGTCTTAAAATTGCCATAATGCGAAACGTTAGCTCTTTTGGAAGAAACGGCTTTACAATATAATCGTCTGCTCCTAAGTCAAATCCCTTAAACTTATCTTCATCTTCACCGCAAGCAGTAAGGAATAAAATAGGACAATCACTATATTGTTTTATCTGCTTCATTAGTTCAAACCCATTACCGTCGGGGAGCATAACATCAAGGATTGCTAATTCTGGACGTAATTTTTGTGTTGCTTCTACGGCATCTTTTATACTTTTTGCAGTCGTTATATTATAAAAACCGTATTCGTTTAATATGGACACAACCATATCTAGAAGTTCCTGCTCATCGTCAACAAGCAGCAGATGCTTGTTCAATAAATAATCATTCAGATTCATGGAGAACCCCCTAACATATATTATGCCATGTGAATATTCATTTTTTGACCTCGCATAAAAATGTAAGGTAGATGTAAGGTGAAGAGAATGTTGTAGAAAGGTTGACGCAATATCATAAATCCTGAAAGGAGATATTGCCATGAACAATATTGTTACAACAGAACATTTAACAAAAAAATATAAGTCATTTATTGCTGTTAATGATGTTTCACTTCATATTCGCAAAGGTAGCATTTACGGCTTTCTTGGGCCAAATGGAGCTGGAAAATCTACAACAATGAAAATGCTCTTAGGGCTTACGGCTCCAACAAAAGGTGTGTTTACAATCGACGGAAAGCAGTTTCCTGCCGACCGCATACCTATTTTGAAAGAAATAGGCTCGTTTATTGAATCGCCATCTTTCTATGCAAATCTAACAGGTAGAGAAAATCTTGACATTATACGTCGCATTTTAGCATTGCCTAAGAGTGCAGTTGATGACGCATTAGAATTAGTGGGTCTTTCTGAGTTTGGAGACCGTCTTGCAAAAAAATATTCGCTTGGCATGAAGCAAAGGCTTGGTCTTGCTGGAGCATTGCTTGGTAGACCACCTATTTTGATTTTAGATGAGCCAACAAATGGACTAGATCCATCTGGCATACATGAAATCCGAAATCTGATTAAGTCGTTGCCAGATCTTTACGATTGCACGATTCTTATTTCTTCTCATATGCTATCCGAAATTGAGCTTATTGCAGATGATATTGGAATACTTAATCACGGACACTTGTTATTTGAAGGTAGTTTAGATGAACTACGACAGCATGCTTTACAATCTGGTTTTGCTTCCGACAATTTGGAAGATATGTTCCTATCCATGATTGATGAAGACAATAAGATCAGGAAGCAGAGTGCAAGACTATGAAAACGCTTGTAATCGAACTAAAAAAATGCAAGAGAACTGGTTTTATAGCTCTTATGATTGCTATTGGCATTATGGGAGCAGCGTACGCTTTTGTGAATTTCATTGTACGAAAAAGTACATTATTAAATCTGCCTTTAGCTCCTATGGATATTCTTCTTACACAGCTTTACGGCATGATTATGGTGTTAAACATGTTCGGCATAATAGTTGCCGCATGCATTATCTACAACATGGAATTTAAGGGAAATGCAGTAAAAAAGATGCATATGCTTCCTATGAGTGTTCCAACTATGTACCTATGCAAATTTATGCTGCTGACCGTTCTGTTACTAATCGCTATTTGCATACAAAATTTAGCACTTGCAAAAATCGGTGTAACAGATTTGCCACAAGGCACGTTTAATGTAAGTACTCTTATATCTTTTGCTGCATATTCATTTATTACATCAATGCCCGTATTGTCCTTTATGATTTTTGTATCATCACGATTTGAAAACATGTGGGTAACGCTTGGAATTGGTGTAGCAGGATTTTTAAGCGGCATGGCATTGGCTTCGTCAGACATCGTGCTTTTTATGGCATCACCTTTTATCGTTATGCTAAAACCAGCAGTTGCCATGAGCGCGCAACCTAATACTACGGTCGTAATCGTATCAATAGTTGAAACACTTCTGTTTTTATGTTCTGGATTGTGGGCAGCTAAGAAGCTGCACTACGAATAAGGAGATTATGAAAATGAGATTTTTTGAACTTCTTAGAATCGAATTTAAGAAAGTAAAGCGTAGTAAAATTATTCCTTTGATTTTTATTGCACCACTAATTGTGGTTGGATCTGGTGTAGCAAGCCTTCATAGATACTTCACTCCAGAATATACACACGCATGGGCTGCTATGTTTATTCAAAGCGCATTAGTCTATTCATACTATTTGCTTCCTCTTAGTATGATTGTTATTTGCGTGATGATTGCCGGACGAGAAACGAGCAATAACGGAATACTAAAAATGCTGGCACTGCCTGTTAGTCGATACGCGATTTCTGCTGCAAAATTTTGCGTACTATTATTTTATTTGCTTATGGAAATGGTCGTATTTTTTGCTGTATTCGTCATAGCAGGATTGTTTGCAACCAGTAGCACAGGAGTTACAGAAACGCTCCCAATTATGTATCTACTAAAATGGTGTTTAGATCTGTTTTTGACTATGATTCCAAGCGTAATAGTCATGTGGGCGATTACTGTTCTTTTTGAAAAGTCAATGTTATCCGTTGGATTAAATATACTTCTTGTGATTCCTGGCGTATTAATAGCAAATACTCCACTTTGGGTAGTTTATCCTTATTGTTACAGCGGATATATGGTTTCCCGCTCTCTACATGCAGTTACATCAACAGGATTAGGAAACGGATTTAATCTTATACCATTTTTGCCATGTGCAATTGCAATATCTGTGTTTGTATTTTTGATTGCAATAACACAATTTGGCAAAAAAGAGATGAGATAACAAGGGGTACTAAATAACAATGCAGTGAAATAACAAATGAAACGAAATAACAAATGCAGATGTGACTTGCAAAATCGCGTATAAGTTTTTAGCTATACACAAAATGCGTAAAACGTTCAAAACGCAGTATGGAAACAAATAGAACAAAAACAAAAAGCTTTCGGTTTTGAATGCCCCTAGTAGCAAACAAAACCGAAAGCAACACATTCAACACTCACCCCCCCACACGCACAACAAACGCCAACACAAATCAGAGATAAAAATATTCTTTCTTCTATTAGGGTGGAGATTGACGCTAGTCCGCAGTTGCGTAGTAAAAAGAAGCTTATTGAAGGATTTATTGCGCAGCTTAACGAAAAAGAGCTTCGAGAGCTTGCGGATTATAGCAATGGCGCTGCGGCGATTGCGCGCGCTGAGAAGAAAAGTCGCATTGTAGAAAGTATGAGAAACATGTTTAATGAGTTTGTTGGGCTTATTGGCTTTTCTCAATACGATTCGCAAAAAGATTGATAATTATCATTATCAATATCATTTTTGTAATATTTGCGTGTTTTTTGCGTCTAACTATATCAATCTACTTGATATATCGATATTATGTTCATGGGGTTACTTGCGAAGCGACTTTAAACAGAATAAAAACGGAAATACAAACCGTGCAAAAGCCGCCAAAAAATTTGAACGATTAAAACTAAACGAAAATAGAAAAAATTGTGTGCGCTCGATGGGGATTAGAGCCAAAGGAGATATGGAGACATTATGCACGCGTGTGCAAAAGCGCGCCAAAAAGTTGCGAGCGCATCGGCATTTTTGTTGTCAATATGCATTTTAATAAGTTGTGCAATGGGAGTAGTTGGATTAGTAGGATTAGTTGGAGAGCCAACAATAGCCTACGCAACTGACGCTGACAAAACCTATAACAGTTGGTCAGAAGTTTCTTCAGCAGTTACAAGCCAAATAGAACAAGGTAAAAACGAATACAATAGTGCAAATATGGCAGGAGCTGCAACCAGATTCCAAGCTGCATACAATTCGGTATACGTAGCATCAAACTTCATAACCGTTGTTAGAGACACAATTGGGCAAGATAAGGTGCAGTCGCAAAGTGACCAGTTCCAGCAACTGCAAACTTTGGTATATCAACAAAATCAAAGCGCACAGATTAGTGAAGTGGCATCTACTCTGGAAAGAGATATTGCGCAAACCGCTTCTCAACTCGATGCAAACACGCAGCTAGATAAGCCGAATGTTTACGCAGCCAAGTTGCGCGCGCAAATCGCAAAAGAGCGTAAAAAGCTCGATGCAGCAAAAAAGAAAAATCTTGGGCGAAATGGCAGAACTTGGAGCCAAGTAGCGCGAGAAATGAACGTTATACTAGATAAATCTGCATCAACGTACAAAGCGGCAAAAGGAAATAAGCAAGAAGTTGCCAAAGCTGTTGATTTAGTAAACGAAGCCTACTACCAATATTACGAAAAGCTCGGTTTTGAGAAGAACGTGATGAACGCAATAAGCGGCAGCCGAGTAAGCACTGTTGAATACCAGTTCAAAGAGTGCAGGCAGGCTATGAACGATGGCAAATCGTTTGCGCAAACAAAAAAGTTCGTGACAGATCTTAAGTCAATGCTTATTGAAGATGCAGCAAAACTAGACGGCGGAGCGGCATCTAACTCCAACCCGTTTATGCAATTTATAACAAGCTCCTTTGGGCAGGCTTTTATAATCTTGTTGCGCGAAGGGTTGGAAGCGCTGCTGGTCGTGGCTGCAATAATCGCGTATCTTATTAAATCTGGGCACAAGAGCATGGTTAAGTACATTTACATGGGGCTTGTTGCAGGAATCATAGCTTCGCTTATTGTTGCTGCGCTATTTGGATTGTTGTTTAACGGTTCTGGTCCGCAGCAAGAAATCACTGAAGGTGTTGTGGCACTGTTTGCAATGCTTATGCTGCTGTACACAAGCAATTGGATGATTTCAAGATCTTCTGTGCAAGCTTGGAACGAGTATATTCGCAACCAAACGACGGCAGCAGTTTCTAAAGGAAGTCTGATTTCTCTAGCGCTGCTAAGCTTCTTAGCAGTGTTTCGCGAAGGTGCAGAAACTGTAATCTTCTATCAAGCGATTTTTGCTGTATCAAGTGGAGCAGATTCCATGATCTGGGGCGGGTTTGTATCCGCAGCCGCTGTTTTGGTTGTAATCTTCCTGCTAATTCGCTTTGCATCCGTTCGCATACCAATTCGCCCATTCTTTACAGGAACCAGCGCTCTAATGTGTATCCTAGTGGTGATTTTTGCTGGCGGAGGCGTGCACGCGCTTATAGAGGGTGATGCGCTCGCTGGGGTTTATATTCAAGGCTTGCCAACTAACGATTGGCTTGGATTCTATCCGTACGTTGAAACGATTTCGGCGCAAGTCGTAGCTGCAATCGTGGTTATTGCACTGCTATGCGTGTCTATTTTGCGCACACACAAGTCGCAAGCAACCGTTCGCGGATAAGTCAAAACTAAAAATCAAAACTAAAAATCAAGCAATAATAAACAAATAATTAACTAACAGAAAAGGTTAGATATGAAGAACAAAAAGATGATGGCAATTGCAGCCTTAGCGCTGGCAGGAATGCTAACACTCACTGGTTGCGGTGCAAACGGAAACGCGGCAAAATCTGCTGCAAAGCCACAATCATCCGAGCAAAAGGCTGACGACAAGGGCGGAGACAAAGGCTTTGAAGAGGTTCCAGTTGGACCTAACCAAGACCAGAACATTGGCCCACTTACGATTGGCGCCGTGTACTTCCAGCCAGTTGACATGGTTCCAGCAGGCATGGGCTTAAAGGCAAGCGAGGCAAGCTTCCACCTTGAGGCAGATATTCACGCAAACAAGGAAGGTACAAAGCTTGGCTACGGCAAGGGCGAGTTTATTCCAGATTTGACTGTGAATTATCAAATTATTGATAAGGCGAGCGGCGAAGCCGTTGTAAAGGGAACGTTTATGCAAATGAACGCTTCCGACGGTCCTCACTACGGCGCAAATGTTAAGCTCGATAAGGCTGGAAACTACAAGTTAGTGCTTTCTGTCGAATCGCCAGAAAAGAAGGGCTGGATGCTTCATGTAGATCCTGCTACGGGCGTGACTGGCAGATTCTGGACTGAGCCAATTACCGCTACATTCGACGATTGGAAGTACACTCCACGTCAGTGGTAGTTTTGCCAGTGGTAGTTTTGCCAATAGAATGCATGAGTAATGCATAAATAGTGCAAAATGGCGCATAAATAAAAAACAAAAATAGATAACGAATAATCATGTAAACAGCAAAGGAGGGAATATGCTCAGGATGTTCGTTACAGTACTTCCAGGGCTGCTCCCTCTTGCGCTGCTTACAATGGGATTAAGCGCCACGCTAAGCGTCGGCGAGGGGCGAGATAAGCCAATCAGCTCTCGCTGGCGACTTTTTGGCTTGATTTTTGGAACAGTTGCGGCGCTTGTTTTTGCATTTTTGCGCGCAAGCGTGGTGATTAATCAGCGCAATTTTGTGAATCTTCCAGCGCTCTGCATTGCTGTTCCGCTAGATGTTGCCACAATCGTTTGTGTTGGCGCATCTGGCAAAACGGTTGCAAAATGGCGCAAAAATCCGCTGCCCTTGCACATAAGCAATGCGATTGGCGCGCTTTGCCTAGCGTTTACAATGTTTTACGCGCTCCCAGACGTTATTTTGCAGCTTACGATTTTCGTTGACTCCAGCACGCCTCCGTTTACTTCCGATATGCTTCTTCGCGCGCTAGGATTTATTCTTGGCGCGGCTGCTGCGATTTGCATAAGTCTTATGGTGCGATCTTTGCGCGCAACCGCGAGTATTGGCGCCTTTAGAATCGCAATTATTCTAAGCATAATAATCTTACTAATTCAGCATTTAACATCCCTGCTGCAAATTATGCAAGGAAGTATTTTGCTGTATATAGACGATTTTTCGTTTAGCATTCTTGTTTGGCTTATAAACAACTCTCCGCTTATGATTATGGCGCAAATTTGCATGTTTTTGATTCCTGCATTCGCCTCTCTTGTAATTGGTTTTAAGACGCCTGTAGTTGGAGAAAATTCTGCACAAATCCGCGCAAAGCGAGCGTTTAAGCGCAAGTCTAGAAGGTCTGCGCTTGCGGCGCTAATGGCTGCAATCGTAGTAATACTTACGCTTACTGCTGGTGTGTCTCTTATGAATATTAAGCCAACGCTTACGCCGCCAGAACCGTACGAGTTGCATGATGGCGTAGCAACAATCAACTTTGTGCAAATTAGCGATGGCCACTTGCATAGATTCCAATACAAAGCTAAAGATGGCACTGTTATGCGCTTTATAATCATCAAGAAAAATGGTGGAGCGTATGGCGTGGGCTTGGATGCTTGCGAAAATTGCGGAGATGCTGGCTACTACGAAAAAGATGGCAAGATAATATGCCGAAAATGCGATGTTGCAATAAATTTGGCGACTATTGGGTTTAAGGGCGGATGCAACCCGATTCCATTCCCGTACAAGGCTGGTGGTGGCAAAATTACCATTCACACAGCCGATTTAGACGTGCTTAGCTCGCACTTTAAGTAGGAGTGCTTGCAAATGTTTATGATTCGAATGGTTGCGCGATCTCTTGCAAGGCAGATTAAAAAGCGAGTTCTTATAGCGATTGTTGTGTGCTTGAGTGCGTGTGTAAGCGTTGCAATGCTTAGTGTTGTTTACGACGTTGGAGACAAAATTAACGCGGAGCTTAGCTCTTACGGATCCAATATTATTGTTCAGCCTAAGTCGAATGCTGTTGTGAACGACTTGTATGCGTCTCGCACAAAGTCGAACTATAGTAATTCGCAAACTTCTCGAACTTCTCAAACTTTGGCTGATGCGGAAAGTCAAGAATCTACCGCTTTTTTGAAGGAATCGGATGCTGCAAAAATCAAAATGATTTTTTGGGCGTTTAACATAACGAATTTTGCGCCAAAACTAACGATTTATGCAAATCTTAAAGCAAATTCTTCTGCCGAATCTGCTAATTCTGCTAATTCAGTAGTCCCAATTGTTGGCACGTGGTTTAATCGCAAGCTTGCGCTCGCTTCTGGAGAAACAACAGTTGTTGGTGTACAAGGAATGCGGTCTTGGTGGAAGATGCTTGAAGGCAGATTCCCGCGCGATTTTAAGCACGAGGCCGCTGTTGGCACAAATCTTGCTAAAAGTCATAATCTAAAAGTTGGTCAGCGAATAAAACTAGATCGTTCTAGCAGGCAAATCTCACTTAAAATTGTTGGCATCTACGATTCTGGAGATAGCGACAATAACGCGATTTACGCGGATTCCAGCCAGGCACAGCGTATTGCAAACAAGCCAAATATGGTTGAGGTGATTGAAGTTAAAGCATTGACTACGCCAGAAAACGATTTAGCGCGTAAAGCGGCGAAGAATCCAGCGGCGCTTAGCCAAGAAGAGTGGGAGACGTGGTATTGCACAGCCTACCCAAGCTCGATTACTTACCAAATTGAAGAAGTGATTCCAGACGCTGTTGCAAAGCAAGTGCGGCAAGTTTCGGCTATGCAAGGCAGCGTGCTTAACAAGACGCGCGCTGTGATGGTGCTTATGACGGCGCTTAGCTTGGTTGCGGCGGCTGTTGCGGTTGCGAATCTTATGGCGGCTGCGATTTCGGAGCGCTCGGGGGAGCTTGCGCTGCTCAAGGCGCTGGGTGCGCGCGATGGTGCTGTTGCGCGGCTAATGCTTATGGAAACAGCGGTTATTGCATGCGCTGGTGCGCTTATTGGCATGATTGCAGGCTTTGGCGTTGCGCAAGTGATTGGATTTAGCGTGTTTGGTTCTGCGATTTCGCTTCGACCAATGGTGTTTGTGCTGGTGTTTGTGCTTCTTGCGATTACTGTTCTTGCTGCTGCTGGCTCTTCTATTCGCTCTATTTTGCATGTGCGTCCTGCGGAGGTGCTTCATGGGCGTTAAATCTGGTTCGGGTATGACTTCTAATAGCGCAATGTTTGCGACTATGCTTTTTGGCGCGGTTTTTCGCCGAAAGTCGCGTGCGCTTATGGCAGTAGTTGCCACTCTTGTTGGTGCCGCTACGCTATTTTGCTTGGCTGCAATCTGCATTGTTGTTCCTCAACAAATGAGTGACGAAATGCGCGCATACGGAGCGAATATTATTGTGACGCCGCTTGCAGGCGAGTGGAAAAATGGCATTGATCGCGCAATGGTTTTGCACACTAACGACATGGTTCTTGCAAAAGGTGCTATGCGATCTGCTACCTACCGTTACGAAAATGTGCGCATTAATGCGGCTCCGTACGTGCTTGCTGGAGTGGATATTTCCGCTGTTAAGTCGCTTAATAAGCATTGGAACGTGGACGGCGCTTGGCCTAGCAGTGGCAACGTTATGGTTGGGCGAGATGTTGCTTCGGCTATGGGCTTGAAGATTGGTTCGCGCATTGCAATCGCGTATCGCGCTGGCGATAATTCCTCGGATTCGCATAGCCTTGCGCAAAAATCGCAAGGTAATCAAGCAGGCAATCAAGCAGAAAATCAAACAGATAAATCTTCTCAAAAAAAGCTTGTTGAAGGCAGAGTTTCCACAGATATTATGGATACTCACGGCACAACTTTCCGCGTTTGCGGCATTTTAGATACGGGAGACGCCGAAGATTCCATGCTTTACGCAACTAACGCGGATTTGCGTGCGCTTACAGGCGTTAAGCGCGGTGCGGACGTGATTGCTTACTCGTCTTCTGCTCCGAACGTAGATGCTGTTGTGCGCAGCATTAACGATATGACTTCTATGCGTGTTCGTGCGCAACAAGTTACTAAAGTTACGGCGGCAGATACTGGCATTATTGCTATGCTTCGCAGCCTATTTTGGATTGTTTCGCTGGTTGTTCTTGCGTTGATGATGGTTGGCGTAAGCACTACGATTTCTTCGATTGTGCAGCAGCGCCGAAATGAGATTGGCTTGCGCAAAGCTTTGGGTGCGAGCGCTAAAAGCATTGGCATTGAGTTCACTGCAGAATCTGGGCTTTATGGTTTTATTGGCGGAATCGCTGGTACAGCAGTGGGGTATGGATTTGCGCGATTGCTTGCGTCAATGGTGTTTGCGCGAGATTTGAGCGTAAATTGGTGGCTGGTTGTGTTTTCTATTGTGTTTAGCGTTGCAGCGTCTTGCGTTGCTGCGTTGCCGCCTGTTTTGCGCGCTTCAAAAATAGACCCTGCGATTGTGCTTCGAGAAGAATAGCTTTTATAGTGATTTTTAGAGTGATTTTATAGTGTTTAGTTAAGGATTTAATATGACAGAGAATAAAGAAACTAAGCTGGAGAGCACAAAAGCTGAGCCAGAAATGCTGTTGACTTTGGACCATGTTTCCAAGATTTACGGCTCTCTTCGCGCTGTTGACGATTTGTCGCTTACTGTGCCGCAAGGCGAGTGGCTTTCGATTGTTGGCTCGAGCGGCTCTGGCAAAACTACGCTAATGAACATTATTGGGTGCATGGATTCGCCGTCTAAAGGCTCCGTTGCTTTGCAAGGCCGCAAACTCGAGGATTTGAACGCGGGCCAGCTTGCAGACGTTCGCAAAAACGTAATCGGTCTTGTGTTTCAAAAGTTTTATCTTGTGCCACATTTAACAGCTGTAGAAAATGTGATGGTTGCGCAATATTATCATTCAGTTGTAGATGAATCGCAAGCAATGGAAGCCTTGGAACGCGTGGGATTAAAGGACAGAGCACATCATTTACCAAGCCAGCTTTCTGGCGGTGAGCAGCAGCGCGTTTGCGTTGCGCGTGCTCTTATTAACTGCCCGAAGTTGCTTCTTGCGGATGAGCCGACTGGTAATTTGGACGAAAAGAATGAGCAGATTGTACTCGACTTGTTTAAGCAGCTTCATTCCCAGGGAACTACGATTATTGTTGTAACGCACGATTCTTTGGTTGCTCAATGCGCGGATCGTGAAATTATGCTCAACCACGGTGTGCTTGTTGGTGAACGTTGGAATAATGAGGTTGCGCGCAAAGCGTACGAGGCGATTGGTGGCAAGCCTGCGTTTACGAGTGCACATGTTGATGAAAGCGTTGCGGAAGCTTTGCAAAATCATGAGCCTACTAAGTCACCTAAATTAGCGAATTTAGATGATTAGTTTTTAAATGATTAGTTGCGCATAGTTTTAATTTAAGATTTAAAGGCGATGATTTATGATTTTAGACAATATGTTTCACAATGTTTCACGCTGCACTAATTTGCGTGATGATTTGAAGTCTAAAAAAATTGCAAAAACGGTTGCTGCGATTGCGGTTTTGGCTAGCTCAAGTGCGTTTCTTGCATCTTGCGGCGAGCCGAGTGCCGTTCCAATGAATGATGAGTTTGCAGGAAACTCTGGTCAAAGCGAAAACGATAGTGGCAATGCTTCGAAATCTTACGATTCTGGTGCTCAACAATCGCACGCTTCCGCGCAAAGTGAGGATTCGCAAAATCAGCAAAATTCGCCTAAAACAGACACTGGCAATTACAAAGATGGCGATTACAAAATCAAAGCTAAGTATGGGCCAGTTGCAGAAGATAGCATTGACGTGAATTTAAGCGTTGCAAATGGAAATATTAGCAGTGTGCAAATAACGTCTCATCCGTTTACGCCAATCTCCAAAAAACACATGAGCGCTTTCAGTGAGGCTATTCCAGGAAAAATCGTTGGAAAACCGTTAAAAGATTTGCATATTTCGGTTGTTGCTGGAGCAAGTTGGACTAGTGATGCCTTCAACAAAGCGCTTGACGTTGCTCGCCAAGAGGCTTCAATTCAATCCGCAAAATAATCTTGAACCACCTTAATCTTTGACTTCAAAAATAGTGCCTTCGTTGCGAATCATCGTTGCTGTCATGGCTCCGGTTGTTGCCATAAATGGAATAATAGCATTACTGTATTCGTGCATGAACTGTACAAAATCATGATTACAAGATATAAGCGCAACGTACAAAATAAGGAATTCGAATGCTGTAAATATTGCCCACTTAAGAATCCAAATAAGCGTTTTTTTAATAAGTTTTATATAGTACTTGCTCATGAGTTGTTTCCCTTCCAATTTGCTGTTTTGTTTGTGAGCATTGTAGCTAATTCATGTACATTGCTTATCGTTCGTATGTATTTTGTATTTCTAGTATAAATGTTGCAATCCCTCGAGCAATACTATGTACTCAGAACTCAGTACTCAAGATTGCGCGGAAAATGTTTGTAATTAGACTTAAAGCAACGCACAAATGTGCTGCGAATATAAGTTGTGAATATGTTACAAATACAAGGAGACACAAACATGAGTAGCGCAAATATGGGTAGTGTAAGCATGAGTGATTTTGGCATAAACTCTTGGCAGCCAGAAGATAACGTAAACAAAATAGGAAATGTTAGTGAAAATAGCATTAATCAAATTCAAAAGCAGGAAGATAACTTTGCGGAAAATAGTAGCGATGGGCTTTCACAAGATGAAATTGATGAATTAGCTAAGCAATTAGAAGAATTCTTTACAAAATATATTGTGCTAGAAAATGGCTCTTTTGTTGTAAAAGAGGATGCTATTATTGCAGACGGTTATGGCGATCACATAGAATATTTTCGCAATGCTGCAAAAGGATTAAATCTTTCAATGGAAGATCAGCAATAAGCTTAAATCCTTAAAGTCTTAAATCTTTAAAAATCGCTTTCATCAATAGGGTGACCTTGTGGACGCTTTATTACTCGCCACAGAATCACTAATGTTAAAACGCCATTTGCAATTCCGTAGTAATAAATCCAAGGAACGTGAATAAGCCCACAAATAAAGCATGTAATAATATTTATTAAATTATTTGAGTAATTGTTGAGTATTTGATTATTTTGTGATTCGACTTTTTTGCGCTCTCGCTCAAGAGTCATTATGTAATCTTTGTTGTTTTCTATATTCTCAACATCACTACTTATGCTGTTAGCGCCCGCGCCGCTAAGCTTAGATATATTATTTTCTATATACGCATTTTTTGCTTTAATAACGCTTTTGAGCAAGAAAAAATATGCACAAGAATACATTGCAACAGAAAGAAGTCCTAGAACAAGCCACAAAGCGAAAAAGTCAAAGCTACGCATAAAAGCAGCTGCTGAGGCAAACGCCATCGCAGCTACTTCTGCGGAGTGCAATACTACTAGTCGTTTTTTCATATAATCCTGCTGCAATCATTATTAAAAATAAATTTTCAACGCAACCAAAAGTCACATATTGTCACTCATTATAATCACATTTGATTTACATGCATTACTTGTAATCATTTATTACTACACGATTTGCTCTATTTTGCGCATGCTTATAAAGTAGAATGTAGGAAAAGTAGCATAAGATTGCAAGAAAGCCATTATGCAAAAAACGTATGCAATAGTAGATAACGACACATTAGTTTTAGCGGTTATGCAAAACGTGCTCAGCAAGCTTTTGCCAAGCGAGTACGAGTGCAAATGGTGCGTAAAATCAGGCGTGCAAGCTTTGAAATATTGCCAAGTAGCAAAAACTACTCCAGATTATATTCTGATAGATATGTCAATGAAAGACATGTCTGGAGTAGACGTAATACGCGCAATTCGTGAGAAAAACAACAGCATTATTTTAATTGGCATGACTTCTTACGATTGTAGATCCTACGCTTCTATGGTTTCGCAAGTTGGCGGGCAAGCGATGGTTGCTAAAGACAATTTCAAATGGCTAGCAGAAGCTTTGCAATATTGCGATAAGCAGAATGTGTATGGCTGCCGTTGCGTTAAAGACGTTGTTTACGATTTTGCTACTCCGCAAGAATCTTTTATTAGGCTTTCTAAATCAAGATCGCGCAGCGTTTTGCCGCCTCAAGAACTAAAAATTATGGATCTGCTTGCTAAAGGGTACACAACGAATCAGATTGCGTCTCAACTTGGTCTTATGCCAAACACTATTAACACGCATATTCATAGAATTTACAAAAAATTACATGTTTCTAACCGAGTGCAAGCAATATCCGCGTTTGCTGCAATGCAAAATCGTGAGCAAAATAGCAATATGCAATATTTTAATGATTCGCCGCAGAATCATCCGAATCTTTTGCAAGAAACGGATAACGCATGTTAATGAAAACATTTTCGCGCGTTATTGAGTTGGTTAAAAGCTGGAAAATTCAACGAACTTTATTCATAATATTGGCGATTCTTGTAGTGTCAATGGATGTGCAATCTTGCAATACAGCTGGTTTGTGGCATAATCCATTACAATCTGTGTGCCAATACGTTTGGATGTTCGCAATATTTCTTTTGATTGCTTTTCCTCGTCAAATATCCCTCGTAACTCCGATTTTATATTGCGTAACGTTAGCAGTACCAGGCGTAAATGCAACTTGCTTTCTTTTTTCATTGATCGCTAGCATGTTTGTTGCAGGCTTTTACGATTCGTGGAAGTATTTGCTTTGTGCGTACATAGTTTCGCTGAATATTATGTACTTTGCAAAAATGGCGTATATTCCGCTTACTTTCCCTTGTTTTATTCTTATTTCCATGATTTGCGGTTACGCTTTGCGCAAGTATTTGAACATGTTGGAGGAAAATAATCGCGCAAAAATGGATATTGTGCGCAGTGAGTTCCAGTCTTATATTGCTTCTGTTGCATTGCAATTGCACGACGATGTGAACAATGAGATTACGGATATTACATTGCTTGCGACTGATGCTTTGTATACCGAGAAAAGTGATCATACAAAAGAGTCGCTAGAGCAGATTGTTGAGCATTCTCGTAATACGCTTTCTAAAACGCGACTTGTTATTAATCTACTTGAGCAAGCTGAGCATAAGTATGATGATTCTTTAGATTCAAATATTGCCAGCACGCAGTTTATTTATAGTTCTAATAGCAATAATCGCATAAGTTTGGCTGATTTCTTATGCAATATTCGCGCACGCTTACAGGCTGAACGTAAGATTTGCGAGCAGCTTGGGTACTATGGCTCTCTAACAGTGAATGATAAAAGTTCGGGGAGTGGTGATTTTACTGCATCTGCAACTATTAGTACTGAAAAAGCTCAATGTGCTATTCGCATGTGCAGCGAGCTGCTTACTAATATTCGTAAGCATTGCAGTACTAGCGTTGATTTTTCTATGAATGTTATGGTTGATGAGCGTGAATGCAAAATAATGTGCATGAATTCGATTTCGACGTTGAACAAGTTTGGCGAAAGGCTTGTTTTTGGCAAAGGGCTACTGTTCCACAAAAAATTTGTGGAACGTTTAGGTGGATCTTTAAACGCGCAAAAAGATGACGACACTTGGCTGGTCAATGTTGTTATTCCGCTAAACTAGTATCAATCAGACTCTTGCGTTATCGTGGCAAAAATCGCAAATCTAACAGAATCTGCCACGATAACTCCATAAGTACGCCTCTATTTAAAAATAATTCCAAAACGGAAATATTCTTAAATGTTGATTGTTGAGAACATACAAACTGCTAATAGTAAAAGTTTTTTAAAAGTTTTCTAAAAGCACTATCGTTAAAAATAGGTACGCTTATTTGTGTAGATAAAATCTGCACGCTAGTATGTTGGTAATTTACAAAACGAGAATCACGAGGAGGTGCTTATTATGACTAATCCTTTGCGCGGTATGCGAGAAGAAGATATCGTCAAGTATTTTAAAGATCACAATCTTTCAGTTGATAAGACGTATGTATTTACAATGAAATACGACCCTTGGTGGAAAGATTTAATCAAACTATTTTTGTTACCTAAATTATTCTATGTAGCGCAAGGCGTTGTTGCGCGTATTATTGCTGCCACTAATAATGAGTTTATTATTGTTAATCCGAATGTCATTTTAGGCTCGGGTAATCTAGCTAAATTAGACGATAAGTATCTTCGTCGTATTGCGTGGAATCAACTCACTAATTTTGAAGTTATAAGTAAACCAACAACTCAAATAATTCGTTTTACTGCGAATGGCAAAACCGAAGAATGGAGTGTGCCAACGGAAAGTGCTAGCGTATGGCACTTTAATGTGTACAATCTTGATAATTTGAGAAAAACAATACAATCGCACATCTCTTGATAAGCGGATTCCAAAACAAGATATCATATATTGTATGAACACTACTTACGCAATTGTTGATAATGACACGCTTGTATTGCGATATATGCAACTTCTTCTTAAAAGTCGTTTGCCTGAAAACTTTGTTTGTGCATGGATGTGTTCTTCTGCAAAACAAGCTATTCATCGTTGCGTTGCAGAGAATACTCCTGACGTACTTTTAGTAGATATGTCAATGAGAGAAATGAGTGGTGTTGATGTAATTAAGGCAATTCGCGAGCGCAATAGCAATATTGTTTTAATTGGCATTACTTCCTACATGCTAGATGAATACGTATTGCAAGTTGCTAAGTCGGGTGGTCAAGCGCTAGTACATAAAGACAATTTAGCAGACGTAGTTGCAGCCATCCAATCGCGCGCAACAAGCTACGGTTGCCCAGAATTGCCACAATATATTGACTATTTTCACACTCCGCAAGAATCATTTAATATGATTTCTCAACTTCCGAAGACTTCAGTTTTGTCTCCTCAAGAATCGGAAATTATGCGCTTGTGCAAACAGGGATCTTCTACGAAAGAGATTGCAGATCAGCTTAATGTGAAAGTTTCAACAGTCAACACGCATTTACGGCGTATTTATGGAAAACTTCAAGTTAAAAGTCGCATGCAGGCGCTCGCTGCGCTCGCAAAATACTCGCATGACATATAACGTGTAAGAAATTAACGTGTAAAAGTAGGTAGTTATGAAATTATTAATGCGTATGATCAATTTTTTGCCGCATGATGCTTGGCAGAAAATTGGAATTGGTGCAATCATAAGTTGTACTTTGATTCTTGAAATTTGTTCCTATAATAATCTTCATTACTACTCTAATTGGCATGCAATTACAGTTGAAATAGTATGGATTGTAATATGCTTATGTATTGCAATATGGCCACGTAAGGCATCTTTTATTGTGCTCATTTGGATGCCGTTGGTAATTGTTGCACCCAATATCAACTATTCATCTATGATGCTTACCATATTGATTTGTTTGGCAATTGCTGTAATTACTCAACCTTGGTACACCGTGCTTGCTTCTTGCGGAGTATCTTCATGGCTCTTTATTATATGCGATTTTCAAAACGCTTATGTGTTGGGGTGGTGGCTTCTTATCACTCTTATTTCTAGCGCAATCGTAAAATACTATATTTCTACTATTCACCAGCAACAGGAGCAGTTATTTGCACAGCGTTACAACGTTTTTCAAAAATATGCCACTATTGCGGCAATTCGCATGCACGATGAAGTAACTAATGAGCTTTCCAGTATTATGATGATGGCACAACAATCTATTGAACCTCAAACGACTCATGACCAAGAGCATGAAAATTCACGAGAGATTCTTCAATGTGCTACTACAACTATTCATAAAGCACGCAATATCATTTCTTTTCTTGACAATGCTACAACTGCAAGCACTGGTGATGTTATGCAATCTACTACATGTTATAAAGATTTTTGCACAGGCTTACGTGTTTTATTTGACTGTGAACAAAAGTCATTTGAAAAGCTTGGCTATATTGGTTCCATTGACTTGAGTAGTGATTTAACTGCTGAAGATTCTCGATCAATGCGTTTGCCTTTTGAAGAATGTGCTCAAATTGAATATATTTGTCGAGAACTACTTGCAAACGTAAAAAAGCATGCTGCAAAACCTAAAGAATATGCTATGAATGTAATGCTTAATGACCATGAATGTCATATTACGTGTATAAATAGTGCGCAACGCGGTATTCTTGCTAACTTGCAATTAGGATATGGACTGCGTCTTCATAAGATGCTTGCGGAACGGGCTGGTGGAACTTTTAAAGTTATTGAAGATGACGATTCGTGGATTATTAATGTACACGTTCCGCTTCATGTAGAGAAATAGCCATTATGCAAGAATAATTAATTATTGTGCTTTCTTGCGATTTAATCGAGTATTTGGATGCTTTTCAATCGAGTATTTGGACGCGCCTTTGTGCAGCAGATGCAAGTAAGCGGTTAATATGTGATGCAGAATGCTGTTTCGTTGCTATTTTATATCGAGTTATCGTGGCAAAAATTGCAAATCTAGCAAAAACTGCCACGATAACTCGGTTTTTGTGTTTTATAAGTCCTGTAACGCAATTCTTTTATCTTCTGCAGACTGCTTAGATGACTTATCGTCCTTTTTAAGAGAATGCGCATAGCGAATAAGACTTCTTGCGATAAAGAACACTAAAGCACATATAGCAAGTGCGATAAGAATGTCAATTATCGGACCAAATAATGCATAGCTCATGATTCATCCTTTCTTTTTCTATATTCGTTTATGAGTGTTCGAGCTGTGTCAACATCGTATTTATCGTCAATAGCAAGACTCTTTACTAAAAGAACGAACGGGTCTTCTGGTTCATTGTCGCTTATTTGAATTTTTTCAATGAGCCTGTTAAGCCTGATTCTCATCGTTGGGTAAGAGACTTGATACATTTGCGACATTTCTTTTAACGATCCAGACGATAATACAAAGTTCTTTATAAACGACATGTCTTCGTCTGTGAGATTAGCCATCCATCTTGGAATATGATCCATATCACCCCTTTCTTCAGCCTATAAACTTTAATTAAATTAAACTTTTATTAAAAATATTAAAGTTGCTGTATGAGTTTGTCAAGAATAAACATGGGAAATATGGCACAAAGCGACATTTTTATGTCGCCAAAATTGTCGTTTTGTCGCAAAAATAATAAAGATATATATTTACGTAACATATGAGAAGATGAAGTTATCGTGACAAAAATTGCAAATCTTATAAAAACTGACGCGATAACGCGTGATTTCGGCTGCGCGATATAGTACGTAACTATTGTCGCGCAATCAGTTAAAAAACATTGTTTGTGCGTCAACGAAGTTGATGATTGTTTTAGCATGACGAGGATTGTAAGAAGTTGGATGTTTTGTAAACAACATAAATATTTTCTTATAATCGCTATTTTTTGCATTCTCAACTAAAGTTGCGCGCTGCAACAACTTGCTCACTGCTTCAGCTTCGTTAAGATTATTACGCCACTTACATTCTGCAATAAGAAGCTGCTTGTTAATATCGTCTTCTGCAACAATATCAATATCGGTTTGCTCACGAGCAATAGGATCCGCACCCCACCATTTACCTAACTTAGTTGGCAAAAAGTCCATTCCGTCAACTTTGCATTGGTGCACAATCCACTGTTCGCACATTTTCTCAAACTGTTGACCTACAAAAGTACTAAACGCTTCATGCTCACCGCCAAGAACACTACTTGCGGCAGCGTGTGAAAGTCCGCGTTCGATCAATCCTTTATTAGGCGCTACAAACCTATACCAATACGCAAAGAATGGGTCACAAATCTGCCATAATCCTTTTTTGCAATGAAGTGGATTCATGCCAAATGGAATATTTCTTTCAATTAATCCAAGGCCTTCTAATGTTTTCAAATACACGTTCACTGATGTAGCTGGCAATCCAATGCGATCCGATATTAAAGTCGGAGTATTGCATCCCGTAGCAAGAGCATTTAGCACACTATTGTATGTTGAAGGATCGCGCAATTCCTGGCGCATGAGCATGTCTGGTTCAGCGTACAAAATTCCCGAAATGTTAAAGCATAATTGCTCAAGATTTTCCGCAAACGAAGACTTATTATCTAACTGCTCTATATAGTATGGTGTTCCTCCAAGGGATGCAAAATAGTTGATTTTATCTTCCCAAGTAGCATTATTTGGCATAAGCTCAGATGCTTCAAAAAGATTAAATGGTTGCAAGCGAATCTGTGCGGTACGTCTTCCATAAAGCGGACTCTTTTTGCCAAGCACTTCACTTTCCATGAATCCTTCGTTACTGCCGCACAAAATAAGAGTCATGTTCGCGTTTTTAAATTTATGATCTATTGCGACTTGGAATGTTGACGCTAAGGATTTATCTGCTTGAGCTGCGTACGGAAATTCGTCGAAAACTAGAATAAGTGGAGATTTAGGAGCATTCTGGTCTACGGCGTTAGATTGTTGCGCAACAAAATCGAGAGCGTCGTTCCAATTATTAAACGATCCTGTAGTTGACGGTAGATTGAAGAAGTCGTACACAGTGCGCGAGAAATCACGCAAATTCTCGATATTAGTTTGCTCGCGAGCAGTAAAAAGTATTGCGTGCTTATTTTTACAGAATTGTGAAATAAGCGAAGTTTTTCCTATTCGTCTTCGACCATAAACTATTGCCATTTGGAACGAGTGTTTGCTGTTCTCATATAATTTTTCAAGTACTTGTAACTCGTCTTGTCTGCCAACAAAAACCATATTCCACCTGCCGTTACGCCAATAATTGCAATACTTTTCAGCGCATCTTATTGCTGCTGAATCTGCACTCTAGTTAATATAATCGCGATTATTATAATCATAATTATAATAATCTAAATTATATTATTTTTCAATATGCTCAACGCAATCATGCGTTATCGTGACAGTTTTTGCTAACTAGAATAAGTCGTCATGAGATCCTAAGCGTAGGAATATAATGCAATCTTCTTTAACTTGATACAACAGTAGAACATCTCGCAGATAGATTGGACTATAAAATGGCGGTTTAGGCATTGCGCATCAGCTCAGCAAAATCGTCAACAGTACCTGCAGCTATTGGTTTTTCTTTCATAGCTTCATCAATAGAGTGCTCATATGGAGAACTTTCAAGTGAAAATGGGAAACGTTGCGTATTTACAATCTGATACAAAAATAGGTTGACTGCTGAACTCATATCAAGACCATAATGTTCAAGAACTTGCGATGCACTATCTCGTATTTCTGGATTAACTCTTACACTTAATCTGCCTGTTTTAACCGTTTTTGTAGAAGTCATGTCGTTTCCTTTAAGCTTAGAATCATAAATTTGTTATTCGTGCTTTGCTTTATTGTAGCAGACATGTAGCACCCAACGTAATGCCAAAGTAGCGCCATTGTGTACACAATTATTACAAAATAACAAGTTATCATGGCAAAAATTGCAAAATTGTATCCTGCAGGATAAAATATTTTTATGGAGATACTTAAAACAGATGAGTATCGCAATTGGATGAGAAAATGGTAAATATAAGTAAATGGGATGCGAGTGAGTATCTTGAGAACGATGATGATGTTATTGCGTATCTCAATGCTGCAGCAGAACTTAACGATCCTCGCTTGTTGCAAGCCGCTATAGGCGATATTGCAAAAGCTAGAGGAATGAAAGAAATTGCTCAAAAAGCCGAGGTTGGAAGGGAAAGCCTTTACAAAAGCTTAAGACGAGACGGCAATCCCAGCTTCCAAACTATTGCGAAGGTTGTTCAAGCATTAGGTGGACGTATTGCAATAGAACCAGCAAATGTGTGACGCACACAGTTATCATGGCAGAAAATGCAAATCTTATAAAATCTGCCACGATAACTCAGTAAGTACGCGGATATTTAAAAATAGTTCCAAAACGGAAATATTCTTAAATAATTAAATAAAAAAGGTTGCTTATGAAAGTGCATAAGCAACCTAATTAATTAGTAAAGCGACTAGCGACTAGAAATCCCAATCGTCGTCGTCGGTTTCAACAGACTTGCCCATAATGTAGCTGGAACCAGAGCCAGAGAAGAAGTCGTGATTTTCGTCGGCTGCAGGAGATAGAGCCGCAAGAATCTCTGGGCTTACGTGAGTTTCTTCTTCGCTGTACTTAGCAGGGTAGCCAAGGTTCATCAAAGCCTTGTTAGCGTTGTAACGAACGAAGTCAAAAACGTCATCGTGGAAGTCAAATCCTTCGTAAATCTGACCAGAATACTCAACTTCCAAATCATACAAAGTATCAAGCAAGTTCATAGTGAACTTTTCAAGATTCTTCTTGTCGTTCTCGCTTCTAAGCTCCAAACCGCGCTGGAACTTGTAGCCAGAATAGTAGCCGTGAATCGCCTTATCTCGCAAAATCAAGCGAATCATATCGGCAGTATTCATCATCTTGCCGCGGGAAGCAAAGTAAAGCGGAAGGTAGAAACCTGCGTAAAGAAGCAACGAAGAAAGCATAGTTGCAGCAATCTTACGCTTAAGTGGATCTTCGCTCTCATACTCGCAAAGCACGGTTGTAACTCGCTGCTGCAAAACGTCGTTTCCAACAGCCCAACGGTAAGCCTCGTCAATCTCCTCGCTAGAGCAAAGAGTGGAGAAAATAGAGGAGTAGGAGCGCGCGTGAATCGACTGCATAAAAGCAATATTCGTGTAAATAGCCTGCTCGTGCTCCGTGCGTGCGTGCTCAATCTGGCAAAGTTCGCCAATAGTTGCCTGGCTGGTATCAAGCAAAGTTAAGCCTGTAAAAACGCGAGTAGTTGTCTTGCGTTCAAGATCGGTGAGGGAACGCCAAGAAGGAATATCGTTGCTCAGCGGAACCTTTTCAGGAAGCCAGAAGTTAGCAATAAGACGATTCCAAACGTCCAAATCCTTGTCGTCAACAATATTATTCCAATTAACTGGGCGCACGCGAGATCCGTGATGATAGCGGTATTGAGCTGGGGTGATGGAATCTGCCATCATAGCGTCGTCTGCGATTACGCGGTTCGTGCCGAAAGGCTTATCTAAGCTACTGCGAAGTTCTGTTGGATCGAGCGCAGTTGGGCTGAGTTCTGTCATAATTACTCCTGATTCTGTGTTTACGTTTTATAAAATTTTTAAGTTTTTGATTTAATTTGCGAAAGATTTACAACCATAAGGTTTACAGCGTGCAGCTTACGCAACCCTCGATTTCTGTACCTTCCAAAGCCTTCTGGCGAATACGAATGTAGTAAAGAGTCTTAATACCCTTACGCCACGCGTAAATCTGAGCTTTGTTCAAATCGCGAGTAGTCGTAGTGTCTGGGAAGAACAAAGTAAGAGACAATCCCTGATCTACATGCTGAGTTGCCTCCGCGTAAGTGTCAATAATTGCCTTCCAACCAATCTCGTAAGCATCCTTAAAGTACTGCATATTGTCATTCGTCATGTATGCAGCAGGGTAGTAGACGCGGCCAACTTTGCCCTCTTTGCGAATCTCAATGCGAGAAGCAATCGGGTGTATTGAACTCGTGGAATGGTTTATGTACGATATGGAACCAGTTGGAGGAACAGCCTGCAAATACTCGTTGTAAATGCCATCGCGCAAAATCTCGTCGCGCAATTGCTCCCAATCCGAAACGGTTGGAATTGCAACGTTAAAACGAGCAAACAAATCGCGAACCTTTTGAGTTTTAGGCTCAAGCGAGCGGCTGCCATCAGTGTACTTATCGAAGTAGTTGCCTTTTCCTGCAGGCTTAGCGTAAGCGCTAGTCTTAAAGCTTGCAAAAGCAGTCCCGCGCTCTACAGCCAAAGCGTGAGAAGCCTTATAAGCGTGGTAAGCAACCGTCATAAAGTACATGTCTGTAAAGTCAAGAGCTTCCTCGCTTCCGTACTGCATGTGCTCGCGAGCAAGGAAACCGTGCAAATTCATTTGACCCAAGCCAATAGCATGGCCCTCTGCGTTTCCGCGACGAATCGAAGGCACGGAATCAATCGAAGTATGCTCCGAAACAGACGTGAGCGCGCGCACAGCCAAATCAACGCTTGTACCCAAGTCACCGTCCATCGCCTTAGCAATATTAAGCGAGCCAAGATTGCAAGAAATATCGCGGCCAACGTGACTATAAGACAAGTCGGCGTTATAAGTGCTTGCTTCCTGAGTTTGCAAAATCTCGGAGCACAAGTTGCTCATAGTAATGCGGCCCTCAATAGGATTCGTGCGATTTACAGTATCTTCAAACAAAATGTAAGGGTATCCAGACTCAAACTGAATCTCTGCAAGAGTCATAAAGAATTCGCGAGCGTCGATGTACTTCTTGTGAATGCGAGGATTTGCAACCATCTCATCGTAATGCTCGGTAACGGAGATGTCTGCAAAAGGCTTTCCGTACTCGCGCTCAACGTCGTAAGGGCTAAACAAAGCCATCTTTTCCTTACGCTTAGCAAGCTCAAAAGTAATATCTGGAATCACAACACCCAAAGAAAGCGACTTAATACGAATCTTCTCGTCCGCGTTCTCGCGCTTAGTGTCAAGGAAACGCATAATATCTGGGTGGTGAGCGCTAATATACACGGCACCAGCGCCCTGACGAGCGCCAAGCTGATTAGCATAAGAGAATGAATCTTCCAAAAGCTTCATAACAGGCACAACGCCACTCGACTGATTTTCGATGCGCTTAATAGGAGCACCAAGCTCGCGCAAATTCGTAAGAAGCAGAGCCACGCCGCCGCCGCGCTTAGAAAGCTGCAAAGCAGAGTTAATTCCGCGTGCAATAGACTCCATATTATCTTCCAAACGCACGAGGAAGCAGCTCACAGCCTCTCCGCGCTGAGCTTTACCAAGATTCAAGAACGTTGGAGTGGCTGGCTGGAAGCGGCCTGCAAGCATCTCGTCCAAATAGTTGAGCGCTGCTTTTTCATCGCCATCTGCAAGTTCCAAAGCTACGGCTGCTGCGCGCTGAGCGAAGTTTTCCAAATATTGCTTGCCGTCGAAAGTCTTTAAAGCGTAAGAAGTGTAGAACTTAAAAGCACCCAAGAAAGTGCCAAAAGTGTGGTGAGCAGCTTCTGCGTGCTCGTAGAACTTATCTAGAAACTCGCTGCTATACTTGCTGAACACGTTTCCGTTGTAGTAGTAGTTGCTAATCAAATAGTTCAAGCGCTCATGAGTTGAAGCAAACTTCATGCTGTGTTCTTGCACGTAACCCGAAACGTAAAGCTTTTCTGCTTCCTGATCTTTATCAAACTGAATACCTTTTTCTGGGTCGAAAAGACCGAGCATAGCGTTAAGAACGTGGTAGTCGCGGCTGTTGCGAATGCGCTCTGCTGTGCTGCTAGCAGTGTTGGTGTCGTCAGTGTGATCAAGATTAAGCGAAGTAGATTCGCTCATCGGATCCGTGCTATTCATGGTGTTTATTCCTTTCCTCGTGCGTTAGTTTTGCTTTTCAAACGCTGTTTTTTGTTGATTTTGTTTATTTGTTTATTTCGTTTCTTCTGTTTCTTCTATTTTTCTGTTTCTTTTAATTGCCTTAAAAATTTTGGTATTCCCTGCGCTACTTTTTCTATATCTTCTGCAGTTCCTGTAAGTTCAAACGAATACATATTTGGGATTGCGCATTTTCCTGCGATTTGACCGCCTGCAGCGCAATATGCGTCTCCAAAATTCGTATTTCCAGAAGATATTACGCCGCGAATAAACGAACGATTTTCGCGATTGTTTAGGAATTTTCGCACTTGCATTGGTATTGCTTTAGAAATATTTCCGCCGCCGTAAGTCGGTACAATCAAAACGTATGGCTCGCGCACGTGCAATTCTGGCTCTTTTGGTCGAAGCGGTATGCGATATACGTTCACATTGTTGCTTGGAAAATCGCAATTTTTCACGAATCGTAGTGTGTTTTCGGAGACGGAAGAAAAATAGACTACAGCTCCGATTGATTCGCCTTGTGCGCGCGCTTCTGGCTCGCTTGGTTGTGACATATTTTCTTGATCACACATTTTTATGCTTCTTGATTGCTTTGATTATTTTGATTGTTGATTGTTTATTCTTGATTCTTGATTGCTTTAATCGTTTTTATTTTCGTCTTCTAGTTGACTTGCGATTTGGGCAATCAAATCTGGGCGGTATCCGCTCCACGACGAGTTTGGAGTAATCACCACTGGCGCTTGGCGATATCCTGCTGCGCGCAACTGGTCTAAAGTAGAAGGGCTTTGAGTTAAGTCTACTGTTTCAAAATTCACGCCTAGCTTAGTGAATTGACGCTTTGTGGCATCGCACTGTGGGCAATGTGGCTTGGTGAAAACTGTAATAGTCACGGTTCTTCTCCCTTCGTTGAGTGTATTCTAAGTCTTTTTTCTTTATGATTATTTAAGTTTGTGCTTTTTGGCACGATTTAACAGTCTACTACCACTTAACACTATTTATAGTGGCGTGTTGTATGTCTAATCCCTATATTTAGTGTGTCCAAATTTTGGCTATCACGCGTGTCTGTAAGATTTAAGCGGTATTTATGTTTTTTTAATAGCGACTAATAAAAGTAAAAATGTAATCTTTATCACAAAATTGCCATTAACGCGTGGGCTATGTCGTAGGCTTTGTGATCGTATGAATGACGCTTGTGCATATAGGTAGATAAACTTAAAAAAGTGTGTTTTGATTGGTTAAGTGTTAAAAATAAAGCAATCATAAAATAATAAAACGGTTATAAATATTACGGTTATAAATATTAAAAGATAGAGGTGCAAAATGGCGGAAAATCAAGCTAGAGCAAATATTGGCGTTGTTGGTTTAGCGGCTATGGGGTCGAATTTAGCGAGAAATCTTGCACATCACGGTAATACAGTTGCTGTTTATAATCGTCATTATTCGCGCACAGAAACCTTGATGAATGAGCACGGCAGTGAAGGTGCTTTCGTTCCTGCTAAAACTGTTGAAGAATTTGTTGCTTCGCTTAAGCGCCCACGCACTGCAATCATTATGGTAAAAGCTGGTGCTCCTACAGACGCTGTTATTGAAGAGCTTGCAAACGCTATGGAGCCAGGAGATATTATTGTTGACGGCGGAAACTCCTACTTTGAAGATACGATTCGCCGAGAGCGTAACATTCGCGCGCGCGGTCTTCACTACGTTGGTTGCGGTGTTTCTGGTGGTGAAGAAGGCGCTTTGCGCGGTCCTTCGATGATGCCAGGTGGCACGGAGGAGTCTTGGAAGACTCTTGGCCCTATTTTAAAGTCGATTGCAGCTGTTGCAGAAGGTGAGCCTTGCGTAACCCATATTGGCACTGATGGCGCTGGCCACTTTGTGAAGATGGTTCACAACGGTATTGAGTACTCGGATATGCAACTTATTGCAGAAAGCTACGATTTAATGCTTCGTGGTTTGGGCATGAAGTCTGACGAAATTGCGGACGTGTTTAGCGAGTGGAACAAGGGCGAGCTTGATTCTTATTTGATTGAGATTACGGCAGATGTGCTTCGACAGAAGGATGCTAAGACTGGTAAGCCTTTGGTTGAGATGATGGTGGATCACGCTGGTATGAAGGGCACGGGTACTTGGACTGTGCAGTCTGCGCTTTCTCTCGGAATACCTGTAACGGGTATTGCTGAAGCTGTGTTTGCTCGCGGACTTTCAAGCCAAGTTGCTTTGCGAGAAGCTGCTGAAAGTCAAGGCTTGACTGGTCCAGATATGCATTTTGATTTGAACGATGCTGAGCGTAAGGCGTTTATTGAGGATATTCGCCAAGCTTTGTATGCTTCTAAGATTGTTTCTTACGCTCAGGGATTCGACGAGATTGCAGCTGCTGCAATTGAGCATGATTGGAAGATTGACCAGGCTGCTGTTGCTCGCATTTGGCGAGGCGGATGCATTATTCGTGCACAATTCTTAAACCGCGTTTCCGAGGCTTTTGAATCTGGGCAGGCGAGTGTTTCCTTGATTTTTGCTCCTTACTTTAAGGATGCTATTGAAAAGTCTCAAGCTGCTTGGCGTCGTGTTATTGCGCGCGCAGTTGAGCACGGGGTTCCTGTGCCAGCATTCTCTAGCTTGCTTGCATACTACGATGGCTTGCGTTCCAAGCGTTTGCCAGCTTCGCTTATTCAGGCTCAGCGCGATTTCTTCGGCGCTCACACTTACGGTCGCATTGACGAGCCAGGAGTATTCCACACTTTGTGGGCAGAGCCTAATCGCCCAGAAGTAAAGCAAGATTAAATCAAATAATATTTATAACTAACATGCCTTTGCATTATTATGCAGAGGCATGTACTCTATTCTGATCTTTTTTAGCATATTTTATTGCTGAATTTTACTAATATTCTTAAATTGATTGATTTCCTTGATATTTCAATGGTTTTATGAAGATTTTCCCAAATGCGCCATGTTTTAAACATGCTATTTTCGCATTTGCGCCAATTTATGTAGCGCATTTAATTTTTGACTTGCTGAATATTATGCAGATTACTGAATTGCAGCGTGCAAAGTTTCTGCGGTGGTTAGCCATGCGATTTCTTCCGTGCCGTTGGCAAAAGACGCAGGATAATCTGGGTTATTATCCGAAGAAAGCGCGTTCATTAAAGCTTTTCCTTTTTGCTCTCCAGCCGTTAAGAACCAAGTGCGGCGGCTATGAGCCAGCACGGGTGCGCTAAGAGTTAATCTCATTGGCGGTTGCTTAGGGGAGTGATTCACGCCTAAAACTATGCGATCGCGATTATGAATTTGCGGCAATCCTGGGAAAAGTGAAGCCATATGTGCGTCTGGTCCCATGCCAAGAATTGCCAAATCAAACACAGGCTCTTTGCCTAGTAAGCCTATAATTTCTTCTTCGTAATCGCGTGCTGCTGCGTCTAAAATCGCATTGTTTTCAGCATCGCTAGCATTTGCCACTTCTTGCGCATTGCGATCATCTGCAGGCATTTCGTGAATATGAGACTCCTGCAAAACTTTGTGATCGCTAAGCATATTAAGAAGTAGCTCGCGAGCCTTGAGCGCATTGCGATCGTCGCTGTTATAAGCTACAAAACGTTCATCTGCCCACCAAATATGAACATTGGACCAGTTGATTGCTGGAAGCAATGGGTTGCTAGCTAACATTTGAAACATGCGAATAGAATCTGTTCCACCTGTTAGCAAAAGATGGAATGGCTTATTAAGATTTTCAACATTGTTTTGCCATTGCATAATCAAAGTCACAAGTTTTTGCGCAGCAACAGCAGCTAGAATATCTTGATTATCGTAGCCGTACACTGTTGCGTTATGCGCAAATCTAAAATCTTCAGCCATAATGAATCCTTTTATTATTTTTTACCCGTTGTATTAAAGTTCGTTATCTTGCATTGTGCAACAATCTGCGTGAACAAGTTGAGCATAGATCTCATCTGGATCGATTCTACGCAACTCCTCACTCAAGCAATCTTCTAAAGATCTAATTGGCATTGCAATTGGCTGTGTTGCTTGTCCTGGAAGACTTATCATTGCTTGTTCTTCTCCAGAAGGACGAGTCAAAGAAAGCACGCCATCTTGTCTTTTAAGACTTACCTCCGTAATTGCATGCGCACTCGAATCCTCAACAATTTCAACAGGAACATTAAGCGATATTTTTAGCCATTGTGCGAGCAAATGCATCGGAACATAATGCTTTGGACCGCTAACCTTAGCGCTAATAACAGGTAAATGCGGAGGCTGATCAAGCATAGAAGCTAGCATTGCACGCCAAGGAGTAAGACGAGTCCAAGAAAGATCAACATCTTTAGAAGACCAGTTTTTGCGCAAATTTTTCACAGTTTCAAGGGTATTGTCCGCATTTTGAGCATCAGTGATTCTGCTACTTGCCATAGTTCCAAGCAAGTCCTTAGCAGGATTTTCTGGTGCATTTGTAGGCCACCACGCAACAATCGGCGCGTCTGGAACAAGCAGAGGAATAACAAGCGTATCTGGATGTCGAACTAAGCCATTATGAGGATAGAGAATAATGATTTCCCCAGCTCCAGCATCTGCGCCAAAGCGTACTTGCGCGTCTAAGTTTGGCGTTTCTTCGCTTCGTGAATCTGCTATATTGACTTGTGATTCGCGAACAATGGCAATAACTCTACAAGGGTGTTCGCGACTAGCTGCATTTGCTGCTCCCAGTGCGTTTTCAAGATCTTTAAGAGTGGTGTCAATAAGAAGAGTTAGCACGCGTCCAGTTGCAGATTCTCCACGCTCTTCGTGAAGCTCGTCGATTTTTGCAGAGATTTTAGACGTGTTTGTGTTAGGAAGATTAATAATCATGGCAGCCTCCAATGGCGATTATCGCGAGCAAGCATAGCGTCAGCTTCCGCTGGACCCCACGTTCCAGCACGGTATGGCTGAGGCTGTGTACCAAGCGAACTCCAAAAATCTTCAATAGGATCTAAGATTTTCCAACTTAAATCAACTTCTTGTGTAGTTGGGAAAAGCGGTGGCTCGCCAAGTAAAACGTCTAGAATAAGGCGCTCGTAGGCTTCTGGAGAGTTTTCTGTAAAAGATCTTCCATAACTAAAGTCCATAGAAACATCGCGAACTTCCATAGATGTTCCGCCTGGCACTTTTGCGCCAAATCGCATTGTTACGCCTTCATCTGGCTGAACGCGAATCACAATCGCATTACTACCAAGTTCGCGCACAGCAGTGGACTCAAAAGGCAAGTGTGGAGCGCGCTTAAAAATCACGGCAATCTCTGTAACGCGCTTTCCTAAGCGCTTTCCGGTTCGCAAATAGAACGGAACTCCAGCCCAGCGACGAGTGTCTACGTCTAAACGCACGGCAGCGTATGTTTCCGTAGTGCTATCCGGGCTAATTCCTTGCTCTTGCAAATATCCAACGGCTTTATACGATCCTTGCCAACCTTCTGCGTATTGACCTCTCGCAGTATTTGTTGCTAAATCTTTAGGCAAGCGTATAGCAGACAAGACCTTAGTTTTTTCAGCCGTCAAGTCACTAGCACTAAAACTTACTGGCTCTTCCATAGCAGTAAGAGCCATTAGTTGCAGCAGATGATTTTGAATAACATCTCTGGCTGCTCCAATCCCATCATAATATCCAGCTCTGCCGCCTATGCCAATATCTTCTGCCATAGTAATCTGCACGTGGTCAACATAATTAGCGTTCCAAATTGGCTCATACATTGCATTTGCAAAACGAAAAGCCAGCAAATTTTGCACAGTTTCTTTGCCTAAATAGTGGTCTATGCGGAATACAGAATTAGGGTCAAAAACTTCGGAAACTACGCGATCCAACTCTTGTGCGCTTGTTAAATCGTGACCAAAAGGTTTTTCTATTATCACTCGTCTCCACGCGTTTTCGGAGGAATGTGAAAGCCCCGATGCTGCTAACTGCTGTGCCACAACAGGGAAGCTAGAAGGCGGAACCGACATGTAAAACGCGTGATTTCCGCGAGTTCCGAGATCTCTGTCTAATTCGCTTACGGTTTTGCTTAAGCGCTCAAATGCGCTTGCGTCGTCGAATGTTCCGCGAACAAAACGTATGCCTTTAGCAAGGTTAATCCATGTTGATTCACGAAATGGTGTGCGGCAGTGTTGTTGAATATTTTCACGCACAAAGTTTACAAAATGTTCATCTGTCCAGTCGCGTCTTGCGAAGCCCGTTAAACCAAATCCAGGTGGCAAAAGCCCTCGATTCGCCAAATCGTATACGGCTGGCATAAGTTTTTTGCGCGCTAAATCGCCAGTAATTCCGAATATTACTAAACTACATGGTCCTGCAATACGAGCCAAACGCAAGTCTCGTGGATCGCGTAGCGGATTTTTCCAAGCTGTTGTTTCTTCGCTATGCGCAGTCGAGCATATTGCGGTTCTTAATTCAGTCATGTATACCATCGTAATGTTTCGACTTGATTTGCTGCGCAGGACTTACCAAAATTTGCGCAGGACTTACCATGATTCTTACTAGGATTTACCAGTAAATTATCCTCCGCACACGGCTAGTCTTATCATTCGCGCGTATTGTGGACCTCCAATAGGAGTCAAATGTATTCCATCGTCTGTTAAGAATTCGGAGTGTCCTGCGCTTAAACCATACCAGTCTATTATTCCAACGTTTTTGCGTTTCGCTGCAAAAGCGCGCAGTCTTGCGTTTGTTTCGTCTTGCCAAGGCTGTGGAACACGGGTTGTTACAAAATACACTGGTTTGCCACCTGTAACATTTACCATATTTTGCAAAACAGATTCGTCTCTAGGAGGTCCGTTTGTTCCAAGCTCATAGATTACAACGCTTCCAGGGTGTTTCCCAACTAAATCTTGCTGATAATCTTCCGCTCCGTGGAATATTTGTCTGCTCACTTTTCCGTCAATCCAAGCGTTTGGTAATGCTTGCATAAGGTATGGTTTTGCGCCTTCTGTTACGGAATCTCCAACCATTGTTATGTCTGCAGTGCAAACATTGCGTTTTGAGTCTATTTTCCATGGTTTTGTATTTATGTTTTCTGGCACTTTTTCTGCAATCGGGTTGAGAATCCTATGGTCAGATGGTTTTGTTGGAAGCGTTTGTTTTTCTATGTTCTCGCGCTTTCCGCCTGTTTTTTTCTTCGTATTAGCGGAATTTTTTTCTTGTGCAGTTTTGTTTTGTGCAGTTTTGTTTTGAGTATTCGCGTCTTGCGCGTTTAATTCTGGTCTTAATTGTATAGCTCGCGCTTGCGCAATACTATTCCAGTTAACTGGCGCTGCAATTATTGCTAGCCCAACTATTGCACAAATCACTATTACCGTTCTTCTTAAAACAAACGGCAATCTTATATTCTTACTTTTAACGTTTAACGTATCTGAAGATAAATCAGGAGATAAATCAGGGTTTTTCGCGTCGATATTGTCCGAGATAATATCGTCTTTCTGGCTAATACTAAAGGTTATATGCTTATTTGCAAGAGGCATCTCGAATATTCTGTAAAAAACCTCTGCTGCAATAATAACTATTACGCATTGCCCTGCCTGTTCCCAAAGAGTTATCTGTGTGGTTCTTGTAGCAGGGTTTAGTATTTCTAGAATAGGGAAGTGGACTATGTAAATCGCAAAAGATCTTAGACCTATATATTTCAGTGGAGCAATTTCAAGTATTTTAGTGCAAATACTATTTTTCTGTAGGCAGGACCACATTAAAATCGCGCAAACTATTGCGAATATCGTGTATCCGTCGTAAACAATCCAGGTTTTTGAACCGTCTTCTTTCAATAAGCACCATAGAATAAAAATTAACGCAGCCAATCCTATAATCGATTTTTGTAGTGTGCTTAGAGGTTTTTGAAGAGTTTTTGCTATTTTTGCGAATTTACCAGATTCTGATTTATTTTTTAGATCAGTTTTTACTTTATCAGTGTTTTCTGATTCGTTGGTTTGTTGCCACTTTTCCCCAGCAATTTCATTATTAGATTCATCGGATTCGTCATATTCGCCATCTTTATCAGATTCCATCATGTTTACTTGCAATCCTGCTAGTAAATCGTCTGGTATCGAGGCTTCTGAGGATTGGCTTTTATTTTGCGTATTTTGTGTATTTTGCGCTTCTATCTCTGATGAATCCTCTATTTTTTCGATTTGTGTTTTTTTGCTTTTGTTTCCAACAATATATTTACAAGCATCTGCAATAATTTTGATAATGGAACGTTCGCTAAACCATGTGCAATACATTGCTAGTAATGCACCAATTAAGAATTCTCCAGCTCGAGTGTCAATAGAGTAATACACGCGCGCAATGGTTTGGCCATCTCCATAAAAAATCGTAATTGCTAGGTTTGCCAACGAACATGCAATCATAAGAATCGCCGTAACGCACATTCTTACAAATTTAGAGTGCACAATTTTAAGAATCGCCCATAGTATAATCGGCCAAAATACAAAGATTTGCATAATAAGTCCCAAATACCAAAGGTGTTTTATTGGGGATGGTAGTCCTGATTGTTCAAAGTAAGATACTTTTCGTAAAATATACGCCATATTGCTTGTAAAGCTAGCGCCTGTTAGTGCGTCAGATTGTAGTTTTGTTAAAAGACTTGGTGAAAATAGCCACATTAGTGGGGCGCTCAGAGCAATAATCCCTATAGTAGACGGCCAAATTCGTTTTACGCGTTTAAACAAGTATTTTAAGTAGGCGAATATTTTAGACTTTACCGGTATTTTGGTTTGTTCGCTGGTTGCTGGCGACTTTTGCGCATTTGATGTTTCAAACATTTTTAGCAGAGATACAGTGCTGAAGTATCCAGCCATAACAAGAAACATTGTTACTCCCAAGAATCCTCCTGGAAGTACTATTGGACGTAGGTGGAACGCTACAATCGCAATAACAGCAATAGCACGCATGCCATCTATTGCAGCGTTGCGTTTGCTTGTAGTGTTAGCTGCGTTGTTTATCTCTGTCATTTTGCCTGCAACTTGCTAATACGTGGTTTAATTTTGGTTGTGGACATGATGTGGGTATGAATTGTTTTATGACTAACATCGCCCAAAACGTAGTCATATTATCTACGTATTAAGACACTGTAGTTAGTTATAGCGTGTCTTAGTTTTTCCCTAGTTTTTCCTTGATTTTTCTTATGTTTTTTGCAAGTTTTATGAAATTTTTTAATATGGATTTAAATATTTTTCAAGGTAATTATTCGTTTTTATTAAGATTTTTCTCTGTTATTTTTTAGTGCGGTTGCTTTCGACTTTTGTTTGCTAAAATGCCAATGTTATACAACGCGTTTTACGTGCTCTTTGCTGCGCGCTAGAGTTAGACTGAACAGTCTAATTTAGGTGTATAAACGTTAGATTGATAAACAGTGTGTTTTACGCATTAAGGAGTAAACATGGCAGAAACATTCAATGTTGTGGTAGAAATCCCACGCGGATCCAAGAATAAGTATGAAGTTGATCACGAAACTGGTCGCGTTTTCTTGGATCGTACCCTTTTCACAGCTATGGGTTATCCAGATGATTACGGTTACATTGATGGAACTTTGGGCGAAGATGGCGATCCACTCGATGCTCTTGTTATGATTCCAAACTCTGTGTTCCCAGGATGCGTTGTTGAGTGCCGCGCTGTTGGCTTGTATCACATGGTTGACGAAGCTGGCGGAGACGATAAGGTTTTGTGCGTTCCAGCAGATGTTCGTTTCGACGACATCAAGGATATTGATGACGTGAATGAGTATCACAAGGCTGAAATCAAGCACTTCTTCGAGCAGTACAAGGCTTTGGAGCCAGGTAAGGAAGTTCTTCCTGGTGACTTCTGGGCTGGAGTTGAGCAGGCTGAAAAGGAAATTGTCGCAGCTCGCAAGCGTCTTGAAGAAAGCGAAAAGTAGTTTTCGATATTAGTCGCGAATCTTCCGAGCGTTTTAGAAACGCGTTTGCTAGTGTCTAACACATTTTTATGTGTTAGACACTTTTTTTATTCTAAAAAATTTAAGCGATTAGTAGCATTCCTAAACCAGTTGCGTAAACAACCATTCCGCCCATCATCACGGGAATCAAAGCAGTACCAACTTGTGGCAAAAGCATGTCAGTATTGTATTTTGCATCTTTAACCCAAAGATGAGAAAGTCCAGCTAGAACAATCACGGCAAGCAAACCCAATACTGCTACCAGTATGCCAAGTTCTAGAATACGCACGGAGAATGTGAAACGAATAATCGAAGGCAAAAAAAGCCATCCTGGAAGAGCTGCACAAGCGATACTTGCTGTAAGAGAATGTGAAATATTTCTTACCAGATTAGATCTCTCTTCCCTAAGCATTTGACGACCAAAGCTAACAAAAGTTGCAGCAACAAGAATTAGAGCAAAGCTAACAGCCCAACGTTCATATGGGTGAATAGCTGCAATGAACTTATCCATACTAACTTCTGTATTATCTATTACGCTGCTAGGAAGCCAACCTTTTAAAGCTAATGTCGCGCACCACATGGATGCGATTCCGGCAAAAAGCGGAATAGCTTTATCTGCTGTAGAACCTTGTAACGGCCAGAAAGTAACTAGAGCAAGAAGAATAATCACGCAAACGGTTATAACGGCTTTTGTTGTTGCTATTGGCAGAATGGCTGCAATTGCTAAAAGAGCTATAGCAACGAATTGAGTTACAATAATCGTAATGTGATTGTGCATTGCATTATGTGCGATGTTATCGTTGCTCATATTACGCTCCTATCGCGTTTTATAAGATAATTTTAATAAATTGTTTAGCCGTATTAACTTATTTTATATGTAAGCGTACACTTGCATGCTTCGATTCTTATTAAGTATCTTAAGTATGGATTACAATTCTCTTTTAACAGCTTGATTTTGAATTTGTTATTCAATTCTATGCGTTCTGGAGGTATCAATATGACGGATATTACATTGATGACCTCTTGTGCCGCGCCTGCAAAAGTTTTGCCATCTTTGACTCTACTTTCGCATAGAGTGCGAGTGCTCCCAATGGAACCGTCTAGTATGCTTAAGATGCCAGAAAACACTATTCTTCTTGTAGATGCTAGAGAAGATTTGTCTTTGGCGAAATCTTTATGCTCTATTGTTCGTGCTTCTAATTTAACAATGTCTGTTATCTTAATTCTTACAGAAGGCGGATTCACAGTTGTTAATGCATCTTGGGGTGTTAGCGATGTTATGCTGACAACCGCTTCACCAGCCGAAGTAGAAGGTAGACTTAGACTAGCTTCTCAACGAGGTGGGTCGGCTGAATCTACTTCTAAAGAACATGTAGCTGATTCTGGTAGCGTGGAAATTAACAGTAGCGGTCAAATGTGCTCTGGGGATTTAGTCGTAGATACGCAGAGTTACACAGTTAGCTTGCACGGAAAGCCTATTGATTTAGCGTATAAAGAATTTGAGCTTCTTAAATACTTTGTTCAGCATCCTCGGCGAGTATTCACTCGTGCTCACCTACTTCAAGAGGTTTGGGGTTACGATTATTACGGTGGAACTCGTACAGTGGATGTTCACATTCGTAGGTTACGCGCGAAATTAGGCGTTGAATATGAGCACGTTATTGGAACGGTTAGGAATGTTGGATATCGTTTCGATCCTTTAGAGTCTCAGGATGAAGTTGTAGATTCTACAGATTCTGATAATAATGATTCGTCGGCAGCTTCCGACTAGAATTTCTGTAGAGGATTAGTGGTTTATTATATTGGTTAAATTACAAAGCGTGAATAGTAGTCAAGAATCATCTTCCAATTCTAGAAAATCTAAAAAAATTGCTAGGATGAGTGAAGAGTATAGGATTTTATGCGAAGAAATACCGAATCCAAAGTGTGCATTAAATTTTACAAATCCATTTGAACTACTAATAGCCACTGTTCTTAGCGCACAAACCACTGATAGACGTGTAAATATTGTAACGGAACAACTTTTTAGAACTTATCCTACGCCAAAAGATTTAGCGCGCGCACCAATATATAAGGTACAAGAGATCATCCATCAACTTGGATTTTATAGAGTAAAATCGCAGCATATTATAGAGCTTTCGCAAAAACTTATGGACGATTTCAATGGTGTAGTTCCAAATAATATGGATGATCTTACAAAACTTCCAGGTGTAGGAAGAAAAACAGCAAACGTTGTATTGGGCAATGCTTTTGGTATCCCAGGGTTTCCAGTAGATACCCACGTTATGCGTGTGACGTCAAGGCTTAGATGGAGAAGCGATTGGAAAATCGCTAAGTCAGATCCTATAAAAGTTGAGCGTGAAATTACATCTTATTTTCCGCCAGAAGAATGGACTAATTTGTCTCACCGCCTTATTCTTCATGGTAGAAAAATATGTACAGCTAGAAATCCGCATTGTGCTGACTGCCCTCTAAGATTTCTGTGCCCATCTGTTTCGTTGTAGCTATGTTGTAGTTATGTTGTAGTTATGTTGTAGTTATGTTGTAGGTTTTGTCGTGGATTTTGTCGTAGCTGCGTTGTGGTTGTCGTAACGGATTTTTCTAATATCTCATATAATTAACTTTTAGAATATTCTTAGGGTATTTTTAGATTATTTTCTGCATAAATTCTACGTATGATTCAATCGATGATATACACTGTTGGCTATGTCTGAATTTGAAAGATACTCATCTGGATCACATATGAGAAAAGCACGTTATGCAAAAAAAGCTAAAAAAGGCGTGTCCTCGTGGGTTATTTTTATAGTCTTAATTGCCATTATGTCTGTTGTTGCATGGGGTGGATGGCGATTTTTAGATGGAAGATCAATAGTTCCAGAAAGTATTGTTCCAGCATCAGGCTCAGTTTTAAAAATAGGCTTGCGTACAGCCCCAGCATCCTTAGATATTAGGACTGACGACAGTGATTCACTGCAACAAGCTCTTATTGAAAACGTTTATGAAACGCTTATTAAACGAGACGGCAATAATGCTTTAAAACCAGGTCTTGCTCAGTCTTGGAGCGTATCTTCCGACGGTTTGAATTATAAGTTTAGGATTCGTTCAGGCGTGAAGTTTGCAAATGGAGACGTAATGGACTCTGGCTCCGTACTGCAATCACTTCAACAAGGTATTACAAAAAGCTATCCAGGCTATGAAAAGTTGACGAATATTACAAGCGTATCTAACTCAGGACCTGATATTCTAAACATTTCATTAAAAATGCCAGATCCATTACTGCTGCGAAGATTAGCAGGTAGAGCTGGAATTGTATATGACACTCGCGCTTCATTAAACTACGCTTCAGACGCTATGGGAACAGGACCTTTTAAAGTTAACGGTTATAGTAAAGGTTCAGACCTTGTTCTTGTGAGAAACGACAAATATTGGGGTACAGCATCTGGCTGCGCTAGCATAACTCTTAAATACTTTAATGACGATACATCTTTAGCAAATGCCATGCAGAATGGCGATATTCAAATGGCTGTTCCTCTTGATGGCAATGAAAACAAACGTATGGCGTCAATGCCAAATACTCAACTTGTTGAAGGTCAGAGCACTAGAATACGAATGATTGCTTATAACACTGGAATATCGTCTATTTTCTGCGATCAGCACGTTCGTAGGGCAAGCAGTTACGCAATGGATGTAAACACTGTTTTATCGGCTGATCCATTTGGTGGTCAAATTGTGCGCGGACCAATTTCCCCATTGTCGCCAGGATACGAGGATTTAAGTGGCACTTATCCACACGATCCTCAAAAAGCTCGATCTCTATTCTCATATTTCTCTGCTGCCTACCTTGGTAAAATTACATTCCTCGTACCTCTTGGAATGAGCAATATTGGTAATGCGCTTGGTTCTCAGTTAAACGCTACCGGCGGTTTCCGTGTGAATGTCGAAGAAGTAGATGAGAACACTATGAAACAGCGAATTCATGATGGTAAATATGACTTAGCACTCACATGGATGAATCACACTTTGGATTCTGGAGCGTATGCAGATACAAAGTCTACTTATTTGTTCCAAGATCATGAGTCTCAGAAATATTTTGCACAGGCAATGAAATCAACAAATGCAGAAGGATATGAGTCAAATATCAAACAGTATGCTAGAGAGTTGAATAATTACGCTGTTTCTGACTGGATGTATGCGCGAAAGAGCATTGTGGTAGCTAAATCTAATGTTAGCGGATATCCTACAAACATGACTGATCAACTTTTACCATTGCACGATGTAAACGTAAAATAAATCCAGGATTATTTAAGGAATATAAGTGCGTGTGGTTTGGGATTAGTCGCAAGCAACCGTTGATTTGAATAATTTTTGCAAATATTTGTAAAAATATTGACGTTGTCGCGCTGAGTTTCTAATATTCAGTTCATGAGCGAACAGGATAATAACACAGTAAAACACGCACATTTAACGCCTCTTCCTAACAAAGTTGGCGTTGATGGTCTTGAAGACAAGTGGCGTAGCAATTGGGACGAAGCTAAGACTTACGCATTCCATAATTCTCGCGACCGTAAGGCAGTATATTCTATCGATACTCCACCTCCAACAGTTAGTGGTCACTTGCACGTTGGTCACGTATTCTCTTACACGCATACTGATGTGATTGCGCGATATAAGCGTATGCAAGGTTTTGACGTGTTCTACCCAATGGGTTGGGACGATAACGGCTTGCCAACAGAACGCCGCGTGCAGAATTATTACGGTGTGCGAGTGGATACTTCGTTGAAGTATGACCCTGATTTTAAGCCGCCTTTTGAAGGCACTGAAGGCAAGAAGATTGAAGCTAAGGATCAGGTTCCTGTAAGCAGACAGAACTTTATTGAGCTTTGTGAGCGCCTAACTTCTCAAGATGAGAAGCTTTTTGAAGCTTTGTGGCGTAGGCTTGGTCTTTCTGTTGATTGGTCGCAAACTTATCACACTATTGGCGAGCAGCCTCGCCGAGTTGCACAAAAAGCATTCTTGCGCAATCTTGCTCGTGGAGAGGCTTATCAGAAAGACGCTCCAGGCTTGTGGGATGTTACATTCCAGACTGCAGTTGCGCAGGCTGAGCTTGAAGCGCGCGAATATCCTGGCTTCTACCATAAGATTGCGTTCCGCTTTGAAGATGGTACGCCAATTTATATTGAAACTACGCGCCCAGAATTGCTTGCTGCATGCACTTCTTTGATCGCGCATCCAGACGACGAGCGTTACAAGAAGTACTTTGGTCAGGAAGTTTACTCACCGCTGTTTAAGGTGAAGGTCCCGATTTTGGCGCATCCTGCAGCTCAAATGGACAAGGGCGCTGGCATTGCAATGTGCTGCACTTTCGGTGACGTAACTGACGTTGAGTGGTGGCGCGACTTGAGTTTGCCAACTCGACCAATTATTCAGCGTAACGGCCGCATTGTAATGACGACTCCTGATTGGATTACGGACGAGTCTGGCCGTGAAATGTTCGAGAAAATTGCCGGCAAAACCACGTTCTCCGCTCGCAAGGAAGTTGTTGAAGCTTTGCAAGCAGCTGGAGATATGGAAGGCGAACCAAAGCCAACAAAGCGTATGACGAACTTCTACGAAAAGGGCGATAAGCCTTTGGAAATCGTCACTTCTCGCCAATGGTACTTAAAGAACGGCGGCACAGATGAGAAGCTGAATGCTGAGCTTATTGAGCGCGGTAAGGAACTTAACTTCCACCCAGACTTTATGCGCGTGCGCTACGAGAATTGGGTTCACGGCTTGAATGGTGACTGGCTTATTTCTCGCCAGCGCTTCTTCGGCGTGCCATTCCCACTTTGGTACCCAGTAAATGAAAATGGTGAAGTGGATTACGAGCATCCTTTGACGCCTAGCGAAGATCGTTTGCCAATCGACCCAACTATTGACGTTCCAGAAGGCTTCGATGAATCTCAGCGAGACCAGCCAAATGGCTTTACTGCTGAGCAGGATATTATGGACACTTGGGCTACATCTTCCTTAACACCACAAATTGTGACTCGTTGGGAAGAGCCAGGTGAGGAAAATCAAGCTCTGTTTAAGGCTACTTTCCCAATGGATTTGCGTCCACAAGGCCAGGATATTATTCGTACTTGGCTGTTTAGTACGGTTGATCGTGCGCATCTTGAAAACGGATGCTTGCCTTGGAAGCATGCTGCGCTTTCTGGCTGGATTCTTGATCCTGACCATAAGAAGATGTCTAAATCTAAAGGCAACGTGGTTGTGCCAAATAAGCCAATCGAAGAGTTTGGTGCGGATGCTGTGCGCTACTGGGCAACTTCTGCAAAGCTTGGCTTGGATGCAACTTACGACGAAGGCCAGATGAAGATTGGCCGCCGCCTTGCGATTAAGCTTTTAAACGCTACTAAGTTTGCGCTCGCGATTGGCCGAGAAAACGATGAACATCAAGTTCTTGAGTCTGCTAGTGCGGATTGGGATTTTGCAGACGTTACGGAAGTTTTGGATCGCTCTGTTATGGCAAAGCTCGCATCCGTTATTCGTACCGCAACTGATGCGCTTGAATCTTACGAGCATTCCAAGGCTTTGGAAGCAATCGAAACATTCTTCTGGGAGTTCTGTGACGATTACATTGAGCTTGCAAAGAATCGTGCTTATGGTACTGCGGAATCCACTGGACGTACTCCAAGTGAAGCTGCTGTAAAGTCTGCTCGCACAACTCTTGGTCTTGCGCTCGACGCTTTGGCTCGCTTGCTTGCTCCTTACTTGCCTTATGCTACGGAAGAAGTGTGGAGTTGGATGCATGACGGCGAAGGTTCCGTGCATCGCGCTAGCTGGCCATGCGCTAAGGCGTATGAGGCTGCTGCAAACGGTGTTTCTGCAGACACTTTGGCTTACGCGGGTGAAGCTTTGGCTACTTTGCGAAAGATTAAGTCTGAAGCAAAGGTTTCTATGAAGACTCCTATTTTGCAAGTGACTTTGAACGTAGCAGAAAATGCTTATAAGGCTGTTGAGGAGACTTTGGATGACGTTGCTGAAGCTGGACGCGTTACTGGAGAAGTAAAGCTTAACGCTGTTAAGGCTGCGGATGCTGGCGATTCGGCGGCGGATTCTTCGTCTGCAGATGCAGATTCTGATGCAACTAATGTAAACGTTTCTGTTGCTCAAAGCGAACTCGGTGAAGCTCCTGCAAAAAAGAAGTAATCGCCAGTAATCGCAAGTAATCGAAAATGATTAATCGCGAAGTAACTAATCGTAAGCTTCTTCGCGATTAATTGCAAAACAAAAGCGCTGTAAGTTAATCTTTGACTCCAGCGCTTTTTGTGTATTGTAAATACTAAGCATCGCGCGGTAACGCTAGACTGTAAACCATGAATCCAGAAAGCTTAAGTGAATTAATTGAAAAAATCGCGAAAGATTTAGTAGCAAGTGGTAAAGCTGGCAATCTAACAGAAGATTTGATTCCAGCTGCCGAAAAACTCGCAGTTATGAGGCCAAAAGATCGCGCACACGGCGATTGGGCCACGAATGTTGCTATGCAACTCGCTAAAAAAGCTGGTATGAAGCCTCATGATTTAGCCGAACTTTTTGCCGAGCGTTTGCAAGAAGCGCAAGGTATTGCGCGCGTAGAAGTGGCAGGCCCTGGCTTTATTAATATAACGCTTGATTCTGCGTCTGCAGCGGCTGTTGTTGACGAAGTATTAAAGCAGGGCGCGGATTTTGGTAAGAATGAGCACTTGGGCGGAAAAACCCTAAACCTTGAGTTTGTTTCCGCAAACCCAACTGGCCCAATTCATATTGGTGGCACTCGCTGGGCGGCAGTTGGTGATTCTATGGCTCGAGTTTTGGAAGCGAACGGCGCAAAAGTTGTGCGCGAATACTATTTCAACGATCACGGCGAGCAAATTAACCGTTTTGCTAAGTCTTTAGTTGCTGCAGCTCACGGCGAAGAAACGCCTGCAGACGGATACAAAGGCGCGTATATTAACGAAATCGCGGATGCTGTTATAAAAGAAGCGCAAGCAGACGGCGTTGATGTTCTTTCCTTACCTCGAATTGATCTTGGTAAAGACGAGGAAGGTTTGCCGCTTGGCGAGGGCGACTCTGAGCAGCGTGAAGAGTTCCGCAAGCGCGCAGTTCCAATGATGTTTGCGGAAATTCGCAAGTCAATGCGCGATTTTCGCGTTGGTTTCGACGTGTGGTTCCACGAAAACAGCTTGTACGAGGATGGCGAAGTTGAGCGCGCTATTGCAGATTTGCGTGAGCGTGGAGACATTTTTGAAAAAGATGGCGCAACTTGGTTTGAATCTACTAAGCATGGCGACGATAAAGATCGCGTAATTATTAAGTCTGACGGCAATTACGCCTATTTTGCTGCAGATATTGCGTACTATCGCAACAAGCGTCATCGCGAACAGAATCCTGCGGACGTAGCAATCTACATGCTTGGCGCGGATCATCACGGCTATATTGGCAGAATGATGGCAATGTGCGCGGCTTTTGGGGATGAGCCAGGCGAAAACATGCAGATTCTTATTGGTCAGATGGTAAACGTTATGAAAGATGGTAAGCCTGTGCGCATGAGTAAGCGTGCTGGAAACGTTATTACGATTGACGATTTAGTTGATGCAATTGGCGTTGATGCTTCTCGCTACTCGCTTGCGCGCACCGACTACAACACAAGCGTTGATATTGATTTGGATTTGCTTGCTTCTCACAGCAACGATAATCCTGTGTATTACGTGCAATACGCTCACGCACGCAGCTGTAATGTGGCTCGTAACGCTGCGGATGCTGGAATTAGTGCAGATGGGGCCGATTTAAGCTTGCTTAATACTGAGGCAGATGGCGAAGTGTTGGCTGCTTTGGCGCAATGGCCTGCAGCTCTTGCACAAGCTGGCGATTTGCGTGCTCCACACAGAGTTGCGCATTATCTTGAAGATTTGGCAGCAAGCTACCACAAGTGGTACAACCTTGAGCGCGTAGTGCCAATGGAGTTGAGCGACCCAGAAAATCGTTTGCCAGAAGCAGAGCGCGAAGCTCAGCGCATTGCAAAGTGCCCAGAGCCAGCACGCGCTGCAGCTCGCTTAAAGCTTAACGAGGCTGTTCGCACAGTTATTGCATCTGGCCTTGATTTGCTTGGAGTTTCTGCTCCAGACAAGATGTGATTTAGTGCATTTGCTTTTTTATTTAGGACGTTAGTTTTTACGCTAGCGTCCTTTTATTTTTGACTAGTAGACACGCGCGAAATTGCAAATTTTTGTCGATTAAGTACATGCGATTGATTAGTATACCCCCTAATATTATTTTTCGGTTTCAGTTTTGTTATTCAATGCGTTAAATAATATGCTTAAACAATTTTTCACCATATAGGAGGTGTAGCATGAGCGTCACAACACAAAGTGTCAGCACAGACAGTGCCCCGAAAAAAAGGAACTTGACAATTATTGAATCCGCATACGTGGCGGTCATGTTGTTCGGCATGTTCTTTGGCGCTGGAAACCTGATTTTCCCAGTATTCCTTGGTGCTAACGCAGGAAACAATTCTGCGCCTGCAGCAATCGGTTTTATTGTTACTGGCGTTGGTTTGCCATTACTTGGTGTTACAGCTCTTGCAATGAGCCGCGCAAACGGTCTTTTTGAGCTTTCTAGCAAAGCTAGCAAAAAATACGGCATGTTCTTTACATGCGTTCTTTATTTAACAATCGGCCCGTTCTTCGCAATTCCGCGCTGTGCAACAACTTCATACACTGTTGGATTGGAGCGAATTATTCCGCAAGACGGAAACGGACAACTATACTTGTTCTTGTTCTCTGTAGTGTTCTTTGCGCTCGCGTTCTTCTTTGCTATGAAGCCAAGCGGCATACTTACGTGGGTTGGTAAAGTTCTTACGCCAATCTTCCTTGTGTTCCTAGCTGTTTTGGTATTTACTGCACTATTTTCTCCTATAAGCGGTGCTTCTTCGGATGCTGCTCCTATAGGAAATTATGTTAATAAGTCATTCTTTACAGGATTCTTAGATGGCTACAACACAATGGATGCTTTAGCTAGCTTGGCATTTGGAATTGTTGTTGTTAGCACCATTCGTCAGTTTGGTGTAAAAGATCCTAAAGATGTGGCAGTTAATACTGCCCGCTCTGGATTCTTTAGCTGCTTGCTTATGGCGTTGATTTACGTTGCGATTGTTGTTGTTGGTGTGCGTAGCCGCGCGCTGTTCCCACCTGCGGAAAATGGTGGCGTGACTTTGGCGCAAGTTGCACGCTATCATCTTGGAAACGTTGGCTTATTCGTGCTTGCTGCAACTGTAACTCTTGCATGCTTAAAGACGGCAGTTGGCTTAATCGTAAGCTGTTCGGAAACTTTCTCTAAGCTATTCCCTAAAGGTCCTAGCTATCGTGTTTGGTCTGTATTGATTACGCTTGTTTCGTTTGGCCTTGCAAACTTTGGTTTGAGCGCAATCATCGAATATGCGGTTCCAGTATTAATGTTCTTGTATCCGCTGTCAATCGTGCTGATTCTTTTGGCTTTGTGTGGTCGACTTTTTGGAAATTCCAAAGTTGTGTACGCTTGGACACTTGGTTTTACTGGTGTTGCAGCTGTATTTGACTTTTTAAATAGTTTGCCATCCGCTTTGCGCAACGCATTGCATATGAACGATATGTTGTTGGTTGCTCAAAACTGGTTGCCGTTCTCGGAATTTGGAATGGCTTGGGTTTGCCCTGCTGCTGTTGGATTTGTTGTTGGCTATGTTCGTATGGTTTTATGTGACAACAAAGGTATGGAAGAAGTGGCTCGCGTAGCTGCTGGCCCAGATCTTGAAGGCAGCGTTGCTAATAGCGATGATTATTCTTCAAGCGATGCTGATTTTGACGAGTCGGATGCGTTCGCTGTATCTGCTAAGTCTACTGTTGACGAGCCTAATTTTGGCAATCAATCCTAGTGACTAATTCACAACTATTTGTATAGATAGTTGTAATAATAAATAATCGCCATATTAATGCTCATATGAGCTGCGATATGGCGATTTTTGCGAGTTGAGATTTTAGGCTTGCGACTTGCGACTAGAAGTTGCCGCCGTTCCAGCCCCAGTCAGTTGTTGCAGTGTAACGAATGTAAGTGCGGTCTTGTGGTACGCCAAGCTCGCGATTCAAAGCTGCCATAATCTGCTCTGTCAACTTTTCCCAAGCAGATCCTGGCACGCTAGAGCCAAAAACGTTCACTTCAACGTAAGCTGCAGGCTTAGAATTGTCTCCTGCAAAATAAATTGGCATATTGTCTTCAAACGGGCACATAAGCCAATGCTCACTTTTGCCTGGAACTGCGCTAATCGCTTTGCCGTATGCTGCTTTTAAGGCATCGCGCTGAGCAGGTGTAGTGCTTACAGAAACATGAGTGTGAATAACTGGCATAATCGCTCCTTTGCTAAGTTTTATGAATTTTTTAAGTTTATAAACTTGTGCTGCGCAACTTATGTTACGCAATAATAAACCTGCGTTACGCAATAATTATAGTGAATTGTTAGCCTCCGCGTGTTTAATTGAATGTATGAAAAAACTTATTGAACAGGTTGTTAAGTTTGGAATCGTAGGCATTATTGCGCTGATTATTGACGTAGTATTGCTAAACCTGCTTCTTCTTGTGCATCTTAATAACGTTGTTGCTGGAACAATATCTTTTATAATCTCACTTATTTTTAACTATATTGCCAGCATGAAGTACGTGTTTAAGCACCGCGAAGACATGGCTCGTTGGATGGAATTGCTGATTTTTATTATTTCTGCAGTTATTGGTTTGCTTATTAACGATGCGATTATTTGGCTTAGCACGCTTGGAATGGCACAAACTTTGCGTGGTACTGCGATTTACATGCTTCGCACAAACATTGGCAAGCTTATTGCAACAGTTGTTGTAGCTGTGTGGAATTTTGTTATTAGAAAATGGCTTTTAGACGACACAAAGTCGCAAAAACCTGATTATGATGCCGCTAAAGACAATACTTTTGCTCACAAGTTAGGTGAATGGTCGTTAAGTCACACTCCAAAAGGGTGGAAGTAGGTTTGGAAGTAGGTTTAGAAAATATGCCAGCTACGACTATTCATTTTGTGCGCCACGGGGAAGTGGAAAATCCAAATCACGTGCTTTACGAGAGGCTCCCAGGATTTCACTTATCTAATCGCGGCTTAAAAATGGCTTGCGCTACAGCAAAATACATTGCGACTGTTCCACAAATGCGCGGAATTAGTGCGATTTACTCGTCTCCTTTGGAGCGCACGCAAGAAACAGCGCAACAAATCGCAAGCGCTTTGCAAATTGGCCCGATTATTTTAGACAATCGTCTAATCGAAGCAGAAAACAATTTTCGAGGGAAAAGAATCGGCTACGGCGAAGGCGCTTTGTGGAAAAACAACAATTGGAAACTTGTATCTAACTTGTGGAAGCCAAGTTGGGGAGAATCCTACAAGAGTATTGCTGCGCGCGTTGGCGATTTTGCGTGCGAACAAGTGAAAAATCACCCAGGAGAGCAAATCGTAGCTGTAACGCACGAATCGCCAATATGGTCTTACCGTCATTTGCTAGAAACAGGTCACGCTGAGCACAATATGCTTTTGCGTAAAACGGCCTTAGCATCGATTACTTCGATTACGTACGATTGCGCAAATATGAATGTGCTTTCCATCACATATGTGGATCCTGCGGCGCGTGTGCAATAGAACGTGTGGAATAATAAGCAATAGACTTTAAAATATGCATAAAAGATGCGTAGAAACTGTTTTTTACAGCTAATGCGAAGGAGCGTTATTATGGGTGATTCTGTAGAAGAGCTGGATTCAAAGGCTTTGAGTCTGCTTGAGTCTGCTGCAAAGTCGGCCGCGGATTTAACTAAATTGTGGCCTTTAAGCGAAGCTCGCCATTTAGATAATGACGCAAAATATGCTGAAAATCTTGAGGTTAGGGCGATTCGCACTATTGCTCGAATTATTACAGATTTAGACGTTACTGTTCCAGATGCAGAGTTTGTGTATGAAGGTGCAGACGAAATTCCAGGACGCCCTCAAGAGATAGTTGACGCGCTTTTAGCTGCTGCAAACGCTTACGATGATATGGATTTATGCTACGAACCAGACTACAGCGAAGCGCAAGAAGAGCTAGAAAATAACACGAATGATGTTAGCGCTATTTTTAACAAGCTTGAATCAAATCTTTCTAATGATGTTAACGCAATCAACGGTGCTGCGGATTCTTTAAGCGTTGCAGGTAATTGGAGTGTTGATAGCTTGCAAGATGCGTTTAGATGCGCAAAACAAGAGTGTGATTTTTGCGGACTTAATTCTGTAGAATCGCAAAAAATTACAGCAATACTGTCTATTCTTAAAAGTCTTATTGAAAAAACAAGCAACATTTACGAAACTTTGCCTATATTCCTATATATTAACGAAGTGTGTGAGTGCGCGGGAGTTCCGCGAATGATGTTTAAGGATAATCAGTGGCGTGCGATTGTTGATTGCGTAAAAAGTGGCGATGATGGCGAAACTGGCGAAAATAGTATGAGCACGCTACTTGAAATTGCAGCCCCATTGCTTGAGCGCGAATGGTTAAAGCATAAGGAAGACGTACTTTGGGATCCAGAAGAGGCTAAGAAGCTTGCAAAAGAAGAAGACGATAGAAAGTCTCGCGAGGCTCTTGCTGCAAAGTTTGCGCATGTGGAAGGTAATAAGGAATCAACGCAAGCGCTTGACTAGATAGGCACGTCCGTAACGCGCGGCACAATGGAACCTATGACTGATACAGAGGAAACTCAAGAAGTTGCTAATAATGCAACAAAATCCACAAAGCCTGAACTTCCAAAGAATGTTCGTGTGCGTTTTTGCCCTTCGCCAACCGGCACGCCTCACGTTGGCATGGTTCGTACAGCGCTGTTTAACTGGGCGGAAGCTCGCCACACGCATGGTAAATTGCTTTTCCGCATTGAAGATACAGATAATGAGCGAGATAGCGAGGAAAGCTACCAGCAGATTATTGAGGCTCTTCGTTGGCTCAATATTGATTGGGACGAAGGCATTGATGTTGGCGGAGAAAATGGCCCTTACCGCCAGTCTCAGCGTATGGAAATTTATAAGGATGTAGCGAAAAAGCTTTTTGATGCAGGATACGCTTACGAGTCCTTCTCTACTCCAGAAGAGATTAAAGAGCGCAATATTGCTGCAGGGCGCCCAGCTGAGTTTGGTTACGATGGTTATGATCGCAACCTTACTGAGGAGCAGAAGCAAGCTTTCCGCGAGGAGGGTCGCAAGCCTGCACTTCGCTTGAAGATGCCAAATGAAGACATTACTTTTAACGATTTAATTCGTGGCGAAATCACCTTTAAAGCTGGATCTGTTCCAGATTATGTGATTGTGCGCCCGAATGGTGATCCACTTTACACGCTTACGAACCCTGTTGACGATGCGTTAATGGATGTGAACGTTGTTTTGCGCGGTGAGGATATTCTCAGCTCCACACCTCGTCAGATTGTGCTTTACCGTTATCTTATGGAAATGGGTATTGCGAAGGAAACTCCCCTTTACGGCCACATGCCTTACGTTATGGGCGAAGGCAAGAAGAAGCTCTCTAAGAGAGACCCTGAGTCCAACTTGTTCTTGCATAGGGATAATGGCTTTATTCCAGAAGGCTTGCTGAACTATTTGGCTTTGCTTGGCTGGTCGATCGCTCCTGATCGCGACGTGTTCACTATGGACGAGATGATTGAAAAGTTTGATGTGCGAGACGTTAAGGCAAACCCTGCACACTTCGACTTAGACAAAGCAATTTCCATTAACGCTGAGCATATTCGCATGCTTGAGCCTCAAGATTTTTTGAACCGTTCTGTGCCTTACTTGCATAAGGATGGCGTAGTTAGCGCGGATTCTTGGGATGCGTTAACTGACCGTGAGCGTGAAGTGCTCACCGCTGCTGCTCCTCTTGTTCAGCCTCGCGTGCGTTTGCTTGGTGAAGTTGCTGGCATGGTTTCTAGCTTGTTAAGCGAAGATGGCTATATTGAGCCAGATGACGATGCGCGTAAGCAGCTTAAGGAATCTGCTGGTGATGTGCTAGATGCTGCGCTCGCTGCTTTGCAAAGTGTTGATGCTTCTGATTGGCATACGGATTCTTTGCACGAGCTTTTGAACAAGAAGCTTGTTGAAGAAGCTGGATACAAGCCGCGATTGGCATTTGGCCCTGTGCGAGTGGCTCTTTCTGGTCGCAGAGTTTCGCCTCCGCTTTTTGAGTCCATGGAAATCGTCGGTAAAGACGTGACTTTGGCTCGTTTGACTGGATTGCGTGAGCATTTGTAAATCGCAAATAGCTTTTAAATCTTAAGTAGATTTTGTATAAAGCGGGAATGTAGTGGAATTCTGCATTTCCGCTTTTTGTGTTTTTAGGAGTTTTAGCGTATTTTCGACACGCCGCGGTTGCGTATTGAGCTGTTATGTTGTAAAGTCGACATTTGTTGCGTCTAGAGGCGTAGCAGATAAATGAAGCCCCCGTCGTCTAGCGGCCTAGGACTACGCCCTCTCACGGCGCCAACACCGGTTCAAATCCGGTCGGGGGTACAAAGACGGAACGGTTCCAAGAGCCGCGAAGCCTGCCAATTGGGGTATGGTGTAATTGGCAACACAGGTGATTCTGGTTCATCCATTCTTGGTTCGAGTCCAGGTACCCCAGCGAATAACCCTCGTATTTTACGAGGGCTTTTTTGTATTTCAAAGATAAAAGATATAGCTTACATTGCTCGTACTTTTCTTGTTTGTTATATTTGTATCGCTTGTGAGGCATTTGTAACGTTTTTTTGCTGATTTTCGTTACATTTGTATCATTGATGAGATGTTTGTAACGTTTTTTGCGGTAAAAACGTTACAAACGCATCATGTGAGCTACAAATATAACGCAAGCTATTGCTTCTGCTCTAATAGACTCAGCGAATCGAGGTGATCTCGCGCATTATGCAGCTCGGAGTTGTCGATTCGCGCAATATACACAAAGCATGACACAATAGTATGTAGTGTGTTTTTTGAAGGGAGCAGGTTCCGTGGGAAGTCGACAAACCTTGCAGCGTTGGATGATTACAGTAGGTGGTGTCGAGCAGGCGCGCGTTGGAGCGGGTCAGTCTGTGGAGATCGGCAGAAAGCCTATACGACCTTTGCGCGAAGACGGTTTTATGCGTGTAGACATTGTAGACAATAAGCGCTCAATGTCTAAAAGGCATGCGCTTCTTATAGTAGACACAAGTGGCGTGGCGACTATTCGAGATTTGCATTCTACAAACGGAACTTATCTTGTAAACGAAAGCGGCGATTTGCTGCGATTAGATCCAGATGTTGATTTTCATATGCCAGATAGCATTGTTCGCATGCAATTTGGAGATGTGCCAATTGACTTTGTGCGTATAGAAGAGCCAGTTCCTTTGGCTGAAAATAGTGCGGAGCCTGTTCGTGACTTGTTCTCTTATGCTGCTGACGGTTCCATTAAAGAGCCAGATGCTTCGGATTTGTCGGTCGATGATATTCTTGATATTCGTGCTGGAGAGCCAACAGGCGTTTTCCGTGCACAATCTGTTTCACACCCTAATTTAGTGTGGGATAATCAGTCCAAATTAAATGCCGCCGGTAAAGCTGATGATGTTTATAGTGCAAGCAAGGCTGATATTTCAGTAAATCCTGTAAAACAAAGCGATCCCGTGATTGCTAATCAGGTTGTTCTTCCTGTTGTGCGTGAAGATTTTGAGTCTGCTGCAGAACCTCGTAATCTTTTTGATGATGCAGCACAAGCTAATGCATCACAAGCTAGTAGTGACAAAACTAATAGTGATGAAACTGTGAATCCAGATAATATTGTGGATAACAGTGCTGTTGCAGGTAACGCTGCTATTTCTGACAACAGTGTTGTTGCAAATGATTCTTTTGATTCTCACGATGTTCAAGACGATTCTAATATTCAGTACTCACAAAATGTAGATGTTGAAAACGAGGATCATACAACGCAAGATCAGAATACTGAACAAGAGGAGATAGCAGAAATTCAAATCAATTATCAAGATGAGGATGAATTACAAGATGGTGCAGAAGATGAGTCGCAAGCAACCGACGATTCATTGCAAGATGAACCTCAAATTCAACTAAATCATGAACAATTCATTCGATCCAATTCAGTCAATATTCAAGAAGATTCGCAATACACTCCAGCTTTTGAACCAGGGTCTGTGTTCGAAAAAGTGTCAAATGGAGAATTCAACGCGCATAAAGAAATTGTACAAGCAGGTGGATTCACTTCGGAAGAAGCTCAGAAAACCACTGATTTCTCTAAGCAGTTTGAGATAGCAAAATATCAAGAATTACTTCCATTTTTAGCCATGAATACAGGTCTTTATGACGATTTATACGCTTGGCTTTCGGCTCAAGGCAATGCAGATGTAGATGAAGCTTTAGCGCAAAATAGCGGGTATAACGCTTACCGCAACGCAGTAGGTTTATAAACAGGGGAGTTTAGTAGTATGAGCGGCGAACAGAATGATTTTATAAGCCAAGTAAATCAAGCGCATAATGCGAGTGAACAAAATTATCAAGAAGCTTACGAGCAGAATGCGCAAATAAAGCATGAAAGTGCGCAGGCTACAGCTTCGCGAGATGAAAAGTTAAGGCGAATAAACTCTTGGCGCGAACAATACAAGTCACAGCTTGCGCCTTCGCCGCTTGAAGACATAACGAAACTTTCCGCACAATTAGAATTAACGCATGCTCACCCATCTGGGATAGCGCAACTTTTTGCGAGTGGAAAAGTAACTCTTCAGGCGTTATTCCGCGATTCTGGAATGTTGCGCGCGGCAGGGCGCAGACTAGACAGGGTTTTTGAAGATAGAGATAATAAGGCGCACGAAAATGGTGTTTCGGAGCTTTCGCTTGTTGTTGGAGTGGCATCGTGGAGCGGTAATCATGTGCCAGTTTTAACATACCCAGTGAGAGTTATTCGAGACTCTGGCAAGGATGAAACATACGCAACAATCTACTTTTCTGGCAATGTGCGCTTAAACCATGCTCTTGTTCTTAGATTGCAAGAGAGAGGCGTGAATCTTAGTGAAGATGCGCTTTTTGACGGCGCAAACTATGAAAGCGGAACACCAGAAACGTCAGCTGTTTTTGATGCAATTTGTGCATCTGCTCGCAGCGTGTTCCCAGATTTTGATATTGAACGAGATATTGTTCTTGGATGTTTTACTGATTCGGGATCCAGATTTTTGGCTGAAAGCGCTCAGATTTTGCAGGCGCTTAAAGTTGGGAATGTTGGAAACACTATGATTGATGCGGTTGCTGGCGATGAGCGTGCGCTTAAAGAGTTGGCAGCAAATGATAGGCAAGAGTATTCTCCTCTAGATGTAGACCCTCATTGTGAATATGAAGTCGGTGATGTAGATAATGTTGTACGTTATGCATCTGGTTTAGCTGCTAATGGCGTTTCTCTGGCTTTAGACGTGGATGCTGGATCTGATTCTGCTTCTATCGCGGCTGCGATTTCTTCACGCTGTGTTCTTGCTGGAAAGTCCATTTTATATGTTCCAAATGTTATGGAACAACAGCGTCGATTCCGTCATGCTCTTAGTGCGAATGAGATTTCTTCGCTTGCGCTAGACGTTTCGGATTCTCACCTTGCGAAACATGTGGATTCTCAGCTCATAGCTGCAGTTGGGGCGCGTCAAAGCGTTGCTTCTAGCCGTTTTGAGCAGGTTTGTGACGAGTTAGTTGGTGTTAAAACTCGCTTAAATCGTTATTTGGGAGACTTGCACGGAGTAGATGAGCGTTGGGGTGTGTCAGCGTATCAGACAATGCAAAATCTTGCTGCTATTGCAATGTTGCCTACTCATCCTTGTACTCATGTAAGACTAGATGTTGCTGCTGCAAGATCGCTTTCTGGTCATTTAGATGAATGGGCGCAAAAATTACATCAAGCAGATGAGCTTGGAGAATTTACGATAAAGCCTGAAGATACCCCGTGGTTTGGCGCGTCTTTGTTCAATGAGAATGAGGCTGTTGCTGTATATCAGCGCGTTGTAGATGTTCTACTAAAGCTTCTTCCTGCAGCACGCGAACATGTTAAATCAACTGTTCAAAACTGCGGTTTTCCTGTTCCCGCTACCGCACGCGAATGGGGTAGACAGGTTACGGTGTTAAAGAATCTTCGCCGAGTTTTAGATGTTTTCCAAGCAGATATTTTTGAACGTGATCTTAGCGCGATGATTGAAGCAAGTAAGCCTAAAGCTGTTCGCAAGCGTGAAGGTACAGTAATGGGCTTCTGGGAGCGTAGACGTCATATTAAAGAAGCTCGTAGTCTTTTGCGTGTAGGAGCTAAAGTAGATGATCTTCATGAGGCTTTGAAGATTGTTGCTCAGCAAGCTGCTCAGTGGCGTACTTTTGTTCCTCATGGAGGGTGGCCTGTGTTACCGCCTAAGTTAGATGAGATTGTTAGTACTCAGGAGCTTTTGGATCGTAATCTTGTAGCTCTTGATGCTGTTCTTTCCACCACGCGTTTGGGTGCTGATCTTGAAAATGTTGAGTTTACTAAACTTGATGAGCGTTTGCAGGCTTTACATGACGATCGTGCTTCCTTAGATACTTTACCTGGTAGGTGTGTGATTGAGCGCGATTTACGCGGTGTTGGTTTAGAAGACCTTGTTTGCGATTTGCGTAGGCGTAATGTTACTGGTTCTGCGTTAGATGGTGAGCTTCACTTGGCTTGGTGGACTACGGTTTTTGAAGATATCGTTAATTCTTCCGCGATTATTTCTAACCAAGATGGTTCGGCTATGCAAGATGCTTCTGACCGTTTTGTTCAGGTAGATACTGAGCATGTGCGCTCTGTGGGGCCTATGGTTCAACAAGAGACTCTAAAACGTTTGTGTGAACTTCTTTTCTCTAGGTCTCAGGAAGCTAATCAGCTTCACACAACTCTGGCAAGTAATAGTTCTGGCGTGACTTTTACCAAATTGATGAATTCTCATGCAGATCTTCTTCTTGCTGCTAAGCCAATTATGGTTGCTATGCCTTCTACTTTGACTATGATGACTGAATTTAAGCCGATTGTAGACATTGTGATCCTTGATTCTGTTGAGCATTTGAGCAATATTGAGCTTCTTAGCATTCTCGCTCGTGCTCGCCAAGTTGTGGTCATTGCTCATAAGAATACGGTAAGTTCGCAGAGTGTTAACGATTTGATTAGTGTTTTGCCTTCTGTACATGTTAAATCTCGTGCTACTAGGCGTTCTCTTCGTCTTGCCAATTTCCTTGAAAATCATGGGTATGGTTCGCTTCGTCACGATGTTCCTGTAGATAGAATGCAAGGTAAAGTTAAGCTTCACCAAGTTGAGGCTTCTGGTGTTCCTGTTATGTCTACTGGTTTGATTGAGAGTAGTCAGAGGGAAATTGACGAAGTTGTTTCCTTGATAAAACAGCGTGCTACGACTTTCACGGTAGTTCCTTCCAGCTATGTTCTTGCAGTTGTAACTCTTACGAGTGTGTTTAGGAATCGTTTAGGAGCGGAGCTTAAGGCTCTTGCTATTAAAGATGAAAATATGAATAGATTCCTTCGCCATGTTCGTCTTGTAGATGCTAGTGAGTCTGTTGGTGCTGCCGCTACGGATGTTATTCTTTCCTTATGCTATGCAAAAACTTCTCACGGTAGGCTTTTGCAACAATTTGGTGTTTTGGAAGAAGAAGGCGGTAAGGGCATACTTCTTGATTCGTTAGCATTAGCTCGTAGAAATTTAGATATTGTTTGCGCGTTTAAATCTAGTGATATGGAAGATGAACGTTTGCATCAGGATGGTCCTAAGCTGCTTAAAGAATTGCTTATTTGGGCTGAGCAGTTGGATGATAGTCCAGTAAATCCAACTGATTTTGATGAAGCAAAACCTGAATATGATCAAGATAAGGCAGAAAATAAGGCAGAAGCTGCAGATGCGCGTGCGGAGGCTTTTGATTCTTCAGTAGACAGTTTTAATAATGTTTTGTTTACTGATTTGGCGGATCGTATTCGCGCTCGCGGATTGTGCGTAGCGGTGAATTACGGATTTGATAAGGAACACAGTATTCCTCTTGTTGTTGGTTTGCCAGATAAGCCTTTTGCTCTTGCTGTTTTAACGGATGATATGAGATTCATGAATATAGAATCAACGCGTGAACGTCATCGCATGTTTGCGCAAGATTTGGAGTATCTTGGCTGGTCTGTTATGAATGTTTGGAGCGTTGGAGCATTCGTAAATCCTGAAAAAGAGGTTGAGCGGGTTGTTTCTAGAATAGGCGAGCTTTATGGTGAAGATCAGTGAGCCGTGATAGGTGAGTGACTATAAGTGAGTGACTATAATCCCAATCGCAGATGTTCTAGAACACATAATCGAGTAGTTCGTAAAGGCTCTGAGCTTTTTGATGCTGATGGCGTTAAGCTGGAGCCTTCGGATTTTCAGACTTTAGACCAGCGCTCTAAAGATGACGATAATCGTATTCTTGGCGAGCTTCCTCCTCATTGGGCAGTTTTTAGTGAACGTGGTAGGTAAAGCTGTTTTATCCTCGTATTGCAATAACCGCAAGGTTTGGAATAATAGATTGTGTATTTATTATCTGTAATGCAGACTCTGCAGGCATGGCTAGTAACGCGTTTTGAGATGAATTGCCTGTTTTGACTACTATTACGTCGTGGATAAAAGAAATGTTTTTATTTTCTTGAACAATGTCATTCTCGTTGTGATCTCCTCTTGAAACTTTGCTAAATGCTATCGAAATATTTTCTCCAATGTTTAAATCTTGGTTGTTGCTTGCCAGTTTTATTGAAATCGTTGTGAATCCTGGTGGAATTTTTGCTTGTTGCGTAATCTGACTAGTAAAGATAGGCATACCATATTTGATATTGCAGGTTGCGATAATAGCATTTTTGATCAAATCTTTGTTAATAACATGATTAAAAACACTGTTTTTGGGCACGTTAACATAAGACAAATCATCTTGTTTAATAAGAGTGCCTTTAGATATATCTCTAATTGCTACAGGTATGATTTGCGTTTCTTGACAGCTCGTAATCATATTTATTGCAATAAGTGTTGCAACGCTAATAAAAAATATGGTAAGCGCATTTAACAAAAGTGCTTTCTGCCTGCGTTTTAAAAGCATGGCTGGCACTTGATTTTCGTGCGCATCATGCGTGCTAGATGTGTTTTTTAATATTGATATCATGCTCATAGAAGCATCATCTAATAAAAGGTGATGCTTCTACAAGATATTTTTGTCAATGTGGTTAAAGGTTATTTTCTATTGTAAATCAGATGATTTTTATACACTTTTCCACAAATTGGTTAATAAGCGAAATTGTTTATGCACATTTCCACAAATTGTTTGTACCTGCTTGAAAAATTATTTATCAGTGCGATAAAATCCGCTACCTTTAAAATTGATTGGTGGCGCAGAAAACACCTTACGAAGTTCTGGTTTTCCGCATTTTGGACACACTGTAATTGGGTCATCTTCAAACGATTGATATTCCGAAAAATCATATCCACATTGCTTGCAACGGTAATGATAAGTAGGCAACGGTTCCTCCGATCTTTATTTCCATCACATATCCTAGCTCATTCCCGCACCGCATGAAAGATGACTTAAAATATATGCAAAAAGATGCAGTAATTTGTAAAAATTTAATGTAATAATTCCTATAATTGCGACACGCCGAATTGATTTTGGCTCTTCACATCCGTAACGCACTTTATATTTATACGTATGGGTTATGAATCGGTGAGTGCGTTAATTGTATTAATCATCATCATAGCCTTAATGTTTGGTTGGTTGCCTAAGCGCACTGTTAACAGCATGAAGTCAATGTTGGAACACAGCGAAGATAGGTATTCACCTTCGCTGCATATTGTGGATGAGCGTAGTGCCTCGCTGTTCCATGAGTGTAGTGGTGCGATGGCGAAAGGGGTTGGAATGCAACCGTCAGAGAAGCGATCGAATAAAAATAAGAACACTAAAAATAAGAGCAATAAGTCAAAGGTGTTAAGAGATAATTTTACTCCGCAACATGTGGCTCGTATTCGTGCTCTTCGTCGCGCTGCGGTTCGTCGTCGCCGTATTTTGGTTTTTTCGCTTGTTTTCTTGACACTTGTGGTTCTTGTAGCTGGTTTGTCTGGATTATATTCTGCTTGGTTCGCTCTTATACCATTCGCTATGGTGTCAACAGTTCTTTACTTTGGCTCTATTGCGGCAAAGCATGCGCGAGATTGGGAAGCGCGCGTTGCTGCTTATAACAAATCTGCTGGAGTGCCGCAAAACTATGGTAAAAAAGGTTATGGCGAATCTAGTGAATCTATTGTGGAACCAGTTTTTGACGCAATTGTCAATTCTGTTGTAGCTCATGAAGAAGAGTATCAAAATTATTCATCAGGTTCTGTTACACAATATTCGTCGAATACTCAAGACAATACAGAAACTTCTGTTATGCAGCAGCGTGAAATTAGTATGGCTTTAGAACGCGTCAATTCGCAGAATGCTAATGGTTATGTATCTGCTGGTAATCAGTCATCGTCTTTGCCTGATGTATCTTATTCTTCTGGCGCGTCTGATTCGTCTGAATCTCATCAAGATTTAATATCTTTCTCGTTTGGGTCTGATTCTACAGAATCTTCTTCAAATGACAAGAATAATGGTCCGTTAAGCTTGGAAATAAAGTCCACTAAGCAGGTTGCTAAGGCAATTTCAGCTAAAAAACCGCTTTCTACTAAAGAAGCTTCCGATAATAATGTGGAACCACCAGTTATTACTGAAGATTCATTAGGAAAAGCTGATTTGCGAGATGTTTTAGCTCGTCGCACCGCATGAAAATAAGTTTAAAAGTAGATTAAAATACACATATTTTTAAAAAATTTTCCAAAATTTTAGCACTCTAGTTGGTAGAGTGCTAAAAACGCGCTATTATAAATCACAGTGCGCGATAGTTTTGACGTGATCGTCAGCCTCGTCAATATTATTTGTGCGAATAGTTACATTTCTCTTAAGAAAGAGGTGGCGACAGTGTCGATTAAGCTCACACCGTTGGAAGATAAGATTATTGTTAAGCAAGCTCAGGCAGAAACTCAAACTGCTTCTGGCTTGTATATTCCAGATAACGCTAAGGAAAAGCCACAACAGGGCGAAGTATTGGCTGTTGGACCAGGTCGTCGCGACGACAAGGGTGAGCGCATTCCTATGGACGTTAAAGTTGGAGACAAGGTTCTTTACTCCAAGTATGGCGGCACAGAAGTTCATTACGAAGGCGAAGATTATTTAATTGTTTCGTCTCGTGACGTTCTTGCAATCCTTGGCTGATTTTTGATTAATTGTTTGCTTGATTGCTTTGCTAATCGCTTGTAATTAATCAAATAATATTTGAATCTATTTAACGCTGAAAATAACGGTTCGCCGCTGTTTTCAGCGTTTTTGCTTAATTTGTTTAAGACGCGACTATTATAAAATCATGGATTACAAACACCGCAGTATTCTAGATAGTTTGCCAAATTACAAGCAAGGCAAACCAGCGCCCGCATTAGACGGCATTCGCGCATATAAGATTTCGAGCAACGAAAACCCATTTGAGCCGTTAGAAAGCGTAAAAGACGCTATTTCTAACCGCGCGCTTGGTGTTATTAATCGTTACCCAAATATGCGTGGAACAGAAGTTGTAGAAGAGTTAGCTAAAAAGTTTAGCGTTACTCCCAATGAAGTTGTGCTTGGCTGCGGCTCCACAGAGGTTATTACGCAGCTCGTAGACTTAGTCGCTGGTCCTGGAGACGAAGTTATATACCCTTGGAGAAGCTTTGAGGCATATCCAATTATTGTTACGGGTGCTGGTGCTACAAGCGTTAAAATTCCTAATCGCGCAGATGGGTCGCACGATGTGGACGCAATGATTGATGCAATTAATGAGCGCACGCGTCTTGTTATTTTGAACAATCCAAACAATCCTACATCCGCGCAACTTTCTGATGAGGATGCTAGAAAGGTTTTGGATGCTGTACCAAGCGACGTTTTGGTGCTTATTGACGAAGCGTATGTGCAATTTAACAACGCAAAAGGCACGGCAGATGGCATGCAACTTTACCGCGAATATCCAAACGTTGTTGTTGCTCAAACATTCTCTAAGGCATACGGTTTAGCTGGCTTGCGCATTGGATACGCTATTGGCGCTGCAGATGTTGTAGACGGCATGAGAAAAGTGGCTGTTCCATTTGGAGTAAGCCAAATTGCACAAGTGGCTGCCATTGCCTCTTTGGAACCTCAAGCGCTTGTAGAGATGAGCAATCGCGTAGATGCGCTTGTTAAGGAGCGTAATCGCGTTGTAAGCGGTTTGCGTGAACAAGGGTGGAATATTGCCGAGCCGTATGCAAACTTCTTCTGGATGCCGTTTGGTGAAGACACAGAGCGAGCTAATCAGCGTTTTGTTGATGCAGGTCTTTCTGTGCGAGCTTTTGCTGGAGAAGGTATTCGCATAACAATTGCGGAAACAGAAGCAAATGACCGTGTTCTTAAAATATGCGAGTCTTTAAAGAAAGATGGTTTTGCGCTTAAATAATCATATTTTTGACTGCATTTAGATGCGGTTTTTGCCTTTCGGCGTGTCTTAATCTTGCATTAGTCTCGCGTTCGTGGCAAAATAACAAAGTTGCCGTTTGGAGATATTCTTCTCCGTTCGGAAACATTGGCGGGTTACCAGAGCGGCCAAATGGGACTGACTGTAAATCAGTTGCTTCGTGCTTCAGTGGTTCAAATCCACTACCCGCCACGCCTCGATAGCTCAGTGGTAGAGCACTTCCTTGGTAAGGAAGAGGTCGTGAGTCCGATTCTCACTCGAGGCTCTCTGGCGGGGTAGCTCAGCTGGCTAGAGCGTACGACTCATAATCGTAAGGTCAAGAGTTCGAGTCTCTTCCTCGCTACAATGGCCAGCAGGAGTTGGTCAACACACAACATTCTAGAGGTGAACGAAATGGCAAGTAAGAGCGCAGACATCCGTCCAGGCATTACGCTTGCATGCACGGAGTGCAAGGAGCGTAATTACATCACGACGAAGAATCGTCGTAATACGCCTGATCGTCTCGAGTTGAGCAAGTTCTGCCCACGTTGCGGCAAGCATACTCTCCATCGCGAGACTCGCTAAGCGAGTGAGCTTCGGCGAAGTTTTGTAGCTTTATTTACCCCGCGTTTTGCGGGGTTTTTTGTTATTTAGTGCTGTTAGGATTAGGCATATGAGTATGCAATCATCCTTATCGAAATCTGATAATCCAACTTTCGCAGACCTTACAACAATTGGGGTTGGGGGTAGTATTGCTCGTTTTGTAGAGCCTAATAGCAGGGTGGCTGTTATTGAAGCTGTAGAAGATGCCGATTGTGCGGGATTGCCATTGTGTGTTATTGGTGGTGGATCTAACATGCTCGTTAGCGACGAGTTGTTTAACGGAGTTGTTGTGCGCGATGCTCGGCGTGAAATTTGTGTTTTAGATGAGGCGGCTCCTAGCGAAGATGGCGTTGATAAGGATAGTGGAGATTGTTTAGTTCACGTTAGTGCAGAAGCAGGATGCAATTGGGATGATTTTGTATCGCATACGATTCAGCTTGGCTTAGAAGGAGTAGAAGCGCTATCTGGTATTCCTGGAACTGTTGGGGCATCTGTTGTGCAAAACATTGGCGCATATGGTGCGGAAGTGGCGCAAAGCGTTGAATGTGTAGAAGTTTGGGATCGTAAAGATAAAACAACTTTTTATATGAATCTTGCGGATCTTAAGTTTGGATATCGCACGTCTGTTCTTAAAAAAAGCATGTATAAGGCGCCTGGTGTTGCTGCCGATTGCTTCTTCCCAACGCCTAGATATGTTGTTTTATCTGTTACTTTTTGCTTAAAGCATTCAAAAACGGGTGTTGTGGCTCATTCTCAGCTTGCTCACGCGCTTGGCGTGCAAGTTGGCGATAGGATGGAAACATCTAAGATTCGTCGCGAAGTTTTGCGCGTTAGAGCGTCTAAGGGCATGCTTGAAGATGCTATGCGTTACGCAAATAAGTGGATGTGCTACGCAAAAAGCGAGAGCGGTGTTGAGTCTGCGATTAGTCTTCAAAATGAAGACTATGTTTGTGGAGATTTGTTAGACGGCGATTCTAAGTATGCCGATCGTCATAGTTGTGGAAGTTTCTTTATGAATCCGATTTTGACAGAATCTCAGGCAGATTTGCTTCCAGAAGGCGCTCCGCGATTTGACGCCACTTTGCCAGATGGATCTAAGGGTGTTAAGACTTCTGCCGCATGGCTTATTGATCATGCAGGATTCCATAAAGGATTTAGGCTTACGCAAAACAATGGTATAAAAAGTGAAGCTGGGTTGTCTTCTTTGCATACTTTGGCATTGACCAATCGCAATAACGCAAAATGCAAAGATATTGTTGATTTAGCGCGCAAAATCATAGATGGTGTTTATGATTCTTTTGGCGTAAAACTTGTTCCAGAGCCTGTTCTAATCGGCATTAACTTAGATTGTTAATGTAAGTTGTTAACACAAATTTAGCATAATTTAACATAATAAATCGCGATTTATGTTGTGATTTTCCGCTGAACACAGTACTATGCTCTTTTAATATCGTAAAAATTATTGTTTGATGGCACTTAATGTGTGTTGAACTGTATTTTTTGCTATTAATAACATATATACCCTTATATGGAATGTTTTAGACGTAGTTTTAGAGAAGGTTGGATTATGCAAATATGGAGAAAAAAGTCTGTTGAACAGACTATTGCAGAAACAATGGATGGTGATCGCCATCTTAAGCGTACGTTAAATGCATGGGATTTGGCAGTTATGGGAGTAGCTGTGGCTGTTGGTGCTGGCATCTTCTCCGTTGGCGCTCAGGCTGCAGCGTTCCACGCAGGTCCTGCAGTTATTATTAGCTTTATCATCGCTGGTATTGTTTGCGGAACGGCTGCAATGTGCTACGCTGAGTTTGCTTCGATGATTCCTGTTGCTGGTTCTGCATACACCTTTACGTATACCACAGTAGGCGAGCTTATTGCTTGGATTATTGGTTGGGATATGATTCTGGAAATGCTTATGGCAGGATCCGTTATAGCCAAATATTGGGGCGTTTATCTTAACGATTTAATGCACTTGTTTGGTCTTAATGTATCTACTTCTGTAAAGCTGGGTAATTTTACTTTCGATTTTGCTCCAGTAGTTATCGTTGCATTCTTTACGATTATGCTTGTTGTTGGAACAAAGCTTTCTGCTCGTTTTGATGGCGCTTTAACAATCTTGAAGATTGGTATTGTTCTGTTCGTTGTTGTTGTTGGATTCTTCTACATTAAGGCTTCTAACTTCACTCCATTCGTTCCACCTGCAACAGATGTTGCTAGCGTTAAGGGAATCCACGTTTCTGGCACAATGAGCCAGCCGCTTTGGCAATGGCTTACTGGCATGCAGCCAGCTGTTTACGGTGTTACTGGTATTCTTTCTGGCGCAGCACTTGTGTTCTTTGCATTTATTGGATTCGACGTTGTTGCAACTACGGCAGAAGAAACTAAGGACCCACACAAGAACATTCCTAAGGGCATTGGTCTTGGTCTTTTGATTGTGACTGTTCTTTACATTCTTGTTGCTGTTGTTACAACTGGCATGGTTTCGTACAAGGATTTGGCTAAGCAAGAGGCTCCTTCTCTTTCTACAAGCTTTGAGCTTGTAGGCGCAACTTGGGCAGCAAAGATTATTTCTCTTGGCATTGTAATCGGCTTAACAACTGTTGTTATGGTTCTTCTTCTTGGTCTTACGCGTATCGTGTTTGCTGTGAGCCGCGATGGTCTTCTTCCTCGTAGCTTCTCTAAGGTTAGCAAACGCGGCATTCCTGCACGTATTCAGATTGTTTCTGGCATTGTAGTTGCTATAATCGCTTCTACATTAGATATTGGAATTCTTTCTGATATGGTGAATATCGGTACGCTTTCTGCATTCTTGCTCGTTTCTGCTGGTGTTCCAATTATGCGTATGCGTAGACCAGATTTGCATCGATCCTTTATGGTTCCATGGAATCCAGTTTTGCCTATTTTCGCTGCGCTTTCTACATTCTGGCTTATGCTAAACCTTTCCGTGCTTACATGGATTCGTTTTGCGATTTGGCTCGCGATTGGCTTTGCAGTGTACTTCGGCTATTCCTACCGCAATTCTTTGCTTGGAAGGCAGTTACGCAAGGCTAAGAAGCTTGGTGTTCCAGTAGAAACCTTGTTTGTTCAAGATGCTGTTGCAGCTGAAAAGATGGCTCAGGGAGAATCTGAAGACCAGGCTCGTGCAGAAGCTGCTCAAGAGACAGGTAATAATTGATTATAAAATCTTGAATTAAGATATTATCTTATTTTTAGATTTATTGATTCTAATCACGTTGAGTCGGCATGCGGTTTTACGCGTGTCGACTCAATTAGTTTTGCGCGCCGTGTTTGCACTATAATAGAAAAGTTAAATTGTTTCATTAGAGCAAAAGAATGCAGAAGGGGGGGCGTTTGTTATGCCTTATGTTATTGCAGAACCTTGTGTTGACGTTAAGGATAAAGCTTGTGTTGACGAGTGCCCTGTTGATTGCATTTATGAAGGCGATCGTACGCTTTATATAAACCCTAATGAATGTGTTGATTGTGGTGCTTGTGAACCAGCTTGTCCTGTAGAAGCCATTTTCTACGAGGACGATGTTCCAGAAGAGTGGGAATGGTATAAAGACGCTGCAGTAGAGTACTTTAACAAACTTGGTGATTTAGGTGGAGCGCAAGAAGCTGGTCCATCTGGCTGGGATGAAGATCGTGTAGCTGCTCTTCCTAAAAGAGATGCTTAAATACCTAGTTGCGCCGCATTGTTTCCATATTTTTCTCTTACAGCATCTAAAACATGTTCTGCGTGACTTATTCGTGCATAAGTATTTTTTACTGCGTTTTCTCTAATTGATGTTGAATTTTTGTATGTATCGTTGTTTATTACGGTTTCTCTTTTGCTTTCTTCAAGAATGTCATTAATAGTTGGCTGAATGAAAGTTTTGCTGCATTTCACAAGATTACTAGCGCTTACTCCTGCCAGCCTAACTGGGCTTAATAAGCAAATATTATTTCCGCCTAATTTATGATTGTGTACTATAGGGTCTGCATCCATTAACAATGAGTCAACGTGCTTATATAATTCATGGGAAGAATCCGTTGCGTTTCTTAACGTTTTAGATCTAGTAACATAGTGCAAATCGCTGAATCGTAGCTTTAACGTGACAGTTTTGGTTGCCATATTGCGTTTGCGTAGTTCTTGCGCCACGTCATTGCAGCAGTGCCTGATCAGGTTTTTCACTGCTGCAATATCCGTGGTGTCAGAATTGAGAGTTTGTTCTGTACCAATGGATTTTTCTGGAACATGGGGCATGACCTGCCGATTATCGATTCCGCGCGAAGTGTTATAAAGCATTTGTGCAACAATCTTAGAGCCAGCAATTCGTTCCAGAGTCTTTTCATCTATATTTCTTAGTGTTTCTATACTATTTATTCCCCATGCTGCTAGCTTTTTTGCCAGAGCTGGTCCAATTCCTGGTATTGCTCGTAATGGCATTATTGACACAAAGTCAGCGTTGCGGTTCTGGGGGACAACCAGCATTCCATTTGGCTTTGCATTTGTTGATGCCATTTTTGCTATTAATTTATTGGATGCTATTCCCACTGAGCAGGTGATATGAAACTTACGCGCGACTTCGCTTCGTATCCATTCGCCTATAACAATAGGCGAATGCCAGCGTAAAAGTGCGGAGTTAACATCCATATAACATTCGTCTACAGAGACTCGTTCAACCCTATCTGTGATTTTTGAAAAAACCTCCTTAAAAATCCTAGATGAAATGGAAACGTAGTATGGCATATCTACCGGCAAGAAAATGCCATTAGGGCACAAGCTTCGTGCTCGCGCTGTAGGCATAGCTGAATTCACGCCATACTTACGTGCCTCGTAGCTGGCTGCCGAAACTACGGAGCGCGAGCCTGTACCAATAATCACAGGTTTACCAAGTAACCTAGGATTACGCGCCACCTCGAGTGATGCGTAAAACGCATCCATATCGATATGAAGTATTGTGCAACCAGACGTGTCATGCCCCCAGTCGCGTTTAGCTGCTGTAACTCGAGGTGCTGTGCTCATGGATTTATGGTAGAACAAACGTTCGATTTTATCTATAGTGTGTCGCAATAAATTTTACGAAAAATATAGTCAAAATATGCAAATATAACTACTGCCGTGTAGGGTATGCTGTATGAAACAAATCATAGTGAACGCGCTAAATCGCATGCCTGTTTTGCTGATTGTTGTTGTAGAAGCGGCGATGGTTTATTTAGCAACATCAATAGCGAAAGTCGCGTTTAGTCAGCTCGATCCGTTGTATTCTGTGTGGTATCGCGTTGGATTTATGACTTTGTTTTTACTTGCTTGGAGAAGACCTTTTTCGCACAAAAAACGCGCGCACAATTCTTTGCCTAAAACGTTAAAAGAATGGTTAATTGTTGTTGCAGTAGGAATTTCCGTTGTTCTTATGAACACCATGTTCTATTTAGCTATTAGCTGTATGGCTGTGGGGGTCGCAGTTACTATCGAGTTTGTAGGACCGCTTATGGTTGCTGTTATAACAGGTAAAACGTGGCGTGAGCGCATTGGTATAGTTATTGCCGCGTGTGGAATCGTGCTTCTTGCAAGCGCTTCTATGGGTTCTAATGAAAGTCCGCATTTTCTTGTTGGATTAGTTGCAATTCTTATTGGCGGATCCATGTGGGGAATGTATATTGTCTCTGGGCGAATGTTGGCTAGAGGTTCTAATGCTATAGACAGAGTTAGTGTAGCTATTTTAATTGGATGGTTGTTGCAGTCTAGCGTACTTGCAGTTCCTGCGATTTCTCATGTTATATACCCTAAGCCAGGAGCTACTTGGGCTGCACAGTCTGGCGGTTCTATAAAGCTTTTAGCTTTGATGGTTGTTATTGCGATATGCGCATCTTTTATTCCTACGCTGTTGGATCAAGTTCTTTTAAAGCGCGTGTCTTCGGCAAGATATTCTGTTATGCAGGCTTTATATCCTGCTATTGCTGCAGTTGTTGGAATGGGATTTGGAGAAGTGCCAACTTGGATTGATGTTTGTGGAATGGCTCTAGTTATGTTGGCTGTTGCGATTACATTTTCGGGAGACCATAATCCTGCATAAATTTTGCTGTTTGGCTATTCAATCCACTTTTGTGTGTTTGGTGTGTCGCTGAAGCATTGTGCACGTCCTCAAGAGGTGATATAGTCTGAATCTGTTGCTATCTTGAATAGCTACAAAGTGGAGTCATGCCTGAGTGGCCGATAGGGGCACCCTGCTAAGGTGTTAGTCGTGTAAGCGGCTCGAGAGTTCGAATCTCTCTGACTCCGCGGTTTTAGCTCTAAATCGTTGATTTTTCAGTGATTTAGAGCTTTTTGCGTTTTGGGTAGATTCCCGTAATTACAATTTTTTTCCTTGGGATATTTTGGGCTATAACCCCTGTTCCTCATTGGATAGTCGCCAGCAACCGCAAGAATTGTGGATAACTCTGTGGATAAGTCGCCTTTAAAATAGGCTTTAACCACATTGATAGATTTTTATTTACATAATTAAATCCCTAAATCATAGTTAGAGCATGAGCGATTTTTCGTTCATCGTGGCTAGCAAAACGTTTGTCACGTAAGAGAAAACAACGTTTAAGGAGTTGATATGGGAAAACATGGATGTAAAAAGATTCCAATCTTTTTACGCAATAAGCGCACGCGAATGTTCTCTTTACTGACAGCGTTGCTGGCGACTATTGCAATTGTTGTTGGAAATGGTGTAATTAGCGGAGCATATGCGTTTGACGATATTCCTACGTATATAAGCAATTACTCTGGTTGCGGAGCTGAAGGTGACTATAAAGGATTGTATTCAGTTAATGACGACATTACATATTGCGTTGATCTTCATGAGTCTGGAAACGCGTTTGCAGATACTTCTTGGGGTCCTGTAGTAAATAATCGTGATGTTGCGATTGCTGCAATGATGATAAAACTGAGCGTTAATGGAAAGTATTGGCGCGGTGACTATAGAGACAGAGTCGCAATTGCTTATGCTATTCATGAACATTTTGAAGATAAAGACAAATGGAATAATGCGAAACAGCATTCGTTCACCAGTACTAAAGATTTTAGTGAAATAGCTGCTAAAGCTGATGAACTTTGGAATGAAGCTGCTAGCAAAATTCCTACAAAAGTTTCATTTGAAAATTTGTATGGGACTTCAGGCAGTTCTGGTGAAATAAAAGTAAAAGCAGAAGGAGTTCTAAGAACAGCATATAACGGTGATGACGGTGTTGATTTTAAAATAACTGCATCGAATGGAAATATTATGTTCAAAGATAACTATTATTACAACAATAGTGAATTAAAAGCAGAACGCAAAGGTTTTATACGTACAGACAAAGATTATTCAGATGAATTTGTTTGGGTTGCGTCTGGAGAAGGCAAAGTTGATATTAATGGCGAATATTATCTTCCAAACTTGGAGAGAAGAGATACAAAAAGCGGTTGCTACTTGCTTAGATTATCGCAATCTCCTGTGAAATATAATATTGATAGTTCGATTTCTATTGATGCGCATAGAGATTTTTACCCAGCTGTTACATCAAAATCTGAAGTTAAAAAGTTAAAACTAGGCGATTCTGTAGAAGGTAATGTAAAAAGTAGCGTTAATAACGAAGAGAATAAGCCTTGGATTGAAAATAAGAAGATTCGTGCGCGCGGATACTACTTTGTAGGATCGTATGAAAATATTCTAAAAGAACGTGCAGTGGGTAGTAGCGTAGATGACTACATAAAAGAGTTGCGCGCTGATTCTAGCATTAGACAAGTAGGTGCAAGTGACGTTTACTTTACTAAATCAGGTGAAGAAGCTAAAACAGTTGTTCATGTAACAAATGGAGATATGAAACCAGAAAATCTTGAAAAAGCAACAGAATATAAAGTTGGTGAACAAGATGCTGGACTATTTGGTACATGGGTTTGGACTATTGCTAAAAACGAGCAAGATAATGACGTTAAAGATTTTGTTTCTAGTGATTTTATTGAAGGTTTTGGTAAAGCACAATCTACTTTAACTCATATGGCAAAAGTAAACATAAAACATGTTAAAAATGCTAAAAATAAAGATTCAAATGAAGTATCAGATACGATTGTTGTTAGTGGCGCGCCAAAAGATTACGGAATGTTTAAAGGCAATAAAGAGTATGGATTTGATGGCGATGAAAATATGAAAGTTCGCTTGTGGTGGATTGGGTATGAAAATGGCACTGTTGATAAAGAGTCTATGAGTAAGTTAAATCCAAAATCAGATAAAGAGCCTGAGGAAGACGATAATCACAAGAAAATTGGCGAATGGTCAGTTCCGCTTAGAAATGGCGTTTATACGATTGCTAACGGAAAAGTGATGCTAAAGGAAGATTCTGCGGATGGCGCTGGTAATAGTGGTGCTGTTGGCAATAGTGAAAAGGGTAATGAAAAAGAAGAGTCAGAGCTTGGAAAGAAAGTTGCCGATATTGTTAATTTGAAGTCTGGCAATTCGGGCGAAAGTGGAATGTATGTGTTTGTATATGATTTCCCTGGTTCTTCTAGAGCAGAAGCGTTTAAAACAGCGTTTAACGATGAAGACAGTAGAAGCAGATTTACTCAAGAAAAAGAAGAGCATAAAACAGTAAATAATAATTCTGAAGGTAATACTGGTGATGCCAAGCCAAGTGGAGACGCAAAGCCAAGTGGAGACGCAAAGCCAAGTGGAGACGCAAAGCCGAGTGGTGAAAGTAAGCCAAGTGGTGACGTTAAACCAAATGGTAATAAGCCAGATGGTGATGCAAAGCCGAGCAATAATAAACCAAGTGGTGACGTTAAGCCGAGCGGTGACGTTAAGCCGAATGGTGGTAATAAAAGTGATAACGTATCTACGAATAACAATGATAATAAAGTAAACAACAATGATAATAAAGTAGAAGAATCTGGTGAAGTCACTAAGAATGAGATAGATCCAAAAACGTCTGCTGGAGGCGCTGTTGTAGACAATATAGTCAATAAGCAAGACTCTCATGATCAAGGTGCGCAACAAAATAATAAACAAGATACTCAGTCAAATACGCAGCCAAATACTAATCAAAATACACAAAGTCAAGGCAATAGTACCCAAACTGCGCAGAATCAAGGTGGTCAAAATGCTGGTTCGCAAAAACAACATAAGCAAACTGGTGATGTTGAAGGTAAACAAAATAGCAATATTAATGTAGATAGTTCTCAGAGTGGTTCTGATTCTCATTCTGCTGTTAATAGTGATAATACAAATGTAAACGGTTCTTCGCAAAAGAATAATGAAAGTAACAAAGTCGATAAAAGTGATAAAGAAAATAATGCTGGCGTAGTAGATAAAACAAACGCAGGTAAATCAGGTAAATCAGATAATGCTGGGAATGCAGAGAATACGGAAAATGCCGATAATGAGAATTTGAGTAGCAAAAATGTTCACAGTGATAAAGCAGATAAGTCATCTAAGAAAGATTCTGGTAGTAGTGTAACTGTGCATAAAGGCAATACGAATAGTGATAAAAAAGATGGTCGCACAACAAAGAGAACAGCTTCTGCAGCGGTTTCCAACCTAAATACTGATGAACAGAATGATAATAAATCTAAAAAAGAAGCATCTGATTTAGGATCTGAGTCTCTTGCAGAAAGCCAATCAGAGTATACAAATACAAAAAGGAATAAGCGCAGGCATGCTCGTGCAGGTGTTGTAAGTGCCACATCTTTATTTAATGCTGGTATAAAAATTGAGAGTGTCTTGATGCTTTCTATGGCAGTATTACTTATTGCTGGTGCTATAGTTTTGGGAAAAAATATATATCGCGTTGTATATTAACAAAATATTAAATACAAATAAAATTGTTGCGTTGTATAATATGCATAATTTATTCTATAGATATCGTTTTCTATAGATATAGTTTATTGATGCGGCGTAGTTTATGCATGCATACTATACAACGCACAATTTTGATATAGACAATATGTAAGAAGTACTGTTTATACTACGAGGTTTTATATGAGCGACTACAACATAGATAAAGAAAAAATGTTGGTTCGTCTACATAGGGTATGTGGACAGGTTCATGCTGTTGAGAATATGATCGAAAAGGGAGAAGATTATACAAATATTCTTATGCAGCTTTCTGCTTCTACTGCAGCTCTTAGAGCTGTTGCTCTTATAGTTGCTCATCAGGAAATCTCAAAAGCTTTAGAGGCGGCGCAAAATGCTTCAGATCAAAAAGTTACCGACAAGAAAGTTGCTGAACTTGTTGATGTTGTAGATCATTTAATGAGATACGATAAATCGTGATTTGTGATTCTAACGGTTTCGTATGATTTATCGATAGCGTTTAAACTGTTTGAATTGAAAACGATTTGAATATTAAGTATGAATAATATGCGAACCGTAACTGATTTATGCGAAAATCCTGCGCACTTTGCCTTCGTGGAAAAGAAGTCTGAATTTATTTCAGATGCTTGCCATATAACAACTCTTGAAGAAGCAATAGATTTTGTAGAGTCTATTAGGCTAAAACATCCTAAGGCGCGGCACGTGGCTTATGCTGCTGTGTGCGGAGACAATAATGGCAGACTGTGTGAGCGCATGAGTGACGACGGAGAGCCTTCAGGTACTGCTGGGAAACCTATTCTAGATGTTGTAAGGGCTTCTAATCTTACAGATACAGTTGTAACAGTTACGCGTTATTTTGGTGGGATTTTGCTTGGCTCTGGTGGATTGATGCGCGCTTATTCACATGCAGCAGCTGGCGCTATACAGTCGAGCAAAATGGCAGATATCATAGAATGTAATTGTTTTTCTTGCAAAGTCGAATATACTCAGCTAAGAATGTTTAAACGCTTATTGCTAAAACATAACGCAGAAATTATGGATGAAGAATACGGAATTTCTGTAGATTTAAAGGTTTGTGTTCCTTTTGAAGAATCAGATAGATTTTTAGAATCAGTGAAAAATACATTTTCAGCTATAATAATTCCTAAATCATGTGGTGTTTACAGTAGGATTTCCTGATAAAGTTTTCTCACCTGGTCTGTTTTAGAATTTGTGGCGTAAAACTGATACATTATATTGGATATTGGTAGCTAAAAGGTTGGTGAGTAGATTATGAGTGATATGCAAGATCAAAATAATCTTGAACACAATGATGATTCGCGTAGTAATTCTCATGACGATTCTCATGAAATTTATGAGCCTTTGACATCTATTTATGAGCGTTTACGCCACTCCAGTAATTCTAAAGAGCTTCACGAATTTGCTGTAAAAGAACTCCCAGATAGAGCAGATCAAGCAGAATTTTCTAGGGCTACGGCATTACTAGAAGCTGTAGCAGGCAACATAAATACTCCAGAAGAAGATCGTATTCATCTAGCAACAGTGATGCCATTCCCTAATATTTTGGTTAAACTTTCACAGGATAAATCTGATAACGTTCGTTTAGCTGTTGCTAAAAATCGTAATGCTAAAAATTGGCTAGTAGGAAGACTTACTAAAGATTCTTGCGGAGAAGTTAGAGATGCTGCATTGTGCAATCCGCAGACATCATGGAAAATGCGTCTCGAGGGTGCTCAAACCGAAGGCGTTGGGGCACAAACATTAGATTACTTAGCCTCACTTGGTGTAGGTGAAGAAAGTAAGGATTCGCCAGTACTTTCCGCAATGGTAAGAAGAGCAGTGGCGCTTAATCCTGGTGTGTCGCAGTCAACATTGATAGCTTTGTCAAAAGACAAAGACCCAGATGTTTCCTCTGCCGCATTAGAAGTTTTAAATAAATAAAGTTTTAAATAAATAAAAAAATTTAGATAAGTCTTGAGTGTAAAATTAAATTAAACAATAATTGCATACGTTTGCATAAAAAACTCACATATATACTACGATGGAAACTATGAACAATAAAAATGAAGAAAGTACTCAGCAGACAAGCCCATTAAGGCGTTTGGCTGAGTTAATGGGAGTACGCTCCAAATTCGTTGGATCGGATGGAATAGAACATCAGATTGCTGATAACGTGCTTGTAAAAGTATTGCGCTCTCTGTGCGTAGATGCAAGTACTGATAAAGCGATTGAAGAATCAATGCAGAAGATTCTTTTGGAACGTCATACACGTTTAGTTGCTCCAACGGTGTTGCATACAGTTGGTAAAGAAGACACTGTTATAATCAACACAGGTATTTTGGAGTATCCTACAGCAACTTTGATATTGGAAGATGGAGAACAGTACCAAGGTGACTTGCAGATTTCTCCATGTAAAGATGATGTTGCGTTCCCTGTTAATGGCACTTTTGTGGCAAGCTCTTTGTTGACAATTCCAGCAGACGTGCCTATGGGGTATCACACTCTACGAATAAGCGTTGCGGATCGAGTAGAAGAGGCGTCACTTATTAGTGCTCCAGAAAGCATTGATACTCTAGAAAAGCTTGAAAAAGATGGAAAGCAGATTTGGGGATGGATGGCTCAGCTTTATTCCATTCGTTCTTCTAAGTCTTGGGGTGTTGGCGATTACGCAGATTTAGCTGATCTTCTTGTGCAATCAAAGAAAAAAACAGGTGCAGATTTTGTGCTTGTAAACCCATTGCATGCAGGTGAACCAGTTGCACCATTAACACCGTCTCCTTATTTGCCAGTCGCAAGAGGAATGGTTAATGTAACCTATATTCGCCCAGAAATAATTCCAGAATATGATTCGCTTAATGATAAGGATCGTAAGACTGTTGACGATCTTCATAACGAAGTAGAGCCTCTTAATAATGATGCTCAAATTGTTGATCGAGACTCCATGTGGCGAGTAAAAATGCATGCTTTGTGGATTATTTTTAAGTCTGGGCTTTCTGCTGAACGCTCCGAAGAATTTGAAGCATTTAAGCAAGACATGGGTGAGCGTCTTGAATCTTATGCAACTTGGTGCCTTTGCTACGATAAGTGGGGTGCTCCTAAGGGAGAAGACTGCTGGGAGAAGCATCTTACTAAAGATTCCGATGAGATTAGCGCTTTATGTAAACAATTCCCAGATACTCTAGAGTTTTATCGTTGGCTTGAGTGGATTGCGTTTACGCAATTGCATGATGCTCAAGTTGCAGCTAAAAATGCGGGTATGCGCATTGGCATTATGTCGGATATGGCTGTTGGCGTGCATCCTGCAGGCTCCGAGGTTTGGTGGAATCCAGAGCGATTTGCCAATGGTGCTTGCGTAGGTGCGCCTCCTGATTACTTCAATCAGCAGGGTCAAAACTGGTCTCAGCCTCCGCTTAATCCATTCGAGCTTGAGCGCACTGGATTTAAAGTGTACAAAGATATGGTTCACGGAATGTTTGCGTCTGCTGGCGCTGTGCGAATTGACCATATTCTTGGGCTTTTCCGCTTATGGTGGATTCCAGAAGGATCTACTCCAGGTGATGGAGCTTACGTTTACTATGATGCAGACGTTATGCTTGGCATTCTTGCGATTGAAGCCACGCGCGCAAATGGTGTTGTAGTTGGAGAAGACCTTGGTGTTGTGCCAACTGAAACTTTGGAAGTTTTGGCTAAGAATAAGGTTCTTGGATGCACGGTTGAGTGGTTTGAACAGAGGGATGGTGCATTCCGCGAGCCTAAGAAGTGGCGCGAAATGACGCTTGCTTCTGTAAATACTCACGATTTGCCACCGGCTGCAGGCTACTTAAACTACGAGCACGTTAATATTCGCGAGCGTTTGAATCTTCTTTCGGGATCCGTAGAAGAATTCCGCGCTGGTGCTGTTAAAGAGCATAATGCGATGCTGAAAATGCTTGTTTCTGGAGGTTTCTTAGACAAGAAGGCTCTAGAAAATGAATCTGAGCATGAGCAAGAGATTGTAGAAGCATTATATCGAGCACTTAAAGCTGCTCCTTCCAAGCTGCTTGCTGCATCCATTGTTGATGCAACGGGCGAGCATCGTGCTCAGAATCAGCCTGGTACTAATGATGAATATCCAAATTGGCGTATTCCTTTGGCTGATGCTAATTGTAATCCTGTTCTTTTAGACAACTTATTTGACTCGCCTAGAGTTAAGTCTTTAGCGCAAATCATGAATAAGTAGTTCTAGATGCGTGATTAATTGCGGGCTGTAGCGTTTATTGATATTCGCGAGCGTTGCAGTCCGCATTGTATGTAAAATAGGAACTTGCAAATAGTCGTCATATGGCGATATACTTGCAGATTGTTGTGTTTCCCTAAGGGGTCCTTCAAAGCGCTTTTCCCACTCGCCATCGAGGACTTTCAGGGAGCCCACGGATTATGAGCAGCATATCTCCTATAAACCAAGAAGATATAAAGCTCGAAACACAATAGAGAAAAGGTACGATTGTGAAGACTTTCACACCGAAACCAGCAGATTTAACTCATGACTGGTATATTATCGACGCCACTGATGTGGTGCTTGGTCGTTTGGCTTCCCAGGTAGCCATTTTGCTGCGTGGTAAGAATAAGCCAACATTTGCTCCTCATGCTGATTCTGGCAATCACGTCATTATCATTAATGCAGATAAGATTGCTTTAACTGGCAATAAGTTGAGCAAGGAATTGTATTCTCACTCTGGTCGTCCAGGTGGACTTCGTCGCGATAGCTATGCTGAGCTTTTGGAGAAGAATCCAAAGCGCATCATCGTTTCCGCTGTGAGGGGAATGCTTCCAAAGAATCGTCTTGCTAAGGTTCAGCTTGATCGCCTTCGTGTGTTCACTGGTGCTGAGCATCCTCATATTTCGCAAAAACCACAGGTCTTCGAGATCTCTCAGGTCTCTCAGCAGGCTAAGTGAATCGTAAGGAGAATATGATTATGGTAGATAACAACAACTCCGCGGTTCTTGAGAATGAAGAAGAACTGACTAGCTATACAACTGAGACAAACGCTGGCGCAGGCACTGGTACTTCTGCCGTTGCTCCAGGCTATGGCACTGGTCGTCGTAAGGAAGCCGTTGCTCGCGTTCGTTTGATTCCAGGCACTGGCAAGTGGACTATTAATGGTCGCGCTCTTGAGGAATACTTCCCATCTCGCTTATTGCAGCGTGAAGTTAATTCCCCATTTGTGCTTTTGAAGCTTGAAGGTAAGTTCGACGTTGTCGTCTTGGTAGACGGTGGCGGCACCACTGGTCAGGCAGGTGCAATCCGTTTGGGTGTTGCTCGTGCTTTGAATGCTATTGACCGTGATGCAAACCGTGCTTCCTTGAAGAAGGCTGGCTTCTTGACTCGCGACGCTCGCGTTGTGGAGCGCAAGAAGGCTGGTTTGCACAAGGCACGTCGTGCACCTCAGTTCTCAAAGCGTTAAGCTGCGAAGAATTTATATTTTCAATGGCTTCTGGCTTTTGCTGGAAGCCATTTTTTGTATCTAATGCGGTTGAATGTTCTAAATGTTATTAATCGTTTATAAGTAATCATTAAATCTAACATTCTAGAAAATTTAGAGGATAATCGCACATAAATAGTCACAAATAATAACAAATAACGAACATTAGAGGATAAACCTCGCTCATAAATAGCGCAACTCGCTGCAAATCCAAAATAGTACAGTAAATCAAGTAGATTGTGAACTGTATCACATTGTTAGACATTTAAGATGTGTTTATAAAGAAGATTCTTCATGTAAATGTCTGCATATGAAATGTAAATATAAAAATATATGAATGATCGAGGAGGACCAAATGGCGCAGGCGCAAGAAAAGGCGCAAGAAACAGTGCTTGATGAAAAAGAGCAAGCCGCATTAGCAGCCAAACGAGAAGTAGATGAATTAGCTAAAAAAGCAAAGGTTGCTTTAGAAGAGTTTGAAAAATTAAATCAGGAGCAAGTAGACAGAATAGTAGCAAAAGCGTCTATTGCAGCGTTAAACAAGCATTTAGTCTTAGCAAAAATGGCTGTTGAAGAAACAGGCAGAGGATTAGTTGAAGATAAAGCCACAAAAAACATTTTTGCATGCGAACACATTACCCATTATCTTGCAGGCCAGCGCACAGTAGGCATTATTCGCGAAGATGATGTTCTTGGAATCGATGAAATCGCTGAGCCAGTTGGCATAGTAGCAGGCGTGACTCCAGTCACAAACCCAACATCTACAGCCATTTTTAAATCGCTAATTGCTCTTAAAACTCGTTGCCCAATTATTTTTGGCTTCCATCCATTCGCTCAAAAATGCTCCGCAGAAGCGGCAAGAGTTGTGCGCGATGCAGCGATAGAAGCAGGCGCGCCAGAAAATTGCATTCAGTGGATTGAACATCCATCAATCGAAGCTACGGGAGCTTTAATGAAGCACCCAGATGTTGCAACAATTCTTGCAACAGGCGGTCCTGGAATGGTTAAAGCTGCTTATTCTTCGGGAAAGCCAGCACTTGGCGTTGGTGCAGGAAACGCTCCAGCATATGTTGATGCGGACGTAGATGTTGTGCGCGCTGCAAACGATTTGGTGCTTTCAAAGCATTTTGATTACGGTATGATTTGCGCAACAGAGCAGGCGATTATTGCGCATAAAGACGTGTATGAGCCATTGTTAAAGGAATTGAAGCGCAGAAAAGCATATTTCGTTAATGCCGATGAAAAAGCGAAACTTGAACAGTATATGTTTGGTTGCACTTCGTATTCAGGTCAAACTCCTAAGCTTAATTCAGTTGTTCCAGGAAAATCTCCTCAATATATTGCGCATGAAGCTGGGTTTGAGATTCCAGAAGATGCTGTGATACTTATTGCCGAGTGCAAGGAAGTTGGCGAGATGGAGCCTCTAACAATGGAAAAGTTGGCTCCTGTTCATGCTTTGCTTCGCGCTGAAAATAAGGAACAAGGCTTTGAAATGTGCGAGAAGATGCTTGTTCACGGAGCTGGTCACACTGCTGTGATTCACACTAATAATCAGCAGCTTGCTCGCGAATATGGCAGCCGCATGCACGCTTGCCGAATCATTTGGAACTCCCCAGGATCTTTGGGTGGTGTTGGTGACATCTACAACGCAATCGCACCTTCTCTCACTTTGGGCTGTGGTTCTTATGGTGGAAACTCTGTTTCTGGAAACGTTCAAGCAGTAAATCTTATTAATATAAAGCGCATAGCGCGAAGGAATAACAATATGCAATGGTTCAAGATTCCGGCCAAAACGTATTTTGAGCCGAATGCTGTTCGCTATTTGCGAGACATGTATGGCATTGAGCGCGCAGTTATTGTGTGCGATAAAGTTATGGAACAGCTTGGAATTATAGACAAGGTGATTGATCAGCTTCGCGCTAGAGACAATCGCGTAACGTTTAGGATTATTGACTACGTTGAGCCAGAGCCAAGCGTTGAAACTGTTGAGCGCGGCGCCGAAATGATGCGCGAAGAGTTCCAGCCAGACACGATTATTGCTGTTGGCGGCGGATCTCCTATGGATGCTGCAAAAATTATGTGGCTTCTTTACGAGCACCCAGAAATTTCCTTCGCAGATTTGCGCGAAAAGTTCTTCGATATCCGTAAGCGCGCGTTTAAGATTCCGCCTCTTGGTAAAAAGGCTTGCTTGATTTGTGTGCCAACGTCTTCTGGAACAGGATCGGAAGTTACTCCGTTTGCAGTTATTACAGACCATAAGACTGGATACAAGTACCCGATTACGGACTACGCAATTACACCTTCGGTGGCAATCGTGGATCCAGTTTTGGCACGCACACAGCCTCGTCGCTTGGCTTGCGATTCTGGTTTTGACGCTTTGACGCACTCTATGGAAGCTTTTGCTTCTGTTTATGCTAACGACTTTACGGACGCAATGGCATTGCATGCAGCAAAGTTGATTTGGGATAATCTTAACGATTCTGTGAATTCCAATGATTCGGAGCGCAAGATTCAAGCTCAAGAAAAAATGCATAATGCGGCTACTATGGCTGGAATGGCGTTTGGTTCGGCGTTCCTTGGTATGTGCCACGCAATGGCGCATACAATCGGAGCTTTGTGCCATGTTGCGCACGGCCACACGAATGCAATTTTGCTGCCTTATGTGATTCGCTACAATGGTCAAATTCCACAAGAGCCTACAAGCTGGCCAAAGTACAATCGCTACATCGCTCCAGAGCGATACCAGCAGATTGCAAAGAATCTTGGCATAGATCCTGGTAAAACTCCTCAAGAGGGCGTTGAGAATTTGGCTCGCGCTGTTGAAAATTATCGAGATAATCTTCTTAGTATGGATGCTTCGTTTAAGGCATGCGGTGTGGATGAAGAATACTATTGGTCTTTGTTGGATCAGATTGGCATGCGTGCTTACGAAGATCAGTGCGCTCCTGCAAATCCTCGTATTCCTCAAATCGAAGATATGAAGGATATTGCGATTGCAGCGTATTATGGTGTTTCCCAAGAAGAAGGACATCGTATGCGTTTGGAGCGCGAATCTAAGTGATTATCTAGGTGACTATTTAGATAATTATTGAATAATTATTGTATATTTAGTTGCAAATGGCAGAGGCTGCACTAGCTGTAGTTTCTGCCATTTTTCGTTGGAAAATAGCCGACACGCCCGATTTTTGTTAATCCAAGGTTGATGGTTTAATTACTTAGTTGCCTGTTTTTAAGGCTCGCATATTGTAATTCAAAAAAGCGAGCGCAGAAACAGAAATCGCAATTTTTGTTGATTTTTGTAGGCTGCGCACTGATGTGGAATGACCTTTAGTGTCTATTCTCCCGGTGCCCTTTGATACAGGTTGGTAAACAGTAAACGAATCGCTAGAAAGGGCGGACGGCAATGGCGGGACAGAAAATCCGCATCAGGCTTAAGTCCTATGACCATGAGGTCATCGACCAATCGGCGAAGAAAATCGTCGAGACGGTGACGAACGCGGGCGCCACAGTAGTGGGTCCGGTTCCTCTGCCGACCGAGAAGAACGTGTTTGTTGTTATCCGTTCTCCTCACAAATATAAGGATTCTCGCGAGCATTTCGAGATGCGCACTCATAAGCGCCTCATTGACATCGTTGATCCAACGCCAAAGGCTGTGGATTCTTTGATGCACATTGACCTGCCTGCGGATGTAAATATCGAGATTAAGCTGTAGGAAGGGGGGTAAATAATGTCGCAAAATAAGAATCGCACTGCTTTGCTCGGCCGTAAGCTGGGCATGAGCCAGGTTTGGGATGAAAACGGCCTTTTTGTCCCCGTAACTCTGGTTGAGGTTGCTACTAACGTAGTTACCGCTGTTAAGACCGAAGAAACTGACGGTTATTGCGCCGTACAGCTCGGTTATGGCCAGATTGATCCTACCAAGGTTACCAAGCCATTGGCTGGTCACTTTGCAAAGGCTGGCGTGACTCCTCGTCGTCACCTCGCTGAGGTGCGCACTGAAAATGCAGCAGATTACAAGCCAGGTCAAGAATTGACCGCTGAAGTATTTGCTGAAGGTGCCGAAGTCGACGTAACGGGTACTACAAAGGGTAAAGGCTTTGCTGGCACAATCAAGCGTTGGGGCTTCAAGTCTTACCGTCGTACTCACGGCTCGCACAAGAATGAACGTCGTCCAGGTTCTGTGGGCGCATGTGCAACTCCAAGCCGCATTTTGAAGGGCAAGCGTATGGCTGGTCGCATGGGTCATGTGACTTCTACTGCGCTCAACCTCACAATCGTTTCTTCGGATGTTGAGAACGGTATTTTAGCTATTAAGGGTGCTATTCCAGGACCTAAAGGTGCTATCGTTCTCGTCCGTTCGGCAGTGAAGGGAGCCTGATTTAAATGGCAAACGTAACTCTGAACGTAACTGACACCAAGGGCAATGCAAACGGAACTGTTGAAGCTCCTGCTGAGATTTTCGGCATCTCCAACGAAGACGTTTTGGCTCACGGTCCATTGGTTCATCAGGTCGTTATTGCTCAGCTTGCTGCTGCTCGACAGGGTACTCACGCGGTTAAGAATCGCGCTAATGTATCTGGCGGCGGTAAGAAGCCATGGAAGCAGAAGGGCACTGGACGTGCTCGTCAAGGCTCCATTCGTGCTCCACAGTGGGTGCATGGTGGCGTTGTACATGGTCCAGTTCCTCGCAAGTATGATCAGCGTACTCCAAAGAAGATGAAGGCAGCTGCTCTTCGTTATGCTCTTTCGGATCGTGCAAATGCTGGTCGCATTGCAGTTGTGGACTTTGGTATTAAGGATGTTCCATCCACCAAAGCAGCAGTTGCAGCACTTACACCAGTAACTAAGGATCAGTTCACCACTGTTGTTCTCTCTCGTGAAAACATCAATGAGTGGATGTCTGTTCGTAACATTCCAACGGTGCATGTGATCTTCGCTGATCAGCTCAACACCTACGATGTCATCACCGCTCAGTACGTAGTCTTCTCCAAGGAAGGTTTCGAAGCCTTCGTTGCAGCTAAGACCGAGCCTGAAGTTAAGGAGGCCTGATTTAAATGGTCGCAGTCCATAACCCAGCACATGACATCATTTTAAAGCCAGTTGTTTCTGAAAAAAGCTATGCAGCTTCCGATCGTGGTCAGTACACCTTCGTGGTAGCTCCAAATGCTAACAAGGTTCAGATCAAGCAGGCTATCGAAGAAATCTTCAAAGTCAAGGTAACGAATGTTAACACCTTGAATCGCGCTGGCAAGCTTAAGCGCTCTCGCACCGGCTTCGGTCGTCGTGTGAATCAGAAGCGTGCTATTGTCACCGTGGCACAGGGCCAGACAATCGATATCTTTGGTAACTGAAGGCTAGCCGAGAAAAGTAAAGGAATACTACATTATGGCTATCCGCGTTTATAAGCCTACGACTGCAGGACGTCGTAACGCATCCGTTTCGGACTTCTCCGAGATTACGCGTTCCACTCCTGAAAAGTCGTTGGTACGCAAACTCAGCAAAACTGGCGGTCGTAACTCTTACGGTCGCATGACTTCCCGCCATCGCGGCGGCGGACATAAGCGTCAGTATCGTCTCATCGATTTTAAGCGTTGGGACAAGGATGGCGTGCCAGCAAAGGTTGCTCATATTGAGTATGACCCTAATCGTTCCGCTCGCATCGCATTGTTGCATTATGCAGATGGTGAGAAGCGCTACATTATCGCTCCTGAAGGCATTTCCCAGGGAGATGTTATTGAGACTGGCGCCCAGGCTGATATTAAGCCAGGCAACAACTTGCCTCTTAAGAACATCCCAACTGGTACCGTGGTGCACGCAATCGAGCTTCGTCCACTTGGTGGCGCAAAGATTGCACGCTCCGCAGGTGCTGCCGTTCAGCTCGTAGCTAAGGATGGCGCTTACGCTCAGTTGCGTATGCCATCCGGCGAAATTCGTAACGTGGACGCTCGTTGCCGCGCTACAATCGGCGAGGTTGGCAACTCTGACCACGCTAATATCGAGCTTGGTAAGGCAGGTCGTGCTCGTTGGCTTGGTCGCAGGCCAATCACCCGAGGCGAATCTATGAACCCTGTTGATCACCCTCATGGTGGTCGTACCCGTGGTGGTAAACCACCTGTTTCTCCATGGGGCAAGGGCGAGGTTCGTACACGCCGTCCGAAGAAGGCTTCGAACAAGATGATTGTTCGTCGTCGTCCGAATGGTAAGAACCGCAAGTAAGGGAGTGTCGAACAGATGACTCGTAGCATCAAGAAGGGCCCTTTCGTCGACGCCCACTTACAGAAGAAAGTCGACGAACAAAACGACAAGGGCACGCATAACGTCATCAAGACGTGGTCGCGTCGTTCGATGATCACTCCTGATTTCATTGGACACACCTTTGCCGTACACGATGGCCGCAAGCATGTGCCGGTATTCGTTACCGAAGCAATGGTTGGTCATAAGCTCGGTGAATTCGCCCCAACCAAGACCTTCAAGGGTCATGTGAAGGACGACAAGAAAGCACGCCGCTAAAGGAGAGTTAGGACACATGGAAGCTAAAGCAATCGCTCGTCACGTACGTGTGACGCCGCGCAAGGCTCGCCGCATGGTCGACCTCATCCGAGGCAAGCGTGCAAGCGAAGCTATTACCATTTTGAAGTTTGCTCCTCAGGACGCATCTTTACCAGTGCGTAAGGTTCTTGAAAGCGCGATCGCTAACGCTCGCGTTAAGGCTGAAAAGGCTGGAGAACCATTCCGTGAGCAAGACTTGGTCATCAAGGAAACCTATGTGGATGAGGGTGTAACGCTTAAGCGTTTCCGCGCTCGTGCACAAGGTCGCGCTGCGCGCATTAACAAGCGCACAAGCCATATCACTGTTATCGTCTCGCTTAAGGAAGGGGATCGCTAAAGATGGGTCAGAAGATCAATCCTTTCGGCTATCGCCTGGGCATTACCGAGAATCATCGCTCTAGGTGGTTCTCTGATTCTACTAAAGCCGGCGAGCGTTACCGTGACTTCGTCCTTGAGGATGACAAGATTCGCAAGGAAATGAGCCATGACCTCGAACGTGCAGGCGTGTCCCGCATCGTTATCGAGCGTACTCGTGACCGCGTTCGTGTTGATATTCACACCGCTCGTCCAGGTATTATTATCGGTCGTCGTGGCGCAGAAGCCGAGCGTGTTCGTGCAAAGCTTGAGAAGCTCACTGGTAAGCAAGTACAGCTCAACATTTTCGAAGTGAAGAATGCTGCACTTGACGCTCAATTGGTTGCTCAGGGAATTGCGGAACAGTTAACCAATCGCGTTACATTCCGTCGCGCTATGCGTAAAGCACAGCAGGATGCAATGCGCGCAGGTGCAAAGGGTATCCGTATTAAGCTCTCTGGTCGTCTTGGTGGCGCCGAAATGAGCCGTTCTGAGTTCTATCGTGAGGGTCGCGTTCCACTGCAGACCCTGCGTGCCCTTATTGATTACGGCTTCTTTGAAGCTAAGACTACCTACGGCCGTATCGGCGTAAAGGTATGGATTTATAAGGGTGATATGACCGAGCGTGAGTTCGAAGAGCAGCAGGCCCAGCAGGGTAAGCGTGAAGGTCGCCGTGGCGATCGTCGTCCACGTCGTGGCGCACGCTCTGCCAACCAGCAGAAGGCTGCCGAAGCACAGGCTGAGAAGCCAGCTGAAGCTCCTGCCGCAACGGAAACGAAGGAGTGAGCAGATGCTTATCCCAAAAAGGACTAAATATCGCAAGCAGCACCGTCCTACCCGTAGCGGCATGTCTAAGGGTGGAACCGCTATCGCTTTCGGCGATTTCGGTATTCAGGCGCTGGCTCCGGCGTACATCACTAACCGTCAGATCGAGGCAGCCCGTATCGCAATGACCCGCTATATTAAGCGTGGTGGTCGCGTGTGGATTACGGTTTTCCCTGATCGTCCATTAACCAAGCACCCGCTTGGTGCACGAATGGGTTCCGGTAAAGGCGCTCCAGAATTCTGGATTGCTAACATCCATCCAGGTCGTGTAATGTTCGAGATCGGTGGTGTTTCTGAGGACGTCGCTCGCGAGGCTTTGCGCCGCGCTATCGACAAGCTCCCAATGAAATGCCGTGTTATTGCGCGTGAAGGCGGTGACATCTGATGCCAGTCGGAACTGCAGACTACACCATCAAGAATTTAAACGAGAAGACTAATGCTGAAATCGAAGGCTTCTTAAAGAAGTCCAAGGAAGAGCTTTTTAACTTGCGCTTCCAGGCAGCAACTGGTCAACTCGAAAACAGCGCTCGCCTCAAGGCGGTCAAGCACGACATAGCCAGGATGTATACTATCCTGCGTGAGCGTGAACTCGGCATCAGCCAAGAGCCTGGCGCCACTGAGGTCAAGGAGAAGTAAGCATGGCTGAGAACCAAGAGCGCAACTTCCGCAAGGTTCGTCGCGGCTACGTCGTGTCCGAGGCCATGGACAAGACAATTGCCGTGGAGCTGGAGCAGCGTTCGACACACCCACTTTACGGTAAAGTCGTCCGCTCCACACGCAAGGTCAAGGCACATGATGAACACAATGAGGCGCATATTGGCGATCTCGTGAGTATCATGGAAACTCGGCCTTTGAGCAAGACCAAGCGTTGGCGTCTCGACTCGATTATCGAGCGCGCCAAGTAAACAAGTTCAGCAAGGCTCCGCGCTTCACCTGTGCCTGTTGTCTAGTAGGTACGGGTGAGCGGGGAGAACCAGCTCGACTAAGGAGAATCAATGATTCAGCAGGAAACGCGGCTTCATGTCGCCGACAACACGGGTGCTAAGGAATTGCTTGCCATCCGCGTGCTCGGTGGATCGAAGCGACGCTATGCCGGCATCGGCGACATCATCGTCGCCTCCGTTAAGGATGCTATTCCTGGCGGGTCGGTCAAGAAAGGCGACGTAGTTAAAGCTGTCGTCGTCCGTACTGTCAAGGAACATCGTCGTGTTGATGGTTCCTATATTAAGTTCGACGAGAACGCCGCTGTTATTCTCGGCTCTGGCCGTGAACCAAAGGGCACTCGTATCTTTGGACCAGTCGGTCGTGAATTGCGTGATAAGCGCTTCATGAAGATTGTGTCCCTCGCCCCGGAGGTGATCTGAGATGGTAGCCAAGATTAAGTCCGGCGACCAGGTAAAGGTTATCCGCGGCAAGGATCGCGGTAAGGAAGGCAAAGTACTTCGTGTACTCGCCGAAGACCGTTTGATCGTCGAGGGTGTTCAGGTTGTTAAGAAGCATGTGCGTGCTACCCAGCAGGGTCAGCAGGCAGGCATCGTCTCTGTTGAGGCTCCAATTCACCGTTCTAACGTTATGGTGATTGACCCAGAGACCAAGCAACCAACCCGCGTGGGCGTGATTGTTAAGCAAGAAGCTCGCGACGGCAAAGTAAAGACCGTGCGCGTGCGTGTAGCTAAGAAGTCCGGAAAGGAGCTGGCATGACCGATACTACAGTTGAGGCGCCGGCAACTCCGCGCTTAAAGCAGCAATACAATGATCAAATCGTTCCAGCTTTGGAAAAGGAATTTGGCCACACTAATCCTATGCAGGTGGCTCGTTTGCAGAAGGTCGTCGTCTCTATGGGCGTTGGCGCTGCAGCTCGCGATTCCAAGCTTATCGAAGGTGCGATTAAGGATCTCACTTTGATCACTGGTCAGAAGCCAAAGGTTACTAAGGCTAAGAAGTCTGTTGCGCAGTTCCATTTGCGCGAAGGTCAGGCTATTGGCGCTTACGTAACTCTTCGTGGTGATCGTATGTGGGAATTCTTGGATCGTTTGCTCACTCTGGCTTTGCCACGTATCCGCGATTTCCGTGGTATTAATGGCAACCAGTTCGACGGTCAGGGTAACTATAACTTTGGTCTTACGGAGCAGTCAATGTTCCACGAGATTGATCCTGATTCGATTGATCATCAGCGTGGTATGGACATCACCGTGGTGACCACCACCAAGGACGATGTGGAAGCGAAGTCGCTACTTAAGCACCTCGGTTTCCCATTCAAGGAGAACTGATATGGCAAAAACCGCTCTGAAAAACAAGGCGGCCGCTAAGCCGAAGTTCAAGGTGCGCGCTTATACGCGTTGCCAGGTTTGTGGTCGTCCTCACTCCGTGTATCGCAAGTTCGGTCTGTGCCGTGTATGCCTTCGTGAAAAGGCACATCGCGGTGAGTTGCCGGGTGTTACGAAGTCCAGTTGGTAAATATCGACGCTGAAGGTCCACTGCTTTAAGAATAACTAAAACAGGCGGTGGAAACCACGGCGAGAAAGGGCGTTAGCCCAACATGACAATGACAGATCCTATCGCAGACATGTTGACACGTCTGCGTAATGCGAGCGCGGCAAAGCACGATACCGTGGAAATGCCGTACTCCAAGTTCAAGGCGAATATCGCCGAGATTCTGAAGCGTGAAGGCTATATTAAAGACTTTGCTGCTAAGGAAGCCAAGGTTGGACAGACTTTGGAAGTCACATTAAAGTATGGCTCCAATGGTCAGCGTTCCATCCAGGGCATCAAGCGCATTTCTAAGCCAGGCTTGCGTCGTTACGCAAAGTCTGATTCTTTGCCTATGCCTCTTGGTGGTCTCGGTATCGCTATTATCTCGACCAGCTCGGGATTGTTGACTCAGAAGGAATGCCTCGACAGAGGCATTGGCGGCGAAATCGTCGCCTACGTATGGTGAGAAAGGAGAGCTGAAAATGGCATCGCATATTGGTAAGCTCCCCGTCGACATTCCTGCAGGCGTGGAAGTAAAGATTGAAGGTCAGTCCTTTAGTGCTAAGGGCGCTAAGGGTTCTGATTCCTATGTAATTCCAGAAGGTATTACCGCTGAAGTTGCTGATGGCAAGATCGTTTTAACCCCAGCTGATGATTTGCGTCCAACTCGTGCAAAGCACGGTTTGGCTCGTGCAATCGTAGCGTCCATGGTTAAGGGTGTGCATGAAGGCTACACCAAGACTTTGGACATTGTTGGAACTGGTTATCGTGCTGTGATGAAGGGTAAGGGCATTGAGTTCTCACTCGGATATTCTCACACTATTACCGTTCAGCCACCTGAGGGTATTGAGTTTGAATTGCCAAACGCAAATCAGGTAATCGTCAAGGGTACTGACAAGCAGGCCGTTGGTCAGGCTGCCGCTAACATTCGCAAGCTGCGTGCTCCAGAACCTTATAAGGGTAAGGGCATTAAGTACAGCGATGAGCGTATTTTGCGCAAGGCTGGAAAGGCTGGTAAGTGATATGAGCGTTAAGATTTTCGGTAAGGGTACCAAAGTCGCGCGTTTGCGTCGTCACGCCCGTCTTCGTAAGCGCATTTCTGGCACTCCAGAGCGCCCACGTTTGGTAGTTTCTCGTTCTAACCGTCACATGGTTGCTCAGATTGTGGATGACACTAAGGGTCTTACCCTTGTAAGCGCTTCCACCTTGACTTCTGACTTCGCTGGTTTTACTGGTACGAAGACTGAAGCTGCTACCAAGGTTGGCGAGTTAATCGCTGCCAAGGCGAAGGAAGCGGGTATTACCGCTGTAATCTTCGATCGTGGCGGTAATAAGTATCATGGTCGCGTCGCAGCAGTAGCTGAAGGCGCCCGTCAGGGAGGTCTAGCACTGTGAGCGATAACGAAAAGGAAACCCAAGTGGCTGAAGAAACTCAGAACACTCAGGCATCCGCCGAGGAGCGTACTGACGATCGCCGTTCCCGTCGCTCTAAGGGCGAAGGTAAGCGCGGAGAGCGTCGTAACCGTCGTGAAGAAAACCGCGGCGAAGAGCTTCTGGATCGCGTAGTTACTATTAACCGTGTTTCCAAGACTCACAAGGGTGGTCGTACCTTTAGCTTTGCAGCACTTGTTGTTGTTGGCGACGGTAAGGGCACTGTTGGTGTTGGCTACGGTAAGTCTCGCGAAGTTCCAGCAGCTATCGCTAAGGGTCAGCTTGATGCTAAGAAGCATATGTTCACTGTTCCACGTATTCGTGGTACCGTAACCCACCCTGTGTTGGGTCACGATGCTGCTGGCACAGTTTTGCTTCGTCCAGCTGCTCCAGGTACTGGTGTAATTGCTGGTGGCGCTGTGCGTGCTGTTATGGAGTGCGCTGGCATTACCGATATCCTCACCAAGTCCATGGGCTCTGCAACCGCTGTTAACGTGGTTCGCGCTACTGTGGATGCTTTGAAGAAGCTTGAAGAGCCAGAGGAGATTTGCGCTCGTCGTGGACTTTCCCTCGAGGAAGTTGCACCAGACGCATTGCTTCGTGAGCGCGCTGCAGGCATTGCCGAAGCTCGCAAGGCTCGTGAAGAAGCTCAGGCTGCTAAGGCTGCCCAAGCAAAGGATGGTGAGTGATGGCTAACTTGAAGATCACTCTGGTGCACGGTTTGGTTCATTCCACCGAGCGTCAGCGCGCGAACGTTCAAACTCTCGGTCTTCACAAGATTGGCCAGAGCGTTGTTCGCGAGGACAATCCAGTCAATCGTGGCTTGGTTATGGCCGTTCGCCACTTGCTGAGCGTTGAGGAGGTTGACTGATTATGGCTAATGAAGAACCAATGTTGCACATGCACACGTTGCGTCCAGCTCCAGGAGCTAAGAAGGATCGCATTCGCGTGGGTCGTGGTGAAGGCTCTAAGGGTAAGACTTCGGGTCGTGGCGATAAGGGTACGAAGAAGCGTTACCAAGTTCGTCCAGGCTTTGAAGGCGGCCAGCTTCCACTTTACATGCGTTTGCCTAAGCTTCGTGGCTTTAAGAGCCCATTCAAGAAAGAGTTCCAGGTTGTTAATGTTGCAGCCCTCGAAGAGCTCTTCCCAAATGGTGGCGAAGTTACTGTTGCTGATTTGGTAGTTAAGGGCGCTGTGCGTGATGGTTACCCAGTTAAGGTTTTGGGTGATGGCGATCTTAAGGTTGCTTTGACTCTTAAGGGAGTTAAAGCTTCTGCATCTGCTAAGGCCAAGATTGAAGCTGCTGGTGGCTCTGTTAGCGAAGAGTAATGTACTCAGCTGATAATGCTAATTAACGCAGTGATTTGACTGTTTAATAATCCCTCTAGTTTTGGCTGGAGGGATTATTTTTTATTGTCTAAACTCACGGAATGACTGTATCGGTATGCACCGTGATATAAACTATTGCCTCAGAGTTTGTTTTTTTACTGTTGCGCCTAGATCGTAGCGCAAAAAAGGGAGGAAGACCCAGGTGAAAACGTTAATCCAGGCCTTCAGGACGAAGGAGTTGAGGAATAAGATCCTCTTCGTCTTCGCAATGATTATCATCTACAGAATTGGTTCCTTTATTCCAATTCCTGGCGTTGATTACAAAGTTATACGTGCTTGCACAGCTAAGCTTGCCTCTTCTAGTGAAAACTTTATTGGTTTGGTGAACCTGTTCTCTGGTGGTTCGCTTTTGCAGCTGTCTATTTTTGCATTGGGCGTTATGCCTTATATTACGGCGTCTATTGTTATTCAGCTGCTTAGGGTTGTGATTCCTCGTTTTGAGGCTCTTCACAAGGAAGGTCAGTCTGGAGAAACAAAGCTTACTCAGTACACTCGTTATTTGACTATTGGCTTGGCAATTTTACAGTCCACAACCATTTTGGTTACTGCACGTTCTGGTGCACTATTTAATTATCAGTGTGGTCAGGTTATTCCAGATGGCTCTATGTGGAGCTTACTGGTTATGGTTTTGATTATGACTGGTGGCACTGGTTTGATCATGTGGATGGCAGAACTTATTACGGATAAGGGTATTGGTCAGGGCATGTCAGTGTTAATCTTCATGTCTATCTGCTCTGGCTTCCTTCCAAAGCTGTGGGAAATTGGTTGGGGAACCAATGGTACTAATGGCGATTGGACCAAGTTCTCTATTGTCGGTGGCGTTCTGCTTGTAATTCTTATTTTTGTTGATTTCGTGGAGCTTGCTCAGCGTAGAATTCCTGTACAGTATACGCGCCGAATGATTGGTCGTAAGATGTATGGCGGTTCTTCCACATACTTACCTCTTAAGGTCAATATGAGTGGTGTTATCCCACCAATTTTTGCATCCTCGATTCTTGCTATTCCAACTCTTCTTGCTCAGTTTGGTGATAGTCGTAAGGATTGGGTGCGTTGGATTAATGCCAATTTAGCAAACTCTACTTCTGTGTGGTACATAGCCTTGTACACAGTTATGATTGTGTTCTTCTGCTTCTTCTACACTGAGATTACTTTTAATCCAGATGAAACTGCAGATAACATGAAGGAATACGGCGGTTTTATTCCAGGTATTCGTGCTGGTAGTGCTACAAGTCGCTATCTTAGCTATGTCATGAATAGATTAAACACTGTTGGTGCTGTCTATTTGCTATTCGTAGCGTTGATTCCAACAGTTTTGATTATGTCTTTGCACCTTAATATGAAGCTTCCATTTGGTGGTACTACGATTCTTATTATCGCAGGTGTTGGTTTGGATACTTTGCGTCAAGCCAAGGCTCAGACCGAGCAGTTCCAATATGCTGGATTCTTGTTTGATCATAACGATAGTAAGCAAGTTGCTAAATAGTATTACTAGATAGGTTTTGTTGTTAAGATTTGCGATGGAGCATAAAGAAACAAGGAGATTAATATGCGATTGCTAATTATGGGACCACAAGGCGTTGGTAAGGGCACTCAGGCTGCTTTGCTTGCAGAGCATTATGGGATTCCTGCTATTTCTACTGGCGATATTTTCCGTTACAACTTGAAGAATCAAACGGAGCTTGGTAAGAAGGTTCAGGGTTATCTTGATAAGGGTGAGCTTGTTCCAGATGAATTGACAAATAGCATTGTTAAGGATCGTCTTGCTCAGGATGATGCTAAGAATGGCTGGATTCTTGATGGATATCCACGTAATGCGTCTCAGGTTAAGGCTTTGGATCTTATGCTTGAGGAGCTTGGTACTCCTTTGGATCACGTTGTTGCTCTTGAAGCGGAGCGTGAGGTTTTGCTTGAGCGTATGAAGAAGCGCGCAATTGAGCAGGGTCGTTCAGATGATACTCCTGAGGTAATTGCTACTCGTTTGGAAACTTACGAGAAGGAAACTGCTCCTCTTCTTGATATTTATGAAAGCCGTGGTCAGCTTGTTGAGGTTGATGGTGTTGGCGATATTGCTGAAATCAACAATCGCATAGTTGAGTCTTTGGTATGAGATTTATTTAAAATTTAGATTTTCTCGTATTTATAATGCGCCTTTTGCGACACGCCGAGTGTTGTATTGGGCGCATTTACTGTATCATAGAAGATTGGCGTGTCTTCGGATACGTAAAGTAGTACGTCCAAGGAACGGAACGAGGCTCATGGCAAAAGACGGTGTGATTGAAGTCGAAGGCACGGTAGTTGAAGCACTGCCAAACGCGATGTTTCGCGTTCAGCTTGAGAACGAGCACATTGTACTGGCTACGATTTCTGGAAAGATGCGTAAGAATTATATTCGTATTCTTCCTCAAGATCGTGTTGTGCTGGAGATGAGCCCTTATGATTTGAACCGTGGTCGTATTACGTACCGCTATAAGTAAAGGTACAAGCAAAGGAAAACCATGAAGGTCAGCCCTAGCGTGAAGAGGATCTGCGAAAATTGCCGCGTGATCCGCCGTCACGGTCGCGTCATGGTGATTTGCATCAACCCACGTCATAAGCAGCGTCAGGGCTGAGTGGATCCCCACCGCGAAGATAAAGGATAAGGCGCTAAGTCGCAGCTAAAGCTGAACCCTGGGTGCGCAGGCCCAGGCCGCATGATTGCGGGAGACTTGGTGCACGACCTGCGTAATAGTAAAGGAATTACAATGGCACGTCTTGCCGGAGTAGATATTCCCAATGAGAAGCGCATTGAGATTGCCCTCACCTACATTTTTGGTGTAGGCCGTACTCGCGCTAAGGAAACGCTTGCCGCGACCGGTGTTAATCCGGATACCCGCGTCAAGGATCTTACGGATGAACAGTTAATCACTTTGCGTGATTATCTTGAAGCTAATTATAAGATTGAAGGCGATTTGCGTCGTGAAATCGATGCAGACATTCGTCGTAAGATTCAGATCAACTGCTATCAAGGCCAGCGTCATCGCAAGGGTCTTCCTGTGCGTGGTCAGCGTACTAAGACTAATGCTCGTACTCGTAAGGGTCCGAAGCGTACTGTCGCCGGGAAGAAGAAGGCCACCAGATAGTAGTCGGTGGTCGGCTCTAGGCCACGAGTTAATTCTCATCGCCTAGATATACCAACTAATTCGTCATTAGGAAACGAGGGTCAATGGCAGCTGCAAAGCAAGCCTCGCGCAAGCCGCGTCGCCGGGACCGCAAGTCGGTACCGGTTGGGCAGGCGCATATTAAATCAACATTCAATAACACGATTATTTCCATCACCGATCCATCGGGCGCAGTCCTTTCTTGGGCTTCCGGTGGCGATGTCGGCTTTAAGGGTTCCCGCAAGTCGACTCCTTACGCTGCAGGTATGGCTGCTGAGTCTGCTGCTCGTAAGGCAATGGAACATGGCCTGAAGAAGGTCGACGTGTTTGTTAAGGGTCCAGGTTCCGGTCGTGAAACCGCTATCCGTTCCCTTCAGTCCGCGGGTCTTGAAGTCGGTTCTATTACCGACGTCACCCCACAAGCGCATAACGGCGTTCGCCCACCAAAGCGTCGCCGCGTCTGAGCACTCTTACGAATCCATCCATCCAACCCGCTTATGGGCGGCGAGTGCACCACCGACCAGAAGCTGAAAGGATACAAAAGTGCTTATCGCACAGCGTCCAACACTTACCGAGGAATCACTGAATCCCCAGCGTTCTCGCTTTACTATTGAGCCGTTGGAACCAGGTTTCGGATACACGCTCGGCAATTCGCTGCGTCGTACCCTATTGAGCTCCATTCCAGGTGCTGCCGTAACTTCGGTACGCATTTCTGGTGCTCTCCATGAGTTCACGACTCTGCCAGGTGTTGAAGAGGATGTCACTGAAATCCTGCTGAACATTAAGGGTATCGTACTTACAAGTGAGTATGACGAGCCAGTAGTGATGTATCTTCGCAAGAGCGGCAAGGGTGAAGCAACAGCTGGAGATATTACTCCTCCTGCTGGCGTCACTATTGCCAATCCAGAGATGCATATCGCTACACTTGCTGAAGATGGTGAGCTTGAAATTGAGTTCACCGTGGAGCGCGGTCGTGGCTATGTACCTGCTCAGATGAATAAGCAGGAAAACAGCGAAATCGGTCGCATTCCAGTGGATTCGATCTACTCACCAGTTTTGAAGGTGAGCTATAAGGTCGAAGCTACCCGCGTGGAACAGCGCACGGACTTCGATAAGCTCATCCTGGATGTGGAAACTAAGCCAGCTATTACACCACGAGATGCAGTTGCATCTGCTGGTTCGACTTTGGTTGAGCTTTTCGGTCTTTGCCGTGAGCTTAACGTCGATGCAGAAGGTGTTGAAGTTGGTCCAGCTCCAGTCATGGGAGAAGTTGATTCTCAGATGGCTACTCCGATTGAGGATTTGAATCTTACGCAGCGCAGCTACAACTGCTTGAAGCGTGAGGGAATCCACACTGTTGGTGAGCTGGTAGTACACACTGAGCAGGATTTGCTCGATATTCGTAATTTCGGCATGAAATCCATCGATGAGGTTAAAGAGAAATTGCAGTCTATGGGATTGTCTCTTAAGGCCTCGCCGCTTGGCTTTGACGCCAATAATCTCGAAGGTGGCACGTTCTTCTCGCCAGAAGACGAGTAAACAGTCCACCGCCAATCGTCGTGGTTTTTGGATGTTCGGGTTTTTGCCCACCTGAATTCTGCGACAATAAGGAGTAATAATGCCTACACCGAAACAAGGGCCTCGTTTGGCTTCTAGCCCAGCGCATGAGCGCCTGATGCTGGCCAACATGGCTACTAGCCTCTTCCAGCACGGTCGTATTGTGACTACTTTGCCAAAGGCAAAGCGTCTTCGTCCACTTGCTGAGCGTTTGATAACATTCGCTAAGCGTGGCGACTTGCATTCGCGCCGCCGTGTGTTGCGCGTGATCCGCAATAAGTCCGTTGTTCACATGCTTTTCACTCAAATTGCTGAGCAGATGAAGCAGCGTGAAGGTGGCTATACCCGCATCGTTAAGATGGCTCCTCGTCGTGGTGATACTGCTCCACAAGCTATTATTGAGCTTGTTGTTGAGCCAGTAAGCCCAAAGAAGGCTGTCGTTAAGGAAGCTGAGTCTGCTGCTAAAGTTGCTGCTAAAGAAGAAGCAGCCGAGTAGTTTAGATTAGCATCTTGATGCATCGGTAAGTAAATCTTTCGACGAGTAGTCGTCGTGTTTTAGATTTATTGAACGGGTTGGAGTTTTATCTCCAGCCCGTTTTTCTATATCTGATATATCTTTTCTATATCTGGTATCAATTATTATTGAAATATGACGAATATTCTCGATTTAGTGAATAACGATTTTACTAACTTTAAAGATAGAAAATTCAACGCCGTAGATTCGCTTATTTTATGCGAGTTGGCGTATGTTTGCATGCCTGAATCGATTCCAAAGTATAATGACGATTCTAACGCACTAGCAACCGTTCCTTTAAGCGAATTGCTTCGCGGTGAGGATTTTTCTTCAATGTTTAGCTCTGGTTCAGCTAAAGTTGATGATTTTCGTAAGAGTCTTCTTCTCGCTGTTGCAGCTAGTCCGCGATATAGGGGAATGCGAGTCGGCGAGGTTCTTGAGCGTTTTGACGAGTCGAAGGTTGATGATTCGTGTGAACAGCAGTTTGCTGCAGTTACTTTTGATTTGACTGATTGTGTTGGCTATAGATGTTTTGTTGTTGCTTTCAGGGGGACTGATAACACTCTTGTTGGGTGGAAGGAAGATTTTAATATGGCTTTTCGCTGCCCAGTTCCCGCACAAGAGTCTGCTGCAGAATATTTGCTCTCTATATCTAGGCGTGCGTGTAAAGATTCTTGCAAAAGTGGCGGTATTCGTGGGATTTTTAGCAGTGTTGCCGATTATTTTGCGAATTTGTTTAATAAGAAGAGTGATTTTAAGAATATCGATCTGGATAAGGTCGATCTAGAAAATAGCGATAATAAGAATAGCAATCTAGAAAATAGCGATGATTGCGATTTAAGTGATAATCCTAAAATATTTGTTGTGGGTCATTCAAAAGGCGGGAATATGGCTGCATACGCGGCAATGCGATTAGACGCGCAAGATCGAAGCCTTGGGAATCATATTAATAAAATCTACTCAATGGACGGCCCTAGTTTTGGCTCGGATGTTGTTGATCCAAAGGTTTTTTCTCGCGTTGTTTCCAGGATTGAAAAAGTCGTTCCACAATCTGCTTTTATCGGATTGATCATGGATACTGGCGTACCGTATAAGGTTACGCTTGCTGAGTCGATTGGATTAATGCAACATTTTGGCATGTATTGGCAGGTTAAAGATGGTGATTTTGACTACTGCGATTGTGTAACTCCGCGCGCTCTGGCCGTTTCTAAAGCTGCTAATGATTGGATGTTGAATTTGCCTTTCGAAGAAAGAAAACGCAGAATCGATAGTGTTTACAACGCTTTAATTAGCTTAGGATATCCTACTTTTGATGAGATTTCTGCGCATTGGTCGGAGCTTTTGCCGAAAATATTGAGCATAGCAACGCATATGGATTCAAAGACATATGAGTTGATTCGTAGCGTTATGAGTGCTTTTGCGCTCGCTGGCGGTTCAGATAAGAAAAACTAGTAGAAGTCTGTTCGGAAAGTCTGTTTGTAAGTCTGTTTGGAAAGGTTTTGAATGCGTCTTCGTTTGGATTTAGCGTATGATGGCGGCGATTTTTACGGTTGGGCTAGGCAGCCGAATTTAAGAACAGTGCAAGGCACTTTGGAAGACGCTTTATATAAAGTTTTGCGTGTACATGATGGCGATTCTTGTTTTCCGCTTCGACTAACAGTTGCTGGGCGCACGGATACTGGTGTTCATGCTTCTTATCAGGTTTGTCATTTAGATGTAGAAGATGATATTTTACAAAATTGTGTTGGTCACACAAATTTGACGCCTGTAAAAGCTTTAGAATATAGGCTTCGTGGGGTTTTGCCTAAAGATATTTCGATTCACAGTGTAAGCATTGCGCCAAGCGGTTTTGATGCTCGTTTTTCTGCGCTTGATCGCACATACTTGTATAGGATTAGTGATGCGGCAAATCGCGAGAATTTGGATCCGCGTATGCGTGGTTTTGTGTTGCAAATTGATTACGATTTAGATGTCAATTCTATGAATCAGGCAGCACAGATGATTGTTGGTTTGCATGATTTTGGGTCTTTTGCTCGTCCAAATCCTGGTGGAACTACGATTCGCTGTGTTAAAAAAGCGGTTTGGAATCGCGTTTGTTTGGATGGTTGCGCGTCTGTTGGTTCGGATATTGTTTCTAGATCAACTGGCAATATTCCGCCTATTGAGCATGGTTTGATTGAGTTTACTATTGTTGCTGATGCGTTTGCACATAATATGGTTCGTTCTCTTGTTCAGGCTTGTGTACAAGTTGGTTGCGGTAAGCGTTCCGTTGACTGGTTTAAGGATAAGATTGAAAATCCGATTCGAGAAGGATCTACTGGTCCTATTGCGGCTAATGGTTTGACTTTGGAATATGTTGAATATCCTCCGAAAGATCAACTTGAAGTTAGGGCTAATGCGATTCGCGCTCGTCGAACTCTTGAAGAACTTGATTGATTGTTTGCAAAATTCTCAACACAAATTTGTGTATATTCTAGGGTTGGTTTACAATTGAAAAGTTGCGTTTCTTTCTGCATTTTGCAGTTTGCGCAAAATGGATGAATGTCCGAGCGGTCTAAGGAGCACGCCTCGAAAGCGTGTGAGGGTTACACCCTCCGCGAGTTCAAATCTCGCTTCATCCGCAAGCAGGGTTTCTAGCGATTGGCTAGAAGCCCTTTTTGTTTGCGTTTGTGTATTTTTGCCTGCGTTTGTTTCTTTTCGCCCGATATTGTTTCCAAAATCGCCAAATACGTAAACAATCTCGGGAAAATCGCTCGCGCGCTACGCTTTAAGCGCGAAGGCAGGTCTAGCGCCCGTGTTTGTAGTCAGATTTGCTTAAAAAGAGAACAAATGCGGGAAAGATAGGCTTAGGTAATCGTGATTACCTTGTAGTGTATTTGTTCACAAAATAATGTGTGTTGTGGAGTAATTACACTGAGTCTCTTATTACTAATTTCATTTGAAGAATGGATGTTATTGGCTCTTGACCTTCAATCATTTTCATAGCAAGCTCAGCAGCTAATTGTCCTTCTTCATAGAGCGGCTGATGTATCGTAGTAAGCGATGGTGTTGTAGTTTGTGCAAGGTTATGATCATCGAAACCAATAACTGACACATCGTCAGGAACTTGTAGGTTGTATTGTTTTAATGCCTCAAGAACTCCTACTGCTATGCGATCAGATCCAGCTAATACTGCATCAACTGGCTTCTTTTGGCTCAGGATTTGCATCATTGCGGCAAATCCAGCAGCTGCATCCCATTGTGTGTAGATTATAGAATCTGGACTTAACTTAGTTCCAAAGACGGAAGTGTATCCTTTAATTCTGTATTGTGAAGCCGGATTATCGCGAGGTCCTACTATTGCTACAGGATGCTTTCTTCCGCGATCTACAATTGTCTGAGCAGCTAATTTAGCTCCTTTTGTATCGTCAGAATATACTACAGAAAACATACCTTGATAGCGTTCATTTGTGATTTGTCCTAACAATACTCCAGGGGTATGAAGTTTATTCATTATATCTAACAAGTAAGAATCAGTGTATGGAGATATATCAATGACTGCGTCAAAAGACCTACATTCCAAATGTCGTTTTACTCTTTGGCGTTCATCATCGCTGCTTGCTTGCAGTAACATCGGTAGATAAGAAGTCTGAGCTAATTTTGCAGTGATCCCTCCGATAAATGCTCCATAAGTTGGATCAGTAAATAATTCATTAAGTGGTTCAGTGACTAGTATTGCGATTGCTTCTGCTCTACCAGAAGCAAGTGCTCGTCCTTGAGCGTTTGGAACAAATCCCATCGTCGTTGCAAGAGCTTCTATGCGCTCAGTTGTACCTTTACTTATACGCGGAGAATGATTTAGTGCGCGTGATGCAGTTGAGCGAGACACTCCTGCAGCTGCAGCAACATCTGCAAGAGTTACTGCTTTTTTACGGGATGTGTTCATATGTCCTCAATGCGTGCAACAAATAAAAATCTATTATTATCATTATAATCTGCCAGAAGTATGATGCCGACACGCCATAGGACAACCGATTGCACAAATGTATTTTTTTCGCTAGAATGACATTAAGCAATGATGCTAATCGGCGAATATACGTCGAATCCTTGCTGATAAATCACTGTGTTTAGCAAAGGAGTTTCTATGAAAAAGTCATCAATTTTATTTGCATGTGCATTGATTGCGTCAACATCAATGCTTTTGTCTGGATGCGGTTCTTCAACTGCTGATAATAGTAAAGTTCAACTTCGATTTGCTACATGGGATGTAGCGGAAGATGTTGATCGTCAACAGCAGTTAGTTGATAAGTTTAATTCTGAAAATAAGGATGTTCATGTAACGCTAGAAGCGTATGGTAAGGACTTTGACGCAAAAATTAGTGCTGGAATGGGTTCTCATGATGCGCCAGATGTAATGTATATGTGGAATTATCCTGGGTACGCAAATGGTCTCGAACCTCTTGATTCATACATTAAGAAAGAAGGTAAGTCTTACAAAGATGCTTTCTACCCAACTCTTTGGAATTATAACTCTTATGATGGCAAAACTTTAGGTCTTCCTGTCGGATTCACCACTCACGCATTGTATTACAATAAGGATATCTTTAAGAAAGCAGGAGTTGAAGAACCTACAAATAATTGGACTTGGGATGATGTTCGTTCTGCTTCGAAGAAGATTCTGAAAAAGACTGGCGTTAAGGGTTTTGCATATCAAATGAAACCTGATCCTTATGATTTTGAAATGTATTTGTGGAGTAATGGTGCAAAATATACTGATAAAAACGGTAATTTGAAAGGTAATGTAAATTCTGATAAAGCTTTAGAAGCATTCAAGCTCTTCCAAGATATGGGCAAAGAAGGCATTGCAGTTGCCACCGAATCTAATGGTACTGATGAATTTAGATCTGGCAATGTAGCTATGTTCGTTTATGGAGCTTGGGCTTTGAATACTTTTGATAAAGATGGGCTTAATTATGGGATTGTAAATATACCGTCATTTGACCATGCGAAGAAAAAGCCTGTTTCTATTTTAAGCTCTTCGGGTGTTGCTATGTCAAAGAATAGCAAACATAAGGATTTGGCATGGAAGTTTATGAAGTTCTGGACAAATGATGAGGCAAATAAGTCTCGTATCGGAACCGAATTACCTGTAAGAATAAGTGTTGTGAAATCAGAAGGTATGAATAAAAAGCCGCATTACCGCCCATTCTATGATATGTTGCAATTGTCTGATGGATTTACTCCAGCTAGTTTCATTGTTAAAGATTGGAGCAAAAAATCTGATCAGCTTTCTCTAGCTTTTGAAAAAATGTATAATCCAAGCTCTAGTGTATCTCCTAAAGATGCTCTGTCAGAAGTGTTGAAATAGAGCATATTATGAGTGTTATATCTAATAGGACGCAGGGGCTGACTGCGTCAGTGTCTCGGCGTATTTGGCCCTATCTTTTTATTGCTCCTTGGATTATTGGATTTTTGGTTTTTACATTAGGACCGCTGCTTTTATCATTTGCTATTAGTTTCTTTGATTGGGGAATAACTGGATCTCCAGTTTTTCGTGGGCTAGGAAACTATAGTGAGATGTTGTTCAATGATGTACAATTCTGGAATGCGTTGTGCATTACGCTTAAATATGCGGCGATTTTTGTTCCATTAAATCTAATAATCGCTCTGTTTCTTGCTGTACTTATTGCTATGCCTGTGAAGGGAGTAAGATTCTTTAGAACATTGTTTTATATTCCATGTGTTATCTCAGGAGTTGCTGTTTCTATAATTTTTGGGTGGATACTAAATGGAAATTATGGTGTTCTTAACTATCTTCTATCTTTCTTAGGAATTAAAGGTCCACAATGGCTTGTTGATCCAAAGTGGGCATTGTTAGCAGTAATTATTGCTAGTGCCCTTGGTGTTGGTAGTATGATGCTTATTTTTTATACAGATATAAAAAATATTCCAATAGAACTATATGAGGCGGCTGCTATTGATGGTGCAGGTATGACTAGGCAATTCTTCAATGTTACATTGCCTATGATTACACCTACTCTATTGTTTAATTTGGTTACATCTATTATTACCTCTTTCCAACAGGTAACTTTAGTGATGCTTTTAACCAATGGCGGACCTCTAAAATCAACCTATTTTTACGGTTTGATGACATACGAAAATGCCTTTAAATTCCATAGATTAGGTTATGCGAGCGCGAATGCTTGGGTGATGTTTATTATCGTACTGTTATTAACTGCGTTAGTTTTTCGTTCGTCCAGCGCTTGGGTGTTCTATGAGACTGAGGGTCGAAATGCAGCAAAAAATATAAAGAAATTTGGGCGTAAGAAGGTTGTGCTATGAAAATGTCTATCCAGTCTAAGGTGGTTGTGTATGCCTTATTGGTAATGGTTGCAATTTATTTCTTTGCACCATTTGGGTATATGTTGTTTTCAACATTAAAAACATCTTCTGAAGCTATTGCATATCCACCTACACTTTTTCCAAAAGAATGGCACTGGGATAATTACGTCACAGCTTGGAATTCTCAACCTTTTGGAACATTTTTCATGAATTCTATGATAGTGACGGTATTTACTACAATTGGTCAGATTCTTTCTTGTTCACTTGTTGCGTATGGATTTGCTCGTTACAATTTCCGAGGGAAGAATGTTCTTTTTATCATTTTGCTAAGTACGATGATGATTCCTTGGGATGTAACAATGATTCCTCAGTATATGGAATTTAAGGCGTTTGGTTGGATAAATACATTGCTCCCGTTGATTGTACCAGCATTCTTTGGGTCAGCGTATTACATCTTCTTATTGCGGCAATTCCTTCTTGGAGTACCAAAAGAATACGAAGAAGCTGCACGCATTGATGGCTGTAATGACTTGCAGATTTGGTGGAAAGTATATATGCCAATCATGCGTCCGTGCCTCATTCTAATTGGTTTGTTGAATATTATCACTGTGTGGAACGATTATTTAGGACCTTTGATTTTCTTGCAAGATCGTAGTAAGTACACGCTTGCGTTAGGCTTGGCATCATTCAAGGGTGTGCATCAAACGCAAATTATTCCAATGCTTTGTATTACTGTCGTGATGATTATTCCTCCAGTTATTGCTTTCTTAGCTGGTCAGAAGTACATAGTTGAGGGAACTAGTGGTTCAATAAAGTAAAAGTAGTTTTTCTATTTCTTCAGTGTTTGTCATTGTATATATTTTCGCAAAAAAGGGGGATTGTTCTATGCTTATGAATTCTGATATTTTCAGCGTGTTTGATAGCGATTGGTGTATAACAGAAGATTCATATTGCTCTGAAAAAAATTTACAATATGAGAGTTTGTTTGCATTATCAAATGGTTATTTAGGAATTCGTGGTGCTCATGAAGAAGGAACTAGTGTTTCTCTTCCTTATGTGTATATAAACGGCATATTTGATAAATCCGAAACTTTTATGAAAGAGCTAGCAACATTACCTAATTGGTTAGGCGTTCGCTTATATCTTGAGAAGCAGTGTATAGGTATTGAAGATTGTGAAATTATACAATATCGTAGATGGCTCGATATGAAACGTGCTTGTCTACGACAATATATTGTGTTGCGTGATAAAAAAGGGCGTGATACGCAGATTGATACATTGCGATTTGTGAGTCGCGCTCATCGTAATCGTATGGCAGTTGTGGTTCGAGTAATTCCATTAAATTACAATGGTTTGTTGGAAATAGAACACACTATTGATGGTTCTATTATCAATTTTTGCGATGCTCCACGATTTAAAGTAAAGCATACAGAGCTAATACGTAATAATAGTTTAAGTTCTGATGGTACGTATTTAGAAGTGGCTACACGTGATGACAATATTCATGTTGCAGTTGGTGCAAGATTGTTGGGATATGAATGCGACAATAATTTTGAGTCTACTGTAAACATATTACAGAATCGTTGTTTTCATGCTTTTGGAGAACGAGGTGTTGAATTTTGTGACGTTTCTGTTCAATGCAAAAAACCTATTATTCTCGTGAAATATGTTGCAGTAAAAGATAGTAGAGATACACCTGTTGATCATTTGTTTGAAGATGTAGAGTCAGAAATAAATGCAATGATTCTTGATGGTGTAGAAAAAGAACTGCAAAATCATATCGCGGTGTATGAGAAGATGTGGGATCACGCGGATATTGAAATTGTAGGAGATAATGAATTAAATCGTGCAATACGATTCAATATTTTTCATCTTATGAGTTCTGCGAATGAAGAAGATAATAGAGTTAATATTGGTGCTAAGTTATTAAGTGGAGAGGAATATGGAGGGCACGCTTTCTGGGATAGCGAGTTGTTCATGTTGCCATTCTTTGCTTTTGTGTTTCCAAATACTGCGCGTAAGTTAGAAGAGTATAGATATAATCTTTTACCAGCAGCTAAGAGGAATGCGAAAAAGAATGGACTACTAGGGGCTCAGTACCCATGGGAGTCAGCTGATGACGGATCTGAACAATGCCCAGATTGGACGATTGAGCCAGATGGTACTTGTTATCGTTGCTATGTTGCGCAATATGAGCAGCATGTGACTGCTGCAATTGCTTTTGGTGTTGCTAAGTATTTGCAAATTACTCATGATCACGAATTTTTATATTCAAAAGGAATAAATATTTTATTAGAGACTGCTCGTTTTTGGGTAAGTCGTTGTGAGTGGGTAGAAAAATATTCTCGTTATGAGATTAATCAAGTTACAGGTCCTGATGAATGGCATGAGCCCGTCGATAATAATACATATACAAATTATCTAGCGCGTTGGAATATACGTTATTCTTTGCAACTATTATCACAAATAAAAGTGGCAAAACCTGAAAAGTATAGTGAAATTATTCATAATTCTGACCTTACTCAAGAGGAGATTGCTCATTGGAAGTATGTAGCAGATCACATATATCTTCCGAAAGATTGTAATGGAATTATTGAGCAATTTGAGGGATACTTTAATTTGAAAGATGTGGTTATTAGTCAATATGATGAGAATGATTGGCCAATTCGTCCAGCTGCATTGAAAGAGTATCCAGTAGAGAAAACTCAGATTATTAAACAGCCTGATGTTGTGATGTTAATGCATCTTTTGAGGAATGAGTTTTCTAAAGAAGTGGTAAAAAACAATTATCATTTTTATGAAGCTAGGACACTACATGGTTCTTCTCTTAGTCCTAGTATCCATGCCATTATGGGTCTTGTAGTTGGAGATGACTCTAAAGCATATCGTTATATAAAGAGGTCTGCTACACTCGATTTACTTAATTTACAGGGTAACACACGCGAAGGGATACATGCTGCTAATGCTGGTGGAGTGTGGCAAACTGTTATTTTTGGATTTGCTGGCATAAATATTAATGCTGAAAATGTATTGACTATAGATCCTAAACTTCCAGCTCTATGGAAGTCTATAGTTTTCAGATTACATTATGCTGGTAGATGGTTGGAAATTAACATATCATCGGATAAAGTTGAAGTTCACATATTGCAAGGTCGCAGCATGACAATCCTAATACATGGTGCACCAGTAGTTATAAATGGGTGTGCTGAGGATGGTATTTAATATGCGTCGTAAATTGGCAATAATTGGTTTAACTGTTGTTACTGCTATATGGGGTGGTGGATTTGTAGCAAGTGATATAGCACTGGGCTCATTTGCACCAATGCAAATAATGACAATACGATTTGCTATTGCTGCATTGGTTATGCTTGTAATCTCTGCTAAGCAATTTACTGTCATTAATTATAAGGAGATTTTAGCTGGCGTAGGTATGGGTGTAGCTTTGTTTGCAGGTTTCTCCTTACAAACATTTGGGCTTCAGTATACAACGCCATCAAAAAATGCTTTTATTACTTCTCTGAATGTCGTAATTGTTCCTTTTTTGAGTATGTTTTTATTTAAAAAACGTGTAGGCTTGAAGGAGATTGTAGGAGCTATTTTATCCGTTTTAGGTGTCGCAATACTTTCTTTAAGTAATAATTTTACGATTTCCTTTGGTGATTTGCTGACATTGCTTTGTGCTTTAGGTTTTGCTAGTCAGATTGTCCTAACTGGAATATTTGTAAAAGTTTATAGACCTAATGTACTCAATTGTATACAAATGTGTACTGCGTTTTTATTGTCATTTGTTGTAATGCAATTTACTGGAGAATGCCATTGGATTGCCTCGCCAAACGGTTGGATTAGTGTAATTTATCTTGGTTTTATAAGTACGACTGTGTGCTATCTTCTGCAAACAGCATGTCAAAAATACGTTAATGAAACGCAATCAGCTATTGTGTTATCTTTAGAGGCGGTCTTTGGCACTTTATTCTCAATTATATTGCTTAATGAAATAGTAACCATTCGTATGATTATTGGCAGTGCAATTATTTTGTGCGCAGTGCTCATTTCTAGTCTTCCTTCATCATTTATACGTCGTTCAACAAAGGAGTGATATAACAATGTATAAGTACGAGGCTGTTATTTTTGATTTAGATGGAGTTATTTGTAAAACTGACAAGTATCATTATCTTGCTTGGAAACATATAGCAGACGAACTAAATATCGAATTTAATCAAGAGATAAACAAACGATTACTTGGCGTTAGCAGAATGGAAAGTTTTAATATTATTCTTGAGAAGTACCAAGGTCAAATGACTGACAAAGAAAAAATAAAGTGGACGGATCAAAAAAACGAATATTATCGTAGTATGCTTTCTCAGATGAGCCCAGATGACATATTGCCAGGAGTAAAAGAAGTTATGGAGTCGCTTCGTTGTGATGGAATAAAATTGGGGCTTGGATCATCTAGTAAAAATGCTAAGTATATTCTTCATCAGATTCAACTTGATGATTATTTTGATGGAGTGTGTGATGGTAATGATATTACACACTCAAAGCCAAATCCAGAGGTTTTTGTTAAAACTGCGCAATTATTGCAGTGTGAGGCATCTAGGTGTCTTGTTGTAGAAGATGCCATAGCTGGAATTGAAGCGGCCCATGCTGGATGTATGGATTGTGCTGCTTTTGGTAGTATTGCAATTTCATCGCTAAAAGCTGAGTATAATATCCATGCATTTAGCGATTTGCTAGCAGTATTTCGTAAGTAAATGGGGTTTAACAATGGTAGAAAGTGTTAATGATTGGGAGAACCCTTCGTTGACTGGTAAAAATAGATTACCGGCTCGAGCATATTTCTTAAGTTATGAGTGTTCTAGTTTAGCAAAAACTTATAAGCGTGAATTTGCGCATGGATATGTATGTTTAAATGGAAAATGGAAATTTGCATTATTGAAAAGTCCCAATTCTGTCCGAAAGTATATGAAAACAGAATTACAATCCAATTGGGATGAAGTAAATGTTCCTCATATGTGGCAGTTTGATGGTTATGGTCAACTGCAATATACTGACGAAGCATTTCCTTTTCCTGTTGATCCTCCTAGAGTTCCAACTTTGACTCCAACGGCTGTTTATCAGAAAGAAATAATAATTTCATCTATTGACGATGATGAAGAGATTATTTTGCGTTGCGACGGTATTGAAAGTTATGGTGAAGTCTATCTAAATGGCAGATATGTTGGAATGACAAAAGGATCACGTCTTTCTGCTGAATTTGATATTACTGAAGCCGTAGTTGAAGGCACGAATTTATTCGCTATCGTTGTAATGCAATATTGCGATGGAACGTATCTTGAAGATCAAGATATGTGGTGGGCTAGTGGAATTTTTCGTGATATATATGTATATCGTAGACCAAAGGTACATTTGAAAGATTTCTTCGCTCGCACTCATTTATTAGATGATGGTAGAGCCTGTTTATCTTTTGATGCTACAATAAGCGGAACTTCTTCTTTTTCATGCAGTATTGAGGATAACGGTATTGTGGTTTCGCGTATTGAGCAAAAGGTTCCAAATGGAGAAGTACATACAAAAATGTATATTGACAATCCGCATCTTTGGAATCCTGAAGACCCATATTTATATGACATGGTAATTACTGTTACAAGTGATACTGGATCTAACGAAGTTGTGTCGCATCGTCTTGGGCTCGTTGAAATAAGCATTAAAGATGGTCTCATGTATCTTAATGGTAAGTATTTTGTTATGCATGGAGTTAATCGTCATGATTTTGATCAGAATAAAGGTCGTGCTATTGACATTGCTGATGTGAAACATGAGCTTATAATGATGAAACAGCATAATATAAATGCAATACGCACTTCTCATTATCCTAATGATCCTAGGTTTTATCAATTATGTGATGAGCTTGGTTTTATGGTTGTTGCTGAAACTGATCTCGAATGTCATGGGTTTGAACATGTTGGTAATATCTCCATGATTAGTGATGATTCTGATTGGCAAATAGCTTACGTGTCACGCATTGAACGTGAAGTGTTTCAAGAGCGTAATCATGCGTGTATTGTTATGTGGTCTCTTGGTAATGAATCTGGGTTTGGATGTAATTTCCGGGCTATGTATCATAGATGCAAAGAGCTTGATCCAACGCGACCCGTACATTATGAGGAAGATAGATTTGGCGAAGTTGTTGATGTTCTTTCAACTATGTATTCGAGAGTTTCTCAAATGAATGATTTTGGTGAGCATCCAACAAAAAAGCCAAGAATATTGTGTGAATATGCACATTCTATGGGCAATGGTCCTGGTGGGTTACAGGAATATCAGGAGGTTATTGATTGTTATCCTAGTATTCAAGGGCATTTTGTTTGGGAATGGTGTGATCATGGAATTGCTCAAGTTGATTCGCAGGGTCGTTCATATAATGCGTATGGCGGAGATTTCCATGATTACCCAAATGATGGCAACTTTAGCATCGATGGTCTTGTTTTTCCATGGAAAGCGGCAAGCCCTGGTCTATTAGAGTATAAACAGGTTTTATGTCCAGTTCATGTAGATTTAGATGGTGAATATATAGTTATAACCAATAAGCGTTATTTTACTGACCTTGATGATATTCGTATTGATCTTTCATTGAGTGAGAATGGTCATGCCATCTATAATACGACTATCTCTCCAGGAGAATTACATCCTTCTAATACGATGCGTGTGAAATTAAATATTCCTAAACTAGGTTCAAATGTTGGAGAGTTATTAATAACTGCTTATGTTTATAGTTTGCATCGTTATTGGTGGAATGATGAGCATTCTCCGCTTGGTGTATATCAGTATTGTTATAGGGCTGGTAATATAGAACTACCATGTTCGCAAGAAAAATGTTCTGTATTTCGACCAGATATTAAAGTTGATGAAGACTATATTACTATCACATCGAAATCGCAGAAATATGTGTTTGACAGAATTTCTGGTGATCTCATACATTGGTACAATGCTTCCCATGATATGATTAAAACTCCGATTCATTTTGATATTTGGCGACCTCTTATTGATAATTATCGACAAGAGTACAATGAATTATGGAAGCCTAATTTCTTAGATATTATGCAATTAGATACTCGTTCCGTTAATTGGAAGAGTTGTGATGATATTGCTGAAGTCACTGTAGAACAGAGATTTGCTCCTCCTGTGTTATCGTTCGGAATGAAATTAAATAGTAGGTATGTTGTAAATTCGTCTGGAGTGCTTAATCTTGAAATATGCGCTGAAGCTTATGGTAGTTATAAAGATATTATTCCGCGTGTGGGATTAACTTTTGCTATGCCTCGAGAGTATGACAATATTACTTGGTATGGTCGTGGTCCGGGTGAAACATATCCAGATTCTTGTAGTTCTCAAGTTGTTGGACTTTGGGAAGCCAGTGTCGACGATATGATAACTCCATACGTTCGTCCGCAAGATTATGGAAACCATCAAAATACGCGGTGGGTATCTGTGCGTAATAGTAGTGGGGTAGGTATTTTAGTAACGCGTTTGTCTAGTAGTTCTATGACTGATGGATTCTCTTATTCTGCTTGGCCGTTTACTTCCAATACTATTGAACAGGCGAAGCATAGAAATGAATTACATGAAGATGATCTTGTTACAATAAATCTCAATGATCAAATATTGGGTTTAGGATCTAACTCATGGGGCAGTGAGGTTTTAGATTCGCATAGAATTCGTTTTGAGAATTGTAATTTCGCTTTTTCCTTTATGCCTATTTGCGATAATGCAACAATGGATTGATATGAAAAGAAAGATATTATGCGTATTTATAACAATGTTTCAGAATTTGAAGTATGTATAAATGGAAGTCGAAAATGGAAGCGTTTTATTGAGGCTATTGGTAAGGTCAAGTGTTTATCTAATGATGAGGCTTACTCTATAGGGGATTCTATTACATTTTGGACTCATGATTTGCGATGCGTTGTTGAAAAACGGTTTATAGGTTCGAGACGATATCAAACTGCGTTGTATTCTGTAAGCGGTACTGCTTATATTGATATTGCTGATAAAGGGAATTTGCTACCAGTTGAACGTTACAGTGATTTGAGCGATCGTGAATATTTCGTAGGTTCTGGAGAGACCGTTCAATTACATGAAGGCGGCATTCTTCTTATTGATATGTCAGAGGCGTTTAAAATACTTCAGCAATCTTATGGCGTATTGATGCAGGCTCAGGTGACGGTTGAAGGTTTTAGCTTCCCCAATAAGTGAATACAATGCGTACTGCAAGTTTATATATTCACTTCGTATAAAATTTTTGTATGTCATATACAAATGTGTTATGCAAATAATGTAATGAGTTATATATCTGAAGACATGGATTGTATAGGGTAGTATGACAAAGCTTCCTTAGACTTTTTAATCCATAATTCTGGAGTATTTAAGAATTCGTTCATACCTTTCCATGCTGCCCCTAATGCTGATGCATTACCTGGAACAATAGATTTCATTATTTCTATAGATGACCAGTTTGAGCATATTGCTCTTTCTTTAATAGTCTCAATTATTTTATCTTTTACAGAATCGAAAATTTCTGAATATATTCCATCAAATATAAAAACTGGCATGTCAAATATATTTATAAATGATGATATTGCTATTCCAAGCTTTTCTGCTGCTATATTTGCGGCTCGAGTTGCAGCAGGCTCATTTCTGAATAGTGCTGCATAAAAATTATTTATCGATGCATTTTCTCCTAGTTTTCCTTCCCTTATTAAGGCTCGACTTCCAGCAAAGCTTTCTAAACAGCCTGTATGCCCACACGAACAATTAGATTTTCCAGATGATACAAAAACGTGCCCGAACTTTCCGCCCCAATTATTGCACCCTTGTTCAAAAGTGTTATTTTTTATTAATGCGGTATCTATGCTATTGCCGCTATGTATATAGAGAAAATTCGGTATTGTATTACCTTTTTTGTTTCTTAAATAGATTTCTGCATATGCTCCAGCTGCAGCAAGGTCTATAAATGATATTGGTATGAATTCTAAGTTATTATCTTTGTCGTTCTTATTGTAGAAGTCAGATAAATCAACGTGGCTCCATTTAAGATTTGGGCTTGATATTTTGTGTTGTTCAGTTGTATTCATTAAACCGCTAATTGCTATAGATATTGATACTGTTGGAAGATTTGCTTTTTGTAATTTTTGCTTCGTTGAGTAAATAATGTTTTTGATTTTTTTCAATATTATTGTAGGATTTGTGTCATTTATTTGTTCATAATATCTTGAAAGAATATTTCCAGATATGTCTATTACACAGGCTTCCAAATTTGATTTTGATAAAGATAATCCTATTGATGCATAAGTATGTAATGATGGGGTCAGTGGTACTGCTGGTCTTCCTGATCCAGTTATTTCTGAATGTAATTCGCTAATTATTCCATATTCTATTAGTGAATCTACCAAACGTGTAAGAGTTGACCTATTTAATCCAGTTATTCTTGCTAATTCTGCTCTAGAATAATGTTTGTTGCTTGAAGTCAGTGTGTTAGCTATTAACGTCAAATTATGGTTTCGAATGGATTTTGACCTTGCTGGGTCGAGTTGATTATTGTATAGAGACATCGCGCTTGTGTGTTTACTGTAATCCATCAACTGCATATATATAGTATGCCGTACGTGTTGGAATTGTTAAGATATTTTTGTTGCTCGTGTAGACAAAGTTAATTATTTGACGTATTATGTTGCATAAAGCAATTAAACCTGACGATGGTGTTGGGAGGTAATATGAGTATTCATAAATTGGTAGCGGGTGTTGACTCTTCTACTCAATCATGCAAGATAGTTATTCGCGATTTGAAAACTGGCGCATTAGTAAGGTCTGGTTCTGCCAAGCATGGTCGAGGTACTGAAATAAATCCTTATGTTTGGCGTAATGCTTTTGATGAAGCTGTTAAACAAGCCGGCGGATTGGATGATGTAGTCGCTATATCTATAGCAGGTCAACAGCATGGTATGGTTGCGCTTGACAACAATGGTAACGTAGTTAGAGATGCTATTTTATGGAATGATACAAGATCTGCAATTGATGCGTATGAATTAATAAACGAATTTGGAAATGGTTCTACTGAAAATGGAAAATTAAAATGGGCTAAGTCTGTTGGTAGTGTTCCAGTCGCATCTTTAACCATTACAAAACTTAGATGGATGAATCGTGAAGAACCTGATAATCTAAAAAGAACTGCAGCTATTGCACTTCCTCATGATTGGCTTACTTGGGTTTTAAAAGACGGTAAAGACATAAATACTTTAACAACTGATCGTTCAGAAGCATCTGGAACTGGATATTTTTCTTCAGAAGATAATGAATACAAGAGAAGTATAATCTCTATGACTGCTGGAGATGATTTTGCAAGTAAAGTTGTTTTACCTCGAGTGGTAGGACCTCATGAGTGTATCGGTGAATCAAATATTTGTGGCGTTAATATGAAGATTGGTCCAGGAGCTGGAGATAATGCAGCTGCTGCTCTTGGGTTGGGTCTAAAGCCAGGGGAAGTTGTTTTATCTATTGGTACTTCTGGGGTTGTGTCTTTGGTGTCTAAAGTTCCAATTCACGATTCAAAAGGATATGTTACGGGTTTTGCAGATGCTACAGGAAATTATTTGCCACTTGTTTGTACGTTAAACGCATCTAGAGTAATTGATTCGTTTAGGCAAATTTTACATATGACACATGAAGAATTTTCGCATTCTGCTTTGTGTGCTCCTCCTGGATCAGAAGGATTGGTTGTTCTTCCATATTTTGAAGGAGAAAGAACGCCGAATTTGCCAGATGCGACTGGTGCAATACATGGAGTTACTTGTGAGAATTTTACTCCTTCAAATATTGCACGTGCTGCGATTGAAGGAATGCTATGCGGAGTTGGTGTCGGAATAAAAGCTATGACATCTCTAGGAATGAAAGTTAATAAGATTAATCTTATAGGAGGCGGCGCTCAGTCTGAGGCTGTTAGAAGAATTGCTCCATGCGTTCTTGGATTGCCTGTCAGTGTACCAGAATATAGCGAATATGTTGCGGATGGAGCTTCAAAACAAGCTGCGTGGGTTTATTGTGGTGGTTCTGAGCCTCCAGAATGGGTGCCTAGATTGTCTAGTGAGTATATAGGTGATTATGTTCCATTTATTGCAGAGCGATTTAATGAAGTTTCTGAACGTTTTATAACGCGTTCAGAAGCTGTAGATTGTATGGCAATAGATACGATAAAACATTGAAACCAATATATATCGATAATCGTAAAAAATAATATTTATAGTTTATAAATTAAAAAATCATATGCATCACTAATCAAAGGAGAATAAGATGCGTAAATCAATGAAAGTAACATTGGCAACGATGCTGACTGTTGCGTTTTTAGCTCCTATGTCAGCATGTGGATCAGGTGGTCTAATAGGATCAAAGCAATCGTCAAAAAATGGAAAAATAAAAATGGTTCTTGTTGCCAAGCAAGAGGGAATTCCATGGTTTGATGATATGCGAAGTGGTGTTGAACGTTTTGGTAAAGATCATGAAGGAGAAGTTGAAGTTAAACAAATTGCTCCAGATTCTGGTGATTCTGCAAAGCAGGCTCAGATGATTTCTGATCTAATTTCGCAAAACGTTAAAGCTGTTGTTGTTGTTCCAAATGATCCTCAAGCTCTTAAGCCAGTAATAAAGCAAGCTAAGGCTAAAGGCATAGTTGTTATTTCTCACGAAGGTGGCAATATTGCTGATGATGTTGACTATGATATAGAAGCATTTAAGAATAAAGACTTTGGTGAGGGATTCTGCAAGCCTCTTGCTGATGGAATAGGTGGTAAGGGCAAGATAGCAGCGATAGTTGGTTCAAAGACAATGGAAACACATATGGCTTGGTACAAGGCATGTAAGTCTTTGATAGAAAAAGAATATCCAGATATTTCATTCGTATCTGACGAACCGTATGAAGATAACAATAATGATGATACTGCTCGAAAGGTTTCAACGGAGATACTTAATGCGCATCCAGATTTGAAAGGACTATTTGGCACATCCGTTTCTGCAGGAGCTAATATGGCTGCTGTTTTGAAAGAGCGAGGAAATAAAAACGTATTTGTTTCTTCTCTTGGTATTCCATCTGTTGATATGCCTTACATAAATGAAGGTTGGGTTAAGTATGCTAAAGCTTGGCGTCCTGCTGATGCTGGTTACGCAGCTCTATCTCTTGCATATAACAAGATTAAGGGCAAGAAGATTAGTAATGGTACAAACCTAAATGTAAAAGGTTATGAAGATATTCAAGTTGATGGTCATCAAGTAAGAGGTAATGCTCCTATGGTTCTTAAGAAAGGTGATTTCCCAGACGGAAAGTATCCTTTCTAATCTTTTAAGTTTCATAGTGATTCAAGAATAAAGGTGATGGACATGCGTCTAAAGGCAATGAATATTTTTAAAAGTTTTGGTGGAGTGCATGCTTTAAAAAATATTAATTTTGATATTTCTAGTGGTGAAGTTCACTGCTTAGCTGGTGGCAATGGATGCGGTAAATCAACGATAGTTAAGATTTTATCCGGAGTTTTGCGACCTGATTCTGGAAGTATTGAAGTTGATGGTGAGAATTATTCTGCTTTAACTGCTAGACAAGCAATCGATCTCGGTATAGCTGTTATTCATCAGGATTTATCATTGTTTAACACGATGACGGTAAAGGATAATATTTGTTTGCCAGAGCAAGTCCATCACCGCAGATTTTTTATAAATAATTCTTTGGCTGATAAGGTTGCAAAAGAAGCACTCGAACGTATAGGAGCTAATATTAATTGTTATGAAAGAGTAGAGAATTTATCAATGGCTGCTCGTCAGCAGGTAGCTATTGCTAGAGCATTAGTGCTTAATGCAAAAGTTATTTTTATGGATGAACCTACTACTGCTCTTACTTATTCAGAAGTTGAAGAATTATTGAAGACTATAGAAAATCTAAAATTGAATGGAGTTTCTGTAGTCTTTATATCGCATAAGCTTGATGAAGTTTTTTCTGTTGCAGATAGAATCACAGTATTTAGATCTGGTGAATTAGTTGGAACTTATAATGCAAAGGACTTAAATCCTAGAAAATTATCTTCTCTTATGATTGGTCATGATGTTCAATTCGGTATTCCTAATAATTATGACATGAACAAGGAAGTTGTTCCAACATTAAATATGGAAGATGTAAAAGCTTCTAGAGTTAATGGCGTTACTTTGAGTGTAAATCCTGGTGAAGTAGTTGGATTTAGTGGATTGCTTGGTTCTGGCAGAACAGAAACAGCACTTGCTCTATTTGGCCTTAATCATATAACTAGTGGTTCTGTGAAGATTAATGGAAAAATTGTTGATATAAATAATCCTCGTGATGCTATAGAAAGAGGTATCGCTTTAGTTCCTGAAGATAGGTATAAGCAAGGTCTTTTCCAAGATAGTAATCTTTTAAGTAATTGTGCTTCTGCAATTTTGAGTAGGATATCTAACTGTTTTGGAATTGTAAATCAAAATGAAGAAAAAATAGTTGGGGATGAAATCCTCAATGATTTGCAAGTTAATACACATGATCTCAGTTTGTTGGCTAAATCTTTATCTGGAGGTAACCAACAAAAAGTTCTTTTAGGTAAGTGGGTTGCAACTAACCCAAAGCTGTTGATATTAGATTCTCCAACCGTTGGTGTTGATGTTGGATCTAAATCTCAAATTTATCAGATCATACGCAGACTAGCTGAGAAAGGCATATCGGTTATAGTTATATCTGATGAGGAAGAAGAGCTCCTTGCTGTTTGCAATAAAATTTACATTTTTAAACAAGGAAAAGTTTCTACTCAAATAACTGGTGATGAATTAGAACCTGGATTTTCTAAGATTTTCAGGGAATCTACAGATAGAGATAATTCTCATAAATCCAATGAAAGTTTTATATCTTCTTCAGACAAAGCTGTTTCTTTTGTTCAAAATGGAGGTGCGTTGTGATCCCAAAATTAAGATCATTGTTGCCTAATGTAAAACGACCAAATTCTATGGAAAAGACATTGCTCACAATAATAATTTTGTATGCCATGACTGTTTCTGTTGTGAATAAGCACTTCTTTACATTGGGAACTCTTGCAGATTTGACGCGTAATGGTGCAACAATGGCGATACTTGCTGCAGGAGTATACGTTATTATGATTGCTGGAGGTATTGATGTATCTTTTCCAGCTGTAGCTATTATGTCTGGATATACATCAGTTGTATTTGCTGTTAACGCTAAGATAAACTCAATCTTAGTTATTCTTATTATTGCTGCTGTTATAGGAGCAGTTCTAGGAGCTATAAACGCACTTTTAATTCATTGGCTTGAATTACCAACATTTATAGTTACCTTGGGAACATCCTCTATTTTTTACGGGTTAATGACAACTACGGTTGGAACTAAACCAGTTACTATCAGTAAGATGCCATCTTCTTTATTAGAATTTGGAAGATGTAATATTGTTTCCTTCACAGTGAATGGTCAGCAAAATGGTATTTCCATATTCTTCCTAATATCTATATTTGTCTACATATTTGTATGGTTTATTATGAATCATACTTCTTTGGGACACAGTATTTACGCTATAGGTAATTCGGAGGAGTTTGCAAGACGTGCTGGTCTGCCAGTTCTTGGTATAAAACTATTCATTTATCCTCTTATGGGTGTTTTAGCTGCAATAATGGCAATTATTTCATTTGCCAATTTAAAGTTTGTTGACCCAACAAGCATTATGGGTACAGAGTTAACTGTTATTGCTGCAGTAGTTATAGGGGGAACTAGAATTACTGGCGGATATGGTACATTATTTGGCACTTTTCTTGGCGTTGCCTTAACGCAATTACTTAATAATACTCTTGTCTTTTTGGGATTGAAGTCATCGTGGAACAATCTATTTATTGGCGGAGTGATGATTGCTGCAGTAGTTGCTATTTACTATGGAGAGAAATTGCGTAATCGTAAGAATATGTCCTTTCTTGGCTGAAATTTGAAATAAATTTAAGATTGATTGGTTAAATTATGTTAAATCATTTATTGGCTGGATTAAATATATTCAATTTATCGAATATTAAACGTGTATGGTCAAATATTGAGCGCTCTAGTAAGGTTCTTTATTGTTCTGTTATATTAGTTTGTCTTATATTTTATATTTTATTAGGCGATACTTTATATAACTGGAGTACTTTACAATCAATGGGTTTCCAAATAGGTGAGTTTATGTTTCTTGCTTTAGCTATGGGACTTGTTGTATTAACTGGTGGCATTGATTTATCTGTAGTTGCGAATATGAACGTTGCTGCAATAGTTATTGCATGGATATTGTCGGGATCTGAATTGGGTAGAATTGGTTCGCCAATCTTATCTATAGTTATCGCTGTTGTACTTGGTCTTCTTTCCGCAATTGTATGTGGTGTTATTAATGGGTGTTTAGTTAGCATGGCTGGAGTGAATCCTATTGTTGCTACATTAGGCACGCAACTTTTATTTGCAGGCATTGCAACAGCTGCTACCAATGGCTCATCTATAGGAGTATCTGTGATTGATTATTCCATGTTTGGAATATCATCTGTAGCTGGTATTCCTACCGTGTTTTTGATTGGAATAATTAGTTATGCGATTACTGGATGGGTTGCCTCTCATACTAGATATGGTCGAGAACTATATTTCTATGGTTCAAATCCTGTAGCTTCTCTGTTCTCAGGGCATAGAGTTAATAGAACTATTATTATAACTTATGCAATTTCTGGTTTATTTGTTGCTATTGCAGCTCTTGTTATGGTTGCTAGGGTGAATTCAGCTAGAGTTGGTTTTGGTGGAACATATTTGCTTCAGGCGTTGTTGGTTGTAGTTCTTGCTGGATTTGATCCATTTGGCGGTAGAGGCAAGTTTGCCAATCTTTTCCTTTCAGTCATTATGCTTCAAGTTTTGCAAACTGGTTTTACTATATTAAACTTTTCTCCATTTATTAAAAATCTTACATGGGGAGCGGCTCTTATTTTTGTGATGATTGTCAATAGGCTTTTGGAGTATAAAACATCTGTAAATTGCAAATCATCACATGATAATAAAGATAATAATATTTCTAAAAAATAGTATTAATAACATGTAATTATGTTATTGAATTATTAGGGAAATTATTAAAACAAAGGAGTTTTTATGAATTCTAAAGATGTAGAATCTATTTTAAATGAGTTGCATCAAACTTTTGATGTTATGAACTATTCATCAATTGATGAAGTAATAGAAAAAATTAAATTTGCTAGACGAATAGTTTGTGCTGGTGTAGGTCGTGAAGGTCTTACATGTAGGGCATTTTGTATGAGATTAATGCATCTTGGGTATTCTAGTCATTGGATTTGGGATGACACAGCACCATCTATTTCTAAGGGAGATGTTTTCTTCTTTACTTGTGGATCTGGTGAGATTGAGCATTTGTTGACTGTTGCAAGATTGGCAAAAGAAAGTGGAGCAACATTGATATGTGTTACTGGTGTTTCAGATAGTAGTGCAGCTAAACTTTCTGATTTAACTATTTTTATACCTGCTTCTGTTTATAAGGGGAAGGGGGATTTGGTTCCTACGATTCACCCAATGGGAACATTGTGGGAGACGGCATCTTGGATATTTCTTGATTCTGTTATATATGCTATTCATAGCAGTGAATCAATTACGTATGAGGATATGTCTTATCGTCATCGAAACTACGAGTGATTTATGGTGGACAGTATAAGTATGTGCCCGTAGTTTTCTCCTATAGTGCGGCATGGAGTTTGTGCTTTTGCATAAGCTTCATGCCGTTTTGTTGTTTGATTGTGTACATGTTTTATTTTGCAGAAAATGATTGTAAAAGTTTGTCGGCACGTATAGACGACACGCCAATTAAATGCAAACCTTAAAAAAACCTGAAAGAATCTTAAAAAAATTCTATATACGGCGTGTCTTGGATATTTTTCTGTTTTTAAATATGATTAGTCGTAATTTTTACGTTTTATTGTGTATATTATTGTGAATTTTCAGAAAAACTTCAAAACAAACCTGAATGTAAGCTGAATGTTTTGGTTGATTTTTGTTAAAGCATGTTGTATCTTTTGAATCAGCAACCAGTGAATCCCTAGTTCAACTGGTGCTACGCGGGAAACCGCATAAGGCAAATTCTTTTTCGTGTTCCTAGCACGGAGGAGAAGAAGAAAGGAAATTAAAATGATGAATAAGAAGGTTATCGCCGCTTTCGCTGCTGGCGCCACCCTCCTCTCCGGTATGGCATTCGCCGCTCCAGCATTCGCTGCTGAGCCACAAGCTCCTAAGAAGGAAGAGTGCAAGCCAGCTGATGCTGCTAAGCTCGCTGAGCTTAAGAAGGCTGTTAAGGATGCTGATCGTAAGGCAACCAAGGCTGGTTATGATGCTGAAGATGCTCAGGCTAATTATGATAAGTCTGTCGCTGAGTACAATGCTAAGAAAGCTATTGCAGACAAGTATGATTCTACAATTGAGACTTATACTTCTGACAAGGCTAAGGCTGATGCTGAGCAGGATGGTGTTAAGAAGGCTCAGCTTAATGTAAAGGTTGCTGAGGATAAGGCTGCTTTTGAAGCTGCTAAGAAGGCTGCTGATGATTACAAAGATAATGCTGGTACCAAGACCTTTGATGGTGCGACTAAAGCAATTGATACTGTTGCTAAGGGTGATTTGACTGCTAAAGTAGGCAATGCTGTTTCCCGTGCTGAGCTTCTCGAAGCTAAGGCTAAGAAGGCTGATGCTGATAATGAGTTGAAGGAAGCTAAGGCTGCTCTTGCTAAGGCTCAGTGCACCCCAGCTCCAGCTCCACAGCCATCCAAGCCTGAAGCAAAGCCTGTTGTTCCTGGCGTTCATGTGAAGGCTGCTGATAAGGCTAAGGCTGTTGAGGCTGTGAAGACTGCTAAGTTGCATCTTGATGATGCTTTTGCTGCTTATACTAAGGATTATGCTGAGTATGTGAAGGCTAAGGCTACTTTGGCTGGTAAGGTAGCTGCTCAGGAAGCTGCTGAGAAGGCTTTGAAGGCTGCTCAGGATGCTTTGGAAGCTTACAATGTTTCTGCTAAGAATGATTCTGTTTTGGCTCAGCGTCTTGCTGATGCTGTAGATCGTGCTCAGGCTAAGGTTGTTTTTGCTGTTGCTGAGACTGCTAAGGCTAATAAGGATTATGCTGAGGCTAAGGCTAAGGCTGTTGCTTCTACTGCTAAGTATAATGCTGCTTTGGCTGAGTACAAGGCTTGCTATAACGATGCGGAGGCTTTCGGTGTTGAGGCTTCTAAGCTTCCTCCTGTTGTGACTTCTGATCCTTTGGCTCCTAATTTTGAGGATGTTCCAGGTGCTGCTAAGGCTATGAATGATGCTGCTAGTGGCAAGCTTGGTAAGGCTGCTCAGCAGGCTGCTGGTAAGAATGCTCCAGCTGCTGCTAAGGGTGAGCTTGCTGCTAAGGGTGCTAAGGGTCATGGTAAGTCTGGCGAGAAGCTTGGTAATGCTGGTGTTGGTGTTGCTTTGACTGCTTTGGCTGCTTCTATGCTTGCTGGTATGGGTGCTGCTGTTCGCAAGATGCGTCACTAAGCACTACCTACTTGGCTTTACTAAACTAAGAGCGTATGCTCCTGTAGTAGAGCTGAGTAAGTTGCAACTTCCAGTGGTTTGGTTTTACTAAGCCACTCGGGGGCTGGGTTCTCTCAGCCCCCATTTTCATATCTAGAATACCGTTGTTATATATTTATATGATGTATTTTGCTTTATGAGTATATATGCAGAAAATGATCTGCAAGTTGTAAAATGCAAATTATTCTAATAATGTGTGCATATTTTTACAACTAGAATTAAATGTTTGACAATGTGTATCGGATTATAATTTAATATCTAAGATTAATGTTTTATATCAAGGGAGATATTTTACTTATACTTATATTGCTAATATCTAGTTTACGTTGTAGTACGTTGTTTTCATAATGTGTATATATCAAATATTTTTATTTTTTAAAGTGAGTAAACATGGCAAGTCTTAATGATTTCAAATTGATTAATAAGCGTTCGGAAATATGCTTAGAAAATGCTATAGGAAAAGAACGCTTTTACAAGTTGTCTGATGCTGATAAAAAGAGATTTGGATTCTACTATCTAATATTAGGATTAACTACTGGCGTCGCTGACGCAGATGAAATTGAAAGAATGATAATCGATACTGACTATTGTAATAAAGTTCGTAAAACGAAGAATAATGATTTTGGTATTGATGCAGTATATATTAACGATGAAGAAAATAAAATTCTCCTTTACAATTTTAAATTTAGAGATAATTTCAGTCCTGTAAAAGGTGGGAAAATAAGTCCTATTCTTGATTCAACAAAATTCTTGAGTATGACTTTTAACAATAGTTTTGAAAATGTAGATGATAATTCTATAATTTCAAAAAATGTCATGAAAAGCATCAATGAAAAAATACATTCAGACTCTGCCTGGAATATTGAGTTAATTGTCGTATCAAATGAAAGTAATGGTACAGATGTTAATAAGCCAGAGATAGATTCTTTGATGAAAGACTATGATGTTAGTATAAAGTCAATATCATTGGACGATATTACTGGCTTCTTGCGAGATAAGAATTGTGAAATATCCTCAACCTTTGTTATTAATAAAGAATCATTTTTAGTTTATGAGTCTGATTCTTCTTCCTCGTCAAAATCTTACTTGGCTAAAATAGATATTGCTGATCTAATAAGAATTACATGTTCAGACGAAAATCTGAGGAATTCTCATGACTTTTATGATCATAATTCTGATCTTGAGAGAATAAAAGACATGAAGCTTGCTGTTGGCGTGTTGTATGAGAATGTTAGAGGATATTTAGGTCATTCCAAATACAATAAAAATATTATTAATACTTTGCGTAACACTCCAGATAAATTCTTTATGTTCAATAATGGTATAACCATCACAGCTAAGAATGTAAAAGTTGATTCCATTAATGCAAAAACAAAATATATATTCACGCTAGAAGATATGCAAATTGTAAATGGAGGACAGACCTTAAGAAGTATTTATGAGTTTAAAGACAGTGAATTTAAGGAAGAAAATCTAAAAGAAGCCTCAGTTTTAGTTAGGATCTTTAAAACCGAAGATAAAGAGGATCTAATAAATCAAATAGCCGAATATACTAATAGTCAAAATGCTATTTCTGATGTTGATCTTAAATCTATTAACAAGGTGCAAATAGATATAGAAAAGTTATTAGAAGAAAATAGAATAGGATATATTCGTAAAACTGGCGATATAGGAAAGTCTAATAACTTTGAGCGTCAGATAAGTAAGGAAAAATTAGCTCAGATTATTTATTCGTATAAGGGATATCCTGACAGGGCTACAAATCAGAAAAAGAAATTATTTGGAATTTATTATGATGAAATTTTCGCAGAAAATAAATCATTATTTGATGATTTAGTGAACTTAATAAATTTGTATTATAAAATAGAAGAAAAATATAAGGAACTATATGATGAAAATGATGTCTACAATCAGAAGATTCTATACATCATATATTTGCAAAGTAAAGGTGAAGATGATATTGAAGGGAATATACATCTTCTAGAAAAAGTCTTAGATGAATATAGGGCTAATGATGATATTTCTAAAGCTCGAAAGTTGATTCAAAAAGGATTTAAAGAATATTTGGATATTGAGAGGTGCAAAAAGAATGAATAATATTTTAAATATTTAGTCATGTCTTATTGTTAATAAGACATGAAGAAGTATTCATAAGACATAGTGCGCATACAGAATAAGCAATGTAGATTTATAAATTAAATTTACATTGCTTATTTTAAGAATGTGTTCTAATAAAAAGTGGTTGTTTTAGCGGACGCAATATAATTTCTTATATTAAAAGAGAAGTGCATATCGTTCTTTGAAAGAGTACTATACTCGTAATCCTTTGTTTTAAATTTACGTTGTTGATTACGCTAGCCCACGTTCGTTTATTTTTGCCAGCGTTTGTTATCATATTTGGCGATTTTGGGAACAAATGTGGGGAAGTGTTCTTGGTTTTGTAGCCGAATAAGCCGTTGTATATGAGCTTATTTCCAATATTTTCGTGGGTATCAATATGAATTACTGTTTTTACGAGAGCTTGTAACAAACGTATATTTCAGATGATCTAATTTTTTATTCTGCAAGTAGAATTTCTAATAGTTAACGTTAATGGTAATTGAATATGTTTTGTTTCTCCATTAAAACTTATTAATTCTAAAGTAGATTTAGCAATAGCTTCAAATGGTTGCTGCAATGTTGTTAAGCTAGGATGCGCCCATTTGCCAATATGAATTCCATCGCACCCTATTACAGATAAATCATCTGGTATCTTTAATCCATATCTTTCAGCTGCTCCAAGTAACCCTAGTGCTGAAATATCTGAGCTACAGAATATTGCGGTTGGTGGATCTGGGTTACTTACTATGTATGGGAATATACTTTCTCCAAATTCCTCAGTATATGGACCAGAAAATATTAAAGAATCATCGTATAATATTTTGCTATTTGATAAAGCAGATAAATAGCCATGTTTTCTGTCTGAGGTTGTGCTTAATCCATCTGGTCCTGACACGTAGGCTATTCTCTTATGCCCCAGGGAAAGTAAATAACAGACAGCTTGGTATGCTCCAGAGTAATTGTCAACAGTTACTGTTGATATATTAGATAATTTTTCATCATTCATTTGCTCATCTATTAGAACGGCATTCATTCCAGAAGGTATTACTTTACGCAAAGCTATATTATTGTTATTTAATCCAGCGTATATAAGTCCAATATACTTTTGCTCTTTAATTATGGATTCAACAATATTTCTTTCTTTTATTGGATTTCCTTGCGATATTTTAATATTTAATGTATATCCTAAACCATCTGCTGCCATGGATATTTGTTGACATAGTTCACTATAAAATGGGTTATTTAATCCAGGAATAACAAGCGCCAGTGCTTTGTAAGTTGTCTTTGAGTTTATTTTAGTTGTGTATTTATAGAAATGTGCAGCCTCGTCAATTCTTTGTGCTGTAGAGTCTTCTACGTTTAACGTACCATGCAAATATCTCGATACGGTAGATGTAGATACATTTGCTCTTCTAGCCACTTGAACAATTGACATATAGACTCCATAAGTTTTATTGAAAAATCAATAGCTTAATAAGTAATTTAATACTGTTAATGCTACTATTGCGCAAAAACTTTTACAATAGAAAAATTTGCGCAAAAATATTATAGTATTCTAGCAATGAAGCCCTTTTAGCCCATATTTTTAGCGTTTTTTGTGTTTGTTTTATTTGCGCAAAAGATTTATTATTTTTTATAAGAACATCCTTAATGTGTGAGATTTACAAAGTAGAGATGTTTTTATTTATTCAAAGCAAAGGAGCTGTTTATATGACAAAAGTTTTACTAGCTGGAGAATCTTGGATTTCATCTACTACAGAATATAAAGGTTTTGATGAATTTACATCCACTAAATTAGAAATTGGTTGCGTGGAATTTCTTGATGCTCTTAGAAAGTTTGGTCACGATGTTACACATCTAAAAGCTCATGATGTTCCAGAAAACTTTCCATGGACAATGGATGAATTAAACAAATACGATGTTGTGATACTTTCAGATATAGGAAGTAATTCATTTTTACTACCTAATAGGGTATTTGGTGAAGGAAAAAGATGCGTAAATCGTTTAGATTTATTAGCTAAATGGGTTCGTGAAGGTCATGGACTGATGATGGCAGGTGGATATCTTTCCTTTGCTGGATTTGAAGGTAAAGCTCATTATCATGGTACATCTATTGAAGATGTGCTTCCTGTTGAAATAAGTCCATTTGATGATAGAGCTGAAAAACCTCAAGGTGTAATTCCTAAAATAGTATCCAATCATCCAATTGTGAATGATTTGAGTCCTATTCCAATTCTTCTTGGATATCAAAAGCTTTTAGCTAAAGAAAGTTCTAATATTCTCATGAAAGTTGATGATAATCCTTTGCTCATTGTTAATGAGGTAGATAAAGGCAGAAGTATTGCTTTTGCATCAGATATAGCTCCTCATTGGGCTCCGGAAGCGTTTATGCAATGGAGTGGATATGGTCAACTATTTTCTAATTGTGTCAAGTGGCTTTCTAAAGAAATTTAATAATTGCAAATTAAAATTATTATTCACTATAAGAGTGAAGAATTATATGAAAGGAGATAATCATTATGAATAGTAAACAACGTTATATGGTTCCTTTATTGTTCATTGGAACGGTATTGGCTGGTATGCTTTCTCCAATGCAATCTGCTGTGAATGGACAATTGGGAAAAGAATTAGCTGATGGCAATGCTTGCGCAGTAGTATCATTCGGTTCTGGACTTGTTGTTATGTTTATCATAATTCTCTCTCGAGCGTCTACAAGACAACAATTTGCTTCAATTCCTTCGAAAATTCGCTCTAATAATATACCTTGGTGGAGTTGGCTAGCTGGATTATGTGGAGCTATGGTTGTTTTTTCTGAAGGAGCATCTGCATCTGTACTTGGTGTTGCAACATTCCAGACAACCTTAATCTGTGGAATGGTTTTGTCTGGATTATTATGCGATAGATTTGGAATAGGTGTAGATACAAAGCAACCGTTTAATTTACCTCGTATATCTGGTGCAATTCTTGCAATTGTTGCAACTATTATGGTTGTTTCACCAAGCTGGCATGCTCCGTCAGTTGTATTTCTAGCTGTTCTACCATTTGCTGCTGGTCTTTTAGCGGGATGGCAACCTGCTGGTAATTCGGCAGTGGCTAATGAAACTGGTTCTATGTTAGTTTCTATAACTTGGAACTTTATAGTAGGTTTTTCCGTACTAGCAATTGCTCTTATTGTTAGAATCGCTACAGGTCAGACTTCTTTCCATCTTCCATTGACTTGGTGGATGTACTTAGGTGGTCCGCTTGGATTATTGTCTATAGCCTTAATGGCTTTATTGGTGAGAGGATTAGGTCTACTTCTTCTAGGACTAGCTTCGACGGCTGGACAATTACTTGGGTCTGTGTTGATCGACTGGCTTGTTCCAGCGTTAGGTGCAAAAGTATACGTTATTACACTTATTGGAACAGTTGTAGCACTAGTAGGTGCTGTTATAGCTGCAATACCTTCTGCTCGTAATGATCAGGATGAATTAGTCTCACAAGTCAATTGATAAAAAGTTTTTATTTTCAGTTAGTTATTATAAAGGAGTAATAACAATGTGTACTGGAATTGGAATAAGAAGCAAACAAGGAAATTCATATTGGGGAAGAACCCAAGATTTTGAACAAGAGTTTGAATATGCTGGTATGAAGATACCGTCTGGTACATCTATAGAATCAACCTATACACCATTTATTACTAAATGTGCAGTAATGGGTGTTGCTTGGGCTAAAGATGTGCATAAGAACCCTGTTATTTTAGATGGAATAAATGAATACGGAATATGCGGTGGGTCTTTCTATTTCGATCACTTCTTCCGATATGTGAGTAAGAAAGAAATTGATGATTCTAATAAAATTGCGCTTCGTGGAGAAGAATTAGTTACATGGATATTAACTCAGTATCGTTCTCTCGATGAGATCATTAATTCACTCAATTCGGATTTAGGAATAGTTAATGAACCTGGTCCAATGATGGGGATGTCTGTTCCGCAACATGCTGTTTTTTCCGACGAAACAGGGAGATCTATAGTTGTAGAACCTTCTATTTCTAATGGTTTTAAAATATTTGAAAATACAGTTGGTGTATTTACAAATGCTCCGACCTTTGACTGGCATCTTAATAATTTGAAGGCTCATCTTGAACGTTCTACCAATCGCAAATATCTTTATGACAACAATGAAGCTGTGAATAATGTAGGATTGGATGAGAACATAAGTGGATTACTCGATATACCTAGCGACTATAAACCAGAAAGTCGATTTTTGAGAGCGGCTTATGCAAAATTAATGTCTATGCCAGTTGATGACGGGAATGCGATTAATGAAGTATTTCAATTGTTGTCAATGGAGAACACCCCTAAGGGAGTTCTACGAATATCGGTAGATGATGAGATGTTGGTTCCATGGACTCAATATACGTCTGCATACGATATAAGTAATAAAGATTTATACGCATTTTCGTATGATAATCACAATTTGAAAGTATTACATTTTGGTAATCCTGACGAATGGGATCATGTAAGATATTTTGATTTTGTTTTGAAACAGACATATGAACCATTTGAAGAAGAATTGTAATTAGAAATAAGTTGGGTGTGCATGCTTTTGCGTAACAAATATGCATAGCATGCGCACCCTTGTATTGTTGTATTAATTTAAGTTTTTAATATAATTGTGTTTTTTGTTGATTACGCTAGTACGCGTTCGTTTATTTTTGCCCGCGTTTGTTGTCGAATTTGCTTAAAAAGGGAACAAACGCGGGGAAGTGTTCTTGGTTTTGTAGTCTAATTGTAGTTCTTTAATACGCGACAATTTTATATGCCCATTTTTCTTTAATTAAGTAATGTATAAACAAATTAATACGTTATATTTTATTTATTGTAAATTTAGATTATCCTGTAAATCTTAGGTATGATTTACACTTACTTCTAAAACCATTCAGAACTTTAATTTCATATTATATAAAACGATTATTTAAGGAAATATATTATGTCTGCTGAATCACGCAGATCAACTTTACGCGACGTTGCCAAACTTGCTAATGTGTCTATGGCCACAGTGTCTAATTATCTTAATGACTATCCGTTTATGAAGTCTACAACGAAACAAAAGATTCAGAATGCAATTGAAGAGTTGGACTATTCTGCTAATCAGCAAGCTCGTAATTTACGTCGTGGTCATACAGGATTGATTTCATTATCAATACCAGATCTTACGCAGATATATTTTGCTGAATTGGCCGAGGAAATAATTAAAGCTGCTCGAGAGTATGGTTATCGAATAATAGTCGAATCTACTGGAAATGATCGTGAGCATGAAATTAGCTCAATCAAGGCTATGTCGCGTAATATGACAGATGGATTAATACTGAGCCCAACATGCATGACATCGATTGATGTTGATGAGCTTAAAGGCAACTATCCTTTGGTGATATTGGGTGAGCGTATTTTTAATGCCCCAGCCCCGCATGTGGTAATAGCCAATGATTCTGGTGCCATGGAGGCTACTAATCACCTTATAAATTCAGGATGTCGTACTATAGCAGTAGTGGGTGGAACGCTAGATGAAATTATACCATCTTCGCGTTCGATGCGTACTAAGGGATATATGATGGCCTTGGCTGATCATGGAATAGCATTTGATCCGTTAATGATTCGTGAATGTGGTGATTGGACTAGTGAAGAAGGTGCAAAAGCTGTACGTGATATGTATTCACAAGGAATAAGGCCAGATGGTATTTTTGCTTTGAATGATTTATTAGCACTGGGCGTAGTGAGTCAGTTGCGTGAGATGCGAGTGAGTATTCCTGAAAGTGTTCGCGTAGTTGGTTTTGATGATATAGATGAGGCAAAGTACACAATTCCGTCTTTGACAAGTGTAAACCCATGTCGTAAACAGATTGCTAAATTGTCAGTTAAATCCATTGTAGATCAAGTTGTATCAGGTGGACGTTTTCCTCGACAGCGTATTGATGTTGATTGTTGTCTTGTGTGCCGTAAATCTTCTCCAAGTATTTAACGCGTGTATCTGTAGTAGAGAGTTATATTATATATTTCAATAATTCATTTTCAATATTATTTATTATGTATTGACAAAATTTTGAATTATTCTATACTTAAAATAAGTAAATAAAAACTGAATCGTTTCAGAGATAAGATATGAAAACATCGATATGGGTAAGATATTTGAAGTAGTAAGTTTGTTGCTGTAGATATTTTGCTCTTGTTGATTGCTTTTTCATTAATTATTGCGAGTTTTTGTTCAATAAATCTGAAACGATACAGAAATTTACTGAACACCAACGGAGGTTTCTCATGATGTCAGCAATGGAAAACTGCACGACTAAAGGCTCTATAGATGATACTGCTGTTCATCGTAACGACTTGTCTAAAATGATGATGAAAAATAGTGGGAATAATATTGGCTCTTGGAAAACTAAGATTCGTCCATACTTATTCATAGCTCCATTGGTTATCCTTTCAGGTTTCTTTATCTATTATTGCATAGGTTTTACAATTGCAACTTCATTCACTGACTGGGATGGTATTTCAAAGGAGATGGACTTTATTGGTTTAAAAAACTATATTAAGTTGCTTGTTCCAAATTCTATTTTCTGGATAGCGTTAAAAAACAATATAATATTTATGGTAGTTACTGTGTTCATCCAGGCTGCACTGGGTCTGCTTCTTGCTGTTATCCTCAAGGAACGTTTACGAGGATCTAGTTTATTTAAAGCAGTTTTCTTTATGCCGATTGCGATGGCTCCTGTTATTATTGCTGCTATTTTTCGAATAATTATGGATACTAATGTAGGTGCTATTAATGAAGCATTGCGTTTTCTACATCTTGGTTTCTTGTCGCAAAGTTGGTTGGGTAATCCACGTATAGCACTTTATTCTATATGCGCTATCAATATATTTGAGTGGATGGGCTTTTCGATGATTATTTATTACGCAGGTCTTATGTCAATTCCTGATGATATTTACGAGGCAGCTAAAATCGATGGATGTGGTTTTTGGAATACTCTTTTTAGAATAACTATTCCAAATCTTTCTGGTACTACTAACACTTTGATTCTTTTAGGCATTGTAGGTTCTCTTAAAACTTTTGATATTGTTATTCAAACCACTGGTGGAGGTCCTAGCCGTTCTACTGAATTCCTAAACACTTACCTATATAAGACAGGTGTTCAACAGTTTAATGGGGGTCTCTCTGCATCTATTGGAGTAATGATTCTGATTATTTCTGTTGTTCTATCAATAATTCAAGTTGTTATTAATGATCGATCTAACAGATGATTAAGGAAAGGATATTACAATGAAACGTAAAGTAAGCACGACCGCTATTATGTATGTTGTACTTGTATTCTTTCTTTTGATTTGGCTTTTTCCAATAGCTACTGCAATATCTAAATCTCTTAACTTCAACGGTTTTAAAAGTTATGAGTCAGTAATAACTAATGAAAATGTACATTATTTCAAAGTAGTATTTAATTCATTCCTCATATCTATATCTACTGTCGTAATAGTTGTATTTATAACATCGCTTGCGGGTTTTGCTTTTTCAAAAATGAAATTTACCGGAAGAAAAGTTATTTATATATTAATGCTCGCTTGCATGGCTGTTCCAATTGCTTCGGTGACAATGCCATTATTCTTCACAATAAAAACTTTTGGACTGATCAATACGTATATTGGTATGATTATTCCACTTGTTGCATTTAATGCTTTGCAAATGCTTTTGCTATGGAAAAATTATTTTGATTGTATACCTAACGAAATCATTGAAGCCGCGAGAGTAGATGGTTGTTCTACTTGGAGTATTTATTCACGCATACTTATACCAATTTCCACGCCTATGGTCGCTACTACTGGAGTTCTAACATTTGTATATAGCTGGAATGAGTATTTAATTCCTCTGTTACTTATACGAGATGAAAGTAAGTACACTGTCACTCTGGCATCAACATATTTTATGGAAACAAGAAGTCAAACTCCAGAGATGATTTCACAAGAATATGCTGCATTGATTCTTATGACAATACCGTCAGTAATTGTTTACATGATTAGTCAAAAATGGCTTCAGTCTGGTATTACTGCTGGAGCAGTAAAGAACTAAGCAAATGTATAGGAGTAATACTATGGGTTCATTAAACGTAGGATGCGTTGATGTTAGCAATAATGTGAATTCAAGTGCATTACATAATGAGTGCAATTCCGATTTTTGTTTAAACATGTTGTTGACTGAAAAACACTATAGTAATCCAGTTCAGTATTCTGATGGTGAAAAACATACTGCTCCTGATCCATTTGTGATTCGATATCGTAATTTGTACTATTGCTATGCTACTGACAAAAATGGTGTTTTAGTTTCAACATCTACAGACATGGTTCGTTGGGTATCACATGGTTATTGTTACACAGAAAATAATAGAAAGAATTTTTGGGCACCTTCTGTAATTTTGATTAATGGTATTTTTTATATGTATTTTTCAAATATGCCACAGTGTGAAAATGATACTCATACAGAAATTATGCGTGTTGCTGTAAGTAAAAATCCTCTTGGTCCATTTGAAAAGAAAGCTGAACTATTTGATACATTCGCTATTGATTCACAGGTTGTTGTTGGAGATGATAATCAGTTATACATGCTGTATGCGGATAATCAGGCATGTGGTTTATCTAATTTACGACCTGGTACTTCTGTGATGATTGACAGAATGGTAAGCCCATACAAGCGAGAAGGATCTCCGAAGCCATTAATTTTACCTACAATGGATGAAGAAATTTTTGCTCGTAATCGTTTTGGAGATGGGAGAGATTGGCATACTGTAGAAGGTGCTACATACTTTACTTTCCGAGACAAAGGTTTTATCACCTATTCTGCCAATGCTTATGAACATGAAGATTATTTTGTTGGGTATTCAGTTGCTACATTACCTAAGGTTCCTTCTGATAGGCATATAGACAAGCTTTCATGGGTAAAGCAATGTAATAATGGTCATTTTGATCCACTTATTATACGCTCTGATAAGGTTGAAGGTACTGGTCATAACTCTATAGTAAAAGCACCAAATGGGGTTGATGATTGGGTGGTTTATCATGGTCGTGATGCTTCAGATGAATTGCATGATGGTACTGAGAAACGTGTTATGCGTATAGATCCTCTATACTATTCAGAGGGATTGCTCGATACTACTGGACCTTCAAATTGCGTATGTGATGCTCCTTTATCTGCTGATGTATGCACTGATTTCACTGATGGAATTCCATCGGATTGGAATATAATATCTGGTTCTGCACATGTTTTGGAAATTGATGGACAACCTTCTATATCTTCTTATGATAGTTATGGTTTTTCGGCAATTTCTCCTCTTATTTCTTCAACGTTAACTATTAGTTTGTGGGTGAAGGGTGGTAATGGTCCGTTAGGATCTAGATTTGGCTTAATCCCTCGTTATTTTGATAACAATAATTACACTTACGTTCTGGTTGATGTTGGATTGCATTGTTTGCAAGTGATAGATAGTGTATCTGGAATAGTTAGACAGATAAATACTATGTTGCCTTCTGACATAAATTTATCTTATTGGCATGAGCTAGTTGTATCACGTGAATACGGAATTTTGGCAGCTCGCTTTGATGGTCGTTATGTAGCGACGATAAGTGATATTAGCTCAGAACAAGGATTTTGTGGTGTAATTGTAAAAGATAATGATTCTGCAATTTCGTCTTTCTCTGCTGTAAATCATGTTAATTTATGGGGAAAGTCTTTATGCAATATTGTGAACGAGATTAATGTTGTCGATCGTTTTCGTCTTACAAGCAATGAGGTGGAACCGTTTAATGTTACTTCATCGCGAATGAGATTACGCAATTTGCTTAATGGTAACCGTTGTGTAATAGACTTTGCGCTTACTAATGATCGCTCGGAGTCAGTAATTAATATAGGCGAATACAGCTTAGTGGTATGTATGAATTGTATTGATTTATTGCGTGATGGAAAATCTATTATAGCTTGTGAAGAACCGTCGAGATTGAACTTGCAAGATGATGCAAGAAGAGATATTAGAGGACGAGTATTGAGGACTGTGCGCCTTGCTGCTTCTGATAGGATGCTTTTTGTTCATGTGCGTAATCATAGTTGGCGCTTGCCATTTATTGGAAACAAAGTAGTAGATATTACCCTTAGTGAAGCTTCCATCACTGGATATACTCGTACCTCATTAGGTATTTCAGTTGATAGATCCGTAGAACGCGTGGAGAAAGGAGTGTGAAAAACTGAATAAATTGCACTATAATCTTGGCAATTTGTCAGGGTTAAGTAGATATCACAAAGAAGTGAAAACTATTGCGTTGATGAAAGACGCTAATAAAACAAGGAGAATACTATGTTTAAAAAGAATAAGATTATTGCAGCTTTAGGAGCAGTTGCCATGTCAATTGGACTCTTTGCTGGATGCGGTTCAAGTTCTGCTAGTAAATCTGATGAGGGGTTAGGAACAACTGATAAGCCTATCACTTTGACATTTTGGACATGGCAGCCTACTGATGCTCAATGGAAGAGAATTTATTCTGTTTTTAATAAGAAATATCCGAATATTAAAATCAAGTGGTGGCGTACCTCTGAAATGTCTGATTATCAGAAAAAACTACAAACAGCTATGGCAGGAGGCGATGGCCCAGATATATTCGGAGTACAGGCTGGGTCTACTGTTGAACAATATGGTCGTTTTGCTGCGGATATGAAAAAGCTCGCTAACAAGTACATGCCAGAATGGGATTCTAAAGTTTCTAAAGGGGCTGTTGAACAAACAACCAATATGAGCGGAAAAATGGTTGCAATGCCTACAATCACGTCTGGATCTGAGTATATTTTATACAATAAAACTCTTCTTGACGAGAATGGTGTTAAGGTTCCTCATTCATACAATGAACTTTTGGAAACAAATAAAATTCTTACATCCAAAGGATTAATGCCTCTTGCTCTTGGTGCTAAAGATGGGTGGCATCTTGATGACATTTTTGTATGGCTGTCAAATCAGTATGGAGAGGGTGACATATATTCTGCAGCAGCTGGAAAGAAATCTTTCACTGACAAAACTTTTGTTAAAACCATGAAGGCTTGGAAAAAGATGATAGCTGATGGATTGTTCCAAGATGGTGCTGTAGGAACATCCACATATCCAGATGCTCGTGATAATTACTTCTATGCTCGTAAAACCGCATTTTTCCCTACAGGTTCTTGGCATGTTTCTGCTGTTTTACCAAATGAAGAGACTAAGGGAACTGCAATTGAGAAAGATGAATTAGGTATGATTGAATTTCCTGCAATAGGGAATAAAAATTCTGGTTCTACTACTGGCGTTGACTTCGGTTTGTGTGTTAACAAAGACTCCAAAAAGAAGGAAGCTGCAATGAAATTCATTGAGTTTATGACTATTGGCGATGGGCAACAGGAGTGGATTAACACTTTGCAAGGCGCTCCAGTAGATAAAGACATGAAGGTCAAAATTCCAGATGATGCGACACAATCGGCTAAGATTTCTATTGATCTTGTCACTGAAGGTCAGGCTCGTTCAAAACTTGCGCGAAAGTTAGCTTATCAGGAGATTAATGATGAAATTGCAGTGCAAATGCAGAAAATCTATACAGGAGACGCTACTGTAGAATCTGCGTTGAAAGCAATTCAGACAGTAAGTGAGAGTGTTAGTCGGTAAATTCTGATTTCATTTTATATATATATTCAAATTGTAAGGCGCTTTCATGCATATGCAATGTGGCGCCTTACATGTTTTGAAATAAATATGAAGTAGTTGGCAATACGCATATTGAAAGATATGTTGTTCATTGCACAATATCTATTTTGGCATTTGTACGTATAACCGTACCTGAGATAAAATAGTTCAAGAAAGCATAATAGGTACTATTATCTAGTTTCTACAAAATCGATGAATTTTCCTATAGCATATGAATAGTTAGGGTATGCGTCGTATTAAGTATCGTTTATTTTTGCACGCGTTTGTAGTCATATTTGCTTAAAAAGGGAACAAACGCGGGATTATGGATTGCGCGATTAGCGTTTAGAACAAAAAAGACCGCAGCGACGAGACTGCGGTCTTAGATAGTTAGCGCGTTACGCTTGCGATTAATTGCGCATTACGATTAGTCACGCATAACGCATCACGATTAGTCACGCATAACGCATCACGATTAGCGCATTACGCATTACGCGATTTATCGCAATTAATCACGCATTGTGATTGCGTTTAAACGCGCCATACAATCCTGCGCAAGCAGCGCTAGCGATTGCAGCCTTAATAATATCGCCCACAATAAAGCCAGTAGAAGCAACGGCGATTGCCAAAACAGGCAAGTGCATCATAAGCGATTGACCTACAAATCCAAATGCGTAAATCACAAGAGAACCAACAACAGATGCGGCAAAATACGCGCCAAATAGTGCAAATTTCTTAGCAACAGAATCCTCTGGCATAGCGGCATTAACAACGCCTTCGAGCGCAGACTTTACAAGCGCAATCACAGCCACACCGAACACGAATCCAACAAGGAATCCAACGCTAGGACCTGCAAAAGCCACAACGCCGCTCTTTCCGCCTGCAAACACTGGCATTCCAGCAGCACCAATCGCAAGGTACATAAGCACAGAGCTAACGGCTTGGCGCCAAGTCAAAGTAAGACCAGCCAAAGCCAAAACCAAAGTTTGCAAAGTTACAGGAACAGGAGTTCCAGGAATCGGCAATGCGCCAGCCATAGTAGCAGCGCTAATAAGAACAGTAAACAAAAACGCCTTAGCAAATGGAACAGCCAAACGATTAACGCCAAAAGCCTTAGATGCAACTGCGCTAGAGTTTGCGCTAGAGTTTGCATCAGAGTTAGATTCAAAATTAGCCACGATATCCTTCTTTCGTATTGTTTTTCGTTGCTGAATCAAAGATTAGACAAAAATCACCAGTCGCGCGTTGGAGAAGTTTACAAAAAATCGCATAATGTTTTGTTCAAATTCACGGATACTATAAGCCAAATTTCCTATAACTTGTAACGTATGGTTACGAATATCAAAAAAATACTTGTTGCAAATCGCGGCGAAATCGCGCTTAGAGTGATTCGCACTGCTCAAGAAATGGGAATACAAACTGTAGCTATTTATGCGGCATCCGACCGCCAAGCACAGTATGTAGAGATGGCAAGCGAAGCGTACGCGCTTTCTGGAGACACGTACAGAGACACTTATTTAAACGAAGACGCGATTATAGACATTTTGCATAAAAGCGGAGCGGATGCTGTGCACCCAGGCTACGGATTTTTATCGGAAGTAGCGAGTTTTGCGCAAAAGGTGATTGATGCTGGCGCTGTGTGGATTGGTCCGAAGCCAGAAGCGCTTATTGATTTAGGGGATAAAATAACCGCTCGGCGCGTGGCAACTCGCGCTAAAGTGCCGCCCGTACCAGGCATATCGGAGCCTGTAAAAGACATTCGAGAATTGTTGACTTTTGCGCAAACACACGGCTACCCGGTTATGATGAAGCGCACGGATGGCGGCGGCGGTCGCGGAATAACCGTTGTGCACAACGATGACGAGCTTCGCGGATTCTACATGAACCACGACGCTTTGCAAGGCGGCGACCTTGACGAGTACTTTATTGAGCGTTTTATAGACAAGGCGCGCCATGTGGAAACACAAGTTGGCCGCGATTCGCATGGAAACTTCACCATATATTCCACGCGCGACTGCTCGGTGCAACGCCGAAACCAAAAGTTGGTTGAGGAAGCACCAGCGCCATTCCTTACCGATGACGAGAACGCGCAGCTTCACCGATATTCTCGTAACCTATTTGAAGCTGTTGACTACGTTGGTTTGGGCACGTGCGAATATATGGTGACATCTCAACACAAAGTTTACTTCTTGGAAGTGAACCCACGATTGCAAGTGGAGCACACAGTTAGTGAGGAAGTTAGCGGACTAGATCTTGTGCGCGAACAGCTTACGATTGCTGACGGCGGTGAGCTTACGCAAAATCACCCTTCGCGCGGGCATAGCTTTGAGCTTAGAATCACTTCGGAAGACCCAGCAACGAATCTTACGCCTAGCGCAGGCACACTAACAAAAATCGAGTGGCCATCTGGACCTGGAATCCGTGTGGATTCTGGAGTAGAAGTTGGAGATAGCGTGTCTCCAAAATTCGACTCCATGATGGGCAAGCTTATTGTTACGGCTCAAAATCGCGATGCGGCGATTGCTCGCGTAAGACGCGCGCTTAAGGAGCTTTGCATTGAGGGAGTGCCCACTCCTGCTAAGCTTTTTGAGCAAATTTTTAACGATCCTGATTTTACAGCGCAAGATCACGATTTTGATATTTCTACAAAATGGCTTGAACACAAGTATTTGAACCGCACTGCTGCAGCGGCAAATGGCGGACAGCCTGCTTCTTTGGATTCCAATAAGTCTGGTGAAGACGCGCAAAATAAGACAACTAAAATGGAGTCTTTTGTAATAGAAGTAGACAATAAGCGCGTAAAACTTACGATTCCGCAAGATATTGTAGACAATCTTACTGGCTCTGCGCGAGTTAGAGGCACAGTTCGCGCATCGCAGCCGCTTAGAGGACGAGGATTAAGAGGAGATACTCACAAGTCGGAAACTCCAAAGGATGCTCCTGGAGTGATTTCTGCTCCAATGCAAGCTGTGATTACACGCGTAAACGTTGCGGAAGGTCAGAACGTAGCAAAAGGCGATTTACTTGCTGTTCTTGAATCTATGAAAATGGAAAACTACGTTTATGCACCTGCAGCTGGCGTAGTTACTGGCATTTTTGTAGGGCCTGGAGATGGTGTAGAAGCAGGCGAAAAGCTTGTAACAATTGACGTGACTAAAGGCGGTAGTGCAAAATGAGTGCGCTTACTAAAGATACTGCACAAGTTGCAAAAGATGTTAATAAAAAAGATGTTAATAAAGACGCAAAAACTATGCAAAATGCGCAGCCTACGCAGCCTCAGCGTGGAAAATCAGCCGTAGAACACGCGGCTCGCCTTGCTAGAGACGCCGAGCAGAATGCTTTAGAGCGCCAGCATGCAAAGGGAAAATCCACAGCAAGAGAGCGTTTGGATTTGCTTTTTGATACGGGAACGTTTGAAGAAATCGGCCGCTTTAACGGTGGAGACATAAATAACGATATTGCAGGATGCGCTGTAATCACGGGCTTTGGCGAAGTATACGGCAAAAAAGTGGCATTTTATGCGCAGGATTTTTCCGTTCGTGGCGGCACGCTTGGACGCGCTGAAGGACAGAAAATATGCCATCTTCTAGACATGGCGTTGCAGCTTGGAGTTCCAGTTGTTGCCCTAATCGACTCGGGTGGCGCTCGCATTCAAGAAGGCGTTAACGCGCTTACGCAATATGGCAGAATCTTCAAAAAAACTTGTGAAGCAAGCGGTTTAATTCCGCAAATCTCACTAATTCTTGGACCTTGCGCTGGTGGTGCAGTTTATTGCCCTGCTCTTACGGATTTTATAATCATGACTCGCGAACACTCCAACATGTTCGTAACTGGCCCAGATGTTGTTAAGGCAGCTACTGGCGAGTCGATTAGCATGGACGATTTAGGCGGTGGATATGTGCATAACTCCACTTCGGGCGTTGCTCACTATTTGGGCGAAGACGAGGCAGACGCCATTGACTATGCGCGCACAATCTTGGCTTATTTGCCGCAAAATTGCAATCAAAATCCGCCAACATTCGCATACGCTGCCACGCGCGCAGACAGAGAAACCGCTAAGCAGCTTGCGACTATTGTTCCGAGCAACGATCGCCAGCCGTACGACGTTTTAGACGTTATTCGCGCAATCGTAGATTATGGCGAATTTGTGCAAGTTCAAGAGCTTTACGCAGCATCCGCAGTAGTCGGTTTTGCTTGCATAGAAGGTCATCCTGTTGGAATAGTGGCAAATCAGCCTAAAGTCAATGCTGGAATTCTAGACGTTAATTCTTCCGAAAAAGTAGCGCGATTTGTGCGATTGTGTGACGCGTTTAATCTTCCTGTTGTAACTCTTGTAGACACTCCTGGATACAAGCCAGGGTCGGATCAGGAGCACGCGGGCATTATTCGCAGGGGAGCAAAAGTGATTTACGCGTACGCAAACGCGCAAGTTCCGCTTGTCACTGTGATTTTACGCAAAGCTTTTGGTGGAGCATACATTGTAATGGGCTCAAAGTCTATGGGTGCAGACTTTAACTACGCTTGGCCTACTAGCCAGATAGCGGTTTTGGGTGCTCAAGGAGCTGTGAACATTATTCATCGCAAGGATTTGCAAAAAGCAAAAGAGCGCGGACAAGATGTTGACGCTTTAAGAAAAAAGCTTGTTGAGAATTACGAAAATACCACTGTAAACGCGAATCTTTCTCTGGAAACTGGCCAGATTGACGCAATGATAGATCCAGAGCAAACAAGAGATGTTATTGCTAATTCTTTGAAGATTTTAAGAAGTAAAAAACGTGTTTCGAGAACAGGGAAGCATCATGGAAACCAGCCAATGTGATTTGGGAATAATTTGGGAATAATTCGGAAAGCACTCAAAAGTCGCCAGCAACCGCGCATAAAGCGACCAAAGATAAATAAATCCAAAAAACACAAATAATCCAAAAAGCACAAATAAATTTTAAAAATAAAACTTAAACCCACGAACAAAGGAAAATAAAATGACAACATACTTATTTGACCAGCTCGCACAAACACCACACATTCTTACCTTCGCAGGACAATCCACACCATGGGTGCAAGCCTTAAAAGAAACACAAAACGATGCAGAATTAAATAAAGAATTACGCGAATATAACAAATTAGCAAAAACTTTACTATCAAACATATATCCACAGTTATTAGCAAATGCTGGAAGTGACATAAACGTATTCGATTCTTTAGAAAATTCTAAAATCAACACAGCCAGCGCACAATTAAGCGTACCAGGAATCACAATTGCTCAGCTTGCAAGCGTAAGAGACCTAACAAACTTAGGCTACAACTTTGAAGTAAACAAGCCAATTGCAAGCCTTGGACACTCTCAAGGCATAATAGCCGCAAAAATAGTAGAAGCTCGTATAAAAGCAGGGTCATGGCAAAACGCGCAAAACCAAATAGCTGAACTTATAGCAATCGCATACATAATCGGAGCAGCAGCAGACCGCGAAGCGCGAATGTTAGAAATCAGTGGAAACGGCGAAAAAACACCAATGCTATCGCTAAAAGGTGTGACGTTTGAACAGGCAAAAGCCTTGATTAAGCGAGTAGAAAGAACCAGAGGCGTTATATCAATCGCAGTTAAAAACTCGCGAAATCACATTGTGCTATCAGGATATCCAGAAGACATGGAAGCCGTGCAAAATCAGGCACAGAAAGAGTCGCAGCGCTCCAAAAAAATGCGCGAAATGAAGGAACGAGGCGGATCGGTTTTTGCGCCAATCGCAGAGTATTTAGATGTTACAGTGCCATTCCATTCTCCAATCATGAAACCTGCTGTAGAACAAGTTGAAGCCTGGGCAAAGGACGCAGGATTAGATGCTGAACTTGCACTAAAGCTTGCAAACGCTGTGCTAGTAGAGCCAGTAGATTGGGCGAAGCAAATAGAAAAAGTTTTAAATAACGTGAATGCGCGAGAGCTATACGTACTAGACATGGGTCCAGGAGAAGTGCTTGGCAAGCTAACAAACGTGCTACTACAAGGAAGCGGAGCTGGCGTAGTAGAAGTCGGGACAATGAACGCGCGCGCAAAAGCAAGCACAACTAGCGCTGCAGAAGCTGAATTATTGCGTACTGGCTGCTGGGAGGATTTTGCGCCGCGAGTAATCGATACTCCAGCTGGAAAGAAAGTTGTAACAAAATTCAGCAAGCTAACAGGCAAAGCTCCTGTGCTTCTTGCCGGCATGACTCCAGCCACAGTAGACCCAGAAATTGTAGCCGCCGCAGCCAACGCAGGATATTGGGCAGAACTTGCAGGCGGTGGACAAGTAACAGAAGAAGTATTCGACAGACACATGGACTCTTTGAGCAAGCAATTGCAAGAAGGAGCAACCGTAGAATTCAACGCCATGTTTATGGACCGCTATTTGTGGAATTTGCAATTTGGCAGCAAACGTATAGTTCCAAAAAAGCGTGCTTCTGGAGCGCCAATCGACGGCGTAGTAATTTCTGCAGGAATCCCAGAGTTAGATGAAGCGAAGGAACTTGTTGAAACTCTTCAAGCCGACGGATTCCCGTATGTTGCTTTTAAGCCAGGAACAGTAGAGCAGATTCGCCAAGTAGTTCGCATTGCAAAAGCTGTTAAGCCAGCAACAATTATTGCGCAAGTAGAAGGCGGATCTGCAGGCGGCCACCATTCATGGGAGTCGCTAGATGATTTGCTGATTAGCACTTATGCTCAAGTGCGCGAATGCAATAATTTGGTGCTTGTAGCAGGTGGCGGAATCGGCACTCCTTCGCGCGCTGCCGATTACATTAGTGGCGAATGGTCCAATAAGTACGGTTTGCCAAATATGCCAGTAGATGCTGTGATGATCGGCACGGCAGCAATGACAGCAAAGGAAGCGCACACAAGCGCGCAAGTTAAGCGCATGTTGGTGGAGACGCCTGGAATCACAGAAGCAAATGATGCGTGTGTGGAAGGTCTTGGCGCAAGTGAAGATCCGTTTGCTCCGATTGGAGAGCGCTGGGTGCCTTCTGGAAAGGTTGTTGGCGGAGTAACAAGCGGATTAAGCCATTTGCACGCGGATATTTACGAGATTGAGAATGCGTCCGCGCGCTGTGGTCGTCTTCTTGTTCATATGATGAAGCATCCAGAAGAGCTTTCTAGCCGCAGAGATGAAGTGATTCGCGCGCTTAACTCTACTGCAAAACCATATTTTGGCGATGTTGAAAATATGACATATACCCAGTTTGCGCAGCGATTCCTTGATTTAAGCTATCCTTGGGCAGATCCTACTTACGCGGATCGCTACCTGCATTTGTTACAGCGTATTGAAGCGCGTTTAATAAGCCAAGATTCTGGCGAATTTACTTCGATTTTGCCAGATATTAAGCAGGTTGCTGAAAATCCTCAGTCTGCTCTCGATTCTCTTGTGCAAGTTTTTCCTAATGCGAGCACGATGAACGTTGTTCCAATGGATGCTGCGTGGTTCCCAACCTTGGTGCGTGAATATCCTAAGCCAATGCCATTTGTGCCAGTAATTGACAATGATCTTCTTCGCTGGTGGGGTCAGGATCAGCTTTGGCAGTCGGAAGATTCGCGATATTCTGCGGATGCTGTGCGAGTAATTCCAGGACCTATTTCTGTTGCAGGCATAATCACAATGGATGAGCCAATCGCGGATATTTTAGGAAGATTTGAGGCTGCGGTTATAAATCGTTCGGTTGCTTGCGACTTGCCTCTGGGCTTTAATCAAAACGCGTTTAGCCAAATAGACTGTGCGCAAAATGTTGAAGAATATGTGCGCTCATGTCCGAATATTTCTTGGATTGGTCACGTAACCAATAATCCTGCTTATAAGACGCAAAATAATAGTGAAAACTATGTTATAACCGTAATAAGTGAAGAAAATAGCGTAATTAAGCTTGATCTAGACATTAAACTAGACACGTTCTGGGATGAGCACGAAGCCGACAATGAAAATAGTGGTAAAAATAGCGTAAAGAACAGCGGCAAAAATCATGCTGTTAGAGATATCGTAATTCCGCTTATTGTAGACGCAAAGCGTGCTGGAAGCATACCAGTAGTCGACCGCGAGCGACTACCAAAACACGTTTATAACATGTTGGCAGCAACCGCAGGCATTGGAAATACTGCGATTACTGGAGATGTTTTAAGTGAAATGCCAAAAGTAGACGCAAGCCAAGAAGCGTGCGAGCAAGTTAAAAAAGAAATAGCTTGTGGAAAAGCTAACAAATCAGCCTGTGAAACAACATGTGAAACAGCCTGCGAAATACCATTTGGCGTGGTTAAATCAGCATACACGCTTTCTAGAAACCTAGGAATCGACCACGAATCTGCTACAGCTGGACGCCTGCCAGAAGGTTTGCAAGCATCAAGAATCGTGCCAGACGCGCTAGTAGGTCCAGCATGGCCAACAATATACTCAGCACTAGGATCTGTAATGGTAGACGGATACCCAGTAATTGAAGGACTACTCAACGCAGTACATTTAGACCACCTAATAGAACTAGATTTATCTACAGACGACCTGCAAAAATATGTTGGAACACGCATAAACCTCACTGGTTGGGCAGAAGATTACGCCGAATCAGCTTCTGGGCGAGTAGTGACAATACACATAATTCACAATGCGCAAGACGGAACAAAAATCGCGCACGAAACAGAACGATTCGCGATTCGTGGACGAAGCTACAGTGCAGCACTACCAAAGTCTGCTCCAGAATACGGAGATGCGGCAGAATTACACGGATTTAGCGTAGACAACACGCCTAGAAGAGCGCTTAGACGCGTCGTAATTCGCGCACCTAAAGACATGACAGCTTTTGCGCGCACATCAGGTGACTTTAACCCAATACACACATCCAAAAGAGGAGCCGCAATCTCTGGACTTTCCGCACCTCTAGTACACGGCATGTGGCTTTCAGCAGCAGCTCAGCATGTTGCTCAAGCATTGGATGAAAAAGGCGCACGCTATGATCTTGTTGGCTGGACGTACAACATGTACGGCATGGTGCAGCTTAACGACGAGGTAGAAATTACCGTAGAACGAGTAGGGAAAGTACGCCGCGGAGGGCTAGCGCTAGAAATCACATGCCGAGTAAACGGGCAAATAGTTTCTAAAGCGAGCGCACTTACACGCGCGCCGCGAGCAGCATTCGTATATCCAGGACAAGGTATTCAAAAACAAGGAATGTCATTGGATGAGCGCGCCAAATCGCCAGCTGTGCGCGAAACTTGGGAGCGCGCAGACAAACTCACTCGCGAAAAACTAGGATTCTCAATTCTTGCTGTAGTGCGAGATAATCCTAAGGAATTAACAGCAAATGGCGTAACATATCGTCATCCAGAAGGCTTGCTCAACTTAACACAATTTACTCAAGTTGCGCTCGCTACTGTTGCTTTTGCGCAAACCGCTCGCTTAAGAGAAGCAGGATGCGATATTTGGCCTGCGTATTTTGCTGGTCACTCGCTTGGCGAATACAATGCGCTAAGCTCCTTCGCTCAAATTATTCCGCTAGAAACCGTGTTGGAACTCGTGTTCCACCGCGGATCTACAATGCATCACTTGATTGAGCGAGATGAGCAAGGACGATCCAACTATCGAATGGGTGCTTTGCGTCCAAACCAGTTCGGTGTGGACGATGATGGTGTAAACGCGTACGTTGAAGGAATCTCTAAGCAAACTGGCGAATTCTTGCAAATCGTAAACTACAATTTGGCAGGTCAACAATACGCAATAGCAGGCACAATAAAAGGTTTGAAAGCTTTGGCTCAAGATTCTGCCAAGAGGGCTAAAGAGTATGGCGGCAAGCCTCCATTCATGTTTGTTCCAGGAATTGACGTGCCGTTCCACTCTCGAATTCTTCGAAAGGGTGTGCCAGAATTCCGCGACAAGCTCGATTCGCTGCTGCCGAAGCATATTGATTACTCTGTGCTTGTAGGCCGTTACATTCCAAACCTCGTGGCTTGCCCGTTTGAGCTTACGCGAGAATTTGCGCAAAAGATTTTGGATGTTGTGCCATCTGAGCGCATTGAAGCAGCTTTGGAAGATGAAACTACGTGGAAATCTTATGCAGAGGATGAGCAGAAGCTCGGTAGATTGCTTCTTACGGAGCTTCTTTCATGGCAGTTCGCTTCTCCAGTTCGTTGGATTGAAACGCAGGCTCTTATGTTTGCCGATCGCGCTCGCGGTGGTCTTGGCGTTGAAGAGTACGTTGAAGTTGGTTTAGGAAACGCGCCAACTTTGGCAAATCTTGGTGCTAAAACTCTTGCTTTGCCGGAGTTTAGTGGCGAAAAAGTGACTGTTTACAACGTTGGTCGTGACGAAGGTCGCGTTTATATGACTGACACTGATTCGCTTGTGCCTGAAGTGTTTACTGAGGAAGATAGTCAAGAAGCAAGTAGCACTGCTGATGCGACTACTGCTCCTGCAGCTCCTGCAGCAAATGTTGTCTCTGCTGCTCCTGCAGCTAATGCAGCCGCAAGCGGACCTGTAGCAGACTTGCCATTCAAAGCATCCGACGCAATCTCAATGCTTATTGCGTATAGTGCAAAAATCCGTCTTGACCAAATCGGCGACACTGATACAACTGATACGCTTACAAATGGCGTATCTTCGCGCAGAAACCAGCTTCTTATGGATATTAGTTCCGAGCTTGGCGTGGCAAGCGTGGACGGTGCTGCAGAAGCTCCAATGAGTGCGCTTAAAAAGTTAGTTGATTCGGTTGCTCCTCGCTATAAAGCTTTTGGTGCCGTGCTTTCCGATATTGTGCGCGAACGTTTGCGTGCGCTTTTCGGTGCAGCCGGTGTGAAACCAACGCAAATTGACAAGCGAATCTCTGAAGTCTGGAAACTTGGAGAAGGCTGGCGTGCGCACGTTCTTGCGGCTTTGGTTTTGCAAACGCGTGAAGGTGCTAGCGTGCGCGGTGAAAATCTTGCGCAACTTTCAACTGATCCTGCAAAGAATACTGCTGCAGCTGACGCTTTAATCGACGCAGCAATTGCACAAGTTGCTCAAGCTCACGGCGTTAGCGTTTCTCAGCCTGGTGCTGCTGGCGCAGCCGGCGGTGCTGTTGTTGATTCTGCAGCTCTTGACGCTTTCGCTCAGCAGGTTGTTGGCGCAGATGGCATACTTGCTGCAACTGCTAAGTTTGTGCTAGCAAAGCTTGGTGTTGAGGCTCCTAAAGCAGAAACTGAAAGTGACGAAAATGCTGCTGTTGTGTCTGCTGTTGAAGCTGAGCTTGGTGCAGATTGGCCAAAGCAGGTGGCTCCTCGATTTGATGAGCGAAAGGCAATTCTTTTCGACGACCGCTGGGCTTCGGCTCGCGAAGACGTTGCTCGCTTGTACTACAAGTATGCTGGAAAGAATGTTGATATTCAGGTAAATGAAGTTTCTGAAATCTTAAATGATTTTGGTAGTTTCCTTGGTGCAGGGGAAGCAGTAGCTTCGGAAGCTGAGTGGTTTGCAAGTCTTTCTAAATCTCGCGAATTAAACAATCTTGCAACAGTATTTAATGGTATTGCTCGCGATTCTCGCACTAAACTTGCGCAAAACAACGTCGATACTGCTCAAGCAACTCGTTTTGCAGGAGAAGTTGCAGTAGTTACAGGCGTTGCTCCTAACTCGATTGCTGCTCGCGTAGTAATGGGCTTGCTTAAGGGTGGAGCTACGGTTATTGCAACTTCGCACAGTTTCAAGCCGAGCGTTAAGTCTTGGGCAAAGAAAGCGTATCGCGAAAACGCTCAAATGGGCGCAAAGTTGTGGCTTGTGCCAGCAAACTTGTCTAGTTATCGCGATGTCGATGCGCTTGTAAAGTGGGTTGGCACAGTTTCGAAGAAAGTTAGCGGCGCAACTACTACTATTTTGAAGCCTGCTTACGAGCCGAGCATGTTCTTCCCGTTTGCAGCTCCACCAGTTCACGGTACTTTGGCTGATTCTGGTTCGCTTTTTGAATCGCAATCGCGCTTGATGCTGTGGGGTGTGGAGCGTGCAATCGCCGGATTTGCACAAATTGGAGCAGATACAGATGTACAACATCGTATGCACGTTGTGTTACCTGGCTCTCCAAACCGCGGTATGTTCGGCGGCGATGGTGCTTATGGCGAAGTCAAGAGTGCTTTCGACGCGATTGTGAACCGTGCGCATGCAGAAAGTGTGTGGTCGGATCGCGTGACTTTTGCGCATCCTAAGATTGGATGGGTGCGTGGAACCGGCTTAATGGGTGGAAATGATCCGCTTGTGGCTGTAGTTGAACGTCATGGATTAACTACCTACTCAACGCAAGAAATGGCAGATCGTTTGCTCGATTTGTGCACGAAGGAAGCGCGCGAACAGGCCGCAATCGCGCCTTTGAACGTTGATCTTACGGGTGGATTAGGCAAGGAGCCTCTTGATTTGAATGCTCTTCGTGCAGAAGCACTGGAAGATCAGAAGCGTGCTGAAGCTGCGGAAGCTGCAGAAGAAGCTGCAGAATCTTCTGTTAAATCAACTGCTAAATCAACCAACAAAGCACTTCCAACGCCTTACGTGCCAACTCAGCCGCGAGTCAACTTGGCTGATTGGAAGAACGTAACAGCGCGTCCAGAAGACGAAATTGTAATCGTCTCAGTCGGCGAACTTGGACCATGGGGTTCCGGACGTACTCGTTTCGAAGCAGAACTTGGAATTCGCGAAGACGGTTCCGTGGAGCTTTCTGCAGGAGCAGTACTGGAATTGGCTTGGAATATGGGCTTGCTTACTTGGCAGGATTCACCAAAGCCAGGCTGGTATGATGCGGATGGCACGCTTGTTCCAGAAGAAGATATTGCAGAGAAATATCGCGATGAAGTAGTAGCACGTTCCGGTATTCGACCATTCGAAACCGGCATGGGCGGCGACTACAAGGATGGAGCGAACGAAGAAGAAGCAGAAATCTTCCTCGATCACGACGTGAGTTTCAGCGTTCCAACAGAAACAATTGCGCGCGAATACGTGGCGCTTGACGAATCGCACACTGAGATTGCTCGCGATGCAGAATCTGGCGAATGGACTGTTACGCGCAAGGCAGGTTCTATGATTCGCGTGCCGCGTAGGGCTGCAATGACCAGAACCGTCGGTGGACAATTCCCTAAGGGCTTCGATCCGCTGAAGTGGGGTATTCCAGCTTCAATGGTTGGAAGTGTTGACACGATTGCGCTGTGGAATATTGTCACAACTGTAGACGCTTATATTTCTGCTGGTTTCACGCCTTCGGAGATTTTGCAATCTGTGCATCCGTCGATGGTTGCTTCCACGCAAGGAACCGGTTTCGGCGGCATGAGTTCAATGCGCAAACTGTACTTGGATCGCTTCCTTAACCACGAAATTCCTACGGACGTATTGCAAGAGGCGCTTCCAAACGTTGTTGCAGCTCACGTAATGCAAACCTATATCGGCGGCTACGGAAATATGGTTCAGCCGGTGTCTGCATGCGCAACTGCAGCGGTTTCGCTCGAAGAAGGCGTCGACAAGATTGCTCTCGGCAAAGCTGACTTCGTAGTAACTGGCGCAATTGACGATATCGGTGTGGAATCCGTAGTTGGCTTCGGCAATATGAACGCAACTGCCAATAGCGAAGAAATGTATGCGAAGGGCATCGATCCACGATTCTTCTCTCGCGCAAACGATCGCAGACGCGGCGGCTTCCTTGAAGCACAAGGCGGCGGTACGATTTTGGTTACGCGCGGCGATATTGCTTTGAAGCTTGGTTTACCTGTTGCTGGCGTAGTCGGATTCATTCATTCGTATGCTGACGGTATTCACACTTCTATTCCTGCTCCGGGCTTGGGTGCTTTGGCTGCGGGCATGGGTGGAGCTAAGTCTAAGCTCGTGCGTGATTTGGCAGCTCTCGGCGTTACTCCGGACGATATTGCTGTGGTTTCTAAGCACGATACTTCTACGAATGCAAACGATCCGAACGAATCCGAGCTGCACAATACTCTTGCGCACGCAATCGGACGCACGGACGGAAATCCACTGTTCGTAATCAGCCAAAAGACGCTGACCGGACATGCAAAGGGTGGTGCGTGCATCTTCCAAATCAACGGTTTGACACAACTGTTTAGAAGTGGCGTAATCCCTGGAAACGCATCACTTGACTGCGTGGATCCTAAGCTTGCGCGCGACGACCACATGGTTTGGTTGCGTGAGCCGATGCGCATTGGTGATGGTGCAGGTTCTTGTGCAGTGAAGGCTGCTCTCGCAACTTCGCTCGGCTTCGGTCACGTTAGCGGATTTGTGGCATTAGTTCACCCTGGTGCGTTTGAGGCTTCTGTGGCAGCTAGCGCTGGTGCGGATGCGCTTAAGAATTGGCGTACCAAGGCGAATGCGCGTTTGGCTGCGGGCCAGAGGCGATTTGAGGAAGGCATGATGGGTCGATCTGCTTTGTTCGAGCCTGTTGAGAATCGTCACTTGCTGAAGGATGGCACGCGCCTTCCGGATGGCACTCGCTACGATGGTCACGAAGCAGAAAAAGCTATGCTGCTAAACCCAGACGCTCGCCTAGATGCAAGCGGCTACTATTGCTAGCGTAGACATGAGTGTGGCTAATCTACAATAGCGATTTTCCCGAGAATGTTGCTCAAATCGGCGTGTTGAGCTACAAAGTCGGGAGATTTTTCCCGAGAATGTTGCTCAAAACGGCAAAATCAACAACAAAATGCGGAAATGTTGCTCGCGCGGATTAGCCGCGCTGTTCCTAACGGCTATTAGTAGCCGTTAGGCTGATTTGGCATGTAAAGTCCACTGGACTTTACATGCCAAATCACGCTTTGACTGATCTTGAAATGCGTTATGCAATTTCAAGATCAGTCAAAGCGCCCATGCAAGTCGATTCGACTACAAGCGTAACTGATATAGCAGTTGTATTTTTGACTTTTGTAAAAATTGCAAAAGTGTTACAATAGCTCCTTACGTGCAAAATTGCGAAAAATTCAATGTGCTTATGGCGATTTGCGTTCAAAATAAGCAATCTTATGTGTAAACCAAAGTTGGTTGTAATAAGAAGTGAAACATAGTTGTGTCACCTATAGTTTTCATGTTTTGCATGGAATAAAACAATATAGAAGCATGTTTGTGCCAACGGAGGAAAGGATATGCAGATGGTCGCTCATCGCCACCTTGCGTCGAAAATAGTTTCTATGATTGCAGCGAGTGCAATGTTAATAACAGGTTTTGCTGTTGTTGGCAATGCAAGCGCTAGTAGTGAGTCTAGTAGTGAATCTAGTAATCCTCAATCTAGCAATCTAACTCTTAACCGTAAGGGCGTTATTGTTACTGCATTCCAGCAGAATTGGAAGAGTATTGCTCAAGAATGCAAAACAACTTATGGTCCTGAGGGTGTTAAGTATGTGCAGGTGTCTCCTCCAAATGAGCATGTAAAGGGTACTCAGTGGTGGACTTCTTACCAGCCTGTGAGCTATAAATTAAAGTCAAAACTCGGTACTGAAAATGAGTTTAAGAGCATGATTGACACTTGCAAAGTTGCAGGCGTTGAAATCATTGCGGATGCTGTTATTAATCACATGACTGGTGCTGGTGACACTCATACAGAGGGTGTTGGTGGAAGCCAATATAGCGCTGCTAAAGAAGATTTCCCAGATGCTGGATATAAAAAGGATGATTTCCATCAAGATGCTAGGAATATTGAGCACTATAACAATGCTGAGGAAGTGTGGAATCGCAGGCTTGTTGGCTTGCTTGATTTGGATACGTCAAAGCAGCATGTGCGAGAGACTTTAGGTAAGTACTTTGCTCATTTGCTCAAGCTTGGTGTTGCTGGCTTCCGTATCGACGCAGTAAAACATATTTCTCCAACAGATATGGCTGCGATTAAGAAAGCTGCTGCTGATGCTGCGCACACTACGCCTGACAAGATTTGGTGGATGCAGGAGACGATTGGCAATCCTTCTGAAGCTAAAGAAATACAGCCAGATAAGCATTTAAACGAAGGCGAAGTCAACGAATTCCAATATTCTTACCGATTAAAGAACGATTTTTATGGCTCAATATCGAATCTAAAGAATATTACTAATGGACTTGTTCCAAGCGATAAAGCTTCAATTTTTGTTACTAATTGGGATACTCCTCGAGAAAATTATGTGCGCACGCTTACCTATAAGGATGGTCCTCGCTACGAGCTTGCAAATGCGTTTATGCTTGGCTACCCTTACGGAAACCCAAACATTTACTCGGGGTATAGGTTTGAGAATGGTCATAAGGATGATGGTGCGCCTGGAGCGACTGAAGATAAAGTTGAAGATGTAGATTGTTCTCCAATAACTGGTTGGCAGTGCACTCAGCGTTGGACTTCGATTCGTGGAATGGTTGGCTTCTTTAATGCTGTAAATGGTGCTCAAGTCACTAATTGGCAGGAGAGTGACAATAATAACATTGCATTTAGCCGCGCAGGCAAGGGCTTCTTAGCAATTAACAATACTCCAAACGCAAAGAAAGTTTTGTATACTACTGATTTGCCAAATGGTGAGTATTGCAACGTTTATGCTGCGGGGAATTGCTCTAAGACTGTTAAAGTTACAGATGGCAAGGTTGCTGCGACTATTGCTCCTTATTCTGCAATTGCTTTGCATGCGGATTCTAAAGCAGATAGCGCTAGTAAAGCTGGTCCAGCACGTGATGAATCTGATCCAAAATACAATGTTGACGATGCTAAAGACCAGTCAACAACTGTCTATTTTAATGCTAAAAATAAAGCAGGTAATCCAAGTTCTGTAAATATTCATTATCAAATCGGCAATGGATCTTGGACTGCAGTTCCTGGTAGACCAATGCGCAAAGTTTGCGATGGTTGGTTTGCAAGAACAATTCCTAATAATGGCAAGCAAATTACTGCTGTATTTAATGACGGTGGAAGTAATTGGTATAACAAGAACAATAAGTCTAGAGAAAACTTTGAAATTCAAGCTGGTTCGAAAACTTATGTAGTAGATGCCGATTTGAAAGGTTCTGAATCTGCTAGCATTCCTTGCAAGGTTGAGGACACATCTTCAAAGCCTACTGAATTAAAGACAAAGATTGTTATTCACTATAAGCAAAAATATGGTGACAATCGCCATATGGGCGTCTATATCTGGGGTCTTAAAAATGCAGATGGTCAAGAGATAAAAGGTGCTTGGCATGAATTCAATGGTCAAGACGCTTTTGGTAAGACTTACGCAGTTGAAGCTGATGGCACTTACGAGAGCGGAAAAGTTGGATTTATTATTACCGAGAAACCCGTTGATGGTCAGGACTGGCATAAGGACGGCGGAGATCGTAATATCTGGCAAATCGAAGATGGTGTTGGCGAAGCTTGGGTTTACGGAGGAGATTCAAATACTTTTGCAGAACCTCCATCTGAAGTCTCTAACAAGCTTAATAGCATTAAAACATTAAATGTTACTGTTCACTACCGCAGAACAAACAAGGATTACGCTGGTTGGAATCTTTGGACTTGGTGCGGTAGTGAGAAGGGCGTAAAGCAAGATTTTACGGCTCATGATGATTTCGGTAAGATTGCAGAATATACATTCCACAATGATTCTGGCATAAAAGATTCAAAGTTTATTGTGCGCTATTCTATGCAAGGCAACGATTGGGTTTCTAAAGATCCTGGCGAAGGCGATCGCCCAATTCCTGCAAAAGCAATTACTTTAAGCGAAGATGGTAACACTGGTAATGCTGAAATCTGGCTTATGCAGGGCGATAGTAGAGTTTACTTAAGCCCAAACGTAATCAACACGAAGGCTAATGCTATTGATGCTGATATTACGTCTTTTAAGGAATTTACTGTAAACGTGAGCGGCGACCCTTCGGAAGTTGAGAAGAAAAATGTTACTGTAACTGATGTTACAGATTCAAAGAAAAATCAACACAAGACAATAGATATTTCGCAAGTTGCTGTTGTGGATAATAGGATCGTAATCACTGCAAAGAACGAATTAGATCTTAAGAAAATGTATGAAATCAACATTAAGGGTGTTGGTGGAATGCCTAAAACAGTGTCTGCTTCAACTGTTAAAGGTTCTAAGATTGTTCGCACTGATGAGTTTGATCAAAAGTATGCGTACACAGGCGATGACTTGGGTGCTGTTGTAAAAGATGGTTCTACGACTTTCAAGCTTTGGGCGCCAACTGCTGCAAAAGTGGAGTTAGTAACTTATAAGTCAACTGATGAAAAAGCGCAAGAAGATAAAAAGCAAGATATGACTCTTGGCACAGAAGATGGAAAGCTTGGCGTGTGGAGTATTACTACGAGTGATGCAAAAGCTGGCACTGCTTATACATACAAGGTTTATTTTGCAGATGGCACTGTTAATAATTCTCCAGACCCTTATGCAAAAGCTGCTGTGCGAAATGGAATGAGATCCGTTGTATTCGGTGGCAATATGGCAACACCTGTATCTCGTAAGGCATCATTTGGAAAGCGTCCAACTGATGCGACTATTGCAGAAATGAATATTCGCGACTTTTCGATTCATGAAAGTTCTGGCGTAGATGTTGCAAAGCGCGGAAAGTATCTTGGTGTAATTCAATCTGGTGCTAAAAAAGATGGCAAGCCAACTGGCTTTGATTATTTGAAGTCCCTCGGCATCACTCACGTGCAAATCATGCCAATGTATGATTTTGGTTCTGTGAACGAAGATCTTAAAGTTGACTATGCAGAGAAGAACGACAAAAATAATCCTCATCAAAACTGGGGATACGATCCAATCAACTACAACGTTCCAGAAGGCTCCTATGCGTCTGATTCAGCAAATCCTGCTACGCGTATTACGGAGCTAAAGCAAATGGTTGAAGGTTTGCATAAGGCTGGCTTGCGCGTGATTATGGATGTGGTTTATAACCACGTTTATAACGCGCAAAAGAACGCTTTTGGCCAAACTGTGCCAGGCTACTACTTCCGTTACAACGATGACGGCAGCTTGTCTAATAGATCTGGTTGCGGAAACGATACTGCTTCAGAGCGCAAAATGATGCGAAAGTATATTGTTGACTCTGTAAAGTATTGGGCTAAAGAGTACGGTATTGACGGCTTCCGTTTTGATTTGATGGGATTGATTGACCTTGAAACCATTAAGGAAGTGCGTGAAGCTATTCATGCAATTGACCCGAACTCGATTATTCTTGGCGAAGGCTGGGATATGAGCCAATTGCCTTATGGAAACCGCACTATTCAGCCTAATGCGTATAAGCTTGCTGAAAATAATGGCGTTGCGTTCTTTAACGATTCCTTCCGTGATGCTGTAAAGGGTCAAGGAGATGATGATGTTGCTGGATTCGTGTCTGGAAACAGAGGCAGCGACAATCTTGTAATGCAAAATCTTTACGGTTGCCAGCCTGGAAACGCAAGCTGCACTGGTAGGCGCTACGCGAATGCTGGTCAGACTGTGCAATATGTTGAAGCTCACGACAATCTTAATCTTTACGATAAGTTGAAGAAATCCTTGCCTAATGAGACAGAAAAGAATCTTAAGAAGCGAGTAATGCTTGCTAATTCGCTTGTAATGTTTGCGCATGGCATGCCATTCTTTGAGCTTGGTCAAGAGTTCTTACGAAGCAAGAATGGTAATGCTAATAGTTACAATGCTGGCGACGGTGACAATTCCGTTAAGTGGGATCTAGTTAAAACGAATGAAGATGCTGTCGAGTACTTCAAAGCGTTGATAAAGCTAAGAAACGAGATTCCAGCTTTACGAGATTCTGAATATTCTGATGTTAACAATAATATGCATTGGATTAAGAGCAGCGATGGTATTAACGCATTTAGTGTTGACAACAACGGTAAAACGTATGTGTTTATTTTCAATGCTAATAGTGGTGAATTTACTGTGAATATTGGCAAAGGAAAGTATCGCGTGCGCATTGCTGATGGGAAAGCTAACAGCAATGATGAGTCAGTGTGTCCTGAAGCATCTGTAGATGACAATGGAAATTACAAGGTTTCTGCTCTTTCGACTTCAGTACTTGTGAAGGATGCTGAAAAGAAGAACGACAATCCTTTTGCAAATATTAATGTTGATGATGTTCTCAAATATAAGATGAATCCTTTGGATATCAATAAGTTGAAGGATGAATCTAAGCCTGGTACGCAGAAGCCGAATCCATCTACTCCTGGGAATGAACAAACTCCTGGTACTGTTACTCCATCACCTCAGCCACCTGTTCCTGGTCCTGTAGTGCCAAATCCGGCTCCAGCGCCTGGCCCTCATCCTCAGCCTGGTTCTAATCCTGTGAATCCGGCTCCTCAGCCAGCGCCAGTTCCAACTCCAACTCCTGGAGAAACTCATCCTGGAACTCATGAGCCAAATTCATCTACGCCTGGTCGTGAGCAAACTCCTGGAGACTCTGATACTGAAAATCATCCTGCTCCACATACTTTAGTCCCAGATGTGGGTACTGCTCCTAGTAATTCCGAATCAGGTTCTGCATCCCAGCAAGGCTCTAAGTCTAATACGCCTGCTCATGAACCTAATAATAGTATTGAATCTAAGCCTAATGCTGAGTCTCACTCTACTTCTGAATATCAAACTCATTCAAAACCTAAGCAGAATGTGCATGAAAATTCAGATCAGTCTAAACCAGCTAAAACAAAACCTGAATCTTCCTCAAATTCTGCTGTATCTGCGCCTGCTAAGCCATCATCAGCTGCTCCAACTCCTACTGCACCGGCAACAGTGCAGCAGCTTAAGTCAGAGCTAAGAGGAACTCTGCTAGTACGAGACAATAATGTTGCGAATGCTGGAATTGTGAACAAAGTAAACATTCGCATTCAAAACGGCGAGTTTATTGAACGTCTGAATCGTGAAGGTATTGCATATGCTTACGCATACATCTACTCGTCTCCGCGATTGCTTAAAGGCTCCGACGGTTCAAAGTATGTTACTGTACGAATGGTGAATGGCGTGCCTCAATTCGATGCAATATTCCCAGCTGGATACTCTGGTAAACACACTGTTCTACTTGTAGACGAGAGTGGCAAACAAATCGCATGGACTGAAGTAACTGTTGTAGATAATGGTGTTTCAAAGCGTGGTGGATCTATGCTTCAAACAGGAAGCAACATTGTTTATACTTTTGCGCTGTTCATTATACTTACATTTGTTGCAGCTATTGCTCGTTATAAAGTTGCATTTAGATAGATTTGTGGCTTTGAGTTTTAAAGCGTCGCGCGCGAGAGCACTTTTGTAGTGCGTTTGCTTTGACTGAGCTTGAAATTTCATAACGCATTTCAAGCTCCTTCAAAGCGTGATTTGGCTTAAACGTAAAGTCCAGTGGACTTTACGCGCCAGATCAGCCGAGCGGCTACTAATAGACGTTCGGAATCACACGGCTAATCCGCGCGAACGACGATCAACCCTGTAGTGCGATTGTATGACGACACGCCGTAAATCAGGTACAAACGCACTACAAGGTTGCGCCAAGTTAGGTATAGATTCGAGATTTTTCGCACTGAATGAAGCGTATCGCTCGCGCGTTACAGCGCGCTCACGTCTTCGCTTGCGTTGAAAGCACACTGTGCTTTCAACTTTGAGCAAGCTCAGCGAATCGAAGTGCATTCGCGCGCTACGCTTTAAGCGCTCAAGCAAGTCGATTCGCAGCTCTTTGATGGTGATTCGCTGAAGTAGCAAGAAAAATCGAGAATCTCGGTGATAAAAACCACGCAAAAGTTCTAGATATTCAGAAGGTTTGATGTATTTCTATACGAGCAATAAAAGAGGAGAGTAGCGACGGGATTTGCGAGGAGAGAAATACTCAAACCTCGCGCAATACCAAGTAAGGAAACCGTACTACGCTCTAAACCCAGACGCTCGCCTAGATGCCAGCGGCTGCTACTGCTGAGTTGTTGCTTTAGCTGCTAATGTATTGACGCTTAATTGCGGATGTATTGACGCATTGAAATAAGTGCGAAACCAGAGCGGAAACATTTGCTGTGTTATTCCACGGCATCTGTTTTCGCTCTGGCTTTATTTGACCACATTTGCAGGAAAAATGTAAGGCGATTGGAGTTGCGTTAAAAATTACGTAAGTAGCTCTGTAGTTCAGTATGCCATATTTAGTACGTGTAGCATTGCGTATGTCGCCTGATATTACCTAATGCCAGTAGTACGCTGTCATTATCGCAGTGGTATGCTATTTCGCTACCAGTACCCAGATCATTTAACGGCATCTATTTGTCGCACCTATATCTCTGTAGCTTATACCTCTGTAGTCTACAGTTCTATAGCTTTACAGATATAACAATGCTCCGTGGTTGAAGAGTTGTCGTAAATTTTGCGAACCCTTTTATCACGGAGCATATGTATATTATTTATTCAATTTTAATATTTGTTGCACCACCAACGTTTAGTCGCGCTTCTTCCTGCGAATAATGACTGCGAGTGCAGCACCTATTGCGCCTGCGAGTGCAGCAACAGTGCTTGCTGCAGCAATTGCAGAGCCTGTATTGGTTAACTTTGATTGCGCAACATGACCGGAGGAGTGATGTACAGGAGACTTAGGAGCTTGTAACTGAGTGTTATTGCTCTTATTCCTGTTGTTTTCACTGTTGCCAGTGTGTTCATCAGAATCATGAGAACCAGATTCATGTTCTGGGGTTGGCGCAGGTGCTGGTTCCGGTGTCGGTGCTGGTTCCGGTGTCGGTGCCGGTTCCGGCGTTGGTGTTGGTTTCTTGGTTGGGTTGTTTCCTACTTTACCGTTTGCCTTGTTGGATGGTTGACCATTCTTCTTGGCTTGCGCGGTAATCGTACTACCATCCTTGATTTGGGTTGCAGGGATGGTGACTTTACCAGTCTTAGGATCAACAGTCACGCCGGTTGTGGTATTACCGTTAATAGTCCAGTTACCATTCTTATCTTTCTTCACGGTAATTGTTACAGGAGTCGTTGTATCGCCTTCTGGAATATACGTGATTTCTAGAGTATCAGCGTCTGCTGGTGGGGTAACAGTTGCGGAACCTTGCTCAACACCATCTTGTGGCGTGAGTATAGTCGGCTCACCCGCAGGCGTTGGCGTTGGTTCTGGTGCAGGCTTCTCCTTTTCGCCAACTTTAGCAGTTACCACTTCTGACTTGCTCTTGCCAGTCTTATCGCTACTGTCTTCTGATTGCGCAGTAATAGTGCTACCGTGCTTAATCTTGTTTGCTGGAATCGTAACAACGCCAGTTTGCGGATTAACGGTTACGCCTTCTGGAGCGTCTCCGTCAATCTTCCACTCATGCTTGTCGCCTTCAGCAACAACAGTAATCGTTGCGGTTGTTTCACTGCCTTCTGGAGTGTAAGTAACTACAACCTTGTTCACGCGCGTATCCGTGAGATCAGGCGTCACGCTAGCACCACCCTCGGCTGGAGTGTCAATCTTTGGCTTAGTTATATTTCCGTTGACAGTAATATTTACGCTATCGCCTGTCTTTGCACCATCACCCTTACCGTTGGTTGGTGTGAGGGTGACGATGGCACCAGGCTTTTGCTTGTCGATAGTAATAGTGAAGTTGCCATCTTTATCTGCGGTACCAGTTCCGATTTGATTGCCATTGTTATCGGTAACAGTTACTCTTGCGCCCGGAAGAGTCTTTCCAGTGATGATTTGTTTAGTAGAATCATCTGGATTGTCTTTTAGCGTTTGCTCACTAATCTGTGGAGTCTTAAAGCCAGTTACAGCAGTAGCGGGATCAGATGGTTTGTCCGTCTTGTTCTTAGATACTGCAGTAATAGTGCTGCCGTCTTCCAAATTCTTTGTTGGAATAGTAACAACGCCAGTATCTGGATTAACGATTACGCCTTCTGGAGCGTCTCCGTCAATCTTCCACTTACCATTGTTATCCTTCTTAGCAATAATTGTGCGAACTGGCTGTTCTGGACCATTGATTGAATTTGGCTTAGCATTGATTTCAATTTTCACAACCGTTGTGTCATCAGTTGGCGGAGTTACAGTTACGTTTCCGTCGTTCTTCTGGTTGTCGGTTGGTACCGTAATCGTTGGCTTTTGTGGCTTAGCTGTGACGATTACAGTAGTTGCATCACCATCAACTCCACCCTTGTTTGGAACAAGTTTGAGTGTTGTTCCAGGGGTCTGATGAGGAACATCAACGGTAAAGCTGCCATCTTTATCTACAGTGACAGTTATTTCTTTATCGCCATCCTTCAATGCGATGCCATTACTGTTTTGAACCTTGATAGTGGCTTCAGGAGTTCCCTTACCAGTAATAGTTGTCTTGCCATTATCTGCAGAACCTTTATCGCCAGGCTTGTTTTCGGCTTTACCATCGTTGATAACTGGCTTGTTCTGTGCCACAACGTTTACTGTTACTGGTACGTTCACAGGATTTGCGATACCCGGAATAGTTACCACGACAGTGCCGCTCTTATTGTTTCCAGCTGTCTTGGTATCTGGAGTACCGTTAGTTGCCCAAGCAAACTTGGTTCCGTTAGGTAACTCATCCTTATTGGCAATGCTGTTTTCTGCGCTTGGAGAATCACCAACATGTACGCTCACCGTTTTACCGGCTGGATTTGGCACAACGAGCACGTTGACTGGAATGTCAATATCTGGCTCGCCTGGCACCTTAACGGTCACAACGCCTGGTTGGTTGCCAGTCTTTGAGGTATCAGGCTTCTTCTTCCAAGAAATACTAGCATCCTTAGGTAGATCCTTATGATTCTTAATAACATCCTCTGGCTTAGGAGTAGTGTCAGTTGTGTCACCATTCTTCTTTTGCAACACAGTTACGTCGTTTGCAACAGGTGCTGGTGTCACAGTAATTGTTACTGGCACTTCTTGAGGTGCTTGCCCTGGAATCTTGACAATCACTGTGCCACTAGCAGTGCCTGGCTTGTCGGTCTTTGGGGCAGCATCTTTCTTCCACTCGAATGTGGTTCCCTTAGGGAGTTTGTTGTTGTTATCAATGCTGTTCTTAGGATCAGGATTGCTGTTCTGTGGGACGGTGGTTTCCTTTGCTATAGGCACAGGGTTTACGTTCACAGTTACAGGAACATCAATCGTATAACCAGACTTGCCATTTACACCTGGAATGGTGACTTTTACTTTACCGCCTGTCTTTTCTCCAACGGTATCTGTAGTTGGTTTGCCACTATCTTCCCACTCGAACGTAGTGCCATTAGGGAACTTACTGGTATCGCTAGAATCCTTAATAACATCCTTAGCTTCTGGCAATGTGCCATTTTGTGGAACGTTCACAACATTCGCTTCTGGCTTTGGCAAAACGTTCACTGTTACAGACACTTCCACAGGCTTTTGACCTGGAATAGTAACAATAATCTTGCCATTCTTTGCGCCAGGATTGTTAGTATCTGGTTTATCTTCAGGTTTCCACTCGAACGTAGTGCCATTAGGGAACTTACTAGTATCGTGAGAATCCTTAATAACATCCTTAGCTTCTGGCAAATCCTTGCCCTGTGGCACGTTGACTTCAGATGCACTTGGGTCAACAACGTTAACCTTTACTTCAACTTCTTGAGGAGTATCAGATCCAGGAATAGTAATCTTTACTTTGCCTTTTACGCTGTTACCTTCCTTAGATGTGTCTGGTTTTCCGTTGTTATCCCACTCGAACTTAGTGCCATTAGGGAACTTATCCTTATTGACAATGCTGTCCTCTGGCTTAGGCTCCACGCCCTTTGGCACAGTCACAACTTTAGCTGTAGCAGTTGGAGCCTTGATAGTTACAGGTACGTTAATAACAGTTGTTGATCCATCCGGATACGTAACTGTTACAGGCACTTCAAACTTGCCAGCCTTATCTCCATTAGGGATCTTAGACTTATCGCCATCAGCAATAGAGTAAGTTGGCTTATTTGTTTCGTTCGTTGGCCAGGTAGGAACACTTACTTTGCCGATAATTTCGTCGTCCGAAGGCTTTTGACCATTATCTTTTTCAAGATTATCTGCCTTAGGTGGGTAAAGTTCAGACTGCTTATTGCTAATAGTTACTGGCACGTCAACAATGTCAGTCGTGCCATCTGGGTAGGTGACTTTAACCTTAACAGTAGAGTTTCCAGGAGTTTTACCATCTGGAAGCTTTGTGTTAGGCTCGTTCAACTCAATCTTTGGTTGTTCCTTTGAATCTTTTGACCAATTAGGAACAGTTACATTGCCTGTTACATCATCAGATGTAACCTGCTTGCCAAACGGCTTAACAACAGGTGTTACCTTTGGCTCGAAAGTATCCGACTGCTTGTTCTTAATAGTCACATCAACAGTAACTTCATCAGTTGTGTTATCCGGGTACGTGACTTTAACCTTAACGTGATAAGTGCCAGGCTTTGTGCCGTCTGGAATATCCTCATCTTTGCTGGTGATGGTGACTTTTGGCTTATCGCCATCCTTCTTTGGCTTAAAATCAGGAACAGTTACAGCATCCGTAACAGCTTTCTTGGTCTTTTCTTTACCAGTGCCATACGGCTCTTCCACAGTGTCAACTGCAGGAGTGTTTGCAGTGGCATCGGTATCTGTAACTACTACAGGCACTTGCACAACAGTGCTGGAACCATCTGGATATGTGACCTTAACAGGTACGTTAGTTGTGCCAGTCTTATCTGTAGTTGGTAGAGGAGTTTTTGGATCTACAAGCTCTACTTTTGTTTTAGATTTATCTGGAGTCTTGCCATCAACTGTAGAAGTCTTCACAGCATTCTTAATGTCTTCAGCAGTAGGTGCTGGATCATTACGCTTCTTGTTGATAGCTTCTGCGCCTGGTTTGTAGGTCTCGTTATCTGGCTCGCCAACTGTTACAGGAACTTCCACGTGATCCTCAGAACCGTCAGGATACTTAACAGTAACCTTAACGTTTACGGTTCCAGGAGTCTTAGTGTCGATAGGTGTTTGACCTTTATCAACTGTAATTGTTGTACCATTTGGTTTATTTGGAACAGTGACTTTAGCAATGATGTCATTGTCAGAAGGGCCACTTTCTCCATACTTCTTAGTGATTCCGCCGTCAACCTTTGGCGTATGAGTTTCACTTTGAGGCTTTCCTACAGTAACCTTTACTGTTGCGTGATCTTTAGAGCCATCCTTATATGTAATGGTTACAGGAATATCGAAAGTACCAGGCTGAGTGCCATCTGGAACAGTCTTAGCTTTGTCGTCAATAGCAATACTTGCGCCTTCTGGAAGCGTTATATCTTTGCCTTGCTTATCTTTACCAAAGCTAATACCTTTATCCTTGCCAACGCCGGTAATCTTGCTGGATATACCTGCATTCGGCGTCTTATTGTAGTCAATGTTAATTGTTTGACCTTCTGGCTTATAAGTTTCGCTTTGTGGCTTCAGCACTCTAACAGTTACTGTTGCAACGTCACTAGAGCCATCCTTATACGTAACCTTAACCTGCACTTGGCTTTCGCCAGGCTTATCGGTGCTTGGAACGTCTTTTGTGTTGACGATTTCTACTGACTTGAGTTTATCTTTTCCAGATGTGCCATTCCACGTCAAGCCGCCGCCATTATCAAATGACGTGATTTTCTTAGTCAATTCTTCTGGCTTAGTGTTCCATGGAACTTCAACTGTTTGACCCTTTGGATCATAATCCTTAGCATCCTTATGAATCAACACAGGAACATTAACTATTGTAGTTGAATGATCCGGGTATGTAATTGTTACAGGAACAGTGTGAACACCATCATCTTGAGGAATATTTCCAACTGTGAAAGTCAAATCTTTCTTATCAATTGGGGTCTTCTTCGGGTCATCCTTCTTGGTAATAATAATCGCGTTTGTAATAGCGTTTTGGTCAGGATTCTTTGGTGTAGCATTAGGAGCAGCATTATGCTCTTCAGCATCCGTGTATACGGAAATCTGAACCTTTAGCTTGGATGTATTGCCAGCTTCGTCTTTAACAATAAGATCACGAGACCACTTGTTATCGGACGAATTAGTTAACTTCGGATCTCGCTTTCCAGTGCCCTTAATATGAATAGTTGCAGGCTTTTCTGCAGAATTTCCGTTTTGATTGTCAACAGTGATTTTTCCGTCGTAGCCTGGGAATGTTGATATTGTTGCGCTACTAATCTTGCCGCTGTTATCGTAAGACTTAATTTCAATATCAAAAGGCTTATCTTTATGTACTTTAAATTGGTAGTACATTTGTTTATCGTCATGTTTCACCTGATTTGTAGCAGGGTTCTCAATAACAGGCGCGATATTGTCCTTAACGGTAACTTTTGTCTCCACGTCTTTAGTTGAGCCGTCTGGGAACGTTATGCGGACTGTAGCGGTTGTATCTTTGCCAGGCTTATTCCAATCTGGTTCTTTAGCCCAAGAATACTTAGCGTCCTTAGGCAGTTTCTTCACTGCTTCTGGATCAATGCCGCTCTTAGGATCCGGATGCTTTGTGCCGTCGCTCATGTTGTACGTAACAGGCGTTCCTGTGACTTTGCTGTACTTATCTGATTGCGGTTTAACGATAAACTTCACAGTAACTTTATTAGTGTTGCCCGAAGGGTCCACAGCTGTGATGGTACGCGTATACTCGCCAGGCTTAGTGTTGAGTGGAGTAGTGCCGTCAAGCGTCAAAGTCTTAGGATCTGCAGTTGTGCCAGTTCCAGTAGGAGCTTTTTCTGTCTCGCCTGGAGTTTTAGGCGTTAAAGTAAGAGTTGTAACTTCTCCGCTATTGTCTGTTGCAGTAATCTTAATATCGTTCTTATCACCGCGGTACGTATTGATAATAAATACTGGTGCGTCTTTTGGACCACTTAGATGTGTGCCGTTAATGGTGTTATATGTACCACCGTCGCCCTTTTGCTGAATCGCAACTTTAGGACTTTCGTTATCCCTAACAGTTACCTTAACGTCAACAGTTTCAACGCGTGGGTGATTTTTGTCGTTAGTAGGAATAGTTACAATAACTTTTCCAGACTTTTCTTTGCCAACAGTGGAAGTGTCTGGAGTGCCGTTAGTTTCTTTGCTCCAAACAAACTTAGTTCCTTTTGGTAAGCTTCTGTGGTTGGCAATAGCCTTCTTTGCGTCTTTTTCGTCTAGCTTATGACCTAAGTCAACAGTAATATTTCTCGGCTTAATGTCTTCTTTTTTCTCCACTTTTACAGTCACAGTTTTTTCTGTTTTGTGACCAGCAGCATCAGTTGCAGAGAACGTAAGAGTGTAAGTGCCAACCTCTTCAGGCTTAAAGCCGGAGAATGTATAAGTAAGTTTCTTCTGTGTGTCTGTATTATTCTTAGAATCGTACTTGACTCCAGCGCGAGTTGGGTTACTAAGCAGCTTTGTTGGGTCATTGTTAAACAGAGCCATCGTTGCTGTTGCTGTGTCAATAGACTCAATCTTTACATCATCTTTTGCAGTAAGCTGAATTTTCAAATCTTCGCCAACTTTTACGGTAACGCTATCTTTATCAGCAGTAAGCGTTGGAGCTTTGTTATCCTTAGTAGCCTTCTTAGCGTCGCTTGCGTCAGAGCTTACGGAATCTGCAGTAGTAGTTACTGCAGTAATGTTTCCTTCAGGAATGCCGTTAGCAACTGTAATTGTAACTTTGCCATCAGCTCCAACGGTTCCAGTTCCAATTTGATTGCCCTTGCTGTTCTTAAGCGTTACAGTGCTTCCAGCTGTGCCAGGACCAGCGTCAACTACAACTTCCTTGCCCTTTACGCCTGCAACACCAGTCAAATCAGTCTCAATTGTAGGCTTCTTAGGGCGCACAGTGAAAGTGACCTTTTCTTCTGCAGTACTGCCGTCGCTAAATGTGACTTTAGCAGTGTAAGTCTTCTTTCCCGCAACGTTTGTGGAAGGTTCGCCGTTCACCCACTCTGCGCTCTTAATTTTATCTTTAACATTCTTATCGGTTATGCCAAGATATTGCTTAGCGTCAACCTTGTTTTCTGTTTTAGTAAGAGTGTCGCCAACATTTACTTTAACTTCGTGATCTTTCAGCTCGCTTTTGTGTTGCAATGCGAGCGGCTTTCTGACAATTACAGGAATCGTAACAATATGGTACGAATTGTCTGAATATATTACTTTTGCTGATGTGGATGTTGTAGCAGTATCTTTCCCATTAAAAGCTATATCTGGTAGTTTAGTCTCTGGGAAAGTATTGAAATCTAGTTGTCCACCGCCTTCAATATTAGAAACATGTTTCTTTAATTCTTCATTAGTTGCCTTATGTCCCCAATCAACAGTAATCGGTGTAGTGGTTGGAGCCTTGTACTTCTGGTTCAGATTTTTAAGATGTACTGTAACTTTCTTTTCTACTTTGTTTCCAGAAGCGTCGGTTGCAGAGACAGTAACCGTGTAGTCAGTATTTGCTGGCGTGTTGCCGTTCTTATATTCAAACTTAACTCTATTAACAACATGGTTGTGATGCTTAGCTTCAGTTGCTTCCATGCCATTACTGTTTTCAGTGACATCTCCATTACCGTTAGGAAGACCCTTAACTGAGAAGCTATTAACCTTTCCGCTGTCATCTGATGTGCCGAAAGTGATTGTAGGAATATCTCCCTGATATACGGTTATGCTGTTGTTGGAGTTGTCAATCTCCTTGCCGTTTAAATACAGCTTTGGAGGGATTTTATCGCTTTTTGTAGGTGGCACATTTTCGTCTTTTGTGCGACCAGAAATAAACGTGTATGCAGAATGAGTAGTTCTTCCATAAGAGCTGCTATTTGCCCAAGTAAAGGCATTTTTGATTTCTTCATCGGTTACACCTGGTCGAAGCTTTAACTCGCAATGCATTCGTACAGCGTAATCAACGTGAGTTGTTGTTATACCAATACCATAGTTGTAGCTGTTATAAGGTCTTTGGTTTGGTGGGAGAGCCTTTTTGATAGCGGAATCCAAAGCATCTGGGTTAACATGGAAGTTGTCTTTTATATCTTGAGCACCAGATCCGCCAGGGCGTACGCCTATAGAGTAATGATATGTTGAGTTATTGTGATCCTGACTATCTTTCAAGAAGTCTTGATTGAAAGATTTGCTTGCATCGTGTTCAAACAAGCCAATATCGTGTGAAAGATTTGCATACGTTTGAGGTGATTTGTTATTGCGCTTGTAGAAGTCAAAACTAAGATTGCGCATAGTGTCACCCTTGTAGCCGTCGTTGCTTAAATCGGCAATTGCATAAGGAATTTGCCACACGTATTGATGCTTTGTTGATGCGGAAACCATGGATTTGCCGTCATTGTTAAAGAACACGTCGAAAACCAAGTACTTGTTATTGCCTTCGCCTTGAACGTGTGCATACATGTCGGTTTTGTTGATGATTCTATCCCAGTCGCCAACTTTGTCGTCTCCAACGTAGCCAAATTCGCCTCTACTGTTTAAGTAACGGTAGCGCTGATACTCAAGAATGTTTGGCGTATGTAGCCAAGGAGTAGGGTCTGCGTTACGCACTTCTTGCGCAAAAGCTGCCGTAGTTGGAGGAAGAAGAATATTAGAGGATGCGAGGATTGGCTGACCGCCCAAGCAAGTGGCGGCAGTAAGAACTGTGGCAAGTGTGCTCAATGACACCTTGCGCATGGTTGCATACGCAGAAGATGAATCAACGTTTTTAAACGAGCTCTCAACTTGCTCGCGTGCATGCTTTTTGCGGTTGTTATTTGCCATAATAATCCGTAATCCTTTATTCTTGTGCTTCTTAATTTAACGTTCCTTAATGTGTGTCGTATATAAACTTGTGTCTAGTTCTTCTTCAAATACGAATTCTGTGTTTGCATAAAGCAACGGTAGACAATAAGTACGCTTATATACATGCTGCATAATATTATATCGTATTTTTACTATTTTGTCGTAATTTTTTTATTGTTAAGTATTCCATAACTGTAAAATTTCCTGCGGGGGGGGGGGGTGCTCTATGTATAAAATATTGTCATAACGACGGATTGTTTAAAATTATCTAAAATTTTATCGTTTTATAGTAATTTATTCGCATATGAATTAATCACACTTGTAGCGTTTCTTGTACACATGCTTAAGCAGGTCGTAGCGGCGTAATTTTCTGGCGTTTGCTGTCGTTTTTGTAGTTTTGGAAAACATTTGCCGGTGACTTTTTCGGCGTCTGCTACTGCAGTAAAAGCGTGCAAGTGATTGTTGATTTAAATATATTTTATACAAGATTTTATATAGTATTTTTGCGTAGAACATAAAAAAGTATGTATATGTACTAAAAGTAGGTGTGTATGATTGCAGGAATAGGGCACGACTTGGTAAACGTTGCGCAGTTTGCTGAGCAGATGCATGATGGCGATGGTTGGCGTGCTCTGTTTTCTCAGAGAGAGCTTAGACAGTGCGCCATGCGAGCGCACTCAAAAAACGACGCTGAGGCGATGCATATTGCAGCGCGCTGGGCTGGAAAAGAGGCGGTTATAAAATCTTGGTGCGAGGCTTTATCTTTGTTTGAAGATGCAAAATATCCTTACACGCTAGATAACACACCGTGGTCGAGTATTGAGATTTTAGATGATTCTCGTGGTTGCCCAAGTGTTCATCTTGATGATGCTGTTAATGAAAAGCTTATGCAATCTTTAGGCACGGTTCCTATGATTAATGCACAGAATGGTTTTTCTATTAGATGGCATGTTTCTTTGAGCCACGATGGTTTGCTTGAAGATGCATCTGCAATCGCCTCTGCGTTTGTGATTCTAGAAATAGCTTAGATATTTGCGATTTGCACTGTATGGTTTTGTGTATTTTTCCCGCGTTTGTTGTCGTATTTGCATAAAAAGGGAACAAACGCGGGAATGTTAATAGTGTGCTACAACGCTCTTGAGAATCTAAGTGGAGTGTCGTTAGTTGTTTTATGTCAAAATCATCTGTATAATTGTTCGAGTCGCTGTTTTGGGGTCTTATAAAAATTCCATTACGTGCAATTGCGGATGTAGCTCAATGGTAGAGTATCAGTCTTCCAAACTGATGACGCGGGTCCGATTCCCGTCATCCGCTCCACTTGATTTCTGTGATTTCTTTGATTCCGATTGTTCTAAATATATCGTGATTAGTCATAGTTATTTTTGTGTTTTTTCGTTATTCTGATTTGCGATTTGTTTCTTTACTGTTTGCGCATATTGCTATGGTTGTATGAGGTAAAAACACGTAAAAGCATATCTCTGGAGGAGTTGTGGGACAAATTATTGTACGTGTAATTGCAAGTTTAGTTTCTGTTGCTACTGCATTTGTTATGAACGTTTCTCCATCTATTAATGTTGAAGGACGTGGTGTTTTTGAAGGCTCTGCTTCTAGTTCATCAAGAAGTTCATTAAGAAGTGCCAAAAATAATGCAATAAAAAGTGCAGATAATGGGAATAGTAATTCTGCTGAAGATAATCGTTTGAATGGTTTTGCCGATGGTGATGCCAATAATCCTGATTTTAAGTTGCCTTCAAAAGTGGCGTCGTCATTTAAGAATAGTGACGAAGTAGTTTCTTCAAAATATGCTCTTACATCTACTGGTCATTTGAAATCTCTTAAAACTGGCGATATTGTTACTGATCCTAAAATTATTGGCACTAAAGACAAGCAGCCAGATCCTCTTGCTAAGAGCGATGGAAGACGTTTTACGCCTATTACTGTTGGAGATTTGCGAAAAGCAATTAAGCGCTACAATTCTACGAATTCTACGAATTCTACAAATTCTGCCAATCCTTCCAAAGTTCGTCTAATAAGCTCAAATCAGCCTATTCCAGACGAGTCTAAATCTTCTGCTAAAGCAAAAGATTCAACAATATTGTCTTCTAAAACAGCCACAACAACTGATGGTATTGTTCGCAAAGCCTATTTGCCTGTAACAAATTATGGCGTGGAATGGGAAGATTACAATGGTTCTCAATCATTCTTTGATGGCAACGGAAACATGTTTGCTTATAACGCTAGGGGTGTTATAGATGTTTCTGAATATCAGCACGAAATTGATTGGGCTGCTGCTAAAGCCGCTGGAGTAGAAGGTGCGATAATTCGCATCAGCTACGGTTGGGATAATGGCTACGATAAGTATGCTGTGAGAAATATCAACGAATGCAAGCGTTTAGGTATTCCTTTTGGAGTTTATGTTTATTCCTACGCTGAAACGCCTTCTGATGGCGCTTCCGAAGGTGCTGATGTGGCGAGGCTTTTGCAAGGTGCTGGAGTTAATCCAAGTGACCTTTCATACCCTGTTTACTATGATTTGGAAAGATGGGAGTGGGCAGGGCATCAACCACCTACTGATCCATACGTTTATCAGAATATTGTCGCATCGTGGTGGAATCAGCTGGCTTCTGCTGGATACACTAATCTAGGTGTTTATTCTTATGCGAATTATTTAAACGGTCCGCTTAATTCCCAATACATTCACGATCGCACAAGCTGGGTTGCTAGCTATGGTGCCACTACGCTTTTTAACATTACAACACCATTAGGTGGTTGGCAGTACACTTCTAGCGGTTCTGTATCTGGAATTCAAGGTAATGTTGATTTAAACGCATTTGGTACTAGGCCAACTACGCCTACAAGCCGCGCTCACATCGATTTTACGTGGATTATTCGCAGTGATGATATAGCTGTAGGTGCCGCAGCAAGTAGTAGTATTTACAATCATATGGAATATCGCTGGCTTGCTTACGATTTGCTTAATAAGCAGTGGAAGACTATTTCTGACTGGTCTGTTAGCAATTGGGCTTCTTGGGTGACAAGCAACGGTGATTATTGGCTTCACTGTGATGTTCGTGATTCGTTCACTAAGAAGCCTTTGGGCAACAAAACCATTGCTTTCCATTATGAGATTCAAAATGCACCGGCTCCTGTTTTTACAGGTGATACCGTGATTTCTGGCACTTATGCGGCTTGGCGTGGTAGCAATGTTTTACTAGGTGCTACTACAAATAATCCTAATGGTTACACGATTATCAAAATATATGACTATAACGCCAAACAATGGGTGAGCCAATTTAAGGGTCCGTGGGCTTTGTGGAGTCCTAAGCCTGGAATTTATTGGACACATTTTGAAGCCTACACATCTAATGGTACACTCAAAGATACTAAGACTTATGCTTTTGGAGTGTAGTTTTAGACTAAGAGTTAATATTTTCTCTGGTTGTTTCGTTTAAGAGAAAAAATGGACCAGGTGCAATAGCATCTGGTCCATTTTTGTGCGCGAGATGGGACTTGAACCCACATGTCGTAAGACACAGGAACCTAAATCCTGCGCGTCTACCATTTCGCCACTCGCGCTTAAATCGCCTAAAACAAGCGAAAAAGAAACTTTAAGAGCCACTTGACAGAATCGAACTGTCGACCTTCTCATTACGAGTGAGACGCTCTACCGACTGAGCTAAAGTGGCAATTTGCCCGAGAAGCATTCGCGACTCGCGCACAAATCAAATACTATATATTAATATTTGCAATTTGTCTAGCATGACGCGCCGCAAATGTTCGCATGTGTTCTAGTCAAAGTGTATTTCTGTCCGCTTTTGTGAGTATCTTGGCAATTGGAAGATAGTGATGCACAAGTTCCACTTTGCGCGCATTTACACGTGTTTACTTTATAGTTCACTGTGATTCTCGATGATTATTGTGATTAAAACGTGTTCGAGTGTGCCTAAAGATTGATAAAACAAGGCATCACGTCACTTCATTCAAGATGAAAGGACCAAGAAATGGCCATCAATCCACCAGTTGACGCCGTTAAAACACCTGAATGGGCTGCTTTGCAGAAGCACTATGATGAATTGCAGTCCGAAGGCGTGAGCCTGAAGAAGTGGTTTGCTCAGGATGCAAATCGCGTGGATAAGTTGAGCTTCGAAGCTGGAGACCTCCACTTCGATCTTTCTAAGAATTTGATTAAGCCAGAGACGCTTAAGCTTTTCGCCGACCTTGCAAAGGCAGTTAAGCTTGATGAGCGCACTAAGGCGATGTACACTGGCGTGCACATTAACAACACCGAAGATCGTGCAGTATTGCACACCGCTTTGCGTCGTCCAGCCGAAGATGCTGGTAAGTTCATGGTAGACGGTCAAGATACCGTTGCCGACGTGCGTGAAGTGTTGGGTCGCATTTACGATTTTGCTAACGAAGTTCGCTCCGGCGCTTGGAAGGGCGTTACTGGCAAGAACATCAAGACCGTTGTAAACATTGGTATCGGCGGCTCTGATTTGGGTCCAGTAATGGTTTACGAAGCCTTGAAGCCATATGCTGACGCTGGAATTAGCGCTCGCTACGTTTCTAATATCGATCCAAATGATATGGCAGAGAAGACCAAGGATTTGGATCCAGAAACCACGCTTTTCATCATTGTTTCCAAGACTTTCACCACTTTGGAGACTTTGACCAACGCTCGTACCGCTCGTACCTGGTTGCTTAACAAGCTTCAGGAGAGCGGTGCTATTGACGGCAGCGACGCAAAGAAGGCTGAAGCTGTTGCTAAGCACTTCGTGGCTGTTTCCACCAACCTCGAGAAGGTTGAAGAGTTCGGCATTAACCCAACCAACGCTTTCGGATTCTGGAACTGGGTTGGCGGCCGCTACTCTGTGGATTCCGCTGTTGGCACTTCTTTGGCTGTAGTTCTTGGACCAGAGCGCTTCGAAGAGTTCTTGAAGGGCTTCCACGCAATCGATACTTACTTTGCTGAAACCCCATTCGAGAAGAATGTTGTTGTGCTTCTCGGTATGCTCAACGTTTGGTACCGCAACTTCTACAAGGTTGCTTCTCACGCTGTGCTTCCATACGATCAGTACTTGCACCGTTTCCCAGCTTATTTGCAGCAGCTCACCATGGAATCCAACGGTAAGTCTGTGCGCTGGGACGGCACTCCTGTAACAAGCGAAACCGGCGAAATCTTCTGGGGTGAGCCAGGCACCAACGGCCAGCACGCTTTCTACCAGTTGATTCACCAGGGCACTCAGCTTATTCCAGCTGACTTCATTGCTTTCGTGAACACGCCAAATCCTACTAAAGATGGCGATCAGGATGTGCACGAGCTCTTCTTGGGCAACTATCTTGCACAGACTAAGGCTCTTGCTTTCGGCAAGACTGCTGACGAAGTTCGCGCTGAAGGAACTCCAGAAGAGATTGTTCCAGCTCGCGTATTTAGCGGAAACCGTCCAACCACTTCTATCTTCGGCGAAGCTTTGACTCCATTTAGCTTGGGCGAGTTGATTGCTCTCTACGAGCACATCACCTTCGTCGAAGGCACTGTTTGGGGCTTGGATTCCTACGATCAGTGGGGTGTGGAGCTTGGCAAGCAGCTTGCAAAGCAGATTACTCCTGCAATCTCTAAGGATGACGATGCTTTGGCAGCTCAGGATGCTTCTACCCAGAGCTTGATTCGCTTCTATCGCGCTCATCGCAAGTAGTAGTGAGTGTGTAGCAATCTTATTTGATTGTTGATTTAAAGCCTCTTGTTGATTAAATCTTCAAGAGGCTTTTTCTCTAATCGACTTGCATGGGCGCTTTGACTGAGCTTGAAATTCCATAACGCATTTCAAGCTCCTTCAAAGCGTGATTTGGCTCAAATGTAAAGTCCAGTGGACTTTACATGCCAAATCAGCCGAGCGGATACTAATAGCCGTGAGGAATAGCGTAGCGCGCGAATGCACTTCGATTCAAAAATAGGTTGACACAAGAGCAGTGATAATTTATAATGAGCACGGTCGGTAGGTAAGGCTACCACGGGGATACGGGTTGCTGCCGCAACACAGTGGAGACACTGCAAGTTGGTCAACAGTCGTTGTCGATTTCAAGGCTTCGACTAATGCAACACCACCGCCCTGCGAAGCTGAAGCTTGAACGACAAGATTAAGGCTGATTTCTTTTGATTTAAAAATCACCTTATGTCTTCTTGCTTGCCGTCCGGTTCAATGATGATACGATGATACGGTTTTGCGTTGGCGCGCACAAGCTAGAGGAGGTGATTGCCGTGAAACATGACAGTAGCAGTAGTACCAGTTGTAATCAAAGTGCTAATACAGTTAATGCCGTTAGTGACGATTCAGACAGTATTAGTAGTAGTACAGACGTTCCCCCTGAATATACAAAAGATGAATATAAAAAACCGGCAGTCACCGCCAAAATGTTTGCGATTACAGGTTTTGCGATTAAAGATTTTATTTTATTTGATTTGTTGGGATAAGTCGCCAGCAACCGCGCGCTAAATAAGCGCTTCTAAAATAAAGTCTAAAATTCTAAGCGAAATTTAAGATAAACGCAAAAAATAGTGGTGATAAGCGGCAAACGCGTGTAAAAATACGCGTTCCCAGAGGACTTATCATGACAATATTTACAACATCTGGAAAAAACGGTGCTAGTACGCAAGTAGACGAAAACACTCGTTTTTGGTCCGACATTATTGTGTGCGTTGGTATAATCGCGCTTTTTGGAGTAAGCGCTTTCCTTTTGCAGCGCATTAACCAGCCGATTGGACCTAAAGGAATACCTTCTGCAGTTTCAACTGACCTTATTAATTTGCCTTACTACACGCTTAGATCCGTGTTTCGTATGATGCTTGCGCTTATAGCATCGCTGATTTTTACCATTATTTACGGATCTCTTGCAGCGCGCAGCCGCCGACTAGGCAAGGTTCTTATTCCGTTGCTAGACATTTTGCAATCCGTTCCAATTCTTGGCTTCCTTTCGGCTACAGTAACGATTTGGCTGGTGATTTTCCCAGGATCGATGATGGGCGTTGAAGCCGCTTCGATTTTTGCGATTTTTACAAGCCAGGCTTGGAATATGACTTTCTCGTTCCACCGTTCGCTTTTAAGCGAGCCAAAAGAGCTAGACGAGGCAGTGCGCAGCTTGCAACTTACGCATTGGCAGCGATTCTGGGTGCTGGATATGCCAAACGCAATGATTCCGCTGCTTTGGAATTGCATGATGAGCGTTGGCGGCGGATGGTTCTTCCTTACTGCTTCCGAAATGATTTCCGTAAACAATCACACTTACGCGCTGCCTGGAGTAGGTAGTTTTGTGGCGCAATCTGCAGCAGAAAACAAGCTTGGAAACATTTGGTGGGCTATTTTATCCATGATTGTTGTTGTGCTAGCGATTGACTTCTTCCTTTGGAAGCCGCTTACCGCCTGGGCAGAACGATTCCGCATAACTCAAAGCGCATCCGACGAAGAACGAAAGAGTGCTGTTTTGACACTTATTCGTCATTCGCATGCCGACGAAGTTATTAGCAAGCTGTTTTCTCCGATTCGCGAATGGCTTGAAATTATTACACGACCATTCGGACGCACAGGTTCACAGTGGCCGCGTAAAGCATCACAGCGTAAACTTGGCGACTTGGTTTTCAACATTGTTATGGCTGTGCTGATTTTGGGGCTTGCTGCTCAAATGCTTTACTTTGTAGCAACTCGCACAGGTTTGCAGGAGTTTGCTACAGCTGGAGCGTTAGGAGCTTTGACTTTTGCTCGCGTAGCTGTGTTGATTTTTGTGAGCTCGCTGATTTGGGTTCCAGTAGGCGTATATATTGGCATGAATCCTAAGATTTCGCGAATTATGCAACCTGTTGTGCAAATTCTGGCTAGCTTCCCAGCAAACTTTGTGTTCCCATTTGCAATGATGTGGTTTATGGCTTGGCATATTGACCTAGGTTGGGGAAGTATTATTTTGATGGCGCTTGGCACGCAATGGTACATTCTGTTTAACGTTATTGCAGGCGCTAGCGCGATTCCAGACGATTTACGAGAAATGGCAAGAAGCTTTAGATTAAATCGTATGCTCAAGTGGAAAACTCTTGTTTTGCCTGCGATTTTTGGATCCTGGTGCACTGGCGGAATTACTGCCGCTGGCGGTGCTTGGAACGCTTCGATTGTGTCAGAGATTGTGGAATACGGCAAGAATCACATGGCAACTCAGGGTTTGGGCGCGTATATTACGAATGCAACAACCGTTGGTGATTCTGTAAAAACGCTTGTGGGAGTAACGGTTATGAGCTTAATAGTGGTGTTAAGTAATCGACTGTTCTGGACGCCTTTGCAAAGGTATTCGGCAAAAAGATTTGTTTTGAATTAATCGACTAATTAATCGACTAATCAATCGAATAAATCAAATAAACTACGGAAAATTAAACTTTTTAAGTTTATAAACTTTTTAACTTTACAAAACAGATTGGCAAATATTATGAACACTTTGAACAAAACCGCAGAAAAGGCTGCGCAGAACTTTGCTGCACAATCTTCAGTTACAAGCGATATCATCGACGCAAAACACATAACTCAAAGTTTCACATCGGATAGTGGCACTACTCAGCACGTACTTCACGATATATCGTTTACGTTGCGCGAAGGCGAAATCGTTGCAATTCTAGGGCGTTCTGGCGCTGGAAAATCAACCTTCTTGCGAACAATGGCAGGCTTAATTCAGCCAACAGAGGGAACTGTAACGTATCGCGGTCGCGAGCTTATTGGTCCAAACCCAGGTGTGGCAATCGTCTTCCAAACCTTCGCACTTATGCCATGGCTTACAGTTCAAGACAATGTGGAGCTTGGTTTGCGCGCTAGAGGCGTTAGTAAAGAAAAGCGCACGGAGCTTGCTCTCGCAGCAATAGATGCTATTGGTTTGGACGGCTTTGAAACAGCGTACCCAAAGGAGCTTTCTGGCGGCATGCGTCAGCGCGTAGGTATTGCGCGCGCACTGGTTTTGCGCCCAGATGCTCTGTTTATGGACGAGCCATTTTCTGCGCTTGACGTCCTTACAGCAGAAAATCTTCGTCAGGAAGTTCTTAAGCTTTGGTCTAGTGAAGAGCGTGATATCAAGTCTGTTGTAATCGTTACGCACAATATTGAAGAAGCTGTGCAAATGGCAGATCGCGTGGTGGTTTTGGGATCTCATCCTGGGCATTTGATTGCAGACGTGCAAGTTGATTTGCCTCGCCCGAGAGACAAACATAGTGCTGAATTTGAGGCGATGGTTGATAATCTTTATGCGATTTTGACTGGTTCTATGCCAGAGGGTGAATCTGAGCCAGATAATACTGATACAACGGTTGCTGGCGACTTGTCTGCTGCAGATGGCGATTCTCAACCTGTGGAACAGACGGATGCGGAAGAAACAGAAGCTGCTGCAATCGCCGACATGCTTATTCAAAAGCATCACGACGCGGAGGCAGAAGCTAAGCAAAACGAGGAGCAGGCGGATGCGGGGGAGCCGAAGCCTGAGCCTGTTGCTGTGCACTTGCTGCCGAACGCAACGCCAGGAGGAATGGCAGGTTTGCTAGACGTTATTTCGGAAGAGCCAGATGGCATTGATTTGGCTGATTTGGCTGCGGATCTGTCGTTCGAAATCGATGATTTGTTCCCACTTGTAGATGCTGGAACAATGCTTAATTTGCTTACAGCAGAAAATGGTCATATTACTATTACTCCAGCAGGTCAAGAATGGCATAATGCCGACATTTTGCACAGCAAGCAGGTGTTTGCGCGTCTTGCAATTGAGCATGCTCCTCTTGTTCATGCAATTGATCAGGCTTTGAGCCGAAACCGCAATGGCAAGCTTCGTGGCGAGTTGATTTTGGATTTGCTTCGCAGCAAGCATACGGACGCCTTGGCTCGTCAGCAATTTGATATTGCGATTAGCTGGGGTCGTTATGGTGAGCTTTTTGACTACGATGCCGATGATGACGAATTAACTCGTACTGTTGAGACGGCGCCGCTTAATGGCGTTGTGCGCTGAAATAGTGCGAAATAATGCTCAATAATGTCCATTATTGAGCATAAATTTGTGTTCTGTATGCTTTCGATAAGGCGATGCCGCATAGTCGACTTATCAATAGTCTAGCCTGCTTTTTTAAAGTTTTGGCAGATGGAAGCCCTGAAAAGCAAACTTTTTGGGAAGGATTATTCAAAGTAAAGTTGAAAAAGTTAAAATTAGACTAACTTACTTTGATGTAGCTTACGTCGATATGCGGCGGCGAGGAGGAATTATCATGGTGAATGCTGTAGAAGCATTTGATGCTAAGCATCTTAAGTCTGCTGAGGAAATCCCAGCTTTCCGTCCTGGAGATACTGTTGACGTTAACGTTAAGATTCAGGAAGGCAACAACACTCGTATTCAGACCTTTACTGGCGTTGTTATCGCTCGTAAGGGTGCTGGTGTTCGCGAGACTTTCGTTGTACGTAAGGTGAGCTTCGGCACTGGTGTTGAGCGTCGCTTCCCACTTCATTCCCCAGCTATCGATTCGATTAAGCTGGTTCGTAGTGGTCGCGTTCGTCGCGCTAAGCTTTACTACTTGCGCGCTTTGCGTGGTAAGGCTGCTCGTATTGCCGAGCGTCGTGACAACAGCGCTGCTAAGTAAATTTATTTAAGGTTAAGGATTTAACATTAAGGATTAATATGTCTGCCGAAGACTTGCAAAATAGCGATGGTCACATTGTTAATGTGGCAGGTCACGGCTTAAATCCTTCTCCAGTTCCACCGGAGCCAGAAGAAAGACCAAGTCTAACTTCTGGCTTCAGTGCTAAACGTGCTAGGCATGGAAAAATAAAAGGGAATCATATTTCTGGATATCAAGATAGTGATTATGATTCCTCTAAATCTCAGTCCAAGGTTCGTACTCGCAAGCTTTTTAAAACATCTTGGAAAGAGCTTGTTGCATGGTATCTTGTGCCTATTCTTGTTGTTATTTTTCTTCGTGTTTTTATTCTCGGCGTATATTTTATTCCATCTGGCTCCATGCTAGACACAATTCATATTGGCGATTATGTTGTTACGTCTAAGCTCACTCCTCGCCTGTTTTCACTAAATCGTGGAGATATTGTTGTTTTTGAAGATCCTGCTAATTGGCTTCAAGGTGAAAATAGTCGCGGCGGAATTGTGTCTGGTAAAGATCTTATAAAGCGTCTAATTGGATTGCCTGGGGATACCGTTGAATGTAAGGGCGATGGTGACCCAATTCTTGTTAACGGTGTTCCTGTGCTTGAATCTGCTTATATTAAACCAGGTGTAAGTCCTAGTTCCTTCCCGTTTAAGGTGAAGGTTAAACCTGGTCATGTATTTGTTCTAGGAGATAATCGCGCTAACTCTGCGGATTCTAGGTATCATAAGAATGATGGTGACGATGGTTTGGTACCTATTTCTAAGGTTGAAGGCGTGGCATTTATGCGTTTTTGGCCTTTGAATCGTATGGGTATTTTTGAAAATCATAGCGATGCGTTTGATGATGTAAGAAATAAGTCAGATGCTAAATAGTTCTTTTAAACGTGCGTAGATATTAGATTTGGGGAGATTTTGGCTGCTGTTCCGTCTTTTAACTTTGAGCAAGACCTTTTAAAAAGTGGCTTCGATTGGGTTATTGGATTAGATGAGGTTGGACGTGGTAGTTTAGCTGGTCCTGTTATGGTTGGTGCTGCTCTTTTTGGTGCCGATAAAATTAATTCTGGTTATTTTCCTGTTGGATTAGCTGATTCCAAGCTTATTAACGCTCACAAGCGTGAAGGATTATTGGAGCCTCTTGAAAATTGGTGCGATGCTTTTGCTGTTGGTTCTTGTACAAATCGCGAGATTGACGAGTGGGGAATAAGTTATGCTCTTGGTGTTGCTGCGATTCGTGCAATTTCAGATGTGCAAAACAGTATGAGATATAAGCTTGAAAATGCTCATATTGCAGCGATTTTAGATGGACCATTTAATTATATTGGTAAGGTTTCTGGAACTTTTGATGCGCCTAGTATGGATTTTCCTGTTAAAGTTCACACTTTAGTTAAGGCTGATCAGAAGTGTGCTAGTGTTTCTGCAGCTTCTGTGATCGCAAAGGTGACTCGAGATTCTCTTATGACAAGCTTGTCTGACGATCCTAAATATAAAATTTATGATTGGGCACATAACAAGGGTTATGGTTCTAAATCGCATAGAGCTGCGATTTTAGAGTATGGTCCTAGTGATTTGCATCGTATTAGTTGGCATTTAAGCTAAAGTTCTTCGGCGTGTTGATGCCTGATGCTCAGCGTAATCTTGAATGCTAAAGGGGTAGTGAGCTAGTGCGTGGGTATGTGTTTGTAGAGAGTGTTTAGATAGCGTTTTTAAGAGATTTAAAGCTGATTTTAACAGTGCGAGCTACTCGAATTTGTAGATTCAATCTGCAGGGTATCGTGTGTGTACTTTGTAGTGCGTGAAAGTATTTTTGGAATTTAAAAGAGTTTTCTATGGAAAAGAAAAGGATAGTTAAATGATTGGTCGTTTCTTCGCTTTTGTTCCAGGTGTTAAGCACTTGGTTGTTTTAAGAGCGGCATGTCTTGCTATATCTTCTCTTGCGAATATTGGTTTTGTGTATGTTTGTGTTGGAATTCTTTCGCCAGTGCTTATTCCTGCAAAATATACTGGCAAGTCCTTGTTAAGCTCTGTTGAATTGACGTCTTATCTTATTTCTCTTGTTGGAATACTTATCGTAAAATATATTGCGTTCCATCAGTCTTGTACTATTTCTACCGAAATTGGAACTCGCGTATCTATGAAGCTTAGACCAAAAATGTTGCGTTCTATGCTTTCTTTGAGCTCCTCTAAAAAATGGTCTAAGGGATATTCTTCTATTTGCGTGAACGATGATGTTGAGTGGGTTCAACGTTGGTATGGTTTACTTTTGCCGCAGATCATTGCTGCTTTTCCTATGCCTTTTGCGGTTAGTGTTGCAATGTTTTCAATAAACTCTTATGTTGCCACTATTTGCGTTTTTGCGTCAATTTTTTCTACTTTGGCACTTGTATCTGCTCTTGCAGATGTTCGCATTTTGTGGCGCTGTTTATGCGTATTTTTAACGTATTTAATGACTGGTGTGGCAATTATTTCTACAGTTTGGCTTCTTTCTGTTAAATCTGTTGGTCTTCCTGCTGCAATGCTAACTTTGCCACTTCTTATGCTAAGCGTAGATCCAATACGTAGAGTTGCTAACTGTATGCATATTAAAAATCGGGCTGTTTTAGGTTTGAATAACATTAGTAACTTGTTTAAAAGTGTTGCTTCTAGTAAAGTTCATTCTTCTAATTTAGACTCTGTAGAATCTTCTGCTTCTGCAGATTCCATAGATTTCTCAGATAATAAAAAGTCACTGAGCATCCCAGATGGAGCTAATAATGTTTCTCTTCATGTGCGATGCAATTTCACTGAAAATAATAAACCTTTGCGTGCATCCTTTAATATTTCAAGTGGAAAATTGAATGTAATGCCAAAGGAATACTACGAATTATTGACTAATAATGTTTTGAATGGCGTAGTTTTTAGCGATAAATCAGATGTTGCGTTATCTTACAGTGATAGATATGGTTTTTCTGAAGTAGATGTTGAATCGCCTTTTGTAGTATCTGATTTTGGTGATATTTCTGGAAACTCAACTTATGTTTCACTAAATAATGAAAATCCTGGTGCTATTGCAGATCTTGTTACTATTGTTCGTTCAAATAGTCATCTGTTTTCAGCCACTTTGCGAGAGAATCTGCTCATGGCATCGTCTAATGCTACTACTACATCTATGTGGCAAGCATTGCGTACTGCTCATGTAGATGGTGTTGTTTATGCGGATTATAACGGATTAGATTTGCGTGTAGACAATATTCAGGTTGAAAATAAGCAAGATATTTTCCGACGAATTATTATGGCTCGTGCGCTTATTCGTAGAACTCCAGTGTATATTTTCGACTATTCTTCAAGCGATATTAGTTCTGATGAAGCTAAGAATTTATGTGATATTTTGCGTCATGTTGCTAAAAAAGCTACGATTCTTGTATTTTTGCCAGACGATAACTACGCTTCTAAAGCGGACAATTTGGTTAACGTTAGTGTATATCATAATTCGCATTACACCAGTTCTAGTTCTATTAGTTCTTATGCCGAAAATTTCGCAGATGGTAGCGTTGATAAAGCTAATAAAGTAGACGAATATGCTAAAAGTTTTGATGAAAACTCTAATAAGAATTTTAATAATGCCAAACACGAAGGCTTATTGAAAGATTTATCTCATGAAAGTAAATCAACTATATCTTCGTTGAAAAAGGCGTTTTTTGCGATTCTTTCAGCATTCTCTACAGCAATCAATATAGTTTGCGCAGTATTGATACCTGTTTGCACTTTTGCAGCAATGTTCGCTATCGCTAATCGACCGCTTTTTGGACTTGCTATGCAAGAATACGTGCTTATCGTAAGCGTATGCGCATGTTTAAGATGCATAACATTAGTAACATCTTTTGCTGGCGTGGATCTTCATCATGCGCATTTGCACAAGGCAGGTTTAAGCATGAGTGTTGGAATGGTTTTGTCGATTATTCCAGCAATCGTTTTGTTATGTTACTTTGATATTCAAATTGCTATTTTTGCTGTTGTGATTTGTGCTCTAATAGTGTTTATAATTCCAGGATTATTTAGACTTAGACTCCGCAGTTTTATTAAAAAAGTTCATTCAGAGCAAAAGATGGTAGAGCTTGAAGTTGATGATGTAGAACTTGGTATTGATGAGGTTCTAGCTTTCCGACAGGGCGAGCATTGTGTTAAGCGTGTTGTTGATTCAATGCGTAAGCTTTCACAACAGCGAGTGCGATTATCTCGTAAAGTGGGAAGAATGCAGGCAATTCTTATGTCTGTTGCTCTTATAGGTATTGCGAACGCAATAATGCTTGTTTCTAACACTATTCACCCAATTGTCACTAAGAATCCACAATGGAATGTTGTTTACGCAGTTATGGCAATTATTGTGCTTATTAGCCTTATTCAACAAGTTCTAGACGTTGTTATTAGGCGTATTCCTTGGGTTGTAGATATAAATCATGCAGTACGATCATAATACGCATTATTCAAGTAACCCTATATCTAAAAGAATAGCCTCTTTTATATGGCTTATTTCTTTGGCTATTATTATAGGCATTGTTATTGGGCTTGTTTTGCCAAAAATCAATCATGATGTTGGCGAAATTACTGGTGAATACGCTGCTGATGGAGATGCTGCTGCTCTTCTTAATAAGCTAAAAGTCTCTAAATCACATCCGTCTGGATACAACAGGAGTGTCTTTGGATACAGGACTACAGATGTTGATAAAAATGGCTGTGATGTTAGAGAAGATGTTCTTGCTCGCGATTTAAAACAGGTTCGTTTTAAGTATTCTGGTTCTTGCAAAGTAGCATCAGGGCTTTTGCACGATCCTTATACCGGTTTAAATATTAATTTTGTTCGAGGAAGAAAAACTAGTGCTCTTGTTCAAATCGACCATGTTGTAGCACTAGAAAACGCTTGGCAATCAGGCGCTTGGAAATGGAGTCATGCCAAGAGGCTTAAGTTTGGTAACGATATGCTTAATCTTCTTGCTGTTCAAGGAGCAGCGAACCAAGAAAAAGGATCTGCTTCTGCGGCTTATTGGCTGCCATCTAATAAATCCTTTAGATGCGATTATGTTGCTAGGCAGATTGCTGTTAAGTATAAGTACGATCTTAGCGTTACTAATGCGGAAAAACGTAGCATGGCTTCAATTTTGCATGGTTGTTCTGCGCAGAAATTGCCTAACAGTTGAGTTCGACGCTAAGCTGCTTGTTTATGTTCATATATTTTGATGCATAGGCAAATATATAAAAAGGGTTCTAACCACTCATACTGGCTAGAACCCCTACTCGCGGAGAATACGAGATTCGAACTCGTGAGGCTGTTACACCAACACGCTTTCCAAGCGTGCGCCATAGACCACTAGGCGAATTCTCCACATCAATCATTGTGCTAAACAGCATAACGAAAGACAACTTAAATAAGATAACATAAACTGAGGATAATGCAAAGTCGCGCGTGGCGTATTGGTTTGAGTATGCAATCCTTGCAATTGCGTGTTGTTGATTATGTGCGTGTTGTTGATTATGTGATAGTGTAGATTTTTCATATGTAGTAAGCGATTTGCGAGGTTTGCGACTTACAACTTGCTACATATGCGCAAAACTACAGGATTATTAGCGAGTACGGGATGTAAGTTTAGAAGGTGTTTAGCATGGATGTTGGTTTTGTAAAGAATATCCAAAAAATAAAGCCTAAAAAGCCAAATCCTGCGGTGGATCATAGTCCTCGCACAATGATGATTGGCATAATCTTGACGATTCTTGGTGGCGCGCTTTGGGGCACAAATGCTACTGTTTCTAAGATTCTAATGTCACAATACCTTGTGAGTCCGTTGCAAATCGCGTGCGTTCGTCAGCTTGCTGCAGGCGTGCTTTTTGTAATCGTTGCGTCAATTGTTAATCGCAAGCAACTCGTTGATGCATTAAGCACAAAAAAATCATGGCCAATGCTAGTTGTAACAGGTATTGTGTGTGTGCTTTTAACGCAAGTGGCGTATCTTTTTACAATTGACTGGACTAATTCTGGCACGGCTACTGTTTTGCAAAGCCTGAATCTGCTTTTTGTGCTTGTTTATGTGTGTTTGCGGTCAAAAAGAACTCCGACTTTGCGCGAAAACATTGGTGTTTTGCTTGCATTTGCAGGAACTGCGCTTATGGCAACGGGAGGCAACTTTAGCTCGCTTTCGCTGCCGCTGATGGGACTTTTGTGGGGATTGGCAGATGCTGCAAGTACGGCGGCTCTTGCGATTATGCCAGTTAAATTGATTGCAAAATGGGGAAATCTTACTGTAAACGGAATTACGTTTATTATTGCAGGTCTTATTATGATGCCATTTGTGAAGCCATGGCAAACAATGCCTCCTTTGGATTTGCGCGCGTACTTGCTGTTTACTTTTACGATTGTTGGCGGAACTTTTGGCGCATATTGGATGTTTTTGGCTGGCGTTATGCGAGTTGGATCTGTGCGCGGAACGCTTTTGGGGGCGAGCGAGCCTGTTATGGCTGCAATCACGGCTGTTGTGTTTACGGGAGCTGTGTTCTCGTGGGCTGATTTTGCAGGATTTGCGCTTATTTTTATTATGATGATTTTATTGAGGTGATTATTACGAGTATGCAAGTCACAGGTAAAGAAGATAAAAGTAAAGAAGATAAAAATATGCAAGACGCACAAAATCAAGACGCACAAAACCCAGTCAATCGTGTAGAGCAGATGTATGAGTACGGCTACCGAAAGTCAAACTACGGTCCGGACGAGCTTGTAACAGACGCGCACGGAAATCCAATCAGCGTTATGGATGCCATGCTAAGCGCGCAAGATGCAAGCACTGCGCAAACTCAAACTCCGCACTTGTGCTTCTATTCGCCTAGAATCCCAGGAAACACAGGCTCTGCGATTCGCCTTTGCGCGGTAACGGGCACCATTTTGCATCTTGTAGAGCCGCTTGGATTTAATCTTCAAGACACAAAGCTTCGCCGCGCGGGTCTTGATTATCACGATATGGCACACGTTGTTATGCACCCGAATTTTGAAAACCTTGTGGAATCAATGCCAAATTCTCGCATAATCGCGTTTACTGCAAATGCCACAAAACTTTACACAGATATTGAGTATAAGCCGAACGATATTTTGCTTTTTGGACCAGAGCCAGGAGATATTCCAGACCCAATGGATATTATGGCTGGCCCTCATGTTGCGGAACAGGTTCGCTTGCCAATGCGTCCTTCGCTTAGAAGCTTAAATCTTACAAATTGCGCATCAATCGCCATTTATGAAGCGTGGCGTCAGCTTGGATTTGAGGGCGGAAAATAGTCTACAGAAAATAGCTTATAGAAAATAGCAAAATAGCCTATAGTCAAAAATAGTCTTAAAACTACTCATGCATTACAATGGTGACTATGCCTGTGTTAAAACGTAAACCGAAGCGGAAGATTAGTGCTGCGCGCCGTCGCATGTACATTCGCCGCCGAATCGTAGTTTGCGTGGGGCTGCTGGCTGTTTTAGTGTTTTGTATCTTTTGCATAATTAGCATTTTTAAAGGCGTATCTGCAATTGGAAGTGCTATAAGCAAACATTCAGACGTTACTCTATCTAAACAACTTGTGCCAGATCCAAGGCCTGTTGGAATCATAAAAAAATGTAGTGCAAAAGACGTTCGTATTGAATTAACCTCAGCATCGCAATCTGTACCGATGGGAGGAAGCGTAGAATTTACTGCTCGCATAGTTCATGAAGGAGACGATTCTTGCAGAATAGATGCGTCGGATGGCAGAATGGTGTTGACAATTGGAGACAGCGTAAGTGCTGATAAATCAGATAAATCAGATAAATCAGATAAATCTAGAGAAAAGCAAGAAAAGCAGCAGAAAATAGAGCCGCAGTGGAGATCAGATGTGTGCGGAATTCCACTCAAGCCTTTGTTAATGGCAAAAGGTGATTCGTACGAGAAAAAAATCGTATGGAGCACGGATGCTACAGTCGGAACGCCTACCGGCAAGGATTGCTTAGATGACGCCGACTTGCCTAAAGTTTCGCGCGGAACTTACATTGCACAAATTGCGCATAAGGATGTGTCAGGATTACAAAGCAATCCCGTGGTTATTTCTGTTCGCTAGCACATGCACAAATGGCGCCAAAAGTCGATGTGAAGGGGTAAAATCGTTTCTTTGTACAAGGTGTGTCATATAGCGGGCATACTCAAGGAACCGAAGAAGGCGCCCGCAAACCCAAAATCGTTGATTTTAAGCGCGTTTGCTGCGATTTTCTAAAGCTCCCAAGGATTAAGAAAACTAGCTAGCGATAAAGGAACGTCCATTGGCTGCTGAACAAGCTACGACGAACACCACCAAAGTCATCGCGCGTGCCGACGAGCACAGCATTAAATTGCATAAAGCGTCGGATCGTGTGAATTTCGGCTCCATTTGTGAGCCAATCGATGTGCCATACCTCCTCGGTGTGCAAACCGACAGCTTTGACTGGCTGATCGGCTCCGAGCGTTGGAAGAAGCGCGTCGAAGAAGATGAGGCAAATGGCACTCACACTGTGCCTCATGTCTCTGGTCTAGAAGAAGTGTTCCAAGAGATTTCTCCAATCGAGAATTTTGCTGAGACAATGAGCCTCACATTCTCGGATCCATATTTTGAAGAGCCACGTCACACTGTGCTTGAGTGCAAAGAGAAGGATTACACATATTCCGCTCCTTTGTACGTAAACGCAGAGTTTGAAAACGGCGAAACTGGCGAGATTAAGAGCCAGACTGTGTTTATGGGTGATTTCCCGCTGCAAACACCACACGGAACATTCATTATTGGCGGCACTGAGCGCGTAATCGTGTCCCAGCTTGTGCGTTCCCCAGGCGTGTATTTTGACCGCACGCAAGATCGCACTTCCGACAAAGACGTTTTTGGCGCAAAAATCATTCCAAGTCGCGGAGCGTGGCTTGAGTTTGAGATTGATAAGCGCGATGTTCTTGGCGTGCGCGTAGATCGCAAGCGTAAGCAGTCTGCAATCGTGTTCTTGATGGCAATTGGCATGACTAAGCCAGAAATTGCCGAGGCATTCCAAGGGTATCCTCTTGTTCTCGACGCTCTAGAAAAAGAGCCAATCGACACTCAAAATGATGCTCTTACAGACTTGTATCGCAAGATTCGCCCAGCAGATACCGCAACTCCAGACGCGGGTCGCAATTTGCTTGAATCCTTCTACTTCAACACAAAGCGCTACGATTTGGCGCGCGTTGGTCGCTACAAGATCAATCGCAAGCTTGGTTTGGAAGCGGATTACAACGATCGCAGCTTGAATCGCGAAGACATTATCGCCACAATCAAGTATTTGGTTACTTTGCACTCGGGCGAAAAGACCTTCCCAGGCAAGCGTGATGGCGAAGATGTGCAATTGCGTGTAGACGTGGACGATATTGATCACTTTGGAAACCGTCGAATCCGTCAGGTTGGCGAGCTTGTACAGAATCAGATTCGTACTGGCTTAAGCCGTATGGAGCGCGTTGTGCGCGAGCGCATGACCACGCAAGATGCTGAGGCGATTACACCACAGTCGTTGATTAACATTCGACCAGTTAACGCTACGATTAAGGAGTTCTTCGGAACTTCTCAGCTTAGCCAGTTTATGGATCAGAACAATCCTTTGGCAGGCGTTACAAACAAGCGTCGTCTTTCGGCTCTTGGTCCTGGTGGTCTTTCTAGAGATCGCGCATCTATGGAAGTTCGAGACGTGCACCCATCCCACTTTGGTCGTATGTGCCCAATCGAATCCCCAGAAGGTCCAAACATCGGTCTTATCGGTTCGCTTGCAACCTTTGGTCGCATCAACCCATTCGGCTTTATTGAAACACCTTATCGTAAGGTTGTTAACGGTCATGTAACTAACGAAGTCGAATATATGACCGCAGATCGCGAAGCCGAGCACGTTATTGCTCAGGCAAATCAGGAACTCGATGAAAATGGCAACTTTGTTGGCACTCAGGCACTTGCTCGTGTTGACGAAGAAGAAGCAGTCGATGTTCCTGTAAGCACTGTTGACTACATGGATGTTTCCCCACGACAGATGGTTTCCCTTGGCGCAAGCTTGATTCCATTCTTGGAGCACGATGAAGGTCACCGTGCTTTGATGGGTACCAACATGCAGCGTCAGGCTGTGCCGCTTATTAAGTCTGAGCGTCCACTTGTTGGTACGGGTTCCGAATGGCGTGCTGCAGTTGATTCTGGAGACGTGATTCTTTCCGAAAAGCCAGGCGTTGTAACCTACGTTTCTGCAGATATTATTCGCGTTATGAACGACGATGGAACTCAGTCCAGCTACAAGCTTTCTAAGTTCCAGCGTTCTAACCAGACTACTTGCTACAACCAGGTGCCACTTATTAAAGATGGCGAGCGTGTTGAAGCTGGTACAGTTTTGGCTGATGGTCCTGCAACAGACAAGGGTGAGCTTGCACTCGGCAAGAATTTGCTCGTTGCGTTTATGCCTTGGAATGGTTACAACTACGAGGATGCTATTATTATTTCCCAGCGTCTTGTGCAAGACGATACGCTTTCTTCGATTCACATTGAAGAGTACGAAATCGATGCTCGTGAAACCAAGCTTGGTGCCGAAGAGATTACTCGCGACCTTCCAAACGTTGGCGAAGACGCTATTGCAAACCTCGACGAGCGCGGTATTATTCGCATTGGTGCCGAGGTGGAAGCTGGCGACATTTTGGTTGGTAAGGTAACGCCTAAGGGTGAAACCGAGCTTACTCCAGAAGAGCGCTTGCTTCGTGCAATCTTCGGCGAAAAGAGCCGTGAAGTTCGAGACACTTCTTTGCGCGTGCCACACGGCGAAACTGGTACTGTGATTGCTGTTAAGGAAATCACTCGTGAAGACGCTGAAGACGATGGCGATGAGCTTCCAAATGGCGTAAACCAGATGATTCGCGTGTACATTGCTCAGCATCGTAAGATTACGCAGGGCGATAAGCTTTCTGGTCGCCACGGCAACAAGGGTGTTATTTCCCGCATTTTGCCAGAAGAGGATATGCCATTCTTGGCTGATGGTACTCCAGTAGACATTATGCTTAACCCGTTGGGTGTGCCTTCTCGAATGAACTTGGGTCAGGTGCTCGAGCTTCACTTGGGTTGGATTGCTCACGCTGGTTGGGATATTAATTTGGATCCAGACCTTGAGGCTGCTTGGAAGAAGTATGTGCCAGAAGGCGCTGAGCATGGCGATCCATGCACTCCTGTTGCAACTCCAGTGTTCGACGGCGTGCGCCCAGAAACCTTGAAGGGTCTTTTGAGCACTACGCTTGCAGACCGCGATGGCAATAAGCTTGTTGGTTCCGACGGTAAGGCAACATTGTTTGACGGCCGCACTGGTGAGCCATTCCCTAAGCCAATTTCTGTTGGCTACATGTACATCTTGAAGCTGCATCACTTGGTTGATGATAAGATTCACGCTCGTTCCACTGGTCCTTACTCTATGATTACCCAGCAGCCGTTGGGTGGTAAGGCGCAGTTCGGCGGCCAGCGCTTCGGCGAAATGGAAGTGTGGGCGCTTGAGGCTTATGGCGCTGCTTACACATTGCACGAAATGATGACCACAAAGTCTGATGACGTTGACGGCCGCGTGCGCGTGTATGGCGCTATTGTCAAGGGCGATAACCTTCCACCAGCTGGTATTCCTGAGTCCTTCAAGGTGTTGCTCAAGGAAATGCAGTCTCTCTCCTTGAATGTTGAGGTGCTTAACTCCGAAGGAGTGGCAATTGACATGAAGGATGAGGATGATGATCCGGTGTCGTCTTCTGAAGATTTGGGCTTCAACATTGGTGCACGACCAGATTCGTCCGCCAAGGAAGATCAAGTTATTCAAGAACCTGAATACCAGTGATGCCAGTGATTAGAAATAACTTAATCACTAATCACTAATCACTTTAAGAAACTTAGAAAAACAATTTCATGAGACAGGACGATAATAGTGCTGGACGTCAACGCATTTGACAAACTGAGGATTGGACTGGCAACCGCCGACGACATCCGTAGCTGGAGCCACGGCGAGGTTAAGAAGCCAGAAACCATTAATTACCGTACCCTTAAACCAGAGAAGGATGGTCTGTTCGGTGAGCAGATTTTCGGTCCTACTCGCGACTGGGAGTGCGCGTGCGGCAAGTATAAGCGCGTGCGCTTTAAGGGAATCGTGTGCGAGCGATGCGGCGTGGAAGTTACACGCAGCCGCGTTCGCCGTGAACGCATGGGTCATATTGAGCTTGCGGCTCCTGTAACACACATTTGGTTCTTCAAGGGTGTGCCAAGCCGCTTGGGTTACCTGCTTGATATTGCTCCAAAAGACTTGGAAAAGGTTATTTACTTTGCAGCCTACATGGTTACTAAGGTAGATGAAGAGCAGCGTCACCAAGATCTTCCAGACTTGCAAGACGAGTTCGATACGGAAATCGGCAATCTTCGTAAGCGCCGCGACAATGAGATTGAAGCTCGCGCAAAGAAGGTAGAAGAAGACCTGCACGAGCTGGAAGAATCAGGCGAAGCAAAAGGCAACGCAAAGTCTAAATTGCGCGCTGGAGCAGAGCGAGAAATGGCTGCTATTCGTACTCGCTACGATGAGCAGATTCAGCGTTTGAACGCAGTTTTCGATCGCTTTAAGGGCTTACGCGCAGGAGACATGGAAGGCGATGTTGACCTTTGGCGAGAAATGGAAGACCGCTACGGTGACTATTTTGAAGGCTGCATGGGTGCTGAAGCAATCAAGAAGCGCTTGCAGGACTTCGACCTTAAGTCTGCTGCCGTAGAACTTCGCGAAGAAATCGACAATGGTACTGGTCAGCGCAAGGCGCGCGCTTTGAAGCGACTTAAAGTTGTAAACGCGTTCTTGACTACTGGAAACAAGCCAGAAGCAATGGTTTTGGACGTTATTCCAGTAATCCCACCAGATTTGCGACCAATGGTTCAGCTTGATGGTGGACGCTTTGCAACATCTGATTTGAACGACTTGTACCGTCGAGTAATCAACCGTAACAATCGTTTGAAGAGGTTGATTGAACTTGGTGCTCCTGAAATCATGCTTAATAACGAAAAGCGCATGCTTCAGGAAGCAGTCGATTCACTCTTCGACAACGGTCGTCGTGGTCGCCCAGTAACTGGTGCATCGAACCGTCCACTAAAGTCGCTTTCCGATATGCTTAAAGGTAAGCAGGGTCGATTCCGCCAGAACTTGCTCGGTAAGCGAGTTGATTATTCTGGCCGTTCCGTAATCGTTGTTGGTCCAAGCCTCCGCATGCATCAATGCGGTTTGCCTAAGCCAATGGCGTTGGAGCTGTTTAAGCCATTCGTTATTAAGCGTTTGGTGGATCAGGGCTTTGCTCAGAATATGAAGAGCGCAAAGCGCCTTGTAGATCGCGGAGATTCCGAGGTTTGGGGTGTGCTTGAGGAAGTTATTTCTGAACATCCTGTGCTTCTTAACCGTGCTCCTACACTTCACCGTTTGGGTATTCAGGCATTTGAGCCAATTTTGGTTGAAGGTAAAGCAATTCACCTTCCACCACTTGCTTGCGCCGCATTCAACGCTGACTTCGATGGTGACCAGATGGCAGTGCATTTGCCACTTTCCGCCGAAGCTCAGGCAGAAGCTCGCAGCTTGATGATGGCATCCGACAATATCTTGAAGCCAGCAGATGGTCACACTGTTACCATGCCATCTCAGGATATGATTTTGGGCTTGTACTACTTGTCTACAGTAATAGATGGTGCAAAGGGTCAAGGCAGAATCTTCTCTTCGCTTGCAGAGGCTCAAATGGCACTCGACAAGCATGAGATTGACATGCAGGCAAAGGTATTAATCCGCGTGCCAGAGGACTTTGTGCTACCAAAGGATTGGGAGCCAGGAGAACTTAAGGTCGTAGATCCAGAGCCAGGCAGCCCAGATGTTGTTCACGAAGAGCGCTTTAAGGATGGAACTGTATTGTTCGCCACATCCTACGGTCGCGTGTTGTTTAACGGCACTCTTCCAGAGGACTATCCGTTTGTGAACCAGCAGGTTCCAAAGGGTGTTCTCTCCAAGATTGTTGACGATATTGCTACACGTTATTCCACTGCTCAGGTCGCCGCATCCCTTGATGCTTTGAAGGATCTTGGCTTTACTCGAGCACCTTGGTCTGGCGTTACAATGGCATTCTCTGATATTGTGCTTCCTTCAAATCGTGAGGCTATTGCACAAGACTACGAGAATCAGGCTGCAAAGATTAACTCCCAGTACGATATGGGTCTTCTTACAGATGAAGAGCGTCGTCAAGAGTTGATTAACTTGTGGACTGAATGCACCGATAAAGTTGCAGATGCTATGCGCGAGAACTTCCATGATGATAACAACGTGAACATCATGGTTCAGTCTGGTGCACGCGGTAACTGGATGCAGATTCGTCAGATTGCTGGTATGCGAGGCTTAGTGGCAAACCCTAAGGGTGAGATTATTCCTCGTCCTGTTAAGTCAAACTACCGTGATGGTCTTTCTGTGTTGGAGTACTTCATCTCCCAGCACGGTGCGCGTAAGGGCTTGGCTGATACCGCACTTCGTACTGCAGAATCTGGTTACTTGACTCGTCGTCTTGTTGACGTTTCTCAGGAAGTTATTGTTCGTGAGGAAGATTGCGGCACAAAGCGTGGTCTTATGATGAAGATTGCGGACCGCGACGAAAATGGCAATTTGACGCTTGTTAAGGCTGCTGATGGTGGTCCATACTCGCGCTTGCTTGCTGCAGATGTGCTTGATCCAGCAGATGGTACAACCGTTTTGGCTAAGTGTGGTGACGCGCTTTCTATGGATGTTTTGCGTGACTTGGTTGCGCATGGTGTCGAAGAAGTTAAGGCTCGTTCTGTGCTTACTTGCGAGTCTAAGCGTGGCGTTTGCGCAAAGTGCTACGGTTGGTCTTTGGCTACAAGCTCTCTTGTTGATGTTGGCGAGGCTGTTGGTATTGTTGCAGCACAGTCCATTGGTGAGCCTGGTACACAGCTTACGCTTCGTTCCTTCCACTCTGGTGGTGTTGCTTCGGCTTCTGATATTACGCAGGGTCTTCCTCGTGTTACCGAGCTTTTCGAGGCTCGTACACCTAAGGGCGAGGCTCCAATTGCTGAGTTCCCAGGTGTTGTGAAGGTAGAAGATACGGATCACGGTCGTCAGGTGACTTTGACTCCAGACGATACTACGGTTGAGCCAATCGTTTACCCAGTAACTCGTCGTGCTCCAATGCTTGTTAAGGATGGAGACCACGTTGAGGTTGGTACGCAGCTGATTGAAGGTTCTGTGGATCCTAAGAAGATTCTGCGAATTCTTGGTCCTCGTGCTGCTCAGGTGAATATTGTGGAAGAAGTGCACAACGTGTACCGTTCTCAGGGCGTTGATATTCACGATAAGCATATTGAGGTTATTGTGCACCAGATGCTTCGCCGTATTACGGTGATTGATTCTGGAGACACGAACCTTCTTCCAGGCGAACTTGTGGATCAGGCTAAGTTCCGTGAAGCAAATCTTGAGGCTGTTAAGAATGGTGGTAAGCCTGCTGCTGGTCGTCCAGAGCTTATGGGTATTACAAAGGCTTCTTTGGCTACAGATTCTTGGCTTTCTGCCGCATCCTTCCAGGAGACTACACGCGTGCTTACTGAAGCTGCTTTGAGTCAGAAGGAAGATGATCTTAAGGGCTTGAAGGAGAACGTTATTATTGGTAAGCTCATCCCAGCTGGTACTGGTTTGGCGCGTTATCGTAATGCGGATGTCTTTGCAGATCCAGAGGTGCGTGATGCTGTTTATCCAAACCTTGGTTTGGGTGGAGCAAATGGCACTCCGTCAAACTTTGGCGAGAGCAACATGGGAGATGTTGATTTCTCGAACATTGATTTTGGCGACATGCAGCTTGGGGATGAGTTTAATCCAGATGACTTCCTTGATGATCAGGGTGGTCAGGGTGATTATGACGATGACCTTAACTAATCAGACTAGGTATAACTGGCGATTTTAGGCTATCCATACTGTTTATGGGTGATTTGCTTAAATCTGTAAGTCCGATTTTGCTAGTCTGAAATTGAATTAGCCGTTGCAAGTTGTTTTATGCATCTTGCAGCGGCTTTTTTTGTTTTTTTGCGTTTACTTTATCCTGCTTTTGTTTCTTTTTGCCCGAGAATGTTGTTCAAATCGGCGTGTCGAGCTACAAAGTCGGGAAATCGCTCGCGCGTTACAGCGCGCTCACGTCTTCGCTTGCGTTGAAAGCACACTGTGCTTTCAACTTTGAGCAAGCTCAGCGCTCCGAATTGCCTTCTCGCGCTACGCTTTAAGCTCGAAGGCAGGTCGTCGCGCGGGAGAATTACAAGAACTCGGTCATTACTATTGGAATGTATTCCAGCATTCCGTTATGTTGGTAGTCTTTCGTATAAATCAGAATTTCCCGTGCGATTCGCGAAGAAAACTTACGTGCGAAAGCATCAAGCGAAGCATGCGTTTTATAACCTGAGCTTTTTACTTCAATCGGCACAATCTTGTTCTTATCAGCAATCAAGAAATCTACTTCATAGTTGCGATTGTTGCACTTGTTGTGATTATTTCGATTATCGTGATTGTCAATCTCAACATTAGTATCGTCCGCGATTAAGCGCGCGTCGCCGTCCATAAAAGTGTGATAATACAATTCGTGTCCATGAGCGCTCAAAGTTTGAGCAACAATATTTTCGTATACATAACCTAGATTTGCTTGCAACTTATCGTTTAACAATCGCATATAAATGTCGTTGCTTGTAAAAGACTTGTCTTTAAATGCTAACGTAACAAACAAGCCAGTATCTGCAAGAAAGAGTTTGAACTTAGATAAATCTTTGTGTTGAGCCATTCCAGAATTAGGATCGTTAGTATGGTGGGAGATTAGCACAGTTCCAGAATCTTCTAGTTGAGCTAGTTGTTCAAGAACAGTATTTGCTCTGTTGCCAGCAAGAACGCTCGAAACATGGTAACGGGAAGTGTTAGACATGAGCTGAGCTGGTATAGAATCAAAAATTGCAGATATTTTACCAGTAGGGTCTATTTTTCTAAAATCATCTTCGTAAAGTGAAAGAATATCGCGTTTTACTCTATCTACAACACTAAAATCGTTGGTTTCAATATAGCTTTCAACAGCTTGTGGCATTCCTCCAACAAGCATATAAAGTCTAAAATCTCTTAGCATTTTTCTGCATGCTGCTTGACCGATTGGTTTTTTAGAATCGTAGAGTTTTTTTAGAAGCGGAATGGTTGTATTGTCGCCAAGTGCCCATTTAAATTCCTCATAATCCATAGGATGCATTTTTAGTTTGCGTTCTTCGCTTGGAATAAGAATATTTTTAACGTTTTTGTGGATTGAAATTAGTGAGCCCGTTTCTATGTAGTCGTATCTTCCGTCGTTGACTAGGGCTTTAATTGCTTGGCGCGCTTTTGGGCAGAGTTGAACTTCATCAAAAATAATGCACGACTTGCGTTCTTTGAGGCTTGTTTTATATATAAGCTGGAGTTGCAAGAAGATGTAGTTTAAATCTGAAAGGTCTTCAAATAGTTGTTTTACTTCTGGAGATGCTGTGTAAAAATCCACTAATATGTAACTTTCATACTCATTTTGCGCAAACTCTTTTACAATAGTGGATTTTCCTACGCGTCGTGGTCCTTCTATGAGTAGTGCTGTTTTCCCGTTAGAAGAGTTTTTCCAATTGAGCATGTGCGAATAGATTTTGCGTGGAAATTTGCGTGCAGTGTTTGTTGTGCTGGATGCTGATTGATTAAGGTTATAAATCATTGTAATTCCGCCATTCTTTGCAAAATCGATTATTTTATTTTAGCAAATTTTTGCAGAATCGACAATTTTATTTTGATGATTTATTGCAGAATCGACATTTTGCTATAAAATGCAATTTGACTTGATTCGCTTGTGTTTGTGTATTTTTGCCCGTGTTTGTAGTCATATTTGCTGAAAAAGGGAAAAACAAACGCGCGCGACGACCTGCCTTTTCGCTTAGAGCGTAGCGCGAAAAGGCAATTTGGAGCGCTGAGCCGCTCAAAGCAGAAGCACTGCTTCTGCGCGGCGAAGACGTTCGCGCGCTGTTCGCGCAAGCGATAACGACGCGGTTTATTCGACACGCCAAGGTGCGAATTTAGCAAAAATTCGGAAAGAATTTTTAACAATTTTAATCACTTATTAAGCTGAGAAAACCCTGATATTTCAACAATACCGGGGGGGGGTATTAAAAGCTTATTTTAGTAGGCTTTTGCTAGGTGATTTTTAGGTGATTTTCATACCGTAAAATGCTAGTCTATTTTAGTCAATGAAGGTTTGGCACACGGCTTTAGTGTGCCTAGAAGCCCGGTGAGAGGAATCTGTAATTCGCAGTATTTATGCGATTTTGCGGAAAAGTCTAATCACATGGGCGACTCTTTCTAAACACGAAATTCTCATAACGAGATGTCACTCTAAAGAAGAGAGGAAACATGCGTTTAAATACGAATTCGCTGAAGCGCACAGTTGCTGTTTTGGCGGCGGTATGCACGCTCGGAACATGCTGTATTGCTGGCTCTGTTGCTTATGCTGATGGTGCTAATGTTGGCAACATTGATGCTACTAAAAAAGACAAGGGTACTTCTATAACAATTCACAAGTATCAAGGTCCTGAAACTGGAACTCGATCTGATGGATCTAATCAGAGTACTACTGTTAATGGTAAGAAGGAAGTTGTTAATGGTAAGAAGGAAGTCAAGGGCGTTGAATTTACGCTTTACAAAGTCACACTTACAAGTGGCACAAGTGACGATGACAAGAAGATTGATTTGTCTACTCCTGAAGGTTGGAAAAGAATTGAAGAGATTCAAAAATTAGATCCTAAAACTAAAAAAGCTGCATCATTCTTCGAAGGTAGTACTCCTAAATTTGCAAAGACTAAAGTTAAGGCTGACACAACTGGTGATGATGGTTCTGTAAAATTTGATAAACTTGCAGAATCCCTTTACTACGTTGAAGAAACTGACACAAAGGGTGCTCAAACTAAGGGTGATGATGGAAACTGGCAGCCTGTAACTGTTACTGGTAAGGTTGATTCATTCTTCATCACAACGCCTTTGCCTCACAAGACTGCTAATTCATGGGATTGGCTGTACGACGTTAATGTGTATCCAAAGAATGATATCAGTAACGACGTTCCTACTAAGACCCCACAAACTCCAAGCAAGTTTTATGTTGATAAAGATGGAAGCACTGTTATTCCATGGGATATTTCTATTCCTTTGATGCCTCCTTCTGATAATAAAACTTATAAGCAGATTGGATTCGTCGATTCTCTTCCTGAAGGTTTGACGTATAAAGACGTAACTAACGTGAAGCTTGTTAAAAAGGCAAAGACTGGTAATACTCAAGCAACTGATGTACCGCTTACTGTAAATACTGACTACACTGTTACGCCTGATACTAATAATAAAAAAGTAACGTTTAGTCTTTCTACTGCGAGGTTGACAAGTCTTTCTGCAGATTTCGGTACTAATACTTATGTTCTGAAGGTTACTTTAAACACTAAGGTTACAAAGGGAACCAAGAATTTCACTAACTTTATTACCGGCTGGATTGATGACAGCAAGATTGGTGATGGTGACGAAAACAACCCATGTGTTCCAACTGTTGACAATCCAACTAAATGCGATAAGAATCCTCACGGCACTTCGCATTTTGCTACCCTGAAGATTACCAAGGTTAATGATGCACAAGAAGGAAAAGGTAAGAAAGTATTAAAGGGTGCTAAGTTTGCTATTTACTCCATTAAAAATGATAGTACTGCTCTAAATGGAGTAACTACACAGAATTTGGCTACAACAACTGATCCAGTCAAGACGGGTACAAACAACGATCAGTTAACAATTGAAACTGGTGATGATGGAACAGCATCTGTTGATTTGTTCATTTCTAATGATGATAAGACTACAAGTAAGAAGTATTGTTTAGTCGAAACTGAAGCTCCTGCAGGCTTCAAGAAGGATGAAACTCCTCATTGCTATGCAGTGGAGACTGAAACTTCAACAAATGTATCAGCTACAAAACCTGTAGCTGATAACAATTCGAAAGAGATTGTTAACGTTCAGGCAACCGAAATCGACAAGATCCTCGCAGCACTGCCAATGACTGGTGCTCGCGGCTTGGTATTGCTAACTGCATTTGGCATTGTTGTCTTGGGTGGCACGTTGTTCTACATCATCACTCGTCGTCGCAAGGAACAAGAAGAAGCGTAAGGCTTACTTGGTTTTGTGATTGTTTTGTGATTGTTTTGTGATTTAAGCTGTATGCGAGTGTTTGCGTATTCAAGTGAGTGAATTGCGCGGATTCGCGAATACTCGCATCGGCTTACAAAATCGAAAATTAATTCGCAGATCAAATCGCAAATAAAATCGCAAGTCCAGTTTAAAGTCCAATCGCAAAGCAACAAATGCTTAGGTTTTTATTCTTAAATCGAAACGTTGTGGTTAAGCATAAGAAACGCGATAAACGAAAGTGGAGATTTTCTAAATCTTCTATCGTTCCAGCGCTTCTATTAACCGCATCGTTCGCCTCACTGTTATACCCACATGCAGCAATGTGGTTAAGCCAGTATCACATGTCGGAAGTAGCTGCGGAATACGCTAAGTTAATCACGCATGCTGTTCCGGCTCCGCATGAGCAGCTGGCTCGCGCGCGCGAATACAATCGCAAGCTATCCGTAGGCGCAATATATGAGGCGAACACGAATATTCCAACATCCCATGGCGAAACGTCTGACGTTAGTCAAAACTATTGGGATCAGTTGAAAGCGAATGACGATGGTCTTATGGCTCGCCTTCGCATTAAGAAAATTGACCTAGATTTGCCCGTGTATCACGGTACGCAGGACGATACTCTGCTTAAGGGACTTGGGCATTTGCGCGGTACTTCTCTACCAGTTGGAGGATTAGGAACTCGTTCCGTGATTACTGGCCACCGTGGTTTGGCTAGTGCGGAAATGTTTACGAGATTGGATGAGATAGATAAGGGCGATTCTTTTACGATCGAGGTTTTTGACGAGATTCTCACTTACAAGGTGATAGAAAAAATTGTTGTAAACCCAGACGAAACAAAGAAAATTGCTGCAGTGCCAGGCAAGGATCTTGTGACTCTGATTACTTGCACGCCGCTTGGAATCAACACGCAGAGAATCTTGGTGACGGGGGAGCGAGTAATACCGACTCCTGCCGCGGACAAGTCTTTGCTTGGTAAAAAGCCGGATGTTCCGAGATTCCCGTGGTGGATCGTTGGGAGCATTGCAAGCTTGAGTGTGGTTGGAGGCTACATTTACTGGGCTGGTCTGCCGATTGTTAAGAAGAAAAAGAAGAAAAACGATAACCAGAACGGCGATGATCGAAATAATGGTGATGACCATAGTGATGACAATGGTGATCGCAATGGTGATGACCAGACTAACGATACTCTTTGGCTTGGCATTTATGGCGGCCAAAACAAGCAGATGTATAGGGATTCCGAAGAAGCGAGAAGGATTAGTCAGGAATCCTTTGAGTCGATTATTGATGGTTTTGCGCAGGGCAAGCGTCCGAAGGCTTCAAAGCTTAAAAAACTGAAAACTTAATACGTTAAGACTTAATACGTTAAAAAAATTGATGCGTTTAATACATCAAAATTTAAATACCTCAAAATTTAAGATTTTAAAACTTAATACATTGATTGGCATGTGGAAATTGGCATACGAGAGTTTAGGTGGACAAATGAGAAGTATTTGGACGGTTTTGCTAAGTGTTGTCGTCTGGATAGGACGTTTAGCTCAGCAGGCGACTAAGGCTGCTCTTATTTTCCTGATTTCGGTGGCGATGTGGTTGCCGATGTGCCTAACTGCAAACACTGCTGTAGCTGCTGAAAGTGACACTGCTGCGACTGTAGCTAGCTCTGGTAATTCTGGTAAAAAGCATGAGTCCAATAAGTCTGGCGATAAGCCTAAATCTGCTGCTAAGCCTAATGCTGCTGGTGCTGATACTGCTGATATTTCTGCTCCATCGCAACCTCCAGTTTTTGTCGATGGACAAAACAGTGCGTTTGCAAAGCTGCAAAATGGTGTAAGCGTAAATAATAATCTTGCTAACAACGCCGCTAAGGGTGATGACTCCACAAATCTTGTTAACAATATTTTTGATAGTGTTGCTCAAAGTATGGCAAATAATATTTTGTCGCAAAGTTCTTCACAGCGTTTCTCTTCGCTAAACTCTTCTTTGAGAAGTTCTAAAAACAATCCGTTGTTATCAAGTAAGTCAAGATTAAGCGATTCACGTTCTTCGGATCGATCTTCTAATGATTCAAATCGTTTTGGTTCTGGTAGAGAGTTCCGACCTGGCTGTGATCACAATAGTGCTCGTACAGAGTGTTTTACTGCTCCTGGTGATTTGCAAGGTCGTCGTGCAACAACAGGTCATGATTATGACATGAATACTGATCAAGCTTGGATGGTCAACTCTAGTTGGAATACGCCTAAAGGTAAATACGAAAACAATGATAATTTTGTGCCATATCCTAAAGGCACGTATTTGATGCGAAGTATTGACAATATTATTCACGGTCGTCCAGGAGACAGTTGGCAAGGTAGTGGTGGTCAATCTCCAAATAGGCTTCCTTTGGACGATGTGCAAGATTATGTTTTCATGAGAAGACAGACTAAGCCAGATGGTAGCGGCTACATTTGGGATGTGCTTTTTAACATGGGTGCTCGTGTTCATGGAGCTGCAGACGCATGGAATTATTTCACTATTCCAGATAATCAAGAGCTCGATGCATCTACAAAAGATCCAAATACTGGAGAAGCCAGCCAATATATTAAGAGATATAAGTTCAATGACAATAATATTTACGGCTGCAAAAAGGATTGGGTGAATCCTAATGGTTTCTGTGCAGACGTTGAAACAAAGCCAGTTACTAACGGTCAAACTATTCAATATGATTGGAAGTTTTTAGCGACTAAGCCTGGTGGTTATTTTCTGAGTAAAGATGCTGCTACTTCTGTATACCATGGTGGTGAGCAAAATAAGAACGACAATGGCGCTTTTGGCGATTGCAATTGGGAATTTGGTTTTGATTGCGTTAATTCCACTAAATGGGGTGCTCTTAGTGATACTCAAAGACAATATGGTCCTCAAATCCCTAAATTTGATTTCCCTGGATTGAATAATGCTTATGCAACGCTTATAAAGAATCTTAAGAACGCAGTAAAAAATAATTCTGGCATGATATTTGCGTTCAAAAACAATATTTATGATCAGAAACGTATACCGTATGGATATCATATTCATTTTACGACTACAAGTTTGACGGGTAGAAGAGACGAAGACCCATTCTATGGTGCTGGAACGTATTACGGTAATAGAGGTCGTGGTACAGCTAATGAAAAAGATCCGTACCGTGGAAGCAATTTAGCGTTACAGCACTTTGTTGGTGCTGCAAAGTATCGTATGCTCAATAATCAATGGTATGGTGTGCCGAATCTTATAGATATGTTCATGCCTAAGTACGTGTTCTTACGCGGAACTGGTACAGGTCCATTTGATAGTGACAATGGTCAACAATTAGCTAAACACGGTTTGCATGTGCGAAGTTTAATGCTGAATCCTGTTAATCAAAAAGTGTGTGATGAGGATTATTCTAGAGACTGTCCTAATGATGCTACGATTTACGCAAAGGGTGAACTGAAACTTGTACCTCCAATTGGCAAAGAGGGAGGTTATAAGCGTGGAAATCTGTGGTATCGTAACCATACAGGTAGCGATAAAGTAAATACAGAAGACTCAGCTTTTGGTGACCATACTGCTGACTTGCAGTACATCAACAAAGACCTTGGAATGGGTCAGGTTGTTTCATTACCGTATAAGGTTATCGGTCAGTCAGATGTGTTTAAACCTTTAGAAACTGAGGAATGGAAGCCAGATAAGCCATACAAATATTATTCTTCGCACGCTAAATTCGATGCGAAAGATTTTATCAATTTCCCAGATAAAAAGTCTACTGTTTATACTCAAGCAAAAGCTCGTTTCCCAAGATTGTGGATGCCTGATTTTAATCGAAAAGATTATGGTTCTGTAAAAGACAATACTTATTATCCTTTAACTGAGCAATTTAATAATAATGGTCAGCAAGTTAATAACGATATTAAATCGCGTGCAATTTACGATGTTTCTTGGGCAAAAGAAGATGGAAGTGATGCTTCACAAACTTTGCAAGATGCTACAGCAAAAATTGCTGTGAGATTGCCAGTTGTGGACGCATTTGATCCTTGTAACAATAGTGACACTAATTTTGGCAGAGAGAGTAAGAGCGTAGAGAATAAAAACAGAGAGAACAGCGGTACTAACAGAGATGCTAGGAAGAATGATTTGTGTTCTCCTGCTCCAGTTAATGGCACAGAGCGTTATATTTGGCGTTTGTATGATGCTCCAAATGGCGGAAGAATTGGTGACGATTTAACTGCTAAACAGAAAGCAGACATTTTACAAAAAGCTAAAAACGATAGCTTTGAATCAAACGGAGACTATAAGATATTTGAGCGCAAGGGCGATCATAGTACTGATAGAATGATTCTTCAAAAAGGTGGAGAAAACAGTATTCAGGTTGTTCCTGTAGTTGTTGGCGTTAAGTATGCAAAAATAATTTATTATGACGATTCTAGAACGCTAATGCCAGTTATCTTTACAAAGATTGATGATGAGAAGCCTACTATAGACGTGAAAGTGAGCGTTGACGGCGGTGAGCCTCAGACTGTTCCTGAAAGCGGATTGAATGTACCTGTTACAAGCAAAATCAAATTCTTTGTAAAAGGTCATGATGATAGACGTATCTCTTTGGGCGTAAAGCGTGAAGATGGTCGTACTCTTAAGCATGACGATACTAAGGAAGTAAACGATTCGTTCAAAAGTATAGTTTTTAATAAGTTTGATCAAACAGGTAAAGGTAGTGTTGATACTTTAACAGATAAGGCTGGTTTCCTCACTAATCAAGATAATCTCACTAGTGTAGATGTAAGTGATGTCGGGCTTCATACGCTTACTTTCCATGGATGGGATGATGCGGGTAATGAAGTTCAAAAGACTATTAAAATAAATGTCACTAGTGAAGGTTTCCAGAAGCCTTATGTGTGGTGGCAGAAGAAAGATAATGGTCATTACGAAGGTAAAGTAAAGCTTTTACCTTCTTCTAAGAACGTAAAATTAATGTTTGTACGCATTTGGAAACGTGGTGATGCTAAGCCTGTTGATAATAACGAAGATATTACAAAGAAGTGTACTCCTGGCAGTAACTCTTGTTATGGAATTATCATTCATAGGAAGGATTCAGATGCAAGTGGCAAGACTTGGGAGCAACTTAATTCATCTACTGCATCTATTGATTTTTATAAGAAACTTATTAAACCACTAGATGATCTTAGTAATCCTAATGAGAAAATAACATTTGAGGCTAAAGACGGCGGAGTTGAAGTAACAATTCCAGAACGTTATGCAGAAATCGGTTCAAGAATTTATGTTGATATTTCAACTGGTAAAGGTAAAGGTCTTACACAAGATAAAACAAGTTCTGATCCGCTTCCGCTAGATATAACTTTCCCTAACGGCATGGTTCAAGTGAACCCTTATGAGCTGAATCCTTCCGAACGTCATGCTTTAGCAGAACGTATACGCGCTAATAATGAGCGTATAAAGTGGCGTGGTGACGAAATCGGTTTCGTAAATGATGGTAAGAATAACGGCTATAAGGATGGTAAAAACGATCCTCAAGGCAAGTATTCTTGCGATGTTGAAAACGATAAACAATATAAGATTTGCTTATCTTTGAATCCTGTACAAGAAAATACAGCTAATGGAAAACGCAGCACAGAGAAAACGCTTAGCGTAATAAAGAAGACTGGTATAGGAAACGACAATAAAGATGATCAAAAGCAGGAAACTGTGCTTGATCCTACTCAAAAGAAAATCACGCGATTTGTTGATATCCGCAAAGATTATGATTGGTCATGGAATACTGGAAATACTGCGCATAAAAATAATCTAAAAGACCGTGATAAAGATGGTGGGTTTAAAAGATACGGTGCTGACGGTGCTCAATTCCTTGTATACGAGTATGACATTAACGACAAAGACTTTAATACTGAAGATTTATTGAAAGCTTTGCAAGGAAAAGTAAAGAAAAACGTTGAAGGTGGAAGAGAAAATCAGCCGTCTTTGTATCCAATGAATACTGGTGAAGCTGGATCTATAACAAAAGGCGAAATTGAAAATTCTTGGAACGGTGGATGGAATGGTCTTCCTGCTAGAAGAAGCAGCAATAACGGCGATCAAGCGTATGCTAGATGTCTTGTAGCTACTGGTAGGTGTGATCGTAATAGTAATCCTTCTAATCGCGGTGAATGGGTTAATATTTTTGACGTAGTTGAAGTAGGCGGTCTTGGCGGAAAAATAAATATCAGCAATACTGGCATTACTGACAAGAGTCACGTTGTACAATCTCAAGGATATTTGATGCCTGGTGGCTCAGAGCCTAAGTTCAACGAGCAAGAATCGGGTCATAAGTTTGCTTCTGTGATTTTAAATAAGAATATTACTACTACAGACAAATTTGCTACTGATCTTCAGAGAGTTCAGATGTACATTTTCAACGGTAGACCATGGGAGGATTTGGCAGTTAGAGGCGAAGGTCATACATATGAAGGTTATAGCGCGCATGGTAATGGTAGGCAGCTTGATACACCTAACACTATTAACGTATGGTTTGTGCCTGTAGACAAGAATCGTCCGTGGATTGAGCGCAAAAATGAAAACTCTAAAATTCTTAGCGGATGCTTAAAAGATAAAGACCATCCAACTCAATGTGATTCTAATATAGAATCTTTCGATTTGGGTAAAGCTGATTTTTTGAAGAATCCTGCTTTGTTTAATATAGTTGATCAGTTAAAGCTTAATGATGACTTTAATAAGTCTGCTGATGGCGGCGAGAGTAATAAGGCTTTGAAGAGTAGGCTATGGGTAGATATTGTTGCTGAAGGTGCTAAAGACCCTAAGACTGGTAAAGCTCCTCGCATCCGTTTCGTTAATGGTGGAGTTGCGAACAACAAGGCGTTAAAGAGCTTTATTTACAAATGGAAAGGAAATAATTCCAAGTCAGCAACCACATTCAAACTTATAGCTCAAACTGCAGATGACTCAGGAAATAAATCTGGTGATGAAAAATCTTATGAAACTGTAGTTGGCATGTTCAAAGGTAACTGGAAGGATGCTACGTCTCCAACTGTTGTTGCATATGATGGAAGTAATGATAAAAAAGCTTCTACTGAAGCAACATGGCTTCATACTATGAAAGATGCTGTTAAAAGGTCAAAAGACTATCATAACGGTGTTTTAGTTCATAATAGTTCTAACGCAACTCGAACTGCTATATACTACACTACAAAACCGAAGCCAGCTAAGCCAAAAGCAGATAAACTGAATGCATCTAGATTGCAGTCGGCTGATTCAGAAGCATTAGAATCAGCTGCTTCGGATCCTTCTACTAATAGTGAATCATATTGGAATGTGCTTGCTATATGTAAAAAGGATGGTTCATGGAGTGTTTGTGAAGGTTATAAACCTGTAGATGGAAGTAATATTAAGTTAGAAAGCAAAACTGGAAACGTTACTTTTGCTCAAGGTTTCCTTGCTCCAGGAAGTGTAGTCCGTGCGCGTAGCCGTATTGGAATTGGTCCTTGGACTAAGATGCCTGGTGTTAAAGAACAAGATGTATCTAGTGAAAATTACAGTCATGATTCGTCTACATCTAATTCTGCAGATAGTTTATTAAACGAGAAAGCAGAAGATGTTGATGATGTAATTCTTATGGATTATGCGAGCGAAACACCGAGTGCAGTATGTCGTGCGGATACTATTGCTGCGAAAACATGGCTTGATGGTTCGCATACATCGGATTGCGTATTCTTCCCTGTGAATGTTAGTGAAAAGGTTGTTCAAGTACATCCTTTGTTGCTCACAAAATCAGAAAAGGCTGCTGTTGACTACGTACTTAGAAGAGATAATGCTGTAAATTCTGTTGACGATAGCTCTTGGAGCGAAAATCTCGACGATGATTCTTCTAATGATACAAATAAAGATCATTACTCAACTGGTGAAAATAAGTCGATTGTAACTTGGGTTCGTTTGCAATATGCTTCAAGCAGTAAGCCTGAAGATAAGCGACCTGATTACAAAGCAGGAGACAAGCAGGATTCGTTTATTCTCACTCGTGGATGGAGAAGTAGAGAAGTAACACCTACTCCGCATTATAATCACATAACTCGATTCGCTACGTTGCGAAGTGTTGGTAAGGATGATGCTGACTACAAGGTTACTTGGGATGAAAAGAAGCCATATATTGGTGAGCGTTCTAACGACCCGGGATTTGAGCTGGTTGGCAAGCCTGGTCATCAATCGCTTGTGTACCGTTATAACGCGAGTACGAAAGACAAGCGCATCGATTTAAACCAATTACAGAATGCTCTCACTCTTAAGCCGAATGTTCCATCTGGTATGAGTGAAGATGAGTTTAAGAAGATTCAACCATCTTTGCGCGTTGTAAGTGGTACAGATAAGAAAAATGGCGAAGGTAGTAAGGAAGTTACGGTACAGCTCCCTGATGGCAAAACTAGAGTAGATAAATTCGGCAATGGCTCTGGTTTCTTCACGCTGAACGATGAGTATATCAATATACCTGATTTAGTATTAGGTAATGGAAACTATGGTGGCGGATTAAATGTTTCTAACACTAATGGCATGAATTACAGTACATTGGGTAATAATTATTCGAATATGAGTCCTCAAGATATTACTGTGAACAAATGGTGTGAGGGCGGTGATACTGCAAATCCAAATTGTACGAGTGTCAATTCTGAATCATTTAATCTTGAAAAAGTTTTAGGCGGACATAAGAACATAGAAACTGCAGATGACATAAAAGGAACATCTAAAAAGGCTATTGCTCCAGTTTATGCTTTGTCGCTTTCTAACGGTTGGGCAATGTATAGCTTAAAGAACACGTATGGCTATGATGCACAAACTCATTTTAAGAATGTTGCCTCTGCACCTACACTTCTTCCAGTATACGTAGTGCCGGTTGATGTAATAAAGCCTAAAGCTGAATCTATTGGTTTGCTTAAATCTTCGACTATGGCTAAACCTTACGAGGTTAGTGCTAATGACATTAAGTTCACTTTCACAGGTAATCCAGACACTAACGGTAAAGTGGGCGGCAAAGAATTGTTAGTAGATGCTAGCGATGATTTTGATTCTCGAGACGTAGTTGAGAAGAATCTTCAAGTATGCGTGCGTTGGATGAACAATAATAAGCCTCAAGATAAAGATTGCACGCCTATTTTGAAGCGCGATAATAGCGGAAACGCAAGTGTAGATTCTGACAAATTGCAGCAGATGCTTGTCACGCATGGCAATACGGCTGTTTACGCCGTATACGCGCAGACAAAAGATAAGTCAGATAATAAGAGCGTTGGCTATGATGAGAGTAAAGAAACAGCTCCGATCATAGGATACATAAAGATTACTGGCATCAACGTGTCGCCGATTCCGCTGCCGTTTACTGGTGGAAACGCTGCTATTACGTATACCTTCTTGTTCGGCATATTAATGGCACTCTTCATCGCGTCGGGCGCATTCGGTAGGCGCGGATGGTTGGCGTCTGTGCTTAGCGGAAACGGATTTAGTGGCGAGTTAACGTACAGCAAGCATTGCAACGTTTCGGCAGAACCGTTGCGCTGCAGGAGATTGTTTGGCCTTATCTACAAAAATCGCCATTAAATTTTGCACGTTTTGCTATTCCTAGATCGGAGTCAAGTATAGTAAATCTTATTTATATAAAACATTGAAGAACATAGATGAGAGTTAAAAATTATTTGAAAGCGAGATAAGAATGAGCGAAACACTAGTCTTGGCGCGCAAAGATTACGTTACAAGAACCATGATTCGAATTATTGCAATAGTTTCGTCCATTTACGGAATGGCAATGTCTTGGGATTCAATGGCACTAACGTATTTTACGAATCTTTCTAACTTGATGATTTGTGTTGCGCTGCTTGGCTCGCTGATTTTAGACACGCGAAGTGCGCTTAAATCTAAAAGCGATGAACAGAGTGAGCGCGCTGGAGCCTGGGTGGATGCAAAGCCAAACGCATGGTACATTTTTAAATTTATGATGACGATTTCAATCGCCGTCACTTTTACGCTGTACCTGTGCTTTTTGGCTCCTACAAACAAGCTCGGATTTGTTGGCGCGTACATGAACAATGGGTGCTCAAGCTTATGCGTGCATTTTATAACGCCGCTGCTTGCGATTTTTGACTTTGTTCTTTTTGATTACAAGTACAAGTCCAGCTGCGCGCACGTTTATTTTGCTACGATTCCGCCGCTCACTTACGTTGCGTACGCTGTGTGTTTAAGCGAGTTTGCTGGCGTGCGATGGGGAGAGCATGCTATGGCAGCGCCGTATAATTTTTTGAATTACAAGGCTCCTGCAGGATGGTTTGGTTTTGCGCCAAACACGTTTAATTCCACAACGCTTGGAGTGGGTGTTGTTTATTTGCTTGCCATTTTTACGCTGATTTTTATTGGCATTGGAATAGCATTTCTTGCGATTAAAAACGCTCGCACTACGCGACTTTTTAGTCAACAATAGTTAGCGCAGCTAATCTGCGCTATCGCTATTTCCGCCTTTTGTTGCTAATTTTGCCGTTTAGAGCTACAAAAAGCGGAAGAATAGCTCGCGCCAGTTGATAGAATTGTGTTTATGTGTACGGAAGATTCTGCGCTAGATGCTGTTCAATCGTTGCTTGATGGCAGTCTTAAAAACACCAGCGAACGTCACACCAATGTTTTGTTGGTGTTTGGCGCTCCAAATTCTGGAAAGTCAAGTTTCGCTCTAAACGCTCTTCTATGCGGTTTGCGAGCTAATTGGAAGAATACGCAGGACTCTAAATACGATGAAGCCGTACAGCTTTTACTCAAACATGCGATTCGCACTGATTTTGCTATCGCCGCAGCCCAGAATCGTGCAACTGCCGCACGCATGTCTAACTACGTAATAAGCAATCTTGGTGTTTCATACCAGTCTCGTCCAGTTGGCACTCTTTCCGCTTTTGCATTCAGCCTGATTTCCGCACGAAATAAGCTTTTTGGAATACCATCTCCTAAATTGCTTAACGGCGCTGAACAAGATGCGATTCTTCGCGAAATAGTGCGAATGCATGTTAATCATGTTTTGCAAGGCGATAGCGGTGATTGCAAAATCTGCTCGCTTTTTAACGATTATTTTTCTGGAGAGTATTCTAAATCTTTGCAAGATGGTGATTATAAATCACATGATTCTTGGATTTACGTAATATCGCAGTTGCAAAACAGTGATAATCTTATGGATTCGTTCGACTCTACAGATTATCGGAATGCTCATAATGCTTATAATGCTCAAAATACTCAGGATTTGCCAATAAATAGTGCTTTCATTCATCAACTTCGCGATATGCTCGCTCGGTTAGACGAAATGGGAATTGTAAGCGAATCTGCAGAGTTGCAAATATTAAATAGCCTTAATTTTCAGTCGCATTTGCAATCCGGCTCTAGTTCCGATTTGCTTGCAACTTTGCAGGCGGATTTGCAATCTTCTAGCATTGCTAATCGTTTGCGTGTGCAATGGAATTTGGCTTTTGCACTTCGTAGTCAGTATGCGGATTGTGTGCGGAAAAAATATCCAAATGCTTTTAGATTAGATTCTTCTAAACTTTTGGCTAGCGGTGTTCAAATTTTGAATGAGATTTTTAAGAGTTTATATGATGATAATACAGAAGAATCGTCGGTTGCTGGCGACTATTCAGCTGGCTCTTCAAAAGATTTTTCTAAAGAATTATTTGCGCTTAAATGTTCACTTCCACGTCTTTTGGTAGTAGATGATTTTCATGATGTAACACTTGCTGGACTTGCATTTCTTGAGTCTTTATCTAGTTTGGGCGTTCGTATTGTTTTAACGGCGAACCCAGACGAATCTGTGCAATCCTTCCGTGGATCATACCCAGATTATGTGGTTGAAGCTGCTCAGCACGGTGTTATGCAAGCAGCGGTATTTAAAATTTGTGACTATAGGATTGACGGTGTAGCTGAGCCTTCCAATGATTCCAATGATTCCGCCGATTCTCCAAATACTTCAGATTTGCTAAAACAAAATAGTCGCTCAATTCCACTGGGTCTTTTTTCGTCTAGGGTTTCTCTTTCAATCCCTTCGCTTATGCCAACGCCAACGCCTATCGCCCGAAGGGCTTGGAAGATGGTAAATGTTAAAGGCGCTTTTCCTATAGAAAAAATCGAATCAAATTCGCAAGAAACAGAAAATTCTTCGGTTTCTGGCGACTTGTATCGTACTGCGCGCGAAGAAATGGATTGTGTTATTTGGCAAATAAAACGCGCTCACTTAGATCACAAAATCCCGTGGAAAAATATGGCTGTGATTGCTCACGATAATGCTACTGTTCGTGCTTTTGGCGAGCGACTTCGCAAAGATGGTGTTCCTGTGCGATACTCGTCCGTTACTCGCGCTCTCAGGGAAGAGCCGTTTATAAAAGCATTGTTTGCGCTTATTGAATTGGCGCAATTTAGCCAAAATAGCGTGGATAATTTAGCTAAAGACGTATCTTTAGGAACTCGCACTATTTCTTCGATTGCGCGTTTTGTGAAAAGTCGCATAAAAACCATAATGGATAGTCCCCTGATAGATTCAGATAATTATAATTGTGCTGATTTAAGTGCTGTAGAAGCGCTTATGCGTTCCATTGTCTCTCTTAGTGACATGGTTACATCTAAGGAAAATTCCCCTCTTAGCGTTCTTATAAGACAGTGGGATTTACTGCAAAATCAGCTTTTAAACAAGACTGATTCTAAGAATGATGGTTTGGATGCTAATTTTAACTTCGACAATCGTATTTTTGATTCAAATCCAAACCCTAATTCCACGCGATTTAGTGTTGATTCCTGCTATCTTCTGATAATTAAAGCGCTTATTGATAGTTGTGCTATTGATAAATCAATGGATTGTGATGATTTTAGTGTTGATTCCTGCGATTCTGATTTATTGGATAAGTCACCAGCTGATAAGTCACCAGCTAACCAAACTCAATCTGATCAAACTACAGAAATTTTTTCTGTTTTGCAAAAAATGCGCCCAAACAGTGTTCATCTTCGTACTTTAATGCGCGTTTTTAAAATCACGTCTAAACTGTCTAAGATTTTAAAACAAGATTTAGCAAAAATTCAAAATAGTGAAACAAACGAGGCTAGTTACATACTTGGGCAGGCGTGGAATCTTTGTAATTGCGCTAAAAAGTGGCAGATTCAAGCGCTTAAAAACAACGATGAAGGTCGTCTTGCAAACGATAGACTAGATGCTGCTATGCGATTATTTGAGTATGCTAATTCGTTTAATTACATAGATTCGCGTGCGGATTATTACGAGTCGTCGGTTGCTGGCGACTATTCTGCAGCGGCACCAACAATCACACAGTTTATTGATCAAGTTCGTCAAATGGAAATTGAAGCTGATTCTCTTGCCAGTGTTGCTCCTGCTCCTGATTCTGTAACGCTCACAACTCCGTCTGGCTCGGTTGGTTCTCGCTGGGATTATGTGTGGATTCCAGCCGTACAGCAGCGAGTTTGGCCAAATACTGCGGCTCGAAGCACAATGTTTGGGTCAGAAACTCTAGTAAACATGGTGTTAAATAATAGGATTTTCGGCTCAGTAAACCTTAAATCTAATAATTCTAAAAATTCATCATTATTAGATGAATACGCTAATCCTACTGGAATTTGCGTAAACGATAGACAAGCGATTTTTACTGGAGAGCAGCGAAGCTTTTTAATGGCGATTACGCGCGCCAACCGTCATCTATTTATAAGCGCGGTTAATAGTGATGATTGTGTTCCTTCTGATTTTCTCTACTACTATTTGCCAGAAATATATTGGCGTAATGCGGATGGAAGTAGTGAATACACTGATTTCTGTGAAGATTTTGCTGTAATGGATGCGGATCCTAGAGGGCTTGTTGCTTCGGCGCGAACACAAATAGCGCGTGCAATATATGAATCAGAAAATAGTCACAACTTAGACGGAAATCCTACTGTTAAAGATGCTTTAACAGCGTTGAATCTTTTGAAAAATAATGGAGTGGATTCGGCAAATCCAGAAAATTGGGATTTTATTCGTAAAAATTACGGTTCTAAGACCGAAGAGAAATCTATTGAAAACGAATCAAAATCAAACTTAGTCACACTATCTCCATCAATGGTGGATAGTCTTTGGTCATGTCCAGTCTGTTGTCTTTTAGAGCGAAAATTTGCAGGTCCTACACGTGGAGGAACGGCAGCACAATTCGGCACGCTTATTCATGAAACTGCTAGATGGGCAAGTCAAGATGAGCATTTAGACAACGAGTATTTACGCGAAAAATATCCACAATTGCAAGCGTTTGCTGCGGTTAAAAATGACAAAGTTAGAGAATTGCCTGACTTTGATTTTTCGTTTGAATCTATAAGCGCTTTACAAAAAAAGGCTATTGAAGATGTTGCAAACACTATGATTGAGCATTATTATTCGATTTGCCCAAGCGATTCCAATATTTCAGACGTAAAAGACCGATATTGTTTTATAAAAAATGATTTAAATGTTCGACGAGCGCTTTATACGATTGCTCAATATTTTGTAGGTTCTTTAACTGGATCAAACTACCCGATTATGGCAAAAAAAGATGAAGACGGTGTGGTTACTGATATTTTACCAGCGTTAGAAAAATCGAAGTCTGCAAAACCTACAATTGCAGACGTCGATTTGGGGAATCTTGAACATGCCTATTGCGAGTGCAATATAAATGCCACTTTTGGATTCGACGATATTTTAAACGCCTATAATCGTGCGTCTAAAACAAAAACAAGCATTACGGATCTTTATTCAATAATGGGATTCTTAGTAGGCGGATGGCAAAATGGCGCGTCTAGCGATTTGCGAGTGAGGATTCAAGGTCGAATTGACCGCATGGAAATTAGAAAATTAAATGACAATACGGAACAAATTCGCTTAATCGACTATAAAACAGGAAAAGTTCCTAAAACGCAGCAGGTGTTTAACGATTTACAACTTATCTGCTATCAGCTTGGGATTGTGTTTTGTAACGAAAACGTTGAAGACGTTAAACAATTGCTTAAGTTTAAGCATACAAAAATCGCGCGAAGTGCGCTGTTTCATGTTGTATACAAAGATTCTCCTGCACAAGATAATGGTGTTGCAGAAAACATTTGTCAGCCGTCTTTGTTTGATGCTAATGGCGCGTTGAGCACTAAAGGACTGATAAGTCGATACAGGTATGCAGATGATAATCGTCTTTACGAGCTTCCAGATATTGATGCGCAAAATCCTGCGGACGGTGTGAGCCAGAATGCGTGGTCGGATTTTGTAAACCTGCCTATGAGAACAAAATGGTCTCTTATGATGATATCTCGAGTATTCTTTGCTGCTTCTGCTGTTAAGTCAACCAGTTTTGTTGTTGAGCCAAAAGCAGACCATAAAAATCATTGCAGATGTTTAGATGTATGTCCTGGTTGCGCTGGAAAAGTAGACACGGTTTACGAAATGATTGAAGGTAAAAATGAATAATAACAACGTTAACGCCGTAAAATCCACGCCTAATAGTGCTCCAAGTTTAGAGCAAAAAAACGTTATAGAAGCGCCGATTAATCAGGACGTTCTAATAGTTGCTGGAGCTGGCAGCGGCAAAACATACACTATGACTCGCCGCGTAATACATTTAATTAAAAGCAAAGTTCCGCCAGAATCCATATTGGGATTAACCTTTACAAACAAGGCGGCCGCGGAATTGCTAAGTCGCGTTTCTGCAGAGGTGAGTGTAAGCGGTGAAAATGGCGCAAAGTCATTCTTAAAGCCAGAAGTGATGACGTACGACGCGTTCTTTCAATCAATCGTAAGAAGATACGGGCTTTTGGTTGGCTTTAATCAAAACACAATGCCATTAAGCGATGCTGGCTCGATGGAAATCATAAAAAGTATAATCGGAAAATATTTAGATAATCCACAAAATCACAATAAAAATTTAAACAAATTATATGATTTTGACACGTTATGTTCAGATGTTATGAAACTTTGTGCTGAAATATCATGCTCAATGATAGGTGTAGACGCGCAAGGAAACACTTGTTCCAGTGTGCCTCAAGCAGTACAAAAAATACGAGAGTGGAATAACGAGTTTGCAGAACACTTAAAAAATGTCATAGGAAACAAGAAAGTCGAATCGCCATTACCTGCTAAATCACCAGCAATACCAAAATACAAAAAAGTCAAAAAAACTGCTGGAATGAGTGCGGAAGACGTTACAAAAACATCTTCAGAAAAATTTAAACAAGCGTGTAAAAAATACGAAAAATATTGGGATGATTCATGCTTGCAACTTTGCGTGAATCTATACAACTCATGTGTAAAAAGAGACATACTGTTAGATCTTGTTTTGCAATTTGACGCTGAAAAAAAGCGCGTAAACATGGCACAATTTAGCGATTTTACAATCGCAGCCTACTATTTGGTTACACATTTTCCTTCGATTTGTGCGCAATACAGGAATCAATATTCGCAAGTTCTTTTAGACGAATACCAAGATACTTCTACAACGCAAGCAATGCTTATAAACACGCTGTTTCATGCGGAGAATGATGCGGAGAATGATGCGGAGAATGGTGGCGATTTTGTGGCGTCAAAGCGTACACACGTTATGGCAGTAGGAGACCCATTCCAAGCAATCTACTCGTTTAGAGGCGCTTCAACTGGAGCTTTTTGCAAGTTTGAACAAGACTTTAATATAAACAAACAAAACAAATATTCGCTAACTGTTACACGCAGAAACTCGCTTTTTATACTAAAAGTTGCAAACGCACTAACTGAGCCGATGCGCGGAGAAAATGGCGATAATTCAACGCAAAACGCAAGTCGTAGATTTAGCAGCATTGACGATCGCGAAGTGCAAGTAGAAACCTTAAAACCAAAAGAGGATGCGCCAAATGGCACGATTGCAGCGCTATTTATGCCATCTCAGGCAGAAGAAATCGACGCAGTAGTGCGATTTGCGCAAAAAATTATAGAAAAGCAGGAAAAGCAGGAAAGTCAAGGATCTCAAGTATCTCAAGTATCGCGCGAACCACAATTGGCAATACTATTTAGAAGTAAAGCAAATATGCCAAAATATGCTGAAAAATTAGAATCAGCAGGTATAAGAACAAGCATAGTAGGATACTCATCGTTAATCGAAAAGCCAGCAGTTAAAGATGTATTAAGCCTCCTAAAAGTAGTGCAAGATCACAGCGACTCAAACTCACTTATGCGACTCTTAGCCACACCGCGTTTTGCGCTATCTACTAGCGATTTGAGCGCATTAGCTGCAATCGCAAATAGCGCAAACACGGAATATCTTTACAACATTTACTCGTCGGCAGGATTATTAGAAGCAGATCTTCCTAAAAGTCAGTGGGATTCTGCCGTTCGCAATCTTAGAAACAAGGCGAATAGTGGGGAAATATCTGGGCAAGTCATAAATATTTATGGCGGAGTTTATTTAGCAGACCTAATAATGCGTGATTTTTCCACAAAAAACGACCAGTGGGTTAATCAAATGCAGCAAAAACTTAGCATTAGAGGGTTTGATGCAGTAAAAAGACTTAGTAAAATCCTACATAATGTAGAAGGCATACAAAGAAACTCGCTAACAAACGTAATGCAAGCCGCTGTTCAAGCTCTTAATGTAGACATAGATACAGCAGTGGGGTCTGCCTTAAAATACAAGGATTTTAGCAACCAAATCATGCTGGACGACATGCGTAGTGTGTTAGATTCGCTAAATGCAATTGTAGAAACATATATTCAGGAAATGGGCGAGTGGCAGGACGTAAGTTTGCGCGGACTAATAAGCTGGATTGACTCAGCAAAAAATCTTGATTCTCAGTCAGGATCCTCTGTTTCATCTTCGTCTCAAACAGAACCAGCGCAAGTCGTGCTAATGACAGTTCACCAATCCAAAGGATTGCAATGGCCTGCTGTTGCTGTAGTCGGACTAAATGAGGGCGCTTTTCCAAGTAATCAAGGAGATTCGCTAAAAGTTGATGATAATGGGCAGGCAAGCGCTCGCATACCGATTGAGTTTGGTGCAAGCGTGCCTTCTGCGTTGCGCGTGGATGCCAACATTTTGCCGCATTTTCCGCATACAGTCACGCGCGCGGAGGCAATGCACCCAGAAAAAGCAATGCAAAGTTTAGATAGTGTGCAAAAGATTTTTGACGAGATTAAGCCAGATAGAATCAAAGCTTTGTGCGATTTTGCGGAGGCAGTTAAAGAAGTAGATTCTTGCGATTCTTCGGATTCTGGCGATTTTTTGAGCGAAGAAACGCGCCGCGTGTATAACGCGTATAAATCCCAGCAAAACGTTGATTCTATGCCATTTACGCAAAGTGAGGAGCGCGGAATTCAGCTTCACATGGATGAGCGTCACCTTATGTATGTTGCTCTTACGCGCGCAAAGTTCGCTGCTCTTTTAACAGGATCAGCTACATCTGGAGATAGCGCTCAAAGTGGCAGAAAGCGCAGTGCGTCAGTGTTTCTTAACGAATCAATAAATGCTATTAAAAATCTCAATGGAGCTATCAAAGTCCAACGCTGTGATTCAAATGAGGAAAATAAAACAGAATCGAAAGAATCTGAAGAATATGAAGAACAGGATGTTTTCGGTTTTATAGCTGGAGACGATGCTCAGGAATTTGCTGCAGAATTTAGCAAAATCGCGCCTCAGTCTGACTCATCAAGTTTAGAGCCAACACTTAAATGGCCTTGTACGTTGAGCAGTACTATAGAAAAATCCTTAATAGAATCAGCAAAACTCGTAGAAAACTGCGATTCTGATTTAGAATCCGTATACGATTCATCCATAAACACAAACCCTAAATCGTTGCTCTATAAGGCAAAAATTTTCATACAAGACGCGGACTTAACATCACAAAATGACTGCGACTATTCGCTAGAAGAATTAGCCGAAAAAGTGAATAAAATATCTAGCGGATCAAGACTAAACGTAACATCGTTGCAAAAAATAAGTAAAATCGCACAAAATGCAAAAACAAGCGTTTACAACAATCTATTGGCTTGCATTAGACCAATCCCGTCCATTCCTTCAATAGATGCAAACCTGGGCACAAAATTCCACGCTTGGGCGCAACAGTTTGTAGACTCAGCAACACCGAGCGAATCTTGTGAATGCTACGAGTGGAAAAACATTGTAAAACATGGAATATCGTTAGAAAAAACGCCTGAAAACAGACAAAAAGTTATAGATGATTTTAATCAAAGTTGCAAAGATTCAGATTCGCAAAGCTGCGCATTAAATCAATGGAAGCAACGGCTTATAGAATCGCGTTGGGCAAAACGAGTGCCGCTAGCTGCAGAAATGCCGATTTTAATGCAAATCGATAATACGGAATTTGCAAATAGAATCATCAACGGCACTTTGGATGCTGTTTTTGCAGGAGGACTAGACGCTAGCGATACTACAAAACTCTACACAATCGTTGACTGGAAGACGGGAAAGCGGCCAAAAAGCGCGGAAGATATTCGCCTAAAACTAGAGCAGCTCGACTGGTATAGGATGCTGCTAGCGCGCGCAACAAACGTTGATTTAAGATGCATTGACGCCACTCTTTACTACGTTAGCGAGGCGCGTGCGGAAAATCGCGAGATTCACGCATTGTGTAAAACGCGCGACGAAATTTTGAGTGAAGCGTCTTTTTAAAATCAACTTTTTTGATAATCTAAAAGTAGAATATAAGCCGATTTAAGTTAGTAAAAGTAAAGTTAGTAAAAGTAAAAGAAGGACAAAATGACGGTTGAGTTTCGTCCAGTTAAAATTAACGACATTGACGCAATCATAGAAGAATACGAGCGCACATGGGGGATTGCGAATGCTGTTGGAGCAGACGCTTCGCGCAATCTTTCTAGGCGATTCGTGCTGCACTATTTAGAGCCATCCACGTTTGGAACTGTTGCAACGATAAACGGCAAATTTATGGGACTTTTGCTTGCGCGCGTGTACGGAGATAAAGTGCTGTTTAAGCAAGTTAAGAAGATGCTAGAAGAGCAAGAAGCAAAGATGGCTATTAAAGGCGATTCTTCGCACGCAAAAGCGTTGGATTCTGCGATTGGCATGGGCCAGATTGAGCGCAAGTTAGAGGCGATGAGCCATATTAACGACTTGACTCAGGCAGAGTTGGAGCTTTTTATTGTTTCTCCAGACGCTCGCGGGCACGGAGTCGGTGGCGGATTGTGGAAGCGCACAATGCAACATTTGCGCAGCCGCGGAGTGAATCGCTACTTTTTGCACACAGATACGGCTTGCGATGTTAGTTTCTACGATTATCACGGGCTTAGGCGAGATGCTACGTGGGCTAAAAAGGATCATGAGAAGTATGCGAACCGCGTAAAAGATCTTGTTGAGGACTTGTACATATATTCGGGCGAGCCGTTTGTAAACCGCACCAAGCGCTTTGACTGAGCTTGAAATTGCATAACGCATTTCAAGCTCCTTCAAAGCGTGATTTGGCTCAAGAATAAAGTCCAGTGGACTTTACACGCGACGAAGACGTGAGCGCAGCTAATCTGCGCGAACGACATTCTCTGTTTACTGTTGCGCGAGGGCTGTGTGTTTCTACGTTCGCGCGGTCTAAGCGCGCTCGCGCCTTCGCTAGCGTTGAAAGCACACTGTGCTTTCAACTTTGAGCAAGCTCAGCGAATCGAGGTGACTTCTCGCGCGCTATGCAGCTCGAAGTCGTCGATTCGCACAACGCTCTGCCTCTTATGTGTTATCTTGTGTTGCGGTTGTTCCGTTTTGGCTTTGATTTTGTTTTTAGGTTGAAGTTTGTTTGTAGTGGTTGATCATTTGGATTATTTGGTATCGTCTGCCGCTCTTATACTGTTCGACCAAGAATCACCCAGCCCTATTACATGCTAGAACAATTGCGTGATTTTCATCACCGAGATTTTTGTGTGTTGTGCGCGTTAATCATATAAAATTCATCATACGAATTAATCTTAAATTGTATAAAACAATTAGTAAAATATGACTTGCATAATTGTGTGGATTTTGCGGTCGGGTTGGCGCATTAATCCAAAGAGTAAGATAATGGAGTAAGAGTATGTCTAAGAAGATTCGTGTAGTTAAGCACTATTCTGGCGTTAATTCTGGTGTTGGGGCTGATTCTCAGCCAGTTCTTTCAAAGAGTGTTTGCGCTGCAATGCTAGCTGGCGCAATGGTGCTCGGGGGGGGGGGTATTCGTTTCCTCACCTGCCTATGCTGACGGTTATGTAGACGGCACTGGCAACAACATTTATTACGGTTATAAAACAGACGCAAGTTATACAGAAGCTCGTTTCCACATAGAAGTGGATTATTACGATACTCTTGAGCATGCTCAGGCGGGCAAGGATGAAGGTAAAGACCCGCTTGGAAAGTTTGTTCGCGTTCATTATCTTTCTAATTGTGCCAAAAAAGACGGCGCAGCTGACGATTGGCGATTCCGCCCAATGTGGTGGTATGGCGTTCCAAAAGGCTTGAAGAACGTTCAAAATATTACGTATACGCGCGTTGAAAAACTAACAAATCAGCGCGGAAATCAGCCGTTTGTGCCAACTGGCTCTTCGCAGTTTACGTTTACAGATACAAACGGCTACGGCGTTGTGTCTAAGAAAACATATCCTACTCCAAAGCAGTGGAAAAGCATCTCCAACTTCTACTTTGATGAGCAAAATGTGCTTGCAAGTAAGGGATGGAAGCAGCTGCTTGGTCTTAATGGGGGAAGTTACGATAACGCTGGAAATACGGAGAGCCAGTGGAGTGTTTACCAAGAGCAAACCGCTGGCTTGCAAGGCATTTTTGTAGACTGGGAGTCTGCAGGGCAGCGCTTCTACGATATGACTTATGTTGGCGAGATGACGGATGATGCTTGGCAGAAGCGCGATGAGAATCCGCTTCGTTTTGCTGCTGGCGTGTATCGTTTTGCTGGTAACTGGCACTATGCTGTTGGTCAAAAGCACAATACGCCAAAGATTGCGGACCATTTGAAGCTTAACTATCCAGAGGTTACGAAGGTTAAGAAGCTTGATGCGCTTAGCACTGATGAAAAGGGTAAGGTTCAAGAAGCAATAGAAAATGCTAATCGCGGAAAAGCTGGTTCTCAAACTCTGTTTGATGAATTAGTTAAAGACGGTCAAGACGGCATTGTTATAAATAATGACGGCTCTGCAACTATAACCTTCAAAGACAACACTAAGCGCACTATGCCAGCTAGCTTGCTTGTTTCTAAAGACGAGTCCGATAGCGATAAGTATAAGCCAACTTTGCCTGATGCAATTCCTGTTGTGAATCCAAGCGTCTTGACGAAGGAAGATAAGGAAGCTGTTATTGCTGCGTTCAAGAAGGCGAACCCTGATAGCAGCGAATTTGGCAAGCATCTTGCTAAGGATAATGCTATTGCTTTCGATAAAGACGGAAAGAACCTTGTTGTGACTTACGAAGACGGCTCCAAGGCTACTATTCCTGCGTCTGAGCTTGTGTTCCAGGGACCAAAAATCTCCGACTGGGCGCCGTATGTTGTGCCAGATGTGATTGAGGTTGAGAATCTTTCAAAATTGACTGACACGGAGAAAAAGCAAGTAACCGATGCTTTCGATAAAGCAAACGCTGACTTGGATGTCTATATTGCAGCTAAGAAAGACGATAAAACTCCTGTAAGCTTTGATAAAGACTTCAAGAATGCCATCATCACCTGGGCAGACGGTTCAACAACAGAGATTCCTTCTTGGCAATTCCTAAAGCAAAAGGCTGCTGAGCAAACTCCTACTCCAAAGCCGCCAACTCCAAAGCCAGCTGAAGAAAAGAAGACGTTCACGGTTGATTTGCCGGATGCACCTGCTCAGGTAAAATTTGATCCATTTGATAAGCATGCTACTGTTGCTCCAGGTTTAATTACAACACTTCAAAATCAGTTAAAGGGTCGTAATGCAAAAGATGCGAACGATCCTAGTAAGTCTGTGACTATAACATCTGCAACGATTAGTATTGCGGATGGTACCGTGACTTTCAAGGCTGATGGATATGAGGATAAGGTTTATCCAATCGGAATCTTCTATAAAAAGGAGGTAACTGGAACTGGTACCCAGAATCCTACGCAGCAGACGCCTACGAGCAAGACTGATACTGACCCTAACAACAACAAAAATACTTATAAATATTTTGTTACTAAGACTCAAATTAATGAATCCAAGGTTTCTGATGTAAAGCCTCAAGAAGCTGCTAAAGCATTAAAGCAGTTTGTTAAAGATAATTACACTGGTTGGACTGAACAAGAATTAGCAAGTGTTACTAGTAACGTAGCTGTTGGTAAAAACTGGACAGCGAAAGCCGGTACAACAAATCTTGAACCATATAACAATGGTAATGGAAGAGTCACATCAATTAGTGTAAATAGTGATAATGGATTAACAGTTACTGGTTATCAGTATGCAGACCAGGATGACGCTAATATTGACGTATCAACTGAGACCCCATTATTTATTATTTCAGCAGATGATTTGTATGCTCCAAATAGTGGAAGCCAGACTCCTACGGACAACACCGTTGAAAAATTGAAAGAGCTTGCTAAGCAGCTTCGTGACCAGCGAAAGCAAGCTGGAGAGTTAACAGATGATGCTATAACCACTCTAAAAGCTACTGACACAGATATTGATGGCATGAATAATGAGAAAGCTCTTCGTGAGCTTATCAAGAAGATTGCTGATTATCAGAAGCCAAAGCCAGTTGAGTATACGTACAATTTTGAGAAGTTGACGTTGGATCACGAGGGTGATTTAACTGATGATGATTACAAGAAGATTGTTGTAGAGCAGTTCTTGAAGAAGAACTATACGACGACTGACTGGTCAAAGCTCGCGAATGCTTATTCTAAGAGTGCTACTGTTCTTTCTGGCAACAATGCAAACACATATAACTTAACTCCTGCTACAAGTGGAACATCCGGCTTGAATATTTACAATGGAGATAAGCAAGCAGGTGGTGTGACGAGTGTTGGTATTGATTCTAGTGGTGATTTAGTTGTTCGCGGCTGGAAAGCAGGCTCTACCGATAGTCATGCGGAAGAACTGATTCGAATTAAGAAAGCTGATTTGTTTACTCCTAAGCCTAAGGATCAAAACCCAACCCCATCTGCTGATGATCTCAAGAAGTTTAAAGAGCAGGCGAAGGAGCTTATTAATCGTAATCCAAAGCTTACTGATAAGCAGAAGGAAGAATACAAGAAGCAAATTGAAAATGCTAATACAAAGGAGCAGATTCAGAATATCCTCAAGCAGGCTAATGATCAGGCTGGCAAGAATAATGTAACTCCTGAACAGTTAAAGGAAAAAGAAAAGAAAGACAAAGAAAATAAGGAAAAAGAGCAGAAAAAAGAGGAAGATAAAAAGCAGGAGGACCAGAAGAAGCAAGAGCTACAGGATAAGAAAAAGAAAGCTTCTGATGCAATTGATGGTCTTGGCAATCTGACTCAAGATGAAAAGGATAAGCTCAAGGAAAAGCTGAATGGAAAGAGTGGGGATGCTACCAAGCCTGGTGCTAAGACTCCTGAAGAAGTTCAGCAGATTTTATATGAAGCTAATAATCTTAATGAAGCGCACAAGGATGTTAGTGCTGGCGCGCTTCCGTTCCTAAGCCACGGCAATGCTAACAGCGAGGACGATAAGGCTCTTAAGGAGCTAATCGGTTCTGATCCGAGCAAGAAGGATGCAGCACTCACTGCTTTGGAAGATGCTCTTGCAAAGAAGGATCCTGCTGCTACTGCAGAAGAGATTAAGAATGATCTTGACGCAGCCAAGCGCCAGAACGCAATTAATGAGCAGAATGCAAAGAATGCTGGTATTGCGAAGCTTGATGCTAAGAAGGCAGAACTTGATGCAGCATACAAGGCGTTGAATGATGAGCAGAAAGCAAAAGCTAAAGATAAGTATGAAGCTGCCGCTAAGGCAATCGATGATGCCAAGAACACTGTTAACAGTGCAACAAAGCCTTCTGACATCATGACAGCTGTTAATGGTGTAGATACTTCGCTTAATGCTGCTAAGGAAGACATCAAGAATAATACGCCTAAGCGCGATACGACTGGCAACACCAACGATGACCAGAACGCTCTCAAGCAAGAAAAAGAAAAGCAGATTGAACGTATCAAAAATAGTGATCTTCCCGATGCTGAAAAGAAGAAGGCTATTGATGATATCAACAATGCAAAAAAGCTTGGCGACCCAACGGGTATTGCTGATCGCGCGCTGAAAGCAAAGAAGATTGCGGATGCTCTAAAGAAGATTGATGAATTTAAGCATTTAAACAAGGCTCAAAAGGATGCTTTCAAGGCGATCATCAATGGCACTGATGCTGGTAATCACAAGGACGATAATGGCAAAGATACTGGTGTTGACGACATTGACGATGCGCTCGCAAATGCTGCAAACACCGATAATGCTATGGCTCGTCTTGAAGAGCTGAAGGTTATTGCGGATAAGTTTGCTAAGGGCGATGCATACAAGAATTCTAATGACGCTAATAAGAAGAAGGCATTTGATGATGCCTCTACTGCAGCTGGTGCCGTGCTTGACAAAGCTAAGGGCAATCCTAAGGATGCGGATCAGGTTAATGAGCTGTACAAGGATCTTCTTAAGGCAATGCAGGATCTTGATAACACAGTTAAGGGTGCAGGCGTTAAGACCGATGCTCTTGCTGCGGAGATTGACTCCGACAAGAACTTGAAGCCAAGCGAAACTGATCCTAAGACTCCAGGTGACCCTGTTTATAACACTTCTTCTAAAGATAAGAAGGAAGCGTTTGACAAGGCTCTGAAGGATGCAGAATCTGCTTTGCAAACAGCAAACAGTGATAATGAGGATGCTAAGAAGCCTACTTCCACTCCGCTTACTCCTGATCAAGAAGCTCAAAAGCAGAAGGCTGTTGACGACGCTCTAGACAAGCTTATTAAGGCTCGCCTTGCTTTGGATGGTGTTAACACCAAGCCTTTGCAAGATGAGATTGATAAGGACAACAAGGTTAAGAACTCAGATAAGTATACGTATTCTACTAAGGATAAGAAGACTGCGTTCGATACAGCTTTGAGCGAAGCTAATGAATTAATCAAGAAGCTGACTGGCGCTGCCGATCAGCAAGCACAACCTGGTCAAGGTACTCAACAGCCAGATCTTAGCACAAAGGAAGCTAAGCAGAAGGCTTTGGATGCGGCTTTGAAGAAGTTGCAAGACGCTGCTAAAGCTCTTGATGGCACGAAACCAATAGAGCCAACTCCAAATCCAAATCCAACTCCAACTCCAACTCCGACCCCGACCCCAAGTCCGCTTCCAACTCCTGGTGCCGGAACTGATAATCCTGGTTCTGGTAATGCTGGTTCTGGTTCTGAAGCAGGTTATGGTGTGAACGATAATGCGCCTACCATTGTAGATAAGGGCGAGTTGAACATTCAGATTGATAGTGCTGAAACTGATTCTAAGCCTGGCAATCCTGGTTCTGGTAATGCTGGTAACGCAAACGCTGGCTCAGCTACAGGCGCCCAGGGTGTTGCAGGTACATCTTCAGGCTCAGGAATGGGCACTGGCACTGCGGGCGCAGCCAATGCAGGTGTTGACAACAAGGCTGTAAATAACGCTGTAGAAAACGCTCCAGAAGTAAAGCAAGCGGATGCTGCTGTTAAGCAGGCTGCTGCTACGTTAGACGAAGCTTTGGCACAAGCTAAGCGCGTTGCTGCAGATCCGCATGCAACGCAAGCGCAAGTTGACGCTGCTGCTATTAAGCTTGCGGATGCTCGTAAGGCACTTGCGGATGCTCAAGCCAATGCTGCAAAAGTGCGTGCAGCTGTTCGCAGCCGCGTTATAAAGGGCATGCGTTCTCGCGGGAATGCAGGCGTTGCTGCGGGCGCAGACGTTGCTACTGCTGGATTGATGGCAACTATGATTGCTGCAATTGGAGGAGCGTTTGTAACTCGTCGCATGCGCGCAATGCACGCTAATCGCGACTAGCGTTTAGTTGCTACTTATGTAGGTCGTCGCGCGACGACCTACATAAGCGCTTAAAGCGTAGCGCGCGAAGGCAATTCGGAGCGCTGAGCTTGCTTAAGGTTGAAAGCACGGTGTGCTTTCAACGCGAGCGAAGACGTTCGCGCGGCTAATCCATGTGAACGATGTGACGGGTTTTGTTGTTCGGCATGCCGTAAATCGCTACAAAGTGCGGAGTTATTGGACGGGGTTTGTAGTTCTAATCGGCGTGTTGGACTACAAAAAGCGGGATCGTGTGTAGATACAAAAACCGCGGAAGACTAGTCAGTTATAAGACCAGTCAACCGCGGTTTTATTTTTGTTTTTTAGTTTTGATTATGCACGACGATGGCGAGCGAAGTAAGTGCCGCCTCCGATTGCTGCGATTCCTGCAACAACAGCCGCTAGAGCTGCAACAACCTTAAGCGTAGTGTTGTTGGATGCGCTTTGCGCTCCGTCTTGTGCGCCGCCAGAAGCTTGAGCGTTCTTAGACTCATCCTTGGATTCACTAGATTCACTCTTGGAATCCTTATTGGATTCGCTCTTAGACTTGCTCTTTGCAGAATCCTTTGCATCGTTCTTTGCATTATCATTATTGGACTCGCTCTTAGCAGCAGAATCCTTAGCAGCATCTTGTGCTTTAGCAAGATCCTTAGCTGCAGCTTTAGCGCCAGATGCAAGAGCAGCTGCTATGCGGTTAGCGCTGCTTGCGCTAAGAGTGTTAGCGTGCGCTGCGCCTGCAACATTATTCGCTGCAACGCCATTAGCATTTTGAGCGTTTTGAGCGTTTGCACCGTTTGCATCCTGCGATTGTGCAGCTGGAATAGCAGCGTGGAATCCGAGTTGCTCATTTCCGAACAAGTTGTTTGCGTATCCTGCAAGATACTGGTTGTAATAGTTTTCGAAGGATTCGCTAGAACTCGTACTGTTGCTCGTGTTGTTGCCCGTACTGCTGCTAGTGTTATTTTGCGTTGCACTAGTTGAACCAGTATTTTGATTAGCATTGCCTGATTCAGTGTTTTGCTCTTGTGCGCCAGTGCCAGTGTTGGTATTAGAACCACCTTCATTATGGTGTTCTGGTACTACTACTGGTGGTGTTGGTACTGGTGTAGGTGTTGGAGGAGTCACTGGTGGTGTAACAGACTCTGGTGAAACTGTTTTCAGCTGTTCTGTGAGTACTGTTGCAGACTTAGTGAGAGATGTAGCAGTATCTTGCAGTTTAGTACTCGTTGTTGTCAGAGTTTGTATGAAGGTGCCAAACGGTTGATAGGCTGCCAAGAATGTTGCGTTGAGCTGTCCTATAACTTTTTCATCCTTAATAGTTGCAGCTATAGCTACTTGTTTGGTTTTAAGATTCTTCTTTATGCTTTCAATCTTGGTTTTAGCAGCTTCAACAATTTCTTGAGCATGCTTAACCTTAGTTTGAGCATTTGCTACAGCAGTCTGAGCAAGTTTAATCTTCTCAACAACAGCTTTCTTTGCGTCTTCAACAGCTGTTTTTTCTGTCTCAACTTTTTGAGCAGCATTTCGAGCTTTTGTTTGTAATGCTTTAAGTTGGTCTGTTGCTGTACTCTGAGTTGTTTGAGCGCCTTGAAGAGCAGTCTGAGCAACTTGAACTTCACTCTTAGCTTCGGTAACTTTCTGAGTCTCAGCTTTAATCTTAGAATCAAGTTCGCTAATCTTCTGAGTCAGGGTAGTTACCTTATCTTGGGCTTCTTTAAGCTCTTGATCAGCCTTATTCTTGGCTGCTTCAGCAGTCGCTACGGACTCCTTGGCTGATTTTACAGTAGCTTCAGCATCAGTAATAGCCTTGGTCAAAGTAGTCTTGATTTCAGTTTTCTTAGCCTCTGCAGTAGTGCGAGCTGTTTCAGTAGCAGTCTTGGTTTGTGCGGCCGTGTTGCTCAACTCTTGTGCTTTTGCTTGCAACTTTTGAAGTTCAGTTTGAAGCTGCTGAATCTTCTTGTTGCGTGCCTCTTCGCCTAGTTGAGTATCTTCTTGAGCCTTCTGCTTAGCAGCTTCATATGCATTCTTAGCAGTATTCCAAGCGTTCTTCAGCTCCTCAGCTTTCTTAGCGGCCTTAGTTGAAGCTTCATTCGCTGCGGTAGTATCTGACTTAGCTTGTTCAAAGTTCTTCGATGCTTCGGTAATCTTATTTTCCAAAGCCTCAATAGCCTTGCGGTCTTGCTCAGCCATAGCAGACTTTGCTTTCAAAGCATCATACTTAGCATCGAACACAGCCATATTTGCGCTGTTTGCATCCGCGTTTAGATGCCTCAAATTCTCAGCTTCATTTTCGCTTAGTGCAGGAGTACTGCTTTTAATTGTGTCAGCATAGTCTTCGAGAAGCTTCTTGTACTCTTCTATGCTAATTGAGCTTTCGCTACTTCCGTGCCATACAGCAATATCCTGATAAATGTCTTTCTTATCGCGCTTTTCGTAAGAGATATCTGCTTTAGCAAATCCTGAAGCAAAGTTATTGTCTTCGGAGAAATTAGTGTAGTGACCAACTGCAGATCTAAACACATTTGTCACGTGTCCATCTGTGTCGTCGTTAAACAGCTTTGTGCCAGGATGCTCATAGAAATAGTGACCAAAATCTGTGCGATGATCTTTGAGTACGTTCAAGCCTTCAGTAGTAAGTGTGTAATCTATATTGCGTAACTTCCACTTGCCATTTTGTATGGTGTTATCATAGATAGTCTTTTCCAAGTCATACCATCCGTCAACAGCATTGTGCTTCTCATTGCTGTCATAACTGCATGAAAGATGACCAGAATCGGTGTTGCATTGTCCAAGATCCTGCTTTTTCCTCGTAGGATCATAGTTATTATAATCTGCATCCCAAGCAAGGTTTTCTGCAGAATGGATATACGGATGCGTATTCAGCTCTTCTTTACTTGAATCAGCGCCTTTCGTAGCGTCATGAAAAGCAGCATGATTCATAACTGCTGCAGAGTAGAAGGAGTGTACAATGCTTTCTGCAATAAGAGTTAGACGCACTTTAACGGTTTTCATGCTAGAAACGTCATCTTTGCGATACTTGTCAAGAGCTGCATAATAGGTTGCTGCTTGCTTCATATTTTCCAAAGAGTCAGCGCTGCCAACTCGTCCCAAACCAGGCTTTACCAAGTCGTTATACCATGTTGGAGCTTCAGCGGTGTATCCCGGAGTAGTATATGTGACATTTCCAACAGTTTTGTTCTTACCCGGAATCGTATAAGTCTGGCCCTTAAGAACTTTTTGAGCGTTCTCAGCGTCCGTAATAAGATCAGCGTTCTTGTTTTCTCCCTTTGCGTTCTCAGTATTAATCACATATTGCAAGAACTTGTAGAAGTCAGACTTCTTCTCAACAGAATCATTATCCTTAGGAGCGTTCTTATCTGCTGCATCATAAGCTGCTGCTTTCGTAGCAGCTTCACCTTCTGCAGAAGTAACTTTCTCTATTAAGCCTGCGTAGTCTGAATTCTTATCTTTCAGCGCACCCTCTGCATTGATTAATGCGGTGTGCTTAGTTTTGATGTCATCAGCAGCTTTTTGAGCGTCCTGAGCTTTTGTATTTGCTTCGTTTTGAGCTGAATCATAAGCTTGCTTAGCTGCATTTGCTTTCTTTTCTAGCTCTTGTACCTCGGCATTTGTTGTTCCGGAACCAGCAGCGTTCAGATTATCTATTTCTTTTTGAATCTTTTCCTGTTGTTGTGTATTTTCTTTTACTTTTTGCTCTGCTGCTTTGTGTTCATTCTCTTTTTGAGTTGCTACATCAGAAAGCTGATTTGCTTCTGCTTGAGCATCCTGCTTATCTTTCTTAGCCTTTTCAAGCTGAGTATTGGCGGTTTGCAGATTACCTGTTTCAGTTTCTACGTTTTTTCCAGCTTGAGTCTGTTCTGTTGTTTTAGTTTGAACTTCTTTTTCTGCAGTTCCTAAATCTGTAGTTGCTTTACCTTTTTCGTCTTGAGTTGCTTTCAGCTTATTTTCAGCAGCCGTCTGCTTTTCTTTCTCTTGATTAAGCACAGTTTGCTTAGCTTCAACATCTTTGTCAGCTTTATCTACCGCAGCCTTCTGGTCAGCTAATTCCTTATCAGCTTTACCTTTTTCTTCTTCAGCTGTTTGTGCTTCTTTGTGCTTGTTGTCTAATTCAGTCTGAGCTTTAATTACTTCATTGTTAGCATTAGTGGCATCCGTGTTAGCATCAGTAGCTTCGCTTTCGGCCTTATTGACTTCAGTATTAATGGCTTCTTTCTGCGTATTAGCGTCATTTATAGCTTGCTGAGCTTCGCCTTTACCTTTTTCGACCGGATTATCAGTGCTTGGCTGAACAACAGGTTGTGGATTTGTGCCAGAATTTGGTGGAGTAACTGTTTCAGCGTTGGCAACACCTGCCATGCCGAATAATGCAAGAGAACTTGCGCCTAAAGATATTGCTACGGCAAGCTTAGCGTTCATAACTAACCTCTCCTCTTTTCTAATGATTAAAATCGTAGACTCTGCTATTTAAACAAGATTTTGTGCGAGAATCGCAATTTTTTGTTCGCTTCCATTGCGATCTTTTTTAAACCTTGCTTCATACGAAAATAGTATACAGCTCTACGGGGGGGGGGGTATCAAGTTTTCAATGCGATTTTATCAAATACCTATGGATTAACGTTCGAATCGACGATTTCGATCTGCATAATGCGCGAACGATTTTCCCGCTTTTGTTTCCCCAATCGATCAAAAAGGGAACAAACACGGGAAAATCAAAACATCAATCTGCAAACTTTGACGCCATAATGTAGACTAGAAAGATACTCAAAAATCAATCATGTTAAGCACGTTAAACGCGTACAAATTTTAAGGGAAGTGAATATGTCATCGAAATCGGCGCAGCAAAAGTCTTCGCCTATGTCAAATTATGCAAGATTGTTCTCTTTTGAAGGAACGCGAGCGTTTTGCATATCTGGAGCAATAGCAAGGCTGCCTATTTCGATGATGGGTTTAGGAATCGTTCTTGCACTAAACCACATTTACAACAATTGGACTATTGCAGGCACTATGAGTGCCGCATACGTGCTATCGCAAGCAGCCGTAACGCCATTATATGCAAAGCTTTTTGATAGATTTGGTCAAAGAAAAGTTGGAACACTTGCTCTAAGCGCGCAAGTTGTAGCTATGCTATCTTTTGCTGTTGCAGCGCTAATACGTGTACCCTTGCCAATACTTTTTGTGCTTGCAATCTTAATGGGAGTTACGCAATTTGCGTTCGGCGCGCTTGTTAGAACGCGCTGGGCATACACACTTAAAAGTCAAAGCGACGATACGTTACTAAACGTTGCATATGCGCTTGAATCTGGAATTGACGAGATTGTGTTTATTTTCGGACCAATTCTTGCAGCATGGCTTGCCACTAGCGTTCACCCTGTATCTCAACTTTTTGTGCCGGTTTTAGCAAGTGGACTAGGTGGAGCGTGGTTCTTATCACTTAAAAACACACAGCCAGCGGTTATTAAAATCGTGCAGGTAGAAAGCGCACCTAAATACGACGAAGACGTGCAAAATGCAATAAGCGAGCAAAGCGAAAACGTACAAAACACACATAAAAGCAACAACACTACAAAGCTTATAGACAGGCTTTCACTTAAACAACTCAAAAACAAAAATCGTAAGAAGAAGCCTAAAAACGTTCTTCTTTACCGCGGAATCATACCACTTGTTGTTATGTTCCTTGTTTTTAATATGAGTTTTAGCGCTTTTGACGTATCTGTTACTGCAGCAATGCGCGCGCAAGGATTAGACAAATTAATCGGCTTGCAACTTGCGCTGTTTGCATGCGGATCTTTAGTTGGAGCTGTTATTTTTGGTTCGCACAAATTCCGCGGATCTAATTGGTCTCATCTAATCGTGTTTTTAAGCCTTCTTACTATTGGCTTTATTCTTATGAACATTAACTTAGATAGACTCGTGCTTCTAAGCATTTTTGAGCTTTTAAGCGGACTATGTGTTTCTCCGATTTTTGCAACTGGAAATCTTATTGTTAAAGACACGATTCCTGAGCACTCGCTTACCGAAGGATTATCGTGGCTGCCAACGGCATCTGCAACTGGCGCTTCTCTTGGATCAATGGTCGCGGGCTTTGCGATTGACGCGTGGAGCTCGCACGGCGGAATGATGGTTCCATGGATTTCTACGCTTGTTGCAATTCCAATCGCGTCAATTGGGTGGATTATTGTAACACGCAAACAACACTGACGCTTTTCATACTAAAAGGGGTATATGCCACAGCCAAAAAACGTTACAAATGCCTCACCGATAATACAAATGTAACGAATCCGCATATCTCGCAACAGCAAACAGAGAATTACCCTTGCGCGCTACGCTCTAAGCGCGACAACCTGTCTGAGCGTTCAAAGCGTAGCACGAAGGCAATTCGGAGTATTATCTTTTGCAAAAAAGTATTGTAGAATTAGGAATAATAGGTTTTTATAACAAAACAATAAACAAGAATTTTAGAAGGTGTGTAATGTTTGGTTCAGATTTATTCGCAGCAGCAGGCTTTGCTGACATTCAATCAGGCTCCGCAATTTTAGGTTCAATGATTTTCGCAATCGTTGTAGTACTAATCGGCATCGGAATCAAGATTTGGAAAAAATACGGTAAGCATTAGAGTTTACGCTTTAACACACGTTTCAACACACGCTTTAACATTTTGACTTTAGCTTTAGCTTTATAGGTTATTTACGACAAATTCAAAGCGATTTGCTTCATATTTTTAAGTGTTAATCCGTTGAGGCGTAACGCTACAATGGATTAGATGAGTAAGACAACGATGCAATTGACGGATGAGATTCTTGCAGAAATTGTAGACTCTGTAAAAACCTCCCAACCTTCAAAAATAACGAATAAAAAGTCAAATAAAACTGTGAAAAAAGAAAAAACAACTAATACAAGTAAAAAAAGCAATAAAACAAGCGATAACAAGATTAACGATAACAATATCGAATCTTTGAAAGCAAGCAAAAAAATCAAAAATACGCAAAGTTCTAAAAGTTCTAAAATAGTTAAAAACGCGCTTCCACCAGTGGTAAACGATCAGCGCGATGGTGCGTTAATCGCTCCGCCAAAATATCGCAAGGGGTCAATGAGAATTGTTCCGCTTGGCGGATTGGGCGAAATCGGAAGAAATATGAACGTTATAGAATACAACGGTCATATCTTACTTATAGACTGCGGAGTGCTTTTCCCAGAAGAAGAGCAGCCAGGCGTAGACCTGATTTTGCCAGATTTTCACTACATTCAAAACAGGTTAGATAAAGTAGATGCTCTGGTACTTACGCACGGACATGAAGACCATATTGGTGGCGTGCCATATTTGCTAAAAATGCGTCCAGACATTCCTCTAATCGGATCTAAATTAACACTCGCTTTTGTTGAAGCAAAATGTGCAGAACACAGAATCAACCCAAAAATGATTCATGTAGAAGGCAGAGACAAGCTAAAAATAGGTCCTTTTAATTTGGAGTTTATTAGCGTAACACACTCCATTCCAGACGCTCTTGCAGTGTGTGTAAAAACGCCAGCAGGAACGCTTATTGATACGGGAGATATAAAGCTAGATCAGCTTCCACTAGACCATAGGCTTACTGATTTAGTTGAATTCGGAAAGCTTGGTGAACAGGGAATTGACTTATTAATGGCGGATTCCACAAATGCCGAGGTTCCAGGATTCGTTAAGCCAGAAACCACTATTGGACCAGCTTTGAATCGCGCGTTTGCGGAAGCCACTCGCAAAATAATCGTCGCAAGCTTCTCTAGCCATGTTCACCGCGTTCAGCAAGTCGTAGACGCTGCACACAAGTATGGTCGAAAAGTTGTGTTCGTTGGGCGCTCAATGGTTAGAAATATGTCTATTGCGGCAGATCTCGGCTACTTACATATTCCAGAAAATACTGTTGTAGATTTAAAGCAAGCAAAAGATATTCAAGACGACAAGCTTGTGTATATGTGCACAGGATCTCAAGGCGAACCAATGGCAGCTCTTGGGCGAATCGCAGACGGAATACACAAAGATATTACAGTTAATGAGCTTGATACTGTAATTCTTGCAAGCTCACTAATCCCAGGAAACGAGCATGAAGTTTACAAAGTAATCAACAAGCTTGTACAAATGGGCGCTCGCGTAATCAATAAAGATAATGCTGCGATTCATGTTTCTGGTCATTGCAATGAGGGTGAGTTGCTCTACTTGTACAACATTGTTAAGCCAAAATGCGCTATGCCAATTCACGGCGAACACAGGCATCTTGTGGCAAACGGTTCGATTGCTGTTAAAACAGGCGTGGATCCTAAAAATGTTGTTTTGGCAGAAGATGGAGATGTTGTGGACTTGTACCATGGAAACGCCGCCGTTGTTGGATCTGTGCCATGCGGATACGTGTATGTTGATGGCGATTCCGTTGGCGAGCTTACAGACGAAGAGCTGGAAAAGCGTAGAATCCTTGGCACAGAAGGATTTGTGTCTAGCTTTATAGTGGTAAATACAGATAGCGCAGATGTTGTAGCAGGTCCAAAGATTTACTTGAATGCTGTTGCAGAAGACGAGTCTGATTTTGAAAAGATTCGTAGTCAGATTGTTTTCCAGCTTCAAGACGCTATGATGCATGGCGAGAAAGACACGTATAAGCTTCAGCAGATTATGCGAAGAACGCTTGGAAGTTGGATTGCGCGTGCGTTGCGTAGGAAGCCAATGATTGTGCCAGTAGTAGCAAATATTTCAGAAAATAATCAAGAATAAGGAAAATATAAAGGAAATATAAAAAGGAAGGTAAATATGCCAGGAGCAAATCTGACTCGCGTAGAAGCGGCGGAACGTTTTAGCGCAATTCAAATGCCAATTCACTACGATGTTGCGCTTGATTTAGGCAAAGGGGAACGCGATTTTAAGTCGCACACAAAGATTGAGTTTGATGCTAAAGCTGGTGGAACAAGCTTCCTCGATTTGATTGCAAACAGCGTTGAATCCGTTGTGCTTAATGGCGCATCTCTTGATGTTTCTAAGGTTTTTGCAGATAGTCGAATTGAGCTCGCAAATTTGCTTGAGCATAATACTGTAGAAGTTGTAGCAAACTGCCAGTATTCCAACACGGGCGAAGGTTTGCACAGAAGCGTTGACCCTTCCGATGGCAACGTGTATTTGTACACTCAGTTCGAGGTGCCGGATGCTCGCCGCGTTTATGCTGTGTTTGATCAGCCAGATTTGAAGGCGGTTTTTGATTTTAGCGTGGATGCTCCAGAAAGCTGGATTGTGACTTCCAACATGCCAGTTAAGAGCGAAACAGCGCTGGAAGGCCGCGAAACTGAAGCAGGCACTTTGGAAAATGGCGCTGTAGAAGGAATGAAGCGCTGGGTGTTTGAGTCAACTCCAAAAATGAGCTCCTACTTAACTGCGATTTGCGCAGGACCTTATGCTGAGTGGCATACGACTTACAACAACGAAGACGGTCGCGTAGTGCCAATGGCAATGTACTGCCGTCAGGCACTTAAAGACGCTTTTGCAAAAGACGTTGACTACTTGTTCGATATTACGAAGAAAGGTTTTGCTTTCTACGCTAAGACTTGGGGAGTGCCATACCCGTACGCAAAGTACGATCAGATTTACGTGCCAGAATATAACGCTGGAGCTATGGAAAACATTGGTATGGTTACAATTCGCGACCAATACGTGTTTGAATCCAAGGTCACGGACGCATATGCTGAGCGCCGCGTTGTAACAGTTTTGCACGAGCTTGCACACATGTGGTTCGGCGATTACGTAACTATGAAGTGGTGGAACGATTTGTGGCTTAACGAGTCTTTTGCAGAATTCACTTCTACGCTTGCAACTGCTGAAGCAACAGAATGGCATGACGCTTGGAGCACTTTCAATTCTGGAGAAAAAAGCTGGGCGCTTAATCAAGATCAGCTTCCAACAACCCACCCAATCGTTGCTCCAATCAACGATTTGAACGACACTTCCGTTAACTTCGACGGCATCACTTACGCAAAGGGCGCTTCCGTATTAAAGCAACTCGTAGCGTACGTTGGTCGCGAAAAGTTCTTTGAAGGAATCCACAATTACTTGAGCAAGCATGCATACAGCAACGCAACTTTGGCTGATTTGTTGCACGAGTTGGAGCTTACAAGCGGACGCGATCTTAAGGCTTGGAGTGCTCAGTGGCTTGAAAAAGCTGGAATTAACACGATTTCTACCGAAGTTGAAGAAGCAGCTGACGGTACTATTGCTTCCTTGCGTTTGAGTCAGAGCGCACCAGTTGAGCATCCTGTTCTTCGTGCACACCGTTTGGCTGTTGGATTCTACAATGTAGATGAAGTAACTGGCGAAATTGTGCGCACAAAGCGAATCGAACTAGATGTTGACGGCGAAGTGACAGAAGTGGCGGAAGCGCGCGGCGAAAAAATGCCTGCGCTTATTCTCGTGAACGACGACGATTTAACGTACACAAAGTTGCGTTTTGACGCAAAGTCGCTTGAGTTTGCTGCAGAAAACTTGTATCGTTTCAAGGATTCTTTGACTCGCTCGCTTATTTGGCTCGCATTGTGGGATATGACTCGCGACGCAGAATTCCCAGCAGAACGCTTCGTGGAACTCAGCCTTAAAGCCTTGGCAACTGAGCGCGAATCAACTACTTTCCGCTATGCTCTTGGTCAAGTAAAGGTAACTGCAAGCCACTACGTGGTGCCTGAGCGTCAAGCAGAAGTCGCAAAGCATGTAGCTCACGAACTTTGGCAGTTGGCTTTGGCAGCTTCTGCAGGTTCTGACGAGCAATTCCAGTTGCTCAAGGCTTATCTTGGCTACGGCGAAGTTGGAGATGCTGAATTTGTGCGCGTAGCTAACGGATTACTTGACGGTTCCGTGAGTTTGGAAGGCTTGGAAATCGACAACGACTTGCGCTGGAGCATTCTTATTGCGCTCGCAGGCGTGAACGCTTTGGACGAAGCTGGAATTGACGCGGAACTTAAAAAGCGCGATACTACCGAGAATCGCGAATACGCTTACCAAGCTCGTGCGGCTCGATCAACTGCAGAAGCTAAGGATTGGGCTTTTGAACAGGCTTTGCGTAATCTCAATTTGACTAATATGCAAATGGGTGCTGTGGTTGCTGGCTTTGCAAGCACAGCTAAAGGCGATTTGGTTAAGCCTTATGTTGAGCGCTACTTTGCTGAAGTTGAGTGGATTTGGAAGAATCGCACATTCCATATGGCGGAAACTTTGATTGAAGGCTTGTATCCAAATTATGCGGATGTAGACGAATTAGTTGAGCGCGGACAGCGCTGGCTTGATGAGCATAAGGATGCGGATCAAGCTTTGCGTCGTATGGTGCTCGGCAAGCTTGATTCTTCTCGCCGTACGCTTAAGGTGCAGCATTACAACGCTTCGCTTTAGTATTTTGCAAGTTAATGGCTATTTTCAATGTACATTCCTAATAAGAAAATAGGGAAATGTAGATTGAATCTAAGTTTATTAAAGATTAGGTTGATTAAAGATTAATTCAAGGAGTCGCAAGATGGCAGAAGATATGCATCAATCAACGCCAACAATACATGGTGAGCAACTAAACGCGGATGGTACGCAGAAAGCGCAAGACCGCGTAAACAATCGATCTTTGCGCCCAAACAGCGATTCCTTTAAAGAGTTTATGACTAGTGGCTGGGATAACCAGGAGCCACAAATCGAACCGCTTGAGTCCTCAAAGTACACGCCAGCACGCTTAGAAGCGCTTGGTAAGAGGTTCCCAGGCGAGCGCCTTGTTATCCCAGCAGGTCAGCCAAAAGTACGCAATAACGATTGCGACTACGCTTTTAGACCAGACACAACTTTCGCATACTACACTGGCTTGGGTCAGGATTACGAAGCTGGCGCTGTTCTTGTACTTGAGCCGGTGCAAGCAGGTAGCGACGAGGAATCGGCTGGCGAAACTCACGTTCCGCAGCTTTTTGTGGCTCCTCGCGCAGACAATAGCACTGATGCGTTCTACAAAGACCCGCACTACGGTGAATACTGGGTTGGTCCTCGCGCAGGACTCAAAGAGTTGAAAGCTATGACAGGCATTGAAACGCGTGATATTGCGGAGCTTGACGACGCAATCGCAAAAAATGTTAGCGACGATAATAGCTCTGCCGAAAGCGTGCGTGTGCGAATTGTGCGAGAAGCGGACTCCGATTTAACAGCACGTGTAGATGAGTTAAGAGAAGCGAGCGGATTTAGCGACGAAGATGCAAATATTGCTGCAGACGATAAATTGCACGAAGTAGCAGCCGAAGCTCGTATGCTTAAAGATGCTTACGAGATTGGTGAAATGCGCAAAGCTGTTGCTGCTACAAAGTTAGGCTTTGATCGCATGCTTACGCGTTTACCTCAAGCTTTAGGCAAAGAGCATTCTGAGCGCATGATTGAAGGCGCTTTTAACTCCGTTGCTCGAGAAGTTGGAAACGAGGTTGGCTACGATACGATTGTTGCTTCTGGAAAGCACGCTCCAATTTTGCATTGGATGCGCAACACGGGCGTGGTTTCTAGCGGGGATCTTCTTTTGATTGATGCAGGCGTAGAAGTCAACAGCCTTTACACGGCAGACATTACGCGAACTTTCCCAACAAACGGCAAGTTTACAGACTTGCAAAAGAAGCTTTACCAGTGCGTTCTCGACGCTCAGCAAGCTGGTTTTGAGGCGGCTAAGCCAGGCGCCACTTACAGCGATATTCACCACGCTTGCATGCGCGTGCTTGCGGAGCATTTGCACGAGTGGGGTATTCTAAAGGTTAGCGTTGAAGAATCGCTTTCGCCGCAAGGTCAGCAGCATCGTCGTTGGCATGCGTGTGGTGTTGCTCACCACTTGGGTTTGGATGTTCACGATTGCGCTCAAGCTCGCTACGAGGCGTATCAGGGTGCGAAGATTACTCCAGGAATGATTTTCACAATCGAGCCTGGCTTGTACTTTGCTGCCAATGATCTTATGCTTCCGCCAGAAATGCGCGGAATTGGAATCCGCATTGAAGATGATGTTTTGATGACGGAGAATGGCCCTGAATGGCTTTCTATCGATATTCCTAAGCAGATTGATGATGTAGAGGCTTGGATGGCTCAGTGCGCGTCAAAGTAACGTGCGGCAGAGCAACTTTTTTCGATGAGATTAGTGCCACTTTTCTTATATTTCGGCGGAAAAGTGGCAACTAACCGTTGAGTTGTAAAGTTCAAAATCCTAAAGACCCAATTTATCTAATCTTAACGCAATAATGTTGTTATATCGCTTTGTTATAACAGCATTATTTTATTATCGGCGTGCTGCGGGTAAAAATGTTGAATCAACAAGTTGTAGCCAAAATCATTGATGCTCTTGAAAGGAATATAATGACTAAGCCAATCGTTCTTTCGCTTGGAGAACTACTGTGGGATTTGCTCCCACAAGGAAAACGAGTTGGAGGTGCTCCAGCCAACTTTGCGTATCACGCGCAATGCAATGGAGCAGAAAGCTATGTTATTAGTGCGGTTGGAGAAGATTCTCTCGGTGATGAACTTGTTGAAGAAGTTAAAAAAGCAGGGATCAAGCATGTTATTCAGCGCAATGCTTGGCCAACTAGCACAGTAGATGTGGAACTTAAAAATGGCATTCCAGAATACACGATTGTGCGAAACATTGCGTGGGACCATATTGTTTATACGCGAGAACTTGTAGATCTTGTTAGCAAAGCAGACGCGATTTGCTTTGGTACTCTTAGCTTAAGATCGCAAGAAACGCACGACACTGTTTTGGAGCTTTTAAAGCACACTAAGCCAAACGCCATGAAGTTCTTTGACATTAACATTCGTAGCGATCATTATTCAAAAGATTTAATTGATGCTCTGCTCAAAGAGGCTACTGTTTTTAAGCTTAACGATTCTGAGCTGCTTCTTCTTAGAGACATGTTCAATATTCGCGAAACTTCAGACAATGAGGCTTGCAAATGGTTCCAGGCGCGCTACGGCTTGGATTATGTGATTTTGACTGGCGGATCTACTTTTAGCACAATCTTTACTAAGACGGGAGAAAGCTCCACATATCCGACCCCTCATGTGGAAGTTAATGACACAGTTGGTGCTGGCGATTCGTTCTCTGGTACTTTTACTGCAAGGATTTTGGCTGGCGATTCGCTTAAAGACGCGCATCGTGCTGCAATCAACACTGCTGCGTACGTTTGCACTCAAGCAGGAGCCTGGCCAGAGTACCCGAGCGAAATCCCAGACTATCTTTCTAAAGCAGGACTGTAGTCTGTAAGAATATAAACAAAAAGCTTCAACTTGTAAGATGAATTAGGTAATTCCTAGAATCAAACGAGTTGAAGCTTTTTTATACGCCACTAAGGCGATTATCTAGTGGGGCCTCAGGGGCTTGAACCCTGGACCGGCGGATTATGAGTCCGCTGCTCTAACCGACTGAGCTAAAGCCCCACGCTAACAAAGTCAGCAACGACTAGATTAGCACACACCCATAAACGTTTAACACGCTATGCAACACTATTCATATACAATTCGTATTGCAATGCACACTTATGTGCTCTGCTAGTCTAGTCGCCAGCTGTTTTAGCTCGAATAATTATGCTACTGTAGCTTGTCCTCTTCCAGAAGCGAAATTACTCAAAGCTCCAGTTTTACGAACTGCAACGAACAAAATCCAAGGAATAATTCCAGCAATCACAATACCGCTTATAAACTCACAAATCATGTGAATTGTTAGATAATTTACAGACTTACCTTGGTAGATTACGAACATCAAATAAATACCATATTCAATAGCTGTAAGACCACCAGCAATAACGCTTAAGGTAAGGTTATACTTCTTATATTTGGCAATCGCAAAAGGAATTTCGCTAAACACAGCTTGTAAAGCGGCAGAAGCAAGAACCATGAATGCGGAGAATTGTTGACCAAGAATATTTTCGAATACAGCACCAAGAACATTAACATAAATCGCAGCACCAGGCTTACGAATTAAAAGAAGAGCAAGAGGGCCAGACATGTACCAAACGCCATGCAAAATGCTGCCAAATCCAGGCAAAATCGTTCGCAAAATAGGTGAAATCTGGGAGAAGAACACAATAGTAAAGCCCCAGTAGATTACACCAAACAAAGCAGCTAAAGCAGCTCCAAGTGATATATCTGCCACTCGCCAGCGAAGACTGCTAATTATTGTAGGCGTAACTTCTTCTTGATTCTGAGCCTTGTCTGTTATAGGCGTGCTGGATTGGGTGTAATTTGATTCATTATTTGATTCATTATTGAAAATATCACTCATAAGAGTCCCTTAACTACTAGACGCTGCGTATTGTAATTTCTTTAAAATCGTCTCTTGACCTACGCAGCCTGGGCGGAAACGACATCGAGTACTCTACCATTTAGTTTCCACTAACACGCCTTTTGAATAATTTTTTGTATAATTTGTAACATTTTTTACTATTGCAGAAATTTATAACGCGTTATAAAGTCGCTTACGCGACGCCAAGCAAGGAATATCGCTCGCGTTGCAAATGTCTCGTGAGCGAGACAAATCTAACGAATTTGAGCCAAAAAACGTTACAAATGTCTCATCAATGATGCAAATATAACAAAAAACAGCCAAAAACTGTTACATATGTCTCGTGAGTGAGACAAATCTAACGAATCTGTAGTGCATTTCTACTTCGACACGCCGTAAAGCAGGAACAAAAACACTACAGTTACTAATCTAGATAGTTGGAAAAATGAGCATAAGAATGTCGCATATAACGAACACAGCGTATGGCGAGAGTTAAATCAGGGGGAGTGCAAACAAAATGTCTATGGAACATCCAAATAGTAACGGCGAGCGCATTATTGACGTTGAGCGTGATATTATGCGACGCGCTCCAGAACATAATAAGACGAATCTTGATTTAGACAGAATGCGCCTAATACTTGATATTTTGGGACATCCAGAGCAATCTATGCACGTAATTCACATTACTGGCACCAATGGCAAGGGATCCACGGCTCGCATGGCGGAGGCGATTTGCCGCGCGTACGGTTTGCGCACGGGTCTTTACACTTCGCCGCATTTGCAACGCGTCAATGAGCGAATCATGATTGATGGCGAGGAAATTAGCGACGACCATTTCGTTGACGTGTATAATCAAATGAAAGACATTATAGACATGGTTGACGCTCGCATGGACGCTGATGGTAAGCCTCGCATGAGCTTTTTTGAGGTGCTTACAGCTATGGCGATTTGGGCTTTTGCCGATGCTCCTGTAGATGTTGCCGTGATGGAAGTTGGCATGGGTGGCGAATGGGACGCCACTAATGTTATGAATGCTGATGCTGCGATTATTGGTCCTGTAGACATGGATCACATGCAATGGCTTGGAAACACGGTTGAAGAGATTGCGCGCACAAAAGCGGGCATTATTAAGCCAAATTGCACTGTGATTTTGGGGCCGCAGCCACACGAATCGCAAGTCTTGCCGATTATTCAAGAGGTGGCAAATCGCAATAATGCCAAGCTTTTACGCGACTTTAGTGACGGCAGTGGCGAGCTAGAGGTTATTTCGCGCACTCCAGCTGTTGGCGGTCAAGTTGCCACTTTGCGCACGCCTAATGGCACTTATGAAGATGTGCCGATTGACAAGTTTGGTGTGCATCAGGCGCATAATGCTTTGGCGGCGCTTGCTGCTGCGGAGGTTGTTCTGCCTGTAAATGGCGCTTTGGATGGCGATTTGGTTGCCGAGGCTTTGAGCCAAGTTAAGGTTCCTGGGCGCATTGAGCAAGTGCGCACTTCTCCGACAATTATTATTGATGGCGGCCACAATGTTAATGCTGCTGAGTCGCTTCGTAAAACAATCGAGGAGAATTATAATTTTGAGCAGCTTATTGGCGTTGTGGCAATGATGGCAGATAAGCAAGTTGAAGAATACTTGGGTGTTCTTGAGCCGATTTTAACGAATATTATTGTTACTCGTAACTCTTGGCGTGATCGCGTTATGGATCCAAAAGATTTGGAGAAGATTGCGGTTAACGTATTTGGCAGAGATCGAGTGATTCGTGTTGACGATCTTCCAGACGCTATTCAAGAAGCTGTGAATCTTGTTGACGAAGACGATGAGCTTGGAGTTGGATACGGACATGGAGTGTTGATTTGCGGCAGTTTTGTTACAGCTGGCGACGCTCGAACTATGCTTATTGAGCGCGTTAATCCAGACTTAAAGAAGCCTAAGGATCAGCGCGCTAATATTCATCCAAACATTGCGAATTGACTTTAGCTAAAGAGAGGTGCTTAGCTAAAGAGAGGTGCTTAGCTGAATAAGCGTTTAATAATAAACGAATCTCCTTCGTAAGGAACATGCTTGTTGTGCACCTTTATCCAGCGTTCGTCGCCTTTTCCGATAGCAAGTATTATGTTGAGTCTGTTGTTCTCTCTCGCATCTTTTCTTGCGTCTTCGACACTGTACTCAATAGCTTCAGCTCTGTTTATAATAATTCGCGATTCAACGTTTGTATTGGTTACGCAAGATTGCATGTATTTGCAAATGTCCATTTCGTCTTCGACATTTGTGTCTTCTTGAGTGAACACAAATTGGCTGATTCGATCTTGTGCAGCTTGAACTATTTCTTTTCTCCTGTCAACGGCTTTGTCTCCAGTGGATCCTGTTACAAGCGTGATTCTAAGATCATTGTTACCGTATTTGTCGTATACGAAGTCGATAACAGATTTTGTGGAAATGTAGTTGTGTGCGTAATCTACTATGGCAACTGTATTGGATTCTGTGTCTTTAAAGACTTCCATTCGCCCTGATATTTGAACGTTTTCTATAGCATGTAGGGCTTTTCGATCTGTGTTCTCGTTTATGCCTAATGCGTTTGCTATTGCAATTGCTGCAGTGGCATTTTCGTAGTTAAAGTCGCCTGCGATTTTTAGATTGAATTTGTCTATAGTTGTGTAATTAGGTACGAATTGTTTTTTGTTTTTCTTGCTTTCGTTGTCTAAAATAGCAACATAATGTTCTTGCGCGTCTGATGAAACTGGCATTGCTACATATTTTGTCCAAATAAGTTCTGGGTATTTTTCGCTCTTTTCGTAAGGGTGAATGTCTGAATTATCGCTGCATTCTGGGCAGTTGCAGATGTTTTCGCCCATTTCTTCTTTTCGTACTCTTGAAAATGTTGTGACGTCCACGTATTCGTTTTGTGCGTCTTGGAGTATTAAGTCTGCGTGAGCGCAGTCTGCATTGAGTATAAGCGCGTCAGTGTTTTTTACGATTTGGCGTTTGCAATACAGGTAGTCTTCAAAAGTTGGGTGTTCTATTGGGCTTATGTGGTCTGGGCTTATGTTTAGGAATGCTGCCACATTAAAGTGTAGTCCGTATACTCGCTCTACTTTGTATGCTTGTGATGAAACTTCCATGACTAGGTATTTCATACCGTTTTTTACGGCTTGGCTCATCATGCGGAATGCGTCTAGGCTTTCTGGTGTAGTCAAATTAGATTCAACATATGTTTTTCCATCTAAGCAATTGTCAACGGAGGAGAATAGGGCTGCTTTGCCTTCAGAATGTTCGTTTAAAATTGCATGAGTGAAGTAAGCTGTTGTTGTTTTTCCCTTTGTTCCCGTAATTCCAATAACTCTAAGTCTTTCTTGCGGGTTTCCAAAGAATTCTGATGAAAGCAAGCTCATTGCTTTACGAACGTCTGTTACTATAAGTCCTACTGCATTGGTGTAATCCGCGTAACTTTGCTCGGCAACGTATGTAGTTAAGCCATTTTTATCAGCGTCTTTAAGATATTCTGGCTTAAAATTGCCTTTAATGAACAGAAGAGTGTTTTTCTTAATATCTCGTGAATCGTATGTTATGTGGTTGTATGTTTTTTTGTAGTTTTTAAAATCGTCCGCGTTCATAGACCAGATTTCGTTGCGAATATGCACGAAATCGTTGTTTTCTATGTTGTTTTCTATGCAGTTGTTTTGTTCGTCTGAGTGTTCAGTATTAGTCTGTGGGAGTTTTTGGATAATTTCTCGTAGAAGTCTGTAATTTTTTAAAATTGTGCTTGCGTCTAGCATGTTTAGATGAAGATTTGTTTTTTCGCTCATTTTGTTCCTCTTGATTTTGAATTATAGCCAGTTTCCGCTGCTAGCTGGTTTTCCTTTGGATTTTAGCCACTCGTCAAAGCTGTTTTTCCACTTTGCATACGCTTTGCGTTGCCATGTCATTAAATCGCATAATTCAAGATTTGCAACATCTTCATGTAATTCGCTTATAGGCTTAATCAAGTCTACTGCGGCTACAGTGTCTGCTGTTGCGTCGTGAAAGTCTCCGATTGGCTCTACGCCGTAGAATTGTGTTGTATGCGTAAGTGTTCGCTTGCCTGTGCGCTTAGAAACAGCGCGGTCTATAACTAATGGGTCTACTACAAGAATTTCTCCATCGTTGATTGTGCTATTCGGGCGATTGTTCAGGCTTGTTAAACCCCATTTTTTTAAATCATGCCTTAGCATTTCAACGTCGAAAGGAGCGTTGTATGCAAGCAGTGGAATATTTTTGCTCTGCGCGAGGCTTACCGCCGCAGCCAATGCTTCGATTTCCGCCGTTGGTTCCCCACCGTTTTCTTGTAGGAACTCGTCCGTAAACCCGTTGACTTGGCTTGCTTTTGGATTAATTGGCTTGTGCGGGTTTATTAACCAGGTTGCTATCACATCATTGTGAGTCTTATTTTGTGGGTTTCTGAGCACAAGAGTTGCTGAACAAATGGAGTCTTCGCCGAGAATTGCGCCCGTTGTTTCTGTGTCGAAACCGAGCAGGAAGGATTGGCTGAGCGGCGTTTTTTCGCTTTGCTGCTGTGTTTCGTTTAGCGTTTCCATAAGCTCGTTAATGTTGTTTGGCATAGTCTTAATCGTAGAATGCGCTGCAGACCCTGAGTTTGTGTTAGTAAATGGTGGATTGTTATTTTTTGTAATGTTTCGTCTATGAGTTATTTAGTGCGAATTTTTGCAAAATATGTAATAAAATGCCCTCAAAGTACACAATTATATGATAGAATAGCATCAAGAACGCTCGTTATGTTACAAAAAGTAACATTTTCTGAGAGTTGAGATGTGCTTTTTGTTTAGGAGTCGTTGTGGATTTACCTTTGCAAAAGCAAAGAAACAAAATAATAAATACAAAATAACAAAATAACAAAATAGCAAAAGATTTAAAATCAAAAGGACAAAGGTGTATATGAACATGAACATCAATGACGGATTTAATGAAAGACTTGGCGACGGACTTAACAACTCTCAAAATCATCAGAATGCTGCTGATAATAATAATGGCGAATATTCTTATAATTCTTATAAGTCATATAAGCAAGGAGAGTATGCTCGCAATCATATTCGCATTACTGCAACGAAATTGTCTGACGGTCGTGACTTTTTCTATCTTGATGATAGCCCAGATTATGTTAGCGGTCTTAAAACGCGCGAATTGAAAGATCCTCGAAAATTAGCGTATAGGTTTGCCTCGCATATTGATGCGGATGGTAATGAAGTGCAGTATGCAGCTCCGCAAATGCGTCAAGATCCTCTTACTGGAGACTGGATTCCTATGTCTACAGCGCGCATGAATCGACCAATCACTGCTGGCCCTGGAGCGCTTACTAAGGGCAATCCGCTTGCCGCTCGCAAACCTGGTTCTGCATATCAAGATGGGGAAGTTCCAGACACTGATTACGATGTTGTGGTTTTTGAAAATCGTTTTCCATCCATGGTTCAAGTTCCTGGTGTAAGCCGTGAACCTCATTATCTTAATGGCAATCCACTATGGAAACAGGCTCCTGCAGCTGGGCGTTGTGAAGTGATTTGCTTCGGACCAGACGAAAATATGTTACCGGCTCAATTGCCAGTATCTCGTTTGCGAACTGTAGTAGAGGCGTGGGCTTTTAGAACGGCTGAAATTAGCCAGATTGATGGAATTGAACAAATATTCCCATTTGAAAATCATGGTGCAGAAATTGGCGTTACTTTAGCTCATCCTCATGGTCAGGTTTATTCTTATCCGTTTATTGCGCCTAGACTTGAGCAAGAATTGCGACATACTCAAGCTTATTTTGAACGCACTGGCAGTAATTTGTTGAAAGATTTAATGCTTTCAGAGATTGATAATGCTTCGCGCATTGTAATGAGAAATCACAGTTGGGTGGCATATGTTCCAGCAGCAGCGCGCTGGCCACTAGAGGTGCATGTGGCTCCAGTTAGAGATGTTCTTTCTTTGGATCAGCTTGATGATCAGGAGCGTTGGGATTTGGCGCAAATGTACTCAACATTATTGCGTCGCGGAAACGCGTTCTTCGATAAGGGAGATGGATTGGGAATGGACCTTCCATATATTGCAGCATGGCATCAAGCTCCATTGCATGACCCTCGTCGTGAAAATTATCGTCTTAATTTGCAATTCTTCTCATTCCGCAGAGATGTCAACAAAATCAAGTATTTGGCTGGATCTGAGTCTGGTATGGCTGCTTGGGTTTCAGATACTACGCCAGAACTTATCGCACAACGATTCCATGAACTCGGTGCAGTTGACTTAGACTAGTTAAGATAGTTGGGATAATTAGGATAATTAGGATAATTAGGATAATTAGGATAATGTTCTTAACTATATTAGTAATATTAAATGTTATTATGATTTGTGAGTACAAAGGAGTGCTATTATGCCAGTATCATTTATCGAATCAGTGAAGAATAATGATGGTGCCAGACAGGCAACATCATTATTCAGCGAGACTTTTGGCGAATATTGCAGCATGCGTTTGCAAGATAATGGTGGAGTGTGGGCAAGCCCTGGGCGAGTAAACATTATCGGTGAACACACGGATTATAACGAAGGATTATGCTTGCCTATCGCTCTTCCGCATCGCACTTTTGTTGCGTTGCATCCTAGAAGAGACACAAAAGTTAGAGTAGTTTCAAGCGTTAACCCTATGTCAATCGAACAAGCGGATCTTGATCATCTACATGCTGGAGATGTAAAAGGTTGGGCGGCATACGCTATTGGAGTAGCGTGGGCATTGCGTAAAGCAGGCTACTTAAAGGTACGTGGTTTTGATGCTGCATTTGTTTCATGCGTTCCACTTGGATCAGGCTTAAGCTCTTCTGCAGCAATGACATGTTCTATTGCGCTCGCTTTAAGTGATGCATTTGACTTAGGATTATCTGATTCGGATGTTGGGCGCGTGCAGCTTATTCATGCGGCGATTATGGCAGAGAATGAAATGGCTGGAGCTTCAACTGGAGGCTTGGACCAAAATGCTTCTTTGCGATGTGTTGAAGGTAATGCGCTTCTGTTGGACTGCAAGAAGAATTTGACGCCATTGCAAAGTGTTAGCCAACAGCCGTTTGATTTGGCGGCGAATAATCTAGAACTGCTGGTTGTAGATACGTGCGCCCCTCACCAGCTTAATGATGGTCAATATGCTGCTCGTCGAATGATGTGCCAAGAGGCTGCTCAAGCGCTTAACGTGTCATCTTTGCGAGCTGTTGCTGATTCTATTTCTAATAGTGTGGATTCACAGCAGACTTTACAAGATACTCTTAATCGAGTGCAGAAGCTTGGTGGCGAAACAATGATGAGAAGAGTGCGCCATGTTGTTACGGAAATAAATCGCGTTCGAGAGTTTGTTGAGGCTTTCCATAAAACAGACATTACTCTTGCAGGAGAGTTGATGAACCAGTCGCATAATTCATTAAGAGATGATTATGAGGTTACTATTCCAGAACTCGATACTGCTGTTGATGTGGCTCGCAATGAGGGAGCTTATGGCGCTCGCATGACTGGCGGCGGATTTGGTGGTTCCATTATTGCTTTAGTTGATACTAATAGGGCTAAGCCGATTGCTCAGGCTATTGCTGATGAGTTTGCAAAACGTGGTTTTGCTGCTCCTCGCGCTCTTTCGGCTGTGCCATCGTCAAGTGGCGAGAGAATTTTGTAGTATCTGCCTTAAATGGTGTATACCTTAAGTAGTATCGCCTTAAGGATTGTGTATTATAAATATTGTGCATAAATAGCATATAACGTATAAACAAATAATATATAAACAAAATGTGCCTTTGAAAGTCTCTACTTGTTTTTCAACCTGTAGAAACAATCAAAGGCACTTCTTAATGGTAATTTATTGATCTTTTGGATTATTTTTGATTAAAGCTTGAATCCAGCGTAGTTTTTAGCTACTTCGATTACTCTGTAGACATCAAGATTCGGTTGAATATTGTTTTCTTCCCTTCTAATAAAATCAAGGAATTCGTACCAATATTGTTGCGCTTGTTCATTGTGTCCGCAAGAAATTTCTCGCAATGCTTGGGAAAGTTTCTTAACGTATTCACGATGCCAAGAGAGAAGCAACCATTCGTCAGCAATATGACCAGTTTCATTACTTATTTGTTTAGAAATAGTTGTTACCATTGAGTCTGCTAAGCAAGCAATGGCATTGAACTGTTCGCTTTGCTTTAGATTAATTCTTTCACCAATGGCGTTGAAATAATCGCATGAAGAAAGGTAAGAAACGGTTTGCAGCCAATCTACAGCAGTTTTCCAATTACTGCCATACAGTGATGCAAAGTATTCTTGCTTTATGTCATCGTAAGTGCGCGTATTATTCCACAGCATGGATCCCATAACATAATTAGGGAAATTATGTGGGAATCCTGCTCGAAGCTCTTGGCAAGAAATGTATCCATCTAATCCTAACTTACTAAGATGTGCAATATCGCGGTAAATAGTTGAACTTATAGCCATGTATCCTAAATCGCCATAATGTGCTCGTCCGAGTGGATAATCGTACACAAATCCATCTCCTTGGAAGGCTTTTTTCCAAGAAAACAGGTAGCTTAGATTTTCTTCTAGAGAGTTCGGCATAACTGTATTGTTGCGATTATAGGCTTCAGTTTGTGGAATACCATTCTCGTAGTCAACGTCTGCATAACTTTTTTCAAACGTTCTACTAATTGGTGCAAACATCATGGTGAAACGTTCTGGATTAGCAATTTTTGCATGCTCTGGTGCAAACAATAATTCGTGGTAAAGCAAGAAGCAAATATGAGTGTCCAAACCTTTTTCCGTAAGTTTTTTGTCAAGTGCGTTAAGAAAATCAACGTACTGATCGGAAGGGAATGTCTTTTTGCATTCTTCACATTCACAAATATTGTTGCAAGCGTCAGACAGCCATACGTGCAGATAATCTACGTCTGAATGTTCTTTAGCATACGATACAACAATATCAACAAGTTGCTTAGTTACTTCTGGATTTGCAAAATCCAAACTCGTTAATATTGGAGCGCCGTTAAACAGTTCTCGTTTCCCTGCAATTTCGGCTACTAGTGGCTTCTTGTCTTCTGGAAGACTGACGCCTGACTCCCAGCCGTATTTTGAGGAGTATCCTAGAACTTCACCAGTCCAACCGTGTCCAACTCTATGCTGAACAATACCGCGCTTGTGCATTGCTTCATCAACAGAATCACTCATTTGTTGCGCAATCTCAATGCTGAATGGCTCTTTCTCTTGATACGGATTAAACTCGTGCTCATACCAACGTTTGAGGAATGGGTAAGGGTTTTCAAATTGTATAAAGAAGCTATTCATGCCAATTTTAGGAAGCCAATCAATGAAATCGACTATGTTCTCAATCTTGTCGGCTCCTTCGATGCATACACCTCTATGAGCAAAACTTGCCGTTTCATCAAGTTGAATATTTGCCTTTTCAAAGTCTTCTTCGCGAAGAGAAGGTAGTATTTCGTTGCTTCTGCCTGGTCTTAGGAATCTTGCTCCAAACTCGTAAGCAAACCTGTAAACGGCAATTAATAGTGCTACATCTGTATTAGCGTGAATTGAGATTTTTGCGCTAGTCACTTTCAAGCTAAAAGCATCTTTTAGATTCGCACGTTGCTTCTGCTCGTCGGATAAAAGCTTGAAATCTGCCTCTTCTAGTGTGCTTGCAGGCGTTATTTTCATGCCAAACATTCTTTTGCAGAGGCGTTCCATCTCATTGTAAATAAATTCACCAGTATTAGGATTAGCTTGAACATATAGTGTCTTAGACAACATGTTAATTAATCCTCCTTAGAAGTAGCGCTGTTCTTGCTATCCATTAAATCCTTTTCAGCCTTAGAATGAGCTGCGTCTGCTGCCTTGAAGAATGGGAAGTAGATTATAAAGGATAGTACTACAAGCAGTGCTTGTAATACAGCACCTTGCCAGCTTCCTGTAGCAAGGAATCCGCCGATGATTGGTGGAGTCGTCCATGGTAGTGCGACACCAGTGGTGTAAGGAACTAATCCTGTTGCCATAGCGCCGTATGTTACTACAGCATTGATGATAGGCGTAAAGATGAATGGGAAGATCATAATAGGATTGAGAACGGTTGGGAAGCTGAAGAGGATAGCAGTGTTGATGTTGAACAATGCTGGTATGCCTGAAATGCGACCCAATGTTTTGTATTCGCGGCTCCTTGAGAAGAAGAGAAGGCAGAGCGCAAGACCGATTGTTGCTCCGCCGCCACCCATGTACACGAACAAATCCATGAACGGTGCAGTGATGATGTTAGGAAGCGCGTGACCAGCTTGCAAAGCAATACGATTGGCGTCGGCTTGCTGAAGCCAGATTGGGTTCATAACAGAACCAACAACTTGACCGCCGTTTACGCCACAGAACCAGAATACGGAGTTGAGGAGTACGGCAACGAATGTTCCTGGAAGTGTTGCACCAATAAGAGCTAATGGAGTTCCAACTATAATAGCGAGAAGATTATTGAGGCTGCCAATTCCTGTGACTTGCAAAACTTTTGTTACTATTGCAAATAGAACAATTATTACTGTTCCTGGCACGAGTGCTGCAAACGAATGTCCAACAGCTTCTGGAACGCTTTTTGGCATTTTAATTGTGAATTTACGTTGAATAAACTGGCGATATATTTCTGCGGTTATGAAGGCTATAACAATTGCTGTAAATAAACCTTTTCCGCCAATAAGTCCGTAAGGAATGCCGTTTGCTCCTTCTTTGCTTGCGATTGGTGGAGTTACGAGAAGGAATGCGCCGATTGCAAGAACTCCTGCAGAAGGTCCGTCTGTTTTGTATGATTCTGCAAGTCTGTATGAAATTCCAAATGCGGTTGCTAGACCGATTAATCCAAAGGAATTATTTGCCATAGTGCTAAGTAAAGCATCTAATTCGCCGTGTGTGTGAAGCCATTTGGTCCACGCTTCAATAGGGAAGCTTCCAATTAATGTGAAAATGGAACCAATAAGTACAAGAGGCATTGCCATAAGCACGCCTTCACGCAATGCTTTCAAATGCCGTTGTGCTGCCACTTTTTCACCAAACGGCGCAAGTTTATTGGACAAAAAATCCATCATTGTATTTCTAGCCATTTTTATCCTTTGTTTGTTGTTCATCAATGAACTTTTTGTTTGGCTTATGTTATGTATAGGGTTCTTCACTGAACATATTTAGTTCGCTTTACTTTCTAATTATTGGTTAAAAAATAAAGTATATCTATCATTGCATTTAAATTATCAAAAATCAAACTTTGTTGTCGAATCGTTTTAATTCCAACGGTTATGAGCGTGTCGCTCTTTGTCTTATGAGCTATTTGATTCATTTTTTGCATGTATTTTATAAAATTTAATAAGTGCGGAAATCGTACTTATGAAGGTGTAGAATAGTAATACGGATTAAGCAATGGTGCGAAGCCAAATATGTTTTCAAGGAGCGCGCATGAGACGAATATACGGAAAGTGTACTGCTTATGCGGTTATTACGCTAGCAATGGCAATAATGCTTAGTGGATGCTCTATAGGAGCGCCAACAAGCAGTGTATCTTCCCAATCCTCATCCAAAAATGGCATAACAGTGTGGGTTATGCAAGACGATTTTACAAAAGAAACACTTAACGCAATCAACAAACAGTTTGAAGTACAAACAGGCGTGCGAGTACATGTACAAGTTCAGCCCTGGGACGGTATTTCTACAAAACTTACAACTGCATTATCTACATCTCGTCCGCCAGATGTTGTTGATATTGGTAATACAAAAATAGCGGATTTTGCAGCAAGTGGAGGATTACTAGATATAACAGAACACGAAAAAATGCTTTCACAAGGTAAACGTTGGCTTAAAGGATTACGAGAGCCAGCTATTTATAAAGATAAGCTATATGCTGTCCCAGCATTTGCAGCATCTAGAGTTGTTATTTACAACAAACGCATATGGTCTTCAGCTGGAATAACAAATCAGCCAACAACTTTTACTCAGCTGATTTCTGCACTTAACACAATAAAACAAGCTCACAAAAATGAATCGGATTTTAGTGCAATGTATCTTCCAGGACAAAATTGGTTTGCTGGAATGCAATTTGTTTGGGATTGTGGTGGAAGCTTAGCTTCATTCAATGGAATGCAATGGCATTCGTCTGCAATAAGTAAGAAAACCTTACAAGGACTTAAAAAATGGGCAGATTTTCAAAACGCGTTCTCAACAGAAGCATCAAGATCTGCTGAAATAAATAATCCTGATCAAGCGCAAATACTCGCTCAACAAAAAGCTTCAGCAGTATTGACAAATAGTGCAGCTGTTACAAAGGCAATCTCAATTAATCCATCTCTTTCTAGAAAAGATTTTGCTACATTTCCAATGCCAAGCGTAAATGGTAAGGGTATACAACCTTCTGTTCTTGCTGGTTCAGACTGGGCAATACCGTCTAGAAGTAGCAACGTTGCGTTGGCATTAAAATGGATACGCATTGCTGCAAGCCCTTTAATTCAGCGTAAGTGGATTGTGGAACACGATGGTTGGCTTCCTAATAGTATTGACTTGTTGGATGAATATTTACATTCTCGCGATTTAGACGAGGTGCAAAAAGGATTCTTCGAAACAGCTAGAGTATCTCAATCAACTCCTGCAGCTCCTGGATGGTCGACTATCGAAGCAGATGGTTCTCTTAAAGAATTATTCGCTTCATCTGCTATGTCTGCAAAATCTGTTTTGCAAGCAGCACGCGTATTTCATGACAATGCACAAGAGATTTTCTCTCATAATCAGGTTGGTGGTGACTTATGAGGCTCCTAAAAGTTAGCAAAAATTATAGTAGTAGATGTGCTAGTAAATCTGCTAGTAACAGTGCTAGTAAAATAGTTCCAGTTCTAATGCTACTTCCAGCTTGCATATTACTTATAGTGTTGGTTATTTTGCCTCTACTTATGCTTGTTGTAGCATCTCTTAGCAATTTTAATGCTAGATCGTTGTTTACTGGAGAATTCGAGTTCGTTGGCATTCAGCAATATTTAGCTCTTTTTGCAGACAAAGGATTCTACTATTCTCTAGGAATCACAATTGCTTTTGCTGCATTTCTCGTTATTACTAGCGTGCTTATAGGGATGTGGGTTGCGCAAACCATGTTTAAACAATCTGCAGTAGTAAGGGTGATTATGTCTATTGTTCTTGTAGCTGCATGGGCAATGCCTAATGTTGCTGCTGCATTAGTGTTTAAATGGATGTTTCAACCTGGTTATGGAGTAGTAGGTTGGCTGTTAACTCAGTTAAAAATTTTTGGCAATATTCGCAATCTTTCGTGGACTAGTAACACGAATTTAGCTTTTTGCTGTATTGGATTAATAATCGTATGGCAGGCTGTTCCATATATTGCTATTACCTTATATGCGGCACAAAAGCAGATTGCTCCTGAATATGCTGAGGCTGCGGCAGTTGACGGAGCTTCAAAAACGCGTATATATTGGCAAATTACAGTACCTATATTGGCTCCACAATTAACGGCTATAACCATACTTTCTTGCATATGGGATTTCAACGTATTTAATCAAATATGGTTACTTACTCAGGGCGGTCCTCGTGAATCTACTGCAACCGTTGGAGTTTTTACATATAAGAAAGCATTTATTAATTTTTCTATTGGACAAGGCTCTGCAATAAGCGTGGTAACTACTCTGATACTCTTTTTTGCCACGGTTTACTATATTAGACGACTTCTAAAGAATGGTGATGAGCTATGAAGATAGTTACCTTATTGGATTTGCTTCGTAGGCGCGTTACATTGAATAAAATTATTAACACGTTGCTTGCTTTTGTGTTTATTATTGTATGGATTTTCCCCGTGTATTGGATGTGTGTTACGGCATTTTCACCTCGAAACGAAGTTCTACAATCCAAGCCAACTTTGTTACCAAGTCACTGGTCGTTTGAACATATGCATGATGCTTTTTCTTCTGATTCAATGCTTTCATATGCTTGCAATAGTCTGTTGGTAACAGTGTTGAGTGTAGTTATTGCGGTTATTGTAGCGTTTTTGGCTTGTGCTGCTTTAACTATGCACGCGTTTGCTGGCAGAAAGCTTATTATGGCTGCTGTGATTGTTGTGCAAATGATTCCAGCAACAGCAATTCTTATACCACAATTCATTGTTTTCAATCGTTTTGGAATGCTTGATACTTACGTTGGTTTAGTTTTAGCTTATGTTACTGCTGTGCTTCCAGTGGCAATTTGGAATTTGCGAGGATTTTTCTTAGCTATGCCAATGTCTATTTTTGAATCAGCTCGTGTTGAAGGTGCTAGTGAATGGCAAATTTTGTGGAGGATTACATTTCCGCTTGCAGCTCCAGGGATTATCGCAACATCAGTATTTGCTTGTATTCACGCATGGAATGATTATTTAATAGCGTATACTTTTATGAAAACTCAAGAAAAATACACTCTTCCTGTATGGTTGGCGTCATTTGCAACACCTTCAGGAGTTGATGTTGGTGCTCAGATGGCTGCATCTCTGATTTTCTCTGTGCCAGTGATTGTTTTCTTCTTGATTATTCAACATGGTCTTACGTTTGGTTCTATGCAAGGCGCAATAAAATGATAAAAATAAATAATTACCTAGTGTGGGAATCTTAGGAGAAACAAAGAATGAAAGACTCTGATGATTCGCGTAATAGATTGATCTCATTTACGCCAGAAGATATTCGTAAGAAGAATCGTTGTAATGTTTTAAATCTTCTTTACTCAAATTATATTCTTTCGAGATCTGATGTGGCAAAATTAACTGGTATATCTAAATCGTCTGCATCCGCAGTGGTAGAATCCTTGATTTCCGACGGTCTTGTAAAAGAAGGCAAAACAAAGTCTGCAACGTGCCCTGGTAAGCCTGCAGTTTTATTGCATTTATGCGAGAATTCTAGGCAAATAATAGTTGTTGACATTGCTGGAGAGAATACGATTGTTGGAGCTATAACAAATCTTGTTGGAAATGTTATAGAGCGTATTCAAACTCCGATTCGTTTAGATGACAAGCTTTCTGTAGATGATATTGTGTCTTTAATCGTTGATTTGCGTAAAAAGACTACGGCACCACTATTGGGAATTGGTATCTCATCTCCTGGAGTTATTGACGATGAAGGGAAAATTCTATCAGCACCTCATCTAGGTTGGAAAAATGTTACACTGGCGGATGATTTGCGAAAAATATTTAATGTTCCGGTTCGTGTTGATAATAATGCTAATGCTGCAGCCTTGGGAGAAAAACAACTTGCTAATGGATCGAGTAATTTAATATACATACAAATCGCTCGTGGTGTTGGTGCAGGAACACTGATTTCTAATAAGATTGTTGACGGCGGAAAATTTACTGCAGGCGAAATTGGACATGTTGTTGTTGATGAAGATGGTCTTTTATGTCGTTGTGGTAAACGAGGATGTTTGGAAACACTTATATCGATTCCGCGTTTGCAACAGCGTATTGCGGATGCTCCATCGGAAAAAGATAGGATTATTACTCAGGCTGGAACTTCTTTGGGTAAGATATTAGCCATTCCTATAGCTATGAATGGTATTGAAGATGTGGTAGTAAATGGTGATAGCAGTATTATTAACGATACTTTTATTGCTAATATGCAGTTTGCGATTAACAGCAGGATTGATAGCAAGCTATTTGGGGCTGTAAGAGTGCGATTCCCAGCATTAGAACAAGATGCGTCATTGCTTGGAGAAAGTGTAGCTGTTATGCGAAGCGAACTTTGTTGATGCGTGTTGATGTATGCATTAGTGTGTTTGTGTGCTTAGTGGTTTTGTGTTAATTGTTGGCTGGTTGGCAATAATGCAAATTTAAATAATTATAAATCATAATGTAAATAGCTCCTTCGTTTATAAACATATGTTGTGATTTAGATTCATATGTTGCGTTTTACGAAGGAGCTATTTTGTTTATGTGTCTTTGTTTATGCGTCTTTATTTTTATGTATCTTGTTTTAGTCTTGCTGCTTCCAAGTATCAACGTCAATATGATGTTCTGGATTTGCTTGCCAAGCTTTCCATGCAGATTCAACTATGTCTTGCACGTTGTATTTTGCATGCCATCCCATTTCTTCGTTGATTCGCTTCGGGCTGCCAATTAGCTGAGGTGGGTCGCCAGCTCTACGATCTAGAATTGCCTCTTTAAATGGCAATTTCGTAACTTTGCGAATCTCTTCAACAATCTGGCGCACTGATGTGCCCTTTCCAGTACCAACGTTAAACGCATCGTACTTGCGCTCGTCGCGATCCAAGTATGATAGTGCAGCAATGTGTGCATCTGCAAGATCGGAAACATGAATGTAGTCGCGAATGCAAGTGCCATCTGGAGTAGGGTAGTCGCTGCCAAAAATTGCAGGCGCTTTGCCTTTCTGTAAACGTTCAAGAAGCATAGGAATAAGGTTCAGTATAGCTGGATCTTCTAGCTCAACAGGTCCGCAGCCTGCAACGTTAAAGTAGCGTAGGGCGCAGAAGCGAATGCCGTATGGTTTTTCACATGCCCGTGCCATCCATTCGTCGAAGAGCTTTGTTTGACCATATGGGTTAATTGGAAGCATTGGTACAACGTCTTCTGGAACAACCTCTACAGGAGGCTCGCCGTATGTTGCAGCACTAGACGAGAACACGAGTTTTTTTGCTCCACTTTGTCGCATAGCTTCTAAAACATTAAGCATGCCGTTTATATTCTGCTGATAGTACCAAAGCGGCTTTTCTACAGATTCCCCAACCTGCTTGCGCGCTGCAAAGTGAATAACGGAGTCAACATTTTCATCCTTCATGATTTGTGCAAGTCGCGCACCAGCGTCTGGAGAAGATATATCCATTCCATAAAGTCGCGCGCCTTCGATGCGAGTTGGTTTGCCATAGCTAAGGTCATCCACTACGACGACGTTTTGCTTGGCTTGATGTAGTGCGTGAACAACGTGTGCGCCAATGTACCCGCATCCACCTGTTACAAGGACTGTCATTTTGAAGCCTTTCTTGCATGTTTTACGCAAAAGTATTGCATAAGATTTGTTATACGAACTTGGTTGTATAAGGTCGCTATATATTTTTTAAGGCAAAAAATCATCATATAAAGCAAAAGCTGAAATAGAAAGATTGAAAAACATACAGATTGTGATATGCACATTTTCCATCAGTTCTGTGTTCATTTTTGCTCATATATGTTATCTTTTGTGATTTTAGTATACAACACTTGCTCGAGAATTTGTACTTTTGCAGCAAATTTTTAGAAGCAATGCGGGAATCGAAGTGCATTCGCGCGCTACGCTTTGAGCGCGAAGGCAGGTATCGCGTCCGTGTTTGTAGTCAGATTTGCTTAAAAGGGAACAAATGCGGGAATATAGTTGTGTGCGATTGTATTGTAGTGTTGCATTTCGTGTGGTGTTGGTGTGGCGTTGGTTTGTGTCGGCGTGTTGCGTGTGTGATGTGTGTGGAATGTTGATTTTTCAATGGTTTTATAGTGTTAGTGTTCTTGTCTGCGTAGTTTCCTGAGAAAAGTCTGGGAAAATTCTTTAAAAACCTTGAAATAATGTGTTTTTACGGTTTTATTAGTGTTAATCCACAAATATTATGGTGAAAATAGTTTTTATTGTGGATTAGTTTGTGTGTAACATTATTTTTTTCTGTTTGTTTTATGTGGTTGCCTCTTGACTTTTTTAAACGGGGGGGGGTATGTTAATAACAGCTGCTAGCTAGATGCTCTAGATGGTGGTTATCCACAATATTTCGGAAATGTTGTTGGATGTTTAAAATTTCTCTTCGCGTGTTTTACGTGGAGGAGAAGAAGAAAGGAAATTAAAATGATGAATAAGAAGGCTATCGCCGCTTTCGCTGCTGGCGCTACTTTGCTTGCCGGCTTCGCAATGGCAACCCCAGCATTCGCTGGTGCTAAAGGTGATGCTCTTGCTGATGCTGTACAAATTCATGAGGCTAACAAGACTCTTCGTGAAAGCCAGCGTGCTGTGAGAACTGCAGAGATAAGTTTGGTCAAGCTTCAAAGCGCCCAAGCTGCAGCTAAGACGGCTTATGAGAATGCTAAAACCAAGTTTGATGCTGCTAAGAAGGCTGTAGAAGATGCTAAGAAGGCAGTGGAAGATGGCTTGACTGCTTATCTTGCAAAGCATCTTAGCGATAAGGATTTCGATAAGTCCAAGGCTACTGAAGAATATAAGAAGTCTGAAGAATACACTAACTTGTCTAAGGTTCAGACTGAGGCTGAACAGAAGCTTAAGGCTACAGATGCTGAAGGTAAGACTCTTGAGCAGAAAGCTGAAGCTTTAAAGACTACTCTTGATGCTGCTGATGCTAAGGTTACAGCTCAGACTGAGGCTGTTGCTGCTGCTAAGGCTCAGGTTGAAGCTAATCAGCGTTATTTGAACGCTTTGCGTGGTGTGAATCCAGGTGGTGAGACTAAGCCAGATCAGACCAAGCCTGGTGAGACTAAGCCAGATCAGACTACCCCAGATCACACCAAGCCTGTTCAGACTGCTGATCCATCTAAGTCTGCTGCTTCTGCTGAGTTGATGCGTACTCAGGTTGTGCTTGCTGAGGCTGATGCTACTAATAAGGATGCTCAGGAGAAGTTTGCTAAGTCTAAGGCTGATTTTGAGGCTGCTAAGACTCAGATGGCTGCTTTGGATGCTCAGGTGAAGTCTGCTGCTGATCGTGAAGAGGCTCTTCGCGTGGCTGGTAAGACTGATACTGATGCTTACAAGGCTGCTGTTATTGATTTGAAGGCTGTTCAGTCTAAGGCTAATGCTTATAGGACTCATGAGTATGCTGATGCTGAGAAGAATTTCGGAGAGAAGAGTGGTAAGGCTTTGCTTGCTGCTACTGCTTATAATACTGCTCTTGTGAATTATCGTGCTGCTTATAATAAGGCTGTTGAGGTTGAGGCTTCTGCTGTTAAGGGCTTTGCTGATCCTAACACTTTGAACCCAGTTTCTACTGATTTCCCTGCTGCTCCTGCTGCTGCTAAGGCTGAGGCTAAGAAGGTTGAGGCTAAGGCTCAGGCTGCTGCTCCAGCTGCTGGTAAGGCCGGTGCTGCCGCTGCTAAGGGTGAGCTTGCTACCAAGGGTGGCAATGGCCATGGTGGTAAGGCTGGCGAGAAGCTTGGTAATGCTGGTGTTGGTGTTGCTTTGACTGCTTTGGCTGCTTCTATGCTTGCTGGTATGGGTGCTGCTGTTCGCAAGATGCGTCACTAAACTAAAAGCACGTAAGTGTTATCGGTGAGCGTGCTGCGTATTTTTCAGTGCGCTCACTTCTATGATTTTGCTCTCAACTGTGGTAGTTTTCTTTGATTTCTGTCGCAAGTTTTCTTGCAGGATTGCATTACTGGTTTTTACTGTTTTGCTTAATTTCCTTTTTTCGCAGTGGATTCTGGTGATGCTGGTTTTGTGAGTTGACTGTTGAGGGTAATTAGCAGTGCTGTTTTTGCTAGGGACAGTAATAGTGCTGTGATTATTAAGGGCTTGGAGATAGATGCTACTAGGGGCGTCAACTCTCCGAGCCTTTTTGTTTTCTTTAAATCTTTTATTTTGGCTTATGACCCTTTTTATTTTCAATTATTGAGCAATTTAATATTTTTGTATGTGTTGTGAGAGTTTAAAAATTTTGTAAAGATTTTGCACCAAAATTGGTGCTTCAATGTTTTTTGTTATATGCTTATATCACAAATAAATCTTAAATCTTAATTTTGAATTAATTGTTATTGCAGATTTTTTATAAAAGGGCGTATATATGGTTTCTGTGAATATTCGAGCACTACGTCGCTCAAAAAAAATAACTCAACAAGAGTTAGCTGAAGCATTAGGAGTATCTCGTAATAGCATTGTGCGATACGAAAATGGTACAAGTGCTATTTCAACTAGGTTAATAGATAAGATTTGTGATAAATTCAAGGTTTCTCTTTTTGATATCGTACATGAAAAAGAATTATCTGCATCTGATAAATACGATTTGAATATGAAGATTGAAGTTTTAAAGGAGCGTGGCGCACTTTTACTGGCTCGTTTATATAAATACGAGGATAGTATGAATATACAATTTGATGATTCTTCTAATGCATGGATTGCAATTAGTGATGATTTATCAGATGTAATTAATACAAAGATTTATACATCTACAAATTTTGAAGATATAAATCGTTATATCGGATATTTAGATGGCATAGAACGCTTGCTTGAATACGTAAGTTGCAATAAAAATAGTTAACAATCGTATAGAAAAATATGGGTAAGTGTGATTTTGCTATGGTTATAGAAGATTTTAGCGAAGAGTATTTTACTCACTGTTTGTTAAGAAATTTACGTTCTTTACAAATGTATAAGCATGCAGATTTGCATCCTAAGGCGGTTTTACTCGGTGGTCAAAGTGGTGCTGGCAAAACGACCATTCATGTAATAAAACAAAAAGAATTTAACGGTAACATAATAATCCTTGATGCTGATAGCTATAGGACTCAACACCCTTATTATTGCGAGTTGCTTGAGAAATACGGTAAAGAAAGTGTTAAATATACGAGTGCTTTTTCCGCAAAAATGGTAAGAAGCTTAATTGATGAGTTAAGTTCTAAAAAATATAATCTCATAATTGAAGGTACTTTGCGCAGTGTTGAAGTTCCTAGTAGTACTGCGAAAATGTTGATAGATCGTGGTTACCGTGTTTCTCTTGCTGTCATTGCAACAAAACCTGAATTGTCATGGATCAGTACGCTGATTCGCTACAGGGAAATGTATTTGGAAGATCCTAAAAGTGCTAGGGCAACTCCTAAGGATCATCACGACAATATTGTGAACAATATAGTAGATAACTTGTTGAAATTAGAACAATCGAAAATATTTGACAGAATTCAGATTTACAAGCGAGACGAAAAATGTATATATGATTCTGATTCGTATAAAAATAGTCCAAATATTACAGCAGCTAGTGTTCTTAAGGAAGTGCTCTTTGGCAAGAAAACTATTGATGAGAAAAAGTTGATTTGCCACGCTAAGAATAGGTTGAATGAACTAGACAAGTTGATAGATAAAAGTTTGTAGAATTTGCAGAAGCTCGCATTAGTGTGGTTGATTTGCGCGAGTGGGTTATTTTGTAGTATTTTGTTTTTTTTTTTTATCCCGCATTTGTTCCCATATTTGGCGTTTTGATAAACAAATGCGGGGTAAGAGATAGGCCGAGTGAAGAGTTGTGGGGTAAAAAATTCAGATAAGCGGCAAAAGGTGTGTCAACAAATCGAGTTTTCGTTGAAATATCAAGAAAGACTTGTCGTAGTTAATATAAAAAACGAGCATGTCCACAATAAAAGTGAATATGCTCGTTTTTTTTTTTAAAATAGTTTAAAATCACCAAAAATAAAGGTTAATAAATCACTAACTTAAGCATTTGGTCTTTTGCCGTGATTTGCTGCCTTTTTGCGGCGTGCCTTGCGCTTACGTCCACGCATACCCATAATAAACTCCTAACGATTAAAATGAACAACCTTAGGGATTATCGCACATTGCCAAGACGTTCAAGCTTTTGTCTTTCGTAAGATGTCACATATCTGCAGCTATTACATATTCTCAATCAGAGGTGAAATTCTAAATTGGTTAACAACAGTTTCCTGTGGTGCTATAACAGTCAAGTCTGTTCCTGTGTTAAATGCATTCGCATATGCCGTCTGTGGTTCTACAGCAACTCCGCAAGGATGCTTGTCTGCAGGGAAACCAGTTGCAGTGCACACTTGGAATGATGTTACGCTTTTGTCGCCTTTCACCGCTATTTGTAAGTCGTCAGCGCGCGTAAAAATCGCAGTAGTCCACTCATCGCCATCCCTAATTAAATCAGTCCAAGCATCATCAAATGGCTGATTAACTAAAAATGGATTATCGCGTAAATCAAATCGCGTTCCGTCCACGCTTTCTGTGCCAACTGGTATTAAACGTTCATTTGCGCGCACATGCGTTTTTGCAGGAAGCTTAAGCTTGCACTTAGAGTTTAGTTGATCAATCTCGTCTCCATGCCCTTGTAATCCGTTGCACAGCCAAGGGTGCATTGCAGCAGCCCATGGAGCATCATCATTGCCATGATTGGTTGTATTCAACGTTAAATGAATCCCATAATCGTCAAGCTCCCAAGTGGCTATTGTAACAATGTCAAAAGGATATCCTTCCATATTTGGTGATCGCCATAAAAGACTCACACTGGATTGTGTAACGCTTAAAGTTTGCCAGTATGAGCGGTATCCGTAGCCGTGCAAAGCTGTGTCTCTATCTCGCTCATCGATAGGCAGAGTATAAGACACGTTTTGGAACTTGTAAGACGCTTTATCTACACGATTTGGGAAAGGAATCAGTATTTGTCCATTGAAGCAAGGCGGTAACTCGTCAGCCTCAAATGGCACAACAATATCACTATTTCTCCAAGTAAAATTGCGTAGTGCAGCTCCAAGTTGTGTTATTGTAGCCTTGTAATCTTTGTGGCAAATCGTGTATTGGTTGCCTGTTCGCGGTGGTAGCGAATACGATTTCATAAATCACCCCTGTGTGAAAACGTTTTAATACTTCTAATATAATTTAATACTTCTAATATAAATTGTATTACTTAAGCCAATATATCTGCTACGGTTGCGTTAAGCAAGCTAACTAAATCGTTTGGATTTAGAACAACATCAAGACCGCGTTTGCCTCCAGAAACAAGAATCTCATCAAAGTGCATAACACTAGCATCCAGAACGGTTTCGTGATGAGTACGCTGACCAAATGGGCTGATTCCGCCAACCACGTAGCCGCTTTCGCGTTGAGCTACATCTGGGCTTGTCATACTAGCTTTTTTGGCGTGTACCGCGCTAGCAATCGCCTTCATGCTTAATCTACTGTTTACTGGTACAATCCCAACTACGCGTTTTTCCCCAGTGTCTACCATAAGTGTTTTGCACACTTGTTCAGCATTTACGCCTAATTTTTGCGCTGCTTCCATGCCATATCCATCATCCATGTGGTCTGCATCGTGCTCATAGTCAACAACACGGAACGTAATTCCAGCGTTTTCTAACTGTGCGATTGCTGGCGTTGCTTTACTTGTCGTAGCATGTTTTTTGCTCATTTTTACCCCCAGTGTGCAAAATGCTTTGCGAAAACCCCCTGCGATGAGTCACCGCAAGGGGTTTATAGCTTTTATTTAAGCTTTATTAGCTTTACCGTGTTTCGCTAACTTTACTCAGCAATCTCAGCGAAGTAAAGCAAGGTGCGAATCATGTTAGCAGTAAAGCCGTACTCGTTATCGTAGAAGGTAACGGTACGAGCTAAAGTTACGCCGTCAACAGTGTTAACATCGGTCTGAGTTGGATCGAAAACGCCACCGTGGGTGTCGCCGATGATGTCAGAAGACACGATGCTGTCAGCATTGTAACCGAAGTACTCGCAGTTTTCGAAAGCCTTCTTGAAGGCTTCGTTGATTTCTTCGGTGGTTGCTGGCTTCTCGAGAACAGTGGTCAACTCGGTAACAGATCCATCTGGAACCTGAATACGCTGAGCATGACCCTGAAGCTTGCCATTAACTTCTGGAACAACCTTGCCGATTGCCTTAGCAGCACCAGTGGAGTGCTCGATGGTGTTGCAAGCAGCAGAGCGGTTGTTGCGTGGCTTGGAGCCGCGTGGGCCGTCGAGAATCATCTGGGTGCCAGTGTAAGCGTGGATTGTGGTCATGAAGCCAGACTTAATGCCCCAGTTATCCTGCAAAAGCTTAACCATTGCAGCCATGGAGTTAGTGGTGCAGGATCCAGCGGACACAATGTTGTCGGTTGGCTTTAGGATCTCTTGGTTCACACCAAACACAACGGTTGGGGTGGTTTCGTCTTTAGCAGGAGCAGAGATAAGAACCTTCTTAGCTCCAGCGTTCAAGTGAGCCTGGGACTTTTCTGCAGAAGTGTAGAAACCAGTGCATTCGAGCACGAACTCAACGCCATCGTTCTTAACCCATGGAATATTGTTTGCGTCTTTTTCAGCGTAAACCTTGTAAGTCTTACCATCTACGACGATTGCGTCTTCGGTGGAGGTAACCTCAACTGGGGTGCCGTCGTCGTGGCGGAAAGTGCCATGAGTGCTGTCGTACTTAAGCAAGTAAGCAAGCATCGAAGGAGTGGTCAGATCGTTGATGGCTGCGACTTCGATATCGCCAGCTTGACCGCCACGAGCCTGAAGCTCAAAAATACGACGGAATGCCAAACGGCCGATACGTCCAAAGCCGTTAATACCAATCTTGACTGTCATATGGGATCTCCCTTGAGTGAAACCTTAACGCATAGTTCTAGCGATTTTTCGCGATTTTTAACAATACGTTTTGGTCTTCGTTATTTAAACTAACATGTTCATTTTAATGTGCGGTATGTACGACGCATTACGAGGCATTTTTGCTCTCTACACCGCAAATTTGCGATTATTTACGCTATTTTGATGGCACAGCTAGAGCGCTTGAAATGCTAGTGTTTATATCTCCCAAATCGCCAACTGGCCGCTTAAACCAGCTGACTTGCGGCAGTGGAGCGTCTATAGGGAAGGTGATTACAAGCGTTCCTTCGTGAACGTCGATATGTGCAGGAGTATCGTTTAGTAACTCGTTGCTTAAGCCTTGAACGGCATCACCATACATAGTTGCGTGCTGAAGTTGATATTTAAGACCAATCTCATTTACATCGCTAGAAACAGGTGTGTGAGAAAACACAGACACCATGCGGCCTTCGTGACCATTAGATGCAGGAAAGTCGAGAGAACCGTTGTGAATTGCTGTAACAATCGTGCCGTCTCCATACAAGAATCCAATTCCGCCTCTAACGGCAAGTCGAACCATAAGCTGAATATTGGAAATCGTGTGATCGACGCGACCACCTAAGCCGCCAAAAATATGGAATTCTCTAGAACCTTTAGCCCAGCCAACTTTAAGAGCAGAAAGCAAATCTGGATCATCTTTTTCGGCGGGAAGTCGCGTAATTGCAGCGTCTGTTGGAAGCTTTAAGCGCACAGAATCAAAGTCACCGATTAGAGCATCAACATGCAAGCCGAGTCTGCACGCATGATCCCAGCCACCATCTGCCGCAATAGTTAAAGCGCGATCAGGAACATGTTCGCGCGTATGGTCGTAATAATCTCCAGCTGCTAAAACAACGCAGCGCTTTAAAGGCTCCATAGACTTATAATATCGCGCGCGTGGAATTGCGTTTATTTTGCGTGTTTTACTGCGATTTGTTTAGTATTTTTGAGCACGGCTGATTATTGGCATTGATTAATGTCAAGGCTCCAAGTAGAATAGACATTTGGCTTGAGTAATCAAGAAAGTGGTATATCCCACCTGGAAGCCCAAAGTGGTTTCGGGTTCATGACTTCGGTCACGTGGCATTTATTTATTGCTACAAAGCCGCACGGCTATGAATTTAGGTTGCGTGCTTATTTTGATTGATGTGTGAACTTGAATTTATCTTTGCCTTTTGGTGTGCTGTTCCACTGTTTTAACAAGGATTGGAGTCATCATTAGCGACGAACCACGCATTAACGAAGAGATTCGCGTCTCCCAGGTACGCCTTATCGGTCCGAAAGGCGAGCAAGTGGGGGTCATCGCGACCTCGGTAGCGTTGAACCTGGCAAAGGAAGCGAACCTCGATCTCGTCGAGGTGGCACCTACTGCTAAGCCTCCTGTAGCCAAGCTTATTGACTACGGTAAGTACAAGTACAACGAGAAGATTAAGGCTCGTGAAGCGCGTCGTAATCAAAGCACAGCTGAGATTAAGGAAATTCGTTTCCGACTCAAGATTGATGATCATGATTTCGACGTTAAGAAGGGTCATGTTCTTCGATTCCTAAATGGCGGCGATAAAGTTAAAGTCACCATTATGCTGCGTGGTCGCGAGCAATCGCGTCCTATCGGCGGAGTTGAGTTATTGCGTAGGCTTGCAGATGAGGTTTCCGAAAGTGGAACTATTGAGTTTGCCCCTAAGCAGGAGGGTCGTAACATAATAATGACTCTCGCTCCTAAGGGCAAGAAGATTCATACTCAGTCTGAGCAGCGTCGTAGAGGCGCTGAATCGCGCGCAGAACGTCAGGCTCGCCAGGCAGCGCGTCTTGCAGCAAAGCAAGGAACTCAGGATGCGGCAGCAGTCGCAGCACAAGCTTCTGTAGAATCTGATCAGAATCATAAGGAGGGCAGCAATGCCGAAGATGAAAACTAATTCCGCAGCGTCCAAGCGCGTTCGCCTTACCGGCACTGGTAAGGTAATGCACGATGGTAGCGCAATGCGCCACAACTTGGAGCATAAGTCTGCTCGCAAGCGTCGTGCTTTGTCTGCAGATAAAGTTTTGGCTACAGCACAGAGCAAGAATTTGAAGGGCTTGCTGGCTAAGTAAGTTGCAGTAAAGCGAAGACGCAATTAAAGATTTTTTAAGAAAGCTGAGGAATACTTATGGCACGAGTAAAGCGCGCAGTTAATGCTCACAAGAAGCGTCGCGTTGTTCTTGATAGGGCTTCGGGTTATCGCGGTCAGCGTTCCCGTCTTTATCGTAAGGCAAAGGAACAGCTGCTTCACTCATTTACTTACAACTTCCGCGACCGCAAGGCTCGCAAGGGCGACTTCCGCAAGTTGTGGATTCAGCGTATTAACGCTGCAGTTCGCGCAGAAGGAATCACCTACAACCGCTTCATTCAGGGCTTGCGTTTGGCTGGCATCGAATTGGATCGCCGCGCTTTGGCTGAGCTCGCTGTTAGCGACGTTGAAACCTTCAAGGCAATCGTTGAAGCTGCTAAGGCTGCTTTGCCAGCTGATGTGAATGCTCCTGTAGAAGCCTGATTTAGTTTGATTTAGCCTGTTCGGTCTGACTATTCTAGCTAAGCTGACTAGTCAGGCTAAATAGATTAGACTGACTAGATTAAGCTAAATAGATAGTTTAGCTAGGTTTTTATATTAAACCCGCCCATTGTGGCGGGTTTTTGTATAAGTATTTTGCATATGTATTATGTATGTTGCGTTTTATACATAACGGGCAATAGTATAAGCATTGAGCAAAAACCAGCGCTTTGCTAGAGCGAAACAGATCAGGTGGCGTGCTGAAAAGTCGCCAGCAACCGTCGATTGGCAAGGGTTTGCGCCTAATAAAAAATAATAAAAATAAAAAATAAAAAAATAATAAGCTCGATAAAGAGAAGAATCGCCAATAGGAGTGATTATGAACACCACTAATCATGATGAAAACAAAGCCGTAATCACCGTAGTAGGCAAAGATGCCGTAGGAATCATAGCCAAAGTAACATCAGATTTAGCAAGCCGCAAAGCGAATATACTAGACATATCTCAAACAATCGTCAACGGCTTTTTTAACATGATGATGATTGTAGATGTAAATGAAATAAGCGTAGAATTTGGCGAATTAGCGGAAGAACTAGCAAAACTAGGCGAAGAAATCGGCGTTCGCATACACTGCCAGCGCGCGGAAATTTTTACAAACATGCACCGAGTGTGAGTAGGAGAAACCCATGCTAAACATTATGGAAGTGAGCGAAACAAACTCAATGATCGAGCAAGAAAAACTCGACGTTAGAACCATAACAATGGGAATAAACCTGCTAGACTGTGCAGACGCAAGCGTGCAAAAAGTGTGCGAAAACGTGTACAACAAGATTACGCGCCTTGCAAAAGACTTAGTCAGTACGGGCTGCGCGATTGAACGCGACTACGGAATTCCTATTGTGAACAAGCGCATAACCGTAACACCAATAAGCCTAGTTGGAGCTTCTGCGTGTAAAAGCCCAGACGATTTTGTGCAAATTGCGCACGCACTAGACAAAGCAGCAAAAAAAGTTGGAGTGGATCTGATTGGCGGCTACTCAGCGCTGCCTGCAAAATCCATGACAACAGCCGACCGCATGCTTATAGAGTCGCTGCCAAAAGCCTTGAGTGAGACAGATATTGTGTGCTCAAGTGCAAACGTAGGATCCACACGCACTGGAATTGACATGGATTGCGTGGAACTACTTGGGCGAGTAGTCAAACAAATTGCACAGGCGACTGCAGACCGAGACTCCTACGGGTGCGTGAAGTTCGTAGCATTCTGCAACGCTCCAGACGATAATCCGTTTATGGCAGGTGGATTCCACGGCGTAACAGAAGGAGACGCTGTGATAAACGTTGGCGTATCTGGACCAGGCGTGGTTTCGCGCGCGCTAGACGAGGCGCGCGGGAAGGATTTTGCGTTCTTGTGCGAAACGATTAAGCGCACGGCTTTTAAGATTACGCGAGTAGGCCAGTTGGTTGCGCAAGAGGCATCTAGAAGGCTAGGGGTGCCGTTTGGCATAATCGACTTGTCGCTTGCGCCAACACCAGCCGTGGGAGACTCCGTAGGCGAAGTCTTAGAAAAAATCGGACTTTCTACTGTTGGCGCTCCTGGCACAACAGCCGCTCTTGCAATGCTTAATGATCAAGTTAAAAAAGGCGGAATAATGGCTAGCAGCTACGTTGGTGGGCTTTCTGGCGCGTTTATACCTGTTTCGGAAGACGCAAACATGATTGCTGCGGCAAAGTCAGGCTGCCTTAGAATAGAAAAGCTAGAAGCAATGACGTGCGTTTGCTCTGTAGGCTTAGACATGATTGCAATTCCTGGAAGCACAACAGCTGCAACAATATCTGGAATGATAGCGGATGAGGCAGCAATAGGAATGATAAATCAAAAAACAACTGCTGTGCGCATAATCCCTGTGGAAGGGAAAAGCGTTGGGCAAATGGCCAATTTTGGCGGTTTAATGGGGTATGCTCCGATTATGCCAGTAAACACCGAAAGCTGCGAGGAGTTTGTTTCGCGCGGTGGGCGAATTCCAGCGCCTGTGCATAGCTTTAAAAATTAGGGCGATGTCGTCTAAAAGTGACGACGTCTAAAATTGTGTGAATATCTGTGAATATTTATGAATATTTATGAAAGGGTTTCTATGATAGAAAAAACTACTCCGTTAAGCAACGAAAATCTTGCTAACGCGCTTAAAAAAATAGGCGAAAGTCAAAATCATGTTGCTGTAGTAGGTTCCATGAACGCAGATTACACAATAGTTGCCGACCGTCTTCCAAATCCTGGAGAAACTGTAAACGGAAGTGATTTGCGAGTACTACCAGGAGGAAAATCTGGTAATCAAGCCGTTTCTGCAGCAAAAATCGGCGCGAATGTGCAAATGTTTGGTGCTGTAGGCAGCGACGAAAACGCAGAATTCCTTCTTAACACGCTAGAATCTGCAGGTGTAGACACGTCTAAAATTTTGCACGTAGAAGGCATAAAAAGTGGCGCAACAGTAATAACAGTAGATGCAAAAGCTGGCGAAAACACAATCGTCTATGCTCCAGGATCTAATGCAAAAGTAAGTGTGGAATATATTAGTCAAGAAGATGTTAAGAAGGCTATTAGCAGTGCAAGCGTTTTAGGATTGTGCCTTGAAAGCCCAATGGAAACTGTAACGGAGGCTGCAAAAATTGCGCGCACAGCTGGCGTAAAAGTTTTACTTAATAATTCGCCTTTTGTAAGCGAGCTGCCACGCGAGTTGATTGAAAACGCAAGCATACTGCTTGTAAACGAGCATGAAATGGCGCAATTGCTTAAAATTCACGAGCCAGAAGATGGCAATTGGGATGATTTTGACTGGTTTGATGCGGCGCGCATTATGCACGAGTATGGTTTCGACGAGGCAGTTGTGACTCTTGGTGCAGAAGGCTCTGTTGTTTTAGATTACAATGCGGAAGATGGTAAAAAGGCTGTTCGCATATGCCCGCAAAAAGTTTCTGCAGTAGACACCACGGGATGCGGTGACGCATTTATGGGAACCGTTTTGGCAGGACTCGCCGCTGGATTTAGTTTAGCTCAAAGTGCGCAAGTGGCAACATATGTTTCTGCATACGCAGCAACAGGATTTGGAGCGCAATCGTCTTACGGCAGCGCGCAACAGGTGGTTCGTGCGTTTGAGTAGTGGCGCTGTATGCTGCTAGACTAATCGCGTATGCGTTTTTACCGATTTTGCAAATGGGAAGGCAGATATGTCAACAATTCTTGAAGGCACTCCAAAAAAGCAAATGATGCTGGTAACGGGTAGAGCGTATCCGCAACTTGCGGAAGAAACTGCCAAATACCTTGGAATAGACGTTCTAGAAACAACTGCCTACGATTTTGCAAACGGAGAAATGTATGTGCGCTTTACGCAGCCAGTTCGAGGAGCAGACGTTTTTGTTTTGCAAGCGCACACCGATCCAATCAACAATTGGATTATGGAACAGCTGCTTATGGTTGACTCTTTAAGGCGAGCATCCGCTAGAAGCATAAACGTTGTAGCACCTTTCTTTGGGTATTCGCGTCAAGATAAAAAGCATCAAGGTCGTGAGCCAATTACAGCGCGACTTATGTTTGACTTATTCCGTTCCGCTGGAGCTAAAAGGATTCTTACCGTTGACATGCACGCGGCTCAAGAGCAGGGATTCTTCGACGGACCTGTAGACCACTTAACAGCAATGCCAGTGTTGATTGATTACGTTCGTAACACTATGAGCCTAGAAAACACTACGATTGTTTCCCCAGACGCTGGACGAATCAAGGTTTCGGAGCAGTGGGCCGCAAAGCTTGGTGGATTGCCGTTAGCGTTTATTCACAAAACTCGAGATACAACAAGGCCAAATCACGCGGAAGCGCACGGAATTATTGGCGATATTCAAGACAGAGATTGCATTGTTGTAGACGATATGATTGACACGGCTGGCACGATTTGCGAAGCTGTTCGCACGCTTAGAGGAGCAGGTGCGAAGTCTGTTACTTTGGTGGCAACTCATGCGCTTCTTTCAGGACCTGCCGTAGAGCGACTTAAAGGTTGCGGAGCTCGCGAAATCATTTTGACAGACACTGTTCCTGTTCCAGAAGAAAAGCGCTTAGAGAATATGACGGTTCTTTCGATTGCACCTCTTCTTGCTGCTGGAATTAGGTCTGTGTTCAGGTCTGGATCGCTTGTTTCGCTTAGAAACGCACTTCCAGAAGACATGAAGCACAGAAATATTTACGCTCATTAGTGTTGTTGATTAGCTGCGCGGTGGCGAGTCGCCAGCATGATGTAGACTTAATAGGTTGTTCGTAAAATTAAATATGCAAAAAATATTGCGTAATAACTTAATTTGCGAACGATTTGCAAACACACTCCTGCTGTGGAAATTCCACAGCCGAATAGTCCGAAGGAGGTGGGTGATGTCTGCACATAAGTATGAACTGATGTTCATTGCCGATCCAGAGCTTGATGAGCGCGGTCTTAAGAAGTTGACCGAGCAGTATCTTGAGCTTGTCACCAAAGAGGGCGGTTCCGTTGACGGTACCGACTACTGGGGTCGTCGTAAGCTTGCCTATGAGATTGACGGCAAGACTGAAGGCAACTACGTTGTAGTGAATTACACTGCTGAGCCAGCTCTTAGCGACGAGCTTGACCGTGTTTTGAATCTTAACGAATCTGTAGTCCGCACGAAGATTCTTCGCAAGGACGCAAAGTAAAGTCAAAAGACGCAAAGTAAAGTCAAAATAAAGTTGGATTTTTGTTCTAAAATCTCAAAGTAAGAAAAGTCTTAAAGTAGGGAATGAGGCTGCAATGGCTGGAGAAACTGTTATAACGGTGATTGGAAATTTGGCTAAAGAGCCAGAAACTGCCACCAGTTCTAACGGCAGTGTTAGAACTTCTTTCACAATTGTGTCTAATTCTTCGACTTTTGACAGAAGAACAAATAGCTACATTAATGGCACACCATTATCGCTTAGATGTGTTGCATGGGGAGACTTAGCTGAGCATTGCGCGCAAACGCTTACAAAGGGAATGCGTGTTATTGTTCAGGGCAGATTGCGTGCAAACAACTACGTTGATAAAAACAGCAACGAAAAGCGATACAGCATCGATTTGATGATTGATGAAATTGGGCCATCCCTGCGATTTGCTACTGCTCAAGTTAATCGTTTGAGCTCTAAAGGCGGTTTTGCTGGGAACAATAATGGATTCAATCAGGGCGCTGGTGCTGGAGCTGGTATGAATGCTGGTGGATACACTGGCGGTTATGCTGGCGGCGCGAATTATGCGAATAGTGCGGCTGCTGGTGCTGGAATGAATGCGCAAAATGGCGCTAATCAGGGCGTAAACGTTGAAGACCCGTGGAGTGCTTCTGCTCCATCAAATGGCGGATTTGCAACGTTTGGAGCTAGCTCCGATTTTGGTGGATCAGACGAAGAGCCAGAGTTCTAGTTTACTAGCTTACTAGGCGAGATAATGGCGGTTAATCCGCGGTTGCTTGCGACTATCTGGTTGGGCGCTTGTTAGTCTAATCTAAAACATAATTTAGAATTTGATTTAAAATCTAACTAAAAATTGACTTTTATAAACTTAAAAACATCAGTTTAGCGTGTAAACAAAAATAAATGTTTATAACGCATTTGAGAGAGGACATCCTATGTCACGTAAGAGGCCGCAACCACCGGTCAAGCCTTTCAAAAAGAAGCCAAATCCTTTGAAGGCTGCCAAGATTACTGAAATTGATTACAAGGACGTTGCTTTGTTGCGTAAGTTCGTTTCGGACCGCGGCAAGATTCGTTCCCGTCGTATTACTGGTGTAACCGTACAGGAACAGCGCAAGATCGCGAAGGCAGTTAAGAACGCTCGCGAAATGGCTTTGCTCCCATACGCCACCACTGGTCGCTGATTGAGAGGATAAGAACATGGCAGAAACCAAGGTTATTCTCACCAAGACCGTTGCAAACTTGGGTCACTCTGGTGACGTTATTACTGTTAAGGCTGGTTACGCACGTAACTACTTGATTCCACAAGGCTTAGCTTTTGCATGGAATAAGGGTGCTGCTTCCCAGATTGAAGCAATGCGCCGCGCTCGCTTGGCTAAGGCTGTTGCCACTCGCGAAGAGGCTGTTGCAGCTAAGGCAGCAATCGAAGGCGCTGTTGTAGAAATCGCCGCTAAGGTGAGCGAGTCTGGCAAGCTCTTCGGTGGTATTTCCGCCGATAAGATTGCTGCTGCTTTGGCACCAAAGGCCGCCGTTGAAGCACGCGCTATTAGCGTTGCTGCAATCAAGACCACTGGCGAATTCCCAGCAACTGTGGCTCTTCACCCAGAAATCAGCGCTTCCTTTACTGTTAAGGTTGTAGCTGAGTAGTTAAACGTGTTCCAGCTTCCCACGCGAGTGTTGCGAGTTTTGTAGGATTTGCGTTGTATTTGCGTTGGGAGGCAATCCATTTGGATTGATCTTAAGCATTGGCTCTGTGTGAGTTGTGGCGAGTTTTACTTGCTGTGACTCACACAGAGCTTTTTTATTGCGAATCGACTTGCATGGGCGCTTTGACTGAGCTTGAAATTGCATAACGCATTTCAAGCTCCTTCAAAGCGTGATTTGGCTCAAATGTAAAGTCCAGTGGACTTTACATGCCAAATCAGCCGAGCGGCTACTAATAGCCGCGAGGAATAGCGTAGCGCGCGAAGGCACTTCGATTCGCTGAGCTTGCTCAGGTTGAAAGCACGGTGTGCTTTCAACGCAAGCGAAGACGTGAGCGCGCTGTAACGCGCGAGCGACATTTAATATTTACTATTTACTGTTGTGTGAGGGCTGGCTAATTCTTGTCTCACAACGCTCTGCCTCTTACGTGTTTTCTGCTGTTGCGGTTGTTCCGTTTTGGCTTTGATTTTGTTTTTTGGTTGAAGTTTGTTTGTAGTGGTTGATCATTTGGATTATTTGGTATCGGCTGCCGCTCTTATATTGTTCGACCAAGAATCACCCAGCCCTCTTACGCGCTTGAACAATTGCGTATCGCTTCATCACCGAGATTCTCGATTTTTCTTGCTCTCTCGGCGAGTCACCATCGGAGGACTGCGGATCGACTTGCATGGGCGCTTTGACTGAGCTTGAAATTGCATAACGCATTTCAAGCTCCTTCAAAGCGTGATTTGGCTTAAGCATAAAGTCCAGTGGACTTTATGCGCCAAATCAGCCGAACGGCTATTAATAGCCGTGAGGAATAGCGTAGCGCGCGAATGCACTTCGATTCGCTGAGCTTGCTCAAAGTTGAAAGCACAGTGTGCTTTCAACGCAAGCGAAGACGTGAGCGCGCTGTAACGCGCGAGCGATACATCTCATTCAGTGCGAAAAATCTCGAATCTCTACCTTGCTTGCGCGACGACCTGCTTTTTCGCTTAGAGCGTAGCGCGAAAAGGCAATTCGGAGCGCTGAGCCGCTCAAACGTAAAGTCCAGTGGACTTTACATGCGGCGAAGACGTGAGCGCGGCTAATCCGCGCGAGCGATATTCCTTGTTTGTTGTTGCGCGAGGGCTGGGTGTTTCTACGTTCGCGAGGGGTATTCCCGCGTTTGTTTATCGAAATACCAAATATGGGAACAAACGCGGGATAAAAGTAAAAAACCCACTGCAGAGGGTCTAAAATGTGATTTGTATCATAACAAATGTTTAGATTGGTTAATGAAAAGTTGTGAAAAAACGCCCCTATTCAAAATATTTACAAAAAAATATTAATCCCTAAAATCGTTGAAAAATATGGCTTGGGGGGGGGGGTACTATAGGCTTTTTTGATTTAAACATATGTTATTTGACTTCAAAAAAATTTTTAAATTGTTATAATAACCTAACAAAGATAGCTTGCGATTTTATAAACGTGAGCTATGAAAATTTTAAATTAGCGTTATTGAAAATTTGCATTTTGCATGTCTATAGGCGGGCATGCGAATCTGCCTCGTTATCGGATTACTAAGTGAAAGAAGTATATCATGGTATCAAAATCCAGAAAGCATGCGAATACTGTGAAGTTAGATGCTGTAGTAAGTAAAGCGATTGAAAAGGCTGTCGATATGCGTAAGGTGGCTGCTCTTTCGGCTGGTGCTGCTGGCGTAATTGCTAGCGCTGCGATTGCTTTTGGCGCAACTCCTGCAATGGCGGCGGAGGCGAATCCTGCGCCTGTTAAAAATACTGATACAGCAAAAGAGCAGAATTTAGTTGATGCTAATAAGGGTAATTCTAAGACTTCTGATGATTCTAAGGCTACTAAGAAGAATGAGGCTTCTAAGGATGAGGATTCTAAGAAAACTGAGCCTTCTGAGTCTAAGAAAGATCAGACTGATAATAAGGTTGCCGAGACTCAGGATAACAAGTCTAAGATTGAGCCGAATTTAACTAGCAATAAGAATGCTTCTGCGCAGTCTGTAGTAAAGGCTGAAGATAAGAAGCAAATTGAGAATAATGCTGAGCAGAAGAAAATCGCAGAGCAGAAGACCGCGAGCACTGAGTCTGTAGATAATAAGACCACTACCGATAAGACTTCTGCAGCTGATAGGACTAATGCAACCAGTCGCACCACTGCGGAAAATAGCGCCCCTGCAGAAACTACTGTAAAGAAGAGTCGTTCAAAGCGTTCGATAGATGAAAATAAGCAACCTGAGACTCCTGCAAGCACAGTAGCTCAGGGAGAAGATCGCGCTGGCAACGAGCACAATCCTGATGAGGTAGCTTTTTCCAAAAATCTGCCAAATATTTATGGTTGGGCAACTCCTAGCAACACGTTTGACACGAAACTTGCGGAGCAGCAAGTTGTGTACCATTTGCCAAAGAGTGCGGATGGTAAGACGGTTGTACGCGTAGTAATTCTTCCAGATTCAAAAGATAGTATTAATACTGATGATCCTGAAGCTTACAAGAAAATCATCGAATTTGATTCTGCTCGTGTAGATGAAATGCACCAAAGCTATTCCGGAATTTACGAGTTAAAGACGAATACTGACGGTAGTGTGGACTTGGTTATGAAGCAGCCATTCAGGGATGGCGGCATATCTTCGGGTCAAGGCTATTGTGCAAATCGCTCAATCTTCTTGTATTATGATAAGGATAATTTGCAGCATGATCAAACATCTAATAACTTCCGTGTTGCAACGCTTGTTCCGCCAAAAACAGCAGGATCAATTGTCTTAAAGTATGACGAGAGGTTGTCGGCAGATAAAGTACGAGAAGTTCTTCACAATGCAGTAAATCTTCCTACTGAACATAAGTCTGGTAGCAGTGTAGCTGATCAGCTTGTTGCTCAAAGTAAGTCAGCGGGTGTTGGTTTACGTGTTGATGAAAGCACTGTTAATAACACTCCAGATACGGTAGATGCAAAAATTCCGCAGGGCATGGGTTCTTATGACGGAGCTATGTTTGGAGAAATTAATAAAACTAATGATAGTGGAGATTACTCATTTGGCGAGCGAAAGCTTAAAACGTATCTTGTAACAGATTTGGGAATGAAGTCTCCGGAAATACCTCTTACTGTAGTGCGCTATAGCACTCGCATTGAGAAGCCGGTTGTGGATACAGTTGATTTTAGCAAGCTTACAGAGGATCAAAAGACTCAAATCAGAAAGAATCTTGCAAAACTTAACGGCGTATCTACCGACAAAGTTACGTTTGATAACAATGGCAATGCGACAATCGACTTTGATGGATTAAGTCCGCAAGATGATCCAAAGATTCCTCTGAGTGACTTAGTGCTTACAAGAGTTTCTACTGATAAAGTTGCAATTCCAAGTGATTCTGAAAACTCTAAGGTTAAGGCAGTGGTTGTTGCTAATCCTTTGGGCTATTCGCAAGCTGAGTTGAAGCAAATCAAGAAAGCTATTTACGAAGCTAATAAAGACAATCAAGAGCTTGGTCTGAGTGAAAAAGACTACGAGAAGCAGATTTCACTTGAGTACCTTACGGGTGATACTACTGCAAGTGGTGGTCAGAACACGGGAATTTCCAACGGTATGAATGAAAATAAAATTACCGTTACTATCAGAACCGATAAAGCATACGCTCAGTTTAAGTCCGACATTAAGAAGCATCAACTTACGCGTTTGATTGATTTGCGCAAGGATTACACGCTTAGCTGGGAAGAGGGCAAGAACAAGATTAATGGACGCGATACCGATGAAGGTCTTGCTTGGATAGAAAATGGCAAGACGCTTGTTTACCGTTACGATCCAGATAAGGGCGAACAAATCAATACGCAAGCCGTACTTGATTTGTTGAAAGCTACCGTAAAGTCTGATGTGAAGACTGATAACCCACAGTTGCGAGATGATCTTCTTGGCTCTGAGATTACTAATGTTGCGCGAGAAGGTTTGAAAGGACAAACTACACGTAGTCACAGGTCTTACACTGTTGACGACAAGGGAGAGCCGATTGGTGTTTTAAACCTTGTTAAGCTCAATGGCGGTGGTTATGGCGGCTTTGCAAAGCCTGTTGATAACTCCAACAAGAAGATGGGTGACGAGCAGTCAAGTGTAAATAAATATACGTTTGATGACGAAAGTAAAGCGGTTGAAGTTGCTGGCAAGAAGGGCAAGTGCATGATTGGGCGCTTGTTCATTGAGCCTTATAGCTTGTATTACTACAACTACGTGTATGGTGAGAACAAGTATAATTTGCGCAATACTCCTAAGGGTATCAACGTTGTGTTTGTGCCGCAGACGAAGAATAAGAAGGGTGATCTTTCTAAGTCGATTGGTAAGCACAAGCTTGCTGACGACCAGAAGACTCCTACCGAGTCGAAGTACTACAACGCGTCTGCTGATAAGAAAGATGCGTACGACAAGGCACTTGCTGCTGCCAAAGAAACGCTTGAAAAAGTTGGTAACAAAACTGATGCTGATTTAAGTGAAGACCTTAAGGCTGAGGTTGATAACGCAACGATTAAGCTGAATAAGGCTCGTGAGGCTCTTGATGGTGATGATACTAAGAAAGAAGAGCTTAAGAAGTCGATTGAAGCTAATGGTAAAGCTGCTGATGGTAGTACTGCTGCAACTCCTGGTACTGTAACTACTGACAAGTATAAGAATGTTACTGAGCCTGACTTCAAGGATGCTAACGGTAATACAGATACCACCAAGAACGAAGCTGCTAAGAAAGCCAAGACAGCTTACGATGACGCGCTGACTGAAGCTGAGAAAGTAAACAACGACAAGAACGCCACCCAAAAGGCTGTTGACGAAGCCAAGGCGAAACTCGACGCTGCGCGTAAGGAGCTTGATAAGTACAGCACCAACAAGGATAAGCTTAACGCTGCTATCGCTGAGCATGGCAAGGTAAACACGGGCGATGCTACGCAAACTGACCCAGCTAAGAAACTAGCTGCTGCCGACCCAACCTACCAGAACTCCACCAAGGAAGAGCGTGAAGCATACGACAAGGCTGTAAAGAAGGCGAACGAACTTTCAGCAGATCCAAACGCTTCCCAGAAGGAAGTGAACGAGGCGATTACAGCTCTTGAGACTGCTAAGAAGGCTCTTGACGCTAAAGCTACGGATAAGTCTAAGCTAGCTGCTGCGGAAAAGCAGAGTTTTGATAATCCTGATCCTGATAACACTAGTGGAAAAAAGAGTACCTTCTATAAAAATGCCAAGACCAAGGCTGATGGTAATGATCAGGCTGCCACAACTGCCATCAATAACTATGACACTGCGCTGAAGAATGCTCGCGATGTTCTTAAGAACGAAAAAGCAACACAGGCGCAAGTTGACGAAGCAAAGCAAAAACTTGAAGATGCTGAAAAGGCGTTGCACGATGGTTACAAGACCGATGCTAACGATCTTACGAAAGCTCTTGCAGATAACTTTAGCGGTTACCTTATGCCTGCATACTTCAATGCATTTGATAAAGGCAAGGCAGGGGATACAGAGGCTGCTACTGCATTCAAGAATTACAACGATGCTTATCAGAAGGCTAAGGCTCTTAAACAGAAGTTAGATGCTGCTACATCTGGTGGAACCGCGCCAACTCAAGACGAGATTGATGCTGCTAAGACGGCTCTTGATGAGGCTCGTAAAGTTATTGATAAGTACGCAACTGACACAAGCAAGATTTCTGCTGCATTACTTAATAGCCTAGCTATTACTACAAGTCCTGCGTATAAGAATGCTTCTGCAAATACTGATCCAAATTCTGAAGCCAAGAAAGCTAAAGACGCTTACGATGCTGCTCTCGAGAAGCTTCATAATGCATTCGACAACAAGATGGAGAAGGATAAGGACGCAGGCGGTCAAGCTATATCTGAAGATAATACTCCTGGAACAGATGTAGATACCACAAAGCCTAATTGTCTTGATAATATTCAACAGCACGCAAAGGGCGAGCCTTTGGATAGGGATGTTACCGCTATTCTTAAGGAGCTCAACGACGCTGCTAAGAAGCTGGATGAGTTTGCCACCAAGACCGATGACTTGATTAAGTCGATTAACGAGGACGCAACCACGCATCCAAGCCCCGCGTTTAAGAACGCTTCGCAGCCAAACTACAAAAACGATGATGGTTCTGACAATACCGACAAGAACAATGCTGCGCGTAAGGCTGCCGGTGATTATGGTCAAGCTCTTAATGAAGCTAAGGATTTGTTGAAAAATCCAAACGCTACGCAGAAGGACATCAACGACGCTAAGGATAAGCTTGACAAAGCTCGCAAAGAGCTTGACAAGTACAACACCGACACCACCAAGCTCCAAAAGAGTGTTAGCGAACACGGTAAAGAGAAGCAGGGTGGCGCAGCTGCTACCGAAGGTACTGTTACATCTGATGCGTATCGCAATGCGTCTGATCCTCACTTCATGAAGGAAGAGGACGGCAAGCTTGTTCCTGATGATGACAAGAACACTAAGGCTGCTGCAGACAAGAAGGCGTATGATGAAGCTTTGACCAAAGCTCAGGAGCTTTTGAAGAAGCATGACAGCGCGGATACACCGCAAGACGCAAAGCCAACGCAGAAAGACGTCAACGATGCACTTAAGGCTCTTGATGAAGCACGTACCAAGCTTGACACATACAAGACTGATACCACTGCTTTGAACACAGAAGCTGAGAAGTCTAAGGCAGATACCGAAGGCGCTAGTGTAGATGGCAAGTTCGAGGACTCTCCAGAGTTTAAGAATGCTAAAGCTAAGACGAGCGATGGTAATGAAAATGCAGATGTTACTGCTTACAATACGGCTCTTGCCAATGCTCGTAAGTTAGTAAATGACGCAAAGGATACAAGCAAGAAGAACAGCGAACGTCCAACGCAGCAACAGATTAACGATGCGCTTGACGCACTTAAAGCGGCCAAGAAGCAAATAACTGATAACTACAAGACTAATCTTGATGCGCTAACCGCTGCTAAAGATTTTGCAAATGGTGACTTCAAAAAGACTCCTGAGTATAAGAATGCTTCAGCTCTTAAAGATGATCAGAATGCTGATCAAACTAAGAAAGATGAAGCTAAAAAAGACGTAGATGCTCTGGATGAGAACACTAACAATAGTGCTTTGAAGAAAGCCAAGGATATTATCGATAATCCTACTGGCAAGACTCAGAAGGAAGTCGATGATGCGCTTGATGCTTTGCAAAAAGCCATGAACAAAGTTAGTGGCTATAAGACTGATGCAAAGCTTCTTGAAAACGAAGTTGGTGATAAGGACGCGCAAGGCAAGGATGTAACACCTCCATTTGAGGAGTCGATTCCGTACAAGAATGCTCTGTATAAGAAGCAGTCCGAAACTGGTAATGATGCAACGGCTGATACTTCTGCCACCAAGAAGCTTCAAGATTATAACGAGAAGTTTAAGGCTGCGCAAAAGATCATCGATCAGGTGAAGAACCCAGATCCAAACACAAAGCCAGAAGATCGTCCAACTCAAGCGAAGGTTGATGAGGCTCTTAAGGCTTTGCAAGATGCAAAGAAAGCTATCAAAGATTCCTTTACGACCAGTGCTAAGGATTTGAAGACTGAGGCAGATAAGTCTAAGGAAGATGGTGAAGGTGCTTCTATAGATGGCAAGTTTGAGAATACGCCAGAGTTCAAGAATGCCAATGCCAAGAAGGGTGAAGATAGCAAGGAAAATGCTGATGTCACTGCTTATAAGGAAGCGTTGAAGAATGCTAGGGCTTTGCTTAACAAGTTCGATCAGAATGGTAAGCCAAATTCTGGTGAAAAGGATATTCCATCTCAGAAGGAAGTGGACGAGGCTCTTCAGAAGCTGAAGGAAATCAAGGATAAGATTCTTGCTGACTACAAGACCAGTTCTACTGAGCTTCAGCAAGAAGTTGATAAGTCTAAGGACGGAGATAAAGACAAGCGTGATGACGTGTTCGAGAATACGCCAGAGTTCAAGAACGCAACTGCTAAGGGCGATGACGCTGCTAAACAAGCTCTCAAGGATTACAACGACAAGCTTGCTGCTGCAAAGACTCTTCTCGCTAATTTTGATCGCACAACTGGTAAGCCAAAGGCTGATCTTCCAGCTGGTACTAAAGTTCCAACTCAAAAAGAGCTTTACGATGCGTTAGATGCATTGCAAGCCGCTAAGAAGAAGATTACTGAAGGCTATAAGACTAATAAGTCTGATTTGAATACTGAGGCTGGTAAGGATTCTGACTTTACTAAGTCTCCTGAGTATCAGAATGCTGCAGGAAGCCCAGAGGCAGACGATTACAAGCGCGCATTGGATGAAGCTAATGCAGTTCTTAAGAACCCGAATGCAACTCAGGCTGAGGTTGATGAGGCTTTGAAGAAGCTTCAGGACGCTAAGCAGAAGCTTGCTGATTCTCATAAGACCGATAAGTCTGATTTGAACACTGAGGCTGACAATGATCCTGATTTCCGTAAGTCGATTCCGTTCATTATTGGTAAGGCTGCTGATTTGGCAGAGTATCAGCAGGCGTTGAATGATGCGGATAGTGTGCTTAAGGATCCTAATGCTACACAAGCTCAGGTTGATCAGGCTCTTCGTAGGCTTCGTGATGCTAAGCAAAAGTTGATTGATGCTTATAACAGACTTATTAATAGTGGCAGTGGTGTTGGTGACAATACTGGTGTTGGTGTTAATGATTCGAATAATACTAGTGTTAATAATGTTGTTGATAAGGGTGCTTTGCAGGCTGAGGTTGATGCGGCTCTTGGTGATGTTTCGGCTAATGCTAATGGCGTAGTGGCTGATTCTAACTTGGTCAGTGAGTTTAATGCGGCTTTGAATCATGCTCGTTTAGTGTTAGCGGACGCGAATGCTACTCAGGGGCAGGTTGATTCGGCATTGGCTCGTTTGCGTGCTGCGCGTGCAGCTTTGCGCGAGGGTATGCTTGCGGCGCGTGATTCTGCTGGAATGAATCTCAAGCGTGGTGACGTGAGTGGTGTTAATACTGGCGCTAGTTCCTCGGTGTTTGCTGCTTTGGCTGCGGTGTTTGCTGGGCTCGGAGTGGCTGGTGCTGCGTCTAAGCGTAGGAAGCATTCGGCTCGTTAGTTTAATCTGTAGCAGTGTGTGATGCTGCTGCAACGTAATGTAAATTAATGGCTTGGGGATAGTTTCTTCAAGCCATTAATTATTTGGTGTTGCGCACTATTCCTTACTTGGTATTGCGCGACATTCTCTGTTTACTGTTGTATGAGGGCTGGCTAATTCTACGCTCGCGCGGATTAGCCGCGCTCACGCCTTCGCCGCACGTAAAGTCCACTGGACTTTACATTTAAGCGGCTCAGCGAATCGAGGTGACTTCTCGCGCATTATGCAGCTCGAAGTCGTCGATTCGCACAACGCTCTGCCTCTTGCGTATTGGTTGTTGTTGCGGTTGTTCCGTTTTGTCTTTGATTTTGTTTTTGTGTTGAGGTTTGTTTGTAGTGGTTGATCATTGGATTATTTGGTATCGGCTGCCGCTCTTATATTGTTCGACCAAGAATCACCCAGCCCTCTTACAAGTCTGAACAATTGCGTATCACTTAATCATCGAGATTCTCGATTTTTCTTGCTCTCTCAGCGAGTCACCATCTAGCGACGCTGAGGCTCGCTTCGATAGCTGCGAAAAATCTCGAATCTCTACCTAGTTTGGCGTAATCATGTAGTGCGATTGTACCGAGTTTACGACGTGTCGTGTCGCTCGCGCAGGTTAGCTGCGCTCACGTCTTCGCCGCACGTAAAGTCCACTGGACTTTACGTTTGAGCGGCTCAGCGCTCCGAATTACCTTTTCGCGCTACGCTTTAAGCGAAAAGGTAGATTGGAGCGCAAATTCGGGAAATGTGAATGTGTTGTGTGCGTATAGCGCAAATCGTGGTGTTTAATCGCTTTAGCGACTAGATTATAAAAGTTGGGCAAATAAGCTTAAACGCGCATCAATTAAGCAGTGCCAACAAGTAAGCCAGATGTGTCGCAAAGGAGGATTAGTGACTGAGTGCAACACTTTAGCGAATCGCCACGCATCCAATCCGTGCGAGCGCCAGAACGCACACAAGAATGAGCGTGATAAAGAGCGCAATAACGAGTTCAATAGTATGCTCGTGGTTGCGCGCGCAAAAAATCGCGTCGGCAGAGGCACAACTTGCGCAAAAGTGATTCTTTTTGGCGAACACTCGGTTGTTTATGGCTACAGCGCAGTAGCGCTTCCACTGCAAAATCTTAAGATGCACGCAACAGTAACAAGTGCACGAACACTCAACGACACAAGCGCCACAGCAGACGAAGGCAAAAGAGCAGAATTATGCGATTCAGCAGAAGACCTTAGCTGCCAGATGCAAAACCTCATAACACTTAAAGCATTAGGATTTGATGGTCTTTTACGAAGCGCACCTGCGCGATTCGCGTCGATTAAAACCGCAATACAAGAGGCATTACGTTTCGCCAATTGGCAGGGCGAAGCATTGCAAATAGAAACCGCTTGCGATTTTCCGCCAGAGCGAGGATTGGGGTCTTCGGCGGCAGCAGCAGGAGCAGTGATCCGCGCAATACTCGACTACTACAGTATTAATGCCAGCGATGAAAAACTATTCGAGATTACGCAAGACGCAGAACGCGTTGCGCACGGGAAAGCATCTGGATTAGACGCCACAGCAACCAGTGCGATGCTGCAGCAGCCAGTTCGCTTCTTGGATGGCAAATTTAGCCGAATGAGCATAAGCCCAACAATACGTGCTTGGATTGTGCTAGCTGATTCGGGATTCAAAGGAACAACAAAAGTAACAGTAGAAGCATTACGCAAAAAACGCGATAGCCAGCCGAAAATCGTAAATGCACTTTTGCAAGAGCTTGGTCAAATCGCTCTTAACGCAGAGAATGATTTAGAGTTTGGTAATATACAAAATATTGGATCGAGCATGACTCGTGCTCACAAAATTCTTGCGGAATTAGGTATAAGTACGCCATTTTTAGACGCTCTAGTTAAAAATGCTTGCGAAAATGGTGCTCTAGGAGCAAAGCTTACAGGCGGAGGCGGAGGTGGATGCATTATAGCCATTGCGCAAAGTCAGGAGGATGCGTCTAAAGTAAGCATAGCGCTTAAAAACGCTGGAGCAGCTAGAACGTGGATTGTAGAAATCGGACAATAATCATAACTAATTCGTTAGTATGCTTTAAAAACGCTTTAAAGACTAAAGACTTAAGAAAGGATACGCGTGGAAAACGTTGAAATTGAGCCAAAAATAGCGTTTAATGTGCTTGATGATATTGATTCGTTTAATAACAGTAATCACGGAGCCGCTTTTACAGCTACAGCAAACGCAAATATTGCGCTAATCAAATATTGGGGGAAACGAGATGAAACTCTGATTTTGCCATATACTTCCTCATTATCTCTGACTTTAGACGGATTTTCCACAACAACAAAAGTACGATTTGATGATTGCCTAGAGGCAGACTCGATTTGCTTAAACGGAGTAAACTTTACAGGCGATTTACTCCAAAGTTCAGAGCGTGCACGAATAGTAAAAATGCTAGATATTGTGCGAAAAATGGCTGGAATTAAGAGCAAAGCGCAAGTCGTAAGCGTAAACACAGTTCCAACAGCCGCAGGATTAGCTTCTAGCGCATCTGGTTTTGCGGCACTTGCGTCTGCAGCATCATACGCCGCAGGATTAAACCTAAGCCCACGCAACTTATCGATTCTAGCTCGCAAAGGATCTGGATCAGCATGCAGGTCGATTTACGGCGGATTAGTATTATGGAACGCTGGCACAAGCGACGAAACGTCTTACGCAGAGCCAATCGAAACACCAGAAGAGATTCAACTCGCAATGGTAACTGTTATTTTAAACTCTAGTAAAAAGAAGATTTCAAGCCGTGAAGCAATGCGACGCACAGTAGAAACATCACCAATCTACGCAGACTGGATCAAAAACTGCAAAAAAGACCTAAATACGGCGTTATCAGCTATCAAAAATTGTGATATTCAAGCATTGGGAGAAGTGTCGGAGAGAAACGCTTTAGGAATGCATGACGCAATGCGCGCGGCTGCTGAAAGCGTAAACTATTTAACAGATGAAACGCATGTTGTGCTTAACGTTGTGCGAAAAATGCGCGATGAAAGCGGATTTCCAGTTTGGGCTACAATGGATGCTGGTCCGAATGTTAAAGTTTTAACTAGCGCGGAGCAAGTTTTGCGAGTTAAAAACGAGTTGAGTTTGCGCGTGTTGAGTGAGATTAAGCGTTTGCGCGAGTCGCAGGAATCGCCGTCATTTAGCAGCTTTGCGCAATCCAATCCGCAGTTTGTTATTGCGCGCCCAGGAAGTGGCGTTAGCATACGGAGAGAATCATGACTAATGAACAAGCTTTAGCGCCTGGAAAACTTTACATAGCAGGCGAATACGCTGTTGTAGATGGATGCGCTGCAATCGTAGCAGCTGTGAATCGTTATGTAAAAGTTACAGTTGACGATGACAACCTACTAATACGCGATAGCCATGGAAAAACGTATAACAGCTGCGACTTTAATAAAAACGAATCCGAAAAAAATAATCTTAAAAAACTAGATTTACCAACATTTTACGGAAAAATCACGAGTGAGTCTAAAAACTATAAGCCTCTTTATTGGAAGCGTGGAATCTTCGGCAGGGAATTTATTTTAGACGAAAAAGATGCAGAAGATATAACTATGAGCGCAAAAGACTCAACGGATGCTTGCGACTTGCCAGCGGAAAAGTCGCCAGCAGCCAGCGATGAACAAAACCAAGATTCTCAAATAAAAAAATTAAAAAAAATCTATTCATACGTATTTTCCGCAATGCAAATAGTAGACGATTTTGCGCGCGAAACAAAAGAAGTAAAAAACGTTTTACTAGATGAAGGAAATACAGCCATAAACCTATACAATCTACAAATAGAAAGTGATTTAGACGATAAAAAAACAGGCAAAAAATACGGGCTTGGATCATCTGCAGCCGTAACGGTGGCGGCTGTGCGAGCGCTGTGCAAATGGTACGGATTAACGCTTACAACGCCAGAATTGTGCAAGCTAGCCATAATTGCATCGTCGCTAGTAAAAAAGTCAGGAAGCGGCGGAGACGTGGCAGCAAGCGCATACGGCGGATGGGTAATGTACCGCGCGTACAATCGCGAATGGCTTGAAGCAGAAATAGAAATGATTGAAAGTGGAGACTCAAGCCTACACAAGCTGCTTAGAAAAAAATGGCCGCGATTTGAAGTAAAACGATTAAAAGTAGGCGCAGGCTTGCGACTCTTAGTTGGGTGGACGGGGAATCCTGCCAGCAGTGCAGAACTTGTTGGAAGTGTAAAAGCTGGAGTGAAGGCTGGCGATTTAACCGCGCACAATCCCTCTAAAACAAGCGCTAAGACTTACTCTAAAACATACGAAGATTTTTGCGTACAAAGCGAAAAATGCGTGCAAAAAATCGCAAATGCGCTAGAAAATGGGCGCATAGACGCGTTATTAAGCGGATTTGCGCGAAATCGTGCGCTGCTAAAAGATCTTGGCGAGATCACAGGAACATTAATCGAAACGCCAAAACTCACGCGGCTAATAGAAGTTGCCAATGGTGCAGGATTGCCGTCCAAAACAAGTGGAGCAGGCGGAGGAGATTGCGGAATCGCGATTGCGCGCGCGGAAGATTTTGATGCTGTGTTTGCTCGCATTGAAGAAGAATGGCAAAACAGCGGTATTGAGGCGCTTAATCTGAAAGTCGCAGAATTTGATGAAAGCGGCGACCTCTCGCTTATTGAACAACGCAAAGACGATCACATAAAACTCGCGTGCGAACAATACGATGCGCACGCGGACGCTGGTTTTGAACACGTGCGGTTTATTTCAAACGCGCTGCCGCAATTGGCATTAAGCGATGTAGATACAAGTGTGAGCGTGTTTGACGAAACCACAAAATGGGATACTCCGCTGTATATTAACGCAATGACGGGCGGAAGCAAAAAAGGCGAAAATATAAACGAGTCGCTAGCGAGGGTAGCTGCAAAAACTGGCTTAGCAATGGCTTCTGGCTCGCTAAGCGCAGCGCTTAAAAATCCGCATCTTGAAGAGACTTTTAGCGTGATTCGACGCTTTAATCCGCATGGATTTGTAATGGCGAATGTAAGCGCAGGAGTGAGCGCTGAGCAGGCGATTAAAGCTGTAGAAATTTTGCAAGCAAACGCGTTGCAAATCCACCTAAACGCGGCACAAGAGCTTGTGATGAGCGAAGGAGACCGCGATTTTAGTGCGTGGCTTAACAATATTGAGGCCATTGCGCGCGAGCTTGATTCAATGAAAGTGCCAGTTGTTGTTAAAGAGACTGGGTGCGGAATGAGCGCTCATGATGTGCTGCGGTTGAAAAATGTGGGCGTGCGTGCGGTGGACGTTGGCGGACGCGGAGGCACGAATTTTGTTGCGATTGAAAACGCAAGGCGTGGGCGTAAAAGCGACTACGAGTTCCTCGACTACTGGGGGCTTACAACTGTCGAATCGTTGCTAGACATAGCGCAATGCGATGAGATTTTGTGCGAGCCGCGCGATTCATCGGATTCTTGCAATAGTGCGCGAATGCAAGTGTTTGCAAGCGGAGGAGTGCGTACGCCGCTTGATGTTGTGCGCTCATTGCGGCTTGGTGCAAGCGCTGTTGGAGTTGCTGGCGAGTTTTTGCACACGCTTATTAACGAAGGAGAAGATGCGCTTGTTGAGCAAATTGAGTCTTGGAAGGCGCAGATTCGTGTGATTATGGCGTTGCTTGGATGCAAGAATATTGAGGATTTGCGCGAAAATTCGCGGATTTTGATTGATGATAAGCCCTGTGTGATTTAATGTCGGGCGTAGTGATATACTTGTGTAGTTGTGCGTTCAAGCATGCTTATTTGTTTATGCGATTTAGCGTCGGTTAGTCGCGTGGGCGGTTTGCGTGGGTGAGCGACGCAAGACTTGCAAGTCAAAGAAAATAGGAGTCCAATTATGGCAGCTCGTTGCGCAGTATGTGGCAAGGGACCGCAAACCGGTTTCAGCGTTTCACATTCGCACATCCGCAATAAGCGCACCTTCCGCCCGAACCTTCAGCCGGTTCGCACCACCATTGATGGCGAAAATGTTCGCCTTCGTGTGTGCGTAAAATGCATTAAGGCAGGCAAGGTTCAGCGCGTTGAGGCGTGAATCGCGTGTTAGATGTAAGGCCCTGAGCAGTGCTCGGGGCTTTTTTATTTCCCTATTTTTCGCTTAAATCGTAGCACGCTTTCCTATTTGTTGTTGCGCGAGGTTTGAGTATTTCTCTCCTCGCAAGTCCCGTCGCTACGCTCCTCTTTTATTGCTCGTATAGAAATACATCAAACCTTCTGAATATCTAAAACTTTTGCGTGGTTTTTATCACCGAGATTCTCGATTTTTCTTCTTCATTCGATGAATCACCATCGGAGGACTGCGAATCGACTTGCATGAGCGCTTAAAGCGTAGCGCGCGAATGCACTTCGATTCGCTGAGCTTGCTCAAAGTTGAAAGCACAGTGTGCTTTCAACGCAAGCGAAGACGTGAGCGCGCTGTAACGCGCGAGCGATACATCTCATTCAGTGCGAAAAATCTCGAATCTCCACCTCACTTGCGCTCCGACCTACCTTTTCGCTTAAATCGTAGCGCAACGATTATAATCGAAGTATGGCAGCACGCATAACACTAAACACAGCAATATCGTCAATCGTAAGCAACAAGAGACGCGCGTCTGCTCTAAAATCGCTAGGTGTAATCACAGTAAAAGACGCGCTAACATACTACCCATTTAGAGTCACAAATCCGCTAAAACGCGCGCATTTAAGCCAAATTTTGCCAGGTCAAGAAGTGGCGTTCTCAGCGACAATACAATCTATAAACATAGTGCAAATGGCAGCGCGACGAGGATATCGGCTAGAAGTAAACGTAGCGCAAGATGCGGCACAAGCACAGATTGTGTATTTTTCAAAGAACAGACAATACGTGCAATGGGTTAGTGGCAGAATTGCAGTAGGACAAACCGTTGTTGTAGGAGGCACAAGCGGCGAGTTCAATGGGAGACTACAGTTTACACATCCGCAGATTCTAACTGTTCGAGCAAAGAGTGCTGAAAGCGATGATTCTGCTTATAATACTGATGTGCGCGTGCAAAACAGCGATGATTTTTCTGTGCAAAGTGTAGAAGATGGGATTGAAAAACTTTGCGCGCCACAACCGATTTACCACGCAAATTCGAGAATATCTAGTGAACATATTCACGAGACGATTTTAGGATTATTGCGACTTTTTAAGACTTGCGATTCTAGCGATTTTAATGTTGATACTACAGGTGTTGCTGATACAAATGTTCCTGATACAAATGTTCTTTCAGATGTTTTGCCAGATGTTTTGCCAGATGTTCTGCCACAATTCGTCACAAACAGTAGAAACCTAATGCACCGCGCGGCAGCATTCGAATCAATCCACAATCCACAAAACAAAAACGACTTTGAAAACGCAATACACACAATGCGCTACGAAGAAGCATTCATATCACAAATAGCAGTTTTGCAATCACGCAAAAAATCAGGGGAAAATAAGGCATACACGTGCGAAAACAGCGAGCTAAGAAAACACTTTGAAGAAAGCCTACCATTCGAGCTAACAGAAGGACAAAAAAACGTTATTAGCGAAATAACAGCAGATATGCAAGGCGAATCTCAAGCAACCGAGGAGTCCCCATTAAAACCAATGCGTCGTCTTTTGCAAGGAGAAGTCGGCTCTGGAAAAACAATAGTAGCAATGAGCGCAATGCTACAAGCCGTAGGATCAGGACACCAAGCGGTACTAATAGCCCCAACACAAGTATTAGCATCACAGCATGCCACAAACCTACAACAGATGATTGAGCGTGCAGGGATAAACGTTGAAATAACGCTCATAACAGGCGGAATGAAGCTAGCCAGCAGACGAAGTGCACTAGCAAAAGTAGCAAGTGGAGAGCCAGCGATTATTGTGGCAACACACGCAGCTTTCTCCGCAAGCTTTAAACCAACAAACCTAGCGCTGGTGATAATCGACGAACAGCACAGATTTGGCGTAGAACAACGAGACACACTATTACGCAAGATAAGCGGAAACGCGGTTCCACACTTGTTAGTCATGACAGCCACACCAATACCGCGATCCGCAGCAATGACATGGTTTGGAGACCTAGACGCATCCTATTTAACAGAGCTTCCAGGCGGACGCAAACCAATCCGCACTTTTGTAATAAACGAAGAAGACTCGCATAAGATGGCATCCATGTTCTACCACATTCGCTCTAGAATCGATGCAGGAGAGCGAGCATATGTTGTATGTGCTCGAATAGACAGTGAAGAAAACAACGATAATACTTACAATAATGCTGATGCGATCTACCAAGAAAACCAAGACTCATACACTCTAAATTCACAAAATACCCAAAATACACAAATTGCTCAGAGAGAAGTCCACACAGTTTCACAAATATCAAAACGCCTACAAAACCTACCACAATTCAAAGGCGTAGAATTCGCACAACTAACAGGTCGTACAAGCGACGAAGAAAAACGCGAAATAATGCACAAATTCGACAGTGGACAAGTACAAATCCTAGTTTCCACAACGGTTATAGAAGTCGGAGTAGACGTAGCAAAAGCAAGTTGTATAGTGATTTTCGACGCAGACCGCTTCGGACTAGCACAACTACACCAGCTCAGAGGACGAGTGGGACGTTCAGGCACACAATCCTGGGCTTTCCTAGTGTCAAACGCACCAAACAATCAGTTAGCAGCTGAACGTTTACAAGTAGTAGAAAACTCGTTAGACGGCGCCATAATAGCCCAAAAAGACCTAGAATTAAGAAACGTTGGAGACGTTCTAGGAGACAGTCAGTCAGGTGGAAAATCCAGTCTAAAACTATTAAGAGTAGTAAAAGACGCAAAAATCATTGCAGAAGCAAGAGAGGACGCAAACACGCTACTAGAACACGACCCGACCTTACTAGAACATCCACAAACCGCCGGAGCAGTTTTAGACTTTACACAAGGTAGCAGCACAGCAATACTAAGCAATTAGATTAATGAAATCAGATTCATGAAACACAAATTGCCCAAGTAGTTTTGTACAAAAATCGCTTTTAATAGGCTAAAAGCACTATTAAAAGCGGCTGATAACGATTAAGCACCCAGACGCCAAATAAAAAAATAAACGCCAAATAAAAAATAATATAATAAAAAATAATATATATTTTCACAATAAACGTGCGAAAAAAACAATTTTTGAATATCCTAGATATATAGAAAGGTAAAATCGCGAGAGATGAGGCAAAGATGACTGAGCGCGAACAACAAATTCTATCGTGGATTCAACAGAACCCTATGATTAGTCAGCAAGAACTTGCAGACCTAGCAGGAATAACAAGATCAGGCGTAGCTGCACACATTTCCAATCTTATTCGCAAAGGATACCTTAGAGGAAAAGGATACATAGTCACACCACCTAGCTACGTAACAGTAATAGGCGGAATAAGCATGGACGTGCTGGGAATCGCGTGCGGAGACCTAATGGACTACACTTCAAACGCTGCAAAAGTACGATACGCGCTAGGCGGAGTCGGACGAAACATAGCCGTTGCACTAGAAAGAATGAACACACGAGTAAGCCTAGTATCCGTGTACGGCGGCGACCACAACGGAGAATTATTCAAAGTCGACGCGTCTGTAAACGGATTAGAAATAGGATACTCAAAGCAGCTACCAGATGCAATGACAGCATCATACATGTATGTAGGAGACGCATCGGGGCAAAGGCTTTTAGCACTAGACGATATGAGCATCTACGATTACATGACACCAGACTTCTTGCGCGAAAGAATATCGATAATAGAAAACGCAGACATAGTTGCACTAGATACCAACATTTCACAAAAATCCTTTGAATGGGTGTGCGACAACTATCACAGACCAATAATGGTGCGCGCAATAACCGATGCAAAAGCTCCACGAATACTTTCCAGACTACACTGCATAGACACACTCATATTAGACACAGCCGAATCGCAGGCGTTAACAGGCATTTGTGCGGTAGACGAAAAATCTGCAGTAAGATGCGCTAAAGTATTGCTAAAACGCGGAGTTGGGCATGTGTTTGTTAACTCGGGGCGCGAGGGAGTAGCGTATGGCGTAGCGGACGAGGGAGTAGCGTTCTATCCCGTACCGCTAAAACGTGTACAAAGAATGATTGTTGCGCGCGGAAACGGTGGAGAAGGCGTGCGCGCGGTTGGCAACGACAATGGATCAAGCGATGCTGCTACAGCGGCGTTGATCTACGCTAGGTATAATCATTTTGATAACACGAAGACAGGGCGATTCGCTGTAGCCGCCGCAGCTCTTAACACGGAATCGGTAGAAGCTGTGCACGAGTCGATGACTCCAGAGCTTGTAATGGAGAGAATGGAAAACATTCACGAGCGCGTGTAAATACCAAATCTCTATCTTTGGTGTTGAGCAAAAAATTAGCCTGAGAATGGTGCGCAAAATATTATTTCTGCAACATTCTCAGGCAATTATTAAAAGAATGAAAACGAATGAATTAGATTAGTGAATCACTCGCAATCTTCTGGCTTAGGAATCAAGAACGAGCATGCAAACGCCAAAGCAAGTAGCACGATTCCAGCAACCATCGAAGCAATATATCCAGCTGATGCTCCAGCAGATTGTACAAAATTAGTCATAACAGCGTAAAGAATCGCAAAGCTCAAGCCTGCACCAAGATTAAACGCGCCAGCATTCATTCCAGGCAAATATCCAGGATTATCCTTTGGCGAAAGCACAATTCCAAGACCGTTAAGCATAATGTTTGCAACGCCAGCATAACTGATACCAAGCCACAAAGAAAGCACTACAAGCGACCAAACAGAAGGCGAGGCTGCAACATAAATTCCAAACACCACGCCAAGAACGCTCACAAGAATTCCAGCACGCAGCACCAGACGATACCCGAACTTTGCAGCAAGCATACCCGCAACAGGTCCAAACACGAAGCCGATGATTGCGTAAGGTGTAAGCGTTGCAAAGCTTACGATGTCCGCACCCATTCCAGCGCCAGCCTTAGCATCTTGAGCTAGCTGTGGAACAACGCCGTTCATAATTGCAAATACGCCAGTCATAGTAAGAAGCGTGCAAGAAAGCAAGCCCCAAGTGCGACGCTGACTCATATATTTTGTAGAAACAAGAGGAGCAGAGTTTTTGCCCTCTACGTTCCAGAACACTACAAAGAATACTACTGCAAGAACCACAAGACCTGCTACAAGACTCAAATTCGCGCCAGCAAGTTTACCAATCTCGTTGATAGCAAGATATGCTGCTAGGAATGCTATACCAAGGGTTACAACTCCAACCCAATCCATCTTTGGCGTATCTTGAGCATGGGATTCTTCAGCATAGAAAGCAACCAAAAGAACAGCGATTATACCAATGGCTGCCATAGTCCAGAATACGGATCTAAAGCCAAAGTTTCCTGCAAGCCAGCCGCCAAGAAGCGCATCAACGCCTGCAATACCGCCGTTCACAGAAGTAAGAATTGCCATTAGCTTTGCGTAGCGTTTTTCTTCGCTAACGCGCACGCGAAGCATAATCAAGCACATTGGTACAACAGGTCCGCTTGCTCCTTGAAGAATTCGTCCAATCATAAGAACTGTTACATTTGGCGCAATAGCGCTAACTGCACAACCCAAAATAGTGGAGATTAAAATTCCAGTAAGAACCTTTTTTCGTCCAACAAGATCAGCTAAACGCGGCAAGAACAGCGAGAATAATGCTGCTGCAGTAAAGAATACTGTTTGAGTTAAGGCGATTTGAGAATCCGTTGTTTTAAGCTCTCGAGTCATTGTTGCTAGAGCTGGAGAAAGCATAGATGCGTTAAGCTGGAATGCGAAAATCGCCACAAGCAGCGCTACCATAAGCGCTACGATTGATCGTCCACCCTTATCCAACATAGATGGTTTTTTAGATGAAACCTCAGTCATAATTAACCTCTATTTTCAATTACCTCAATTATTTCAATTCTTTTAAAGCGTCAATAATCAAATCCCAGAACTTGTTAAAGTCGAGTTTAGTTGCCACTTGAGTATGGCACTTGTCAGCCGATGGCTCTGGTCCACGCAAATCTGCCACCGTCATGCCAAGCGTCAAATCTCCCTTAATCTCAACGTCTACAGGGCATCTACGAGTTTGTACAACGCTGTGATCTATCAAATATGCAACCGTGCAAGGATCATGAACTGGTGGGTCGATAAAGTCCTGGTTGTTCTTGTATGCCTTACGGAAGAAGTCCATCAATCCGCTTGCAAAAGCAGAAAGAGGCGTACCGATAGCGTCAATCCTAGCTTGTACTTCTGGAGTGCAAAGTGCCTGATGAGTTAAATCAAGACCAACCATTGTAATAGGCCAATCTTCATTAAACACAACGTGAGCGGCTTCAGGATCTACCTTAATGTTAAACTCTGCAACTGCGCTCCAATTGCCAACGTGATAGCCGCCGCCCATGAGAACGACTTCCTTAACTCGGCTAACGATTCGTGGCTCTAAGCGAACTGCCATAGCTATGTTTGTAAGAGGTCCAGTTGGTACAAGTGTGATCGTGCCTGGCTCATGACTCATTATTGTGTCAATAATCCAGTTTACTGCGTGTCCCTCATCTAAAGGACGAGTTGGCTCTGGCAAAGTCACTCCATCCAGGCCGGTTTCTCCGTGAACAGCAGCAGCAACTTCTAGAGGACGGATCATTGGGCGGTCGCAGCCTGCGTGAACAGGGATATTTGTAGCATGTGCCATTTCTAGAGTTGCTCGCGCATTGTAAGTCACCTTTTCTAGGCTTTGATTTCCGCCGACTGTTGTTACACCAAGCAAATCAATGTTTGGATTGCCAAGCGCTAGCAGAATAGCCATAGCGTCGTCATGACCTGGATCGCAATCTAGAATGATTGTGGTCATTTTAGCTCCTTAATTGTTTAGTTATATGTCAGTTGTAGTTGGGATTTATATATTTTATGCTTAGGCTTTTTAGCAAACTTCATTGTTTAGCGTAGTTTGGGATAAATCGTCAGAAACCAGTGCTAAGCAACATTTGTTTATATAAATAAACAAATGACCGTTCCAAGTATATCAATAACAAAATTCGACACAAGTCTAAATAATTTAAAATGATATGCTTAAAACATGCACGTAATTGCAGGAAGATTTAAAGGCACGCCATTATGCGCTGCAAAGTCATGTACAAGACCAACAACAGATCGCACAAAAGAGGCGATTTTTTCTAGGCTCGACTCATGGGGAGTATGCGATGGTGCTCGAGTACTCGACTTATTCGCTGGCACAGCGGCGTTAGGCGTAGAAGCGATTTCTAGGGGCGCAAAAGAACTCGTGTGCGTAGAAGCGAACGCAGCTGCGGCGGCGTTAATAACAAAAACTGTTAAAGTACTACAAAGTCAAGGCGCGTGGAGTGAAGATTTAAGCGCTCGCGTAAATAAAAGACGCGCAGAGCAGTTCGTACAAGACTACAGCGGTGAAGCGTTCGATTTGGTGTTTGTGGATCCGCCGTACGCATTAGAGACAGAGCAAGTTGAGCTTTTGATTGAGAATATGGTCAGTAAGGGCGTTGTAAGTGCCGCAGCTGACACGCTTATTGTTTTAGAGCGTAGCGCGCGCAGTGTTGCGCCTAAGATTTGTGCTGGGTGGGAGATTTTCGACACGCGCAACTATGGCGAAACTGCTGTTATGTTCATTCAATCTACTAATTGACCTTTATTCGCGTTTAGAGCGTGACCAAGTGCGGTAGAGATTCTTGATTTTTCGCAGCGAAAGAGGCGAGCCTCAGCGTCGCTAGATGGTGACTCGCCGAGAGAGCAAGAAAAATCGAGAATCTCGGTGATTAAGTGATACGCAATTGTTCAGACTTGTAAGAGGGCTGGGTGATTCTTGGTCGAACAATATAAGAGCGGCAGCCGATACCAAATAATCCAATGATCAACCACTACAAACAAACCTCAACCAAAAAACAAAATCAAAGACAAAACGGAACAACCGCAACTCTAGACTACACGTAATAGGCGGAGCGTTGTGAGACAAGAATTAGCCAGCCCTCACGCAACATCAAGTAAGAAATCGCGCTAGCGCAGCTAAATTTTACAGGTTGGCGCGCTTTGGCGAATCGCCAGAAACCTCCCACCCAAGGCTAATCAGAGTTTTTCTATCCTGCTTACTAAGCGACTTGCAATCAAGTTTCTCAATCAAATCTGGTCTAATCTGGCTCGTGCGCGCTAGTGCATCATCTCTGCGGAAGCGATCCACTTTAGCGTGGTCGCCCGAAGTAAGAATCGCAGGCACGCTAATATCGCGCCAAGTTGTGGGACGAGTGTATTGGTGATGCTCAAGAATCGCATCTGCGCCAGTGTACGACTCTTCAACAATCGACTCTGGGTTACCCATAAAGCCTGGAATCAAGCGCGTAATGGCCTCTACCATAACGCTAACAGCCACTTCGCCGCCGTTAAGAACGTAGTCGCCAATGGAATATTCGCGCACATCTACTCCGCGCGATTGATAGTATTCTGGGATTCGCGCGTCATAGCCTTCGTAGCGTCCGCACCCAAATACAAGTCGCTTTGCGCTTGCTAATTGGGTAGCGTCTTTTTGCGAAAACAGTGGGGCAGAAGGGTTTGGGAAGATTAGAACTGTGCCGTTATCGCCAATATCGGCTTTGTTATCGTCATTATCGGCGTCATCTCCATTATAAAGCAGCTCATCAAGGCATTCCGCCCACACTTCTGGCTTCATCACCATTCCAGCGCCGCCCCCAACTGGCGTATCATCAACAGATTGATGAACGTCATGCGTCCATTTTCTAAGATTATACGCGTTGATTTTAAGCAAGCCATTATCTTGCGCTTTACCAAGCAAGCTCAAATCTAGCATGCGAAAATATTCAGGGAACACGGAGATTATGTCGATTTGCATTTTATAAAGCCTTTAAGCTTAAATCATGTGTTTTAGATTCCTGGGATTAATCCACCTGGAGGATCTAAAGTTAAATATTTTTCTTTAAGATTAACTTCTGGAACCAGTGCTTGAACGAAAGGCACTAGCGCAGTTTTATCATCGCCAACAGGAGTTGAAAGTCGGATTTTAAGCAATGATTGAGCACCATCAATAACGTCTACGACTTTGCCGATTTCACGCGGCGCAACTCCAAGTGAATTATTCTCACAAATGCGCGCGCTAAGACCCACCAAATCCTTAATATACCAAGCATTTTCTTGCTCTAACTCTTGCGCGCTTTGAGCCTTAGTATAAAGCTCTAAGCCGTTTAAGGCCTCTGCATCGTTGCGATTTAGACTTTGTTCAAAAAGCAAAATCCAACGGCTTTTAAACGTTCGCGCAGACTCGATTGTAAACTCGCGCTCGCCGTCTTGCGTGTAAAGCACATTGCCTGCTTTAAAGCGCTCATAAGGTTCGTCGGTAAAAATTTGGACAGTGACTTCGCCTTTTAGTCCTTGCGCTTTTCCAATACGACAAACCCTCAGTAGGTTGTTTGAACCTTGCTGAGGGTCGTCAAAAAGTTGGTTTTTAGCCACGTTCAATCTCACTTACGTACGTCCATAATGTCAACGCGAACGTTGTGGCGGCTTAAAGCCTGTACAACAACGCGAATGGCATTAGCGGTACGACCGTTTCTTCCAATAACTCTACCGATGTCTTCTGGATTTACGCGCACGCGCAAGAGTTCGCCGCGAGCGTTTTCGTGAGAATGCACGGACACGTCATCTGGAAAATCAACGATGTTTTTAATGAGATGTTCCACAGCTTGAGCCAGCATAATTACTCAGCCTTTTCCTCGGCTTCAGCATCTGCTGCTGGAGCTTCTTCAGCTTCGTTCTTAGCGGCTTCTGCAGCAGCCTGAGCCTTTGCAGCGGCTTCGGACTTAGCAGCCTTAAGCTTCTGAGCTTCGGCTTCTACAGCCTCAACGCGAGCCTGTGCGTCTGGACCAGCTTCGCCAGTCTTCAAAGTGCCTTCTGCACCTTCAAGACCCTTGAACTTCTGCCAATCGCCAGTAATCTTTAGCAGCTTCAACACTGGTTCGGTTGGCTGTGCGCCAACGCCAAGCCAGTACTGTGCGCGGTCAGACTTAATCTGAATCAAAGATGGCTGCTTGTTTGGATCGTAGATGCCGATCTCTTCGATGGACTTGCCGTTACGCTTGTTGCGCGAATCAGAAATTACAACGCGATAGAAGGCGTAGAACTTCTTGCCCAATCTCTTAAGACGAATCTTGGTTGCCAAAATGGCTCTCCTTATAACTAGAGTCGTAGAATTTCGCTCGGGTGTGGGGCACTCCTTGCGAGTTCCACTGTTCCTCGCGTGGTCGATAAGAGGGCTTCGATTCACGCGAATAACTTTTCTATTATGACTGATTGCGTGGACTATATGTTTTCCTGAGAATGTTGCTCAAACTGGCGTGTTGAGCTACAAACTCAGGAAATGTCGCTCGCGCGGCTAATCCGCGCGAGCGCAGAAACACCCAGCCCTCACGCAACAGTAAGCAAGGAAATGCGCGAAGGTAAAGTAATAAACCATCAAGAAGCGGCAAACTAGAGTAGGATTGAAACGCAAACGATTAACGCAAAGTGGTCGCTTCCATCCACACGAATTGCGCGTTGCTCTGTGGCTATAGCGTTGCATCCTGTTGATTTTACTAGCACATGGTCAAGTGCAAGATTCGGCCATTTTTGCCACGTTGGCCAAGTCTTTAGTCGCTTGCCGATTTGCATTGATGCGTCTAAAAAGCCTGATTTTAGTAGCGCTCTAAAGCTTGGGTGGTCTGGAGTAGAGTTTAAGTCTCCGCCGATTATTTTGACTTTTTTGACGTCTTTGACGTTGTTTTCATTGTGATTTTCGCCGATTTTTGCAAGCGCCATTATTCCGCTGCTCCAAGCCGCACATCCGCGCATAGGCGACTTTGGATGCGCCGAAGCGAATGTTATTAAAAGATTTTCCGCGGATGAGTCGCGAGTAACCGCCGTAACGATTGGAACGTTTGCTGCATCAATCTTAATAGACTTACCAAAAGATTTAACATTGCTTAGTCGCGTATAAATCGCGTTAAAGCCGCCATTTTCATGTCCGTTCGCGCTTCCCAATTGCACATGTGCAAAATCGCGCTTAATCCCAAGTTTTTCAAGGTTTTTTACAAGTTTTTTGCTTACTTCTTGTAAAAGAATCGTATCGATTTTATGCGTTTTTGCTAACTTTATTATTTGACTTGCGTTTGCGCGACCATATCTGCAATTAAGCGTCATAACGCGGATTTCTCTCGATTTTTCTAGTGATAATTCTGGCGATTTTTCCTGTTTTATTCGCCGCAATCTTACTGCCCAATACGGCGTATACGATTTTAAAGAGATTACGAATAACAGCGCATATGCTACGCACAAAAATAAATAAGATTTATAAAATTCATTTTGCAATCGTGTTGCAACTGCAGCCACAGCGCTGACGACTAGCCCAAGCGCAGCGCAAAACGGCGCAATTGGAAGCAATGCAATAACATATGGCAGTGGCTTTAGTCTATCCGCTCCAGCTGGCAGCCACCTAAGTAGCTGCCAAGCTAGAAGCAAAACAAGTGCAACAAGTAAAATCGCAAGTAAAATAGCGTAAATCATCTACTGATTATTCGTATTATTCGCGTTATCTGCCGAAAAGACCTGCGAGTCCGCCGCCCAAATTAGGCGGTAAATCAGGCATTTCGTCAGCAAAGTCACCTTCGCCACTCATAAGATTTTGAAGATTTTCTGGCAAATTATTAGGCAAGTCCTGCTTCTTCTTCATAAAAGCAGACTCGCCATTCGCGTTATCATTTGCACTATTTGCAGAAGAATTTCCAGACAAGCGTTCTCTAAGCGCGCGCTCCTCGGCCTCGCGACGCATAGGATTACCGGACTTTCCGCCCTTCTTCTTGCTCTTCTTGTCTTTACGCTTAGACTTTCCGCCAGGACCGCCAAACCCAGGCATTCCGCCCATTCCAGGCATTCCTGCGCCGCCGCCATTGCTCATGCGCTTCATCATTTTAGCTGCTTGCTCAAAGCGTTGCAAAAGCGCATTCACTGCAGAAACTGGAACGCCTGCGCCAGCTGCAATGCGCGCGCGCCTAGAACCATCAATAATCTTGGTGTCTTTGCGCTCTTTAGGCGTCATCGAACGAATAATAGCTTCCGTACGGTCTATCTCGCGGTCATCAAACTGCTCAAGTTCCTGTCTGTGCGCTGCCATTCCAGGCATCATACCAAGAATCTTCTTCATAGAACCAAGCTTTTTAACCTGCTGAAGCTGATCCAAAAAGTCGTCTAGTCCAAAAGTTCCTTCAGATATTTTAGCGGCAGCTTTTCTAGACTCTTCCTCGTCAAACTGTTTTTGCGCATTCTCAATAAGCGTTAGAATATCGCCCATGTCGAGGATTCTTGAAGCCATTCTATCTGGATGGAAAATCTCAAAATCCTTCAAACCTTCGCCAGTAGAAGCGAACAAAATCGGCTTTCCTGTAACGCTTGCAACAGATAGCGCAGCGCCGCCTCGTGCATCGCCATCTAACTTAGAAAGCACAACACCCGTAAAGTCAACGCCCTCGTTAAACGCTTGAGCCGTACGAACAGCGTCCTGACCAATCATGGCGTCTATAACAAACAGAATTTCTTGCGGATTAACAGCATCGCGAATCTCGCGCGCCTGCTGCATAAGAGCATCGTCCACGCCAAGGCGACCAGCGGTATCGATAATAACCGTGTCGTACATTTTTGCGCGCGCGTAGTCAATAGAATCTCGCGCAACTTTAACAGGGTCTCCAGTGGCTAAACCAGCCGAAACAACTTCGCTACCACCGTCACTTTGCACGCCTCGCTCTGGCGCAAAAATCGCCACACCTGCACGCTCTGCAACAACCTCAAGCTGCGTAACAGCGTTAGGACGTTGCAAATCCGCCGCAACAAGCAAAGGCGTATGACCCGAATCCTTAAGCCAGTAGCCCAACTTTCCAGCGAGCGTTGTTTTACCAGCGCCTTGCAAACCAGCAAGCATGATTACAGTTGGTGGATATTTTGCAAAATTCAGCGGTCTATCAACGCCTGAACCCAAAACGTTTGTAAGCTCGTCGTTTACAATTCGCACAACTTGCTGAGCAGGATTCAGTGCGCTAGAAACTTCCTCGCCTAGTGCGCGCTCGCGAATTTTAGCAGTAAACGATCGCACAACATCTAGAGCTACGTCTGCGTCTAAAAGCGCACGACGAATTTCACGAATCGTGCCGTCGATGTCTGCGTCGGATAATTTCCCTTTTCTGCGCAAGTGTTTGAATGCGCCAGAAAGTCTTTCTGTTAACGAACTAAATGCTGCCATAATTGCTCTATTCTACAGGTTGTTTGGAATGTTTTGTTGTATTGCTTTTTATCATGTTTACATTGCTTTTACTTAAGACAAATGCCACGATGACCCTTGTGCGCAATCTTCGATTACAACGCCAGCGGCGGTTAAAGAGTCGCGAATCGCGTCTGCGCGTGCAAAATCCTTAGCTGCGCGTGCAATAGCCCTTTGTTCAAGCTGATTTGCAATCAAAGATTCAAGAACCTTATGCTCCGCGCTTGCGCCATTATTCGCACCTAAATCTTGCGATTTTTGCGAAAGATTGCGCCATTGTGGAGAATAAGGGTCTAGTCCAAGAGTGTCTAGCATTGCACGAACTTGCAAAACACAAGTCTTAATAAGGCTTTTAATGCCGTTGCTTTGATTTTCGTTTTGATTTTGCGCATAGTCATCCAAAAGCGCGTTACCAGAGCGAATCGCAGTAAAAATCGCAGCCAACGCGCCCGAAACGTTAATATCGTCGTTCATAGCTTTAGTAAAATCTTTTGGAAGATTATCTGCATCAACGCTTTGAACTTCCGCATAATCTGGCTGATTTTCGATTACGCGATTTGCGCGCTCGAGGAAGTTAGATATGCGATCATAAGCAGATTGTGCCTCGGTCAAAGATTGATCCGACCACTCAAGCATTGCGCGGTACTGCACGCCGCCTAGCGCGTATCGCACGACCCACGCGGATTTTTGAGCTAAAACAGATGGAACAGAAAGACCGTTTCCAAGGGATTTGCTCATTTTTTCGCCCTTAGATGTAACCCACGCGGAGTGCATCCACACGTTTGCACTCTTCCATCCAGCAGCGAGTGTTTGTGCCATCTCGTTTTCGTGGTGTGGGAAGCGCAAGTCTAGTCCGCCGCCGTGAATGTCGAAGGAATCGCCAAGATAGCGGTGGCTCATTGCTGAGCATTCAATGTGCCAACCTGGGCGTCCTGCTCCAAACGGCGTGTTCCAGCGCGCGTCTTTTTGGTCAAAATCGCAAGGTGCTTTCCAAAGTGCAAAATCGCGAGCATCATGCTTATCTGGGCTTGCGTCAGCAGGGTCAACTGGATTGTATTTGTCGGCTTTGTCAGCACTATTGTTGTCATCTGAATTACCATTTTGATGCGTTAGTGCGCCGTAATCTTGCCAACTTGGCACACTAAAATACACGTTTCCAGTAGGATTGCCATTCGCGTCTGTTATTGCGTATGCGTGTCCGCGATTAATCAAGCGCTGTATAAGCTCCACCATATCGTTTATGTGACCAGTTGCGCGCGGTTCCACAGTAGGCGGCATAACGCCAAGAGTGTTGTAAGCTTCAGTAAACTCGCGCTCGTAAATGTAGGCGCGCTGCCACCATGTTTGGCCATTTTCGCTAGCTTTTTTGATGATTTTATCGTCAATATCTGTAACATTTCTAACAAAAGTAACAGTGTAGCCAAGGCGCAAAAGCCATCGGCGAACAACGTCGAAGGCGATTGCTGCGCGAATATGACCTATATGAGGCGAGCTTTGCACGGTTGCGCCGCACACGTACATTCCAACGTGGCCAGGAGTAACTGTTGTAAACTCGCTAGTGTTGTGCGTTGCTGTGTTGTATAGGCGCAATCGTGCCGCTGCTGCTGTAAGAGTTCTGTTCGTATTTTCAAGCATAATCTCAATTATATGTTTAGCTAATAACTCACGCGTTAAGCTCGAAGTTGTCGATTCGAGTATTTGTTGCGATTATGACTTATGCTTGTATAAACATGAGTCGCAATCAACAAAGCGCGATTTGTACGAAAGGGATGCAATGACGTTTTCAAATGATTCAAAGTATAGCGAAGATCCAAACGCTGCTGATTTGAACGCTGTTATGGAAGACGATTCACAAAGCCTCCCAGATTCTGGGTCTAGCACAAGCACGAGCATACTTGAAAAGCCAGAGGTAGATGAATCAGCGCGAATGGACGATGGCGGTGACGCAGACCGCTTTGCACACTACGTTTCCAAGGATCGCGTAATCGAATCGCGCTTGACTGGCCGCCCAGTTGTAGCACTGTGTGGAAAAGTATGGATTCCAAAGCGCGAAGCTAACGACTATCCTGTTTGCCCAGAGTGCAAAAAAATCTACGAAGAGATGAACAATCTGGGCTTTTAGCCTAAAACGTTGATTTCTGTAGGAATAGCAGGGTCGCCACGCATAAGACTTTGAGCAGAAATCGGAAGTCTGCTAAGTGCTTTAGCACAATAGTCCTGTGCTCGCATAATTGCGTCATGACCCATAAACTCCGTATTAAATTCGCCATTTTGCACGTAGTCAACTAGCAAATCTTCCCAAGAATCTTGCGGCTTAAAAGTCGCGAGGGCACTCTCCGAGCCAGAAATTACATGCTCACAATCGGCTACGCCATTGCTAGCCACGCCGCCATTTGCACCGCCGCTAAAATCGTAGGAACGGTACGCAATCTTACGCCCTGGAACAGTCGCCTTATTCTTAGACTTCTTAGCAACAGGTTGCATAACTCCATCCGCGCCCTCGCGCTCCGTAAGCTTATAAACCATTGCGCAAGTAGGCGCGCCCGAACCTGTAACAAGCATTGTTCCAATGCCGTAGGAATCAACTGGCGCATTTTGCAAAGATGCGAGCGCATACTCGTCCAAATCGTTCGTAACCGTGATTTTAGTATTTTTAGCACCCAACGCATCGAGCTGAGCGCGAACGCGACGAGCCATAACGCACAAATCGCCCGAATCAATGCGCACACCGCCAAGATCTGCACCAGCAACTTGCACGGCGGTTTTAACAGCCTCTTCTACGTTGTATGTGTCTACAAGCAACGTTGTTCCTTTTCCAAGTGCTGCAATTTGTGACTCAAAGGCATCGCGCTCCGAATCGTGCACAAGCGTAAAGCAATGCGCGGCCGTTCCAATCGCCTTAAGCCCGTAAAGCTTTGCCGCAAGCAGGTTTGCCGTGCCTTTAAAACCGCCGATTACCGCCGCGCGAGAAGCAGCCACAGCCGACCACTCGTTTGTGCGCCTACCGCCCATATCCATGCACGGTCTGCCAGCGGATGCGGAGACCATGCGTGCTGCGGCGCTCGCCACTGAGCAATCGTAGTTAAGCACGGAAAGTAGCAACGTTTCTAGCAACGTGCACTCGCCAAAAGTGCCTTCAACTTGCAAAATCGGCGAATCTGGGAAGAACATTTCGCCTTCTCTGTAACCGCGAATTTTGCCGTTAAAATGGTAGTTTTCCAGCCATTTAATAGTGTCTTTGCTTACGATTTTTCGATCTTGCAAAAATCGTAAGTCTTCGTCGCTAAAGTGGAATCGAGTTAGCTCTTCGAGGATTCTGCCTGTGCCTGCTACCACTCCGTAGCGGCGACCTTGAGGAAGGTGTCGCGCGAAAATCTCAAAAACGCATTTGCGATTTGCTGTGCCGTCTTTTAGTGCTGCGTCGAGCATTGTGTACTCGTACATGTCTGTCATGAGTACGGAAGAGTTTGTGTAAGACTTTACTTCGGACTTTGCTTCAGACTTTGAGAAATCAAAAGAATCAAGCATTTTCAATCCTTTCTTGCAATTTTAGTAATCAAACTTAAAGCGCGTTCTTTACGACTTTTATACGCGACTTTTACCTGCAGCCAATCATAGTCCTATGCCTATCTACGATTAGTGCGCGACGACCTGCCTTTTCGCTTAGAGCGTAGCGCGAAAAGGCAATTCGTAGCGCTGAGCCGCTCAAACGTAAAGTCCAGTGGACTTTACGTGCGGCGAAGACGTGAGCGCGCTGTAACGCGCGAACGACACAATACGCAGTAAATCCAGTACAAACTCGTGCAAAATATGCTAGTTGCGGCTTGTGTCTGGATAGTGGCAGATTCGTGGTAACCTAAAAATATGACTATAGCTGTTTGCCCAGGCTCCTACGATCCCGTTACAGCCGGACACTTAGACGTGATACAACGTTGTACGCATCTCTTTAAAGAAGTGCATGTTTTGGTGGCTGTTAACGCGGCAAAAACGCCAATGTTTTCCGAATCGGAGCGTGTGGATATTATTCGCAATGCTGTTAAAAACCTAAAAAATGATTTTCCAGTCGGGGAATTTGCTCCACCTTTATGCGGAGCAGCACAGTCGCCAGCGTGCAAAATAGTTGTTGCCTCAACAGATGGTCTTATCACAGATTATTGCAAAAAAGTCGGCGCAACCGTAATAGTTAAAGGATTGCGCCAAAATGGTGACTATGAGGCGGAGCTTGGAATGGCTCTGGTTAATCGCAAGCTTGCTGGGATAGAAACCATGTTCCTGCCTGCAGACCCTATTTTGGAACATGTTTCTAGCTCCGTTGTAAAAGATGTTGCTCGTCACGGCGGAGACGTTTCGGGAATGGTGCCAGATAATGTGGTTCCACTTTTACAGAACGTTTTTTCTAAAACAATTGCAATATCACAAAAATACGTACAATAAAGTCATAAAATTAAAATAATAAAATAAAATTATTAGGAGAAACAGAGAGCAGCTACTTAGCGAAGGAGAAAAAATGAGCGAAAACGAAGACGACACAATGGAAAGCCAAGTATCGGCAAATCGCAGCCAAAAGTTGCCATTAAATCCAGTGATTGCAAACAACGATGATTCGCCCAGTGCTGCTTTTGAAGCTTACGACGCAGTGCCTGCGGCAAATAAGACTAAGGATGATAGTGCTGGAGATTCTGCGGTTGCTGGCGATTCTTCTGCTGATTCTGCGGCTGCTGGCGATAATGCGCAAAACTTGTTCCCAATGCCAGATTTGCGTGAACGCGAAGACGGTGGTGCAATAGAATTTGAAGATGAAAAAGAAAACGTGTTTAAAGCCGCTAATCCGCAAACAGTAAGCGAAGAAGTGCGAACAAAGTCGCGTGAAGAATTCACAACAGTTTACGACATAATCGACACAATGGAAACCACATTAAATGAAGCAAAAGGCGTGCTGTTTTCTGCTGGAATGGCAAAGATTGATCGCGAAGAATTCGGCGACTACTTATCTAGGTTAAAAGACATGCTACCAGTGCAACTTGAGCGCGCGAGTGCATTAATGCGAGAGGCAGAGAGGCGCTTGCGCACAGCTCAGGCTCAAGCAAATTCAATCGTAAGTTCTGCGCAAAGCCAGGCTGCTCAGATGATTGAAGAAGCACAAGAGAGAGCTAAATTCTTGGCTGGGCAAGAAAACGTGGTCGCCATTGCAAGAAATCAGGCGCAAGGAATCGTAAACGAGGCGCAGGCAAAGGCTGATAAACTCACGCGTGGTGCGGATCAGTACAGTGCTACGGTTATGGAAGGTTTAAAACAGCAGTTAGACAAGCTAGAGCAGGATGTTCAGGCAGGTCAGCGAGTTCTAGAAGAACGCAGGCGTGCGGCGGCGCATGTGCAAGACGAGATTAACAGACAAGTTAATGGAGAAGTTGTAAACGAAAGCGAAGAAAGGAACTAAAAATGGCATCGCATCCCTCCCAGTCTTTATGGGCGGTACCAGTTGCGCAAATGGCGGCACGAGCAGGAAGTAGCATGCAATTGCATCGCGTGTTCCCGGCGCCAGAAGGTATAGGAGACAGCGTTATTGGCGTGAAGCCAGGGAGCGATGTTACAGTAGACGGCAACTTTGATTCCGTAGTGGATGGGCTTATGTTCCAGGGTACGATTACAGCGCGCGTACACGCAGAGTGCTCTAGATGCCTGATGCCGTTGCATAGGGATTGGAGCGTCGATGTGTGCGCGTTCTTTGCACAGGTGGAAAGCAAGGGTGGTGCGCGTTCCAATAATTCCAAATTTAATAGATCTAATGGCGATAATGATGATTTAGAAGATGCTGATATTTGGGACGAGGGCGACGATTCTGGAAACGTGTATCCACTGGTTGGCGGAGGCGACTTTGCCGATATTGAGGCATTGATTAGGGACACAATGGTTAGCGAGCTGCCGCTTAAACCTTTGTGTGAGCCAGATTGCAAGGGTCTTTGCTCGCAATGTGGAGAAAACTTGAACGAACATCCAGATCATCATCACGATATTACGGATATTCGGTTTGCGGCGCTTGAAGGACTTAAGCAAAAGCTTGAAAACTCGCAAAATCGCTGCTGATTTACACTAATTACGTAGTGCGCGACGACCTGCCTTTTCGCTTAGAGCGTAGCGCGAAAAGGCAATTCGGAGCGCTGAGCCGCTTAGCGTAGAAGCACGGTGTGCTTCTACGGCGGCGAAGGCGTGAGCGCAGCTAATCTGCGCGAACGACACGACCTGCCATGTAGTGCGATTCTGAATAATGTATGGCGCTTGCTGTAATATACAGAACGCTTAAGCTCAATCGGTTGAACGAAATAGAGGAAAGATTATGGCACTGCCAAAGTACAAGACCTCGCGCGCTAATACTCATTCGCGTCGCGCCAATTGGAAGGCTTCTGCCGTGCAGACTATTACCTGCCCGAACTGCGGTTCGCCAGCGTTGTCTCACATGGCTTGCCCAACCTGCGGTAACTTCCGCGGTCGCGTGTATCGCGAAGCAATTCGCTCTGCGCACACCAAGTAGGTTGTATTTTAAAAAAGAACCCTGCCATCGACGGGTGGCAGGGTTCTTGTGTTTTTGCACGCTTTTATTGAGCTTGAAATTGCATGAGGTTGTAAATCAACGACTTCAACGCATGCGCTATAATGTTGAAAATATGAGTGGGAACAATACAAAAGATCAGCATGACATTCAAGATGATGTAAAAAATGACGTTCAAAATCGCGGTTATCAGAACCCAAATCATCTAGAAAATGCTAGAACTAGCAGCATAGGTGTTACGCGTTCTAAAGACGGACATACTCATGATGGTGACCCTACTCAGGAGCTTTTACGCGCGCTCGGTACTACGATTTCGCCAGATTTACTTGTTGAGGCGCTCACTCATCGCTCGTTTTCGCACGAGCATCCAGGCACTAAAAACTACGAGCGTCTAGAGTTTTTGGGAGACGCTGTTTTGGAGCTTGTTTCTACAGAAACGCTGTTTTCTGCTCACCCAGATATGACGGAAGGTCAGTTGGCTAAGCTTCGCGCTAAGGCTGTTTCGGAGTGGGCTTTGAGCGCGGTTGCGCGAGATAAGTTGCACGTTGGACCGTATATTCTTTTGGGTCATGGCGAGATGGAGCATGGAGGCGCTCAAAAAGACTCGATTTTGTGCGATATTGTTGAGGCGCTTATTGGCGCGACTTTTGTTGAGCATGGCATTGACGAGGCGCGCGCTGTAGTGCATCGTTTGATTGACGACACTTTGGCGGAGGTTCTTACAGAAGGTCCTGCTCTGGATTGGAAGACTTCGCTTACGGTTTTGGCGCACGAGATGGGGCTTGACGAGCCGCAATATAGGATGTCGGTTTCTGGCCCAGATTATGCGCCCGTGTTCCATGCGCGCGCGGTTTTGGCACACGAAAGCGGCGACGAGCTGTTGGGTGAGGCGGATGGTTCTAGCAAGCGCAAGGCTCAGCTTGCTGCTGCAGATAAAGCTTGGCACGTGTTGGATAGAAGGCGTAAGTCTAGCGGAGAAAGCGGTAATTAGAGCTTTCTGATTGCTGTGATATAAGCGATTTGAGGCGGTTCTATGGCTAGCAGTCGTAATAATAATGATTTATTATTTGACGATGGTTTGGTATCGTCAACGGAAGCTTCCGACTTATCCGATCGGTATATTGATTATTTGCGTTCAAATAAAGGCCTTGGAAGTCGCACTCTTCTCGCATATAGGGTAGATGTTTTGCAATGCCTTGAATGGTGTGGTGTAAACGATCTTTCTGATTTAAATTCTGTGTCTACAAGCGTTCTGCGTCAATGGATGTATTGGCTTAATAAGAATCACGCGCGCTCTAGTTTGGCTCGCAAAGTAGTGGCTGTGCGCGGCTTTTTTGCGTGGGCTACGCACGTTGGTTTGATTAGCGCAAATCCTGCGCAAATTCTTAATACACCTAAAATTGTTAATGAGCTTCCTACGGTTTTAGACGAGGCGCAAGCGGAAAAGTTATTGGATTGTGCTGAGGATCGTTCTGAAGATTATGCTGTGGATAAGTCGCCAGCAACCGAGCATCAAGAAAATACACCACTAAAGTCGCAAATAAAAATGCGAATAAAATCTAAAATAAAATCTCAAACAGAAACGAAACAAGAGTATGTAATCGCACTCAGAAATGCTGCGATTTTAGAGCTTTTATATGCCACGGGCATGCGTGTGGGGGAGCTTACGGGTCTTAATGTGCAAGATATGGATTTTGAAAATCACACTGTAAAAGTTACAGGTAAGGGAAACAAGCAGCGTGTAGTACCATTCGGTGTTCCTGCTGCGAAAGCGTGTAAAAAGTGGCTTGACTGTGGGAGAAGTGCGCTGCAAGAAAAATCTGCCGCAAGCTCGCCAGCGTTGTTTTTGGGCGTGCGAGCAAAGCGCATTGACCAGCGCATTGTTAGGAGCATTGTTCACGAGGCTGCAGCTGCTGCAAACGTGCCAGACGTTGCGCCGCACGCGCTTCGTCACAGTGCTGCAACGCATATGCTCAACGGGGGAGCGGACCTTCGCGAGGTTCAGGAGCTTTTGGGGCATTCGTCGCTTAACACAACGCAGCGCTACACGCACGTTTCTATTCAGGCTCTTAAACAGCGTTACTCGCAGGCTTTCCCTCGTGCGTAGAAAGACAAAGGTTTATACAGAGAATACAAAGATGTGATTTGAGTCACGTTTGGTGGCAAAATGGTGGCAAAATCGCGCAAAGTCAAAAATCTCGGAGCGTGCGTTGCGTGGCTAAATGTATAATCGATTTATAAGCTTGATAGGAGGGTAAAACAGTGGTTGATGATTCAAATAAGCCTGAATCAAGCGCATCATTGAATGAGAATGCAGCAAATCAAAACGGGTCTAGTACTGAAGAGTCTAATTCTGCAGAATCCAGTATTTCAGAATCCAGCGCGGCAGACGTTGAAATGAGCCAGTACGTGGCAGATCGCGCTCGCGTAAACGAAGATAAAATTCGCCAAGACGAGCAGATTGTTGCTGAATTTGGCGAGTACAATTACGGCTGGCATGATTCAGATGCTGCAGGCGAAGCTGCAAAGAAGGGCATTGACGAGTCGGTTGTTCGCGCAATTTCCGCCGACAAACACGAGCCAGAGTGGATGCTAAACCTTCGTTTGCAAGGCTATCGCGCGTTTCTACAAAAGCCGATGCCTGATTGGGGCGTGGATTTAAGCGGTTTTGACGCAGACGATTTTAAATACTACGTGCGCCCTGTCCATGATCAAGCGAAAACTTGGGATGATTTGCCAGAAGATATTCGCAAAACTTACGATAGGCTTGGTATCCCAGAAGCGGAGAAAAAGCGCTTAGTTTCAGGTGTTGCAGCACAGTACGAGTCGGAAGTTATTTACAATTCGATTCGCGAGGACTTAGCGGCTCAAGGCGTTATTTTTGTGGATACGGATACAGCAGTTCAAAAGTATCCGGAGCTTGTAAAAAAGTATTTTGCAACTGTGATTCCAGTTGACGACAACAAGTTTGCGGCTCTTAACACAGCGGCTTGGAGTGGCGGCTCGTTTGTGTACGTGCCAAAAGGCGTGCATGTAGATATTCCGCTTCAGGCTTACTTCCGCATTAACACGCCAAACATGGGTCAGTTTGAGCGCACGTTGATTATTGCAGACGAAGGATCGTACGTGCATTACGTTGAAGGTTGCACAGCTCCGATCTATTCTACGGACTCGCTCCACGCTGCAAACGTTGAGATTGTTGTAGAAAAGCATGCGCGCGTGCGCTACACAACCGTGCAAAATTGGTCAAATAACGTGTATAACTTGGTAACTCAGCGAGCTTACGTGCGCGAAGGTGGTACAATGGAGTGGGTTGATGGAAACATTGGCTCCAAGGCTACTATGAAGTATCCTGCATGCATTCTTGCTGAGCCGTACGCAAAAGCAGAAACCATGTCTTTGAGCTTTGCGGGCCGCGGTCAGTACCAAGATACGGGTGCGAAGATGATTCATTTGGCTCCGCACACGAGTTCTACGATTGTTGCTAAGTCGATTTCGCGCGGCGGCGGACGTTCTGCGTACCGCGGTCTTGTGAAGATTGTTAAGGGAGCGAGCGGCTCTAGCTCTTCGGTTGTGTGTGATGCTTTGCTTGTTGACGATTTTTCTAGATCCGACACTTATCCGCATGTTGATGTGCGCGAAGATAACGTTTCGATGGCTCACGAGGCCACTGTTTCCAAGGTTTCCGAAGATCAGCTTTTCTACTTGATGAGTCGAGGGCTGGAAGAAAAAGAGGCTATGGGAATGATTGTGCGCGGCTTTGTGGAGCCGATTAGTCGCCAGTTGCCTATGGAGTATGCTCTGGAGCTTAATCGTCTTGTGGAATTGCAAATGGAAGGATCCGTGGGGTGATGAGCGAAGATCTGAAAAAGAATTTAGGCAATAAAATGACGGAAAAAGAAATTAATATTCCTGTAGCAGACCCTAATGATCCTTACGCGGTTCCTGCTGCAATGCCTTCTAGTGCAGATAAATCCGTGCGCTCTTTTAATGTGCAAGACTTTACGATTCCAACTAGGAAGCAGGAAGATTGGCGATACACTCCAGTTGAGCGAATTTCCGAGTTCTTTGATAGTTTTAAGCCGTCTAACAACGTTGCTGTGGAGCTAAAAGGTGTTGATGGCGATTCGCATGTAACGATGCAAATTTTGCCTAAAAACGAGGCTCCGCATACAGAGATGAAGCCTTCGGATCGCGTGGCTGCTGTTGCGTGGAATTCTGCAAAGTCGGCGTACGTTTTGCATGTTTGTGGCGAAGTTACAAAGCCAATAATATTGCAAATTCACGGGAATCTTAAAAATGAAAGTACTTTGCAATCGCTAGATGCATTGCCACTAGACGCATTGCACTTAGTGATTGAAGCTGATTCTTACACAAACGCGGATATTATCGTAGAACACACAGGAGTTGCAAAGCTTGCTGAAGGCGTAGAAATCATTCTTGGAGATAACGCGCATGTTTCTACAACGTTCATTCAAGAGTGGGATTCAGGCAGCAAACACGTTGGAAATCATAGGATTCACGTTGGGCAGGGTGCTTCGCTTCGTCACACAATGGTCACGCTTGGCGGAGACGTTGTGCGAATCCGCATGGATCAGGATTTTGGTGGCGAAAAGGGCGATTTAAACATGCTTGGCATGTATTTTGTGGATCCAGGCGAGCATGTTGAGCATCGTACGATGGTTGTGCACAATCACCCAGAATGCAAGTCGCGAGTAGTGTATAAGGGCGCGCTTTACGGCAAAGGAGCGCATTCTACATGGGTTGGAAACGCGCTTATTAAGCCAGAAGCTCCAGGCACGGATTCGTACGAGTTGAACAGAAACCTGGTGCTAACTCCTGGCGCGATTGCCGATTCGGAGCCAAATCTAGAAATCGAAAATGGAAATATTATTGGCGCAGGTCATGCAAGTTCTGTCGGCAGATTCGACGACGAGGAGCTGTTTTACTTGCAATCTCGCGGCGTGAGCGAAGCGGATGCGAGAAAGCTTGTTGTGCGCGGATTCTTTAACGAGCTTATTGATGAGATTGGCGTGCCGCAAATCGTAGATCATTTGATGGCTGCGATTGAGAGGCGTTTAGCTAAGACGGAAGAATCGCAAGCAGCCGCAGAATCTGTAAATGCGGAAAAATCGCCAGCAACCGAAGAATAGGAGATAAACATGTCAACTTTAGAAATCAAGGATTTGTACGCGTCTGTAGAAACAAAGGAGGGGCGCAAGCAAATCTTAAAGGGCGTAAATCTTACAGTTAATTCTGGCGAAACGCACGCGATTATGGGTCCGAATGGCTCTGGAAAGTCTACTCTCGCATACACTTTGGCAGGTCACCCAAAGTACGAAGTGGATTCGGGTCAGGTGCTTCTAGACGGCGAAGATATTTTGAAGATGACTCCAGACGAGCGCGCAAAAGCTGGGCTGTTTCTTGCAATGCAATACCCGGTAGAGGTACCTGGTGTTTCGATGACGAACTTTTTGCGCACAGCAAAAACAGAAGTGAGCGGCGAAGCTCCGACTTTGCGCGCGTGGGTTAAAGAGCTTAACGAAGCAATGAAGCGCTTAAGAATGGACCCAAAGTTTGCATCTCGTTCTGTAAACGAGGGATTTTCGGGCGGCGAGAAAAAGCGCGCGGAAGTTTTGCAACTAGAGATTTTAAAGCCAAAGTTTGCGATTTTAGACGAGACGGATTCTGGTCTAGACGTGGATGCTTTGCGAATTGTTTCGGAAGGCGTAAATCGCGCCAAAGAAAGCACTGGTTTGGGAATTATGATGGTTACGCATTACACGCGAATCCTAAAGTACATTAAGCCAGATATTGTTCACGTTTTTGCGCAAGGTCACTTTGTAAAGACGGCAGGACCGGAGCTTGCAGACGAGTTGGAAGAAGAAGGATACGACAAGTATTTGCCAGAAGGTGCCAGCGAATCTGCGATTGCGTGAGTCTGCGATTGCATGAGCGGCGTGTCTAAAGCCGCGAGTAAACTCGTCTAGGTTTGGCTAAATAAAACGGAAGAGGTTTGTAATGACTGTTCGCGGTGATATAAGAAATGTGGCAATCGTAGCGCACGTTGACCATGGTAAAACAACGCTCGTAAATGCCATGCTTCAGCAGTCGCACGTATTCTCTGAGCGAGAAGAAGTGCCAGACCGCGTAATGGACTCCAACGACCTTGAGCGCGAAAAAGGCATCACCATTCTTGCCAAGAACACTGCTGTGCAATACACTGGCCCGCTCGCAGAAAAGTACGGTCACCCAGAGGGAATTACAATCAACGTAATCGATACCCCAGGTCACGCCGACTTTGGTGGCGAAGTAGAGCGCGGCATCTCCATGGTTGATGGCGTTGTGCTGCTTGTTGACGCTTCCGAAGGCCCACTTCCACAAACTCGATTCGTTCTACGCAAGGCTCTTGAGGCAAAGTTGCCAGTGATTTTGTGCGTTAACAAAACGGATCGTCCAGATGCGCGTATTGACGAGGTTGTGAGCGAAGCTACAGATTTGCTTCTCGGTCTTGCACAAGACGTTGTTGAAGAAGGAATCGACCTAGATATTGATTCGCTTCTTGATTTGCCTGTTATTTATTGCGCGGCAAAAGCTGGCTATGCATCCTTGAATCAGCCAGAAAACGGTGGCTTGCCAGATAACGATAATTTGGAGCCTCTTTTTGACTCCATTATCTCCAACATTCCAGCACCAGAGTACGAGGAAGGCGCACCTCTTCAGGCGCACGTTGCAAACATCGATTCTTCCGACTTCCTTGGTCGCCTCGGCTTAGTGCGAATCTACAATGGCACTTTGGAAAAGGGTAAGACTTACGGGCTTTCTCGTGTAGACGGCTCTATTGAAAACTTCCGTGTTTCTGAGCTTTTGCGCACGCAAGGCTTGGAGCGCACTCCTGTTGCATCTGCAGGTCCTGGAGATATTGTTGCAGTTGCAGGCGTTAATGACATTATGATTGGCGAGACGATTGTGGACCAGAACGATCCAAAGCCTCTTCCATTGATTCACGTTGACGACCCAGCTATCTCCATGACTTTCGGCATTAACGATTCGCCGCTTGCTGGCACAGAAGGTAAGGATCACAAGCTTACAGCGCGCATGATTAAAGATAGGCTTGATCGAGAGCTTATTGGTAACGTGTCTATTAAGGTTCTTCCAACAGACCGCCCAGATGCTTGGGAAGTTCAGGGTCGTGGCGAGTTGGCGTTGGCAGTTTTGGCGGAGCAAATGCGTCGCGAAGGCTACGAGCTTACAGTTGGTCGTCCTCAAGTTGTTACTAAGACGATTGACGGCCAAATTAACGAGCCTATGGAAAACACTACGATTGATGTTCCAGAAGAATACATGGGTACTGTTACGCAGCTTATGGCGGATCGCAAGGGTCGCATGGATTCTATGAGCAATCACGGATCTGGCTGGATTCGCTTGCAATTTACTGTTCCTTCGCGTGGTCTTATTGGCTTCCGCACAGCTCTTCTTTCTGCGACTCGCGGAACGGGAATCGCAAGCTCTATTTCTGCAGGCTATGCTCCATGGGCTGGTCAGATTGTAACTCGTCAAAACGGCTCCATGGTTTGCGATCGTAAGGGTGTTGCAACGCCTTATGCTATGCAGCGTTTGCAGGCGCGTGGCGTGTTCTTTGTGGATCCGCAAAGCCCTGTGTACGAAGGTCAAATCGTTGGTATTAACAATAAGCCAGACGAGTTGGACGTTAACATTACGCTTGCTAAGCATATGACTAACATGCGTTCTTCTACAGCAGATGTTCTTGAGACTTTGACGCCACCAATTAAGATGAGCTTGGAAGAGTCGCTTGACTTTGCTAACGAAGATGAGTGCGTGGAAGTTACGCCTGAGTCGATTCGCGTGCGCAAGATCATTTTGAGCCGTGATGAATGGTATAAGTGGCGCGCTAAGCAGCGTCGTCAAAATAATGCTGCGTGATTCCTTAAAATGATGTTTAACATAAAGTCGCATTCCGTGCTATTTGTTAGCAAGTGTGCGGCTTTATGCGTTTTGGCGGCATTTTGCGCGGTTTTGGGCACTTTTGCGCATCGAATGGGCGCTATGTACAACTTTCCGTACGGTCTTGTAATCGCGCTTTTGCTTGTTACTTTGAGCGCGTGTTTTGCTCGCATGCTTTGTGGCATGTTTGGCTTTATTTTGCACGCAATTGTGTGCTGTTCGGTTGTGTGGATGATTGCGCTTGGATGGTTTAGGATTTTTGGCGCGTTTCGAGGCGTGCTTGTTGCAGTTGGTTTTGGCGCGGATAATCTTCCGTGGATTGCGCAAAATGCTGGATATTTTTGGCTTTATGGCATTATTATTGTTCACGTAGTTTTGCTTTTTATCCCTAATAAATTCTTTGTTATCTCTGATGCTAAATAAGCGGTGCTAAATAAGTGTAAGTTAGTTTATAGGTGAATTTTTATAGGTGAATTTGCTGCATGTTTGTGCAAAAATAGCATTATGCAGTAGTCTTACTTACAGTCTTAGAGTAGTTTTGAGGAATAGTCATGAATAGCAATATAGTCATGAATAGTAATAAGAACAGAAGTAGTGCCCGCAAATTATGTTATTTAGGACCAGAAGGTTCTTTTACTCATCAAGCTGCTTTAAAAGTTAAAGAACAATGTAAATCGTTAGGTGCTTTGCGTCTTATTCCAACTGCGTGTGAGAATATTCGTAATATCGCTAGCAAAATTGAAGATTGTCACGATTTGGGTATTATTGCGTGGGAAAACAATATTGAAGGCGTAGTAATACCTAATTTAGATCTATTAATTGATGCAAAAAATATGGTTGGCATTGCTCGCTTGGGCGTTGATATAAGTTTTGATGCTGTTGTTTGCCAGTCGGATTCAATCGATAACTGTTCGACTATTGTTGCTCACCCTCACGCGTTGGCACAATGCCGTAAGTTTGCTCAAAAGCATGGATTGAAAGAAAAAACTGCGTCTTCAAACGCTGCTGCTTGTAGGGATTTAGTTCCTGGCGAAGTTGCTTTGTGCCCTAAAATTTGTGCTGATTTATACAATAGGCAAATTGTGAGTGAAGCTGTTGAAGATTTTTCTGGCGCGCGCACTGAGTTTTTAGTGTTAGCTCCTAGAGATGAGGCTTTCAATTTTGTTAGTATGCATCGCGAATGCTATTCATCTTTTTCTTCGATTATTGCTTTTATTCCGCGTTGTACAGGTGCTGGAGTGCTAGCAAATTTGCTTGACGTTGTGCGCGATCATGGTCTTAATATGACTTCTTTTATGTCTAGGCCGATTAAAGGTCAAGATGGTTTATATAGTTTTATTGCCACTGTTGATGCTGCTCCTTGGGATTCTACGTGTAAAGCTATGATTCAAGAAGTTGTTGAACATGGTGATTGGGTGCGAGTTTTAGCGGTGTATCCTTCTGATAATCGCAATAATCCGGTTATGAATGATTGGATGCTGCCTAATGGCGGAGTGTGTATTGATGCTCCAGGCGATGCTTCAGTTGATGCTTTGAGCGCTTTGAACGTAATGCATGCAGAAAGAGAATTATTATGGTAGAAGATGCTGGATTTTCTCAAAAATTTTCTGTTGGTATTGTTGGACTTGGACTTATTGGCGGATCAATCGCAAAGCGTTTGGCTGCCACTGGCTCCTGCAAAGTGTACGCGTATAATCGCCATCAAACAATGTATAAAGAGGCGAGGGCGCTTGGAATCACTTGCGTTGAAAGCGTTGCGGAGCTTGCGAGCATGCAGCCAAATGTTTTGATTTTGTGCAATTCGCTTGCCTCTATGCCAGAAGTTCTTGGCGAGATTTCGCGCGGTATCAACAAGCAGCGCACAACTTTGACGGATGTTGGTAGCGTTAAGAGGCTTGTACGAGAGCAGGTTAAGGCCGCGGGGCTTGGCGATTGCTACATTGGCGCGCATCCTATGGCTGGAAGCGAGTTTACGGGTTGGCAGGCGTCTAGCGCGCAGCTGCTGGACGGCGCGCTTTGGGCAGTTAGCGTTGATGAGAATAGTGATTTTTGGCGGTTTTTGGCGGTTTTGCGCGTTATTGTGTCGTTGTGTGGCAATCGCGCGCTTGTGTTGAACGATTCTATACACGACGCTTCGGCGGCGCTGATTTCGCACATGCCGCACGTTGTTTCTACAGCGCTGGCGAACGTTTTGTGCGGAAGCGAAAATCGCAATGTTGCGTTGCAAATGTCGGCTGGTTCTTGGCGAGATATGACGCGAGTGGCGCTTACGGATCCAGATCGCACGCGTGCAATGGTTGCGGAAAATCGGCGAAATGTTGCGGATTTGCTTGGGAGTGTGATTGAGGAGTTGAGTTTTGCGAAGAAGATGCTTGAGAGGAGCGATGGCGATTCGGCGGTTGCTAGCGATGAGCGCGCGTTTTTTGCTAAGGCTGATTCTTGGCGCGAATACAAGTATAAGGAGCGCGCGGTTGCTTGCGATAAGTCGGCTGGCGATTTGCGCGAGCTTCGATTTGCGCTTGATTGTGCAGGTGATTGGCAAAGTCAGCTGATTCAAAGCGCGCAAAGCGGCGAGCAGATTGTTGGCGTGGCGTTTAGCGATTCTGCGGTTGCTTGCGCATTACGCAACTCGAAGTGGTAGATTCGAGCGGCATATAATTGACATATGACCGAATCGCAGCAATCGCCATTTTCCCCAAAAATCCAGCAGTTTCTAAACCACATAAGCGTGGAGCGCGGGCTTTCGCCAAAAACCGTTGAAGCTTACGAGTCGGATCTTACAAAATACACGAACTGGCTGCGCGAAGCCCGAAAAATAAACGATGTTAATGAAATCACGCAACTAGATATTGAAGAATACGTGCGCGCAATGTCATCACAAGCAATGTCATCGCAAAACTTAGGACCTCGCACGATTGCGCGGCGAATCGCAAGCATCCACGAGTGGAACAAATTCATGCTTTCCAACGCGCAAATCGCAAGCGACCCTTCTGCAGAAGTCAAAGCGCCAAAGCAAGCGGAGCATCTTCCAGACGTGCTCAGCATTAGCGAAGTGGAGCGCGTAATCGATGCTGCTGGCGGATTTGGTAGCACGGATGCCGTCTCGCTTCGAGACCGTGCGCTTGTGGAATTTTTGTACGCGACTGGCGCGCGCGTGAGCGAGGCGGTTGGACTAAAATTCGAGGATATTGATTTGACGGAATCAGTTGTGCGGCTTAGTGGCAAGGGTCAAAAGCAGAGGCTTGTGCCGATTGGAAAGTGCGCGGTACGCGCGTTGCGCGATTATTTAGCTAACGCAAGACCTATTCTTGCAAGTCGCGCGCAAAAGTCGCCAGCAACCGCAAAGTCGCGACTCAAGTCACCCTTAAGCTCATCGTCAAAATCTGCTAATACTCACGTGATTTTCCTCAACAAACGTGGCAAATCGCTATCTCGTCAATCCGCGTGGGAGGCGATTTCGCGTGCTGGCAAAATGGCTAAAATTGGCAAAGAATTGCATCCGCACACGCTTCGACATTCATTTGCAACGCATTTGATTTCGGGGGGCGCCGATGTTCGCACTGTGCAGGAGCTGCTTGGTCATGCGTCCGTTACAACAACGCAAATTTATACGCATATAAGCCCAGATGCGCTTATGGAGGCGTATGTTATGAGTCATCCGCGCGCGAGATAGATACACAACGACGCATCGATTCACTGAACATACCTTTTGATAGACTGAAGTTTATGCCTACTGATTTACTTGGACGCGAATATGAGACTTTCCGCGCGCCCGATGCGCTTACAACGCACGGTCCTGCGCGCATTATTGCTATGTGTAACCAGAAGGGTGGCGTTGGTAAAACCACCAGCTCCATCAATATCGCTGGTGCGTTGAGTCAATACGGTAGGCGAGTTTTAATTGTTGACTTCGATCCGCAAGGCGCTGCAACGGTGGGGCTTGGGATTAATGCGAACGCGCTTGATAACACGGTTTACACGGCGCTTTTTGATTCTTCTGTAGACGTGCACGATGTGATTCGTCACACTGCCACCGAAAACATTGACGTTATGCCTGCAAACATTGATCTTTCTGCTGCAGAGGTGCAGCTTGTTACCGAGGTTGGTCGCGAGCAGATTTTGGCTGGCGTGTTGCGCAAAGTTCGTAACGAATACGACGTTATTATTATTGACTGCCAGCCTTCGCTTGGCTTGCTCACTGTAAACGCGCTTACGGCGGCGGATGGTGTGATTATTCCTGTTGCTGCGGAGTTCTTTGCGCTTAGAGGCGTGGCGCTGCTTATGCAGTCGATTGAAAAAGTGCAGCACAGAATCAACCCAGATTTGCAAGTGTTTGGCGTGCTCGTTACTATGTTTACGCGCACTTTGCATAGCGAAGAGGTTTTGCAAAGGATTTACGAGGCTTTCCAGGGGCGCGTGCTGCATTCTGTTATTTCGCGTTCGATTAAGCTGCCAGATTCCACTGTTGCGGCGGTTCCGATTACGATTTTTGCTCCTGAGCATAAGACTGCTAAGGAGTATCGCGAGGTTGCGCGCGAGCTGATTTCTAACGGCGTTGTTGAATAGCGCTTTGCGTGACGATCTGCCTTCACATTGCGCTGTAGTGCGCGAACGATATTTCCGCTTTTTGTTGTTGATTTTGTGGTTTTGAGCTACAAAGTCGGGAAAACTTTCCGCTTTTTGTTGCTCGACACGCCAATTAGAGCAACATTCTCTCGCGCGACGACCTGCCTTTTTGCTTAAAGCGTAGCACGCGGTACGACACGCTGAAATTCAGTAAAATCGCACTACATAGCTTGCGTAGATTAGCTGCGATGTTTGCGCTCGGGCACGGGCTTTAATCGCACGATTGTGCGCGCGTCGATGAACATTTCTTGCTCGGGTCGGCTTCCGTTTGCTGCCGCGTCTCGCATAAGATGCAATGTTGCTCCGTCCCAGCTGATTACGTGACCAATCGCGTCGTGGTATTCGATTTTTTGCGATTTGGCGTCGGTTGTTTCTTCGCTGGCGTCGGTTGCTTGCGATCTGCCAGTGGCTGTTTGCAATCTTTCGTCGCCGCCTAATTGCGCGACTTTGTATGTTCGCACAACAATTCGTGCGCCAACTGGTATAAACTCTGGCAGAATCTGCCGCCTAATTAAGCTAATCGTAGTGCTGCCTTCCGTGTTATTTGTGTATTCGCGTTATTTGCCGTGTGTTTTGCTTTGACTTTGTTAATTGTATCGCAGTGCTATCAAACTCGTAACGTTTTGCAATACTCTGCAGTGCTCGAACGAATGATCTGCTTTCCCGAGTTTGCGCGACGACCTGCCTGAGCGCTTTTATGTAGTGCGTTTGTATCAAAAACGCTGAAATTCAGTACAATCGCACTACATAGCTGGCGATTTGTGGTCAGTGCGCATCCGAACCACAAGATGTTGTGGTTTTACGACACGCAGGTCACGCAAAACACTTCACCTACTACATAAAACTATTCTGTTATTAGCAATCAATCAATAGATTTTTTTGTAAAAGAGAACGATTGTAAAAACTTTTCCTTAAAGTTCTGTTAAAGTCTATTTTTTCTTGCAATTCGTTATGGGGGGGGGGTATATTTGCTAAATGCTTTTGCTTGAGTACTTTAGTAAAGCTGCGCGTTCTGCTGCTTTATTGTTGTGCTCACATGTGGAATCGCATTAAGCGTTGTTTGTAAATGCTGCAATTGCTAAATGCTAGTTCATGTATTTGAATGCTCTTAGTACTTCTGTACTTGATACGTGTAGTATTCTGCCCAATTTTGGGATTCGTGTAAAAGCAGGGTGTTGCTTATGCAATAGCCGAAATTGCCAAAATGGCTAGGATGTACAAACTAGCCAAAAATGACAATCGAAGGTGAGTCGATTATGTTACCTGCAAAGTTTGCTCGTTTCGCATCTCGCGTGTGCCGCATTGCGCAGAAGGTTTTTTCTGTGAGCGATACTGACAATGCGAATAGTGTGGCAGATGCGTCTGCTGGTTCTGACTCTACCTATTCAACGCGCCCAGATTCCGATTATCACAGTGCGCCAATTTATTCGTACTCAAATATGCAAGTAAATTCTTCATCATCTTCTTTATCTTCATCATCTGAGAATGATTCATTAAGCTCATACGTAGGTAAAACAGCAAGAAAATCGCATATCTTCCGAAACATGATTCTTGCAATAATTGTCACCTTTGCCACCATAGTAACCATGCTCATCGTGCCGCCGCTAAAAGAAGCTAATGCTGCTAATGTTGCTTGGGATTACATTGGTAATGGATATATTTCTCCTGATTCTGTTGCGAGTCACGATGTATATCGTGATTTCGATGTTCAGCCACCAGATATAGATACAATAACAATTAATGGAAAGAAAAAAACGACCATCACTTGGAATGTTCTTTTTAACGCAAATGGATGCAGACTTAAAAAAATAGAAAATCCAAATGCAGTGTGTACTTCTGACAATTTTCAACATGCGTATAATGGTAGACCTGATTTTTATCTTATTTTGCCAAAAAACATCAAGGATAATACCATAAGAATTACGAGATATCGTACAAAAGCTATTCTCGGTATTGGTGGCAACAAGTTTGCGTGGGAATTACGAGGCAAAGATCAAGTACCAAGCGATTTTAATAATGTTTTTAGTAATTCTACGCGCATACCGGGTGATCCTGATTATGATAGTTTCTGGAAAGACTCTATTGAACGATGTGGTTTAGGTACAGATGCAACATGTGAAGTCGATACATGGCGTCGAGCTGGTAATTTTGGTAGATTATTTAAATCTTGGGAACAAGATAACGATGCAGATTCTATTCGCTGGATTGTTACTGCAGAAGTTGAAGATGGCGTTGATCCTTATAAATTACCTTTTATGGCAGGTTGGATTTCCTACACAGGAGATAAGCACAAGTTTACAGTTTTTGGTCCCTATGATCACGATGGTGACGGCATACCAGACTTGGAAGAGTTTAAGTTTGGTTTAAATCCTAAAAATAATGATGATATCCAATTCCCAAAGAAGTCTAAAAATGATGCTGTTTACGGTAAAGTTACTTCCGTAAAGCCGTATATCAACACTGGTGAGTGGGTTGGCAATTCATATTCCGGCGATTTTAAATATTACAAGGACATGCCAAATCAAGGGATCAGAACTACGTCTGAGGTAATTCCAACTGATGCTGGAATAGAATTTACTTTTAAAAAGACCAGTTTCGGTACTAAAGAAGAACTTCCTGATGGTGTTACAAGAGTTAATAATCCTAATAATATGAAACCTGGTGAAGCATATATTAATCCAAAAACAGGCGAAGTTAAGTATAGTCCTAAGCCTTCTGATAGAGGGAAAACCATACATTTTGATGTTCAAATAAACTATCCTGACCCTAGACCTAACAATTGTAAAATGAACAATTCAATTGTGAAGGTTAAAGGCGTTGATATACACGTTGTTTCACAAGCCTCACTGTATAATCCGTACTACGACACTACTACAGTAAAAGCTGGTGAAGGTAAAGATTCTAATTCTCCTAGGGATAGGGGAGGCAAAGCATTCCCCTCTGGCACTAGGTTCAGAGCAGAAACTTATAATAAGTATCAGAATCCACCAACTTGGGCAAAGATTAAGAATGAGTCAACTGGTGTTGTTACCTTCCACCCAAATAAGTGGGTTCCTGCTTCTAAACCTAATCAACCTGAAAATAGACCTGTAGTTGTGTATTATCCTGATGGCTCAACTTCAAAGGATCCTGATTCTGGTAATAATGGTAATCCAGTTAATGCCCCTGTAATAGTCACTAGAGATGCTTCTGAATCAGGTGACTTGCAGCTCCATATTCATAAGAACCAAAATGGTCAAGAGATTGATTACACCAATGGATTCGTATTCCGCAAGAATCGCGATGTTACTCCACAGCCATGGATAGATTCTTGGTCTGTACGTGAGCCTGGAGATATTAGTATTCGTTCTGTGTGCGCTGATACTACGAATCCTATGAGTTTGAAGTATCATCTTAACGGTATTAATGGCATAAAAATAGAAGGTGATACACCTTGGCAGCATGCAACTGATGAAGAACAGGAAAAGTGTCGAAATGGTCAGGGTTGTGCAGCAAACAAATTATTTGATAGCACCGGCAATACCATGGAGCGTACGCGTGGTCATATTAAAGGGAAACCAACAAAGATTGGCAATTATCAGTGTACTGTCTATGCTTTGAAACCTAATGCTTTGAAGAGATTTGAAGAGGCAAAGAAAAAAGATTCCAAGATTGAAAGCTCAGACGGTTCTGCTACTAATATCATTAATACAAATACTTTCAATGGTCTAAGAGAAGGTGTTGATTATACATCTAGAACTGTGCCAATTAAGGTTCACTCTGACGCGCATTATTATAACCCGCAGTACACGAAGGTAAGTGTACAAGCTGGTAATACAGAAGGTGTAATGAATGCTGCTCCAGTAAGCCAAACTGGTGCCAATGGTGTTGCAGCTGATGATCAAAGCCAAAAGGATTTAGTGCAAGACGGAACATATTTGCCAAAAGGCACATGGTTTGAGCTTAAAAAGTATTCTAAGCATAAAGATTCTAGAGAAAAGCCTGTTTGGTCGAATTTTGAAGGAGATCAGAGCAATAAGAAAAATGGTAGTAATGAGGCGAAAGATAAAACTACTGATAAAAGGTATGGAAAGATTACGTTTAAACCAGAAAAGACTACAGAAGCAAGAGATTATTTAGTTCCTGTAATTGTGCATTATCCAGACGGCTCCACGTCGGAAGATTCTGATTCTGGTAATCTCGGAAAGCCGATTTACGCTCCTGTCTCTGTAACTCTTACAGAAGTTGCAGATGATGATTTGAAGTTGAAAGTTTATGATAGTGAAACTCATGGCGGACGACTTATTAAAGATAATGATAAAAATGGTGTGCGTTTCCGTAAGGGTGAAACGTTAGGCGATGGTAGTAATGATACTAAACCAATGTTTTTTGACTCTTGGTCAAGCAAGAAACAAGGAACTATTTACCAGCGAATGCTCTGCTATAAAAAGAATAGGGAAACTGGTAAGCCTGAAAGTTATGAACTTGATGGAATAAACGGTTTGAAGCTTGCAGGTAGAAAAAATGTCAAAGATGGTGATTTGGTTAATGCTGTAGGTGGTAAAACTTCTCAATGGAAGATAGCTACAGAGCAGCAAAAAAAGGATTGTAAAGATAAAAAACAGTGTGATACGAAACATTACTTATATGGTAATGAGAATGATACTACTGCTCGCACTTGGGGATGGCTGCACGGCAAAGTGAAAGATAATGGCGACTTTGTGTGCACTGTGTACGCTATTAAAGAACTTAAATACAATGGAAAAAATGGTGAATTACAAAAAAAGTTTGATACGGCTGTAAATGACTTTGTAAAGAAACCTGGTGACCGTAAGTTTGAAGATGTTGTTAAAAGAGTATTAACAGATAAGCAAGATAAAACAAATCCTCAGAATAGCACTCAAAGACACGTTGATTGGGACTCTGTAACATTCCCAATTCACGTACACTCGGACGCTCACTACTACAACCCTAAGTATGAGACCATTACTATGGAGGCTGGTACTAAGAAAACATCAGAACGTCCAAAGAGTGCTCGTGATGCTAACAAAGCAAAACTTAACCAGAGTGAGGTTCAGGAAGGAGAACTTCCTGAAGGTACTTGGTTTGAGTTTAAGATGTATAAAGGATATGCTCATAAACCTCCATTGAGTTATTCGTTCTTTGAAGATGGGCAAAATAATACTGATAATAATAATTCAGCTAAAAGCAAAGATGGATTATATGGTAAAGTAACATTCCGTCCGCACAAGTGGTTCCCTGCTACAAGTGAGAATAATCCAGATCAAACTCCTGTTGTTGTGCATTATCCAGATGGTTCTACATCAGAAGATTCTGATTCTGGTAACAACGGTAAGCCAGTCTTTGCTTCAGTTAACGTACTTCGTTCTCATGATGAAGATGCTAATAATCTACACCTGAATGTAAGTGATCGTGAAGGTGGCGGTAATTGGAATGATCCTACGATTAACCTTAGTAAGAACGAGGAACTTACAGTTAATAATAGTAAGGGTCGTTGGCTTGATTCATGGTCACAGTATAAGCCTGGTAAGATTAACCTGCGCACTATTTGCTATAGGAATAATCCAGATGGCACTAAGTCTCATTATCAATCTGGTGGCATTGCTGGAATTACTATGCAAAATGTAGAAAAGTGGGATCATACTGAAAATCCTGAAAAGCAGAAGAAATGCGAAGAAAATAGCAATGAATGTGAAGTTAAGCATTTATACGACGACTATATTTCTAACGGTAATTCGCAAAAAACTACCGAGCGTACTCGCGGATGGATTAAGGGTACTGCAAAGGAAACTGGCGACTACGAGTGTGTAGTGTACGCGATTAAAGAGAAGCAGTTCAGTAAAGATACTAATAATTTGCTTACTAACTTTGATAATGCAGTAAAAAAACTTAACAAAGATGCAAGTAAAAATAATACTGATCCTTTAAAAGATTTCCAGTGGAATATTAGTGGCAGTGGCAATAACATTGTTAAGGCTAAAAAAGGTGTCGATTATGAGTCTCGCACAATACCAATCCACATTCACACTCAAGCTCACAACTACAATCCTGTGTATGATAAAGTAAATGTTCGAGCTGGTGATGAAGTACAATCTGGTTTGCCAAAGAATAAGAAGCCAACTGGGAAGCATGTAAATACTAAGTCGCTTGCGTATGGAGCTATATCAGACAGTGTATCGTTCCCTGACGGTACGTGGTTTGAGTTGAAGAAGGATGACGGTAGTGCTGCATCTTCATCTGAAGACGCATATGATTGGTCATTCTGGAAGAATGGTCAGAAGGATAGTAATGCTCCTAGAGATAATAACAATCCGCTTAATCACAATGGTAATGATACTGGAATAGGTGCAGGCTCTAGGTATGGTAATGTTACATTCCATCCAGACGTAACTGTTACTCCAAAAGACCATTATAAGACACATGTTGTTGTGCATTATCCAGATGGTTCTACATCAGAAGATCCAGATGCTGGCAATAACCAGTTTAAGCATGATGATAATGCAACTAATACTATGAACCCTGTGTATGCTCCAGTTAAAGTAACTGATTTGGGCTATAGCGGTAACGATTTGCGAATGAGTCTAACTAAATCTAAAGATACTAACAGTGTGCTTAATGGTAGTAATGATCTTACTGTTATGAAAGGCATTGGTCTTATTAGAAATCCGTTTGTACAAGCTTGGAGCGTAAAAAATAAGACCAAGATTCATCTACGTATGATGTGTTCAAAAGACAACACGAATAAGTGGAGTCGCGGACTTGAGGATACATTGAACATGCATCTGGGTCATGATTATGGCGAAAACACTCCTGAATGGACTTTTGCGACCGAATCTCAGCAGAAAGATTGTAGAGAAAATGGAAATTGTTCTGCTGACCATGTTTTGTATGGAATGCTGAATGCGAATAATACTCAGGCAGGAAGCGTGGAAAGTTCAACCGCTCGCAGGGAAGAAGAAATCGAAGGTGCTCCAAAAGAGACTGGAACGTATGTTTGCTCTGTTTTTGCACTGAAAGATAATGCGCTTACTGCTTTTAATCAAGCTGTTAAAGATGGTATTCCTCAGAATGATGGTAGTTATTCATCAACCGATATGTGGAATGTAAAACTTGCTGGCGTAGCGCAATCTAGAGACTGGGATCGCATATCCTTCAAAGTACACGTGGTCGAACAATTTAAGCTGCCGAAGACAGGCGGGGAAGATTGCGTGAACTGGAACATGCTGATGAGCGTGCTGTGCGTGATTGGCACGGGCGTGATGGCAGCTGGGTTCTTCCTTGAGCAAACCAAGTGGGGGCGCGCGATGCTTGATGCGTTGTTGCGTAAGACACTGATTAAAGATTTTATCTGCAAAACTGCCAAAAAGCTTCGCGCTTTAAGGCGACGTAGCGAAAGGTGGCGATGCTGATGAAAAAATTTGCACGCAATCCTGCTAGTCGGCTAGTCGAAAGAGTAGCGCTGGCTTGCAAGCTTGCGGTGCGATTCTCGCTAAAACTTGTTGCGTACTACGATTCGCGTAAACATTAGCGCGATGAATAATTGTGGCTCGTTCGCAAATTGTGGATCGATCACGAACCGTGGCTTGCTTACAGATTGTGGCTTGCCTATATATCGCAACACAAAATAAACAATAAACATTAAACAATAACCGTATTTTCCTCAAAAACCTGCCCAAAAGGGCACTGATATAAAGGAGAAGAAAGTGAATAAGTTCACTAAACAATGCGTTGCCGCGGTGGCTTCGCTCGCAATGGCTGGCACGCTGTGCGTTGCTGGCGCCGTGGTTGCTGGCAGCTCCGCTTGGGCTGCTCAGACTACATGCAATAATGGTGCACCTTGGTCTGATGCTTGCAAGACTCAGAAGGGTTCCATCACGATCACTAAGTATGAATATAAAGGTGATAATGATAAGTCTAAACCTCTTAAGAATGCAAAATTCAAGGTTTACAAAGTAACGAACTTTGATTTAACTGATTATAAGAATTGGCTGACTGTTGCAAGCAAGGTTGAATCTGTTAACACAAATCCAAAAGAAGCTAATGGTTTTACATTTGATGCTGGAACAGAAAAAACAACTAATGATACAGGTGAAGCAAAATTCGGTGATCTTGCAATTGGTTTGTATAAAGTAGAAGAAACTGAAGTTCCAGAAGGATACGAAAAGCTTCCGAAGCCATTCTATATGACTATTCCAGAAGTCACTCGTGTTAATAATTCAACAGATAATACCTACAAGTATAACGTAACTGTTGATCCTAAGAACGCTTACACTAAGGATGCTGTTAAGAAGACCGTTGATACTAAAGGCATGGTTGGCGTAAAAGATGATTTGCCATATACCATTGAAAGCGCAATAAAGACAAATAGCGATACACCTTCTGCAAATGTGACAAAGGAAGATTTTGATGGTTTTGCAATATGGGATGATGCATTAATTAGTGCATACGATTCTATTGATGCAAACGTAGTCAAGAAAGTTTCTATTGGTGATACTGAGATTAAGAAGGAAGGAGGCAAAACCTATTACGAGGTTAGTGTAAGCGATAGTGACGTTGATAAAGCGACGCGTAAGCGCATTAAGATCACATTTAAAGATGCTGGTCTAGAAAAGATTGCAGAAGCGTATAAAACAAATGTATCTACGAAAGTGAAAGTAGAACTTAAGTTTACACTTAAAGATAGTGTTGCTTCAGGAAAGCTTATCAACAAGTATGGCTTCCAACCAGGATATAAGAAAGGTACTCCTGACACGGATAAGCCAAAGCCTGTAAACCCAACTCCTGATACAAAATCCGAGGTAACTCTTCGCGAGTTCCAGATTAAGAAGGTTAATGGAGCAAAGGAAAGTGAAGCTCTTAAGGGCGCAAAGTTTGCAATCTTTGCTAAGAAGGCTGATGCAGAGTCCTGCAAGAACGATTCATCTCGTACTGCCGATAACTGCAAGAATAAGTCTTCCAAGGGTTTTGATACTGATACTGAAACTGCTGAAAACACTGGTTTAACAAAAGCTGGATTTAAGGCAAAGGTTGGCGAAACTTTCTACGTTGTAGAAACTAAAGCTCCTGATGGTTTTGCTTTGTCTCCATCTATAGACGAAGTGACCATCCCAGCTGCTGAATCAACTGATAATGTTTATACCTATACTTTCAAGGATCTTCCAAATGGTGGTCCTGATGGGAATGGTAAGAATTGGTTCAAGCTTCCAAAGACTGGTGCTGCTGGCGTGATTATCTTCGCTCTCGTGGGTCTTGGTCTTGTGGGCTCTGGTATGTTCGTATTCCTTAAGAATCGCAAGAAGGAAGAAGAGCAGCAGGCTGCGTGATTTGCTCAGTTGATTAGCAAATCATAAAGATTGAGTCTATAAGATTAAATCTATAAACGATTGAGTCTATAACGATTGAGTCTAGGGCAAAAACCCTAGACTCAATCCTATGTGGACTGTTAAAACAACAAAACCCGTCGTTTTCCGCTTTTTGTTGTTGATTTTGTGGTTTTAAGCAACATTTTCGGTAAGTTTTTCCCGATTTTGTTGTTAATTTTGCCGTTTTGAGCAACAAAAAGCACAAAATCCCACTGCGTTTGTAGCAAAATCAAACCAAATATTATCTTTCATTAAATAGCTTGAGCTTGGAGGAGTTATGAAGCTAGCCGATATTAGCAATTGGTGCCACTCGTTGAGCGAGCGCGCTGTTGCTAAATTGTTTAAGAATAAGGCGAAGCGTACCTCCAGTGTGGCTAGCACGAGCAGTGTGGCTGGTGCGAGTGATTTGCTAGCGGAAGAATCGCAAGCAGCCGAAGAGCAAACTCCACGATCCAACTCAAGCAAAAATATAAACCAAAATACACTTAAAACTAAAAAAATAACTAAAAAGAAAAGCGCACTGATGCGTATCCTAGAGCCGATTGCGCTGGTTCTTGCAGGCATTTTGTGCTTTAGCTACCCTGTGTGCTCAACGCTGTGGAACAATCACGTTTCGAAGGAGATATCGACAGCGTACGACAAGTATAATCACGATCAGGCTGGCGACGTGCGGCGCGCGCACATTCGCGGCGCAAAGCGCTACAACGCAACGCGCAAAGACATGCTCACGCGCGACCCGTACGGAGGCGACGGTCAGGAAGATATAACTAACACGCCTGGATACAAGCGTTATCTTAAAACGCTTGAGGAGCCGATGGGCATTATCGGCATTATAAAGATTCCGAAGATTGGCGTAAAGCTGCCGATTTACCACGGTACAAAAGAAGACACGTTGGCGCGAGGCGCGGGGCACTTGTACGGCACGGATTTGCCAGTGGGTGGTAAGGGGCGGCATACTGTGATCACCGCGCACACTGGTTTGCCGAACGCAACCATGTTTGATTCGCTAACAGACCTTAAAAAGGGTGACTACTTTTATCTTGATGTGCAAGGGGAGACCTTGCGTTACAAGGTGTTTCGTATAAACGTGGTGGATCCGCACGATATAAGTTTGCTGCAGCGCGAGAAGGGGCGCGATTTAGCTACGCTGCTTACTTGTACGCCGTATGGTGTGAACTCGCATAGGTTGCTGGTTACGGGGTATCGTGTGCTGCCGGACCCTGTTGCGCCGCCAGAAGACCATGTGCAATGGCCGCTATGGATGACGTTGTTTGTTATTGCGATGATATTCTCGGCGGCGATTCTTGCCATGATGATCACTGTGGTTGCTGGTAAGAGGCGGCGTAAGTGGGATATTCGCGGCAAGCACATACTGTGGGTTGGGCGCGGCGAGATTAAACTGCGCTAGCGCTATTTCCCGATTTTGTAGTCCAACACGCTGTTTAGAGCTAGAAAGTGCGTCACATCGTTCGCGCGGATTAGCCGCGCTCACGTCTTCGCCGCGCAGAAGCAGTGCTTCTGCCTTGAGCGGCTCAGCGCTCCGAATTGCCTTCGCTCGCTACGCTTTAAGCGCGAAGGCAGGTCGTCGCGCATATTCTCAGGCGATTATCAGACTTATAACAAAATTACGAGTAGAATAAGAACCGTGATACTTGATCGTCATAATCGTTTAAATTTGGCCGAACTTTACGCCAGCTTGCAAGGAGCGGGAGATGGTGGGGCGCCAGACGCCACCGCGGAAAAGTCGCAAGCAACCGCTGACGAAAAGTCCGCGCAAAAATCACCTATAAAAAGCGAAACGCCGCATCTTCCGCCCGATCAAATGGACGAATTCGTAAACATGATGCAAGTGTACGAAGGCGCGATGTACGAAATAAGCACGAAGCTGGAGATTTTGGACGGCGAGTTTCAGGTGCGATTTTCGCACAATCCCGTGCATCACATGGAGCGGCGACTAAAATCCGTGCACTCGATTTTTGAGAAGCTACGCCGCAGAAACCTAAGCATATCAACGCGTTCGATTCGCGACAATCTGTTCGACGTGGCTGGAATCCGCGTGATTTGCAACTATCGCGACGACGTGTACGCGGTTGCGCAATACCTTTCCAAGCAAACGGATATTCAAGTTTTGCAGGTTAAGGATTATATTAAAAACCCAAAGCCGAATGGGTACCGCAGTTTGCATGTGATTTACGCTGTGCCAGTGTTTTTGTCGTCGGGTGCGCATTACACGCCTGTGGAAGTGCAATTCCGTACAATCGCAATGGATTATTGGGCGAGTTTGGAGCACGCGTTGCGCTATAAGGCTGATTTGCCGGACGCAAAGTTGGCGGAGCATTCTAAGACGCTGCTTGAGTGCGCGCAGAATTTGCAGGCAATTGAGGCGCAAATGCAGGGTATTCATCGCGATATTAATGGTGCGCCGCGCGTGGAGGATGCGCCTGAGTCGTAACAACTAATGCGCGACGACCTACATCTCCGCTTTTTGTAGCACGACACACCATTTTAAGCAACATTCTCGGGAAAATCGTCCGCTTTTTGTTGTTGATTTTGCCATTTTGAGCAACAAAATCGGGAAAACTTGACGCTTTTTGTTGCTCGACACGCCATGAATCGCTACAAAACGCGCGGTTTTCAACGGTTTATAGCCTTTAACCACATTGCTAAAAATCTATTTACAAGCGCAACGCCGCCACTTATTATCGGTCTATGTTTACTAACAAAAATTTCTCATATGGTGCAGAGGAATCTTGTAGAAATACAAATCTCCCTGCCAGACTCATGAACAATTTACTTGAGTCGGAGCGAAATAATTCATGCCTAATGGCGTCGCGTTTCAACGATCGCTCAATTCTGCGCCGATATCTTAAGTCTGGAGAGCTGATTGAGCCTTACAATGGCTTCTACGCTATTCGCGATCACTGGAATCGATTACTGTACAAAGATAAAGTCAAGCGTATTGCAGTCACTCTTACAAATAAGATAAAGATAAAAAAGTGGAATTTTACTGGCGAAACTGCCGCTGTGCTTTTGGGGCTGGAGGTGGTTCACTTGCCTTACATACATCATTCGCTTACCGAAATATATGTGTCGTCTAGTTATGCGGAAAAATTTGCTTCAAATTGTAAAAAATCTGCTTTGGACAAGAAAAAGTCGGTGCGAAGTGCATTTAGACATAAATATAACCGACTAAAACTTTCAGACATAATAGAGGATGAGTCTGGCATAAGGCTTGATGATTTTAATAAAAACAGCTATAAAAATGAGGCGGCGTCGTCATTTGGCCATACTTTTGGGCATATTCCGACTGCTGAAGAGCTTGCGATTAGTCATGTTGCCAGCATTTACAACGTTCTCTACGTGTGCGCTTGGAAGGGGTCGTTCTCCGAGTCGCTAGCAACTTTCGATTCTGCTGCTCGAAAAGGTGAAGATCTTAACAAAATTTTGCGTGTTTGTCGTAAATTTTACGGCTCCATGGATTGTTGTAGCGATACGCCGCAGTTCTTGAACAGTGTTCAGAATCCAAAAAACGCGGATTTTTATGGTGTAAATTATTCTCCTATTAACAATCCAAATTTTCTTGGCACCGATGAATTTGATGTTTTGTCGCGAATGGAGACTTTGGTAAACTATGCGAACCCTAAGAGCGAAAACGGCGGAGAGTCACTTGCGCGGGCGATAATGCTTGAGCTTGGTTTTGTGGAGCCAGAGTTGCAGCACGAGTTTCCAAACCCGAATTATCCACAGAGTCCATATCGCGCAGATTTTATGTGGAAAGTTAACGGAAAAATTATTGTTGGAGAGTTTGATGGCACTGATAAATATTTGATTGAAGATAGAACTTTGCTTGATAGCCGCTCGGTTGCTTGCGACTTGCGTACTGAGTATTTTGATGGAAGTGTTGAAAATGTCAACAACTTCAGCACAAATAACTTATATAGATATAATCGTGATGCAGTTAGGAAGGAACGCAATAGAGAGCGGTGTCTTATGGATTGCGGAGTTGTTAGGGTTGTGCGATTTGATTATTGCGATATCTTGAATCCGATTGAGTTTAAGAAGAAGCTGCTTTCTGCGGGAGTTCCTGTGGCCGTTGCGTGATTTACAACATTCTCGATTAATCATCTACGCTTTTTGTTGCTCAACACGCTGATTAGAGCTACAAAAACGGGAAAATCTTCCGCTTTTTGTTGTTATAAATGGAAAGAACAAAAAAGGGTTTCTAGCAAATTGCTAGAAACCCCGTTCGCGGATGAGGCGAGATTCGAACTCGCGGTAGGTTTCCCTACAACGGTTTTCAAGACCGTCTCCTTAGACCGCTCGGACACCCATCCATGTGTGATTGCTACGCAATATGCGCATCAATCACACAAGCGAATAGCCTACCATAATCCCTAGGAAAACGCACATACTCGTATCTAGTCGCGCCTATTTCCCAGCAACTCCAGCAAGTACACAAACATGTTGATGAAGTCCAAATAAAGATTAAACGCGCAAATAATCGAAATACGTTTAATCATTTCTGGCTGATCAGCATACGCTTCAAAAATCGCACGAGTTTTCTGTGCATCGTAAGCCGTAAGACCTGCAAAAATCAGCACTGCAATCGCAGCAATAAATCGCATTGTTCCAGCACTTGGAGCAACAAACATAAGAATTACCTGACTCACGCACAACACCAGCAAAGCCACCATAAGAATCGGGCCAGCCTTAAGCATATTCACTTTTGTAGTGAGCGCAAGCATTGTAAGGCACAGGAAGAATCCAGCAGTTAAAGCCAAAACCATTGCAATAGAGCCGAGACTAAACACAGTAAAAATCGTACTAAGCGTAAAGCCAGTAAGCGCAGCATATACATAGAACATCGCACGCGCAGCAAAAACGCTCATTTTCATAACGCGCATTCCAAGAACAACAGCAAGCACCACTTGCGCAATAATAATGCCGAAGAATCCAAATCGACCCGTAGCATACAAGTAAGAGTAAAGCGCACCCGTACTTTGTGTAAACATTGCCACAAGCGTTGTAACTATTAAGCCAACGGTCATCTCTGCGTAAACGCGACGCACGCTCACGCGCTCAGCATGCTCGCGCACATAAGTAGCCTGCGCGTCTACAATTGTTGGGTTTTGCGCAAAATTGCCAGCATAATTGCCGTTAAAATTTCCAAAATCTCCCATAAATCCTCCTAAAATTCTGTAAGACTCTGTATAACTCTATACAACTATATAAACCCTTGAAAATTTGATTATAGTACATTTGTACGAAACGCGCAATATCAAAATATTGACAACAAAGTGCGTCAATTAACTCCGCTTTTTGTTGTTTGAGACGTGGTTTTGAGCTACAAAATGCGGAGAGACTAGATAGAACGATAGTTACGCTCTTGAGATGCGATGGAGTCAAGTACGAATCGCGCGCCACTTCGATTCTTCTGGCTGCTTATAAAATCCTGCGGAGAATAAGGCGCTGCGCTGTTAAACATCTCCTCGTATTGCGAAACGCTTAATTGCGTGCGATTGTTTAGCGACTTTAAGTGCTGATTAGAAAACAGCGCGCTACGCCAGTCTGGAACAAGTGTTGCGCTAAAGAATTCTGCTACAGCGCCAGAACCGTAGGAGAACAAGCCGATTTTTTGACCTGAGAGTAAAGGAGACAGGCATGTCGGCGATTCGTTTGTGTGTGTTGCGGAAGATAAGTCGCAAGAAACCTCACTATCGCCATCAACCGCAGAATCGTCAAAATTCTTAAAATAATCGTAATCAAGTAAAGAAATTAATCCTAAATAGAGTGAACCAGTGTAAATATTACCGATTCGGCGACTATATTGTGTGCTGTCTTGGTATCGCGCAAGAAGACGTTCGCGCGTATCGCTTGTAATAGGCGCGCTCGACTTTTCCTCCAACCCAGCTCGAAGCGCTTTAAGCCCCATTTTTGTGTATGGAAGATGGAAGCAAATCGCCTCAAAATCGTTGAAATTGCAGGCGTTTTCCGCACTGTACCGCTGCCACACGTCGCAGAACATGCGAATGTATTGTTCGGTTGAAAACTTTCCGCGAGCCAACGCCGTGCTTTGATATACGGGACGCCAAAAATCCTGGATTTCCGCCGATTTTACAACGCTGTCGTCGTTGATTTGCAACACGTGTGGATTCTCGCTTACAAGCATCGCCACAGCACCAGCGCCTTGCGTCACCTCGCCAGGAGTGCCAACGCCGTAGCGCGCAATGTCTGCAGCAATCACCAAAACTTGCGCGCCAGGATGCGTCAAAACGTAGTCACGAGCCATCATAAGCGCCGCAGTTCCGCCATAACACGCTTCTTTTACTTCCACGCAGCGCACCCACGAGCTAAGGTTTAGAAGTTTGTGAATATAAAGCGCGCTGGATTTGCTGGCGTCGACGCCGCTTTCTGTGCCAACGATCACCATTTTGAGGCGGTTGCTGTCGATGTACTGCATAAGCGGCAGAGCAGCTTGAGCGCCAAGTGTTACGATGTCTTGGTGGTTTGGTGGCACTGCCTGTTGGCTTTGACCGATTCCGATTGTGAATTTGTTCGGGTCTATTCCGCGCTCAATCGCAAGGTCGCGCATGCTTAGATAGCAATTTGGGGTTGCGAAAGTTATGCGGTCGATTCCGACTTTTGGCGTGTTTTTTGAAGTATTGCTCATGATTTCCTATTTTTTTTTTAAGGCGATTTTTTTTAAGGACGATTTTAGTGGTGTAAATTTTACGGCGTGGTTGCTGGCGACTTATCCCAAACAGAAGGAAGTCGCAGTTAACCGAGTAACACGTGTAATTATCATTTTAAACTCTAAGTATTTTTGTCTTTTCGCAAATTATCAAGAATCATCCTTGCAGAATTCGTGTTTAAATCGGAAGAATTTTCGTTTAGAAGCGCGTGCACAACTTTTTGAATTTCGTCTCCGCGCGCTCCAGATGCTATAGCGATATTTGCGGCTTGAAGGCGCATGTGACCAGCTTGGATTCCAGGACCTGCGAGTGCGCGAAGAGCCGCCAGGTTTTGCACGAGTCCTACGGCTGCTAGAACGTTACGGAAATCATTGGCGTTATTGACTTTAGAAACTTGCAGCGCGACTTTTGACATTGGGAGCGAGGCGATTGCGCCGCCCACTGTGCCGATTTGCAACGGGATTTCGATGCGACCGTAAAGGATTTGACCTGAATTTTGCAAGGTCCAGGTTGAAAGAGGCATGTAACGACCAGATTTTGCTGCCCATTCGTGTGCGGCGGCTTGTAATGCGCGCGTGTCGTTGCCAGATACGAGTGCTGCTGCAACTATTCCATTTAGGATTCCTTTGTTGTGGGTTGCAGCACGCTCCGCGTCTACGGCGGCCAGGGAGCTTAAGGCGGCGATGCGGCGCGCAAGGCGCATGCCGTCGGCATCTCCAGCCGCGGCTGTTTTTGCGCTAGTCACAAGCGCTTCTACGGGTATGCGCACTTCGGCGACTGTTGCCGCGCGGCTGGAGTTGGCAAGAATTGCCACCAGCGCCTTGCGTCCAACCCAGCTTTCCAGCTGGGTTTTAACAGCTTCGCCAATGGTGTTTGCTATGTTTGCTCCCATTGCGTCGCATGCGTTTATGTCTAGTGTTAGCTTGGCGAAGCCTGTTAACGCCGCCGCCTGCGCGCGTTCTAATCCGCCGCCGCGTTGGTATATTGATGGGTGTGCGGAGCGCGCAACCTCACTAATCGCCGTGCGTTTTGACTCATTACGCATTATGCTATCTAGTTTTTTGGCTACGCTTCCGTCCGCGTCTTCAAAAACTATTTGTGCGCGCGTAACGTAATGTGCGCTGTGTGCTACAACGCCGTTTTCTAGGCTTTTTGCTGCGATTTTTGCACCGTTGCATGCGGCAGCGATTACGGATGGCTCTTCTGTAGCCATCAGCACGTTTTGCATAACTCCGTTTACTTTTAGGCCGCGCACAACGCCTACTGGCAGGCTGAATCGCCCGATTTGGTTTTCGATCATGCTGTTTGCAACGCTTGCAGGAATGTTTGTTTCGCTGCTTTGCGCGAGTTGTGCGAGCAGAAGTTGCGTGTAATCGCCGCTAAGCGTGCCTTCTGATTCCAGCGTTTTTATGCGCTGTTCTACGCTTAATTCTCGAAAAGCTGCCATGTTTCTCCATTTTTTTTTGACGTCATTTTCGCGATTTTCACTTTTGCAATGTTGCTTTGACGCTATTGACGCTATTCAAGTCGCCGGCAACCGCCACATTCACCGCCAGCAACCGCGCGTATCACAACACTCCGTATGCGTTCTGCGACTTACTTCGCGCGTGTCACAACACGTGCACGTCTATCACACGTCTACTTTCGCATCCTAACTTGCATGCTCACTCCAATTCCGCCTCCCACGCACAGAGCTGCAACACCGTTTTGCATGTGATTGTCTCTAAGTGCGTAAAGAAGTGTTGTTAAAATCCTGGCTCCGCTAGCGCCCAAAGGATGCCCGAGCGCAATCGCGCCGCCTCTTATGTTCAGTTTGCTTTCGTTGATGTTCAGCTGCTGGCACACGGCTATGCTTTGTGCGGCAAACGCTTCGTTAATCTCAAAAAGGTCAATGTTTTCAACGGTGTAGCCCGTGTTTTTTAGCATGCGTTCCATAACGTGTTTTGGCGCGTAGCCCATAAGGTCTGGACTGATTCCACCTTCTGCAAATCCTACGATTTCTGCCAAATAGTCGATTCCGTGCGCGATTGCGTAGTCTTTGCTCATTAAGACGAGTGCTGCTGCGCCGTCGTTTATGCCGCTTGCGTTTCCGGCTGTTACAGTAGGAGAGTGTTTTGCTCCAGAATACGCCTCGCGAGTTTCATCTGCCTCGCGCATTCCACCAGTTTCGCACCTGTCAAAATCCGCCTCAAACAACGTTTTAAGCTTAGAAAGTTTCTCTATAGAAGTGTTGGCGCGCGGATGCTCGTCTCTGTTAATCACAGTTCCGTCCAAAAGCTGCACGGGTGCAATCTCCGCGTCAAAATCGCCGTTATTTTGCGCGAAAACGGCTTTCTGGTGCGATTTTAACGCAAAAGCGTCTTGCTGCTTGCGCGTTATGCCAAACTTCGCGGCCACGTTTTCGGCAGTAACTCCCATTTCTTTGCCAGTAAAAGCGTCACAAAGTCCGTCTTTTTTTAGTCCATCAACCAGTGCGCTGTTGCCGTAGCGAAGGCCACCAAATCGCACGTTTTGCGCGTAAAACGGCACGTTGCTCATGCTTTCCGTGCCTCCAGCAACTACCACTTTTGCATCTCCCATGCAAATCGCAGATTGCGCAAGGCGAATGGCTTTAAGACCAGATCCGCAAACTTCGTTGATTGTCATTGCGCAACTTGACTCGTCAAGCCCCGAGCTAAGCGCGATTTGGCGCGCAACGTTTTGACCGCTGCCTGCTTGAAGTACGTTGCCAAAAATTGCTTGATCTACAGATTTTGGACTGATTTTTGCGCGTTCGATTGCGGCTTTTGCTGCGATTGTTCCTAACTCAACAGATGTGAGCGATTTCAACGCGCCTCCGAATTTTCCTATCGGTGTGCGCGCTGCGCTTACAATCACAACATCACTCATACGTTTAGCCGCCAATCAGTTGAAAACTAGCCGATTAAAGCTATCTTGATCAAGCTATCTTATTGAAAATTATTAAAAATTGCATGTTGAAAGCTAGCACATTTAGAGTAATAGGTTTCAAACACCAACCGAACTACTTTATCGTATTTTTACGCAAAATTGCGATTTGTGAAGAATTATGTTTAATTTTTTCACAATTTGCGCACAATCATATTGACTTGGCTATTGGCGGAAGGTGATTGACCCATCGTTAGGATCCATCGACTCCACAATCGCCAGCGAATCCAAGTCATATCCAGCTTCGCGCAACGCATCTCCGCCGCCTTGGAAGCCTTTTTCAATCGCAATGCCAATGCCAGCAACCGTGGCTCCAGCGTGATCGCAAATGTCAATCAACCCTTGCAAAGCTTTGCCATTAGCCAAAAAATCGTCCAAAATTAAAACGCGGTCGTCTGCGCTCAAATATTTTCTAGACACAATTACAGGGAATTCGCGTTGCTTTGTGAACGAGAATACGGTAGACACGTATTGATCGCCATCCAAGTTGATTGATTGCGCTTTCTTTGCAAAAACCACTGGAACGTTGCCAAAATGACGCGCAGCAACGCACGCGATTCCGATTCCCGAAGACTCGATTGTTAGGATTTTGTTGATTTGCGTGTTTTTAAAATGCTGCGCCCATGCAGCTCCCATTGCGTCAAAAAGCGCGCAATCGCACTGGTGGTTAAGGAATGCGTCAACTTTCAAAACATTTCCTGGCTTAACAATGCCTTCTTTTTGGATACGTTCTTCAAGTTCTTGCACGATTATTCCTTTCAAATTGCGCCGTGTTTTGCGTGTGCAGCGGTATCTGTATAGCTTACCCCCCGCTTTGACTCATTTTGCGCGCCAACCTGCCGTAGCGCCCGCGCATTTTGTAGCTCTGGGCAGCGTGTTGAACAACAAAAAGCGGAAAAAGACGACGGGTTTTGTAGCGATTCGTGGCGTGTTGGACTACAAAAAGCGGAAGGTGATTCCGTATTTTGTAGCTCGAAATCGTCGCCGTGCAAAACGCACGATTTGTGTTTGGCTGCCGTTCGTTAAAATTGGTTAGAGTTTAATTTTTGCGATTTGGAACACGGGAGTGAGGGGCTTTTGAGCAAGTACGGTTACGATTTTGATTTGTTTGGCAATCCAGAAGATGCCGACGAGCAGAGCGATGCTTCTATTAGCAATGCTCCTATTAGCGATGCACCTATTAATAAAGATATGACGAGCGAAGTTTCTGCTTCTACGGTTGCTGGCGATTTTTCCGCAAAATATTCAAATTCCGTACAATCTTCCCAAACAGCTCAATCTTCTGCCGCTGCCCAATACGCTCAAACATCCGCACAATCTTCCAACATTCCTGAAATCAACCCACAATCGCTTTTAGAAGGCTTAAATCCACAGCAATCCAAGGCTGTTCAATACACTGGCCCAGCGCTTTTAATCGGAGCTGGCGCAGGCAGCGGCAAAACGCGTGTTCTTACGCGCCGAATCGCGTGGATTTTGGCTAATCGCAAGGCGTGGCCGAGCCAAATTCTTGCAATCACGTTTACAAATAAAGCGGCTGCGGAGATGCGCGAGCGCTTGGCGAGCTTAATAGGCAATAGTGCAAAGAGCATGTGGGTTTCCACTTTCCATTCCGCTTGCGTTAAAATTCTTCGCGCTCATGGCGATTCAATCGGCTTAAAATCAGGTTTTTCTATCTACGATTCTTCCGATTGTGAGCGTCTTGTTAAAATAATCGCATCCGAATTGAATATTGATATTAAAAAGTTTACTCCTAAACTTTTATTGTCTAAGATATCTGAGTTTAAAAATAATTTGGTTACTTGGCAGGAAAATCTTAAAAATTACGCACCAGATTATAAGCCAGGCGCGTCTGTATCTGGTGCATCTAGCTTTAATGCTGCTGGCAATGCTGATGCGCTTTATGCTGCTGTTTACGCGGAGTATCAAAATAGGCTTAGCGTTTCGAATGCTGTTGATTTTGACGATTTGATTATGTTAACGGTTAAGCTTTTGCGCCAAAATCCGCAAGTTAGCGCGTATTACAAGCGAAAGTTCCGTTACATTTTGGTTGACGAATATCAGGATACCAATCACGCGCAATACGTGTTGATTCGTGAGCTTGCAGGTGTGGATGATTATTCCACTGATTCCACTGTTTCACCAGATTCCACTCAACTTCCGCAATCTTCAATCACGGTTGTTGGCGATTCCGACCAGTCAATTTACGCTTTCCGCGGTGCAGATATTCGCAATATTCAAGACTTTGAGCAGGATTTTCCAAGCGCTACAACAATTATGTTGGAGCAGAATTATCGCTCTACGCAAACCATTTTGGATGCTGCAAATGCTGTGATCTCCAACAACGCTAATCGAAAACCTAAAAAGTTGTGGACATCTTTAGGCAAAGGTTCGCCGATTGTCGGTTATGTAGCAGATAACGCGCAAGGTGAGGCTTCTTGGGTTGCTCAAGAAATCGCGCGTTTGGCAGGCGAAGATGGCGTAAACTATTCAGATATTGCGATTATGTATCGCGCAAATTCGCAATCGCGTAGCTTAGAAGATGCGCTTATTAAGTCGGGCTTGCCTTATCAACTTGTTGGCGGAACTAAGTTCTATGAGCGTCGCGAAGTCAAAGATGCGCTTGCTTACTTGCAGTCGATTGCAAACCCTGATGACGATGTCAATATGCGCCGCATTTTAAACGTTCCGAAGCGTGGTCTTGGTGCGCGTGCTGAGTCGCAGATTACGTCTTATGCAAAAGAAAATTCTATAAGTTTTTGGTCTGCTCTTAGTCAAATAGATAAGATTGCAGAACAAATTGGTATTTCATCTAGAACTTTTAATGCGCTTAAGAGTTTTAGGGATCTTATGACTTCGCTTATTGACTTTATGAAAGCTAACGATTCCAAGCCTTCTAAGGTTGTGGAGAACGTGCTTAACGAGAGCGGATTGTTGCAGGATTTGCGAGAGTCTAAGGACCCTCAAGACGAATTTAGAGTAGATAACTTGTCTCAATTACAATCTGTTGCAGCCGAGTATGAGCAGAATACGCCTGATGCTAATGTCGCTGGTTTTTTGGAGACTACGGCTTTGGTTGCGGATTCTGATCAGCTTCCAGACCAGGGCGAAGATACTGGAAAAGTTACGCTTATGACACTTCACACGGCTAAAGGTTTGGAATATCCTGTTGTGTTTTTGACTGGAATGGAGCAGGGCACTTTTCCTCATTCGCGCTGTGTTGACAATCAAAAGGAGCTTTGCGAGGAGCGTCGTCTTGCATACGTTGGCATAACTCGCGCTAAGAAGATTTTGTACGTCACTTGGGCGGCTGAGAGATCGCAATGGGGCAAGTCAGCGGAAATGATCCAAAGCCAGTTTTTGGACGAGATTCCTGCCGATTTGATTTCTTGGAAGCGCAAGGAAGCAGATGTTATGCGTGCTGGGCTTAGGGGAGCGGGCAGTGATTTTGACCGCGATTTTGACAGTGATTTTGGAAGCGATGGCGGTTGGGACGACGATTCGTACACCACTTACGGCGGATCGAGTTACAGAAAATCGCATTATGGCAAGTCGTATGGCTCAAAGTCTTATGGCTCTAATTCATATGGCAGCTCATATGGCAAGTCGTATGGTTCAAAGTCTGGAAAAGTCACCACTCGCATCGCCAGAAAATCGAGTGCATCATACCAGCATCAATCATTCACTTCAAATTTGCAGTCATCTTCATCATCATTGTCTTACAAAAAACAAGGTTTGCAAGAAAAAGACAATCACTTAAACATCAACGATTTCCACGAAGGTGATAAAATTTCGCACGACACTTACGGTCTTGGAACTGTTCTTAAAACGCAAGACAAGGGAAGAAACTCAATTATTACAGTTGACTTTGGTTCGGATGGTGTAAAAAGACTCATGTTAAGAGTTGCACCAATTGAGAAATTGTAAAATTGTAAAATTTTTTGTTTTATAAATGTTGCACTTAAAATAATGAAATCCTATTGAAGATTACTTTAAATTGTCAATTGTAATATTGTTATAACTAGTGCGCGATTATATACACTAAAACAAAATATTCAAGACTTGTTTTCTATTAAGCTATACGAAAAAATATAAAAGTAGGAAAAATATAGAAGTAGACGAAACCGCAAATGTGTAAGATTCGTGACTCAAGAGTAAGTCGATTAAGCTCTTAAACATTGCGATTGTATTTATAAAGAGATTTTAAAAGGCGTGGCGCTTACAAACGTAAGTGCCGTAAAGCGTGTTGCGTTAAAAAGCAACACTAAAAAATAATAACTAGATTTAATGAGGTATTTATTATGAAAAACAAATTATTCGCATCGCTTCATGCAATTATTTTTGGAATTCTTATTGCTATAGCGCCATTGACATTTGCAAAACCATGCTCAACTGGAGGCATGCATAAAATGCAAAAAATGCCTATGATGATGCAACCTATGGCATGCTACTACACCAGCCGCGTGGCTATTGGAATTGGCGTAGTTATTGCAATTCTAGGCATTATTGCGCTATTTGTTAAAGAACACGTTCGTGCTGGCTTAAATATTGCTGTAATCGTTAACTCTCTGTTTATGATCGCTACTACAACATTCCTTATTGGTGTTTGCAAAAGTCCAATGATGCATTGCGCATCTGTTATGCGTCCAACGTTGATTGTGCTATCTGTACTAGCGTTGGTGTTTGCATCCGTTAGCGTGTATCTTGACACTAAATCTGCTTGCTAGTGCGCATCTAAGTAATTTACTATGCACACTATTACATTAAAGCGATTGCCGCTAGAAAACCTAAAGCAAAAGCCGCTTAGAACCGCCGCGTTAATTGTGGTTTCCGCGTGCTTAGCTGCAGTGTTTTTTGGCGGCTCGCTAATCTCCCTTAATCTTTCTAATGGTTTAAGTAGTATGCGCGCTCGCCTTGGCGCGGATATTATGGTTATTCCGCAAAACACTTACAATCGTGCGGAAGCGTTGCTAACTAATGGCGGATCGAGCACGTTTTACTTTACGAACAATATTGAGGATTTTGTGCGAAAATCAAAAGGCGTTGAAAAAGCAAGCGTACAAACTTACATATCTTCTCTATCTGCTGGATGCTGCGCAGAAAAGTTGCAAATCATAGGTTTTGACCCTACGAGTGACTTTGTAATCGCGCCATGGATTTATTCGCAACACAAAAGCGAGCTTAAAAAAGGGCAGATGATTGCAGGCGCAAACGTGCTTGTGTCTTACAAAAACACGGTTCGCTTGTATGGGCACGAATGGCCGATTGTTGCGCAACTTGCTAAAACGGGCACTAGCCTAGACAACTCAGTGTTTGTAAACAGAGACACGATTCCAGCGGTTATTAAATATTCTTCTAAAGTTGGGCACACTGCGATTCCTGCAAAATACGCGCGCAAGGCAGTTAGCGCTGTTCTTGTAAAAGTGAGCAAGGGTTTTAGCGCTCAAAAAGTTGCGGAAAATATTCGTAAAACTAGCGGAATTAAAAGCCTTGGAGTTGTCTTTCCAGGCGGAATTACCGAGCAGACTAAAAAGAGCTTAGAGGTGCTAAATAAGGCGATTTTTCTTGGCATTCTTGCGTTTTGGCTTGTGGGTGTGTTGATTCTTGTGTGCGTTTTTGCGTCTTCTACATCGGAGCGCAAGAGGGAATTTGCTTCATTGAGGATTCTTGGTGCAAATAGGCGCATGCTTCTAAAGATGGTTGCGCGTGAATCGTCTGCGATTGGTTTTGGCGGAGGCGTGATTGGCGTTGCTTTTGCTTCGCTTATTTTGTTCCCATATAATGTTGTTATTTCTCAACAGTTGCAACTGCCGTACTTGGAGTCGAATGTTTGGTTTGTGTGCTCGCTTGCGGTAGTTTCCGTAGCGTTTTCGCTCGCTAGTGTTTTGGTAACTTCTGCGATTATTGTGGGGCGAATCGCAAGCAGGGAAGCGTATTTGACTTTAAGAGATGGCGAATAAAATGGCGAATAAAGTTGTTAGTAACGATTTAGTAGTAAATCTTAAAAATGTCACTCGCGAATTTAAACGCAAAAATAGGAAGTTTATTGCTGTAGACAATGTTAATTTTTCGCTTAAAGCTGGCGACTTTGTTGCGATTGTGGGCAAGTCTGGCAATGGAAAATCTACTCTTTTAAACATGATTGCAGGTCTTTTAAAGCCGACGCGTGGAAACGTTACGATTTTTGGATGCAATATTTCACTGCCTTCTATAAGCGACGAGCAAATTTCTGCGATTCGCGCAAAAAACATTGGTTTTGTTACGCAATCGCAGACGCTGCTTGCTAATTTGAATGTGATAAATAACGTTATTTTGCCTGTTAAGATTTTTGATGCTTCTTCTAAGCGAATAGGCGATTCAGCGGAAAAACTTCATCCAGAAGATTGTGTGAATGTGACTTCCTTCGCTATGGATTTGCTTAAGCGACTTAACGTGGACGATCTTGCGCATTGTTATCCACGTGAGCTTTCTGGCGGAGAAATGAGACGCGTTATGATTGCGCGCTCTTTGATTAACAACCCACGTTTACTGCTGTTGGATGAGCCTACGGGCGATTTGGATTCGCAAAACACTCAAACTGTGGTGTCTCTGCTGCGCGATTGTGCGGATTCTGGCGCGGCTGTTTTAGTCGTTACTCACGATGAATCGGTTGCTGCAAGCGCTAACAGTGTTTACACAATGGACTCTGGCATACTTCGTGCAAAAGATGACGTTGATGTGAGCGCGAGTATCTACGGCGCGGAGTAGTATAAGGAACGATGCCTATTTTTTGTAGGCATTATCTGGAGCCTTAGCCCATCAGTGGGTCGGCGCGCAAGAATTATGGCGTTATTTCAGCGTTTTAATGCTTTCGCGTTCGTGTGTTAGCACGAAGAAGCACTGGAGAGGCCGGCTCAGCGTGAACAATCGTAAATGTTTGGTTCACGTTCCGTTCAGATAACGACAGAATAAAGGATTAGTAATGACTAATATTCAGCGTTCTCGCCGTCAGGTGCGTCTTTCTCGCGCCCTCGGCATCGCTTTGACCCCAAAGGCTCAGCGTATTTTCGAGAAGCGTCCATATGCTCCAGGTGAGCACGGCCGCACTCGTCGTCGTACCGAGTCCGATTACGCAGTACGTCTTCGCGAGAAGCAGCGTCTTCGCGCTCAGTACGGTCTTTCCGAGAAGCAGCTTCGTGCAGCTTACGAAAAGGGTACGCACACTGCAGGTCAGACTGGTGACGCAATGCTCACCGATTTGGAAACCCGTCTTGACGCTTTAGTTTTGCGCGCAGGCTTTGCTCGCACAACCGCTCAGGCTCGCCAGTTTGTTGTGCATCGTCACATTTTGGTAGATGGCAATCTTGTTGATCGCCCATCCTACCGTGTTAAGCCAGGCCAGACCATTCAGGTTCGCGCTAAGAGCCAGACAATGGTGCCATTCCAGATGGCTGCTGAAGGCGTTCATCGTGACGTTTTGCCAGCAGTTCCTGGTTACCTCGATGTGAATCTTGCCTCTTTGAAGGCTACTTTGACTCGTAAGCCGGAAGTCGATCAGATTCCAGTTGAAGTCAACATCCAGTACGTCGTCGAGTACTACGCTCGCTAAATTCTGGATTTCATTCTTAAGGACATACCGCTTGACCCCTGCTGTGCATTGCATAGTGGGGGTCAATGCGTTTTATTTGCTATTCTTCCCGTGTTTTGTAGTTCTGATTGGTGTGTTGGACTACAAAGTGCGGAAGTTTTTCCGCATTTTGTTGTTCAACACGCTGTTTAGAGCTACAAAGTGCGGAAAATACTGCACGAATCGTAGTGCATTTGTATAAAATCAGTATGAACTACGTAAAAGTTGGTTACATGTTGGTGCACATTAACTTTTGTTTGGGATTAGTCGCCAGCAACCGTACATTTTGTAACAAAACAGTTTAATAAAAAAACAAAATCATATATAATTATTCACAATAATATTCGTTATATTACAAAATATAACATTCTGCGAGTGTTGAATCAGAAAATATATAATAGATAACTGAGCGTCTAGTAAGCGTTGTAAGTAAGAAGATACAAGAATAAGAAGTTATACGAAAATAAAAGAAGATAAAGAAGAATAAAGAGACGATGGAGTCAAAGATGTCTCAAATTAGCAATGAAGAAGATGTGAAAGCGGTGCAAGAAGCACAGCAATATATGACTGCGCACAACGCACAGTATGCAGAAGATGCAGAAGATGTAAGAGACGCAAAAGACGTGTTAAGCAATAACGTTTTTGAAGGGGATGATTTTGTGGAAAAGCCTAAAAAAGTTGCAGGACTTCACAATATTCCAACAACAGCTGGTTTCGCTGGTCCTGGTGGTGGATTTGAAGGTGGCGCTGCAGCAGGATTTGAAATTGATGAAGACGGCACTACGCATAAGAAGGCAGATGAGCGTCAAGTTGAAAAAAGCTTGGAAGACACAGATGCTTTTGATGCAATAGACATTAATGCAATTCGCGCTAGGAACAAGGCTGGCGGCGCAAACCACTCGGTTATTAACAAAATAACCAGCACGGGTGTTGGAGATTCTTCGCTGAGTAGTCTTGTAGCTCAAGCAGAAGAAGAGGCGGCTGAAAACGTGCAGTCTGCGCAATCCACTATGCATTCGGACTCATACCAAGGATTACAGTCACCAATGCATTCTTCGATAGGAGATAATTCCTTCTACCAAACGCAACAAATTCCGACTGTTCAAACTCCTATTCGAGATTTCGGTGGAGAGTATCCGTATAAGTTGTATCGTCCAGGAACATACGCACGTGAGCATATTCGTATTACGGCAACAAAGCTTTCCGACGGTCGTGACTTTTTCTACATCGACGACAACCCAGAATATGTTAGCGGGCACAAAACAAGGGAGCTGATCGACCCTAGAAAGTTGGCGTATCGCTTTACATCTCATTTTGATAGCGAAGGTAATGAGGTTCCTAGCGAAGTTCCGCAAATGCGTCAGGATCCGCTTACAGGAGACTGGATTCCTATGTCTAGGCTGTGGGCAAAACGACCAGCCCCTGTTCTTAGAGAGAGTTCAAATAGTGATAGCTTAAATAGTGATAGTAATCAGCAATCAAGAATCGACCCATTCGCTGGTAGAAAGCCAGAATCTGAGTATCAAGATGGTGAAATTCCAGACGAAGACTACGACGTTGTTGTTTTTGAAAACCGTTATCCAGCTATGGCTCAGGTTGCAGGAGTGCCAAACACAACAACCTACGTTGACGGCAATCCGCTGTGGAAGCAGGCTCCTGCAGCTGGTCGTTGTGAGGTGATTTGCTTTAGTTCCAACGAAAACATGCTTCCAGCTAATCTTTCTGTTTTGCGCATGCGTACGATTGTTGAAGCCTGGGCGTTTAGAACCGCGGAAATTAGCCAAATTGATGGCATTAAGCAGATTTATCCTTTTGAAAATCACGGCAGCCAAATTGGTGTGACTTTGAATCATCCTCACGGTCAGATTTACGCTTATCCGTTTATTGCTCCTAGATTGGAGCAGGAGTTGCGCCACACGGAGGCTTATTTTGAGCGCACTGGCAGTAATCTTCTTAAGGATTTGATGAATTCGGAGATTGAGGCTAAAAAGCGTGTGATTATGCATAATCATAGTTGGGTTGCGTATGTTCCAGCAGCAGCGCGTTGGCCTCTAGAAGTGCATGTTGCTCCTGTTCGTGATGTTCTTACTTTGGATCAGCTTGACGACCAAGAGCGTTGGGATTTGGCACAAATTTATATAACACTTCTTAGACGTGCTAATAAGTTCTTTGGTTTTAATGGCGACTCTAGTACTAAATCGTTTGCAGGTTCGGCTGCTTTCGACTTATCTTCTGGTATTAGTGCTGCAAATTCTAGCGAATTTGTTGATTTGCCTTATGTTGCAGCATGGCATCAGGCTCCTGTGCATGATTCTCGTCGTGCGCATTATCGTCTTAATTTACAATTCTTCTCGTTTATGCGAGATGCTAACAAAATCAAGTATTTGGCTGGGTCGGAAGCTGGGATGGCATCTTGGATTTCTGATACAACGCCAGAGCTGATTGCAAGTAGGTTCCAAGAATTAGGCGATGTTGATTTAGATTAGTCTGACCTGTATTAGTCTGATTAAACAAATAACAAAGTCAATTTGTGTGAAGCACTGTGTGAAGCATTGTTTAAAGCATTGTATAAAGCATTGTATAAAGCATTGTATAAAACATTGTGTAGAACAATTTATTAAAAGTGAGATGATTAAGTTATGTTGCTGCATCTTTATTTAGTTCGTCATGGTCAAACCATGTTTAATTGCTACAATCGTCTTCAAGGTTGGTCAAATTCTCCTCTTACCGATAAAGGACTTGCAGACGCAGATCGTGCAGCAGAAAAATTAGCTAATGTCATTTTTGCTGCAGCATATTGTTCAGATACAACTCGTGCTCAAATCACTGCTGAGCGTATTTTAAGCGAAAACGAAAAACACACTCATGCTCGACCACAACTCATAAGCGATATGCATTTTCGTGAGCAATGCTACGGATATTTTGAAGGACAAGACATGAATATGGCTTGGTGGGCAGCAGGTGCTCCTCACGGAGCAAAAACATATAATGAAATCGTTGAAAAGTTTGGGCTTTCGGCTACCCGAGATATGCTCAAAGAGGCGGATCCATTCCACGATGCTGAGTCGGATATTGAGTATTGGAAGCGTGTTGAGGGCGGTTTTAAAATAATCGCCAGCAATCCAGTGTTAAAAGATGGAGATAGTGTTTTGCAAATATCTCACGGGAACACGCTTTTAAGTCTTATGCATCGTTTTGCGCCTGCTGGTTACGATTTGAGTGAGCGTCCGCAAAATGGTAGTGTGACTCGTTTAGATTTTGACACTTCTAAGCCGCTTGATCAGGCTATAACTATTAAGGGTTACAACGAGTAGATCGTACTGTAAATCTACTTTTATATATTGATATATTAGTGTTGATATATTAAGAAAGATATGTGTTAGTGGTTTACTCGAAGAGTCTTGACTCTTCGTTAATCTTTTAAATACATTGCGTGGGTTGGTCGCGCGTAAAAACAGCAGGAAAGAGGTTACGATGAGCGTTGGAGACATAGCTGCTCTAATTGCCGCGATTTCGTTTGCGGTTCTTTCTGGTTTTATGATTTATCCTCTGATTAGGTTGGGTAAGATGTTTAATCAGATTGCTCAAACCGTTAAGGAATCAGGTGAACATGCTTTGCCTGCTATTGATGAGTCTGTTACTACAGTAAAGCAAGTAAACAAAACCTTAGAAGATGTTAATGCTGTTACGGATGCTGCTCGCACCACTGCGACTAATGTTGGTGCTCTTACAGATTTGTATGGTGCTTTTCTTGGAAAACCTATTATTAAGATTGCTGCAGCTGGATATGCTCTTAAGGACACTATTAACGCGTTCTTCAATAAGCCTACAGTTCCAACGGATTTTTCAGAATCTTCTGCACGCCACGCAGCTAATTCTGGTGAGTCGAGTGAGTCTAAGGGGGAGTGATGTTTAAGCGTTTATTCTGGCTTTGCATAGGAATAGTAATAGGCGTGATGTCTGTTACTAAGGCTCGCGCTTATATTAAAGGAAAATTCCCAGAAAGTGTTGGAGATTTTTTCTTTGATAAAGATCCGAAGAATCTTACTTTAACCACGATTTTGTCTTTATTTAAGGATTTTAATTCCAGCAGAAAAACTCACGAGTCGCAGCTTAATTCTAAGTATGCTAATAAGTATGCTAAATAAAATAAGCTTGCTAATAAGTCTTGAAAGTTTTTTATAACTAAAGTTTTTATAGGTAAAGTTTTATAATCAAAAATTGGTCTTGCAGATTAATCATTCTGCGACTCGCGCCTTAAAGCATGATGGTATGATATTCTTTTGTGCCGCCCTGTTGCATGGCGTTTTAATATAACACAAGGAGTTCGTACCTATGCGCACAGCAGAAATTGCAAAGCGTTATCTTGACTACTTTGGTAATCATGGTCATATGGTCGTGCCTTCAGCATCGCTGATTTCACCAAATCCAACGACGCTTTTCACGATTGCAGGCATGGTTCCATTCATACCTTATCTTTTGGGAGAGCAAACGCCTCCTTCTCGCAGAATGACGTCTAACCAGAAGTGCGTTCGTACTCTTGATATTGACGAAGTCGGCAAGACTACTCGTCACGGCACGTTCTTCCAGATGGTTGGTAACTTCTCGTTTGGTGATTATTTTAAGGAAGAAGCTATTCACTACGCTTGGGAGCTTTTAACAACTCCGCAAGATAAGGGCGGATACGGATTTGACCCGGAAAAGCTTTGGGTAACTACTTATACTGACGATGATGAAGCTCGCGCAATTTGGAAGAACGAAGGCTTCGACCCAGAGCACATGCAAGTTTTCGGCATGGAAGATAACTTCTGGACTACTGGTGGCCCTGGCCCTGGCGGCCCATGCTCCGAGATTTACGTTGATCGCGGCCCAGAATACGGTAAGGATGGCGGTCCTGCTGCTGATGAATCTCGTTTCATTGAGATTTGGGATTTGGTCTTCGAAAACTTCCAGGTAGATAACGTCAAGTCCAAGACTGATTTGCATATTGTTGGTGAGCTTGACCAGAAGAATATCGATACCGGCGCTGGTTTGGAGCGTTTGGCTTACCTTATGCAAGGTAAGGAAAATATTTACGAAACAGACGAAGTTTACCCAGTTATTGAAGCGGCAGAAAAGCTTAGCGGCGTAAAGTACGGCGATAATAATGATGCTGACGTGCGTTTCCGCGTTGTAGCAGATCACGTGCGTTCCGCTTTGATGATTATGAGTGATGGTGTGCGCCCAAGTAACGTTGGACGCGGATACGTGCTTCGTCGTCTTCTTCGCAGAACTGTTCGCGCAATGCGCATGCTCGGCGTTCAGGACCCAGTACTTCCAACCTTGTTCCCAGTTTCTAAGGCTGCAATGGAACCAAGCTACCCAGAGCTTAACAACACTTTCCACGAGGTTAGCGAAGCTGCATATGGTGAAGAAGACGCGTTCCGCAGAACTCTTGAAAAGGGCACAACTATTCTTGACTTGGCTGTTGAAAAAGCTAAGAAAGAACACAAGGATGACCCTATTGTTGGTGGTTCCGACGCATTTACTTTGCATGATACTTACGGCTTCCCAATCGAGTTGACTTTGGAGATGGCTGCTGAGCAGGGTGTTAAGGTTGATGAAGCTAAGTTCCGCGAGCTTATGAGCGAGCAGAAAGGTCGCGCTCGCGCGGATGCTTTGAAGAAGCGTCACAATGTGGATGTTAGCGTTTACGACGACATTAAGAAGGAGCTTGAAAAGCCAATCGACTTCCTCGGTTACACTGACTTCTCCAGCCGTTCAAACGTTTTAGCAATTGTTGAAGCCGGTAAGGGTGCTGTTAAAAGCGTTAGCGCTCCTGCAAACGTTGAAGTTATTCTTGATCGCACGCCATTCTATGCTGAGCGCGGTGGTCAGATTGCTGATCAGGGTGAGATTATTTCCGACGACGGCGCAATTTTGGAAGTTGACGACGTTCAGCGACCAATCAAGGATTTGATTGTTCACAGCTGCCGACTTACTGAAGGTACTCTTAGTGTTGGTGCTCCAGTAAACACCAATATTGACCAGGTTCGCAGGGCTGCTTTGGCTCGAAGCCACACCGCTACTCACACTCTTCACAAAGCTTTGCGCGAAGAGCTTGGTCCACAGGCAACTCAGCGCGGTTCTGTAGTTGATCCAGACCGCTTGCGCTTTGACTTCCAGTGGCCAAAGGCTGTTGATAAAGATGCGCTGCTCCGTGTAGAAGCTCGCGTAAACGAGCGTATTCGTGACGATTTGCAGGTTGTTCCAAAGGAAATGCCAATCGATGACGCTTTCAAGCTTGGAGCAATGCACTTGTTCGGCGAAAAGTACGGCGATATTGTGCGAGTTGTTGAGATTGGCGACGGTTGGAGCCGCGAGCTTTGCGGTGGTACTCACGCTAAGAGCACTGGAAAGATTGGTATGGTAACCATTCTTTCGGAATCTTCCATTGGCTCTGGTGTACGCCGTATTGATGCATTGTGCGGCGAAGAGGCGTATGAATATGGTGCTCGTGAGCACGCTTTGGTGGCGCAACTTGCTGGCATGGTTAATGCACGCCCAGATGAGTTAGCTGAGCGCTTGGAGTCTTTGCTCAACAAGATGAAGGATTCAGACCGCAAGCTTTCTTCGGTGTATGAGTCTCAGCTTAATGATGCTGTTCCAGAATTGGTTGAGGCGGCTAAACAAAGTGGCGCAACGGTTAAGCTTGCTGTAAAGAATGTTGGAAACTTTGGTTCCTTCGATGCATTGCGCAAAACAACACTTGATGTTCGTTCTCGCTTAGGTGAGGATGCTCCTGTGATTGTGGCGCTGTGTGGCGTGAATGAGGAGGATCGTCCAATGGTGGCGGTGGCGACTAACGACGCCGCACGTGGTCTTGGTGCTAAGGCTGGCGATCTTGTTCGTACTGCTTCCAAGGTGCTTGGTGGCGGTGGCGGCGGAAAGCCAGACTTTGCTCAAGGCGGCGGCACAGACGCTTCTAAGATTGACGAAGCGCTTGAGGCTGTTAAGAGCGAAGTGGCTAAGCTCGACTAGTGCGTAGCTACACGCTTAAAACAAAACGATGCGATCTTTACCAAAAGCGGCACAAAAAATGGTGTGGTTAGGTATTGATTTAGGTGACGCAAGGGTCGGAACAGCTCTTTCCGACCCTGAGCTCACTTTCGCTCATCCTGCCGGGAATGTTCAATCCTATGGTGATTCGTTTAATGCGATTGAAGATGTTTTAAACATTATCGAAGATAATAGTGTTAGTCGTGTTGTAATAGGTCTTCCTTTGCAATTAGACGGAACTGAAGGAAAATCTGCTAAAAAAGCGCGTCGTTGGGGTACTAATTTAGTCAAAAGAATGAAGTCGCTTTTTGATTATGGAGATTGGTCTCTCGATTTTATTCCAGAAGTTGTTTGGAAAGATGAGAGACTAACAACTGTTACGGCGCATAAACAACTGTTAGATGCAGATTTTTCTACTAGGAAGCATCGTCCTATGGTTGATCAGCAGTCAGCAGTGTTAATTTTGCAATCTGCGATTGACGATTATAAGAATGATTGCAAAAATAATTAAAGCAGACAATAGCTACGACAATATTGTGAAATAATGTTATTCTGAAATAATGTCACTGTGAAATAGTAACCAGCAGTCCAAGCGGGAGGAAGCGTTTAATGACTGAGAATATCGACGATTTTTTCGATCGAAACGCTAAGTGGAGTCACGAAACTCCTAATCCACCTGTGCCTCCAAAATCGCGCAAAGATTTAAAAGCACAAAAACGACGTAAAAGTAAGAGAAAACGTATAATAGCGTTTATTCTTACGCTAATTTTTGCAATACTATTTGTTCTTGGATATGGCTTATATAGGGTTGCGGTTTACATAAAAACCAACAATCAGTCTACGATTATGGACGATTGGCCAGGACCTGGAAACGGATTCGTTGAGTTTACGATAGAGCCAGGTCAAGGATCTGTAGAAGTTGGGAACAATCTTGTTAAAGCGCAAGTTGTAAAGTCACAATCCACTTTTTCTAATATTGTTGCTGCGAACAACAAGATTTTATACCCAGGAATTTATGCGCTCAAAAAGCATATGAACTCAATTGATGTTGTAAATATTCTTTCAGATCAAAGTAAAGCAGGCGGATTCTTAGACGTTAAAGCAGGAGAACGATCAACAGACGTTATTCGTAAGGCTGCACAAATCTCTGGAATTGACATTGCTCAATTTAACGCGATTCAAAAAACAGACGGAGCGGGGATTTTGCCGCCAGAAGCAGGTGGAAGTTTTGAAGGATGGTTGGAGCCTGGAGTTTACAACGTAAAATCCATGAAATCTGCTACTAAAATACTTGCCAAAATGGTAGATAAGCGTATTCAGAAACTTGATTCATTGGGAGTTCCTAAAGGAAAACTGCGTCAAGATATTCTCAAAATTGCGTCTATTGCGGAAGCGGAAGTAAATAATCGTGAATACTATGGTAAAGTTTCGCGCGTAATATTAAACCGTTTAGCTAAAGACATGCCTTTGGGAATGGACACTACGGTTGCTTACGGTATTGGAATTAAGGCAATTAACCTTACGCAAACACAATTAGATGATGCAAGTAATCCATACAACACTAGGATTCGCAAAGGATTGCCGCCTACTCCTATAAGTATTCCTGGAGATAATGCTATTCTGGCTTCGCTTAATCCAGAAAAAGGATCATGGATTTATTTTGTTACCACTAACTTAAAGACCGGCGAAACTAAGTTTGCGGATAACTACGATGATTTCTTGAAGATTCGCGACGAGTATAAGCGTTCTAACGAAAACGCCAACTAGCTGTTCGGTTTTCTTTGCTTGTTGTTGCGCAATCGCACTACAGACTTAATGAGCAACAGAAACCGCAAAACATAACGGCGATTATGGAAGATGCAGCTAATACGGGTACGAACGGGATTTTATTTTGCTCATTTTGCACAAGATGCACGCGGAAAAATCGCAAGCAGACTTTAGAGCAGATTTTCCACACTAAAATCCAAATTAATCCAAATATTCCAACTAATGCAAACCAGTAGATTATGCAATCAAATCCAAATAGCGCCAAAGCTTGAGCAATCATAGAAGCGCACGTAACATCGCCAAATCCAAGTGCTCCGCGCACACAAAGTTTTTGCGTCAAAACGTAGATTGCAAAAACTGTTACTGCACAAAGCCATCCGCGCAAAAGAAAATTAACATTATGAAAAGTAATAAGCGAAAAAATAAGGTTTGCTGCAGATTGTGCAAAAGCAGCTAGTAGAACCCAAAGTCTAGGCACAACGCGGTTTACTAAATCCGTTGCGCACAGTGCAATCGTGCATACAAGCGTTGGTGTTGCAAATAAACACGCTATAATAAACTGACTCATTTGATTATGCTAAATAAGCGAAAATTGCATTGCAACAAATTTTACTCAATGTGGTTAAAGGCTTTTTGCGATTTATTTCATAGATTATTAGCAATACTTAGTTGTTAGTAAAATAAAGAATTTAGAATCTAGTATTGATTTAAAATAAAGTACAGTATTAAGTGCAAGAAGTATAACAATAAATATAACGCACAACGCGATTGGAGAAGGCATGCTTAGATGGCAAACGGCAGGGGAGTCGCATGGTGAAGCACTGGTGGCAATGATTGAAGGCGTGCCAGCAGGAGTTAAGATTACTAGCGCAGACATTGTTTCTGCTCTTGCGCGTAGACGACTTGGATATGGTCGCGGAGCGCGAATGAAGTTTGAGCAAGACAAAGTGCGTTTGCTTACAGGCGTTCGCCACGGTGTTACTCTTGGGTCTCCAATTGCTATAGAAATCGCAAATAGTGAGTGGCCAAAATGGGTGGAAGTGATGAGCGCGGATCCTTTGGATCATGAGCTTGAGCGAACTGGTAGAAATGCTATTTTAAGCCGCCCTCGCCCAGGGCATGCGGATTTAACGGGCATGCGAAAGTATGGTTTTAATGATTCTCGCGAGGTTTTGGAGCGTTCGAGCGCGAGGGAAACGGCTTCTCGCGTGGCTTTAGGTGCTGTGGCTGATGCGTTTTTGCAGCAGGCGTTGGGTGTGCGAACAGTTGCGCATGTTATTGGAATTGGCGGCGAATATGCTAACAAAAGTTTACCCCTGCCAACACCAGACGATGTTGATGCGTTGGATGCGTCGCCAGTTCGTACTCTAGATAAAGATGCCGAAGCTCGCATGGTTGCTCGCATTGATGAAGCAAAAGCCAATGCGGATACGCTTGGAGGCGTAGTGGAGGTGCTTGCTTATGGTATGCCTGCTGGAGTTGGAACGTATGTAGAGTCGGATCGCCGTTTGGATGCGGCTTTAGCAGGCGCGCTTATGGGAATCCAAGCTATTAAAGGCGTGGAAATTGGAGACGGTTTCGAAGAAGCAAATCGCCCTGGCTCGGTTGCTCACGACGAAATCGTAACAGGCGAAGATGGCAAAATCACGCGACTTAGTAATCGTGCTGGTGGCATTGAAGGTGGAATGTCAAATGGTGAGACGATTCGTGTGCGCGCTGCAATGAAGCCAATTCCGTCCATTCCTCGCGCATTACGCACTGTAGATGTGCTTACTGGCAAGCCAGCTCAAGCGATTAATCAGCGCTCCGATTTTACGGCAGTTCCAGCCGCTTCAGTAGTTGCAGAAGCAATGGTTCGATTAACGCTTGCAAAGTATGCGTTAGAAAAGTTTGGTGGAGATTCGCTAGAAGAAACCGCTAGAAATGCTATAAATTACGTTCAATCTTGGAAAGAGCATATGAGATGAGCGAAGAAGATTCTTTGCATGATTCCTTGCCAGATTCGCTTAGAGATTCTTTGAAAGACATTTCGCAAGATGTATCGCAAACTCAAATGCCGTTAGCCGTTATAATCGGCATGCCTGCAGCTGGAAAAACGCGTGTTGGCAAGGAATTAGCGCATATTTTGAATGTTCCTTTTATAGATACAGACGATTTAATTGAGCAAAAAATCAATATGCCGATTGCTCAATATTTTAAGGATTTTGGCGAAGAGTCTTTTAGAGATATTGAAACTCAAATTGTTAGAGATGCTATTTTCCCAGATTTTGAGCAATCCGCCCCAATAGTCGCCCTAGGTGGCGGTGCTCCAATGCGTAAGGAGACGCAAGATGTCTTAAGAAAATATACAAAGCTAGGCGGTCGTGTTGTGTATTTGCAAGTAAATGCAAGTGATGCAATTGAGCGCGTAAGCTGGAATTCTAATCGTCCTATGTTAAGCGGCGAAGATGGCGCAAAACGATGGATGGATTTGTTTGATAAGCGTGATCCTGTGTTTTGCAAAGTGGCGAATTTACACGCTCGCGTTTACGGATTAACGCCAAAACCTGCCGCAAGAAAGGTAAAAGATATGATTATGCAACGAATCGTTCATGTAGATGGTAAAGGTATTGAAGATTACGATGTTCATATTGGCGCAGGCGCTATGAGTCTTTTACCTCAAATGCTTGGAAAACAGCCTGTTCGAGTAGCTTTAATTCACACTCAGCCTGTTCAAAGACATAGCGATAAAGCAAGATCTATTTTGCGCGCAGCTGGCTACGATGTTTTCGATATTCTTATTCCAGACGCAGAGGCTGGTAAAACTGTTAAGGTTGCGGATTTTGTGTGGTCGCGCCTTGCAAACGCTGGTTTTACGCGTTCAGACGCGATTGTTGGCTTGGGTGGTGGAGCGGCTACGGATTTAGCTGGATTTGTTGCTTCTACTTGGATGCGTGGAATCCGCTACGTAAATTGCCCGACTTCGCTTCTTGCAATGGTAGACGCTTCGACTGGAGGGAAAACTGGTGTAAATACTGCAGCTGGCAAGAATTTGGTTGGTAGTTTTTACACTCCTGCTGGCGTTTTGGCAGATACTTGCGCGTTTTCTACTCTTCCTAACGATATTTTTGTTGAAGGACTTGGAGAAGTTGCAAAATCAGGGTTTATTGGCGATTCTAGCATCTTAAAAATTCTGGAAGATCCTCAAAATGCTAGCAAGTTGCGCTCTGTTGATGGTCCTTCTATTTTAGACGATGCAGATTTAAATGATATGGTTTGCGATCTAATAGAAAAAAGCGTGCGCGTTAAGGCATACCACGTTTCTAACGACTTAAAAGAACAAGGTTTGCGCGAGTTTTTGAATTATGGGCATACTTTAGGGCATGCGATTGAGCAAATCGAGCATTTTTCTTGGCGTCATGGAAACGCGGTTGCTGTGGGAATGGTTTTTGCGGCGAGCCTTGCGCAAATTTTGGGCTATTTAAGTCCAGAAGACGTTGAGTATCATCGTTCACTTTTGAAATCACTTGGATTGCCAATATCTTGGAATGGCGGCGGCAGCAGTGACGATGCTTTTAATAAGGTTCTTGATTTGATGCATAAAGATAAAAAAGCTAGAGGCAACACCTTACGATTTGTTGTTTTAGACGGGATTGGAAACCCGATTCACTTAGATAATCCGCCGCTGGAGGCGATTCGAGATGCGTTTAATAAGATTAGAGGTTAGAAAATGGTAGATGCAGAAAATGCTATAAACATCCGTAAAGTTTTAGTAGTAAATGGCCCAAATTTGGGGCGATTAGGCGTTCGTCAGCCAGACGTTTATGGCAGTCAAGATTTTGAAACGTTGTGTGCGCTTTGCAAAAAGTGGGCACAAGAGCTTAATTTACAAGTGGAAGTTCGCCAAAGCGACGACGAAGCGCAAATGGTTCATTGGATGCACGAAGCTGCTGATACTCATACGCCAGTAGTTATGAATCCTGCTGCTTTTACGCACTACAGTTATGCGCTCGCGGATGCTGCGCACATGGTTTTGGATGCTGGAGTGCCACTAATGGAAGTGCATATTTCTAATCCTTCTTCCCGCGATTCTTTCCGGAAAATAAGCGTGATTAGTCCTGTTGCAACTGGAACTATTACAGGCATGGGACTGTATGGATATAAGCTTGCGCTCGAGGCTGTTGCTCATTTGATTTGACTTTTCAATTATTCTTCCGAGTCGAGGCTCGAAGATACTATGGAGTTCCATGGTTAGAAGAAAACATGGTAACTCTCAGGAGCATATTACAAAGCATATTTTTGTCACTGGTGGCGTTGTTTCGTCCCTCGGAAAAGGTCTTACTGCATCTTCATTAGGCAGACTTTTGCGTAGTCGTGGTCTTCACGTTTTACAACAAAAACTCGATCCTTATATCAATGTTGACCCGGGTACAATGAACCCATTCCAACATGGTGAGGTTTACGTTACAGAAGACGGCGCAGAAACAGATCTTGATATTGGTCATTACGAGCGATTCCTCGATGTTTTCTTAAGTCAAAAAGCGAATGTTACAACTGGTCAGATTTATCAGTCTGTGCTTCGTAAGGAGCGTGCTGGCGAATATTTGGGTCAGTGCGTGCAGGTTATTCCGCATATTACTGGCGAAATTAAGTCGCGTATGCGCGCGCAGGCTAGCGACGATGTAGACGTGATTATTACGGAAATCGGTGGAACGGTTGGCGATATTGAGTCCCAGCCATTTTTGGAGGCTGCTCGCGAAGTTCGTCGCGATTTAGGTCCTGAAAACTGCATGTTTGTGCACGTTTCTTTGGTGCCTTATATAGCCGCAGCTCACGAATTAAAGACTAAGCCAACTCAGCATTCTGTGATGATGCTCCGATCTCTTGGTATTTCTCCAGACGCGCTTGTTTTGCGTTCGGATCGTCCGCTTAATCAAGGCATTAAAGACAAGATTTCGCTTATGTGCGATGTTGATGCTGAAGGCGTTGTGAACTGCGTTGACGCTCCAAGCATTTACGATGTGCCGAAGATTTTGTTCAACGAGGGCTTGGATGCTTACGTTGTGCGTGAGCTTGAGCTTCCATTCCACGATGTTGATTGGAACGAGTGGGAAGATTTGCTTGAGCGCGTTCATCATCCAAAGCATGAGCTAAACATTGCAATTGTTGGCAAGTACATTGATTTGCCAGATGCGTATCTTTCTGTTACTGAGGCTATTAAGGCTGGCGGTTTTGCAAACTGGGCTAAGGTTAACGTGCGCTGGGTTGCTGCCGACAAGTGCGAAACTCAAGAAGGTGCGGCGGCGGCTCTTGACCAAATGGATGGCATGGTTATTCCAGGCGGCTTCGGAATTCGCGGTATTGAAGGTAAGATTGGCGCTTTGCGTTACGCTCGCGAGCATGGTTTGCCAACGCTTGGTCTTTGCCTTGGTTTGCAATCTATGGTTATTGAGTACGCTCGTCACGTTCTCGGTCTTGAGGATGCTAATTCCACAGAGTTCGAGAAGGATTGTGGCGATCCAGTAATCGCGACTATGGAAGAGCAGAAGGATATTGTGGACGGTAAGGGAGATATGGGTCACACAATGCGACTCGGTTCTTACCCTGCAACTCTTGAAGAAGGCTCTATTGTTGCTGAGCTTTACGGCACTACGCATGTTACTGAGCGTCATCGTCACCGTTATGAGGTGAACGTGGCGTATAAAGATCGTTTGCGTGAAGCCGGCTTGCGTATTAGCGGTCAAAGCCCAGATGGTAATTTGACTGAGTTTGTGGAGCTTCCAAAGGAAGTTCACCCATTCTATGTGGCAACTCAGGCTCATCCAGAATTTAAGTCTCGACCAACTAAGCCTCATCCACTGTTTGCTGGATTGGTTGCTGCGGCTTTGGAACATCAGGCTAGCGAGGCTGAGTAGTATTTACCAATAGGTGAAAATATAATAAAAATATTTTAAAAATAATTTCAATATTCATTTGATTTTATTTATTAAGTGGTGTAGACTCGTGCATTTGGGTGCGAATTTACACCACTTTTATTTTGATTAATATTTGAATATCTTGTTGCATATTTTGCATCGTTTAACATGATTGTTACATATTTCTAGTGCAAATTTACATTTTTGTAATATCTATACAAATGTAAAAGACTTGGCAAAATACCATATAAAATACGATTTAATCTAATATTTTTCTATTATAATAGTTGTTTTTATGATTTATAGACAAAATAACAGTAAATTTTACATTTAGACTTTTAGCTTGCGTTGTTTAATAAAATCCGTATGATTGAATTTTAATCAACGAAGAGGCCTCCTTATTGGCTTTGCAAAGAATCCATCTGGCAATAAATACTAGGTGGATTTTATTTATTAAGCCTGTAAAAGCCTGTAAAGCTTGTAATGAGACTTTTTCGTGATATTTAATTGAATCCTGCCATACCCAACGTTAGGAGAAAACATATGAAGAATAAGGCATTACTTTTTGCCGCAGCTGCGTGCTCGGTTGCTATGCTGCTCGGTGGATGCGGTTCTTCTGCCTCGAAGACCGCTCAAACAAATGGTGGCAAGGTTGTTATTACAGTAAACGACTCCGAGCCTCAGAACGAGCTTGTTCCAGGAAACATTAACGAAAATGCTGGCGCTCGTCCTGCTGTATTGGTCAACTCCACGTTGGTCACTTTTGATGAAAAGGGCAACACGGTAAACGAAGATGCCGAGAGCGTAACTCCAAACGCGGATGCAACTCAGTACACTGTTAAGCTTAAAAAAGATAAGAAGTTTAGCGACGGAACACCAATCACCGCAGAAAGCTTTACTAAGGCTTGGAGCTTTGTAGCAAACGCTAAGAATGCTCAGAAGTGCGCTTCCTTCTTCCAAACAATTAAGGGCTACGAAGACTTGCAGAAGAATGACACTAAGGGTGACGAGCAGCTTTCTGGCTTGAAGGTTGTAGACAAGTACACCTTTACTGTTGATTTGAACCAGCCAGATTCTGTGTTTGCTATTAAGGTTGGTTACCTTGCATTCGCTCCTCTTCCAGAATCCTTCTACAAGAATCCAAAGGCTTATGGCGAAAAGCCAGTTTCTTCTGGTCCATACCTCTTTAAGTCCTGGGATCACAACAAGCAGATTGAAGTTGTAAAGAACCCAGATTACGATGGCCCACGTAAGGCTCAGAATGACGGCGTTACCTTTAAGATTTACACCGACGGCACCGCTGCTTACCGCGATGTTCAGTCTGGCAATCTTGATATGACCGATAACATTCCAGATACCGAAACAAAGACTTTCCAAAAGGACACCACTGTTAAGGCATACAACCGTCCAGGTTCTGTAATCCAGCAGTTTGGTATTCCTGCATCCTTGCCGCACTTCGATGTAACTACCGAAGAAGGCCGCTTGCGTCGTCAAGCTGTTTCTATGGCAATCGACCGCGAAACCATCATCAAGAAGGTTCTTAACAACACTGCATCTCCTGCAAACGAGTTCACTTCTCCTTTGACTCCAGGCTACAAGGCAGATCTTAAGGGACATGAAAACCTTAAGTTTAATGCCGCAAAGGCTAAGGAACTTTGGGCAAAGGCAGATAAGATCTCTAAGTATGATGGTCCTCTTACCTTTACTTACAACGCCGATGGCAACGCTAAGTCTGTGTTCGACGCAGTTGTAAACTCCATTAAGAATCATCTTGGAATCAATGCCGAAACCACTCCAGTTCCAACATTCCAAGAGTTCCGTAACGCATGCGAACAGCGTCAGGTTAAGGGTGCATGGCGTGCAGGCTGGATGCCAGATTACCCAAGCCCAGAAAATTACTTGACTCAGGAATTTGCTTCCGTTGCTGCGGATGGCAATGGTTCCAACGAAGCTGATTACAAGAATCCTAAGTTCGATGCTTTGCTTAAGAAGGCTTCTTCTTCTCAGCCAGCTGAGGCAACTAAGCTTTATCAGCAGGCTAACGAGATTCTTCTTGAGGATCTTCCATACGTCCCACTGTTCTACTCGAACGCCAAGGCTGTTATGGTTCCAAGCTTGAAGGGCTTTGTAATGGATTGGCAGAATATGCCACTTTACTACAAGCTCCACAAGTAAAGATCAAAATCAAGTAGCTATTAATATCAAGTAGCTATTAAAAAATAAACCATAATTTAATAGCATGTAAAAACGTGCTGCTGCCTTCGAATGGCGAATAAAATTACAAAATTCTATCCGCTGTTCGAGGCAGCACTTTGTGTTTTTACTTAGGTTGGGTTAAATCAATATGCAAGCCACAAGTTGGGTGTGTGCTATGCGAATTTTTAAGTAAATATATAAGGAGAAACCAATGGGTAAATATGTTCTGCGCCGTGTTTTGCAGATGATTCCTGTGGTTCTCGGCACAACATTGTTGGTATACGCTTTGGTGTTTGCTTTGCCTGGAGATCCAGTAAAAGCAATGTTTGGCGATAAGCCAATTAACCATGCTGTAGAAGCGCAAATTCGTGCCGAGTATAACTTGGATAAGCCATTTATTATTCAATATTTGTTGTTCTTAAAGAATGCGCTTACTCTTGATTTTGGTCATACGTTTGCTGGTCAGCCAGTAATTGACGAGATTGGCCGCGCATTCCCAGTAACCATTAAGCTTGCGTTGATGGCGTTTGCTTTCGAAGCCTTGTTCGGCGTAGCTTTCGGTATAATCTCTGGCTTAAAGAAAGGAAAGTGGTACGACAGCGTAATCCTGGTTGTATCACTTCTTCTTATTTCTGTGCCAACATTTGTTACTGGCTTTATTGGCCAATATTTGTTTGGTGTTAAGTGGCATATTATGCCTGTTACTGCAAGCAATGATCCTGGATTCTACGATCTTCTTCTTCCTGCAATAGTTCTTGGATCCGTTTCAATGGCATATATTATTCGACTTACAAGGTCGGAAATTTCGTCAAACATATCGCTTGATTACGTGCGCACGGCTCGTGCAAAGGGCTTAAAAGAAGGTTCCGTTATTGTTCGACACATTTTGCGTAACTCGCTTATTCCTGTTGTTACATTCTTAGGTCAAGATTTGGGCGCTCTTATGGGCGGCGCAATGATTTCGGAAACAATCTTCAACATTCATGGCGTTGGATTCCTTACGTATCAGGGAATTCTAAAGGGAGAAGGAAACCTTGTTGTTTCTATAGTTACGCTTCTTATGTTGATATTTGTAGTCAGCAATCTTCTTGTTGACATGTTGTACGCGGCTCTAGATCCGCGCATTCGTTACGCGTAAGGAGAGCACATTATGGAAGATAATTTGATTACAAATAATGCAAATTACAACACATTGCCAGGTCAGGAACGCTATGTTGCTCCTCTTGACGATACGCCTCTTCAAGAAGTTGATTCTGTAGACGAATCTGCTCCAGCTACAAGCATGTGGGCTGATGCTTGGAGATCTTTGCGCAGAAATCCATTGTTTATTGTTTCTGCAATTTTGATTATTGCAATTATTTTTGTTGCGCTCTTCCCAGGCGCTCTCACAAAGCACAATCCTAATTACTGTGTTTTGGAGCATTCGCTTGAGCCAGCTTCTGCTGCACATCCGTTTGGATTCGACATGCAAGGATGCGATATTTACGCTCGAGTTGTATATGGAACACGTACATCTTTAAGCGTTGGCTTGCTCGCAACGGCTTTAGTGGTGTTAGTTGGTTCGCTAATTGGAGCTTTGGCTGGATTCTTTGGCGGATGGATTGATGCGGTTCTTAGCCGAATCACCGATATCTTCCTGGCTCTACCAATGCTGTTGGGTGCAATCGTAGTTTTGCAAATGTTCCGCACATCTAAGTCGATTTGGAAAATCGTGTTTGTTATGGTTCTCTTTGGATGGGTAGGCGTTGCTCGAATCGCAAGAAGTGCCGTTATGGAATCCAAGAATCTTGAGTTTAATACGGCTTCTACAGCTTTAGGTTCAACTCCAATGCGTAATCTTTTCCGTCATATTATTCCAAACTCGCTGGCCCCAATCATTGTTGTAGGAACAACATCCCTTGGTTCTTACATTGTTTTGGAAGCAACACTTAGCTTCCTTGGTATTGGTTTGCCAACTACGACCGTTAGCTGGGGTGTAGATATTTCTACCGCTAGGAATGTTCTTACTACAAATCCAGAAGTTTTGTTCTATCCGTCTATTGCGCTCGCTATTACTGTTCTCGCCTTTATTATGATGGGTGACGCCGTAAAAGATGCGTTGGATCCAAAGAGCCGTAAGGCGTAAGTTAGCGTGGAGGAATAGTGATTATGAACACAGCAACACGTAAAAATGTAGATACCCTTGCAATGCAACGCGAGCAGGGTCCTTTGCTGGAAGTTAAAAATCTTCAAGTTGACTTTACAACGGATTCTAAAAAAGCCGTACACGCTGTTCGCGATGCGAGCTTCAACGTTTACCCAGGTCAATGGGTTGCAATCGTGGGTGAATCTGGTTCTGGAAAGTCAACTTCTGCAATGGCGGTTTTAGGCTTGCTTCCAGGAACAGGTCACGTTACGGGTGGTTCTATTAAGCTTAAAGGTCAAGAAATAAGTAATCTAAAGCCTAAAGATTATGCGGCTTTGCGCGGTACAGCAATGGGATTGGTTCCGCAAGACCCTATGAGCAACCTTAATCCTGTTTGGCGAATTGGAACTCAAGTTAAAGAAGCTCTTCTTGCAAATGGCGTTGACGTTAGTCATGAGAAGCGCTCCGCACTTGCAGAAGCTTTAGCAGGAGACGCTGTAGAAGTCAAAAGCAATGAAGATGAAATCTTCCTTGGCTCTAAAGAACTGAGCGCATTATTGAACGCTGCAAAGCAAGCTTTGGCGCAGGTTGGTCTTAGTGAGCAAACAAATGCCGAAAAGTTTAATGAAGCTATGGAATACTACAAAAAAGAGTGGGTTCCAGGTTCCGAAACTCGTTGGCGCGTTGCCGACGATTTAATCAAGTATGGCGTAGACGACGACAAAGCTTGGGAAATCGCCAAAAAGTATGTTATTGGAGCAAGTGTTGAAGACCGCATTGCTGGTTTGCTTGATGAAGCTGGTTTGCCAGATGCAGCAACTCGCGCAAGGCAATTCCCACACGAGTTTTCCGGCGGTATGCGTCAGCGCGCGTTAATCGCGATTGGCCTTGCGTGCCGCCCAGATTTGCTGATTGCAGACGAGCCAACTTCCGCACTCGACGTTACTGTGCAAAAGCGCATTCTGGACCATTTGCATACTCTTACAGATTCTCTAGGCACTTCCGTTCTGTTCATTACTCACGATTTAGGTTTGGCTGCAGCTCGCGCACAGCACGTTGTTGTTATGTATAAGGGTCGCGTTGTTGAATCTGGTCCATCTTTGGACGTTTTGCAACATCCTCAGCATCCTTATACTAAGCGACTTGTTGCTGCCGCTCCAAGTCTTGCTTCTCAACGAATCATTTCTGTTAAGGAGCATGGTGGTAACGCGGATAATTTGCTTGAGCATCACGTAGTAGGCGAGCAAGCTCTTGAAAAGAGCGAGCATATTATTACAGTCGATCACTTAACTCGCGAGTTTAAGCTTCCGCGCAAGAAGGAGCTTTTCAAGGCTGTTGACGATGTTTCGTTCTCGATTAAGCGCGGAACAACGTTGGCAATCGTGGGTGAGTCTGGTTCTGGTAAGTCTACTGTTGCAAACATGGTTTTGCGACTTCTAAATCCAACAAGTGGAACAGTTACTTACGAAGGCAAGAATATTGCTGATTTCAAGGGTGCTGATTTGCTTGACTTCCGTCGACATGTGCAGCCAGTATTCCAAAATCCTTATGGTTCGCTAGACCCAATGTATTCGATTTATCGTTCTATTGAAGAGCCTTTGCGAATTCATAAGATTGGCGATAAAAAGAGTAGACAGAATCGTGTGCGCGAGCTTTTGGACATGGTTCGTATGCCTGCTTCTGTTATGACTCGCTTCCCGAACGAGCTTTCAGGCGGACAGCGTCAGCGCATTGCGATTGCGCGTGCTATGGCATTGGATCCGGATGTAATCGTTTGCGACGAAGCTGTGTCTGCTTTGGATGTGCTTGTGCAAGATCAGGTTTTGCATTTGCTTAACGATTTGCAAGCGGAGCGAGGATTAAGCTACTTGTTCATCACTCACGATTTGGCTGTTGTTCGTCAGATTGCGGACGAGGTTGTTGTTATGCAACATGGCAAACTTGTTGAGCATGCTACAACCGACGAAGTGTTTGATCATCCTCAAAAGGAGTACACTCGCGATCTTCTCGATGCAATTCCAGGTGGAAATTTGGAACTTGGCTTGGATTAGTCGCAAGCTGGTTTATGGGCCTTAAAACTAGTGTCTTATAAACTATAAATTTAAAATAAAGGTGTAGGAGTCAAAACTTCTGCACCTTTATTTTTGCGTACTTTGTGTTGTGTGCATATTAGAGTGGAACTTATGATTACAATTACGACTTCAAATTTGAATGGGATTCGTGCGGCTTGGCGCAAGGGGATGCTCGATTGGGTTCAAGATCACACGCCAGATGTGTGGTGTATGCAAGAGGTTCGCGCTCCGCAAGATGCGATTGATCCGATTATGAGTAAAATCAAGGATTTGTATACGTCTAAAAGTGGTGAATCTGGTCAAAATGACAGGCGATTTTCTGTTACAAATCAGATTTGTGAAATAAAAGGTAGAGCTGGTGTGGCGCTTGTAACGACTTTGCCAGTTGTAGAGCAGCGTTACGGTTTGCCTGGTTTAAGTGAAGACGTTGATTCTGGGCGATGGGTAGAAACCGACGTACATACTCCGCAAGGGTATGATATTACTGTTGCATCTGTGTATGTTCACGCTGGAAACGTTGATGATCCACAGAAAATGCAGCAAAAATTCCGCTTTCTAGATACTATGTTAAAGCGATTAGGGGAGCTTAGAGATATTGCTGCAAGTGGCGGAAATCAGGCGATTTTATGCGGTGATTTTAATATTGCACACACGCCTCTTGACATTAAAAACGCTAAAGCGAATGAGAAAAGTGCTGGATTTTTGCCAGAGGAACGCGCTTATATTGATCGTTGGATTAACGAGTATGAATTTGTGGACGTTATGCGTATGCTTGCTGGCGATATTCAAGGACCATACACTTGGTGGAGTCAACGAGGTAAAGCTTTTGATAATAACGTTGGATGGAGATTAGACTATCAGTTTGCAACACCTGAAATTGCAGAAACTGCATGCGGATTCGTAATTGATCGTGCTCAAAGCTACGATTCTCGCTGGTCTGACCATGCTGCTTTAAACATAAAATATAATGTGTGATTTTGCTTTGCTTGTGATAGGCTGGTGAAGTTGAGTAAAAATAGCCATTAGAAATATGTAAAGTATTCATCGAAAAATGGCAATTAGAGCTTATTAAGAAGAATCCATTAGAAAAGAGGAGCCATGGGATGGTTTAAATCCAAGCGCAAGTCGAAAGCTGCCAAAGATGATGCTGAGAATCTTGCAGAATTTCAATCCCAAAATTCCGCTCTAAGCGATCTGACTGCAGGCGGATATGATGCAGACACGTACTTAGGACGCGGAAGTCTTAGAGGTCCATGGGACATATCTGATGAAAAACTACCTAATTTAGGTACTTATGTTGATTTCGGCTCCATATATATACCATATTTACAAGGTATAGAGTTGCGAGTAAAAAAGCAGCGTGAAACTGGTCAAGTTCTTGGCATAACTGTTACATATAAATCTTCTAGCATTGAGGTTGAAGCATTTGCAGCTCCTAAAACAGAAGGAATATGGAGTGAAGTTCGTGCGGATTTGCTTAAGGGAAACTCTAATGCTAGGGAAGCGAATGGAGTTTTTGGCAAGGAACTCATACTTCCAGTCAAGGTTGACGATAAGACAGTGGAAACTAGAATTGTTGGTGTGGATGGTCCGCGTTGGATGCTTCGCGGAGTGTTTTCTGGGAGTGCTGCTTTAGAGTCGCAAAAAACAAGCGAAGAGACTGTGCTTCTTAACAAGTGGTTTAGTGATATTGTTATAGACCGCGGAACAGAGCCACTTGCTCCTAGAGATATGATTCCAATGCACGATTTGGTTGCTCCAAGTAATGCAGGTAAAGATGTTTCTGCTGGTTCTGATGATTCTGAAGAAAATCTAGGTCGTCCAAAGGGTCCACTTGGTGCAGATCAGCAAGTAGAAGTCAAAACCACGCTAACTCGTGGACCAATGTTTTCTGAAATCAGATAGTTAAGAGTCGATAGTAAAAGTCAGGCAGCAAAGGATATTGTCTTGGAAAAAGATTCGCGCGGCAAAAAACGCTCAGGATTAGCCTCTTTGGCTTCTATTGGATCTGAAGGAAACACGTTTTCTGTTATTGACTCCCTTGGAGGAGTTCGAGGCGTAATTGAATCCATGCTGCCAGGCTTGCTGTTTGTTATTTGCTTTGTTGTAACGCGAAACGTACAAACAACGGTTATTGCGTCTGCAGCTCTTGCAGTTTTGCAAGTTGTGGCGCGCATGATTCAACGCCAGTCGATTATGGGTGCTCTAAGTGGGTTGGTTTCTGTAGGGATTTGCCTTATTTGGGTGTGGACGAGTCATCAAGCTCGCGACTACTACATGATGGGCTTTATTACAAACGCTGTGTATGGTGCGCTTCTTGCGATTTCGCTGATTGTGCGCGTGCCAGCGCTTGGGCTTGTGATTGAATCGATTCGCAAAATGCCTACGGAAAATTTTGGCGAGTGGCTGCACGAATGGCTTGATTATAAGCCGCTTAAGCGTGCATACATGTATGTTACTGGATTGTGGATTGGTGTTTTTGCGCTTAGGCTTGTTTTGCAAGTGCCGCTGTATTTGGCGAATAACGTTGTCTGGCTCGGTACAGTTCGATTGCTTATGGGATTGCCATTCTGGGCGCTCGCAATTTGGGTTTCTTACTTGATTATTGCAACGCCGTTTATGCGTCTTCATCATAAAAATCGCGAAGAAAATTATCGTGAAGAAAATCAAATTGACGAAGATCAAAACGATGTAAATTCAAGTGAAGTAAAATCAGCTTAACAAAAATCAGCGTTAGAGAATCGGCTTAACAAAACGCAAAACTAAGGGGTAGTTTATGCAAGTGACGATGCGAATCGAGCGATATGCGGATCAAGGAAGATGCGTAGGTCATCTTGACGGACGCGTTGTATTCGTGCGATTTGCGCTACCTGGTGAGCTGGTTGTTGTGCGCATGGATGAGCCAATGCGTGCAAAAGCGCACTTTTTCACTGGAGAAGTTGTAGAAGTTTTGGAGCCTAGCGCGGATCGTGTGGAGCCGCAATGGAAACTCGCTGGTCCTTTGGCTCAGGGTGGCGGAGTTGGTGGCGCGGATTTAATTCATGTTTCTTTGCCTGGGCAGATTCGTTGGAAGGCGTCCGTAATTGCCAATCAATTCCAGCGTTTAGCGCATATGGATGTTGCGGATAGCGATATTACTGTTGAGCGCATGCCGGGGGATGAGGAGCTTAACGGGTTTAATTGGCGTACGCGCATGGAGTTGGTTGCGGATGATGAAGGGCGATTGTCTATGCGTAAGCGTGAGTCGCATGATCGCATTGCGATTGATACTATGCCACTTGCGTCGCGCGCGGTTTTGGCTGTTGCGGATTCTTTGGGCTTGTGGAATAGAGAATTTGAGCCAAATTCGCAAATTCGTCTTGCTGTTCCAGAGCCTAGGGTTGAGGGCTTGGATTTTAATGATAAGGCTGCGATTCTTAGTGCGATTGGCGAAAATTATGCGCTTATAGTAAATGATGAGTTGGTTGCAGGATCGGCATTGTTGAGTGAGCGTGTACGCGTTGCTGTTGATGGAGATTCATCGCGTATGCGTACTTTTGATTACGATGTTGACGCCCGCGGTTTTTGGCAGATTCATCGCGCAGCTCCAGAGCATTTGGTGAACTACGTTTTGGGATTAGTTCGTTCTGCGCTTGGTGGTCGTACTAAGAATACGGTTTTGTGGGATTTGTATTCTGGATCGGGTTTGTTTACGATTCCGCTTGCGACTTTGGCTAATGTTGGAGGAGATTCTTCTAGTGCTGTGGGTGCTCTTGGTACTACTGGCACTTTTGGTTCTGCAGAGCCAGCGCGCGTGCTTAGTATTGAGGGTGCGCCGATTGCTGTAAAGAACGCAAGGCGAAACATTGGGCGCGCAGGGCTTAGCAGAGATATTGTTGAAGCGCTTGAAGGGGATGTTGCGCAAACGCTTGAATCGCAGGTGTTTAAGGCGAGTAAATCGTCTAAAATTGTGCGCCGATTTGCGCATCCAGATGTTGTTGTGTTGGATCCTCCGCGCGCTGGTGCTAAAGCTCAAGTTTGTAAGCAGATTGCGAAGTCTGGAGCAAGAGCTGTTGTGTACGTTGCCTGCGATCCGACTAGTCTTGCTCGCGATGTTGGCACGTTTAGAGAGCTTGGATACAGCGTTCAGTCTTTGCGCGCATTCGACTTATATCCGGAAACTCATCACGTCGAGAGTGTTGTATTGATGTCAAGGGCTGATTAGGTGGGTGCAAATTTGCCCTTGTGTAGCAAGGCTTAGCGAGGGCTATCGTTAAAAGGTTTAATGTGCGGCGGCTTTAAGCTGGGTTCTCGTGATTTTTGAGTGCAGTTTGGCTGTTTGAGGGAAGATGTCGACGCTCTAGGGTTGAGTGCACAGGATGTTAACGTTAAAAGGTGCACACACTTTGCACCCACCCTGTGAAGTGGGAAAATATAGCTCAAAAGGTAAAATGAAACCTGATTATTAGTATGTGCACGAGGAGGTGCTTAAGGAATGGATAATAAGAAGTTTATCGCAGAGACGAAAGATGTTCGTTTAACGGTGAAACGTGCTGATACCTTTGGTGTGAGCTTTGTTAACTGTGAACAAGATATATTGAGGGTTGAGGAAGCGCAAAATGTTATAAGGCTTATTCAAACTAAAAAAGTCTCAGCTTCGAATTGGGTGAGGTGGCTTACTCAGGGTATGCCTGAAATTGTTGTGAGTTTGCCACATGATGTGGAAGTTTGTGAGGTTGAATCTGATTCTAATCAAGTGCTCATCACGGATATTGAGATTGGTAAGCTTTATGTAGAAGTGAACAATGGCAAGGTAGAAGTTGTTAATTTGAAGGCGGATGATGTCTTTCTTAAATGTTATAATGGGTTGGCTTCAGCAACAAACGTAGAAGTAACTCATGTTTGTACGCTTGATACGTTAAATGGCATGAGTATTTTAGAAGGAACAATCACCAAGGATGCAAGCCTTGAAGTAGATTGTGAGAATGGTGTCACCGAGGTTTCAGATAAGAAGAAGGTAAATTGTAAAAACGATGGATTTGCGCATTACATGGTGCACTGTCTTAATGGGAAAGCTATTGCGAAGTAGCAGACATATAGATCAAAAAAGAAGCAATAAAACTTGATATAAGTTGGAATTAGAGCGTATATAGACATACCGATAAAGGAGGAAGCCGTATATGCTCTATGTAAAATTTGATGATTTCGAAGATGTTAGCGTCATGGGAAATGAGAAAGATCATGGAATGTTTATTCCGATTAAGGATGGGAATGTGTATGCTGAGTGCGAACGGTGCGGTGTAGTTGAAAGGATCACCTCACCATGCGAATTCATTGCTAGCACATTTAGGTCAAGAGTGAACTTCAATGAAGGTTATGAACTTTGCGAGAAGTGCTTGCAAGAGGTTGAGTTTGTTACTGTCGCTTTGAGAACTGGAAAATTACCTAATCGAGAATTGAAATGACTGAAAAGCAAAGCAGTGATAACCGTAGTAATACATGAAAAACTAAACGTTAAAAGGTGCACACACTTTGCACCCGGGCGGTAAATGATAATTTAGGGAGGCGTTTTATGTCAGTAATTAAAATTGAAAACCTCACTTTCTCATATTATGGATATGTAAAACCCATATTTAAAAATGTATCGTTTTCCTTTGATACAAACTGGAAAACGGGATTGATAGGAAGAAATGGAATCGGTAAATCAACTCTATTTAAGTTACTTTTAAATCAAGAAACTTATCAAGGTAAAATAAGCAAGGATGTTGAATTTATTAAATTTCCACCAAATATAAGCGATACTTCAAAATTAGGAATTGAGTTATATAAAGAACTAATATCAGATGATGAAGAATGGAAGTTATTTAGAGAACTCAGTTTGCTAAATGTAGATGAGAACCTTGTTTACAGAGAGTTTGAAACGCTTTCTAAAGGGGAACAAACAAAAATCCTTTTAGCTATTTTGTTTACAAGAGAAGATGGCTTTTTACTTATTGATGAACCAACAAACCATTTAGATATGGACGGAAGAAAAATTGTAAGTGAATATCTGAAAAGTAAAAAAGGATTTTTGCTTATATCTCATGATAGAGATTTTTTAGATGGTTGTATCAATCATGTTATTTCTATTAACAGGAATTCTATTGATGTCCAATCGGGAAATTTTACATCATGGTATGAAAACAAAGTGATGAAAGACCAATTTGAAATTAGTCAAAATGAGAGATTAAGAAAAGATATTAAACGATTAAAAGAGTCTGCAAGACAAAGTCAAATTTGGTCTGATAAAATTGAAAATACTAAAAATGGTGTAAAAGTATCAGGTGTAAAACCAGACAAAGGACATATAGGTCATCAATCAGCCAAGATGATGAAAAAATCTAAGAATTTGGAGAATAGACAAAACAAGGCAATAGAAGAAAAACAGAGTTTACTAAAAGATATCGAAACAAAGGAAAGTCTATTATTGCATCCATTACATCATCATAAAAATCCTCTAATATCGGTTAGCAATTTATCATCATGCTATGGAGAGAGACAGATCCTAAATAATGTAAGTTTCGAGATAAAGCAAGGCGACATAGTGGCTATATATGGGGGTAATGGTAGCGGAAAATCAACCTTGATTAAAATTTTATTAGGTATAAATCACGAGTATACAGGTGAGATAAAATTAGCAGGTAATTTAAAAATCTCGTATATTCCTCAAGACACATCTAATTTAACAGGTAGCCTAAATGAATATATTCACAAGCAAGATGTTGATGAAACATTGTGTAAAACAATTCTAAGAAAATTAGATTTTTCAAGAGAATTATTTGAAATGGATATGAAGAATTATAGTGATGGACAAAAAAAGAAAGTTTTAATTGCTGTAAGTTTCTCAAAGCCAGCTCATATATTTGTTTGGGACGAACCACTGAATTATATAGATGTAATATCAAGAATACAGATTGAGGAAATTATAAAAGAAGCAAAGCCTACACTCATATTTGTGGAACACGATAAGCGATTTGTAGAAGATATCGCTAATAAAATAATACAATTTTAAGTAAAATCCAAATCCCAGTTTGTAGTGCCTTAGACTTTTATCATCATACGACATTCCCCTTGTCAGCTTCTTTCCTGCAACGAACGTTAAGGCTCTTTTTTGATGCATGGTTATCATAAGGGTAGTCTTGATACATGTGAGATTGTCGTATTGATGTTTAGGGCTTAATAGGTGGGTGCAAGTTTGCCCTTGTATAGCAGGGGTTTGCGAGAGTTATCGTTAAAAGGTTTAATGCGTGGCGGCTTTAGGCTGCCTTGGCGCGGTTTTTGAGCGCTATTTTTCTGTATGAGGTAAGATATCGACGCTCTAGGGTTGAGTGCACAGGATGTTAACGTTAAAAAGTGCACACACTTTGCACCCACCCTGCACCCACTTTGTTGAGTGGTAAAATATAGCTCAAAAGTTAAAATGAAACCTGATTATTAGTATGTGAACGAGGAGGTATTTAAGGAATGGACAAGCTCGTTCGTTTTTGCCGTGAAGTAGCGACATTCGGCTTGACGGTTGCCTTAATCGCGATGCTGGTTGCCTTAATATGGGATGGCACACTTGCTATTAGAATTGGTTTTACCTCTTTTGCTATTGGTGTCACAGTGATCTCGCTTAAGACTGTCCTTCGAAAGACTGATTGAATTTTGTTTGGTTCAAGTCAATAGTTGAATATCTCACGTTGGGTGACTATTACTGATCTCTGTCAGTAATAGTCACTTCTTTTTATGAATCTTAAAGTCAGGCTCAATGTCCGTCCTGTTTAGCCGGTGATTAGTTAGGGTAATCGTTAAAAGATTAACAACTGTATCAATGAAAATGCACGGAAATTGCAGAACCAGGATGAGTATGAGAAAAAATATACGAGTCTAGTGAACAGGTTTAATACTGTAGAATCAAGGCTTAAGGAAGTAAAAGCTCGCATTGTTGACAAGCAAATGAGGCATGATGAAGTTGAATATTTTATCGAGGACTTGAAAAAACAGGACTTGTTAACAGTGTTCGATGAAAACGTCTGGCTTAGCATTGTTGACCATCTAACTGTGCATCACGATGGAAAGGTTGATCTTACTTTCATTGATGGGAGCAAAACGGAACTAAAGTGTTAAGCTTACAGGAAAAGTGTAAGGTAAAATAAAAGTATATCAGCAAGTCTCTGACGTGCTTTTTTGCTGTTAAAAGAGTTACGGGTTGAGTATCAATGGAGAGAAGAGGGTGCGTCTGTCGAAAAAATGTCCGCACCCCCTTGTCTAAAAAATTTAACATTTTGAAAGGAGAAATAATGGAAACAATAGTATCCGCTTTATTAGTTTTTGTTTCTACATCCATTGACTACTTAGTTGTTTTGACTATTTTATTCGCTAGTCAAGGAAAGAAAGGTTTGAAATCAATTTATGTAGGGCAGTATTTAGGTACAGGACTGCTTGTACTGGCTAGTCTTATTGCCGCTTACTTTTTAAATTTTATTCCACAAGATTGGATTATCGGACTCCTTGGTCTAATTCCGCTAGGTCTTGGTATAAGAGCAATTTTTGTGGATGAAGATATTGATGAAGAAGATATCGAGGGGAAAATTACCGGAGATGGATCAAAAATCTTAGCATTTACAAGTTTAACAGTGGCAATGGGTGGAGATAATTTAGGAATTTATATCCCCTATTTTACAGGAAAGAGTTTGATTGAGATTAGTATAAGTTTAGTAATATTTGCCTTAGGGATTTTGATTCTATGCAAATTATCTCAAAATCTCGCCTCAATTTCTGCTATCGGAGAGACTGTGGAAAAGTACGAAAAAGTAATTGTACCTGTCGTGTTTATTGGACTCGGTCTTTATATATTGATTGAAAATGGAACTATTAATTATTTCATAGGTCAAGTCCTAAAAGTTGTGTAAATTCATTTCCTTCCCTTTATCTGCTATTTTTATGTTCAAACTCAAAGGAGAAAAATAAGTGGTGCTTCCCACCGTCACGGCGCTTGATTGTGCTATCAGATGCAGTAATGCGAACATAAAAATCGTGTATGACAGTCAAAAAATCCCATTCGTGCAAATGTGTTGCAATATGCGATACAGTATTTTATGATGAGTGTATGGAGGTTGATTGATATGGCAGTTACTAAAACAGCGAATGTGAATGTGAGAATACAAGAAAATATTAAGCAGCAGGCGGAGCAGATTCTGGAAACTATTGGAATTCCTAGGGCTACTGCTATTGACATGTTTTATCGTCAAATCATTCTTAATAAGGGTATTCCGTTTTCTCTTACTATTCCGAAGTCGCTTCCAGCACAAGATGATATGGATGAGAAAACGTTTAATGCTTTGATGACTAAAGGCTATGATCAGGCGGCTCAAAGTGATAGTTATCCGATAGATGATGTTTTTGAAGAGCTTGAACGATGATAGGGATAGAAAAATGTCAGATTCATCGATGAAAGAGAAGGAAAAGCAGGAACATACTCCCACAGATGAGAAAAATCCACTATATTGTGAATCACATGAGCAAATATGTGAAAACCTTCACAGTGCAAATAAGGAATTGTCCAAGTATAAGGTTTTGCAACTGAGTGCGGAAATCTTTTCCATCTTAATGATTATTGGAACTGTTTTTATGGCGTCCAATAAGCTACAGCTTTTTGGATGGATCACTTATTGTTTTGCAATTCTGCTTCTTGTTGTAGTGTCTCTTATTTGGGTTATTTGTGTTATTTGGCATCGCAATCTACACAGCCGTTTTAGGAGTGCAAATGTAGAGCGTAACAAATCTTTTCTTAGCTATGATAATCAACAGGGGAAGGGTAGACTCTCACTGGTTCTTTGTTGCTTTTTTGTGTTAAGTGGTATTCTAACTGCATTTTTTGAAATAACTGCGTTGCATCTTCCAAATCGGTGGCTTTTGCAGACTTGGGTATATGTTATATGCGCGGCAATGCCAGTTGTTTGGATGATTACGATTGCTCTTGAATGTGTTTTCTATAATCTCTATCTTATTTCGCGTATACGGAAAATAGGTATAAGAATTGTACTTCGTTATCTATCTGTTCTACTTTGCGTATTGATTATCTTAGGTCTTGGATTTTTTGACGTTTTATTTATTGTTGGAAGATATTCTGTGAAACAAAATGATAATGGTACATACACAGAGCACGTGGATGATATGTATGCTCCTTTTGAGTATTATCTTTATCGGTCTGAAGGTCCGTTTTTCCTTAAGTATCTTCGACCAATGACAGATTCAAGTGATACTGATCCAAAAATAAGTGAATCTGAGTGGTATCGCAGAATCGATCGCAATAACAGGAAAGATACAAGATTAAAAGATACAAGATTAAAGGTTGAAGAGCCAGATAAAAATTACGATTTGCATGATGCCGCTGAGCGTGATTTAGAATCAAAGAAGGAAAGAAATGCAGCGCTTAAGATATTTGATAAGTATTTTGCGGCGAAAGGCTTTGCGTTCAAGGAGAACTATACCGCCAAGGGGGATATGTACTTTGTTCTGAGTGAAAGCCGTTCGGACATTACTTATCTGCAGTATAACAGGGACTCTCAGGATGGAAAATGTGGTCTTTATATTCTGTTTAAGGCTTCAAAATCTTCAAATGGAAGCTGGTCGTCGAGTGATGCTCATATGCAGAACACTTATACTTATGAATATAGCACTGGACTGATTGCAGAGAGCAGTAGGGCAGATTGGTAGTAGGCAGAATCGTTGGATGCCAGAATCGAAGAGTATCTGAAGATTGCCAGATAGTGATTGTCAGATAGTAGAATCCATATTTGTGTGCTCTAGTTGCTTATGTTTTAGGGAACAAATCGGTGTAAAAATTGTAAAAAAGTTCCCTGCATTATTTGATTTCTCATGGTAATGGCTTGTTGGTTATTCAAGAAAATAAGGTTCCTGAGTTTAAGAAGTTGCTTGTTGAATATTATGAGGATTAAGATTTGCAGTCTGTAACGGATGCGCTTGCTTGCGTTAGTGAAGATGATTGGAAAATGCGGTGCGAACATGAGAGAAAACAAATTGGCGGTCGGTTGCGCTCATTTGTCGGCAGAAATTGCGCTTTCAACGGAAATTGCCAATCGCACTTGCTACTACGCAACTGCTGTTTCAGCTATAATTTCACCACGATCATGATGAATTCTAGTTTGAAATGGAGATGTTTTTATGATTTTAGCAGATAAAATATTGGAACTGCGTAAACAAAACGGTTGGTCGCAGGAAGAATTGGCGGACAAATTGGGCGTCAGTCGCCAAGCTGTTTCCAAATGGGAAGGCGCACAAAGTATCCCGGATATGGAACGGATAATTGCATTGAGCCGTTTGTTTGGTGTTAGTACAGATCTTCTTGTAAAAGATGAAATTGATGTTATGGGGAAGAACGTCAACGCAAATGAAAATGCCTGCCAGGAAGAAGCCGGCGTCCGCATGCGTGTAATTGAGCTGGAAGAAGCCTCCGCTTATATTGCTCACAGAATATCATTTGCCGCCTATGTTGCTCTAGGCGTTCTTCTTTGTATTCTGGCGGCAATCCCGTTGATCGGCAGTAATCTTTTGCTTTCTACCACAGTAAATGCGCAAGTCGGTAAAACTATTGGCTTAGCATTCAGCGTTGCTATTATTGCCGTAGCTGTAGCTATTTTTATTATTCAGAGTTTCCACGAAAAGCGTTATCAATATTTGGAAAAAGAGGACTTTGAAACAGCTTACGGAGTTGACAGTGTGCTCAAAGAACGCTTGGAACGGTTCATGCCGTCGTATGTGCTGCGGACGGTCAGCGGTGTCGTTTTATGTATGGTTGCCTTTATTTTTCTTATAATTTCGGATATAGTGCCGGAATTTTATCAACTTTCATCCGACTTTTTTGTAGTTATCGCTATTGCCCTAGTGGCAGCAGCTGTTTATTTATTTGTACAGGCGAATATTATCCGCTCGTCCTATTACCGTTTGCTGCAACCGAAGAAAAAGATTGTCTATCCTGCAAAGATTAGGTTATTGCTCCAAGCTTACTGGCTTATAATTGTCTGCATTTATTTAGTCTACAGTTTCATCACGTCCGATTGGGGAAAAAGTTGGATTGTTTGGCCGTTGTCCGCATTGACTTACGGAGTAATAGAAGTAGTGCTCAAAGCGTGGAGGCTCGGAAAGAAATAAGTGACTTTCAGCGTCGATTTTGTGGCGAATAACAGGTGCTATCCGAACGAAATATGGTATGCTTGCGCTTAATATTACCCCCAAGGGTGAAAGTATGATTAAAAATGTCGCACATATAGGCTTTACCGTCGGGGTGCGGACATTTTTTTAGATAGCCACACCCAGCTTACTTCTGTTCTCGATAAGACTTATTCCTCCAAGTTATCAAGTTGCTTATTTGATGGCTAGCGAAGATGCTCGTAGTAGGGAATTTGGCGTTTATTGATTGGTTAAGGATAATTATCCCAAATTCGTTTTATCGATGGACACAATGAATTTTTCGCAAGAAGGGATTATATACAAATATTTACCGGATTTTCTATTGGAAGAGAATGCGTAAGGTACTTGATTTTGCTCTTATGTAGATTATGTTTTGCGATGGCTATTATTAAAGGGTTTAATAAGCAAGAGCAAGCGCGATGTTTCATTGTTTTCCTTGCGAATTGGCGGGTTTTCATTCCGACGATTGTCTGGATTTTGTTCCGATGTTTGGCGGGATATTAGTGCGACGATTGGCTTTGTTTAGAAATGTGGTTGTAGGACTAAATGTTAAAAGGTTTAGCGTGCGGTGGATTTAAGCTTACTTCTCGAGATTCTAGATGTGATTTTGCTATTCTGCTGTCGAGTGTTTGTGTGCTCTAGTTGCTTATGTTTTAGGGAACAAATCGGTGTAAAAATTGTAAAAAAGTTCCCTACATTATTTGATTTCTTATTCTGTTACAGTTGGTAACTATAGTGTTTCACCTTGTTTCTTTTTCCGTTGTAAATTATTTGTTAGTTTGTAATTAGGCGGTATATAAATCAAATGTTTCAATACTATTTTGGTTTCCGTCAAGTAATTTCATGATGTGTAATAAGTGATTTGAAAGGAGTTGTGTCATGAGTAGTGTTATATCTTTGGGGGAAAAAATTAGAAAGGCTCGTCTGGAAGCTGGGTTGACGCAGGAGGAGCTTTCGGAATTATTGATGGTATCTCGTGCTGCTGTAGCAAAATGGGAAACGAATCGGGGTTTGCCAGATATCGAGAATCTGAAATTTATTGCATCTGCTCTAAGCGTGAGTGTTGATTATCTTTTGGATGAGAACAATAGTGTTGATTTTTCTATTACTAAGAAGCCTATTAATCTCAATAAATATGGTTTCGACGGTAGGTTGAGCAGTTTTAAGAAGTCGAAAGTTAAAGAGCAGATTGTCCTAGATGAATATCCTGACTCAGAAATCAATATGCTAACTGTTGTTAAGACTTATAACAGTTCATCTGAGAAAATGGTGGATAATTTTGTTGGATGGTTTTCTACTCTCCTTGGAGGATTGCCATTGTTTGGCATATATGATTTCAGTAAAGCTGTTGCCACTCTTGGGGCTGATCAGTATTATTTGGTGGATAAAAAAGATAAGCAGTATTTCGTGCTTATAACTGATGAGTATATTATTAGCAGAATTATGGGAGTGGCGTTTAATAGTAAAAAGTTCCGTATTGGAGATAAGGAATTTATGAAAGTTGGTAAGCTTCGTAATAATTAGTAAATGAGCTGGTCAGGTCTGATTTTAATATTTTTTCTCATAATATTTGTTGATAAAAAACATGATTAATGGAGAAAAGGCAATCGAAATAGCTAAAAGAGCAGCTGGCAAATATGCTTTTGTGATAAATGCAATTATGGCAATTATTCCCATTAGGTGCATTAGTATGAATGCTATTGTTGCATTTACTTTATCTTTGATTTTCTCGTTTCTTTCATCGTTCACGTTTATTTTGTAGTTGTGGTCTTTTTTCATCATCTTATAGTGCATGATTTTTACGTGTGAAAGTGAGATAGTTGCAACAAAAACAACTGACAGTGCAATTTCTACGGATTCGTTCAGTTTAAGAGTCAGTGCAAGAATTAGTCCGCAAACTCCTATTACATATCCTATGTACCAAAAATTCTGTGTTTTTTGTTTTTTCATTTTTTATCTTCCTCGTAGATAAATATTTCTTCGATTGTTAAATCAAAGTACTTGGCAATTTTGTATGCCAATATGATTGACGGGTTGTATCTTCCATTTTCCAAAGAACCGATTGTCTGTCTTGATACTTCAAGTGCGTCTGCAAGTTCTTCTTGTGTTATGCCTTTTTCTTTTCTAATTTGTTCAAGTCTATTTTTCACATTACATTCTCCTTTCTAATGGAAAGCTAGCTTTACATATAAGATAATCGTTTCGAAAGTAAATGTCAAGTTTGCTTTCCATTGGATTTAATTTCGATAATATTGTTTGCAAAGTTTCATAGTATTCAAGAGAGTAAGAAAAAATAGAAGTATAATTTTCTTTCAGATACTATTTCAGATAGTATTGTTCTTATGGGTAACAGTAGTGAGCTTTCGGCAAGTAACAGTGAAAATGCGTTAGTAGATTTTACTGAAAAACTTCTTGTGGATGTTAAAGATTTTACTAAGAACAACAATAAAGTATTAAGTGTTCCCGTATCTGAATTATTGAATTTTGGATCTGGTTTATCGTCATTAATTCCTGCATGTAATACGGTTACTCAAACAATAACAATTCCTACGGATGGTCTTTATAAGATTGCTAATAAAGCTGCAGGTGATACTCTAAAATACGCAAAAAATGGGAATCTATGGGGATCTTTAAGAAAAGCTGACGGTGGTTCTAGAATGATGCAGATTTCAAAGATGGAGTCTTTGCAAGGTTCTATGAAAACAGCACTTCCGTTTAATCCTGCTCTTTTAATGATGGCTGTGGCTATTTATTCTATTGAAAAAGATATGAAAAAGATTAAAGAGACGCAGGAAAAGATACTTACCTTTATGGAAGTTGAGAATGAGTCACAGATTGAGGCAGATGTTGAGTCATTGATGGGGATTGCTTCTACTTATAAGTGCAGTTGGGATAATGAAATTTCTGTTACGAATAATCATAAGCTTGTTATCGATATTAAGAATCGTGCTAGAAAGAACATTATTGCTTATCAGAAAAAGATTACTGATATTCTTCTGTTAAAGAAGTTTATTGTGTCTAAAAGTAACGTAAATTCGACGTTGTCTGATTTAGGGAAAAAGTTTAAGTATTACAGATTGTCGTTGTATATTTTCTCTCTATCATCTTTGATGGAAATAATGTTAAGTGGTAATTTTTCGGAAGAGTACATTAGTAATGCAGAAAATGAGATAAAGAAATTGTCTGATGACTACTGTGAGAAATTTGAAAAAAGCTCTTTATATTTAGAAAAACTTGGTAATTCGGAAGTGGAAGTCAACGTTGTGAAAGCTATAGGTACTGCTGGTACTGCTGTTGGTAAGCTAATTGGTGGTATTCCTTTAGTTAAAGATGGTTCTGTTGATGAGTTTTTACAAGATAAAGGAAACGGATTACATGAAAATGCTAATGCAATGGGAGCAAAAGCAGTAAAGGAGTTTGCTGTTTTGCGTGATCCGGAAACAAAAGTGTTTGTTGAAAAAATGGAGGATATAACTCAAATTTACAATCGTACTTCGCAAATATGTGTTGATAAAGAAAAAATATATTTGTTGTAAGTCATATATTGTTTCATGTTGTGAGAAAACGTTTAACGCGTTGATGGATAAAGGCTATGATCAGGCGGCTCAAAGTGATAGTTATCCGATAGATGATGTTTTTTAAGAGCTTGAACGATGATTGGCAACCGTGGGGTAATCTTGGTTTTAGAAAAATACGCGTAAAAAATTATTACATTTACTTTTTGGTTGATGAGAATAGAAAAGAAATTCAAATACTCGCGGTTATTTACGTTAGAAGTTACTAGGCTAGGCAACTGGAACAATTGTAATGTAAACGTGTTATTAAGCAGGTCTTAAACCTTTTTGCAATATTTTTCTATCGTTAAAAAGTGCACCCACTATACATAGTGTGCACTTGAAAAGAGTGTAGCCATACTAGGAGTTCTCTAAATCCACGTTGAGACTATAGTATTGATGTCAAAGGCTGATTAGGTGAGTGTGTTTTATAACGTTCGAAATTACGCTACTTCGTTCGTTACTTTTCTAATACAAACGCGCATTAGTTGTTTGTGTCGTTAACAATACTTTCTATATTTCTGCCTGAGTAGAATATGCGAATAACTGTTACAGTCATTTGGTTTTCGTCTACTTGGTAGAAAACAGTGTAGTTGTCGACTGGAACTCTGCGTATTCCTTTAGAACACCAAGGTTCCCAATTAATAAGCGTATATCGCATAGGCATAGTCTCAAGAGAACGTATAGCATGCTTAATGCGGTTGACTTGTTTTTCCGCCGTTTTTGGAACTTGTAATGTGAAGCGAATATACTCGTATAATTCGCTGAGATCAAGGAACGCTTGCGGAGAATAAATGACGCTATAGGTTGTGCTCATACGCCGTATTTCTTAGCGAAGAATTGGTCTACTTCATCTGCACTATATTGTTTGCCAGTTGAAATAGAGTCGATGCCTTTTTGTAATTCTGCATCCAGTTCGGCTCGAGTTAAATTACCTAAAGTAAGCGGTTCTTCTTGCTTATTAGTTGGCAATCGGAGTTCAAAAGGCATACCTTTTTGTAAAACAATCTGGCTGTAAAGCATTTGGATTGCTGAAGATGGTGTTATTCCAAGTTGGTTCAATATGTTTTCGGCGTTTTCTTTAAGATTTGTATCGATTCTTGCATATACAGCGTTCGTGTTTGTCATTGTGTTGGCTTCCTTTCTGACCTTATTTTACAAAATTCTTGCAAGCATATGCAAGCGAATGAAAGCAAAAGTTTAATCACTATTCAGATTATAGCTTTCCGTTGTTGTATCTTCGGATTCAAACTCAAGATATTAAGCCAATTTTAAACCTTTTAACGATTACCTTTTTCTATCGTAAAAAGTGCACCCAATATCCATAGTGTGCACTTGAAAAATTAAAAAATTTTTCTTTAATAAAGCTTGTATGTGTGGTTTTTTTTTTAATAGTAATACTATTAAAACTAAACAGACTATTATGGATTCTAATTTTAATAGAATTGCATTCTTATTAGAGTTGCATATTAAGAATAAGGAGAACTTATGAAATTAATTAGACCAGATAGTAAATATATCCAAGGTTATATAGAAGCAAATGAAGAAGATGAAATTTTTAGGCCGAATGCAGAGAGACGTTTTAGAAATTATGAGACAATTATAGAGAGTTCTTATAATATTGAACATGGTATAAATTTGCCTGAAAATTATGTTAAAGCTACTACGTTTTGGCTGATAGATAATGAAAAATTTATTGGTGAAATTAATATTAGGCATGAATTAAATTCTTTTTTAATTAACTATGGTGGTCACATAGGGTACGAGATTAGACAGTCTGAATGTATGAAGGGCTATGGAACAAAAATGCTTTCTATGGCACTTACATATTGTAAAGAGACTTTGAATCTACATAAAATTCTGATTACGTGTGATGATGACAATATTGGATCCATACGAGTTATAGAAAATAATGGTGGAATTTTAGAAAACAAAGTGAAAAATAGCTTATCAAGAGGAAACGTTACAACAAGAAGGTATTGGATTAATATATAGGAAAAATATTAAATTTTATCTGTACTGACCACTCAATCGTGGCTTAGGACAATTTTTAGACATTTTGTATAATCAAAGCACGATATTCCGTGATTGCTTTTTCTAGGAGAAGATGATGAGTGAGACGAATGTAAGGCCAGTGCTTTTCAAGCATGCTTTTTGGGGTCATGTGATTACAGAAACTGTTGCTAGCGTTTGCACGCTTATTATTTCGCTGCTTGTACAGCAGTTCGTAGGGCACCGCGTACTAGGTTGGGAAACTGTGGTCATACTCGCGTTGAGTGTTGTGGTGTTTTCGCTGCTAAGTACAGCGTATTTGCAGTGGGATAGGCATCGTAGACCAGATGACGGGTCTGGTGATTTGCTTATTGGAATCATCGATTTTGTGCTCAGGCTGCTGGTGACCTCTGGTATTGCTTCATTGATTGTTTCCGATATCACGTTGCTAAGCATTATTATTGGTGCAGCGGTTACTAGTGTGTTGCTGTTTGTTTTTGAAAAGCCTTGGCAGCCATGTATGACGGATGCGCAATTACAGGAAGCTTCAAAGAAATCGGTTGAGCTTGGCGTTCAAATGCTTGAAGAAGAGCGCGTAAAGCGCGCCGAGGCGAGAAATATGATTGCATTACAGCATGCGAGCGCAGGTAAAACAGGCACTCCTAGAGATGTGTCTTTAACATTTTCCTCGTTAATCGTTGCGAATATGCTGATGGAAGCAGTATATGCTGTTGTCACATTTTTGCTTGCATTGATGCTGCAATGGTGGATGCTGGGTAGTATCGCTGGCTGGCGAACGCTACTCGTCATATTCTTGGGCAATATGCTATTTTCTTGCGCGGCGGCTGCGATTATGGTTCTGATGGGCGCATTGAAGGATGATCAACCGAAATGCCTAACAAAAAGTTGGCCTTTCTTAGTTATTGTTGTACTGCTTCGACTGCTGATTTTTGGTGTTCTCGCTTGGCTTCTTACACCGAGTTTGGTATGGGTGAGCGTAGTTGTTGGCATTGTGCTTACCAATATTGTTCTCGTTATCAAGTGGCATCCACGGAGAAGAACCGCAGTAGCCGCATAAGATTTTATAAGACTGTTTTCTTCTCTTTTGAGCAAAAGACTCTACGTACGTCGAGACTATAGTATTGATGTTAAGGGCAGATTAGGTGGGTGCAATTTTAGGCTTTGTGTTTTTGTTTTCTTCTGCGTAAAAACTCTTTAACAATGATTGGAATTATAGTTGGGATACATTCAAGAGTAATAAAAAATGTAATGTACGTGCAAGTCCAGCTATTACCCAATTGCCGAGGAGACTCTTGTAATATCAATAAATCAATAGCAGGGGCGATGAGCGCAATAACGATGGTTTTACAAACTCCTAAGTTTTCGAGTGTTTTTTGATTGACGATGATTGAGTAAAGTACAAGTCTTGTTAAACCAAATACGTGAGCTATAACAATTAATAAAAAGGGTGAGTCATAAACAATTTCCCAACTGAGTGATTTAAGAGAGTTAATAATAAGACCTAAAAGAGGGAGTAATAATGAAAAAAGGAATAATCGTATAGCTTGATACATAGATTTCTTCATACAAACCTCCTTAAATTTATATAGCCAAGTGGATGACTACTGTCGTAGACGGACTATTTTTCACTCATTTTACGTTAATTTATCTTACTTGGAAAGTTGGGATAATCATATCCGATTAAAATCCAGCGGCCATGGGAAGACGTGGTTTAAGGAGCTTGGGTAAATACTGTACCGTTTTCATGAAGGCAGTGTAGGCGTGATAAGCGAGATTTTGTTTGCTTTTATGAGCATGACATAAAGTTAAGAGAAATTTTGACGATTTGATGTGTCATAAGTATCGGTTTGTACATAAGTAACGTCTTTAATATATTTAATATTGCGTATCGAATATGCTTGCTTATATGGATGAGAAAACGTTGTGTTGATGAGAGTAGAAAAGAAGTTGAAATACTCGCGATTATTTACGCTAGAAGAGAACAGGCTAAGCGACTGGAACAATTAGAACAATTGCAAATCGTAAGCGCAATATAGTAAACAGAATATAGGGATAGAAAAATGTCAGATTCATCGATGAAAGAGAAGGAAAAGCAGGAACATACTCCCACAGATGAGAAAAATCCACTATATTGTGAATCACATGAGCAAATATGTGAGAACCTTAACAGTGCAAATAAGGAATTGTCCAAGTATAAGGTTTTACAACTGAGTGCGGAAATCTTTTCCATCTTAATGATTATTGGAACTGTTTTTATGGCGTCCAATAAGCTACAGCTTTTTGGATGGATCACCTATTGTTTTGCAATTCTTCTTCTTGTTGTAGTGTCTCTTATTTGGGTTATTTGTGTTATTGGGCAGCGCAATATACATAGTCGTTTTAGGAGTGCAAATGTAGAGCGTAACAAATCTTTTCTTAGCTATGATAATCAACAGGGGAAGGGTAGACTCTCACTGGTTCTTTGTTGCTTTTTTGTGTTAAGTGGTATTCTAACTGCATTTTTTGAAATAACTGCGTTGCATCTTCCAAATCGGTGGCTTTTGCAGACTTGGGTATATGTTATATGCGCGGCAATGCCAGTTGTTTGGATGATTACGATTGCTCTTGAATTTGTTTTCTATAATCTCTATCTTATTTCGCGTATACGGAAAATAGGTATAAGAATTGTACTTCGTTATCTATCTGTTCTACTTTGCGTATTGATTATCTTAGGTCTTGGATTTTTTGACGTTTTATTTATTGTTGGAAGATATTCTGTGAAACAAAATGATAATGGTACATACACAGAGCACGTGGATGATATGTATGCTCCTTTTGAGTATTATCTTTATCGGTCTGAAGGTCCGTTTTTCCTTAAGTATCTTCGACCAATGACAGATGAGCGTGATTTAGAATCAAAGAAGGAAAGAAATGCAGCGCTTAAGATATTTGATAAGTATTTTGCGGCGAAAGGCTTTGCGTTCAAGGAGAACTATACCGCCAAGGGGGATATGTACTTTGTTCTGAGTGAAAGCCGTTCGGACATTACTTATCTGCAGTATAACAGGGACTCTCAGGATGGAAAATGTGGTCTTTATATTCTGTTTAAGGCTTCAAAATCTTCAAATGGAAGCTGGTCGTCGAGTGATGCTCATATGCAGAACACTTATACTTATGAATATAGCACTGGGCTAATTGCAAAGAGCAGTAGGGCATATTGGTAGTAGGGTTGATTGGTAGTAGGCAGAATCGTTGGATGCCAGAATCGAAGAGTGTCTGAAGATTGCCAGATAGTAGAATCCATAGTTGTGTGCGCTAGTTGCTTATGTTTTAGGTAACAAATCAGTGTAAAAATTGTAGAAAGTTCCCTGCATTATTTGATTTCTCATGGTAATGGCTTGTTGGTTATTCAAGAAAATAGGGTTCCTGAGTTTAAGAAGTTGTTTGTTGAATATTATGAAGGTGAAGATTTGCAGGTAATTGCTTCGTTTATGAGGGAATATTGTTGGAAGCATTAAACGAGCATGATGATATTGATCCTTCTGGTTCTTCTGTTTCGTGAACCTTGCTGTTTATGAAAATTATAGTTTGATAGTGAACGAAGAGATTAGCGTTGATAATCTAGACAAATTAATACAAAAAAGTAATATCTTTATTAAGATTATTACAGTAATCAGAGCGAATGGTAGATCTTGTTTACTTAATAGTCTGTTTTATAATCATTTGATACAGAGTCGTGTTAACGAAAAGGAGACTAGTAGTGTTATGAGAAGTAAAACTATTTTTGGTAAAACCATTTTTCAAAGTTGTCTTGTTGTGCTTCTGCTGCTAGGTACTATCTTTTCTCTTGCTGGATGTGCTGATGATGATGAGAAGGCGGAGCTTGCGTCGTATCATTGGGAAACGGTGGCGGTGTCTCGGGAAGAGTTTCGTATACCAGAAAACTATATGAATAAGGATGAGTTGTATCTCTTTGTGTCGCGCGATATTCTTGATTCTCACTATGATTTGTCTAAAGTCACTCTTGGAGATAAGCGTATTAAGTTAGTTGACTCATCGTTCAATTTACCTGGTCCAGGACTTAAATCTTTATTTTTAGTTGGGAAATTTGATTTAAAAGACAAGCCAGGCTCTGATGTTCTTAAAGTACCAGGGCTTAATAAAGCAGGTAATGTTGCTGTAGGTTATAAGAAGAAATAGTGATATTTTGCACTTGATTTGAATCGTTTCCCTGATGATGAATTAGTTAATGAAACTTGTAGATTAGAGGGTTTGGAATGAATATGTATGTTGGAGGTATATGTTAAATAGGGTTGTATCTCGTTATGATTCGTTCGTTGCGAAGCATCAACGTACAAAAGGTGCTTTAGTATATTTTATAGTTCTTATGCCGCAGGTGTTATCAATTTTTATTACTGGTTTGATACAGCTTGCTGGAATGTTGCTGCTTATTTATACGATGGGATCGTTGCATTCTGCTTCGACGCTGCTTGAAGGGTTTGTTGCGTTTAAGTTGGCGTTATCTTTCTTCTTACAAGCATCTGGTTTTATTGCTAAAGATCGTTGTGAAATGCTTCTTATCGCTTTGTTTCGTCAGCTTACTTTCCATCGTTTTGTGCGTTTATCTGTTCAGAATAATGATGATGAAACATTGCAGTCTTCGGCATTAACATATCCAAATCAGATAAGTCAGATAGCTTATGGTGTTGATTTTGTGTTATCAATATTGCAGTTTATTATTCTTTTTGCTATCTGTGTTGTTCAATATCACGAGAATAGTATTGTAGCGGTTTTACTATTAGTTCTATTATGCGTTGGTAATTTGTTCCTTATACGTTGGATTGGCGTATTGTGGAAGAACTATGTGGATTTAGAAGGTAAACGTCGTAATCTTCTCAGTAAAATTATTGATAAACTTCCTCACGCTTCAAGAGTGTATCGTTATAATGTTGGTATTACAGCGATTGAAGATGCACGTAAAGCAGAAGAAAGAGTGCTTTATAAGCGCATATTTCCTCAATTATTGAGTAATATTGTCGAGCAAGGTGGGTTGACATTACTGCTTGCTGGTGTTGTTCTTGTTCATGTAACTATTTTTCCAAATGCGTTGTTTAATGTTGGAATTCTTTTTGCGATTAAATATTTGTATGGCGCCATGCAGAATAATATTGTGAATTATCGCGTGATTCGGCTTGCTCTTCCAATGGACAAGGATTTAGTGCAATTAGAGCAAAATGCTATGAATAATACTCTCGCGGATGCTACTAATATTTCTGATTCTGTTGTGTTTGATAATAAGTTCGCTCTTTTGTCTAAAGAAGCTGGATCGGCGTTGAATGCGTATGATTCCATTGTTAGCAGTAGTAAAATATTGGTGCCTTGTAATCCTATTATGTCGCAGGGGCTTATTGAAGCTTGGTTTGATATTGCGAGCGATGATACTCGTCGGAAGTACGAAAACTTCTTGCGTTTATTTAATGTGTCACGTGAGGTTGCGGATAGGTTTTTGCATAATCCTGAAACGTTATCTGTTGGTGAGTGTCAACGCGTGGTGCTGGCTATGGCGTTTGCTCAAGACGTGGAATATTTGGTGCTTGATGACGTGTTTTCTGTGTTAAATCCAGAGCTTCGAGAAACAGTTTCACAAGCTATGCTAAGTTCTCAAGTTCATCATATTGTTTTATTTGCACGTAATCCAGAGTATATTCCTTGCGTGTTTTATGGTAACAACTCTAAGCAAGTCACGCATAGTGTGGTTGAAGAAAATCATTTGCAGAATACTTGTAGTGTAAAACTATGCAAGCGGATTGTGTGGAATCGAAAATTCCTACAGGTGCAGAATCACGTGGTAAGTTCATTAGAACTGTGCGCGAATTATTCTCCGCTAGTATTGTTTGTTTGCCGATAGCAACAGTACTCATAGTTCTTGCTGAGTTAATGTTTGTAGAGAATATTGCTACGAACACCAACTTAAATATGCTTCAGTCTTCTGCATTGTTTGCAAGCTTGCTTATTGTAGTTGGTATTATTGCTCTTAATTTTCCTGTATATGCTGTGCCAATTGTGAGACTTACAAAACTGCATAATCGTTTGATTATGCGTTTGCATAAGTATTCAAATATTGATAATAAAGGTGATGTTTTAGGTAGACTTGGGGATGATTTTTCTGACTTACAGATGAGTATTCCTAGTGCTATTGCACACGTTATTTTTATTATTGTTCAAACAGTAATAGTTCTTGCTATGACAATTGCTGCAGTACCGCAGTACGTATACATAATGATTATTATGGTGCCGTTATCTTGTCTAATATGGTATGCCGGTTCTCGATTACTTAATACGGCTGCGGATAAACAAGCACAATATCGCGATAAGTTCTTAGGAGCATTATCGTCGTTATTATCAACGCGAAGCTTACCGCAAGGTACTATTTTTGATAGTTCGCGCAAGTATCATTATGCTTCGTCAGAAAATAAGTATTGGCAGCGTATGCGTCGTTTTATCAATATTTACACAGTGAGAAATTGCATGATGCAAAGTCTTTCTTTAGTGTTGGAATTTTCAATACTTTATATGCTTACAGTATCATCAATGAATTTTGCTTCTGCTAGTGCTGTGTTGTATTTTGTGGTAATGCTGTCGTCAAGCTTGGAAAATGTGATTGAAACTTTGCAAGATTCAGGAGTTTTAACCCAGACTGCTCAGCGAGTTTTCAGTTTGGAAAATTATGAGCGTAAGCAGCAAGCGTATAAGAGGAATGAATTAGCATACCAGAATCTTAGTAAAACTATTGCTGATAGTGATATTTCTTCAGTTGCTATTATTGGCGCTAGTGGTGCTGGTAAATCAGTATTGTTGCGAGATTGGTTTGATCATAACAATACTCAGAATTGTATGCTGATTGAAGATTACTTATTTGATGATAACGGTGCTATTGTTGCTCCAGATTTCACGTCGCTCACAAAGTGTATTGGTTCTCAGCAGCGAACTGTTGTTATGTTGGATGAGACGTTCAAAAGTGTAACTGATGCTTATGGTTGTAGTGAACGTGAAATAATTGTGCGAGCTATTAGATGTGCTAAAACGAGGAATAACAAGCTTGTAGTTGTGTTGCACGCGCAAACTAATTGTGATGTATTTGATAAAGTGATTAATTTTGATGAATATTAAGAATCCAAAAGTACTGTGAGTTGCGTTCGTTGAGACGTTACTGATGGTGGATTGTTGGGCTTGAATTCATATCGTAATTGCATACTGTATACGTTTGTGAAGCAACAAGTGGAATGTGTTGCAATATGCGATACAGTATTTATGGTGTGTGTATGGCGATTGGTTGATATGGCAGTTACTAAAACAGCGAATATGAATGTGAGAATACAGGAAAATATTAAGCAGCAGGCGGAGCAGATTCTGGAAACGATTGGAGTTCCTAGGGCTACGGCTATTGACATGTTTTATCGTCAAATCATTCTTAATAAGGGTATTCCGTTTTCGCTTACTATTCCAAAGTCTCTTCCAGCACAAGATGATATGGATGAGAAAACGTTTAACGCGTTGATGGCTAAAGGTTATGATCAGGCGGTTCAAGGTGATAGTTGTCCGATAGATGATGTTTTTGAGGAGCTTGAACGCTGATTGGCAGCCGTGGGGTAAGCTTGGTTTTAGAAAATTAAACTTTTTAACGATAGCTTTTCCTATCGTTAAAAAGTGCACCTAATATCCATAGTGTGCACTTGAAAAAAGTGTAGCTATACTCGTAAGTTTCCTAAATCTCACGTTTAGAACATTTGCTTGATGTCAAAGGTTGTGTATTAAAAGCATACGAATTGCAGACGTTTGAATAAAGATGTTTTATTTTTTTTTTTTAATTATAAAGCCCAAAAGTGAATTTTTAATTTGTTTCGATTATAATAGAAACAACTATAAAAAACAATAAATTTATCGACTATAATCGAAATTGTAAGCAAAGCTGTAATCGAAAGGTGTGAGGATATGTCATATATATTACGTAAAAAATATCTTAATAAGATCAAACCTTTTATTGACAAGCCTATTGTGAAGGTGATTACAGGTATGAGACGAGTGGGAAAGTCCACTTTGTTAAAAATGATTCAATCTGAATTGCTTGTAGACGTTCCTCAAAGTCATATTATTTATATCAATTTAGAATCAGCTCAATACTTATCTGTGAAAAATGATTTTGATCTGCAGAAATTAATTACAGAACGTAGTCAACAAATCGAAGGTAAAATATATTTTTTCTTTGATGAAATTCAATTAGTTTCTCACTGGGAACGTGTTATAAATGCGCTTAGAGTTGATTATGATTGCGATATTTATTTGACTGGTTCTAACTCAAAATTATTGTCCGGCGAGCTTGCCACCTTGCTTGCGGGGCGTTACGTAAGTTTTGAGGTGCTTCCTTTTACTTTTAGCGAATTCGTGAATTTGTATCAAAGTTTGAATTTAAGCATACAGGAATTATTTCAGCTATATATCAAAATTGGTGGTATGCCTCCTCTTCATTATTTTAATGGGGAAGAGGAACCGAGCTTTAGATATTTAAACGACATTTATAATACCGTTGTTGTTAAGGATATACTTGAATACAATTCGATCCGAGATGTTGACGTATTTAATCGCATTTTACTTTTTTGTTTAGATAATATTGGACAAAGTTTTTCGGCTAATAGTTTACGTAAATATTTTGTTAGCGAAAATCGTAAAGTTTCAGTTGATACCATTTTGAATTACTTGAATTTTTGCCAAGCGGCGTATCTTCTGAAAAAAGTTCCACGCTATGACAGTGTTGGAAAAAAGTTATTGACGGTTGAGGAAAAATACTATATAACAGATCATGGTTTTAGACAAGCAGTAGGCTTCTCAAACGTTGCGTCAATTGAACGTATTCTAGAAAATATTGTCTATATTGAGCTTTTGTCTCGTGGTTTTCAGGTTCAAGTTGGTCGTATTAATAATCAAGAAATCGATTTCATTGCTACTAGACAAGGTGAAACTGAGTATTATCAAGTCTCTTATTTGATGGCTAGCGAAGAGACTCGTAGCCGGGAATTTGGTGTTTATCGATTGGTTAAGGATAATTATCCTAAATTCGTTTTATCTATGGATACAATGAATTTTTCGCAAGAAGGTATTATACACAAATATTTACCAGATTTTCTACTGGAAGATAATGCGTAATCTGCTTGATTTTGCTCTCATGTAGATTATGTTTCGCGATGGCTATTATTAAAAGGTTTAGTCTGCAAGCGTAAGCGCGATGTTTCATTGTTTTCCTTGCGAATTGGCGGATTTTTATTCCGACGTTTGGCGGGATATTAGTACGACGATTGGCTTTGGTTAAAAATGTGGTTGTAGGGACTAAATGTTAAAAGGTTTAGCGTGCTGTGGCTTTAAGCTTACTTCTTGAGATTTTAGATACGATTTTGCTATTTTATCAGTTATAACTTATAAATTATCGATTTTATCATTAAATTTCACTTATAAGCGATGAGTGCTGTGATAAGGATGATGAAAAAGTGTCAACGTTGTTGACACAATTGAGCTGGTCGAATCATTTGAAAATAATATCTGGATCTAAGAGTAAAGAAGAAAGAGAATTCTACATTAACTTAGCTATTAACGAGAATCTAACTCACCGAGAGTTGGTAAGGCAGATGGACAGTGGCTATTATGAGCGTTATATGCTTTCAAATAGTAATAATTTGCCTGCTATACAAAGGGTAAAACAAGAGACGCATAATTTGTTTATGGACAGTTATGTTTTAGAATTTATCCATGCTCCCGAGCTTGGTAATGAAAGAGAATTTCAGAAGTCAATTCTAGAGAATTTGAAGCATTTGGGATTTGTTAATAAATGGCAAACCTTTTAACGTTGCTCGCTTCTATCGTTAAAGCGTGTACTCATTTTGCCACACATTTGTTTATGTATGGAAATAAAATCCTGTAGATTATCGGATGATTTTTAGCTACAATTATTTTGTAAACTGAATATATGTATTCTTTGTCCATAATTTACATCCCGTCAGTTTTATTAAACTCAAAGATGACTTGTACTACGAGATGAATGAATATTGGGCAGATGATAGCGAATAACAGAGTGAAGATTGAACATGAGAATCGTAGTTGCAATTAGGTAGAGATTAAGTTGTAGAGGAGGTATAAATAATGAAGTATATCAAGCATTATGCTTTTTTGACTATGGTAGTTTGTCTTATACCACTTATTTCAGGTTGTAAGAATCAGAATAGTTTTAGCAATAATAATAGAGAAGTAAAAACAGAAAATCAAAAGTCTGCAAGAAATGAAGGAAATTCAGAAAATAATGAAGATGTTGACTGGAAAGAGATAAGTAAAAATGGTGTTGATGAAACTTTGCTTATAAAAAACATAGATAAAAAGGTTCTTACGTATGTGGCTAAACAATTACAAAATCTATGCGATGAGATTGGTGAAAAGGGGCGCAAAGATAAATTCTATTGGCTGACAGGACAATGGTATAACGATGTAATGTATTCTAAACAATATATTAGTGTCATATTATTAGGTAAAAAAGCAATGAAACCATTGTTCCTAATAATATATAAAAGCAAAGAGGCTGGAATGTATGAATGGGTTTGTAGTAAAGTTTTAGATGAAATATCTGGGTTTGATTTCTCCTGGAGCAATTCTAAAGAATTTTTAAAGGCATTTACCGATAAGATTATTGAACAAAAAAATTAACAACTCTCTGTTTCTAATTGTCTTGGAGTATAAACCAAAAATATTAATCATCCTAGCTTTACGCACTTTTGGATCTATAACCCACATATCAATTGGTAATGTCAAACAAATTCGCGCATAGTTTATGTATATTTACTGATTAGTGTTATAGGAGTACACTATGAAATGTATAGCGAACGCAAATAGTGTGGTTCACGGTAGAACTTCGTCAGTGCGCAAAATAAGGGATATGTGCCATTTTACGTGAATTAACGACTATTGCGTATCACGAGGTGAGGGATATGAAGAAAAATATGAAGCATCGTGTGTTGGCAGTGTCTAGTGCTGTTTTGTGTGTTGTAGCTATGACCTTGAGTGTTACTGTTCTGCCTGCGATAGCTTATGCCAACGTAACGAAGAATCCATTGTTTGCTGCTGTTTTGGCTGCTGCTTGTGTAACACTTTTCGCTGGTAAGCGTCGTGGTGTTTCGCGTCATTGCAACAAGTAGTAGCATGTTAAGACTGGACTTTTAGTCTGGTTTTGCTTGTGACTGATTGCCTCACTTCGTGATATTTTTCGCGGAGTGAGGCTTTCTGATATTAATAGGGTTGGGATTGTATTAATACGGTTGGGATTCTGGTTGCATGTATGGTAACGATTGTCATACTAGGATTAACATAGCGTATAATTATGTGATTAAATGCATCAAAACATATATAATAATGTGATACACGCTAAAAGATAACGTAGACTATGGCAGAATAATCGTGCAATCACGAACGCAAAATTTTGAGTGTTAGTCAAGTTTTCTTCAACAATAAGCGCCTGCAAAAACAATGTATCGCGTAATGTCTGCAAGTTAATTAACAAAGGCAAAAGGATAATAAATAAAGTAAGATTTAGTATGCGGATTTGATAGCATGATGTGCACATAGATCATTTCATACTTGGAATCTTGATTGTTAAAACATTTGCAATAAAGATAATCTGTTCTTAATTGTTGGTGGAAACTATGGTGAGTAAGATAACAAAATAATAGAGGAATTAGCCGCAGGTGATAAGTATGATTCTGGAAAAGTTATGGGATAAATATAGATCAGACGGAGATTTTAATTTGCATGCATTGCCAGAGTCTATAATAAAAAAAGGCGTGTTAGTAGAATATGAAAAGAACAGTATTCTTGTATCTAGGGGCGAGAGACCATATTACATATATTTCATACAGTATGGCATAGTTGCTGGAATACGCGAGTATATGAATGGAAGTACATACAGTTATTTTCAGTTAAACAGTACTAACGGGAGTATTGGTCTATTGGAGATTCTTGCGGGGAGAGATAGTTATATTGCAACGCTTAGTACAGTAACTAAAGTGAAGGCATTACGGATAGATGCAGCGTTGGTATATAAGACAATCATGGAAGACAAAGAATTACTTAAGAAATGCATTAATCTTCTGTCAGACGATTTATATAAACGTTCGGGAAATGATGGGATTATGTACTACATGTCTGGATTGGATCGAGTGAGATTCTTTTTGATTACATATTACGAAAGTCATCAGAATATGAAGAATGCAAGTGGTGAGTTACTGATAGAAGCGGAATATAAGGACATTGCAAATGGGATCGGAATGAGTATTAGGACAGTTGGGCGCAATTTACAGAAATTGAAAGAGACTGGTGAACTAAAAAATGTACAGAAAAAAATCATTATTAGCAAACATCAATATAAAGAACTACAAACAAATATTTATTCATAATCACTAAAACAATTTATTCATAATTGGTATGACAGCAGGGATTTTGTAATGAAATTCCTGCTGTTTTTGTATAAATTGTTGTTAATTTTATGAAAGGACATATGACCTTTAGAAGGAAATAGAAAGTATATACAATAAATGAAAAATAAGCGACATGAACAAGGAGGTTAAAATGTGAGCAATGCAAGATAAAAGGACTTGTTTTTGGTTCTATAAATATTGATTATGTGTATCAGATGGATCATTATGCAAGGCCTGTAGATATACTCACTGGGATTCTTGTTGTATCATTGCGATAGCGAAGGTGCGAATCTTGCAATTGTGCTGGGTTTTAGTGTAGTTGCATCAATGTGTGTAAAAGCTGTAAAGAAGCACTGACAATGTAGTTTTATGTGCTAAGCATTTTCACCACATCAGTGGGATGTAGGCTTACAGGATATTTTTCTCGGAAATCATGAAGAATGAAGAATAAATTGTGTAAGCGTTGAAAATTTGAATCATGGGAATTTTCCATAAATGTATTCAGGCGGGAAACATAAGAGTCCATTTAGGAATATAACGAACTATATAAACGGGCAGAAAGGAAAAGAAGTGAAAAGAGGACTAAAATATGATTTTTCATTGATAGCACTTGTATTGATACCCGTGGGCGTATCCATTAACGTAGTAGGCTATCAGATGTCTCAAATATTGAAACTTCCGATTTTTATTGACCAAATTGGAACAATTCTGGTATCCATGCTCATGGGTCCATGGGTTGGAATGGTAACAGGATTACTTGGAAATGCAGTAAACGGAATGATTTATCCTACAGCTTTTGGCTATGCAATAGTATCAATGCTGATTGGACTTGTATCTGGATTCCTTTCCAGATGGAAATTCTATAGTAATATTCTTGGGATTGTATTCGGTTGTGTTCTTCTAAATGTAGTGTCATCTGTATCTGCTGCTGTAGTCACGGTGTTCATGTTTGGTGGAGTTACTGGAGCTGGAACAGATCTTCTTACAGCTGCATTCGTTGCATCAGGACAGGCTCTTTGGAATTCTGTATTAACAACAAATGTAATCTCAGGAACAATTAATACAATTGTAAACTTTGCGGTTGCATGGATTGTTGTGCGAAGAATTCCAGACCGCTTTTTAGTCAAATTAAACTATGGACTTCAATATATTAAAAAGAAAGGGGCAAAAATCAATGGATAGCAGAATTGGTAAATTATACCCAACCACAAAATTTATGATTACACTTTTGGTCGTGATTATTAGTATTTTTACACCAGGATATGCATTACAGTACGCATTGCTCCCTGTATTTTTGATTATTAGTCTTATGGCGGGAACAACGAAACAGTTCTTAAGTGCATTTTTTAAATCTATTTTTATTATTATTTTGTTCATATTTGTTATGCAAGTATTTGTTGTTGCTAATGATGATCAGACACCAATCTGGGGATTTATTCACTTTTCTCAGATAGGACTTGCAACAAGTTTGTCTATGACATCGAAAATTGCAGCAATAGCTTCTGCGATAATGATATTTTTTGAAACAACGAAAGTAAAAGATATCACTTATTCTCTGGAACATGCAGGTACTCCAAGAAAAGTAACATTTCTTATCTCTTCAACAATCCAATTGATTCCGCAGATGTCAATTATTTCAAAAACAATCACAGATGCGCAGAAATCAAGAGGAATTGAAACAGAAGGTGGATTGATAACAAGGATGAAAGCATTTATCCCAATGCTTGGTCCTCTGGTACTTTCGTCAATTCAGCAGACAGAAGAACGTGTACTTGCTCTAGAATCGCGAGCATTTTCAGCAAAAGGCAAGAAAACTTCCGTTTACGTTCTTAATAAAACAGCATTAGACATTGTGCTGGAAGTATTAAGCGTGATTTTGTTTATCGGATATGTCGTATGGAGGTTGATGTAATGGCAGAGATTGTTTTAAAAAATGTAAGTTACCGATATCCTTTGGAAGAAAAGCAAGTGGTTCGTAATTTTACGTACTGTTTCGAGCAGGGTAAAGTGTACGGGCTTATAGGGGAAAATGAATCCGGAAAAACAACGTTATGTAACATTATCCGCGGTTTTATTCCTGAATTATATAGAGGAAAATTAGAAGGAGAAATTTTAATCAATGGTCGTAAAATTGATACTTATGGTTCGGGTGAACTCGCTTCTATAGTAGGTTATTCTTTTCAGAATCCATTTGTGCAGATTTCAGGTGTAAAAGACAACGTATATGAAGAAATTGCATATGGTATGGAAAATATCGGAATCCCAAGGGAGCGGATGATAGAGAGAGTAGATGAACTGGTAAAAATTTTCCATCTGGAAGAATTGGTGGATAAAAATCCATATGAATTATCAGGTGGACAGAAGCAAAGAGTTGCTCTGGCGTCCATGATTGCATTAGATCCAGAAGTTGTTATCATGGATGAACCAACTTCACAGCTCGATCCGAAGAGTACGGAAGATATATTTGAAATCGTAAATATTTTAAAAAAACAGGGCAAAACTATCATTTTGATTGAGCATAAGATTGATCTTATAGCAGAGTACTGTGATTCTATCCTTTTGATGCATAATGGAGAGCTTGTGATGCATGGAGAGTCGAAAGATGTTTTGACAGATCCAAAAGTATTAGAGTATGGCGGTCAGCTCCCTCAGATTGTGCTTTATTTTCTGAAAAAGGGAAGTGTAAAAGGGAATGAAATTCCGCTTACGGTCAAAAAAGCAGTTGAAAAGATTATGAAGGAGGTACAGTGACAATGGCATATTTAGAACTTAAAAATGTATCATTCCAATATTCAAATGGGTATACGGCAGTTGAAAACGTCAGTATGAAGTTTGAAAAGGGAGAAAAAGTAGCAATTATTGGACAGAATGGCGCTGGCAAGACAACAACAGTAAAATTAATGAATGGATTATTGCGCCCAACAAAAGGCGAAGTTCTGGTAAATGGTACAAGCACAGTGAATCGTACAGCAGCGCAAATTGCTAAAAATGTGGGTTATGTATTTCAAAATCCAGATGATCAGATTTTCCAGGATAGTATCTACAAAGAAATTGCTTTTGGATTATCAAAAAGAGGAATAGCAAAGGAAGATGTTAATAAAAGAGTAGAAGAGGCTGCAAAGCTTTGTGGAGTAGAGAATGTATTGGAAGAACATCCGTACAATCTATCGTATTCAAAGCGAAAATTTATTACGATTGCTGCAATTGTAGCCATGGATACTGATGTTGTGATTTTGGATGAGCCAACAGCGGGGCAGGACAGGGGTTCTACAGAAAGACTTGGCGAAATCATAAATTGGCTTATCTCAAAGAATAAAATTGTTATAACCATCACGCATGATATGGAATTTGTAGTGAAGGAATTCAATAGAGTTATTGTAATGGCAAACAAACAGAAAAGAAGGGATGTAAGTCCAAAAGAGATTTTCTGGGATGAGGAATTGTTAAAATCTAGTAATCTAAAACAGCCATATATCTGTCAGTTCGCTAATCTTCTTGGATACAAGAGTGTATTAACAATAGACGATATGATTGGGGTGGCAAAATAATGAGACAAATATGGATTGATTGTGATCCTGGGCACGATGATGCCATGGCAATTCTTACAGCTATCGCGAATCCTGAAAAATTAAAGATTTTGGGAATTTCTACAGTTGGAGGAAATCAGACAATAGAAAAAGTTACAACAAATGCAAAAAATATTTTGGAATTTGTGCATTCGGATATTCCTCTCGCGAAAGGACAGGATAAGCCCCTGGTGAAGCCATTAAATACAGCGCCAGAGGCACATGGTGACAGTGGGATGGATGGATCGTATTTTAATGGAACTGATTATCCTGTTGTATCAGAAAATGCAGTAGAATATATGTACCATAAAATTATGGAGTCCAAAGAGAAAACCACGCTAGTTGCGCTTGCGCCGTTGACAAATCTTGCGCTTCTTTTAAAAGTACATCCTGAAGTGAAAGAAAAAATAGAGTGCATCAGCATGATGGGCGGTGGCATTAGCCATGGAAACTGCACGGAGTTGGCAGAATTTAATATATACGTGGATCCAGAAGCTGCTCATATAGTATTTCATTCAGGAATATCGGTTATCATGGCGGGTCTTGACGTCACAGAGAATGCTGCGATTACTCTGAATGAGATTAAAACGTTAAAAGATAAAGGGAAAGTCAGTCATCTAGCTTATGAACTTTTGAGTTTTTATAACGAAAGTGGTAAGCAGTTTGGATTTGTAGACAGTCCTATTCATGATCTTTGTGCTGTGGAATATCTAATTAAACCAGATATTTTTTCAGGGAAAAATTATTATGTAGATATTGTTACTGATAATGGGATTTCAAGAGGACAGACATTGGCTGATCTGAGGAAAGTTCCGAAGCACAAAGATAATGTGTTTGTGCTCAAACAGGTAGACAGGAAAAAATTTGTAGAGACTCTAGTTGAAGGATTGGAAAAGTTAGATAAAGAAGTGTAAAGATGATGTAATGCATATTGCTGAAATATAGAAGTTATATAGCAATGGACCAAATAAAGATATAGACTTAGCGTCTCATATCGGCTTTACCTTTGCATTCTGCTTCATAACTACTTGAATTGGATGTTGCGTTGCGCTCGCAAACTAATTGTGATGTATTTGATAAGGTGATTGATTTTGATGAATATTAAAAATTGCAAAGTAAGATGCTTCAATAGAGCATAAATGTTATTTTCTATGTGTTAATGTGATAATTGTTACTCAGCAATAGCTCTTTTAGAGTTTTAAGCGTGCTTATATTTGAGTTTTTGACGTAATGCTCGTATAATTTTCCACGTAAAGCACATTTAAGTTTATGAGGTGTTGCGCTATGACTGCCCAAATGATCGCTAATCTTAAGAACGGTTTGAAAGGCATATAAAAGCACATAAAACAGCTTAAGATACATATTCTTTAGCAGTATTAAACACGCATTGCATATGATGTTTGTCATTATGTTTGCACATGCGCGTTGGTTTTTTGCACGTTTTTTGCATGTTGTTGCGTGTTCTTATCGTTCTTGTAAGCAAGCGTTATCTTTTTTATCTAATTAATTTTCATTGTTGAAATTTATTCAATAATAGTAAGAATTAAGCTTTAATAACACGTAAGAACGAAGCAATAATAATGAATAATAATATAGAAGACGCAACTAATAGTCGCGATAACAATAATAAGCAGTCAACTAGCAACTTAATATTGCGTATTGATAATATAACAAGATCTTATTCTCGTGGATTCGGTCGTAAGAAAACAACTCGCCAAGTTTTACATAACGTATCTTTTGATATTCATTCTGGTGAAATATTTTGCTTGCTTGGCCCTAATGGTGCAGGTAAAACAACTACCGTAAAAATTGTTGGTACGTTGTTAGCTCCTGATAGTGGTAGTGTTCGTATTGCCAATATTGATGCTGTGAGTAATCCTCGAGAAGCGCGTAAGCACGTGTCGTTACTTCTTGGAGGTGAGCGAGGATTTTATCAAAGGTTAAGTGCATTAGATAATCTTCGTTATTTTGCTGATCTTTCCGCTGTTCCATATAGGGAGCAAGGAAAGCGTATTCACGATGCTCTTGAGCAAGTCGATTTACTTGATAAAGCTCATGATGCTGTTCAAACTTTTTCAAGGGGAATGTGGCAGCGGTTACATATTGCTCGATCGCTGGTCGCTAGAACGGATCTTATGCTTTTAGATGAGCCTACCACTGGTTTGGATCCTGAAAATGCTAGGAAAGTACGTGAAATTATTCATGCTTTACGAGATCAAGGAATAGCGATTTTGCTAACTACGCATGAGATGAGTGAGGCTGAAAAATTAGCTGATACTGTTGCTGTAATAAATCACGGTAATATTATCGCTCAGGGAAGTGTTCAGCAGTTGGCTTCTTTGCAGCATATTGATCATGTAACAATGTACGCGTATGACTGTGAACTATCAAGCGGAACTCCTAGTGTTAAGGAAGAATTGCAAAAACTTGATGGAGTGTTGTGGTGTGATGTTTTTGAATCACACGGAGTGTTAAATATTACTATCGCGTGGAGCAAAACATTATCTCAAGAACGAAATATTAAAATTCCTGTTGATGGGATTACGCGTTTAGGTGATCGCGCTGCAAGTTTGGAAGAAACGTATCTTGCTATTGTGCAAAATGACAATATTTCTGCATCAAATATTTCTACTTCTTCTGCTGCTACGCCGTCTTCTTCGCCGTCCTTGCTCCCATTAAGTAAGTAGGAGGTTTAATATGAATACTTCTACTCATTCATACGCTTCTGTGATTCGTGGCATGTGGTTTCAGCTTAAAAGTTTAGCGAAAACAACGTTTTTCTTGCAAAATGCGATACTTGCTCCAGTATGTTTTGCGTTGATGAAAATTGTTGCCTACTATGGTTTTTCTCATGATTGCGCTAATTGTCTTAATAATATTTGGGTTGATTCTTCTATAGCTGGATTATGGTCTGCTACAACTACTGCTGTTGGAATTATTGGATACCAGCGTTATTTAGGAACATTACAATATTTAACTTTAAGTGTTATATCACCTTCTGCAGTGTTTCTTCCTATTGTAGGATCCGCAGCTTTACTTGGGTGCATTGGTATGCCGCTTGCGATTATTACCGTTGCTGTTTTATGCCATGGGTTCTTTATGATAACATTCACGCAGCTAGTTGGATACTTACTTTCTATGCTCGCTTGCGTAGCTTCTGCTGCATTATTATCTGGAATTTTTGTATTATGCCGTAAAGCTACAGTTTATGAAGGTTTGATTTTAATTCCTGTATGGATGCTTTGTGGAATAGTAATCCCTGTAGAATCAATGCCATTGCCTGCTCGCATTATTGCATTTATTCATCCGCTTACGTCTGCAGTGTGGGTGGCTCATGCGCAATCGTTTAATGCTACTACTGTGTTAGCAATTGTGTTATGTGTTGTATTATCCAGCGTTTTGCTTGTTATTGCAGGTTTTATGTTACGTCATGCTATTCGACTTGCAACGCTTAATGGGAGTTTAAACATAATATGATACGAAATAATAATCAGGTTGAAACTATGCGAAATAAAATTATTCAAAATAGTAAGTGCGCTAGATTGCATCAATATAATCAATATTCTCAGTATGGTCACGTGAGCGTGTTATCTAGTATACGAACTGGTGCAAGAGTGAGTATACAGAGTATACCTAGCTTAAATAGTTGGAATACTGCTGTTATTCGTATGATTATTGAGCCTCTTTTATCCACGTTCTTATACGTTTTTCTAGCTGGAGCTGTAAGTGGAGGATTCAATGGAACAGCTAGTGCTGCAACTAGCGCGGGTTTTAATCATAGTTTGATTGCTTCAACTCTTGCTGCTGTGATGGGAGCGTGTTCTATTTCCACAAGTATGACTGTGTCAGAAGCACTAGCATGGGATCGTTTTGAAGGCACAACACCATTCGTGCTTACAAGCGCAAAAGTTGCATTACCATTATGGTTAGGTCGTATTATTGCGCTCTTGACTATTTCTTTAGTGAGTGATGCTGTGACTTTGTTTATAACAATGCTTGTAGTAAGCCCAAGTGCTTTCTTGATGATTAATATGAGTGCGTTGATGCTGTTGTTCCTTATTGTTCCTGTTGCTTCTACGGGATTTGGTATTGCTATAGCTGCTATAAGCATGATGATGAATGATGTTTATACTATTTCTAACGCGCTTAGTGCAATACTTCCTATTGTTTGTGGTGTGATTGCTCCGATTAGCGTATTTCCTAAGATGATGCAATACGTGTTATATGTGATTCCAGTAACTCATGTTACTCAAGTATCGCGTAGTATAGTTGATGGTTCTGTAAATGTTGGCGTATCGCTACTTGTGATTCTTGTTGTTGGCATGTTATGGGCAATTGTTGGTGTGATCATATGGAATGTTGGTGTGGCGGTTCAACAGCGTAAAGGTACTTTAACCAATATAGGGTTTTAGCTGATAAATATGGGATTTAGTTAATTATATAAGGATTAGATTCGCTGGTGTGGAGTGGGTGTAATGCTAGTGGCATGTTGATTATTGCGTAAGATTGTTCAGCAAGCTACCAAGCTAATCTTAAACTTTTTAACGATTACCTTTTTCTATCGTTAAAAAGTGCACCCACTATCCATAGTGTGCACTCAAAAAAGTGTAGAAATACTCATGTGCGATAATAACGCAATTTTTGCTTTTTTTAAACAAGAGTATAGTGATATCAAATTTACTAAATAAGCTATTGGATTTGTGTAATTTGTAGTGAATTATTTAAGTTTGATAGCGATTTGTGAGTAGTTGTGTAAGTTTGCCTGTAAGTTTGCGTAAACTTGCATTATGATTTGCGATTTTGAAAGAGTTTTAGAGGAGAGTTGGTTGCTGTGAAGTCAATATTTAGCAAGAATAATATTTTTATTCGTATGAGATCTATTAGCCCAGCATTGCGATGGGCGCTGGTTGGCTTCTGTTTTTCTATGCTCGGTAACCAAGCGTATGAAGGCTCGGTTTTGCCTTCTATTATTATTGTGGGCTTGCCGGCTTGGGTGATTGGTTTTCGTAAGACTTTTATGACGGTTGCCGATTTTCTTTCGCCATGCTCTGGTTGGATAGTTGATAAGCTTGGCGGTTTTCGCGCTCTTGCTATGACTGAAGGCGTAGAAGGCGTGCTCAGTTTACTACCGCTTCTTATGCTTGGATCTCCTGCGTGGAAGTGGTCGCTTGTAGCTCTTTCTTGCGCATTGTTGATTACAGGTCAAGTGATTGACATTGCTAGCGAAGTTTTCGAGGTTGATGCTGCAGGTGGCGATGACGGTATGATTGTCAACTACAGCGGCATTGTTAGTATTTTGGCAAGTATTACAGGAACCTTGCTCGGCTCTCCGCTTGGATCTTGGATTGCAAGCTGGTCGATTCCTGCGGTTTTGATTTTCTCGTCCGTCACTTCTTTTGCGGCTTGTGCTACGCGATTTATTATGAAACAAGACATTGCGCAAGCGTCTTGCGAAATAGAGGAAAAAGCGCAAGCGTCTAATGAAGTAGAAGAAACACCGCAAGATGTAGAGGAAGCGTCGAAAGAATCGAAAGAAAATCAAGAAAATGATGTTGATTCCAAATCTGCATCTAATAAATCTGCGAATCCATTACTAAAGAGTAAAATCATGCTTCTTGCTGGATCTCTTTTGGTTGCTTTTATTCCTGCATGCTCTGTTTCCTATATTCTTCTTGGTCTAGGTAAGCAATATGGCTCTAAATCTTTAACAATACTGTATATTTTCACTGGTGTAGGAAGCGTGCTCGCATCCGTTTTGTATGCGCATTCGTCTCAAAAGCTCGGTTTAAGAAAAGTGGCGATTTTAGGTATTGCTGTGAGCTTGCTTGCTTATTGTCTTATGTTTATTAATCTTTTGCCAATGATGTGCTTTGCATTCTTACTTGAAGCGATTGGCGGAATGCTACTAGTAGAGCCGATTATTGTTGCGCGTCAGATTCTGTTTAATGGGAGTGCTCTCGCTAAGTTTTCTGGTTGGGCGCGCCTCGCGTTTGCGATTGGTGCTACTACTGGTTCTTGGATTGGATTTGCATTCTCATCGGCGTTCCAATGGCAGCTTTTGCCTATACTCGCGCTGATTTTCACAGCAGGATTGCTTGTTGTTTTGCCTCAATTACCCAATACGAGTTATGCAGATTAGATGATTTGCGCTGCAGAATATATGAAGTTTATATGTGATTAATAAGTGTTATCTTCTAAGCAAAAGGCATTGTTAAATTGCTAGAACTTAACGATTTGCATATATATGCATGCGTGTGTATAATATGTAAAAATAGAAGATCTTGCGAGTATGAATACAAATAAAAGAGTATAAAATATTCTGCACAAACTAAATTACAGGAGACTCTCATGCACAAGATTATTCAAAAGTGGAATAACATTGACCTTATTCTGCGTATTGTCATTGGTCTTTTTCTTGGCGCTGCACTTGGTCTTTTTGTGCCAGCTCACGTTTACGTGTTAGATCTTATTGGAAAGCTGTTTGTGAGCGCACTTAAATCCGTTGCGCCTATCTTGGTATTTTGCCTTGTGATTGGAGCGCTTGCAAAAGCAAAAAGTGTTGGAAACATGAAGCTTGTAATCGTGTTGTATGCGATTTCTACTTTCACTGCAAGCCTTATAGCTGTATGTGCAGCTATGATTTTCCCTGTTGACTTCACTTTTGCGCATGTTGAAGCAGCATCTTCACCATCTCCTCAAGGAATCGGTGAAGTTCTTAATTCTCTTGTGTTAAATATTGTTGTAAACCCTGTAGACGCTCTTGCTAAGGGAAACTTTATTGGTATTTTATTCTGGGCAATTGCCTTTGGTGTAGCGCTTCGTTTGGCTGAGCCTTCCACTAAAGCATTCTTTGATAACGTTTCGTCTGCTATTGGAAAAATTGTTCACTGGATTATTAACGCAGCGCCTTTCGGCATTATGGGTCTTGTTTATACAACAGTGGCAAGCAATGGTCTTCGTATTTTTAGTGAATACGGTTCCGTTATTGCCTTATTAGTATGCACTATGGCTGTTGTTGCTTTGATTGTTAATCCAATTTTGGTTTTTGCTCTCACTGGCAAGAATCCGTATCCTCTTGTATTGCGAACGTTGCGCGATTCGGGAGTTACAGCGTTCTTTATGCGTTCTTCTGCTGCAAATATCCCTGTAAACATGAATTTGTGCGAAAAACTCGGTTTTAACAAAGACAATTACTCAGTTTCTATATCGCTTGGATCAACCATTAATATGAGTGGTGCTGCTATAACGATTTCGATTATGGCTTTGTGTGCTGCTCACACTCTTGGGATTTACGTTGATATTCCAACAGCTGTGATTTTGTCTGTGCTTTCTGCAGTTAGCGCTGCAGGCGCGTCTGGTGTTGCTGGTGGTTCGCTTTTGCTTATACCTCTTGCGTGCTCATCGTTTGGTATTTCAAACGATATTGCTATGCAAGTAGTTGCTATTGGTCTTATTATTGGCGTGATTCAAGATTCGTGCGAAACTGCGCTTAACTCTTCCACAGATGTTCTCTTTACGGCAGTTGGCGAATATCGCATGTGGCAGCGTGCAGGTCTTAAGTTTAAGATGGGCAAGGATCACGAGCCAGTGCAACTTAAAAAGTAGCTGTTTTAGCTGTTGTTAAGTATTATTATTAGTGCGCGTTCTTCCGTTTTTACGTTTTAGATCGCGCACTTTTGTTATGTTTTGCGAGGTGTTGTTGTAAATGAATCTAGCAGATGTTCAACTAAAAGAGTACGAAAAATATAATAGCAAAGATATTTTAAGACTATATGATTCTGTTGGTTGGTCTTCGTATACAGATGATTTAGTTGCTTTAGAAAATGGCTTTAACAATTCACTCAAGGTTTTAGCTGCGTATAAAAATGATGAGCTAGTTGGAATTGCTAGAGCTGTTGGTGACGGATATACGGTTGTTCTTATTCAGGATATTCTTGTTTTGCCAGAGTATCAAAGGCAGGGAATAGGCTCTGCTTTGTTAAATGCGATTGTGGATTTTTACCCTAATGTTCGTCAAATTCAATTAACCACGGATTGTACTGAAAAAACTATTGCTTTTTATAAATCTGCTGGTTTTATTGAGTTATCAGAAATCGAGTGCTGCGGTTTTATAAAAGACAGAGCATGATTGCGTATTAGGCTTTAGGAAAGTGGTAGGTTGTGTTTGCAGGAATACTGCGGTTAATCCACGCGTTTGCTGCGATTATACTTCCGCTTCCTATTGTGGTTTCTCCGCCTAAGATTGTTGCGTTTGCGTAGATTACTACGTTATCGCCAATATTTGGATGCCGCTTTCCGCCTTTTATAGGATTTCCATCCTCGTCTAGCGCAAAACTTTGTGCACCCAGCGTTACGCCTTGGTAAAGCTTAACATGCTCGCCGATTACAGTTGTTTCGCCAATTACAATGCCAGTTCCGTGATCAATGCAAAAATATGCGCCAATTTTTGCTCCTGGATGAATGTCGATTCCAGTTCTTCTGTGTGCATATTCGCTCATAAGTCTAGGAATTAGCGGTACGTTAAGTTCGTATAGTGCGTGAGCTGTGCGGTGAATAAGCATCGCATAAAAACCAGGGTATGCGAGTGTGACTTCTACTTTGCTTGTGCAAGCAGGATCGCCTTCATACATGGCTTGAATATCTGTTAAAAGTAACTTTTTAATTGTAGGAAGAGTATTTATAAATTGATTGCAAGTTTCTCGAATTTTAATTGTGTTGCTTGTGTAGCATTGAAGTTCGTGGAATATAATGCGTTCTATAGTGTCTAATGCGTTTGAAGTAACGGTATTTAAACTAGCGTTAGTATTCAAACTAGCGTTGAGTTGTGTAGCCTCGTTGCTTTCATTGCGCACATGCAACTCAGGCAAAAGTAGAGCCTGAGTCGCATGTATGAGCGCAATAATATTTCGGTAATTAGGTATGAATGTAGCTTGTCTTATGTCTGAATCGTAAATTGAGTTTAGTTGATTTATAAGATCAAGGCGATCATTCATACATTTCTCCCGTTATTTTTGATATTTTCTTTATTTTATAGTTTTGATCATTATCTAATAATGTTATTTATTATCCATTTATTATCCATATATTATTTAATCAAAACTTGCGTATTTACAGTAGTGCTCCTAAATGTAGTTAGTCTTCAAATAATGCTGTAGACAAGTATCGATCTCCTGAATCGGGAAGTATTGCAACAATGGTTTTACCGCTGTTTTCTTCTCTTTTTGCTTCTTGGATTGCTGCCCAGATTGCAGCTCCAGAAGAAATACCCACGAGAACGCCTTCTTTTTTGCTTATAAGCTTGCCGCTTTCGATTGCGTCTTCATTTGTTACGTGAACAATGCGATCGTAAATGTTTTGGTTGAGCACATCTGGCACGAATCCTGCGCCGATTCCTTGAATCTTGTGCGCTCCTGGCTTGCCGCCTGCGAGTACAGGTGAGTCGGATGGTTCTACTGCGATTACTTCCAGATGCGTATTTTGTTCCTTTAAATATGTGCCAGTACCTGTGATTGTGCCACCTGTTCCAACGCCTGCAATGAGCATATCCACGTTTCCGTCAGTGTCTTGCCAAATTTCTGGCCCAGTTGTTTTGTAGTGCGCGTGCACATTTGCTTGATTGGTAAACTGTCCTGGAGTCCACGCGTTTGGCGTGTTTTCAACGATTTCCTTCGCTTTGGCAATTGCGCCTTTCATTCCTTCTGCAGCTGGGGTGAGCACGAGTTCGGCGCCGTATGCTTTCATAAGTTTTCTGCGTTCAATAGACATGCTTTCTGGCATAACAATAATGCTTTTGTATCCTTTTGTTTGAGCAATCATTGAAAGACCAATGCCAGTATTTCCAGAGGTTGGCTCAACAATTACTGAGCCTGGTTTAAGCGTGCCTTCGGCTTCTGCTTCTTCAATCATCTGCTTTGCAATTCGGTCTTTTACAGAGCCTGCTGGGTTGAAGTATTCGAGTTTTACAAGGATTTTTGCTGCTAGATTATACTCTTTTTCAATGTGCGTAAGCTCCATAAGTGGAGTGTGGCCTACGAGTTCTTGCACGGACTTGTAAATATTAGACATAATATTTCCCCTTACTTGTTTGTTATTTTACTTGTTTGTTTTTGTTTTGTTTGATTTGTTTTGTTTGATTTGTTTTTAATTTTTAAAAAATGATTTTATTAATAAAGCGACTATTGCTTTATTAGTTGTTTCTAAAGATGCCATTTATCTGTTTAATATCTAATCCGTATTAAATTGTTATCTTTTTAACGTCTTATATTCGATTTTTGGCATAAAAAAAGAAACAGCGCGCTGTTTCTTGAATCGTAATTTGCTGTGTTTTAACGTAAATGTTTTTAACACAGGCTAGATGATGCATACTTAGTGCTTGCAAACATCATTTCGATTAAGAAATGCGCAACAGCATACGTTACAACAACAATTTGTCATCATATTTGTATGATACATGCGCACTCCTTTACTAGTCGAAATGGTGATAAGTGAAGACTATAGCGAATGGATTTGTGTTTGTCAAACTTGATTTGTGTTTGTCAAACTTTGATATGTATTCTTTCTTATGCGTGAGTGTCTCTGTTTGGCGATAGTAGCCAATTGTTGCGAATTTGCTGTGTTTGGCTGATTTGTGATTTTTGTGCGATAATGTGCGTGCTGGTATATAGGATTGAATGGCTTGTAGAATTAGTTGATTGTATGAAAGAGTTGATTATATGACAGAATATGATTTGCCGATTTTAGAGTATGATTACGATAAAAGTGCAGTTTTAATGCCAAAACACGATAATATTTCTGTTCAGCTTCCATCTAAAGCGGTTTTTGCTTTCTTAGGCGATGAAATCGATCAGTATGCTTTAAGCAAGAAAGCTACGATTGTAGCAAATTTTGAATCTGCAACTAAAGTATATCCAATATATGTTTTGGAAGAAAAAGTAGAGAAAAAAGTAAGAGAAAATACAGTCAGCGAAGTAGAAGAAGAAACGCAAAAAATCTGCTTAGTGCAGGCTCCAGTTGGTGCTCCTGCCGCTGTTCAGATCTTAGACTGGCTGATTTCTTACGGTGTTAGCGAAGTTGTTAGTGCTGGTTCTTGCGGATCGCTAGTTGATTATGCGGAAAATGTTTTCCTGGTTCCGTATAAAGCTTTAAGGGATGAGGGGACTTCTTATCATTATTTGCCTCCAAGTCGTTATGTTGACGTTTCAGAGCGCTCGAGACGTGCTATTTTACAAACTTTACAGGCGCATAATTTGCCTTATCATGAAGTTAAAACGTGGACTACGGATGGGTTTTTCCGTGAAACTAAGACGAAAGTTGCTAATCGTAAGCAGGAGGGATGCGCGGTTGTTGAGATGGAGTGTTCTGCTTTAGCGGCTTGTGCGCAAATGCGTGGGATTGTTTGGGGTGAGATTCTTTACACTGCAGATACTTTGCACGATGTTGAAAATTACGATGAGCGCAATTGGGGTGGAGACTCTAAAGCGTATGCTCTTGAGCTTTGTATTGAAGCAACGTTGCGCATTTGACACGTTTACACTGATATTACATATGGAATCAGTATTTTAATTTGATTTTTTTTTTTAACTCTATGCTTATTATTTCTGTCAAGAATTACGTATAAATGCGTTTAAGTATTACGTTAAGGGTTAATAATTATGATAAGTATGATAGTGTAGCTTTCAATGCTTTGTAGCGAGTGAATAAGCAAATAGCTTATGAAGATGCTAGCTGCGAAAATGCTATTAGAGAAGAGATAATAGAAATAGTATAGATATAAAGGAAGTGAGAGGTAGCGAGAATGAGTAAAACTGACAACGCGGCAATTCAGCAATCGTCCGCGAATCAAAATACTGTGGCGAATCAGCAATCGTCCGCGAATCAGCAATCATCCAAACTGCATCCCGACGTGAAAAATTACGTAAAACTATTTTTCAAGGAAAACAAACTTGTAGCTTTTCTTTCGATGATAGTTTTTATTGCCTTGTCTATGATTTTCACTGCTATTTCTTGGATTTTGCAAATTATTTTCGACTATATGTCTGGCAAAGGAGCCTTCTCTTTAACTACTATTTTTCTGCTTGTCGCTTCCTTTATGCTGGTAATCTCCCTGATTTTTGCGTTGAAGCGCAGCGCGTATCCTCGCTTTCTTGAAAAAGCAATGAATCAGTATAAAGAGTCTGTTATTAAGAAGCTTTTAAAAAAGAGTTATAGTGATTTTTCGCTTGCGAATTCTGGCACGTATCTTTCTGTACTTACTAATGATTGCGAGCGTATTCAAGAAAAGTATTTGAAGAAGATTTTTGACTTTGTTCAAGACGTTCTTATGCTTGTAAGCTCGCTGGCTCTTATGATTTACTACAGTCCGCTGCTCACTGTTATTGCTCTTATTATTTCTGTGCTTCCAATGGCGTGCTCGATTCTTACAGCTAACGGAATTGCCGCTCGTGAGGAGCAGGTTTCTAAATCGAATGAGTCTTATACGGCCCTGACGAAGGATGTTTTGAATGGAGTTTCGGTTATTAAGAGTTTTAAGGCGGAGCAGGAGGTTATTAACCGTTATCAGAATCAGTCGATGGAGCTTGAGCATACTAAGAATCTTCGCGAAAAAACGATGACTACTGTTTCTGCTCTTGGAACGATTTCAAGCCTTGCAACTCAGCTTGGCGTGATGCTTGTTGGCGCTTGGATGGTTAACGCTCATGTTGGTGTTATTACTGCCGGAATGGTGTTAGCTTTCACTAATTTGATGAATGGAGTGCTTCAGCCTATTGCAAGTCTTCCGCAAATGCTTGGCGAGATGAAGGGTGCTAAGAAGCTTATTAGTAAGATGGCTGATTATATGAGTAACGTTAAGGAAGATTCTGGCGATATTATTGACGATTCTATTAAAAGCATTGTTTTGCGAGATGTTTCGTATTCTTACGATGCTGATCGTAAAGTCTTGAAAAACGTAAATCTAACTTTGCAAGCTGGAAAATCTTACGCGATAGTAGGGCCTTCTGGTGCTGGTAAGAGTAGCTTGATTAATTTGCTTATGGGATATTACAAGGATTATGAAGGTAGCGTGCAGCTGAATAATCACGAACTTAGCAATGTGAGCAAGAGTTCGCTTTATGATAAGACGACTCTTATGCAGCAGTCTGTGTTTATGTTTGATGCTTCGATTTTAGATAATATTACGCTTTTTAAGCCATTTCAGGACGCGGAGGTGGATCGCGTGATTCACTTGGCTGGTTTGGATGATTTGATTGCTGCTAAAGGTAAGGATTATCAGTGCGGCGAGAACGGTAGTCATCTTTCTGGCGGCGAAAAGCAACGTATTGCTATTGCGCGAAGCTTGCTTAAAAAGTCCGAGATTTTGCTGGTTGATGAGGCAACGAGTGCGTTAGATAACGAGACGAGCGCGAACGTAACGCAGTCTATTTTGGATTTGCAAGGAATTCTTCGACTCGTGGTAACTCATCGCTTGGATGCTAATTCACTTAAGCAATATGATGAGATTCTTGTGATGAAAAGCGGCGAGCTTATTGAGCGCGGAAGCTTTGAGGAGCTTATGAATCAGAAGGCTTACTTCTACTCGCTTTACACTGTGTCTATGTGAGTATATGGCGCTGGCTTGGGGCTGGCTTGCGCTGGTTTGTTGTAATGTGCTGTGCAATTTCAATCTCGGTAAAAATATTAACGCAGCATGCTTTCTGCGATAGTAGCCAATCGCCCGCGAATTTGCAGCGATTGGCTACTTTGGTATTGGATACTTTGCGATTAGCGCTCTGATTATTCCGTTTCTGCTATCTGCGATTATTTCGTTCACGATACGAGTTCACAAATTCTTCAACAGATAGGAACGTATTTTCATAACCCAGTTTCTCACACAGCTTCACAACATCTGGCTTATCAAGATGTGCGCTAGAAAGTATGTTGTCTCGCATAAATGCGTCGCGCGCAGTGCCGTCAAAAAGAACCTTGCCATTTGAAAGCACAACAACGCGATTAAATACTCGAGCCACAAAATCCATATCGTGAAGAACAGCTATAACAATTTTCCCCTGAGAAACAAGGTGCTTAATAATTGATTCAATACAACGTTTTCCGCAATCGTCCTGAGCAATCGTAGGCTCATCTAAAATAACAACTTGAGTATCCATTGCTAAAATTGACGCAATAGAAACCATTTTTCTTTCACAAAGACTTAAATCGTAAGGATTTAAGTCGCTTTTATCTAAAAGTCCTACGAGTTTTAGACTTTCTTTTGCTTGGATCAATGCTTGACTCTTATCAATTCCAATTTTTAAAAGTCCAAACATTACTTCGCGTATAACAGTTGATTCAAAAATCTGGTCATCTGGATTCTGGAATACAAAGCCAATATCTTTAGCAAGAGATGGAACGCTACATTTTGCAATATCTTTACCATTTAATAAAACGCTTCCAGATTTCGGCGTAAGAAGTCCTCTAAGGATTTTAAGTAAAGTTGTTTTTCCAGTGCCATTTTGACCAACAATAGCGCATGTTCCAGGAGCAAAAGACAAATTTAGATTGTTGAATATTTGTGTTGTTGGAGTATGAGAAAAAGACACGTTTCGTATTTCAATAGTAGGAGTCATTATAAGCGATTCCCTTCGTGCGAGCTTAAAATTTGTGACGTTTGCTCAAGAGTTATTGGATACAAGCCATTATTGTTTTTTAACGAAAGTTTTTTGCAAATTTGAGTATAAACAGGAGGATTTACGCCATATTCTTCCAAGTCTTCGCGAGAAAAGATTTTTTGCGGAGTATCAAAATCAATGAGTTTTCCTTCGCTTAAAAGCATTACGCGGTCGCTATATTGCGCGATTTTTTCCATTTTGTGCTCAACCATAATAATAGTTTGACCCTGATTTTTTAAGGATTCTACCGACTTAAAAACCTCTTCAGAACCTTTAGGATCAAGCTGCGAAGTTGGCTCGTCTAAAATTATTATTTCTGGTTGCATAACTAAAATAGCGGAAATAGACATTCGCTGCATTTGACCGCCAGATAAATCGTATGGAGAACAATCTTTAAGATGGGCAATGTTGAGCATGTCCATGATTTTCTCTACGCGACTTTGCATCTCGTTTTGCTCAATTCCAAGATTTTCAAGCCCAAACGCAATTTCTTCGTACACAGTAAGCTTAGATCCAGTAATTTGATTAAAAGGATTTTGAAAAACTAAACCAACTTTTTTGCAAAGACTGTCTATTGGCGTAGTTTTTGCATTAAGACCGTCTACCTCAACTTTGCCGCCGTATGCTCCGTGGTAAAGATTAGGAACAAGACCTAAAATGGCTTGAGATAATGTTGATTTTCCAGCTCCATTAGCACCTATTATTCCAATAAATTCGCCTTTATGAATATCGCAAGAAATGTCATTAAGTGCAAGAGTATTACTATAAGGATAGCGATATTTTAAGTGCTCTATATGAATAGCTGCCATGCTATATATCCTAAATTATGAAGCAACGCATAAATAATAGACGCTATTATTACAATTAAACAAGCGCATAAAAATAGCGTATTGTATTTGCTTGGCTTAAATGGTTTTATGAATGTTTTTTGATTATTGCACGAAAATCCGCGAACTTCTAAAGCTATAGTTCTTTCTTTAGAACTCATAAATGAAGACATTATAATCGGGGATATTAAAGGCAAAAAAGCTTTGAAACGCGTTATAAGAGAACCTTTTGTTTTCAATCCTCTGCTTCTTTGAGCGTCAACAATAGTCGAAGTTTGCTGTGTTATTTGAGGAATGATTTGGAATAGAGATACAAAAACATAACCCATCTTAGGTGGTAATCCAGCTTGTATCATCTCTTGCATCATATTAGAAGGTTTAGTTGTAAGCGTTAAAACACAAAATGCAAACGAAATATTTAATATATTTAGCACAATCTTCATAGCTACTTCAAAACCTTCTTTGCGAGCAATCAAAGGTCCTAGTTTGAATAAAATCGTGTAATTTCCTGATCTAAAGAAAGTCTGAACTATAAAAATAGTTACAATAATAAAACCAGTAACTTGTATTACGATTTTTATTTTTGCTAGAACCTTTGATGTTGCAAGTAAGATTAGGCTCAAAATAATAAAGATAGCGAAAGAACTATAGCCTCCAAGCAAACTCGGTGTACTTGTAGCGCATATTACGTATGCAAGCTTGGTTTTTGCAGATAGTCCGTTTAGAAACGAATGCTTATCTTCAAATAGGCTGATGCTTTTCATGCTATCTCGTCTTATTGTGCTTATATTAAAACTTGTAGAACTTAGCGTTTATGCGATTTATTTTCTGGTGATAAACGTTTATTTATCAAGATCTTCGTCATCTGATTGATATATGGCTATTAAACTCTTAGGAAGAACTTTATAAATTCCAGCTGCAAGGAACAAAACAACAATCTTGTCTGGTATATCTACAACAAGCTCATCTACGAATGATGCAAAGAAGCCTTTGGAACCCATTGCTGCAAAAACAGCGTCACCCCAAACGTTTCCAGTGGTTCCGCCCCAATAAATCATGTTTAGAGGTGTAGAAATGATTATTGCGATTGCTGCAACAATAAGGCTTGTTATAAAAATGTGTAGGCCTTTGTCCATATATTTTAATCGTGCAGCGATTCCAACGCTTACTCCAATTGCTGCAGCTGTAATGCTATAGACTGTAGAAATTGGATCAATTGTTAAGCCGTAAACAATATTGGTTAAAAATCCAGCAATTCCGCCTACAACAGGCCCAGCCAAGCATGCTGAAATGCAAGTGCCTAGTGTGCCAAGCCAAAGTGGTAGTTTTAGCATGCTTGCAAATAGTTTCGCAACATAATTTATGCCGATTGCGGCTGGTATTAGTACGAGTGAAGCAGTAGTTAATTTAACGCTCCAAATATTTTTTAGTTTCTTTACCATTTTTGAACTTCCTATCAGTTAAGGAATAAATTCAAGTTCATTATACGCTTTGAGAAATGTTATTAAAGTAGTTGAAAATTAATGTGTTATAAATTGTAATCTTGTTTATTTTTTGTTATTTTAACTGATTCTTTATTATTTATTTTGTATTAAATTTTTGCGGAAAATAATCACAGATATACCACTTCTCTAGCAAAATCAAAGTGGTTATTATTCAACTATTTCAAATTCAAATATTCAAAAATTCTAGTATTCCAAATAATGGTTATTTATGATAAAAAAATATAAGAGCCTTTTATATTTTTTATAAAAATTTTGTTATAAAAATGTTGCAATTATAAGAGGGAGATGACGATGAATGTAAAACATAGTAGCGTGTTTACAAATCCCGAAGTTTTAGAAAGACTTAATAAATTAGAAAAATCTCCACAAATGCAAGGGAAACTAAATGAGTTAAAAGAAGGCGTAAAAAATAACGCTTTTGACCCAATGCGTTTAATCCCATTAATACCAGTTGTACTGATTATTGGTGCTGTTGGCAATTATCTGCCTTCTCTTGATTACTCTACTTATAAATATCCTTTACTCATAATAATTGCTTTTGTTGTTTGCTTTGCTGGCAAGTTTTTTGTAACAAATAAGGTTGATGTAAATACTCTATATGCGAATAATGTCTTAACGCCGATTCTAAATGCGATTCTGCCTGGAACGGTATTAGAAAATTCTGAAGGAATTGACGACAGTATTTTTAATAATCTTCTGCCAATATCGAGTAGGTATTATTCAAACAAACACATAATTTTTGGCGATGAATCTAAAACAGAATTTTCAAACATGCAAGCAATGCACTTTTCTAGAACTGAAAGCGGAAAACTGTCAAAAAAACGGATTTTATTGGGCAAGTCTTATTAATAAACACAAAAACCAATATAAATGGTCACATTAGAATCGTTCCCGTTACTGGAAAGAACTTTATGGGGCAAAAACTAAGTGGATACTATGGTAAAAAAACAAAAGAGGAGAGCGAAGTTCAAACAGAATCCATTGAATTTAACAATTCGTATTCAATCTTTTCTACAGACGATTTTTATACAAAGTTTGTATTAGATCCAAGTTTTATAGAAATATTGAATAATTTGCAAAAAAGAATGAGAGTTTGCATATATCTAGATAGCGAGCATATTATTGCAGCTTTTGATTCTGGTCGGTATATATTAGGAAGTCCTGGAAAATCTGGAATAGAAAACCTATCTTTAACAAGAGAATATGCAAGATTTAGAGATGTTTTGGCTGAATATTACGAAATAATCAGCGTAATTAGAGAGAAATTGCAAAATTAGAGATTGCACACTAGTGAATTGCAAAAACAGAGACAATTAAGACTAGAAAAAGGCTAAAAATAAAGGAGACATTATGGATTATGAAACTATTTTAATAGTTATTGCAGCAGTGCTTGTAGTGGCTATTGGTTGGTTTATTGGCACGTTAAATAGGCTAAAAAAATATAGAGTGATTATAAATGAGTCGCAAAAAAACGTTGACATTGCGCTCGCTAAAAGATACGACACGATTTGCCAAATGTTCAAAGTTGCACAATCGTTTGCAAAGTACGAAAAAACAACATTAGTGGATTTAGTGAGTTTAAGAGAAGGATTAAACTCCGCTGATTCTAGCGAAGCAATGAAAAATCAGAATAATGCAATAGGGAAGATTTACGCTTTGGCAGAAGCTTACCCAGAATTAAAGTCTTCCGAACAATTTTTGAATTTGCAAGAAGAAGTAAACGACGAAAATGAGCAATTGGCTGCAACAAAAAGAATCGTAAATAGTAATATCAGCGCTCTTAATCAAAATATTGTTACTTTCCCAGTTTCGCTTATTGCAAGATTAAGCGGAATAAAGCAGATGGATTTTCTTGATGAAGATGATTTAAGCAATAAGAAGAATATTGATAGCATACTGAGCTAGCGAATATGTTTAGTTAGTGAAAATGTTTAGCTAGACGGTATATCTAATGTAGGCAATCGCCCGCGAATTTGCATCGATTGGCTACATTTGTATTGGTTGATTGGTGTTTTTAAAAATAAACGCCAGTTAGTTTAGTTCAACTTGACTGGCGTTTATTAGTTATTTGCGTTATTGGTTATCTGTGCTCGTTACTTGCTGTGCTTGCCAATGCGCGTGCGTTTAAGCGAAAATGCGCCGAAAGCTGACAGCAGGAACGCTAATCCAGTGCCTGCAATGGTTGAGGTTGTAGAACCTGCGCGTGCAAGCGGTTCGTGCGTTTGTAGAGTCGGTGCTTCTTCCACAGTCTCTTCTTGCGTTGGTTCCGGTTCTGGTTCCAGTTCTGTCACTGGCATTGGCATTTGTTCTAGCGCAGGAATTATAGGAACTGGAATAGGCTCCGATTTCGTAGTTGGAACAGGAGTTGGTTCCGGCTTTGGTGGTTCCGGTTTAGGTGGTTCCGGTTTAGGTGGTTCCGGTTTAGGTGGTTCCGGTTTAGGTGGTTCCGGTTTAGGTGGCTCCGGTTTTGGAGCTGGTTTAGGATCAGGCTGTATAACATCAAAGAAAGCATTGATAAAAGCTACGTGCTTCGCATTGCTCTTCTCATGCAACGTTATACCCGGCTCATAGGTATATTTTGGCGTTTCTGCTGGATTAAGAACCATTGGAAGATTATCCAACTTAGAGCCATCTGTGTTGTAAGAATCCCCAACCTGAGCATCTTTATTCGCGGTAAATGTAATTGAATAATCCGTATGCAGCACATACGACACATTCATATCCATCAAAGACGTCTGCCGATTTCGAGTAAACAGAACCTTTTTTATTTCCACTTCCTTTGGTTCTGGATTCAATACCTTCATAAATTCATCAGTAATATCCTTAATTGGCTTACGATTTTCATCTACCAGATAAAACTTGAGTGGCACCGTTTTTGTTTCTCCCGGCTTAAGATAAATAGGGCCATTAGCATACATGGCAGTTACTGTTCTACTAACATTATTGTCGCCAAGATCACTAAATTTATACTGCTGCTTTGTTAGAGGATTAGTTCCAGGTTCGCCTTCAAAAATATCATTCCTATTTTTATACGCCTTGAATTTCTTAAATTCACCTACCGTCATATAGTCTGAGCCATCTTTACCTTTATGGATCGTTGCTATATACACAGGAATTTCGCGGCTTATTTCGCCATTCTTCCAGGCAATCGTAGGAGCGCCATCAAAATTCTTATTCAGAAAGTCGTAGGTCAAACCTTCCAGCCCTACGCCACCGACTTTTTGTTCAAGATTGTGTTTTGCAAAGCTATACGTGCCTATTGTTGTTTGGTTAATTGAGTCCCACATCTTCTGTGAATTTTGATCTTTGAAGAACCATGGCGTTTCTTTGATGTTTTCTTCTGTTGTTTTTCCGTCCTTCGTGATTTTTAGCGTAACGTTGCTGAGTTTTCTTGCGGAAATAGCTTTACCGTCTTCTGTAAACGCTGCAACATCTGTCATTGTCAACGCGTTTGTATTGGGATTGTAACTGAGATACTGAGCGTACGCCCTTATTTGTTCAGTATTAGTATTTTTATCGTTATTTATTACTTGCCACTGAACCTGTTTGTCGTTACTGTCCGTTGCGGTTCCAGATGCCAATACATTAGTAGCAGACTCAGGTGGCTTTGGCTGTGGTGTTGGTGAAACAACGGGTGGCTTTGGCTTATTTACAGTAATGTTTTGCAATATGCCCAACGTTATATAGTCTGAATCTTTGCCCGTATGGGTTGTTGCCATGTATACAGGAATTATGCGGCTTGTTTCACCTTCCTGCCAGTCTGTTATTATTGGCGTGCCCTCAACTTTGCGCGCACTAAAGTTGTATTTCAAACCGCTAAGGTGTTTGCCGCCAACTTTTTGTTCTTGATTGTATCTCGTAAAGTTGTACGAACCGATTGTTGTTTTATCAATTTCATCCAAAATATTCTTTAAATATTGACTTTTGTAGAACCATGGTGTTTCTTTAATATTGCTAATGATTGTAGGCGTCGTTTCATTGTTGTTTGTAACTTTTAAGGTAATTTCGTTATATTTTCTTGCAACAACATTTGCTGCTTCATTCTTGAATGGCAAATTGCTCATAGTTGCGATTAGCTTATTATTATTAGAATCATAATTGAGCTGTTTGCCATATTCGCTCATCTTTGCCGCGTCAGTAGCTTTGATATTACTGGAATTATCCGTTACTTGCCATTTGACTTGTGTGCCGTTCTTATCGGTCGCTGTCCCCGATGCTAATTCATTGCTTGTTGAATCAGCGTGTGATGTGTTTTGCTGAACATCCTTATCTGTCGTTACGCCTTTGGAATCAACAGTTGTTTGAACCGTATTTGTATCGTAGTCGCGATCTTCACTGGTAGTGTTGTTGTGGTTAGTAGATTTATCATTTTTTAAATTATGCTGATTAGTGGAATCGGTATGTGGTGGGGGGGGGGGTATTTGTTTTTGTGCTACTATTTGCACTCTCAACATTAGTTCCATTGACACTACTTGCAATAACATTAGAAGCATAAGCGGTTTGGCTCATGCATACTGCGCAAGCTGCGGTCGCAATACCCATCATGGTTGAAGTCAGAATGATTTTCGTTGTCTTATCCATAAAATACCCAATTAATTAACTAAACCTTTGTTACTTTATTTCATAAAATATAACAAATACATAATTGCATACTACATTATAATGATTTTGATAAAAAATATAAGTGTTTATTGATAAAATTATCAATAAACACTTATATGCATTTTGAAATACTTAATCTCTATTGAATATTCAACTAAATATTTAGCTAAATAATATAAGATATTTAGTATCTAATCTTAAGAAATAATCTGCTAAATAAACTGAGATATTACAATACCTGCAACCATAAGTGGAATATTGAAGATAAGGAATGTTGGAATGCAAGTATCCCAAATGTGGCTATGCTGACCATCTGCATTTAGGCCAGAAGTAGGGCCAAGCGTTGTATCGGAAGCAGGGGAGCCTGCGTCTCCAAGAGCTGCAGCAGAAGACATAAGAAGAATTGTTGCAGGAGTGCTAAAACCAATACTTTGGCAAAGAGGCACGAACAAAACTGCAAGAATAGGAACCGTGCCAAACGAAGTGCCTATGCCCATAGTTACAAGCAAACCAATAATCGTAATAACGAATGCAGCGATTAGCTTGTTTTGACCCATAGAAGCAACTCCAAAGTGTACAAGCTCATTAACTCCGCCCGTAGCTTGAATCACGTTAGCGTAGCCGCCAGCAATGAGCATAATAAATGCAATAAGACCCATAAGCTTAACGCCGCCCATAAGCTGCTTATCGATATCTTTCCATGCAACGGCTCTAAAAATAATCATGGTTGCAAGACCTGCAAGAGAAGAAAGTGAAAGATCCTTACTAATAACTTGAACTACTACAACAACAATAATCGCAAGCATGGTTACATAGTGTGCTTTAGTAAGCGGGCCAACAACAGCGTCCGCTGCTCGAGTATCTGCTTCGGTTGTTTTATATTCGCGAGGCTTTCTGTATAGCACAAACACGGCGAATAGGAGGGCTGCAAGCATTGCAGCACCTAAATACCAGTTCACAGCGCTAACGTCTGAAACGCTAACTTTCATACCATTTTTAGAAAGATTAGTTGCAATAACTGTTTGGAAAATTAAGCCAAAGCCAAATGGAATAGCAATGTATGGCACTTCTAGTCCGAACGCAGTGCAGCATGCGGCGGCGCGGCGATCTAGCTTAAGCTTGTTCATAATGGAAAGAATTGGCGGAATAAGAATAGGAATGTAAGCAATATGAACAGGCACAATATTTTGAGACATGCATGCAATAATTGTTAGAACTGCAAGAAGAATAAATTTGTTTGTGCCGATAAGTTTACTGATTTTTTTAGAAATGATTTGAGCTAGGCCAGTTGCTGTAATTGCTTCTGCAAAAGTACCAAGAAGAATGTAGGCGAGCGCAGTTTGCGCATTTGTGGAAAAACCATCACATAGCAAAGCCATAATAGTATGGCTTCCATCTCCAAAAAGAGGGAGATGTCCAGCTATGCCTCCTGCAACGCATGCAACAATCATTGCGAGTAAAACATTGAGTTTAGCGAGACTTAACGCGCATAACACTACAACCGATACGATTACCGGATTGCATAGAATGTTTAAAATCTGCATACTGTTTCACCTCTTTTTAAAGTTATCTTCATTTTGATGTTTGCAAATAATATGTTTTTCAATTTTGATAATTTTTAAATTTTAATAATTAAAGACAATATCATAAAGATTTACGTAAAGTTTTATTTGCAAAGTAAAACTTAAATTACTTTTTTATAAAGTACTCTTTAAAAGTTAAATACACTAATTAAATACATTAATACAAATTTGTTAACAATAGCATTTAAGAGTAGACTCAGCCATGTTATTATCTCTTTTTCAGAAAGAAGGTAAAAACAATGAATTTCACAAATGACGTGGTCATTGTAACAGGAGGCGCCCAAGGAATCGGCAGAGAAGTCGTGCGAGGCGTACTAGATGGAGGCGGAAAGGTAATTATCGCCGATATCAATGAAGAAAAAGCAAACCAAACAAAATCTGAATTAGGTTCAGATAATATCTTTGTCTATAAGATAAATCTTGGTGATGTTCAAAATGTTAACGACGTTTTTGCGCAGATAATCAAAGATTTTGGCAAAGTGGATGTTTTGGTAAACTGCGGAGGCGTTGTATCAACTGTTCCATTTGAACAGTTAACAGACGCTGAATTTGATAGAACAGTAAAGATTAATCTTTACGGCACTTACGCAACAAACCATGCTTTATTTGAGCATTTTAAGGAAAATGGTGGCGGAAGAATAGTAAACGTTAGCTCTGTTGCTGGAAAAATTGGTGGCGGTTTACTAGGAACAGCAGCATACGCAACATCTAAAGCTGGTGTGAATGGTTTAACAAAAGCCGTTGCAAAAGAAGGCGGCAAGTATGGCATTCGTTGCAATGCAGTATGCCCATCTTATACTGAAACACCAATGACTCAAGCTTTGAAGGAAGATAAGGAAAAGGAAGCGAAAATTATTAACGCAATTCCTTTGCGCCGCAAAGCACAACCTGTGGAAATTGCGCAAATGATTCTATTCTTTGCATCTAAAGAAGCCTCCTTCGTTAACGGAGAGATTGGCGATGTTGATGGCGGAATCGTATTAGACGGCTGACGGAGAAAATCATGTTCGCAAACCTAAAAAGCCAAATCCCAAAAATAGACTTAAAGAAAATAAAAATTCCAGGAGCTACAATCGTTGTTCCTCTATTTATAGGATGCTTAGTAAACTCATGTTTCCCAGCATACTTAAAAATAGGTGGTTTTACAACAGCTGTAATTAACGGAACTGGTCCTTTAGTCGGCGCATTCATGCTTTGCATTGGAGCAAGTCTTTCATTTAAGAACGCTCCTAAAGCTTTGTGGCGCGGTGCTGTGATTATTAGCGTTAAGATCCTAACTGCTATTGTTATTGCTCTGCTTGTTTCCAAGTTCTGCAACAATAATCTACTTGGATTGTCAATGTTATCTATTTTGGGCGCAATGACTGTAGCTAATAATGCACTTTATTCTGGTATTACAGCAAACTATGGCACTGAAGTAGATCGTGGAGCTGTTGCTATGACAACCATAAGCGTTGGTCCAACAGTAACAATGATTGTTATGAACTCTTCTGGGCAAGCCGTAATACCATTCTGGCAGATTGTTGGATCAATTTTGCCTCTTGTTTTAGGAATGATTCTAGGAAATTGTTTCCCTTACATGAAGAAGCAACTGGTTAATGGCATAATCCCTATAACCATGATTCTTGGCTTTGTTCTAGGAGCAAACATGAACTTTGCTCAACTAGTTGAAGGTGGACTTTCTGGTGTGCTGCTTGGCATTATAGTGCTTTCTGGATTTGTATTTACAGTATTAGCAGATCGCTTCTTAACTAGGGGCTCTGGTATTGCTGGAGCTGCAATAAGTAGTACTGCAGCAAGTGCTGTTGCAACACCAGCTGCAATGATGGCTATAGATCCAAATTTGGCAAAAGCCGCATTAATAGCAACTCCTCAAATTGCTGCTGCAGTAATTATTACTGCTTTGGCTACACCATGGTTAACTGCACTAGTGAGTAAAAAATTTGCTAAAAAATCTAGCAAGTAATCAATAGATAATAAATAAATAAAAAATAGATAATAAATAAAATAAGTAATTCAGCCCTGCAAAATAAAATTTGTGGGGCTGAATTACTATTGCGATTGATTTTAGAAAGACGTAAACAACACTAAAATATGCCAGCAATGATTTACAAAAGCCAGCATTCGTCTCAAGTGGTTTAACTTTCATAAATAGATTTAAGATTATCTATGATATTTGGAAGTAACATGATTAAATCAAAAATGTGAGATTCTGTTATATATAGCGTATTTTTATGGCTAAAATATAGACAAATGAACAAAATGTCTAAAAATAAGTTAATATTTGTTCGACTTGAATAGTACGATGAAAGTACTTTCAGGAGACTGACGTCAATAATTGGTCTCTTGGCTGATAACATTTTGTTGCAGCATAGCAATATGAGGTAGTCGCCAAAATCATTACAGGCGATATCAGAATTAAATATTGAGTCTGAAGTTAGGAAAATCAAAAAATTAAAAATTGAAAATTGAAAAAGTTAGATGCAAAGGAGGAATGCATAGCAATTTCGATAGCAACATTAAAAATGTGTACCATTTAAAAATGTATGCCATCGGTATTTTGCCGCAGACAAATTATGCAAGAAGAACAAACACTTTTAGAAGCTAAAGAATTAGGCTTACAAATATTTAGAAGAACACCATTTTGGGACGTATCGTTAAAAGTAGAGCCTCATCAAATCGTTGCAATATCAGGTGAACACGGCTCTGGAAAATCAGCTTTGCTGCTTGCACTGTCTGGTTATATGAAATTTACGAACGGAACTCTTACTATTGCGGACTCAACTCTTCCTAACGATTTTAAAGAATCACGTAAATATGTGGGATTGGGATTATTCAACGGAATTAACGAATTCTACAAAATGCAAACAATAGAAGAAGTTTTGATGAGTGAGCTAAAACTCGCATCATCTTCGCCACTATTTCGCGAACAGTATAAAAATGATGTAAAAAATCGCGAAGCATTGCGCCAATACGCGTACAATCTTCTTGCTCAATGGAAAGTATTTTCTCCTCACAAAACAGCAATAGGAGAGTTGACTCCGTGCGAGCGCATGCGCTTGGCAATTGCGTTGGCATTATTAAAGCAACCGTGGTTGCTATTTGTTGATGGAGTTGAAACAGAGCTTACTAGCGAGCAAAGCGAATGCTTACTTTCCGATATTCGCGAATATGTTAGCAAAAACTACTGCTCCTGCCTTGTTGGAGTTTTGCAAAGTGAGTTAGAAAAGCAAGCGGATCAAGTCTTAAGACTTATGCCAAATAATGAGAAAGCAGAAAATTCTCATACTGATTCTCAACTTGCTACAAGTGAAGTAAATGGTGGTGAAAACAATGCACGTTAGTACTATTGCTCTTGCATTTCGTGAGATTAACAATACGATGAAAGGAAAAGCTCGAAAGCTTGTTATTGGAACCGTAGCTTTGATTCCACTTTTATACGGATCGCTTTACTTATGGGCATTTACAAATCCTTATAAGACTTTGGATACTGTGCCTGTGGCTGTTGTTGTTGAAGACAATGGCGCTATGATTAACGGCAAAATGCGAAACATTGGAAACGAAATCAAAACTCGTTTAAAGAATCAAAAAGACGGTAGTGAAGGTTTCCAATGGAATTTTGTAAATAGTGCTGAAGCAAATAAGGGCCTTAAAAATGGCAACTATTTTATGGTAGCAACTATTCCAGCTTCCTTCAGTAAGTGCATTGCTTCCGCGCAATACGATACTCCAACTAAAGCAAAACTTCACGTAAAGTACGATCAAGCAAGCAATATGCTGGCTTCACAAATTGGTAAAACTGCTTTCCGCACTATGCGTACTGAGATTAGCGAGGCGATTGCTCAAGAGTATTGGGAGCACATGTTTGCGAAAGTTAATTCAGCTTCCGATTCTCTTGGTGCTGCTGCAAACGGTGCTGGAGCATTGCATGAAGGTTCAAAGTCTTTGCAAGGCGGAATAAATAAGCTTGCAGATGGGTCGAATAAACTTTCGCAATCTTTGCAAAAACTTCAAGGCGGATTAGGGGAGCTTCAAAAAGGCGCGAATACGCTAACTGAAGCCAATGCTCGCAGCAAAGAAGGAGCTCAATATCTTGCACAAAAAACGCAAGATTTAGCAAACGGAGCCCAACAGTTAAGCGAAGGAACGCAAAGGCTATCGGCAGCGACAAGCGAATTCTATGAAGGAGCTCAAAAGCTTGCAGCTTCAAGCAACGAATTAGAAGAACATGTTAAAGCTGGAAACGCTGAAACAAAAGCACAAATTACTGGTCTTCTTATGCAAGCGCAAAACCCAGCAGTAACAAAGGAAGACGTGCTTGCTAATTTGCAAAGTTTGGCAGAAGGATTAGGTGAAAATTCTAATCTTCTAGAAACAAATCTTTCTGCTTTAAGCGCTGGAGCAGACAAGCTTTCTGCAGGAAGCTTGCAAATAAAGGGCGGTGCTGACGCAATATCTCAAGGTATTGAAGCTGTTAATACTGGCTCAAATAAGCTTGCTGCTGGAGCGAATAATCTTGCTGACGGTTTGGCTCAAGTAAGTAACGGTAGCGAGAAACTAAATAATGGCGTGAATGCAGCTGCACAAGGTTCTGCGAAAATAGTGAACGGTTCTGATCAGCTTAATTCCGGCGCTAAGAAGCTATCTGATAACACTCCAAAGCTTGTTGATGGTGCTAAGAAATTGCATGACGGGCTTAAAGATGCTCAAAAGTCTGGAAAAGTAAACGGTATTGTTCAAAAAAGTAAGATGATGAGCGCACCAGTTTCCTTGGAAGAGCACGAGTATTCGCACGTTGAAAACTATGGAACTGGTTTTGCTCCTTACTTTATTTCTATCGCCCTTTGGGTTGGTGCTCTTATGACAACATTCGTTTTGAGAGTTATGGATAGGCGAGCGATACTAAACGGCATGAATCCGCTTAAAAGCGCGCTTATTAGCTTGACGCCGTTTGTGATTATGGGCGTTGCGCAAGCGATTATTCTTATGGGCGTTGTTCAAGGAGCGTTGAAGTTCCAAATCGATAATGTTGGTGCATTCTACGCGCTGGGGATTATAGCGTCAATAGTCTTTATGGCTATAATGCAAATGATTATGGTGGTGTTCCGCATGCCAGGGCGAATAGTTGCGATTGTGCTACTTATGTTGCAAATCACAAGCTCTGCAGGAACGTTCCCAGTACAAATGACGCCGGCATTCTTTAGAGCTGTTCACCCATATTTGCCAATGACGTACTCGATTATGGGGTTGCGTCAAGCAATGTCTGGAAAGAACAGTGGTGAAATAGTTTCAGGCATTGGAATGCTTGTGCTTTTCGGCGTTATTGCGATTGCTATAACAAGTATTGCCTTCCGCATGAAGCGTACTGTAAAAATGTTTGATTTGCATCCTGTAATAACGCTTGATGCATAAGCGTTCATGTAGGCGCGATAATTAAAATCCCCGCAGCTCTTGTTGGTTGCGGGGATTTTTTAGTGAATTTTGTTTAATTTAGTTACTTTATAAATACGTTATCCGACTTTAGAAAGTAGACGCGTAGACTTCAGCAATAGCATCTTCGCTCATATGCATGTATGAATTCTTTAGAAGTCGCTGCTGTTCTTTAACAACGCTTGAAGCCCAATCGCGAATCATGTCTTTGGTCATGCCATACTCGTGAAGCTTGTGCTTAGGAAGAATCGTGTTAAGAACTTCGTCGAGCTTGTCTAGTACGTCTTCTTTTTGGCATTCAAGAATATTTGCCATGAAGCCGAAAAGCTTAGGAAGCTCAGTGTTTTCTGTGTTATTCTCGTTTGCGTCGTGCTTAGCATAGTATCGCAAAACGCTTGTAAGAAGCGCAGCATTTGTTTCGCCGTGAGCCACGTGGAAAGTTCCACCAAGCGGATAAGCCATCGCGTGAACGCAACCGCAGCCAGCGTTACCAAACGCAATACCAGCGTAAAGACTTGCCGAAACCAAGTCGCTTACAACTTGGCTTTTTGCGCTGCTGCCTTCTTTAACAACTCGCATATAACTTTGCAAAATAAGTCCGCAAGCCTTGTAACTAAACATTTTTGTAAGCTCGGTTGCAATAGGAGAAAGTGCGGACTCAATCGAATGCGTAAGAGCGTCAATAGAGCTGGTTGCAAAAACGTAATCAGGCAGGCTCTTTAACAATTCTGGAATAAGAACAGCGTCCGTAGCATAGCAAGCATCGTTCGCCAAACCCTTCTTGGTATTGCGCTTAGTAAGCGAGAACACCGCAACGTTCGTAACTTCGGAGCCAGTGCCGCAAGTAGTTGGAACAAGAATAAGATCCGCGCCTTTTTGTGCAGGAATCTTGCCGTCGACCAAATCTTCAAGTGGACTTGTTTGCTTCAACGCGCAAACCTTCGAAATATCCAAAACAGTGCCGCCGCCAATTCCAATCACGCGCTTTGGAGTAGTGTGAATGTCACTAACGATTGCATCAACCATTGCATCGCTCGGCTCGCCCTTGCCGTACTTTTCTTGGAAAATCACGTCGCAATCAAGATTCAAATCGCCAAAATAAGGCTCCCAAATATACTGGTTTGTAATAACCAAATCGCCCTTGCTGAGCTTGAATTCTTGCGCGAAGTCGCGTGCGTTCTCGAACTTATGAATAGTTGGTTTAATAGAAAGCTGCTTCATCCTAGACTCCTTTGTTTTAATCTGCATGTCTTACGCTAATATGCGCGTTTTAATTCGCGATTTGTGCGCGGATGATTAAAAAACCAAGCAACCGCTCCATTATAGAACAGATTGCTTGGTTTAATAAACGCGATTTAAGCTAATCGCAGAACTTAATCAGCAGAGATTAATCAGAAGCTAATCATCCCTTCAACAAAGCCGTGTAAGCTGCCATCGTAATGTAATTGTATGGCTGGTTGAAGTGAGGCATAAAGAAGATATCACACAATGCAAGCTCTTTAATCGTGACTTTCTTTTGAATAGCAAGAGAGAACAGGTGGATTGCTGCAGACATATCGTAGTTAGAAGCCAATTGGCATCCAACAATCACCTTAGAATCCTTCTTGTAAACAATGCGAATCTTAACTTTTGGATTCTCAACTTCCATAAACGCAGGCTTTTGAGTATCCTCAAAATCAACGTAATCAACGTCCATGCCCTCTTTTTGAGCAGCCGTTAAGCTCAAACCAGTGCAAACAAGCTTGTAGTCGTAAATCATCATTGCGCTAGAGCCTTGCACGCCCTCGGTTTCTACAGGAGTTCCGCAAACGTTGTGGCCTGCAATCAAGCCGCTTCTAACGGCATTAGTAGCGAGCGCAATGTAGTTTACGCGGCTTCGAGCGTTGTCGTAGATTGTAGCGCAATCGCCAATAGCGTACACGTCTGGGTCGGAAGTTTGCTGCTTTTTATCAACTAGGAAAGCGCCGTTTTCGTATTGCTTCAAATGATCTTTTCCAAGAGCAACATTTGGGTGGAATCCAATAGCACAAATCACCATGTCGGCGTCGTAAGTGCCCTTGCTTGTTTTAACAGCCTTAACTTCAGTATCTCCAACAATCTCTTCAACAGCTTGACCAAGCTCAAACTTAATGCCCTTATCTTCCATAATTCTCTTCAAATTATCGGAAAACTCTGGGTCAAAGTAGCCGTTAAGAATATGGTCTTCCATGTCGATGAGAGTCACGTTCTTGCCAAGGCGCTTAAAAGCTTCCGCAAGTTCCACGCCAATGTAGCCGCCGCCAAGAACCACAACGTTATTAAAATCGCGCTCTTGAAGTTTAGCAATAACAGTTTGCGCATTTTGGAAAAGCTTTACCATTTGCACGTTTTCCAAGTCAATGCCTTTAATGCGTGGCTTGTTTGGAAGGCTACCAGTAGCTAGAACGAGTTTATCGTAAGAATCGTGAATAACAGTGCCGTCTTTAAGCTCTACAGTAACTTCTTTCTTTGCGTAATCAATGTCTAGAACTTTGCTTTCAAGATTTACTTTTGCGCCCTTTTTAACGAAATCTTCTGGCTTCTGGTAGAACAGACCATCGCTGCTTTGAATCTGCTTTCCAATCCACAAAGCCATACCGCAGCCAAGGAAGGAAATGTTGCTATTCTGATCGTAAATTGTAAGATCGTTTCCTGGGTAGCTCAAAATGGTGTTAGCGCAGGCAGTGCCAGCATGATTTGCGCCAATCTGAATAATCTTGGTCATCGGTAATCTCTTTTCGTCGTTGATGTTACTGTTTAATTTTCATATGCGTGCTGTTAACCACATTGTTTGTTAGTTACACGCTGGTACTAAATCTTATTACATTGATACGAGTCTTGCTAATTTTGATTCTAGGTGTGTTGTTTCTGATTATTGTATAAGTTGTAATTACGATTTAATCTTTTCTATGAACGTGAAGTATGTAATAGAATCGTGAGTGTTTTGTATAAGTGCATTCGTGTATATATAGTTTCGCAATGTCTTTTGATAAATTTTGATAAACTTTGATAAAGTTTGATAAGTGAGAGTTGTATGAGGGGGTATTTTAATGCGTATTTTGATTACTGGTTTTACGCCGTTTGATAATGAGTCTATAAATCCGTCGTGGGAGATTGCGCAATCAGTGCATGCTCCTGAGGGTGTGGAACTTGTTCGTTTGCAGATTCCTACGGAATTTAACAAGGGTGCGCAAAAAGTTATTGAGAAAATAGAGGAAGTTCATCCTAATGCTGTGCTTTCGTTAGGGCAATTTGGCGGTTCTGCTTGTTTTAATGTCGAGTATGTTGGTATTAACTGTAGAGCTGCGCGCATACCGGATAATAGTGGATATAAGCCTTGGTATGAGCCTGTTGTGCAAGATGGTGATGTGGCTTATAAAGCGACTTTGCCAGTTGTAAGCATAGTTGACGCTTTAAATAAAGCAAAATTGCCGGCGTCTGTGTCTTTTTCTGCGGGCGCATACGTGTGTAATGACGTGCTTTACAGTGTTTGTCATTATTGCCAGACTAAAAAATTGCCAATTAAGAGCGGTTTCATTCACGTTCCGTATTTGCCTGAGCAGGTTCTCAATAAGCCGAGCACGAGTTCTATGAGTTTAGCTGATATGCTTCGAGGCATTGAAATTGCACTGCGAGTGATTGCAAGTGATTGCGAGTGATTGCTAGCAAATAGCCAGGTATTTATTTTCTATGCTCGCTCAAGCACGCGCTCAATAGCGTTGTTTTGCGAAAGAAGATAAACGCAATACTGGTTCATGCTTATGCCTTCGGCTTGAGATTGTTCAGCCAACTGCCTATGTAATTCCTTTGGAAGACGCAGTTTGAATTGCCCAGAATAATCATTTATCTCATGGTAAGACGGCTCTTTTATGTTTACTTTGCTTTGAAGTGCGGCTTCCAGCCAAGCCTTTTTAGCATCCTGCGCATTTGCTGCTGCTTCTTGTTCGGATTCTCCAGAACTCATGCACCCTGGCAAATCAGGGTAGTAGGACACAAATCCGCCTTCATCTGGATCTTTTACAATCTCCAGCTTGTATGGGAGTGACATGTAGTAGCTAAGCGTTTTATTCGTAAGTGTTTTCACCATATTTGATTTTCCTCTTTTATTTCTTCGTCTTCTGCTTCTACTACAGATTTCACCATTTCTACGTATATCTTTTTGATTGGTTCATGCTTAGGAATTGTAATTGGGTTGGCGTGATTTTTGCGAAAAGTATAATGACTGCTTCCGCTTCTTGGATTGCACATTTCATATCCGTAGGCTTCTAGCACTTTTTTCAATTCCTCAAATCTCATATCTTTAGATAAGCTAAGTATTCGCTTAAGTAATTTGTCCCATTGCGACATTTCACCCCCAGTTAATAGCGTGTTTTTGGTGTTTATAAAATTATAAGTGGTGTTACATATGGTGTCAATGTATTCGGTTTGCTGCATAGAAATTATGCAAATCATGATTTGGAGTGAAATATAAGAAACGATGCAAATTTAAACTAACTTTTGTTCGTACAAATATGGAAAGTCGTAAATTTATTTTATTAACAGAAATCTATGAACAGAAATTTATAAGACTATTTTATTAAAAGAGTTATTGTAATTTGTTGCCACGTAATTGGTAGGAGTAAATCCTCCATAGTTTTAGATTTATCCATGTGGCTATATTATTGTGGTTATGGCTGATTTTTCTCATATTCTTGCAACGCGTCCAGATTTTGATGAGTCTGATCGCGAATGGCTGCATCACCTTGTAGCAGACTGGCAGGTAATAGCAGACTTAAGTTTTGCAGACTTGCTTTTGATTATTCAAAACGGCAATGGTGATTACGTTGTAGCAGAACAATGTCGTCCGTCTACAGCAATTACACTTAGAACTGAAGATTTACTAGGTGTAAAACTAGACGAATCAATGCATCAAGAATTAAATGCAGCAATGAGTAAAGAAACAAGCTTCCACTCTTCTGTATTAAGAACTGTTGGAAGAGCAACAGTTTGTAATGTTTACGCCCCAGTGCGTCATAATGGCAAGACGTTAGGTCTTGTTCTTAGAGAAACAAATCTTGCTACAAGAGAATCAAACGGTAGGTATGAGACCGAAAGCATTAATGCTGGCAAAACTCTGTTCGACATGATTTCGCGAGAGCAATTTCCATACCACGATTCAATGCTAAATCAGCGCCACAATGCTAGAGTTGCAGATGGTTTTATTATTTTAGAAGAAAGCGGAGTTGTGCGCTATGCTTCTCCTAACGCAATTAGCTGTTTCCGTAGATTAGGCGGATTAGACACTATGCAAGGCGAGTTTCTATGCGAGTTTGGAGCAAGATTGTTGCACACAAACGATGTTGTTCCTGAAAGTTTGCCTCTTGTACTAAGCGGTAAAGCGGATGTTGATTGCGAACTAGAAGTTAATAATTCTGTTGTTTCTATGCGCTCGCTTCCATTGTATGGTCCAAATGATCGAACGGGTGCAGTTGTTCTTTGTCGTGATGTTACAGAGGTTCTCCGTAGGGAAAAAGAGCTTCAAACTAAGAATGCTACTATTTCTGAAATTCATCATCGTGTTAAGAATAATCTTCAAGCTGTTTCTGCTTTGCTTCGTCTTCAAGCTAGAAAAACTAAGTCTGCAGAAGTACGTAAAGAATTAGAAGAAGCACAAAGACGCGTTCAGACGATTGCTCTTGTCCACGAAGGTTTAAGTCAAACAGCTGATGAGGTTGTTGATTTTGATAAGGTTATTTCTAGTTTGCTTAAAATGTCTATTGAGCTTGCTTCGCAAAATCAGAATATTACGATAGATTTTTGTGGCAAGTTTGGCATGTTGGCAGCACAAGATGCAACTCCTCTTTCTCTTGTTTTAACAGAACTTGTGACTAACGCAGTAGAGCATGGTTTTGAGGGAGTTAGTGAAGGACATATTAAGATTTCTGTTGGTAGAGGTGGGGATAATCTGAGTATCGTCGTCGAAGATGATGGAGAGGGTATTGAAAGTGAGTCTTTGCACGGTATGGCTAAGTCTTCTGGATCTGGGTTAGGCACTCAGTTAATCAATACTTTTGTTACTAACGACTTTGGCGGAACAGTTAAATGGGAGCAACGTAGAGAAGGTGGAACTCGTGTTCTTCTCGACATTAAGCTACGAGTTCCAGGAGTGGAGTAGATGTAGATTACAGTTCTGCATTTTGGTTTCTTCTTGCACGTATAGCCCTGCGTTTTAGTGATCGTCGTTCATCTTCACTAAGACCACCCCATACGCCGTAATCTTGGCTTGTTTCAAGCGCGCATCTTAGGCAATTGTCTGCAACGTTACAAGTTCTGCACACTGCTTTGGCTTCCTCAACCTGCTGATTAGATGCACTGTTACTTCCTACTGGGAAGAAAAGCTCAGGATCTTTGTCTCTGCATGCTGCTTTTGAACGCCAATCAAATGCGCTGCTCATAAATAAATATCCCCTTTAAAAAACGTAGCTTACGCTGGTTAAAACTATTATTAAACTTTGTTTTTAAAAACTATCCGCACTCAAGGAAACCATGAATATAACTTTTTTTCAAGACTTTTTTAAGAATTTTTTATTTTTTTAATTTTTTGAATAATTTAAAATATTTTTTATGTAAAGCCTTATGTAAAACTTAAAATCTGTAATAGATTAGCACTTCCAGGAATTACCATTACGCATCTTCCTGGAGTTTGATAATCATCTACATTAAGAGTTTTTAGCAAGTCTGATGGTATTCCGAGCATTGTATCTGTCCCAGCATCTCCTGTTGGGAATATTATTCTTACTGGTGCTTGTTCTGGTATGCGAATATGCCTTGCGTTTTGTGCGCAGAAAATTACAGTTATTTTTGGATTGACTAGTTTACTTTGAAATTCTTGAGACTTTGTGTCGCTACTAAAAGGTTCTAGCAGTGAGTCTGCATTGTCTAAAATATAAATATTTTGCGAATTGTTGTATGTGTTTCTTGATTTTATAGCTTTAGAAATTACGTTTATAAGATTAGTTTTTCCTCTCTTATTTCCTCCAATAATTGCGATATTTCCCAGATTTGTAGGTAGAATTGCCTCGCTTAAATTAATGCCATCGTCTTTTAAGCCTATTAACAATCCATCTTCTTTACTTAAGTCATAGCTAAAGTCAGAATTAAACCTAGAAGATTTATCGTTGCAAAAAGTATTATTGCAATAATTTTTGATTGTTGAATAACCTAAATATCTTGGTAATGGAGCACTGAATAGTTGTTTAGGTTGATTATAGTAGTAGAATTTTCCAGCTAATTTTATTGCTTGTATAAGAGAATCTTTGTTTCTGCTTTGTGAGCATTGTAATGCTATTATTCCATCTCCAGTGTTGCAGTATGCTGCTCCAGGATTGTTTGGATTTATGCTCGCTGCACAAGATGATCCTAATAATTCATGAGATTGCATTGCATCTCTAACTCTTAAACATATGTTTATAGACATATTTGCTTTCATGTCTGCATTTACTTGTGCCATTGGATTCTGTGTGCATGCTATAAGGTGCATTCCTAAGGATCTTCCAACTGATGCTATTCGTATAAGACGATTCATGTAGTCTGGCAATTGATTTTTTAATGCGTGAAATTCGTCTATAACAATAGCCAGTGAAGGCTGGTATGGTTTTACTTGATTAATATCATGGCATCCTTGGCATGCTACTAATCTTTCTCTTCTATCTAATTCTTTTTCTAATCCTCTAAGTGCTCTTACTGCATGTTGAAGGTTTAGATCTCCTACATTCCCAATGCTGTGTGGGAGTGTGGAAAGAGCATCAAATGTGGCTCCACCCTTAAAATCCATAAAAACAAATTGCAAAGATTTGGGGGAGTAGTTGAATGCTAAAGCCAAACACCATGATGTTAGTAACACAGATTTGCCTGAGCCTGTTGTACCTGCTACAAGAGCGTGTGGTCCGTTTCTAATAAGGTCTAAACAAAAATATCCGTTTTCACTTATCCCGATTGGTGCTACGAGTTTTTTATTTGACTCATTGGAAGATTTTAGCCAAGAGTAAACAACATTTTTCCATGGAGGAGTACTGCTATTTACTATATTTTTAGAATTACTTATGTTGCTTATTTGATTAGCATTATTTATCAGTATTGCTTCTAAATTTATTGGAACAAGCGTATTTGGAACACCTTGAACATGCTGGCGACTTATCCTTTTAGAAAATTGTGTTTCAACACGTTTTTTAATATTATTTTCGTTTTTGTTATCACTTTTCTTATTCACATTGTATTGAATAATTTGTGGTATTAAGCAAGCAATATACATCATTATGCTTGGGACAACCATTGCTAGCATCATCCAACTTTTTTGCAAGCACGCCATTATTGCTAGAGCAATATTGGCAAAAATTGGCACAATATTAGCGATAATCTGCATCCAAAACATTGATTTTGAGGATGCGTTTTTATTATAGATTGCGTTGTTTTCATAGTTTCCGTAGTTTTTACATTCCTTATATTCCATAGCGCAATCATGCATGAGTTTTTACAGTTTGTGCAAGGAAAATACAGCAGTGTGGTTAAAGGTTTAAATACGATAAAACTTTTGTGTTAATCGTGTTAATCGTATTCGTATTATTGTTGATTCATTAATTCTGCAAGTGTTCCTACGCTTCCAGGAGCATGTGTTCCTGCAGATAACTGGTTGAATAATTCAATATTCTTGGCGTCGTCTAACAATACTGATGATCCGACTCCGTAAACCTCATAATCAGGGTTTGTCCAATAAACTGTTCCCGTTACACCATCTTTTCCTGTAGCTTCTTTAAACGCAAGCCCCATGTTTAGTAGTGTTCCAGGATTTGTGTTTTCGTCTAACATTGCTGAATCGAGAGATGCTTTTGCAAATCCTTTTACGGTCCCAAAATTTGTAAGTGTGCTGCTAGATAATGCTTTTTTCATTATTGCGCTTATCACCATGCGTTGTCTTGCTGCTCTACCAAAGTCGGATTGTGGATCCGCGTATCTCATTCTGGAAAAAGCTAGCGCAACTGTTCCGTCTACGCTATGGCATCCAGCTGTCCAATTAAGACCACTGTATGCATCATTTACAGTACGGTTATAGCATAAATCTATTCCGCCCAAAGAATTTACAACTTTTGTAAGTCCTTCGAATTTTATTTCTGCTACATGATCTATTTTGTGACCAGTTATTTTTTCGACTGTTTTTGTTAAGGCTCGTTTTCCAATATCTTGCGCAACAGTGTTTATTTTCATTTGCTGACCATTTATTGAAACAAGCGAGTCTCTTGGAATTGATATTAAAGAGCTGTGTCCGCTTACAGGTTTTGTTAGTACAAGAATAGTGTCTGTTCTAAAGCCTGTTATCTCTTTAGCCTCTTCGCCTTCTCTCTGGTCTGATCCTAGAATAAGCCATGTTGTTTCTTGAGTGTCTTCTGTATTAGTCAACCATGGTTCGCGTTTTATTTGTGAATCAACCCAGTTCCAAGATAACGCTCCACACACTCCTACAATAATTAAGAGCGTTACTAACAATAAAGTTAAATATTTTAAGAAATGATGTTTTTTTCTATAACCTATAGGGTTATTAGCAGGATTATCAATTGATTCTACATCGTCTGGTTTTTCAAAGATTTTATTAGACGTTCCTATATAAGACTCAGGTGAAATCATATACGATTCGGAATTTGAATATGCTGTGCTAATCGGTTGCACATTAATTGATGGTGTTATATTCGATATTTTTGGATGACTTGTGTTGCCGTTTTTGCGCGATGTTGGTGCAAAAGATGGTGCTTTTTGATTGATTTGTGAGTTTTGATTTTCTATTTCTTTAAATTTGTGATTCTGTTTAGGAGGAAAACTCGGTATTGCATTTCCATTATTTGCGCTTGTATTGTGTGAGTAAGAGCCATTCTTATTTTTTCTACGATTAGATGGTGCAAAACTAGGAGGATTATTCTGATTCCCTGAAGCGTCTTCTGGACGTTGCTGGCTCATTTATCCTCCTGTAGCATAACTCGTATGTGTTTGCTAATTAATAATTTCTAATCGTATTAACTCAATGCAATAACTAACAATGGCATTATAAAGCATTGTGGTTATAAAGTAGTGTCGAAAATATATTTTCTATCTTTCTTATTATTTCCCTTTTGGAACTGCGCAAATAGTGTTATTTAAGTATTTATCTGCAATACCCATGTAATGCCCAGTATTTGGATCTCTTATTGTTCCATCATTTGGATCCACTATGCCTCCACTATTTGGGTCTATTAGTCTGCCTAATTCGTCTTTAGCTAATCCAGTTTTTGGATTAATAGCGCTAAGTTTTCCTGCTGGTCCGCTATTTGTAGAATCGTAGGAACCTGTACCGTTCGTATTATCCGAATCGTCATTTGAGACATTGGAATCTTTAGAAGTTGATTTTTTATCTTCTTTAGAATTTTTCTTTGTAGATTTTTCAGACTTACTTTGCTTAGAGGCAAGATGCTTAGTAAGTGGTTTATTTTCTCTCATCAATTCCCAAACGTATTCTGCACTGTCGTCAAGAATAACACGATTCTCGTCAGCTGGATCAGCTGTAATCGGTATTGTTTGTGCATAAATATTAGAAGTATTTAACTTGTGAAGGCTTGTTGCTAATCCAACCAGTGTCGCAGGATTTGCTAATCCTTCGCTTATATTAAGCGATTTTAGAGCAGATTTTGCAAGCTGATATAGCTGACCAGATTGTGTGAACAAGTTTTTAGACAATGCTTGATGAATAAGCTGTTTTAGTAGATATTGTTGACGCGTAGTTCTCATAATATCTGAGCCGTCACTTGCAGTATCATGCCTCATTCTTGCATACTGTGTTGCTTGAACACCATCTAAATGCTGTAATCCGTGCTTTAAATTAACTCCAGTGTAGTAATCCTTAGTATCTACTGGAATACACAAATTTACGCCGCCTATTGCGTTAATCATGTCGCTTAGACCACTAAAGTCCGCAACAATGAAATTAGTTATATCTAATCCAGTAATTTCATTTACTGTTGCAAGAGTGCATGATGCTGCCGACGCTAAATCTCCGCCTTTAGCGTACCCAAGAGCAAAAATAGAATTAAACATCACTTTGCGCCTGGAAGGAATTTTTCCATTAGTCGTATTGCATGATGCTGCTTTAACCATTGAGTCTCTTGGAATAGAAACAATATTTATATAGGATCTGTCTGCGCTGATTTGAACAATCATCGCCGTATCTGATTGATGATTTTCATCTTCGCCACCGCCCTGAAAAGCACGGTTTCTGCCTTCTCGAGTATCTTGACCAAGAACAAGAATGTTGATTGTTTTACCAGCGTTAGGGTCTACTGCTTGAACTTTTTTGCCATCTTTTGTAATCATGTTAACAACACGAGATTGTATTGTAGACGAAAAATCAAGCCAAACAGCTGCTATGATTGTAGAAAAGAAGGCTAGAATGGCAACAATAACAATAGAAATTAATTTACGAGAATTATCTAAAATATGATTGCTTAAGCTATGATGTGGAGCTGAGGAGTCCCAATAGTTAGTTTGGTACCGGCGGTCTTGTTCATAGCGAGAGGCTGCCATGCTTCCTTCTTTCGTAAACACACATATAAGCCACTATTATAGTGCATTCTATTGAGAATTATCTAAACATGCATAATACATACCCCTTGCGTACACTATTATGTATGGATTCATTAACCGCTGAGACTGATACGTTTGAAAATAATGTTTTACACGTTTTTTCAGCTTTAAATCGCAAGCAACCGCGTGAAGTTGATTCGTCGATTATTTCAATAATGAGTGTTGAGAGAGATACGCGGTTTTATGAAGACACTTTGCAAGCTTTAATCAATCAAACTGTTCTTCCAGGAACTATTGTTGTAGCTGATTGTGCTAATAGAGTAGAAAAAGAATCTGTAACATCTTTTAATGTTCAAATAGAACCAACGACATTATCTGGTCTAATTTCTAGCGCAGATTTTGTTAGTAATTATGGTGGTGATTTTTCTAACAACAATCAGGGTTATATACAGGAATCTTACGCAAAGATAAAGATTATTGTTATACCTATTAAATCTGCAAAATCTTTTGGCGATGCGGTAGAAAAATCTTTGAGAAAACTTTTACCATTGCAAGGCATTAAATCCTTGTGGCTTCTTCACGACGATTCAAAACCTTGCGATAACAAGTGTCTTGAGGCTTTAAGAGAAACATGGAGAAATACGCCAACAGCTTGTATTCTAGGTGCAAAACAAGTGGATTGGCAGGGTAAGATTTTGCACAATGTTGGCATGTATGCATGGAAACATAGAGTGCATTCTCTTACTGTAGAAGGTGAACCAGATCAGGAGCAGTATGATTTTCGTGGAGATGTTTATTCTGTTTCTTTGGCTGGTGCTCTTGTTTCTCTTAGCGCATGGCAAACGATGCGAGGGACTCAACCTTGGTTAACAACGTTTGAAGAGTCTAACGATTTTTGTAGGCGAGTTATTTTAAGCGGTGGGCGAGTAGTTGTTGTGCCAAAAGCTCGCATAGCGCATAGAAGAGCGCGTTTTGATGGAATCCGCACTCGAAGTGGAGAAGAAAGACCTGTTGAAAAATCTAGTATTTGCTACGGTTCTGCGTATTCGATTATGGCAAAACAAAGATATTTGTACACGGATATTCGTGTGATTATGTGGCCAATTGTTTGGTTGTGTAGCCTGCCTATGTCATTAATTCGCGCCTTGCAGTCTTTGTTTGCTAAGCAACCATATGTGGCATTCATGCACCTTATGCTCCCGTGGATAGCATTAGCGCAATTTCCTAAAGCTATTTTTGCTAGAAGAAGAGTATCTAGAGTGGCGAAAGTGTCTTTGAAGAGGCTTTCGTCCCTTATAGCAAGTCGTAGCCAAATTACACGTTGGAAAGACAAGACTGTTGCTTTTAAAACTCAAAAAAAGGGAGTTATTTTAAGTCCGCTTGCAAGGCGACATTTGCATAAGCGAATTTTACTTCGTTGGAGTGCTGCTATTTTTGCTTCTTTGCTTGTGTTTGCGGCTGTTATGCTTCTTTATGGTGCTCCTATTAGTAAGATTTTTTCTGGATCATCGCTTTATTCAAGCCAATTACTTCCTACTGGCTCTAGTTTTAATCAACTTTTTAATTCTGCAATCGGATCTTATATTCCAGATGATGGTTTTGCCTCTGCAATACCTCCATCTCCTCTTCTTATTATTTGGATGCTCGCCTCTATTGTGTTTGGTGGCAATACAATCGCTGCAGTAAGTGTTATTTTCTTCCTTGCAGCTCCAGCAATGTTGTTAAGTTTTTGGGCGCTTGCAGGAGTATTTACTCGTTCCGATATTGTAAGAGTTTGTTCTGGTATTTGTTGGACAATGATTGCAATGGCATTTGGCATATTCGCTAGAGGCGACTTACCAATGCTTCTAACAATGGTGTTTTTGCCAGCAGCATTTGCGTTTGCTTTCCACGCTGTAGGAATGTATGTTACAGAAGATCCAGTGCTTCCTGTTCCATCTATACAATGTGCTGCATGCGCATCGTTATGCTTTATGATTCCTCTTGCAGCTTGCCCTCAGCTTATCCTACCTATGATTGTTATTTTCGTAGCATCATTGATAATGGTTCGTTCACATCGTTTTATGCTAGCGCTTATGCCTATACCTTCTGTGTTGGTTCTTCTTCCAACTCTAGGTAGTGTAGTTCGCTATTTTGAATCTGGAATGTGGCGTCAGCTTTTTGCGACTATGGCTGTTCCATCGCAAAAAATCAATGGTGCTCCTAGAGTTGTCAACTATTTAGATGTTTTACTTAGAGCTTTCAATATTGATTTGAATCATTTTTCTTCTCAATCTTTGCCTATTATGCAGCTTCGCGGAATCATAATGATTGTGTTTGCTGTTCTCGCTTTGTTAATGGCTTTAGCTTCTCTTGCTCTTCCATTTGCTTTAAGAACTTCTAGAATGATGTGGGTTGTGATAGTAAGTGGTATGGCTATTTCATTAGTTGCATCTCGAGTCGTTATCGCAGCGGATTTTGATGGTCCTATATCTTCTAGCGTTCTTCCAGGCGTATGTTTAAGCGCGCTTGGTGTGCTTGCTTGCATGTGCATGGTTGCCGGTAAAGCTGTTCATCGTTTTGAGCCTTTGCGAAGATCTAATATAAATATTGATAATAATCCAGACGATTATACGACGCGCGTTTCTAAGCGTGCTGCTATTAGGCGCTCTGCTAAAGCGATGCTCCGTAAGATTATTCATCTTGCTAGAGGAATTTTAGCTTTTGGTATTTTTGCTGTTGCTATTCTGCTCGGATTATTTGCTATAACAAGTGGTCCTTTAACTTCTGTTTATGCAAGTGATAACGGTTTACCAATGGTTGTTTCTGACTATTTAAGGAAGAATGACTCTAATCGAGTCCTTGCTATTAAAGCAATAAATAGTCGTGAGCTAGATATTTCACTTATGCGAACTGTTCGAGGTGATCTTATTGATCTATCTCCAGCATTACAAGTTCGAGATGTACTTTACGGGTATTCTCCTAGCAGAAACACACTATATTATGCAGCTTCTAAGCTTCTTTCTCATGCAGACGATGAGTCTATAGAAACTCTGAAACAGCTTGGAATAGGTGGAATTTATATTGTTAACGATTCCATAACTAAAACTAACTTATCTGCTAACAATTCCATCTTGTCTTCTGATAGTACTTCTAATAAGGAGGCTACAGAAAACCTGATTGCTAACGTTAATGCTTCCGATGGTACTCAACTTGTTGTTTCATCTGATCACGGAACATACTGCCGTTTTGATGTTGATAACAGTAAAAAATCTGTTTCAAAAACATCGATTTATAGCCATTCTCGTCCACTTTCATGGAGAATGCCTTGGTTTATTGTTTTTGCTTTAGTCCTATTATTGTATTGCGTAGTAGCGTTGCCGCGTTTTAATAATAGCAATTTAATAGAGCGTTTAGATGATTAGTTAGATGATTATGATTTATTAAACGAATAATATGTCAGGGAAGATTTAAATGAAGTCGAATAAGAATTCTAAAAATAGTCATCGCCATGCAGAAGAGTATGCTTCTGTTAATCTTTCTACTCGTTTTAGAAGATTCAAATTATTGTTATTGTCGCTTTTAAGCGCTGCAATACTAGTTTCTACTGCTGTTGTAATATCCTACACATCTCCATTTAAACATATTATGGATGATCCTATTTATCCGAATGGAAGTGTGGAAAAACAAGTAAGTTCTACTAATTTTCAAACGGTTTGTCCGACTAGAGTATCTTTGCCAGATTTAGCAAATTATGGCGATAGTGAGTTTCAAGAATCCGAAGGTGATTTAAAGTCGGTTGCGCGATATGCGTCCTTTGGCAATGTTTATAAGTCCTCTGTACATGGTTTAAAAGATTCTGGAAATTCTAAAGATTTAGTCAATAAATCTTTTACTAATGTTTCTAATTCAGATGATGATAGTAAAGCTTATTTTGCTGAAAATAATGTAGACAAAGATGCTCAAATTTTAGAAAGCAATTTTCTTAATGCACAGTCTGGTACTGGATCAGTTGCTTCTAGTGTATCTTGGGCAACAAATGGGGATTTAAAAGGTTTGTCTGCTACTTCTTGCGTATCTCCATCAATGCGACAAAACTTTATTATTCCGCAAATATCGGAAGGTGTGTCAATAAGATTAAATTCTATTAATCTTTCATCAAAACCAACTGTTGTGAGTGTTAAAGCGTGGTCAACAAGTAGATCAGGTGCTCAAATGAATCTATCTACTGGAAGTACTTTTACTGTTCCAGCGCATAGTGACTCTTCTTTTAACATTTCTGCCGCAGCCGAGAAAACTAATGGGCTGTATATTCAAGTTTCAAGTGACCAAGCACCAGTTTCATCTTTTGTTAAAGTCGTTCGCTCTCAAGGACTTGTTTCTAAGGGAGTGGATATTATTCAGCCAACAAGCTCGGCGTCTAAGGAACCTGTTTTACCCGGCATTACAGATGGAGATCAGGTCAAAGCTTATATTTGGTCTGATAAAAGTGGGAAACTCGATTTATATTGGCTGGATGATTCAGGAAAGAAAAGCATTAAGGAAGTAGATCTTAATGCAAGGCAAGTTCAGGTTGTTGATTTAGGAAATGCTCCTAAGGGAGTTGGCGCTATTTTTGCTCAAAGCACTGTCTCGACTTTTATTATGGCTTCTGTTGAAAGAAACGGTAAAGATGGTCAGAGTGATATTGCTTTTGTTAATGCTGTTAATCCTATGACTAATAGTGCTTTTGTATCTCCGCTTTCTGCAGATGAAACTTCGTTATATATTGCAAATGGTTTAGTGGATAATTCTCACGTAACCATAAATGCTTATGATTCTTATGGAATAAAGGTATCTTCTAAAGCGGTTGATATTAAACCTTATACTGTTTCAACAATATATGCAAAAGATATTAATCCTAAAGCAATTATGTTTACGCTTAAATCAAAGTCTGGCGTATCTTTTGCTTCTAGGATTCAAAATAATACGGTAAATAGCGCGGGACTTGCAGGAGTTGCTTGGATTCCTTCTAAATCACTTGATCCTAACAGAATAAGTGTTAAGGTTAGAGCAAATCCTGCTATTGTGAAGTAGTTTATTTAGTAAACTATTTTAATTATCTTTACAATCCCCAGTCTGGGTCTATTTCTTCTGGTCTTCTGCCATACAATTCTGCTAGTCGTTGGACCATCTCATCTCGAATGGCGTATTGTAATTCTGCGCGACTAGTAACATGTGTGCATAGCGGCAGCCTGTACAATACGATTCTAGGTGGTATTCCTTTGGAAGCTGGAAATACTTGAGACATTATTCTTTTGTTGCTTTCCCAAAGTACTGGTTGAGATGGTGGAACGTCTTCTACAGCAAACTGCACGCCTTTTGTAAGATTAGACCATGCGCCATTAAGTCTTCGTATTTGACCAGCTACCATTGAGTCAAACATTCCGCTTGCTGTTCTGTACCGTGGTAGTCTTGTGCCAAACATTGGCATTCTCATTCCTCTGCCGTGTCGATTTTTATATCTTCGCTGTTCCCATATTAAAGACGTCATGCTTTAACTTTATTTGTATGCTAGGGCAATTTGACAAACTCATAGTGGAATAGATGGTGAAATAGATGGTGAAATAGATGGTGAAATGAGTGGTCTGCAAAACATGCAAGACACGTTGTAGTAAATATGTTAATAATATGGAATACTTGAATTGCAAGGTTTGTACAGGAGGCAAGTGTTGGAGTCTAATATTCATGAGTGGAATGAGCAAGGACTTTGTGAGTATCTTGTATCGTATTCGCTTATTGGTTTTGATTTAGACAATACTCTTGCTTGTTCAAAAAAGCCTATGACAAGTGGAATGCGTACAGTTTTTGGTGATTTGATAAATAGGTTGCCTATTGCTGTTATTACTGGCGGTGACTTGCGACTAGTTAAAAGTCAGATTTTAAATGTTTTACCTGCATATACAAGACTTGATAATCTACACATTATGCCGACTAATGGAGCAAGCTATTATCGCATTTCGGATGGGAGATTGTACTGCATTTACTCGCATAATATTTCTGACGATGATGCAAATCATGTTATTGAAGTAATTATATCTTGTGCTAAAAAAATGGGTTTGTGGAAGTGTGATTCAGATGAGAAACTTTGGGGGAGTCAGATAGAGAATCGTGGTACGCAAATCACTTTTTCAGCTTTAGGTCAACTCGCTCCTGTTGAATTTAAAAAACAGTGGGATCCTAGTGGAATTTTAAAAACTACTTTAGCTCAAGAAATTTCTAAAAATTTGCCTGATTTTTCTGTGCGTGCTGGTGGTTTTACTAGTGTCGATATTGTCAGCAAAGGCGATAATAAGGCTCAAGCTCTTAAGGCTCTTTCTTCCTATTGCCATATTCCTTTAAATAAGATGGCTTTTGTTGGAGATCGAATGTATGAAGGCGGTAATGATTACCCAACATCTTTAACTAGAGCTTTGGCTATTAGAGTAAAAGATCCTAGTGACACATTTAACTTGTGCACTGGAATGTTAAAACATCTTAATTCCTAGTGCGCTGATGTTTAGACAATTTTCTAATTCCATAAATATTTTCAAATTTTAAAATAGCCTTTAACCACATTGACTTAATTTTATTGCAATTACATTTTGTAATATTTATCGTCGATTTATGCTTTTAAAAAATCTAACTCATAAAATAAATGGGCTTATTTTTAACATTTCTTGGACGAGTGTTTTGAAAACCATGGTTAATCTTATTCTTCCAGTTGGCTGTGCAGGATGTGATCTTCCTGATTGCGTTTTGTGCGATGATTGCACGAGTATGTTTAAAGAATGGCATAAGGATCCTTTGATAAGCGTAATGTGCGGAAATATTTATTCGTGCTCAACTTATGTAGGTTTTGTAAGGAAATCTTTGTTGTGTTGGAAGGATCATAGTAATCAACTTCTCGATAAGCCTTTTTCATATTTGGTTTCTCAATTGATAATCAAAGTTATTAGTGATTATAAAAATAGTTATGAAAGTAATTGCAAAAATACCGATGAAAATATTATTGAAAATCTTATTATCGTACCAATTCCATCGTCTTCTAAATCGCAAAGAAAACGCGGAAGAAAACACATGGATCCTATTGCTAAATACGTTTCTAAAAATCTTAAAGAATATGGTATTAATGCACGGGTTGTAAAAGCAATCAAAATGGGCAAAATAAAAGTAAAATCAGTTCAAGTTAAAGGAAGTAGGGGACGATCTTTGCGAACCACAAAAGGGTTTTTAGTAGACACAAGAATAGTGCCAAAAGGATGCAAAGTAATACTTTTAGACGACATTATCACTACAGGATCTACGATGAAAAATTGTGTTGAAGCATTAAAAGATTGTGGTATAACAGTTTTCGCGTGTTTTGCTATAGCAGGAGTATGGTCAAAGGAAAGTGTTTTATACGGATTATAATAACTCGTTATTTGTTATACGTAAGCGGTAGTGTAATCTCAAAATTAGCTCCACGCTTATCATCAACAACTTTTACAGTACCGTTATGCAATTGTGCAGCCCATCTTGCAATAGACAAACCCAATCCTGTGCCACCAGACTCAGTTCCAATACCTTGGCTTCCCTTAACAAATTTTCGGAAAATATCAGCCCTATCCTCCTTAGGAATCTGGTTTCCAAAATTAATAACGTTACAAACTAGAGTATTCTTCTCATGATTTGATTTTGCTGTTATAAGAATTTTAGTATTGTCTGCAGAATGTTTAATAGAATTAGAAACCACATTAGTAAACAATTGCGATAGGCGATTTTTGTCCCCAACAAGCGTAATATCATTTTCGACATTAAGACTTATATGATGATTATGCCCAGCATCCGCTATTTCTATAGGTTCGACAATACTGTTAAGAAAATCTTTAAAATCGAACTCTGTAATAACAAGACTTTCTGCACCAGCTTCTACTCTAGATAAATCGAGTAGAAAAGTGATTAAATCAGCCAACTTGTGAATCTGATTTAGAATAGCCTCCATATTCGACGGTGTTGGCTCTACAACTCCATCAGCAAGATTTTCTACCATAGCTTGTAATGCACTAACAGGTGTTCTAAGCTCGTGGCTTACATTAGCTATAAGATCACGCCTCATGTTATCAGCATGCTCTAGTTCTTCAGCCATTTCGTTAAAAGCTAGAGTTAATTTTCCAACCTCGTCTTTTCTATTCTCAATCTGAACTCGCACGGAATAATCACCATCTGCCATTGCTTCGGAAGCATCTCGCATTTGTCTAAGCGGAGCAGTTAATCCTCTGGAAAATGCGTAAGTTATGCCTAGCGCTACAGCTAGCGTTATAGGCATTGCAATCCATCCGCTTAACCCAACTTTTAAAAGAAACCAAGCCATTACAAATGCTATAGCTGTTGCAACAACAATAATCGCAGATAATTCACCTTTTAAAGACGCAAAAAACCCTATAAAACGATTAGGATGCAAAGCAGATCGCAAAGTGACCTCAGAAAAAGAATCGACTTTACCTACTTTATCAACAGAATTGTTATTGTTATTTTTATTATTTCTAGTTAAATATTTGGTCATAATCTTCATCAGGTGGCTCAAAAGCATAACCTATTCCATGTATTGTGCGAATCCAAGAAGAACCAATTTTATGTCTTAAAGATTTAACATGTGAATCAACAGTTCTAGTTCCAGAAGCATCTGGCCAATCCCAGACTTCTTCTAAAAGTGTTTCTCGTTTTAAAACATCATGAGGATGCTTTGCAAAAGTAGTCAATAAAGAAAATTCAGTAGGAGTAAAATGAATTTCTTTACCGTTAAGAGTAACAAGCCTCTGTCTAGGGTCAATAATCAAATCTCCAAACTTAAATAGAGCGTTATATTGCGCTCTATTTGCGATTAAAGTAGCTCTTTCAACTCTCCTCAAAATAGCAGCACATCTTGCGATAAGTTCTCTAGGAGAAAACGGTTTAGTAACATAATCGTCTGCTCCAGCGCTTAATCCAGCCAGTTTATCCGACTCAGCATCTCTAGCTGTAAGCATCAGCACAGGAATAGGGTATCTAGATACTATTCTGCGAGTCGCCTCAATGCCGTCCATAACAGGAAGCATGACGTCCATAATTATAAGATCAGGCTTTAAGGTTAAAGCAGCTTTAACAGCAGACACTCCATCAGAAACAACTCTAGCCTTCCAACCTCTGGCAACAATACGTTGCGCAATAGCTGTGGCTAAATCTGGCTCATCCTCTACAACAAGAATTGTTCGAGGAACACCTTTTTCTGATGGAGTGTCCAACATTTTAACCTAATTCAGATTCCTAACTTAAGTTATTAATTATCAACTAACTACTTGCTGACTGGCTTAAGGAATACAGCTCCAAGCGCTGGAACAGTAATCCTTGCAGAATATGGTCTTGAATGATACTCTTCAGCAGCGGCTGTGAATGTGCCATTGTGAATATCAGAACCACAATACTTAGCGTCGTCTGTTGTAAGAACTTCTTCCCATTGACCACCCTTAGGCAATGCCACTTGGTAATCTTGCCAAGCCTGACCAGAGAAGTTAACAACCACAACAATTTCTTCACCGTTATCACCAATACGAATGTAGCTTAAAGTATTGTGATCAGAATCGTCGCTAGTAAGCCACTGGAATCCGTCTGGCGTAAAGTCTTGGCTCCAGAATGCTCTAGAACTCTTATACAAAGCGTTAAGATCTGCTACCAACTTTTGTACACCTTGATGGAACGGCCATTGAAGCTCATGCCAATTAAGCGAATTGTTGAAGTTCCATTCGCAAGACTGGCCGATTTCTCCACCCATAAACAGAAGGTTCTTTCCTGGGTGAGACCACTGATATGCCAAAAGCGCACGAAGGCCAGCAAATTGCTGCCACTCGTCTCCAGGCATCTTTCCAAGAAGAGATCCCTTGCCATAGACAACTTCATCGTGGCTCAAAGGCAACACATAATGTTCGGAATATGCGTAAACCATAGAGAATGTGATTTCGTTGTGATGCCAACGGCGATTAATTGGCTCTTCCTTAAGGTATTGCAAAGTGTCGTGCATCCAGCCCATATTCCACTTTAAGCCAAAGCCTAAGCCGCCCATGTCTGTAGGAGCAGTAACGCCTTGATATGCAGTGGACTCTTCTGCAATCATCATAATTCCAGGATTATTCTTGTATGCAGTAGCGTTTGCTTCCTTAATAAAGTCAATAGCCTCAAGGTTTTCGCGTCCGCCATACATGTTTGGACGCCATTGACCAGCTTCACGGCTGTAATCCAAGTAGAGCATAGAAGACACAGCGTCTACACGCAAAGCATCAACGTGATATTCGCTAAGCCAGAAGCAGGCGTTAGCAACCAAGAAGTTACGAACCTCGTGTCTGCCAAAGTTAAATATGTACGTTCCCCAATCTGGGTGCTCGCCGCGGAGTGGATCTGGGTCTTCATAAAGCGCAGTGCCGTCGAATCTACCCAAAGCAAAGTCATCCTTAGGGAAGTGTGCTGGAACCCAATCCATAATCACACCAATTCCAGCCTTGTGGAGCTTGTTTACTAAGTACTTAAAGTCGTCTGGGCTTCCAAGCCTAGAGTCAACAGCGTAATAACCAGTCACCTGATAACCCCAAGAACCTGAGAACGGGTATTGGGTAAGAGGCATAAACTCAACGTGAGTAAAGCCTTCTTGCTGAACGTAATCAACCAGGTGATCTGCAAGTTCGCGATAATTATCGTAATCGCGATTCCAGCTATTTGCCTGAACTTCGTAGATGCTTACAGGACCATCGTGAGCATTAGTCTTTGCGCGATGTTCAAGCCATTCGCTATCGTGCCATTTAAATTCGGAATCAACAACAACAGATCCAGTATTAGGTGGAAGCTCATGAGAGCGCTCCATAGGATCTGCCTTCATAATCCAGTTTCCAGCTTGAGTCATAATCTCAAACTTATAAACTTCGCCTGCACCTACTCCTGGAATGAAAAGCTCCCAAATACCGCTAGATCCAAGAGAACGCATTGCGTGGCGGCGACCATTCCAATAGTTAAAGTTGCCAACAACTCTTACAGCGCGTGCGTTTGGCGCCCACACCGTAAAAGCAGTTCCAGTAACTTTTTTAACCATCTTGCCTGTTTCTGGGCTAACAAGACCCCAAGAATCGGTAATGCTTTTAACATGAGCACCCAGTGCTTCCCAAAGTCTTTCGTGTCTGCCTTCGCCAAACAGATACATGTCCATATCGCCAATCTGAGGCAAGTAACGGTACGGATCATCATCTACAGACTCGGTTCCATCCACTTCCACAGTGCGGATACGATAGCTAGGAACAGACCACTCTTTGCTCTTAGAATGCTTTGTGGCAGGAACAACAGCAGTAAAAATACCGTTGTATTCGTGTTTGGCTTCGTATTCTCCGCCCTTAGTAAGAATTGTTACCTTCTTGGCCATTGGTCGCAATACGCGAACCGTGGCAGTACCAGCGCCTTTGCCAGTTCCGAGATGTCCACCAAGGACCTCGTGTGGATTGTAGTATTCTGCGTTGCTGACCGCAGCAAGCACGTCCTGACGGACAGCCATTGCGATTGCATCTTCATTGATGTTAGATACTGTACTCATGTTGTCTATCATACAACATTATTTGCGTATGTCTTGTGTGTTTTGAGCAAAGTTTGACTAATCAGTCAAAAAAATATCTTTTCGAGCCTCAAGTCTTTGCCTTATGGAAAACTGAAATGAGTTTTTCTGTGCATACGGAGGGTTCTGTGGGTTATCAAGTCGGCGATATGGTCGTCTATCCTCGTCATGGTGCGGCTCGAGTCGAGGAAATTAGTGAACGCACTGTCAAAGGTATTACTAGGCAATACTTACGCTTAGTTGTATTGTCTTCAGATGGTTTAGAGATTAATGTCCCAGTAGACAATGTCAAAAAAGTTGGCGTTCGAGATATTGTAGGCGCAAAAGAAGTTGCTAAAGTTTTTGAAATTTTACGCACTCCTATTCTCGAAAAAGAAATGAATTGGTCTCGTAGATACAAGCTTAATGTTGAGAAAATCGCTACTGGCGATGTTAACAAGATTGCAGAAGTTGTTCGAGATTTATCACAGCGAGATGTAGACGAACATGGTTTGTCTGCAGGAGAAAAGCGTATGCTTGCTCGCGCTCGCAGTATTCTTATTTCGGAAATTGCATTATCTGAAAAGATTGACGAAGAGCAGGCAGAACGCTTGTTAAATGTGAATCTTGGATATGCTGATCCTCTGCCTGGAGATGAGCAACACCATACTCAAGCTCCAGAAGAAGCTGCTGCAGATACTCTTAGATTGCTTGCCGAGAGGTCTAAAAAATCTAAAAAGAAGTAGGACATAAAACTAAAAAGAAATAGGACATAAAAATTCACCTCCTAAGTTATAAAAATTTAGGAGGTGAATTTTATTCTTTATTTATATTTTTTTATATCTTCCTATATCTTCTACTTATTTTTATTTTTCAGATTTACTTTCCAGGATCCTGCTGACCTTTGTTAGACCTACTTGGATCTGGCTTAGAAACTGTAGGCTTTTCTGTAATAGGCTTATTTTGCTGAGAGGCTTCGTGCTTTCCCAACTCTTTTCTCATGTTAATCGTAGCTTTACCGGCATTGTCAATGTCTTCGCAAATTTTCATAACCCATTTTCTTAAATCGGTTGCATACGTTGGCATGAGCTCGTTAACCCACATTACAGACGTGTAGCTTCTTCCAGCTGTTCCAGTCAAAATGCTTATGTCAGTATTATTGCGTTGACTGTTGTTGATTATTACGTCAAATTTTCTTTCTTCTATTAATTTCTGGAATTTGTCCACATTAGTCTTATCAATAGCATCGTCTTGAGCAGCCTGAGTAGCATATTCTTTAGGAGTAGAATCCTCTATATTCATATCTGACATAAGCCAGAAAAGAATAGGATTAGTCGACGCATACTTTAAGTTTTTGTGATCTTTACCAAACTTTTCAATATACTCGTCAAGATTCTTTTCTTGAGATTTAACAGTATTAAGTCTTTTAGTAAAAATCTTCTTCTTTGACGGAAGAATCTTAGAGAAAACGTCGCAAATATTAGACGCCATAGCACTTCTCGCATCTTTGGACAACCATAAGTAAGGATTATCACCATTTAAAGCGCCAACTGTAGAAGCAGCATTTACTGTTTCGCTCTTTTTAGATAAGTATTTTGCAATCCAACTGTCATATCCAGCCCCGTTAGAAATCACAACTTGTGCATCATAAAGTTTTTGCAAATCCTTACTGGATGGTTTAAATGAGGAGGAATCAACATCTGGCTTGTTTATTATTGACTTAACAACAACATCGTTGCCTCCGATCTCTCTGGCTAAGCTTGCCCAAGATTCAAGTGTGGAAACAACTTTAATTTGTTTAATTTCTTTTTTTGTATGTGTTGTTTTTTCAGAAGATTGTGAATTTGCACCGCACCCAGCCATGCCAATCAACATTGATGGCACAATTGCGCAAGCTAAAATCGCTTTGCATATTTTCTTTGCGCGACTTAAATGAAAAGTATTTTCACACATCTTTGCGCCCCTTCCGTAAACAGCGTGCACGTACAAAAGTGTGGTACTGCTGTGGTACAGCTAATAAGTTGTATTACTAATAATAAATACCATTCTATTATTAATATCCTGTTATTAGTAGTTGTGTCGCGCACCTCTATACCTCACGATAGCCTATCCATACGAATATACTACGTGTACGAATTGTATTAGATGATTTGTAAGTTGAACATAAGAATTAACATGCGAGCTGGGAAGTGAATCATGGTTGTTGTATTAGATGGGAAAGCGCTAGCTGCAAGTATTAAAAGCGACTTAAAAAATAGAGTAGAAAAGCTTAAAGAAAAGGACATTAATCCAGGGCTTGGAACGCTTTTAGTTGGAAGCGACCCTGGTTCGTTGAAGTATGTTGCTGGAAAACACAAGGATTGCGAAGAAGTGGGGATTCGCTCAATCCGATGCGATTTGCCAGAAGACGCTAGCGAATACGAAATTCTTACTGCTGTCGAAAAATTAAATAATGACCCTTCCTGCACAGGTTTTATAGTGCAATTACCTTTGCCAAAAGGCGTGGATTCTAAGAAGATTATTGAGGCAATAGACCCTGCAAAAGATTGCGACGGAATGCATCCGTACAATTTAGGCGAGCTGGTTATGCATATTTCGGGAGATATTGTTACACCTCTTCCATGCACGCCGCGAGGAATTTTGGCACTGCTAGATGCTTATAACATTGATCTTGAAGGCAAAAATGTGTGCGTACTTGGACGAGGAATTACTGTTGGACGAACAATCGGGCTGCTTCTTACGCGCAGGGGAGTAGATGCAACTGTAACATTATGCCACACGCGCACGCGCGATTTGCATGATATTATGATGCGATCTGACGTTATTATTGCAGCAATGGGCAGCGCTGGATTTGTAAAGCCTTGCGATGTTAAGCCTGGATGTGTGTTGGTTGATGTTGGTGTATCGCGCGTTTTTGATGAAGAAGTGGGCAGATATCGCGTAAAAGGCGATGTTGATGTTGCTTGTAGAGAAGTCGCGGGAGCGTATTCGCCAAATCCTGGTGGAGTGGGTCCAATGACTCGCGCAATGTTATTGGCTAATGTTGTTGACATGGCTGAGCGAGCAGCAAGCGGCAAGTAAGTGTTAAGTAGCAAATATCAAGTAGCGCGACACGCCCGAAGTAAAACGGCGATTTTGGCTATGCCTATATATAACATTGACAGAGCGCGTGCATAGTGCGCGTGCAAAAGTCATAATTTAATATCGAGTAATATCCACCCCAAGAAGAAACCACTAATAAGTAATGGCAGAGAATAATAACGAAGTCGCCAAGGTTGCGATTAATGATATTGGCACCGAAGAAGACTTCATCAAGGCAGTCGATTCAACCATCAAGAATTTTGACGATGGTGATTTAGTTGAAGGTACAGTCGTAAAGATTGATCACGACGAAGTATTGTTGGACATCGGCTACAAAACTGAAGGTGTAATCCCTTCCCGTGAACTTTCCATCAAGAAAGACGTTGATCCAGATGATGTTGTTGAAGTTGGCGACACCATCGAAGCCCTTGTTGTAACTAAGGAAGACAAGGAAGGACGTCTTATTCTCTCCAAGAAGCGTGCACAGTATGAGCGTGCTTGGGGTGATATTGAGAAGATCAAGGATGCAGACGGTATTGTTGAAGGTACCGTTATTGAGGCTGTTAAGGGCGGCTTGATTGTAGACATCGGTTTGCGCGGCTTCTTGCCAGCTTCCCTCGTTGAAATGCGTCGCGTTCGCGATCTTTCCCCATACATTGGTCAGAAGATTAAGGCTAAGATTCTTGAGCTTGATAAGAATCGCAACAATGTTGTACTTTCTCGTCGTCAATTCCTCGAGGAAACCCAGTCCGAAGTTCGCGAGACCTTCCTTTCGCAGCTTAAGAAGGGTCAGATTCGTGAAGGCGTTGTGTCTTCCATCGTGAACTTCGGCGCATTCGTTGATCTCGGCGGTGTTGACGGTCTCATTCACGTTTCCGAGCTTTCTTGGAAGCATATCGATCACCCATCCGAGGTTGTTAAGGTTGGCGATAAGGTCACTGTTGAGGTTCTCGACGTTGATCTCGATCGCGAACGCATCTCCCTCTCCCTTAAGGCAACTCAGGAAGATCCATGGCAGCGCTTCGCTCGTACCCATGTTCCTGGACAGGTTGTTAAGGGTAAGGTCACCAAGATTGTTCAGTTCGGTGTGTTCATCTCCGTTGAAGACGGCATCGAAGGCTTGGTTCACATTTCCGAGCTTGCTAACCGTCATGTAGAGAACCCAGAAACTGTTGTTAAGGGTGGCGAAGAAGTATTCGTTAAGGTTATTGACGTAGACCTCGATCGTCGTCGTATTTCGCTCTCCTTGAAGCAGGCTAACGAGGCTGTTGATCCAAATTCTGAAGATTTCGATCCAGCTCTCTACGGCATGCCAGCTGAGTATGACGAAGAAGGAAACTACAAGTACCCAGAAGGCTTCGATCCAAACACTAACGAGTGGATTGCTGGTTACGAGCAGCAGCGCGAAGAGTGGGAAGCACAGTATGCAGCAGCTCACGAATTGTGGGAGCAGCACAAGGTGTTTGCCGCTAAGGAACTCGCAGCTGCAGCAGAATCCGCAGCCGCTGATGGTCAGAACGAAGAAGCTGAAAAGAAGCCAGCTAAGGAAGAAAAGAAGGAAGAAGTTGCTTCCAACTATTCTTCTGAAGCAGCTAGCGAAGGTGCTTTAGCTGATTCCGATCAGCTCGCAGCTTTGCGCGAACAGCTTTTGAGCGAAAAGAAGTAGTTTCTACTTTCTACCAGAAGTTTATTAACAATTGCCCTGATGAGTTACCATCGGGGCAATTTTGTTTATGTTTGACTACTGTTTTGAGTATGTTTTACGAGTATTTTTGTGACTCAAGTTTTGTAATTAAATATAGGTACAATTAATTTTCTTTTAAGAATAATGATTATATGATGCTTTTAAACATTAATCATAATTCTTAAAAGGATTGGTGAAGATTATGAGCACGTTTGACAACAATCAGAAAAATGCTCAGTTCCCTTCGTACGATGGGAATAATGAGGAAAACGCTAAAGCAACTTTAGTAAGCTCGCGCAATAAAATTGTTGCAGGTTTGCTAGCGATTTTCTTAGGATTTTTAGGTATTCACAATTTTTATCTTGGTTTTAAAGGAAAGGCGATTGCACAGCTGCTTATTTCTGTTCTTTCCTTTGGTTTCCTGTTGATTATTACGGGAATATGGGCATTGGTTGAGGGTATTTTGATTCTTTGCTCAAAGCCTGGAACTAAGTGGCACAAAGATGCTAATGGTGCCGAGTTAAAAGACTAAAATAAATATTTAGTATTAAGATTTATAAGTAATTTTACAAATAAAAGATGCGTTTTAGAATTCAATTTCCAAAACGCATCTTTTATTTTTATGCCTAAAACATTAGAACAAATGAATAATATAGTAAATACACTTATTCTTTAATATTGCATATTTTTTAATTTCATTAATGCTGCAGAGATAATTAGTACTTATATAACGATGGTTATGTAAAATCAAATATGCATATGTCGATTAAATATGTTGTGTTGTAATACGGATAGTAGCTTGTATAAAGGATTTTTATGAAGAATATTGAAATTAAAAAATTAGATTATTTAGAAGCCAAAGATAATATGAATATAATTTTAGATTTATATCTAAAAGCATTCCCTAAAGAACTGGATCGTATAGATAATGTTCGTGAGCGCATATTAGATAGTTTGAAAGATAACAATAGTGCGCTTTTACTTGTTGCTACAATGAATAATCGTATTATCGGTGTTTTATATGGCATAGAATTATTACAAGATAATTGGTATGCGAATAAAATTAAGCCATTTTTATCAGAAAATTATGATTGGTACAATCAAAGCTTAGAGCTAAATGAGTTGTTTGTAGATCCTGAGTTTCAGCATATAGGCGTTGGCAGTGCGCTTATGAAGAAAGTCGAAAATCTTAAATTATATAAAACAATAATTTTATCTACAGAAAAAGATAATAATGCTGTTGCTTTAGATTTTTATAATAAGCTTGGATACAGTTTATTAACCGATAATTGGAAATCTTATTACGGGCCTATTTACTGCGTACTATATAAGAAGTTTTAGTTGGGTCAATTAAAACTTACGTTATTGTGAGAAGTGTATCGTTTATAATCAAAATATGACAATGATGCGGATTGCGGTAAAGGGCGGAATTGCAGCTGGAAAATCTACAGTAGCAAATCATTTGCGTTCGCTTGGCGCGTTTGCTATAGATTACGATGTTTTAGCGCGTGAATGAGGCTTCTACCGAAGGTGCTTTAGCTGATTCCGATCAGCTCGCAGCTTTGCGCGAACAGCTTTTGAGCGAAAAGAAGTAGTTTTCTACTAAAATCTTATAAATAAGATGCCCTCGGTGAGTAATCATCGGGGCATCTTTTAATATCTTTAGTAATAACGCTTTGATTTATTAATTTTTTATTATACAGTTTTTAAGAAAATAAATTTCTTACGAGAGAAAGTGTGATTATTGTGAGTGATTTAGATAAGCAAACTGGAGATTACTCCGGCTCTGACGGACAGACTCAGTACGGACAGCCACAGTACAATGATCAGTCCCAGCAGTATAACCAGGCTCAGCCACAATATAACAACCAATCCCAGTATGGTGCTCAAACTCAGTACAATGCTCAGCCGCAATACAATGCTCAGCCTCAGTACAATGCTCAGCCACAGTATGGTCAGACTCAGTATAATCAGAATTCATATGCTCAGCCTCAGTACAATGCTCAGCCGCAATATGGTCAGTACTCTCAGTCTACTCCTCAGTACAATCAAGCATCTTCATACTCTAACTATGGGTCTAATTATTCATCAAACACATACAGAAGCTCTCGTAACAAGATTGCTGCAGGCCTGTTAGCGATTTTCTTGGGCGCTTTGGGTGTGCACAATTTCTATCTTGGTTTTAAAGGCAAGGCTATTGCCCAGCTTCTTATTTCTATTCTTTCTTTCGGCTTGCTGGCTTTTGTTTCTGGAATTTGGGCATTTATTGAAGGAATTTGCATTCTTTGCTCTCAGCCTGGTTCTAAGTGGCATAAGGATGCCGATGGTGCTGAACTTCAAGACTAATTTTACAATTACTATTTAGCATATAATGCCCCGGTAATTAGTTACTGGGGCATTAATTATAATCAAAATATGACAATGATGCGGATTGCTGTAACGGGCGGAATCGCTGCTGGAAAATCTACAGTAGTAAACCATTTGCGTTCGCTTGGCGCGTTTGTTATAGATTACGATGTTTTAGCGCGTAAAGTAGTGGAACCGGGAAGCGCAGTCTTGCAGAAAATCGTAAGCATTTTTGGGGAAAATGCTGTTTTGAATGATGGCTCTTTAAATCGCGAGTTTATTGCAAAGCATGTTTTTGGGAACTCCGACGAGAGTTGTGAAAATCGTAAGAAGCTTGAGTCGCTTATTCATCCTGCTATTTATGATTGCGCAAAGACTTTAGAAAGCGATTATAGAAGCGAGTATAGAAACGAGTATAGAAACGAGTGTGATAGGAAAATTACTAACGAAGATTGCTGTGAACGCGCATCTTTAAGATCTGTTATTGTGCACGATATTCCGCTGCTTGCGCAAGTAATTGACAGCATTCCATTTAGTTTTGACTATATTATTACGGTTGAAGCGCCTAAAGATGTTCGCATTGCGCGAATGATAAGCGAGCGCAAAATGAGTAAGAATCAGGCGGAGCAGCGCATAAATAATCAAGTTGAAGAGATTGAGCGCAAAAAAATCGCGGATTTTGTGGTTGATTCTACAAAGCCTATGGAAGTTATGCTTAAAAGCGTTGATTCAAAAATTAAAACGTGGATGGGTAAGGAGTATTAGAGACCCATGGATAAGTCGCAAGCAACCGCGCGATTGTTAGGCTTTAATAAAATAAATAAAATGCTCTTGATGCTCTTGGAGAAAAAATAATGTCGAATAAAATTCAGCGCACAAACAAGCCGTTTGTAGTAAAAGCTCCGTATGCGCCTTCGGGCGACCAGCCGCAAGCAATCGAAGAGCTGGCTAATCGCATTGAAAACGGCGAAAACGACGTTGTTTTAATGGGCGCAACTGGTACTGGTAAAACTGCTACAACCGCTTGGCTAATTGAGCGTTTGCAAAGGCCTACACTTATTATTGAGCCGAATAAAACTTTGGCAGCTCAGCTTTGCGCGGAGTTTCGCGAGCTTATGCCAGATAATGCTGTGAGCTATTTTGTGTCTTACTACGACTACTATCAGCCGGAAGCGTATATTCCGCAAACAGACACGTATATTGAAAAAGACTCGAATATTAACGACGATGTTGAGCGTCTTCGTCACGCAGCTACAGCGAATTTGCTTACGCGCAGGGATTGCGTTGTTGTAGCTACTGTTTCTTGCATTTATGGACTCGGTACCCCAGAGGAGTATGCCGAGCGAATGCTTATGTTAAGCGTTGGGGAGCAGCTTGAGCGAGACGATTTATTACGTCAATTTGTTAGCATGCAATACAAGCGCAATGACATTGCGTTTACGCGCGGAACTTTTAGAGTGCGTGGAGATACGGTTGAGATTATTCCAGTTTACGAAGAATTAGCTGTGCGAATTGAGTTCTTTGGTGACGAAATCGACAGAATTACAATGTTGCATCCGCTTACTGGGGAAGTGATTCGCCAAGAGAGTAGTGTTCATATTTTCCCAGCATCTCACTATATTGCGGGGCCGGAGCGCATGGAGCGCGCGCTTGAGGCGATTGAAAAAGAGCGTGACGAAAGAGTTGCGCAGCTTAAAAAGCAGAATAAATTGCTGGAAGCTCAGCGTTTGGAAATGCGAACTACGTACGATTTGGAAATGCTTCGACAGGTTGGAGTGTGTCCAGGAGTGGAAAATTATTCGAGGCATTTTGACGGACGCGATGCAGGCACGCCTCCGCATACTTTGCTTGACTTTTTCCCAGACGATTTTTTGCTAGTTTTGGACGAATCGCATGTAACAGTGCCGCAAATCGGAGCCATGTATGAGGGAGATGCTTCGCGCAAAAGAACGCTTGTAGAGCATGGTTTTAGGCTTCCTTCTGCAATGGATAATCGCCCGTTAAAGTGGAAGGAATTTTTGGAGCACGTTGGTCAAACTGTGTATCTTTCGGCAACACCTGGAGATTACGAGTTGGGACTTTCGGATGGCGTAGTTGAACAGATTATTCGCCCAACTGGCTTGCTTGACCCTAAGATTGAGGTTCGACCTGTGGAAGGGCAGGTTGATGATTTGCTTGCGGAGATTAAGGCGCGTGTTGCAAAAGATGAGCGCGTGCTTGTTACTACGCTTACAAAGAAAATGGCGGAAGACTTAACTGATTACTTTTTGGAGCTTGGTATTAAAGTTGAGTACTTGCATTCGGATGTTGATACTTTGCGCAGAGTGGAGCTTTTGCGCGAGCTTCGCGAAGGAAAAATTGATGTGATTGTTGGCATTAATTTGCTTCGTGAGGGTTTGGATTTGCCGGAAGTTTCGCTGGTTGCGATTTTAGATGCAGATAAAGAAGGCTTCTTAAGATCTTACCGCTCGCTTATTCAGACGATTGGCCGCGCTGCTCGTAACGTTTCTGGAACTGTGCTTATGTATGCGGATTCTGTTACGGATGCTATGAGCAAGGCGATTAGCGAGACAGAGCGCCGCCGCGAAAAGCAAATCGCGTACAACAAGGCTCACGGAATTGACCCTAAGCCTTTGCGAAAGAAGATTAGTGACGTGAACGACATGCTTGCTAAAGAGGATGTTGATACTCAAACTTTGCTAGCAGGCGGTTACAGGAATGCTAATAAGGCTGGGAACTCGCATTATGGCGTGCCAAAAGAGCCAAATCTTGGGCAGCAAAGTAAAGAAAAGCGTATGGCGAATATTTCTGAGTTGCCGCAAGACGATATTATGTCTTTGATTAAGAATCTGAGTGAGCAAATGCATACAGCGGCAGAACAGTTGCAATTCGAGCTTGCAGCGCGATTGCGTGACGAAATACGCGATCTAAAGAAAGAATTGCGTCAAATGGATGAGGCTAATAAGTGAGTATGATTAATCGTGAGTTAATCGCGTATAAATAAGCTAGTAGTGATTAATCGTGACTAGTCGCAAGGTAATCGTGCTTTAATAAATGAGTGTTGCTAAGTGATAAGTGTGCCTAATAAATAGACGCGATAAATAAATAAGCGCGAGTTTTGTCTATAGGTCACAATTTGCTGGTACACTATTACTCGGAAAGTGGGTATTTTCCCATTTAAAAATAAACAAAGGAAACAGGCAGGCATTATGAGAAAAGCCAAAATTGTTGATACTATTGGACCAGCTACCGAATCGTTAGAGGGTATTACCAAGCTTGTTGAAGCTGGCATGGATGTTGCTCGCTTAAACCGTTCGCATGGCACTCCTGAAGATCATTTGCGCGTTTACAACAATGTGCGCGAAGCTTCAAAGACCACTGGTCGTAATGTTGCTGCTCTTGTTGATTTGCAAGGTCCAAAGATTCGTTGCGGCTGGTTCAAGAAGAACGCTGACGGCGAAGACAAGGTTTATTTGGAAGAGGGCCAAGAGTTCGTTATTACCACAGACGATATTGAGGGTGATGAGCATCGCACTTCCACAACCTTCAAGGGTTTGCCAGGAGATTGCCACGCAGGCGATCCAATTTTGATTGATGACGGCAAGGTTCGTCTTGAGGTTACCAAGGTAGAAGGCAACGACGTACACACTAAGGTTGTTGTTGCTGGCCCAGTTTCTAGCCACAAGGGCATTAACCTTCCAGGCGTTGCCGTTTCTCTTCCAGCATTGACCGAAAAGGATGAGTCTGATCTTCGTTGGGCTATTCGCACGGGTGCAGACATTATTGCAATGTCGTTCGTGCGTTTTGCTACCGATATTGATCGCGCTCACGAAATCATGGATGAAGAAGGCCGCCGCATTCCAATCGTTGCAAAGATTGAGAAGCCACAGGCTGTTGCAAACTTGGAAGAGATTGTTAAGACCTTTGATGGCATTATGGTTGCTCGTGGAGATATGGCAGTGGAGATGCCACTTGAGCAGGTTCCACTCGTTACCAAGCGCTGCATTGAGCTTTCTCGCCAATACGCAAAGCCAGTAATCGTTGCTACCGAAGTTCTTGGATCAATGGTTAACTCTCCAGTTCCAACTCGTGCAGAGGCTTCTGATTGCGCTAACGCTGTTCTTGACGGCGCCGATGCAACTATGACATCTAACGAGACCGCAGTCGGCAAGTATCCAGCAGTTACCGTTCAGACCATGTCTCGTATTTCTCAATACGCGACTGAAAACGGTTACGATCGCATTCCATCTGTGGAGCTTGACATGTCTAGCACTGGTGCAGTTTCTTCTGCAGCTGTAGACTTGGCAGACAAGCTTAACGCTAAGGCGATTGTTGCTTACACTCAAACTGGTCGTACCGTTCATCGCATTTCTCGCGAACGCCCAGCTGCTCCAATCTACGGCTTGACCAACAATGAGCACACTTATCACTGGTTGGCTTTGAGCTGGGGCACTGAAGGCTTCTTGATTAGCGAGGACTACCACGATATGAACCGTCACGATCTTATGATCTTCACCGACAAGGTTCTTCGTGAAGCTGGTAAGGTTGAAGACGGCGACAAGATTGTTGTTTTGAGCACTGCTCAGGGTGAGCGCCAGGCTGGTCGTACCGACTCTATTTACGTTCACACCGTTGGTGCTTGCGATTAATCTCTAGTTGATTGCTAGTTAATCGTTAGTTTTTTTAAACGCGCATCCTTTTGGGTGCGCGTTTTTGTTTGTACAAACGCACTACATAAATGTGTAGTGTTTTTGTACGTGTTTTACGGCGTGTCGCTATACAAACGCACTACAAGGATTAGATGTGTCGTTTGTGTATCGTGCAAAATCGCGTGAGAGAGAAGATAACAAAAACGCCGCTTAGCATGTAAGCGGCGTTGTGCACGTGCCCCCGGTGAGACTCGAACTCACACTGCACAGATTTTGAGGCTGTTTCCTCTACCAATTGGGATACAGGGGCATCTTAAATTATCCGCGTTTTAACGCGACTTGATGACTATACCACATTTTGTAGAGTAATCAAATATACCGCGTGTTGCGCGTGCGGAAAAGTCGCTAGCAACCGAGCACTAAAAACCCAAAGTAAAATCAAAATAAATAAATATAAATCAAAACAGAGTCAAAACAGAAATATTAATTTGCAAATTATTTAAGACTGGGTGTGTTGATGTAAGAATTTTGGTATAATTGCAACTTGCGCCTCTGTAGCTCAATGGATAGAGCAACGGCCTTCTAATCCGTTGGTTGCGCGTTCGAATCGCGTCGGGGGCACTTGTTTGATTTTCTGCTCTTGTATTATTTCGAAAGCATTTCGACAATATCTCATAAAAACAAGGAGCGCGCGTGGAAAAGCATAATGATAATGTAGCCGCAGCGATAATTCTGGCAGCAGGTGATGGGACGCGCATGCGTTCAACAACGCCGAAAGTATTGCATCCGTTCGCTGGAAAAACGTTCTTAAATCGCGTAATGAACGCAATGGCAGGCGTAAACCCTAAGGAGCTTGCTGTTGTAGTGCACGCTCAAGCGCAACGAGTGTCGGCAGCTGCGCAAAGCTACAATAACGCCGTGCGGATTGTGAACCAGGATGATAAGCCTGGAACGGGCAGGGCAGTGCAGTGCGCAATGCGAGATCTTAATGAAGCTTCAAAACAAGAATGTGGTAGTGCGCTTAAAGGTTCTGTGGTAATTGCGGCAAGTGATATGCCACTTTTAGACACGCAAACATTGCAATCATTAATTGATTTTCACAATAATCAAGGCAATGTAGCAACTGTTTTAACCGCTGTTTTAGACAATGCCACTGGCTACGGGCGAATTGTGCGAGAAGCAAATGGTGATGTGCTAAGAATTGTTGAACACAAAGATGCTAATGCAGGAGAGCTTGCAATTAAGGAAGTGAACACATCTGTGTACGTGTTCGATGCGGAAGTGCTTACAGACGCAATATCTAACCTTAATTCCAAGAACGCTCAAGGCGAATTCTATTTAACAGATGCGCTAGAGCACGCTCGCACAATGGGGCGTGTTGGAGCAATGGCGGCAGCTGATTCGTTGAGAGTAGAAGGCGTAAATACACGCGTTCAATTAGCTGCGCTTGCAAAAGCATACAACAAGCGCGTTTGCGAAAAGTGGATGCTTGAAGGCGTAACGATTCTAGACCCAGAAAACACGTGGATCGAAGACGATGTTGTTTTGCAAGAAGACGTTACGGTACTTCCAGGGTGCTTCTTGCAAGGGCAAACGATTGTTAAAAGCGGTGCGGTTGTAGGACCATACACTACGCTTATCGATGCGCAAGTAGATGAAGACGCGGTTGTGGAGCGCTCGCGTGTGCAAGAATCACATATTTGCCGCGCTGCAAACATTGGTCCGTGGACGTATTTGCGACCAGGAAATGTGCTTGGCGAGGAGAGCAAAGCGGGCGCGTTTGTGGAGATGAAGAAAGCGCATATTGGAAACGGCACTAAGGTTCCACACTTAAGCTACATGGGCGACGCTGATTTGGGTGAGCACACGAATATCGGCGGTGGCACAATTACAGCAAACTACGACGGTGTGCATAAGAATCACACGACTATTGGCTCTAACGCGCATGTTGGTGCAGGAAACCTGTTTGTAGCTCCCGTTACTGTTGGAGATGGAGTTACAACGGGTGCAGGATCTGTTGTGCGTCACGATGTTCCAGCGGATTCCATGGTGTATTCGGAAAATACGCAGCATGTTGTAGAAGGCTGGAAGCCAGTTTGGGAGCGCTAGTTCGATAGTTCAATAGTTAAGGAGAAACAATGGCAGCTTTAGAAAGCTCTGTTAACGCGATTAGGATTGCTGCGGCTGCAGCTGATAGGTTAAAAGCCACTAATATCCAGGCTTTTGACGTTAGCAATCTGCTTGGAATTACAGACGCCATGCTGGTTGTTTCTGCATCTAACGAGCGTCAAGTCTTAGCTGTTAGCGAAGAAATCGAAAAAGACTTGTACTTAAAAGACAATAAGCGTAAAGCTTTATCTCGAGAAGGTTTAGAACTAGCACAGTGGATTTTGCTTGATTTTGGCGACTTTGTGATTCATATTATGCACGAGGAAGCGCGCGAGTTTTATCGCCTTGAGCGTTTGTGGAATGATTGCCCTGCAATTGATTTGCAACTTCCAGAGCATGATGAGAGCGATGCGGATGGCGATTATGTCTATGATGCGCAAAATGGCGATCAAGAGTCTGAAAGGTAGCGCAAGATAATGGTTGATTTTGTTGAAAGCGCAACGCAAATTGCGCATAATGCCAATAAAAACAGCGCTCACGAAGGTATTGCGCGTTCTGTAATGCTTGTTCGCCATGGCCAGACGCCTTATAATGCACAATTTAGACTTCAAGGCATGATTGATATTGCTTTAGATGAGTCTGGAATAGACCAGGTGACTCGCTCTGGTAAGGCTTTGCGTGTTCTTTTTGGAGCTTCCGACTTAGAAGACCCAAAGAATCCAAATAGCGAGGAGCACGTGCGCATTACTCCAGAAGAAGCAGATGCGAGTTTTGTTGCAATTGCTTCTCCGCTTATTCGCGCACAACAGACAGCTCATGCTTTTGCAGATAAGATTGAGCTTAATGTTCACGTTGAAAATGGTGTGCGTGAGCGCTTTTTTGGCGAGTGGGAAGGTCTTAATCGCCAGCAAATTAGCGAAAAATGGCCTGAAGATTTTAAGTCATGGGTTGATGGCAAAGGTGGGGAACTCAACCACGGTGCAGAAACTAAGCAAGAAGTTGGCAATCGCGCGGCGAAAGCTGTTGAAGATTGGGCGCGCAAAACTGGATCGGACCGCGATTTACTAGTGTTCTCGCACGGATCTTGCCTTTCTCAAACTGTTCATAAGCTTCTTGGATTAGACAAGGTAGATCCTTCTTATAAGACGATTGGTGGAATGGGAAACGGTCGTTGGGCGCGCTTAATTCCAAGCCAAAACTCAGATGGCTCGATTCATTGGCGTTTGGATGCTTACGATCAAGGTCCTGCAGCCGACCCTACAAGTCAGCGTCTTATTCGCATTTGGGGAGCAGCTTAATCTGCGTAATCTCTCCTTTTTACCGCTTATATTTCGAAAACTACCGTTTAGCGATTTTGTAAAGACAGACTATTTACAGTGCCGTATAGTCAAAATTACAAAACAAAAAGCTAGCAAACGCTAAGAAAAGTTAGCAAAGCTAGCAAAAGCTAACGGTAGTATACGGAAGGGAGGCTTGATGAAAGTAACAATTGCTATTGTGCCGCCAGAAGAAGAGCAGAACGCTCAATTGTCAGTTCACAATATTGACGATAATCTTAAACGCATTATAGCCAGCTTGCAAAGCATTGATTCTAAAGATGCAAAATCAAGCAATGCCGAAAATAATACTGAGATTGTCGAAAATAGTACTGCGAGTGCGGCAAATAGCAACAATAATTCATTCATATACGGTTATATTAACGATTCGATTATTGTTATGCATGAGCCAGATGTGATTATGATTTGCGTAGAAAATTCGCGCGTAATTATTCACAGTGATAAAGGCGAGTGCGTGTCTTACAAGCGCCTAATGGATTTCGACAATCCGCAATTCGCGTCGTTTGTGCGCATATCTAAATCCGCAATCGTGAACTTGAATCGCATTGTTCGAGTTGATCCAGGATTCGGCGGAAGTATGAGCGTAAAAATGGACGACGGAAGCGTTGAGTGGATTAGTCGCAGATGCTTAGCTGGGTTCAAAAAGCGCTTAGGAATGTAGTTTTAAGCGTAGTCAAATATAAAACTATCAAAAATTTTAATACTAATTTTTTAATACTTAAAAAGGAAATGATTATTATGGAAAAGCAAGTTACAACTTTTGGTAAAACAATGGTAAAAAACATTGTTAAAGGCATTGGCATAGGGTGCACTATTTTTACTGCAATCAGTTTTGTATCTAGCCTGTTAGCGCATAGCGCAGTTGGAAACAGAATTGCATCTTATGCTGTAGCATCGTTTGTTATAGGCATAGGCTATGGAGTGTTCGCTATTTTTTGGTCGAATGAGCGTATGTCAAATCTCGCAAAATTCGTTTTTGCGCTAGTTCCACCAATTGCTATTCAATTTATTGTATCTGTGATTGTTGGGTGGATTTCATTCAAAGATGGGCCAGCTGTGATTTGCGGATGGATTGTATTCACTGTTATTTTCCCGATTGCACTTGCTGCAATAATTTATTACTTCGAGAAGAAGAAAGCGGAAGAAATGAACGCTAGGTTGCAAGCATTGCGTAAAGAAAGCAAGTAAATTAGTGACAATTAAATAATTTAAGTAAAAATTTAAGTAAATAAAATAATCAAATAAAAATTGAGTGGTGTTCATCTTCGCCTTTGAAGAAGAACGCCACTCGCTATTGTATGCCTCGTATTAGAGACCTAAAAATTCGGCGTTTTGTTAGATTTTTGCTAAAAATTAGTATTTTGATTAATCTTTAGCAATTGTCTTTCCAGCATTAGCTCCAGAAGTCAAATCCTGAATCTCATTAATCTCCATAACAGGAACGGCAGCAGGCTTCTTTGTGCCTTTTTCTTCTGCAACTCGTACCTGCTCTTCGTAAATCGCGTCATCTGTGTGAAGAGTAACGGTCCCGCGGAAGCGATATCCCTTCTTTTCGGCCAAATTTGCAACGGCAACAACAAGCTGGCTGCCGTCTTGCAAGTTCTTAAAATGCTGACCTGCAGTGCGCTCGTGGTAAGCAAGGTGATTATCGTCTAGAACAAACATTGACATCTTTGGTCCAAGATCAAGCTCTCCATCTTTGCTAATCGTTGCAATCCAAGCCAAATTGTTCTCAATAAAAGTCTTCATATCTTCACTAAGAGTTGCCATGTTGAGTCCTTTCTTCAACTGATTATTTTTTCAATCGCGCAATCATATGATTATGATTCAATCACATCTAAGATTACGCGCAATCCTGCATATAAAGGCTTAAAATTCGACAAGTTTTTGCAAAAACGCCTAAACTTGTGACATAAATCACCAATTGTACAAAGTGCAAACGTAATTTTCCGCACTTTGTACCATATTTGACCTAAATCACGTACAAAAAGCGGAAAATCGCTAACGCGCTACGCTTTAAGCGAAAAGGCAGGTCGTCGCGCATCAATCATTAATCGTAAATATTAAGGTAAAGTCGCAGTGTGTACAACCAATTCAGTTGTCAATTAGGAAATTTTCCGAAGGAACGCCGATAGGTTGTACTTTTCTTGTTTTTGTGGCTATTCTATAAAGTTTATAAGGCAATTTAGCTACCTTAAAGAAAAATTTAATGTTATAGACTTGTGATTTGCAAGAAATTGAGGGGAGTGACATGAGTGAAATAAATAGCGCGGTTCAACCAAGACAGAATAATCGAATTAACGTAAACTTCGCGCGAATCATGTTGCTCTTATGCGCTGCAATTTGGGGCGGAAGCTACGTCTCATCTAAATACGCTCTAGAGGTATTCCCACCTCAATGGCTTATGGGAGTTCGCATGCTTGGAGCGTGCATAATAATGGGCGCAGTCTTCTTTAAAACAATCCGCAAAAATTTTACTAAAAAGCTAATAATTCCTTCGCTTTTAACAGGTGTTACATACTACGCATCTTTAGTTACTCAAACAGAAGGATTAAGGTGGATAGACCCAGGTAGAAGTGCTTTTCTTACAGCCGCCTACTGTGTTATAGCGCCATTTTCAGCTTGGATGATTATTAGAAAAAAGCCAACGCTTTTAGGAATTATTGCTGCTTTAACATGCGTTGTGGGCGTTGGATTCGTTGCATTAAAGCCAGGATCTCTTGTTCTTACACTTTCTCACGGAGATGTTTTAACTCTTATTTGCGCGGCTGTTTTTGCGTTTAACTTAACATACTTAGCGTATTATTCTAGACAATACAATCCCGTTGCTTTAACATTCGGCCAGTTTAGTGTTTCTGGAGTTCTATTTTTGTGCGGAGCTGCAATAAGTGAGCCTTTGCCTAATTTTAATGCTGAAGATAATTGGATTACGTTTACAAACATGTTCTATCTTATAGTGATAGTAACTGTTCTTGCGCAAATTATTCAAAACTATACTCTGATTTATCTTTCAACAGCTAACGCTTCCGTGATTATGTGCACAGAATGCTTGTTTACATTGCTATTTTCTAGCATTCTATACAACGAGCGCGTAACAAGCGTTGCTTTTATTGGCTTTGCATTGATTTTTGCTGCGATTCTGCTTGCAAGTTTGGCAGAGCATATTGAGCTTATAAAAATCAAAAATAAGCAGAAAATTTCTGAAACAGAGTCTAAAGTTGCATCTGCAGCAGCATCTACAATTTAAATAGTTGTCAATTTAAATAGTTGTCAATAATTGTCAATTTGAATAGTAGTAAATAATAATTTTGTAAGGTGGTACTTGTGAAGAACTTCTTCAAAGGAATATCGTTTACGCAAGTGCTGGCTGGTTCTTTAGCAGCTGTTACAGCATTCCTTCTATCGTCAAAAATCGGTATAGCAGGATCAGTAATTGGTGTTGCAATAGGTTCGATTGTGTCTGCTGTAGCATCGCAACTTTATCAAAATGTTATTCACGCGTCTTCAAAAAAGATCCAGTCTTCTTCTGCATTAAAATCAGTTTCAAGCCATTATGCAGATGATGACACTAAAGTTGTAAATAATGCACGATTTATTGCATTAGAGGATGATATGCCAGAAGAATATGAGGTTCATGAAGCGAACGAACCTCGCAGAATAAAAACAGTTAGAAAAGTTATGGCTACTGCCTCTGGGCAAAATACTGATAATAGCGTTGATAACACAAGCATTATGGAATTGTCTTCATTAAGAAAGATGAAAGAAGAAGATAATTCGCTTTCGGAAGGAGATTCGGATTCTCTGCTTACGCTAACCGACGCAAAGCGTAGATTAGGCAACAATAGTGATTATGACTATGCAAAGCAGAAAAAATACGTGGATGATGAGTCAAGGTACAAACGACTTACTATTTTAGTTGCTGTTCTTAGCGCCCTTGCTGCGGTGATTATTACTGCTGGCATGGTTCTGTTGTTTACGCAAGGAAAAGGCACTGATAATTTAAACAATTTACCGCAGAATCCTGCGCAAAATAACAATCAGACTAATAGGGGAAATCAGACTCCTGAAAATGGTGAGAATAATCGTATTCAAAATCAGAATCAAGATTCAGGCAACTATTCTAAATCTAATGAAGACAATAAGAATGATGAGAATGGTTCGGATAAAAAACCGTCTGATAAAAAAGATGCGAATAATCATGAAGGAAACTCTTTAGATGATAAAAACTCTTCGAATAGTGGTGATTCAAAGGGTGCGGATGGATTAAACAATTCTGGATCTGACTCAAAATCTAGCGGATCTAAGGGTGATTCTTCACAAAACACAGATTCTGGATCGGCTTCGTCTCCTTCATCTCCTTCTTATTCTTCACCTAATGGTGCAGATGGTGGTACTTCTGTACAGCAGGGAGAATCTGGATCGCAACAATCATCGGGTAGTGGCGAATAATAGTTTTATGCGGCAAGAAATCCATATTTTTACAACAAAAATTGAGGAGTTTACGACACGCCGAGTTTGGTTGGTAGCAAAATCTGTTGTATTCTATCAAAGGTTCGTTTGAGCCGCACAATTAAAAACGGGGCTATGGCGCAGCTGGTAGCGCATCTCCATGGCATGGAGGGGGTCGGGGGTTCGAATCCCCCTAGCTCCACAATTTGAAACGTCACTTCTAAGCGAGGTGGCGTTTTTTGTTATATTTCGATACGTATCCTATATACTTATAAGTCCTAGGTGCATAAACTTTATCGCATAAAATTTATATGCCGTAAATTGTTAAACAAAAGTCGAAAGTAAAAAGTCGAAACTAAAAACTAAAAGTCAAAAATAGAAAATAGAAAATAAAAGATAGAAAATCGGAGGGAAGATTTACATCATGCTAAGACGCTCTTGGAAAACAGTATGCAAAATAGCCAATAATGAGCGTACATCTGGGTTAATTATGCTCGGATTTGCTTTAGCTGGATTAATGCTTGCAAATTTGCCATTTACGTCTCCGATTTTTGAAGCTGTTTCTCACACTCAAATAGGAATTCCGTACACAAATATTCACATGTCGATTAGCCACTGGGTTCAAGACGGCTTGTTAACTATTTTCTTTCTTACAGTTGGTTTAGACTTAAAACACGAGCTTATTGCAGGATCGCTTAGAGACCCTCGCGCGGCAGCAATGCCAATGATTTGCGCGATTGGAGGTATGGTTGTTCCTCCTATTCTTTTTGCGGGAACTGTTACAATATTCTCGGAGTTGCACGCTGGTCAAGAGATTATGCGACTTACTTCTGGAGCGCTTCCGTCTTTAGACATGGTTCGCGCTGGCTGGGCTATTCCTACGGCAACAGATATAGCATTCTCGCTGGCTGTTCTTGCGCTTTTTGCTAAAACGCTTCCTAAAGCCTTGCGCGCATTTTTAATGACTCTGGCTACAGTAGACGATCTTCTTGGAATCGCATTAATCGCATTGTTCTTCTCTTCGCTTAACGCATGGTATTGGTTTGTGGGCGTTGTTTTATGCGGATTAGTATGGACTATGCTTGTGCGATTAAAGCGCGTTCCATGGCCTGTTGTGGCTCTTGTTGGCTTGCTTGCGTGGGTTATGATGTATCAAGCTGGCGTTCACCCAACTCTTGCAGGCGTAATGGTTGGTTTGCTAACTCCTGCGCATCTTGTTCACGGCGAAAAGTCGCTTAGAGCCGAAAGGTATCGACAGAAAATTCAGCCTTTGTCTTCTTTGTTTGCGCTGCCAGTTTTTGCGCTTTTTGCAACTGGAGTTCATTTTGAAACATTGACTTGGCAGCTGTTCTTGTCTCCAATACTAATTGCGATTACGATTGCGCTAGTTGTTGGAAAGCCACTTGGAATTATGATTACTGCTTGGTTTGCTAAGAAAGTTATTGGCTTGCGCGTTCCAGACGATTTGCGCGTTCGCGACCTTTTGCCTACAGCATGCGCGTGCGGAATTGGTTTTACTGTGTCTTTGCTAATCGCTTCGCTTGCATACAGCGATGCGGATCTTTCGGGAGAAGCGCGATTCGGCGTGCTAGTGGCGTCTATTATTGCGGCTGCTGTTTCGGGATTTATGCTTGCAAAGCAATCGAATCATATGGAAGAAGAATTAGACGATATTGAAGAGTGACTTTAATGCGTTTATTTAACGCGATTACAAGACGACTAGAAAGTGACTAGAAAGTTCTAAAGGTGACTTATGGTTTCTAATAATAATTTAGATAATTTAGGTAATTTAGATAGTTTAGATAATTCTGGTAAATCTGATAATCCAGATAATGCTTGCGACTTGCGCGCGCAAAGCGAACAGAATTCACCTTGGAAAGACACTTATTACAGCGGCGCCGTAATGATGCGCGGACCAATGATTCCTAAGGAAAGCACAACGGAAACGCTATTGCAACACGATTTGCCTAACGGAGATTTGCAAGATAATCATGCGTGGCAAGGACTTGACCCTTGGAGAGTTCTTAGAATACAAGCCGAATTTATTGATGGTTTCGACGCTTTGGCAAAACTTGGATTAGCTGTTAGCGTGTTTGGCTCTGCACGAATAAAGCCAGATGCGCCAGAATACAGTAGCGCTCGCATAATGGGCAAAGAGCTTGTAAAACGCGGTTTTGCGGTGATTACGGGCGGCGGACCTGGAATTATGGAAGCGGCAAATCGCGGAGCGGCAGAAGCTGGCGGAACAAGCGTGGGGCTAGGAATCGAATTGCCTCACGAGCAGGGCTTAAACCAATGGGTGAATCTTGGAATGCAATTTCGTTACTTTTTTGTTCGCAAAACAATGTTCCTAAAATATTCTTCGGGAATTATTGTGTGCCCAGGCGGTTTTGGCACAATGGACGAGCTTTTTGAGTCGCTTACGCTTGTTCAAACGCATAAGGTTTCTAAAATTCCTGTTGTTCTTTTCGGCAGCGAATATTGGAAAGGCCTTATGAATTGGATTGAAACTACAGTTAAAGAAAGAGGACTTATATCGTCTTTTGACCCTAGTTTGCTTGCGATTACAGACGACCCTCTAGAAGCTGTGCGAATCGCAACTGGAGACAAGTTTATTAATTAGTTTTGGCTAGTTTTCCTTCATTTTTCGCTCATTTATAAGCGTTGTAAGTTGCCAAATTTCTTCTCCAACGTCGATTCCGCGTGGGCATTGCCTGGAGCATGCTCGCACGGATTGGCACGCGCTTATGCCGTCGCTAGAATCCGCCAAGTCTAATCTTCGATTAGTGGCGTTATCTCTAGAATCGTTAATAAATCGCGCAGCATTTATAAGCGCTGCAGGCCCAATAAACGCTTCTCCGCCTGCATAGACTGGGCAAATTCCTTCACACACTCCGCACATTATGCAATTGCTTAAAAGCTCAAACTTTGCAAGCTGCTCTGGGTGCTGCAAAAACTCAATAATCGCAAGTTTTCCGCTGCTGTTTCTTGTTTGAACATCTTGCGCTTGCAAATATGGCTCGAGTCTTTTAAGCTGTGCAATCATTGGGGAAAGATCGCAAATAAGATCTCTTTGAATAGCAAAGCCTGAAAGTGGCGCAATCTCAATAATGCCAAAGCTTCCATTTTGGATTAGTGAAGATATTTCTTGAGATTTCACTTGCAGATTGTGATTTTCATCGACTGATGATGTTGTAGTTGGTGTTGCGGTTGCTTGCGACTTTACGCTACCAGTTTTTCTAAAACCGCTTGATCTAACACCTTGAGTTTGTGTATTTTGCCTAGCGTTTTGGGCGATTGTAGCTGTGCAAAGTAAAGTGGGCATGCCGTTTACGTTTGCAGCATCAGATCCGCAAACGCCGTGACCGCAAGAGTATCTAAATGCCAAAGTGGGGTCTATTGTGCGCTTAATTTTAAGCAAGCAGTCTAAAATCGTGTCATTTTTGCGCGCGCGAATCGTATAATCTTGAATCCAATGTTTTCCTCTTAATGGTTTAGCTGGTAAATCGCCAGAATTTTGCGTTGAAAATGGGCTACTTTTGCGCTTTTTTGCAAAAGGGCTTTCTCTGTGCCTTCTAACTAAACCAGGGGAGTTAGTGGAGGCGATTGGTGCTGAATCGGTGGATGAATCGCCAGCAACCGCGGAGTCGCAAGTAACCGACGAATCGCAAGAATCGTCATTTGGCGTAAAACGAGATACGCGAAAAGTCACAAAAGCTTCATCGCTTGTAGTGCAATCTTGATTATTAGAATGCGCAAAGTTGCGTCTAAAATCGTCAACCATTTGCGCATACCTCCAATTCATATAATTCTAGTTTGCCATAATACTTGCACAGAAATACTTGAGCGAAAATGCAGAAGCAGAAATACTTGAGCGAATCACAGAAGTAGCAAAAATGTTGGCTGCGCCTAACGTTAGGCTTAAATTATGACAGATGCTTTGTTTTTGCTGGATACGAATAAAGACGATGCGCCCGTTCTTGCAAATGGGATTGAAGAAGGGTGGACTCTTAGCTTGCCTCAACACGTTAAAAGGCACGCAATAAGCGCAATGCGACTTTCGGATGGCGATTCGCTAGACCTTTCGGACGGCAAAGGAGTGCGAATTCACGCAACGATTACAGACAGCGAAAACGGCTTAGTTAGAGTAGATTCGTTCATAAAAGAACCAGCGCCAACAACCCGATTAACGCTTATTCAGGCTCTCGCAAAAACGGGTCACGACGAGCAAGCAATAGACATGGCTACCCAAATTGGTGTAGACGAAGTAATTCCTTGGTGCGCAAATAGGTCGATTTCAAAATGGAAGCCAGGGCGCACAGATAAGCGATGGAATCAAGTGCTTGAGGCTGCAACGGAGCAATCGCGCAGAGCGTGGATTCCACAGCTTTTAGAACCAGTTACAAGCAAGCAGATTCTAGCGATTTGTAGGCGTGCATGCGTTTATGGAAGCCTTGTAGTTGTTTTGCATCAAGACGCAACGGATTCTTTTAGTCAAATCGAAAACTACGTAAACGACTTAACGGAAAAATGCTTAAAAGATGGCAAAACGCGCACTGTTTATGTAGTTGTGGGGCCAGAAGGCGGAATTAGCGAAGAAGAAGTGCAAAGTTTTATAGACGCTGGCGCCAAAAGTTGCGTTTTAGGAAGCAATATTTTACGCGCATCTACAGCAGGGCCAGTATGTTTATCGTTGCTTTCTAGAGCACTTGGCAGGTATGAGTAGTAAGCAATCTTTGCAAGCTTTGTGCGTGTTTTGTGTAAAATAGTAAATGGTGTTCGGCAATAAGAATTGCAACAAGAATTGCAATAAGAATTATTGAAAAGTGGGCAAAATAATGGATAAAGCATGCAAAACATACAAAACTGACGACGATTGCATTTTTTGCAAGATAATTGATGGGCAAATCCCAAGCAGCAAAGTGTATGAAGACGATGAAGTAGTGGCTTTTAAAGATATTAATCCGCAAGCCAAGGTGCATGTTTTGATTGTTCCGCGCAATCATTACAAGAATGTTGCAGATCTTGCTCAAAATGATTCTGATGTTTTGGCTCATATTGCATGCGTTGCGCAAAAAATTGCAAACGACTTTTATAATGGCGATTATCGTCTTGTTTTCAACACTGGTTTGGGAGCTGGTCAAACCGTGTTCCATGTTCATGCTCATGTTTTAACAGGCGAAAAACTTGAAGAAGGTAGTTTATAAATCGTGGCAAATAGTACAACGCGTATTGTTCAAATTCCAAGCGAATTAAGCCCAGTTGCTGTTTTGGGAGCAGCAGATTCAAACTTAAGAGAGTTGGAGAAGGCTTTTCCAAGCATAGATATTTCCGTTCACGCGGATTGTGTGAGAATCGTATCTAGAAGCGCAAGAAGTGAAGAAGACGCTTGCAAAGCCGAACACGCGTTGCGCAAAATAGTTGATTGCGCTTACGAAGCTCCTGTTGATTCTTATGCTGTAAAACGCATGCTAGAAAGAGATGTGCTTAAAGGTAGCGAGCATAATGTGCGAATCGATAGAATTGGGCACAATGGCGGAGTTTTAGGCGGAGCGTTTAGCGGATTAAAGTCTTTTGGTACTGGAGCTGAATCTGGCTTTGGAACTGGCGCAATGGAAAGCGATTTTGCGCGCGGTTCTGCCGATTTAATGCCATCTAGTGAAGATGCTAAAAGGCGTGCAATGAGCAGAAAAGCGCGAATGGCTAAAGGTGTTATAACGTTTGCGGGTGGAAATCCTGTTCGCGCAAAAACAGCGGGTCAAACAGCTTATGTTCAAGCAATGGAATCAAATACTGTAACGTTTGGAATTGGGCCTGCTGGTACTGGAAAAACGTATTTAGCGGTTGCTAAGGCGGTTAGAGCTTTAGAAGATGGGCGAGTGCGAAGAATAGTGTTGACGCGCCCTGCTGTAGAAGCTGGGGAAAATCTTGGATTCTTGCCTGGAACGCTAAACGACAAAGTAGACCCATATTTAAGGCCGCTTTATGACGCGCTTTCCGACATGTTGGGAGCGCCGCAACTTAAGAGGTATATGGACGAGAACGTTGTGGAAGTGGCGCCGCTTGCATACATGAGAGGTCGCACGCTTAATGACGCTTTTGTTATTTTAGACGAAGCGCAAAATGCTACTGTTCAGCAGCTTAAGATGTTTTTGACGCGTCTTGGATTTAACACCACAATGGTGATTACAGGGGATAGAACGCAAGTTGATTTAGCGGTTCCAAAATCTGGATTAGCTTCGATTGAGAACGTGCTGAAAGACGTTAAGAGTATTGCGTTTGTTCACTTAAATGCGCAAGACGTTGTTAGGGCCGAGCTTGTTGGGCGAATCGTAGAAGCGTATGAAGCGTGGGAAAATCGCGAGGCTGATTTTAGGCGCGAGAAGGCTAGAAATAGGAAAAGTCTTGAGTCGCAAGCAGCCAACGAATCGCAAAATCTTGAGAGGAATATCAAGTAATAATGAGTGTTGAAGTGATGAACGAAACCGTTTGGCAAATCGACCCAAAAATATTCTCCGACCTTGGAATGTGGGTTTTGCAACAAATGCGAGTAAGCGTTCAATCCGATTTGTCAATTACTTTTGTGGACCCAGAGCCAATCGCTAGTCTTCACGAAAAGTGGATGGACTTAGAAGGTCCTACAGACGTTATGAGCTTTCCAATGGACGAGCTGACTCCTGGAAGCGACGACAAAGTGAGTGAAGGAATGCTTGGAGACCTTGTGATTTGCCCGTGGGTGGCGGCTCAACAGGCAGCAGCGGCAGGGCATAGCACAATGGAAGAGATGCTATTGCTCACGATTCACGGAATGTTGCATTTGCTTGGATACGATCACACTACGCCTCAAGAAGAAAAGCAAATGTTTGGCTTGCAAAGGCAGCTTTTGCTAACGTTCTTTGCGGCTAGATCTGGCGAGCTTTACGATGCCACTTTGCCAGCTGGTGCCGTAAATGAGCTGGAAGAATACGAGAAAAATCATGCTAAATAACATTACAATTCCGCCGATTCCCGGTTTGCCTGCACATATGTGGGCTTGCTTGTGTGCGATTGCAATAGTCGCAGTTTTGCTTGTGTGGCTTTCGCTTGCAATGGCGGCGGCGGAAGGGGCTGTGCCAAGAGTTACAAGGTCTAGTCTTAATAATCTTATGATTGAAGAGCAAACGAACGATAACGAAAGTCAAGTCGTTCGCTTGAGGAAGCTTGCTAGAATTCGCAGAGCAAAAAAGCTTATAGCAGATAGGTATGCTACGAGCGGAGCGTGCGCATTTGTGCGAATCGTGTGTAACGTGTTGGACGGCGTGGCTTTTTCTGCAATCGCGGCGACTCTTGGTGCGCCTCTTTGGTTAACGCTATTAATCGGGCTAATAGTTGCAATGATTGTTGCAATTGTTTCTGTTCTTGTGCGGCCAAGAGCAGTGGGAGCGGCTCAGCCAGTTTTTAAGCTGATGCGCTTGTCTAGAATAATTTCGATTGCTGTTTTTATGAATCCGTTTGCAAAAATCGCAAGTCGTGGAGATTCGCAAAATCAAAGCCAAAATCATAAGAAGAATGCTGCTCTTTCCGACGATGAAGAGTTGGAAAATATTCAATTAGATCAAGCTAAAGCGAGTATCGATAGGCTTGTGGAAGCAAACGATTTTGACCCAGAAGTTTCAGAGATGATGCGCAACGTGCTTACGCTTTCCGACACGTTAACGCGCGAAATCATGGTTCCGCGAACCGATATGATTTGTGTTAAAAACGACGAAACGCTGGAAAATTTCCTAAAATTGTGCTCAAGATCTGGATTTTCTCGCGTGCCTATAATTGGCGAGTCGGTTGACGATTTGGAAGGAATCGCGTATTTAAAGGATGCTGTGCGCGCAACCGTGTTTAATCCAGCAGCATCTGAGCGCGCAGTTTCTACGATTAGTCGAAGCCCAATGCTTGTACCAGAGTCCAAGCCAGTGGATGATTTATTCCACGAAATGCAGCGAATCCGACAACATGTTGCCGTTGTTGTAGACGAATATGGCGGAATTGCAGGGCTTGTTACGATTGAAGACGCGATTGAGCAAATTGTTGGAGAGCTAGAAGACGAGCACGATCGCACTCAGCACGCGGATCCGCAAGAGGTGAGTAAGGGTGTGTGGAAAATGCCTGCGCGCACGCCTATCGCCGATTTGGAAGATATTTTTGAAGTGCATATAGACGAAGACGATGTAGACACTGTGTTTGGGTTGCTTACCAAGTTGCTTGGAAACGTGCCGATTGTTGGGTCGAGTGCTGTGACGAGAGGTCTTAAGCTAACCGCGGTTGATTCTGCTGGGCGACGCAAGAAAGTCTCCACGATTCTTGTTGAGCGAGATATTCAAGGATTTAAAGATATTCAAGGTCTTAAAGAAGACGATAGCGCTGGAAAGAGCGGCGGAAAGAGTGACAGCAAGGCTGATGCCAAGAATAATGGCAAGAATGGCGATAAAGATAGTAGTAAAGATAGCGAATCATCGCAAGTTGATGGCGATAAATAGTGTTGAATTATGAATGATATGAAAGATGTTAATGATATGAGTGACGATATGGAAGATATGGAAGATATGAATGACGAAATGTTTGCTAATTTAGATCCTTCTCTAAAAGCGAGCGTAGAAGTGCCTGATTTTAACGGCTATAAATCGGGATTTGTTGCTGTAGTAGGCAGACCAAACGTTGGAAAATCAACGCTTATGAACGCGCTAATCGGAACGCAAATCGCAATCACGTCTTCTCGCCCAGAAACAACGCGCAAGGCGATTCGCGGAATCTTAACAACTCCAAACGCGCAAATGGTGTTAGTTGATACGCCAGGAATCCACCGGCCGCGCACTTTGCTAGGCCAACGTTTGAACGATATTGTAGACGAGTCGCTTGCGGATGTGGATGCTATCGCTTTCTTGCTTCCAGCGGATCAAGAGATTGGGCCTGGAGATAGAAGAATCTTGAGCCGACTTCGCTCCGACTTTGCCAAAAAAGACGCGTCTGGAAACTGGGTGTGGAAGGTTCCGCTTATTGGAATCGTAACTAAAATTGATACGCTAAGCCGCGATGAGTTGGTGTCTCATTTGATTGAGATTCAACAGTTTGCTGATTTTACTGATATTGTGCCAGTTAGCGCTTTGGAACGCGACAATGTTGACGAAGTTAAGAAGGTTTTGATTGACAATCTTCCAGAAGGCCCGAAGATGTATCCAGACGATCAGCTTAGCGAGGAGAGTCCTTCTAGCATGATTGCGGAGCTGATTCGTGGGGCTTTTCTTGAGGAACTTGACGACGAGTTGCCACATTCGCTTGCGGTTGTTGTAGATAGCATTGTGCAACCAGGAGATGAGGACTATGCACAATATGACGATAATAAAGCGCATGTGATTGTGTCGGTGTATGTTGAGCGCGATTCGCAAAAGCCGATTATTATTGGGCGCGGTGCGGAGCATCTTGTGCGCGTTAAGAAGCGTTTGCGCACTGCAGTGAATCGTATTACGGGCGCTAAAGCTGTGCTCGATTTGCATGTGAAGGTTGCAAAGGGGTGGCAGAGCGATCCTAAGAAGCTTGAGCGCTTGGGTTTCTAGCGCGACGACCTGCCTTTTCGCTTAGAGCGTAGCGCGAAAAGGCAATTCGGAGCGCTGAGCTTGCTTAAGGTTGAAAGCACGGTGTGCTTTCAACGCAAGCGAAGACGTTCGCACGGCTAATCCGTGCGAACGAGGACCTGCCTTGTAGTGTGTTTGTACCTAAAATACGGCGTGTCGTCATACAAACGCACTACATGAAGCGTCGTTTTTTCCGCATTTTGTTGCTGATTTTCGTGTGTAGAGCTACAAAAAGCGGGATCGTGTGTAGATACAAAAAACCGCGGAAGACTAGTCAGTTATAAGACCAGTCAACCGCGGTTTTGGGCGATTTGCGAGTTACGCTTTAGGCGCTACTTCTTGCGAATCGTGTACATTTGCGTGTTAAGCAAATTGGCGTATCTGTTAATAACTCGAGGGCGAATAATCTTCATAGAAGCCGTCATTAAGCCGTTTTCTTGAGTAAACTCTTCTGGCAAAATAATGAACTTTCGCACAGACTCCGCGCGCGATACGCCCTCGTTTGCAAGATCCACAAACTTTTGAACTTCCGCACGCACAACCGCGTTATTTGCTGCGTCTTCCATGCTCATAGTCTCGTCCAAGCCCTTGGTTTTAAGCCAATTGCGCAAAATCTCCTCGTCTAAAGTCACAAGAGCAGATATAAATGGCCTCTTATCTCCAAGAACAAGAGCTTGAGACACAAGCTCGCAACGCTTAATCACTTCTTCAATAGGACCAGGAGCCACATTCTTGCCGCCAGCAGTAATGATCAAGTCCTTCTTGCGACCAGTAATGTAAAGCATGCCATCGTCGTCAATTCTGCCCAAATCGCCAGTAGCATACCATCCGTCTTCTGTAAACGAAGTTTCGGTCGCCTCTTCATTCTTGTGATACTTCTTAAACACGCAAGTGCCCTTAATTTGCACTTCGCCATCTTTAGCAATTCGCAAAGTGAAAGCTGGGAAAGCAATGCCAACGGAGCCTTCGCGGAATGGAACGCCAATAGGAGTAAACGCGCATGGGGCGGTGGTTTCTGTAAGACCATAGCCCTCGTAAACTGGCACACCTGCGCCGCGGAAGAACGCTAGCAGCTCTGGATCCAGTGGTGCACCGCCAGCAACAATCCAGCGCGCACGCCCACCAAGCGCTTGGCGAATCGGGCGGTAAACGAGTGGGTCGTAAGCAGCGCGGCGAGCCTTTGTTAGCGCCTTAGCATCTCCAGAATCCTGAACTTCCTTCATGTATTGCTGAGCCGTAACAACAGCCCCCTGGAAAGCAAGTCCCTTAGCTCCATGACCTGCCTTTTGCGAAGCTGCGTTATACACTTTTTCGAGAACGCGCGGAACAACAATCATAACTGTTGGTTTTGCGACTTGAAGGTCGGATATAAGCGTTGTAATGCCTTGCGCAATGTAGATTCTAAGCGTGCTAGCAACAACAATATAGTTGATTGCGCGCGCAAACGAATGGGCTTGAGGTAAGAATAGAAGCACAGAACCATTAGGCTCGCTAAGCAAGTCTGGTAAGTAGGTTGGCAAGTTTAACGCGGTTGTGCAGTAATGCTCATGCGTCATTTCCACGCCTTTTGGCGCAGCTGTAGATCCAGAAGTGTACACAATAGAGCACAAGTCGGTTTTTTTAACCGAGTCAATTCGCTCGTCTAGTTCTTCGTCGCTAACGGAGTATTCAAAGGCTTGTAGTTCCGCCAATCCGCCTGTTTCTATGCAAATAATGCGCTCAAGGCTTGGGCATTCTTCAATAGCTCCATCTGCCTTGTCTTTCATTTCAGTTGTGCCAACAATCAAAAAGCGCGAGTCGGAGTTGTTTACAATGTTGCGAATTTGCTCGGCAGAATCCGTATCGTAAATTGTAGCCAACACGCCTCCGCAAGCCATAACTGCAGCATCAACAACATCCCACTCATACGAGGTTTTGCACATTAACGCAACAGCGTCGCCTTTGCGCAATCCATAGTGAATCAAGCCTTTTGCGGCTTTTCTAACTTCTGTAAGGAACTGGTTGGCTGTTTTTGTAACCCATTCATCGTTTTCTTTGTATGTGTAAAGTGGATCATCTCCCATTCTTGCTGCCCTGTCTGCATACAAGTCGTAGATGCTTGTGCCTTCGTCTAATGGCGGATTTCCGTCCGTTTTTGTGGTTAGCAAGCCAGTTTGTGGGTCTAGGAAAGTGGTGGTTTGTAGTTGAGAACCCCATTCGTCTACTCGTGGAAGATACTGATTTTGCTGAAGCAGATTATTCTGTTTATTCTGTGATCCGTCTTGCTGATCTTGTGGAATAGAATAGTCTGGTTCTCCTGCGATGTCGTCGCTTACTGGGTGCGCGAAGTTGCTGCCAATTTGCAATGCCTTACGAGCAAGATTGAAAGCTTGCTGCTGGAGTGTATTTAGGACGGACACATCTGCTCCTTAATTTTGCTAAATGCTTAAATTTGCTAATTTATTTTGGTTAAATCAGCTTGTTTCGAGCACATATTTGTTATGCGCCTTTGACTATATATACATGATAATCGTTGGTGTGATTCAAGTCACCTTTTGGTGTTGGATTTGACTTTAGACTTTATCTGTCTAAGTGTTTTTATAGACTAGATAAGTTGCTTTGGCGAGGGAATAACACTGCGATACTTGCGATAGGCGCTTTGCGATTCGTTGGTTGCTTGCGATTGTTGTGTAAGTTCCGTTATCGACTGGGCTGATAGCCAACTTATGGTGGTTTTCGGCGCGTCGGTGCGCCTGAAGCTGGATTTAAATAAGATTATCCGCATAATCCAGACCATAAGGAGACCGATATGGCTACAAAGATTACACTTGAAGGCGAAGTTCGCAATGAATTCGGTAAGGGCGTTGCTCGCCGTTTGCGTGTTGCCAATTTGATTCCAGCCAGCATTTACGCTGGTGGTGCTGAACCTGTACACGTGACTCTTCCAATGAGGGAGACTACTCTTTCTCTTCGTCACGCAAACGCTTTGTTCACTATTAAGTTCGGCAATGAGTCACGAATCGCAGTTGTTAAGGACGTTCAGCGCAACCCTGTTAAGCGCATCGTTGAGCACATTGACTTCTACGAAGTTAAGGCTGGCGAAAAGATTGACGTTGAGGTGCCAGTGTTTGTTGAAGGCACTCCAAAGGGTGCTGCTGTTGCATTCGTAGACGTTCAGGAGCTTAAGGTTCGCGCAGACGTTGCCAACTTGCCAGAGCGCTTGGTGGTTAATGTTGACGGCTTGACCGATGGCACCAAGGTGTTTGCTAAAGATGTTAAGCTTCCTGAGGGCGTTGTGCTCGACATGGATGGCGAAGAGTCTGTTGTTAGCGTTACTGTTCCAGAAGATGCTGCTACAGAAGAGACAGCTGCCGCTCCTGCTGCCGATGCTGCCGCTCCTGCTGCAGAAGCTCCTGCAGCCGAGTAAGGTTTTGCTTAGGATTTTCTAAGATTTTATAAGCCGCGCATAGTCAAGATTTTCTTGGTTTGCGCGGTTTTTTTTTGAAAAATCGAGAATCTCTACCAAGCATGGTATTTCACTTAGTACAAGAAACACCAAAAACACAGAAATTGCAATGCTTATGGGGGGGGGGGTATCCATAGCTTGTGCTTAAATAATAAAGGTTAAGTATTTTTTTTGGAGTGCACTGGTTGCTAAACATTGCCGTATGTTGTGTATTTTGATTGTTAAATACTAAACGTGCATGTTGATTCTATGTACTAGATGTAACGGAGTTTGGGAGTCGAATTGGCTAGAACTAAAAATAGTGGTAGTGACGTTTTAAGCATTAAATCCGCTAAGCATAAGAGCGTTTCTGGCGACGCTAGTAACGCTAAGAGTGTTAAGAGCGTTAAGAAAAATGCTAAGACTGCTAAGCGTTCTTCCTCGTCTACTGCTACTAGTGCTTCTGGTCATCGCCTTGGCGTTGCAGCTGTAGCTTTAGCGTCTACATTGTCTATGGTGTTGCCTGGCGCAGCGGCTTTAGCTAGGACTTCTTTTAACCCTGATTCTTTTGATCCGTCTTATGTAAATAGTGTTGCTAAGACTTCTGGCAAAGGTGCTGGGAATGGCGCCGGCAAAGGCTCTGGTAATGGCAAGGGCGATGGAAACGGCTTATATAAGAATGGATTGCTTAACACGGGTGCTCCTTCTGATCGCACTACGCGCCATATGTTTGATTCTGTTAAATATTTAGCTAAAAATACTGATTCTAATTCTATCGCTGAAGGCGTTGAGAATCAGGAAACGGTTGCTGGCGATTCTTCCGTAGGTGTTAAGGATTCTGGCGAATATTTTGTTACAAATGGCGATTCGTCTTCGCCTTCAAATCGTTCTTTTGATACTAATAATTTTGAGGATAGATCTGCTACTAGTAGTGCAGATAATAGTGCTACTAAGACTGCGACTAAGAGTGAGCAAGATACAGCAAGTTCTGAGATTGCAAAACATGTAAAATCTGCGAAGAAGTCTGATGCAAAGCATACTAATGCTGAGCAAACCAATCCAGCTGAAACTGGTAAGGTTGCGGAGAAGCCAAAGTCGAACGCGTCTGTACATGCACATAAAACGACTGAAAAGCCAACTGCTGCAAAACCTAAAGTTGAAAATTCTGTAAAGCCAGCAGATACAAAGGCTTCATACACAAAGCCGGCTGCGACAAATCCTGATGCTGTAAAGCCGGCTGCTGCTCCTGCAGCGAAGCAATCTGCACAACCAGAAACTTCACAGCCTGCAAGTGCAAAGACTGTTGCGAAGACGGAACCAGAGGCAAAGGCTGAACCAAATCAGAATACAGCGCAGACTGAACACGCTGAAAATCAGCAGCCTGCTACAGAGCAGAATACAAACGCACAACCTTCAAGCACTCACGAAGAAAATGCGAATACAGTAAACGATGCAAATAAGCCAAAAGTGCGTTCTCGTAGGAGTGTTGATGAAAGTGCAAACGGTTCTAACAAGGGGAGTAGTGTAACTCCTGCAAGTAATGCGCCTGAAACTCCGTCTGCTTCTGCACCTTCAGCAGGTACAGAATCTAGCGCTGGTGCTGGAAATACAGCGAGCCCAAGTGCAGAAGGCAATGGCAATGCTCAAGGGGGACAAGGTGCGCAAGGGCAAAGTGCAGAAAATCCAACTGTACAAGGCACTGCACAAGGTTCGCATGATAATACGCAAGGTGCAGTTACAGGTACAGGCGTCACTGGCAAAGATAAAAGCGCTACGCCTTCACCTGCTTCACCTGCTTCTACACCGACCGCTGGCACACAGAACACTGGCACAACAACTAATAACGCAGCAACTGATCCAAATAGCCAGGTAATTAAGCCGAATACAGATAATCCAGAGGCGAAGAGCACAGAGCAAGCCAACGAACAGGTACAAACTGACAAAAAGCCAAAAGCTACGTACAATTTGCAAATTCGCTATACGATTGGTGGCGCTGCGAATAAGCAGCTTGTGCAGCCGTACGAGCTTACGATTGACAAAGCCGGCTTCGATAATCTTGGCAAAGATGGCAAGTACGAATATATTGAGCTTCCAAAGTCTGCTGGATACCGCCCATCTGTATATCATTCAGGCACATACCAGTACTACATTAAAAACGATAAAAACGAGTTCGTTATTGACGACGGTACGAATGCGGACGCTGTTCGCTACTTGCGTCTAGACAAAAATCTTATTAAAGAATACGCTGTAAAGAAAAGGCAGGCTGTTGGGGGAAATAACGTCGCTCAAGCTCCGCAAACCTCATCATCTCAAACAACTACAAATCCGCAATCTTCATCCTCTACGCAGATGCCAGCAGAAGACGGCATTCAGTACTACGGCGAGTTGAACATCAACTACGCTCCTAAAACAGCTAAGTACTATGTGCGTCACTTGGTGCAAGATCTCGATAATAAGGATAAGTTTATCGATGCTCCTAATTTGGGTATAGGTAAAGTAATTACTGTAACGCATAAGGATGGCACTACTGAGAAAATACACGTTACAGAGATTACTGGCACAGTTGGCTCGGATGTAACAGCTGTTTCAACGTACATCCCAGGCTACGAACCGGAGCATAATCTTATTAGCTCGCCGCTTTCGGATTCTGAAGATGAAAAAGACAAGCTAGTTTTGAACCTTCGCTACTACCGTAAAGCGTATGAAGTTACGTACGATTCTGATGGCGGCACGGATGTTACTGCTCAAAAAGTGTATTACCAGCAAGATGTGCCACAAGTTACGAACCCAACTAGGCGCGGTTACACTTTTAAAGGATGGTCTTTAGTAGATCCTAGCAAAGAGAGTGATCCGCTTTATGCTGAGAATACTATTGTTTCTCTTGATGACTACAAGATGCCGGATCACAATGTGCAATTCCGCGCTAATTGGGAAGCGAACAATACTACTAGCTACCGCGTGAACGTGTGGGTGCAAAAAGCGGATTTAGTTGACAAAGATAATCCAAATTCGCTTAAAAACTACGACTTTGTTGGTCTTGTTGAGCGCAAGAATGTGAAGACAGATAGCGACGTTGCGCTTGATAAAATGGATGATGCCGGCGTTGCTAATGATACTAATAAGCTTAATGGTGAAAACGAAGATAATTATGTAGAAAACCCAGAGCTTGGCTTAACTAAAGAAGAGCTGCAGGGAAAAGATTCTGACCATAAGACTGGCTTAATTTCAAAGTTCAACTGGATGAACGATACGCCTGTAACAAGCTTAGATGGGTACAATACCGCGAATCCTGGTGCCGCTGAAAATAAAGGCAAGGATTTATTTACGCGCTACTTCCATGTGAATAAGGAGCTTACTAAAAAGCTTAATACTGAGCAACATGATTTTGTGCCGGGTCGCCCAGATTTAGGCAAACGTAGTAAATCGCAGCTTTGCGCTGACGACTTAAACAACACTCTTAACTTAGTTTACGACCGCAATACTTACGAGCTTATTTTTGCTAAGCCTGCTGGTATAAAAAATGATAGCTTAAACAATGCTGCTATAAAAAGAGAAGATGAGCATGGAAATAAAACTATTTATTGCTATGCTGGCGGCGGAAATTGCTCAGATGAGTATGATGACAAAAACGAAGATGACAGCGGTAATGCAATTAACCATAAAGGTTACCGCGTAAATGTTCGTTACGGTCAAAAGCTTACTGATATTTGGCCTGATATAAATGAATTAGATTTTAATAAAGAAGATATAGGCTCTTTAGGATGGCAGCTTGGATATTCAGGGAAAGTAGAGTATCGTGACACTCCTCCGTATCGTTTTACTATAAAAGAATTTGCTGACCCTAGTTTGCGTGTTGCTCTTAAGAATGGTGCTGGAACAGTGCCTAAAATTAGCGATGACCCTGAGAGTAATACCCAAACTGCGTACGAGCTAAAAGATAATCAGCGTCTGCTTACTGCTGATACCAGTAGTACAAGTGCGCCTATACAGGTGATTATTAGGAAGCAAAGTATTGCGTCTGCTAAAAACGGTGGCGATGATATAGACGACAATGATTATGAGCTTTCAACTGATTCATATAGCAAAGATGATACTTCCAACGATAGCTATAAATATACAGCTCCATCTATTGCAGGTTTTAATCCTGCTAATGGTTATGATAAGACAAAAGTTAGTGATTCGTTAGATTCAGACGACTTTGAAGATAAACGGGAAGAGTGGTATAACGAATCTCATGGTCATGGGAATTGGGATGATTTAAGTGATGATGAGAAGAATGCTTTTGCTAAAAAGTATCATTTAGCATTTCGAAAGTATAGGGGCGTTCCAGTAGATGAACAAGAAGATTATTCTGGTGATGTAACTGAATTTGAAACTAACAAACTACTTGAATTTAGGTACAACCGCAAGTCGTACGATGTGCAGTTTTATAACGCGGATGGCAAGGCTATAAAGGACGGCAGTGGCGCTGCTACAGAAAGCTTGCCGTTTGAATATAGCTTGACTAAGCGCGGCAAAAAAGATTTGACGGGCGAAGACAAAGATTTATACGGAAACGATACATCTTATGATGCTTCTGTAACTAAAGATGGTGGTGATAACACCGCAACTCAGTTCGATGGCAAGTACACATTCACACTTAACGGCAAGACTTACTCCATCGTTCGCCCTGCTGATTTGCCAGAAGACTATGTGTTTAAAGGCTGGGCTGTTGATCAGGCTGGTACTCAGTTTATAAATGGCGAAAACAAAGATATTACAATGCCAGTCAACGGCATTAAGCTTTACGCTGCCTGGGGTAAGCCAACTAATATTAAGCACACTGTGACGCTTGACTACCATATGCCTGGAACTGACGAAAACGGCAATACTATCCAAGATGTAGTTAAGAAAAAAGAGTTCGCTCGCTACAATGTTATTGACGAAAAGAATGATATAAAGGTTCCAACGCGTAAGGGCTACGACTTCTACGGTTGGGAAATTACTAAGAACGGCAAAACTTTGCCGTACGCTTTTGGCAATAAAGTAGTAGAAGATATAAAGCTTGATGCAGTGTGGGTTAGGGATACTCGCTACAACGGTACTTTTAAGCACATATTCTTAAAGCCAGGGTACACGTTTGCTGACTATAAGAAAGAGGGTCTTTCAGACGCAGAAAAAGCCGCGATGGTAGACCACGTTTCTACTCAAACGGTTTCCGGCTTGCGCGAGCATTTGCGCTACAATGCTGAAGCAGTCTACAGTGATGAAACACACTTCCCAGATAAGCATTTCACGAGCTTTGAAGCCTCGAGTACTGAATCTGAGAATACTGGCGAGTTCATTTACCAAACGTACAATACGCGCAAGTATAAGGTAAAGTATATTGATCAAAACGGTAAGGAGCTTCTTCCAGAAAGCGAAGTCAGCTCTGTAAACAGAAAGTACGACGTAGTATTCTACAAGCCGATTGAAGGCTTTATGCCGGAAAGCACACAGCAGAATATTACTTATACTACTGATAGCGAAGATAAGCAGACTAACGGTATCCCTACAATCACCTTCAAGTATAAAGACGTTCGCGTGCTTAAGCGCCAGGACGATAATCAGTATCGCCCAACCAACTACACGCGCTACGTGTTCAAAGTGGATGATAAGCAAGGCTCTATGGGTAGCGTTGTTGACTGGCAAAATAATAATGTAGCTGACGGCTCTGCTCTTGTGTACGACGCAATTAAGGGCACGAAGGCATACCAGATGCCACTTCCAACAGTGAAAGCAAAGCAAGGCTATGAGTTTGATGGCTGGACTTCGCAAATCGGTTCGTATGATGCTGGCTCTACGAAGCTTCAGTATGCTGATGGCGTAAGTCGCTTGCCGATTCGCTCTGAAGAGCAGAACAGTCCTGAGGTAATTTACACTGCTCAATTCAAGCTAAAAGCTCCTGTTGCTGCAGCTCCGCAAGTGCTTAAGCCAACTGAGAATATTAGTATTGCAAATAGTGATGATGCTAAGAAGCTTATAACGAATGCTGGTGATTATCCAGATGGTGCTAAGTTCAGCTTTGCTGATGGTGAAAAGTTTGACAACACTCCAGGCTTGCACAAGATTAAAGTGCAAGTGAAGCTTGGTGATAACAGTGCTGAAGCTGAAGTGCTGTACCGCGTGCTGCCAGATTTGGTGTACGCAAGCGATTGGGATAAGTTCAAAGCTACCGACTACGGCAAAGCGCATATTGACGAGTATGCGCCGATTACTTTTACCGGCAAGAATGATGAAGGCACTATTGTTGGTCACGATGGAGATAATGCTAATCATCCTGCTGGCGGAGAAACTACTCTTACTGCGTACGTTTATAAGGGTAAGGAAGTTAGAATCCGCGTGCCGCAAGCCTTCGGTAAGGATCACGGTCAAGATAATTACTACTATGTGTTCAAGGGCTGGGCGACGAAGGTTGTAGAACCGACTGCTGAGAATCCAAATCCAGAGCAGAAGTACGATATCGATCCTGAAGGTCGTTATAAAGATGTTACTGTTGACGATAATTCTGGCAAAACTTACACCGCTGTTTACAAGAAGATTGAATACTTCTCTAGCACTTCTGACGGTGGTGAAGTTCCTAAGGATGCTGTAGTCGCAATCTTCAAGCCTGCTCCAGGGCGATTGTGGAAGGATGGCACAAGCGGCCCTAAAGTGTTCTACGTAAAGAAGGGTACTGATCTTGAGAAGATTACAAAAGAAGGAAGTGGCGCATTAGCTTGGCTTAATAATCAGCTAACTGGCGCTAAGGGAACTTGGTCTCGAAGCAGCATGCTTAACGACGGTAAGAAGGTTGATTCAATTCCAAATGTCGCTGACTCTACTGACAAGTGGAAAGTCAATGAACCATTCCAAGAGTTCGTGGCAGATCAAACCCCTTGGACAGAACCAACAGTGCAGACTGATTACTTGGTCGCTGTGCAAGATAAGCCTGACACGCTTCCAAAGTTAACCGATTTTATAACTAATATGCCTCAACTCAAAGCAGATGCTGCTACGAATAATGGCGTAGAAGACATAAAAGTCGAATATGATTTACCAACTGAAGCTGAACAAAATACATTAAAGCAGAAGATGCTTAAGAAACCTGCTTTGTACACTGTTCCTTTGAAAGTTACAGTTAAGTATAAGGATGCAGCAGATTACAAGACTTATAGACTTGTAGGACGCTTAAAGGTGATTTACCAGTTGATGTACGATAAGAGCCTACCGAAACCAGATAGTACTCAGCCTTCACATCAGCCTGGCGATACTAATCCTCTTACGGGTGTTGCTGCAGAGCGTGATCTTGTTCTCAATAAGGATAAGTATGTTAAGGTCAACTTTATAAATGCCAATCAAGTTGATCATAAAGATCAGGGCAGCCTTGATAAAGATACTACTAAGCTGTACTACGTTCTTAAAGACGATGTTACGGGCGTAAAAGCTCCGCAAGCTGTTGGCAAGGATTATGACGCTGATGGATACCATTACGTGTTCAAAGGCTGGAGGAAGCTTGAGAATTTTGTTGATAATGATAATTCTGATGCTCGTTCGCGTGCAAGAAGAAGCTTAGCAAATCAACCTGAAATTCCTGTCACTACTTTGATGGTAAGTGAACCAGCATCTGCAACTAGCGTTGATGTGCAAAACGCGAATGGTGAAAAGTTGTTAACGAATGATGAGATTCGCAAATTAAAGTACTCTGAAAATACTACATACCAAGCAGTGTATGAAAAGGTGATGAACATCATCGACGCGAAGAGTAATGAGAAAATTCCAGATAACTACGTGCCGTATGTGTTCTTACCAGCTTTCGGAAGGAAGTGGGATGATGGCTCATACAAACCGAAAGTTATCTACTTTAAGTCCGATAGTACTACATATGAAAATGACGTTAATAATAAAACTAATGAGTTAAAGCAACAGCTTAAGGGCTTTAGCAAGTGGGAAGTTTATGATGCAGGCAACAAACCTGTTCCGTTAACTGACACAAATAAGAATAGACAAATTCGCGTATATGTTGCAAATCAGATTGCTGATATGCCTGTGAATGTATCTCAGTTTGTTAAGAGTGTTGGAGACGAAGTTCCTGCTCCTGATGAGCTTGTGTCTGGTGTTGATCCTAATAACCTAGAGATTGCGGGCATGCATGGTGCGGGTGTAGCTTATTCTTCCGGTGCCAATTCCGTTCGTATTGCAAAGCCGGGCATTACTACTGTTAGAGTGAGGGTTGAAACATCTGATCCAAATAAGAAGGGTGCAAAGATAGTACGTTATGAAAATGTACCTATTCAAGTGCTTCCGAATGTGATTGCAGAGAGAGATTTACCTTCAAGTAACAGTCAAGCAGGAAAGTTTATTTTAGAAAACTACACAAAGGTAACGTATGTAGCTGGCAATGGCGGAACTATGCAGTCACGAGTACATACATACTGGGTGCGTAAAGATAGAATATCTGAAATAAATAATTATATTCCAGACGTTCTTGCTAACAAAGGTTACATATTCAAGAATTGGGATGAAGTATCTTACTCTAAACATATTGATACCATCTATAACAGTGCTGATAACCACAAATCAACTGATATTGAGCGTGAAACATTAGCTAAGATTGCTGAACGCTATGGCATGTCGTTTACAGCTAATGTAATCCGCAAATCTAAGAATTCTACATTTGCGGCTATAAAGAATATTCTTGCTGAAGCTATAAATAACGAGAATATGAGTTATGAAGCAAGTCGTAATAGATTGGCTATTGTTGCTGAAACATTAGGAAAGTCATATACGGCAAAAATAATTCGTAATTCACAACACTCAACTATTGAAGCTTTGAAGAATTTACTTGTACAAGCTGGTATTACTGACGCTGATATTGCAATGGTATTCCCAGAAAGCGAAACCATTATTACTGCAAACTTCGAGAAGATGGCTCCTATGAAGTTTAAGTTTAGTGGTTCTGCTCGCGAGGGTATTCTAACGAACTTCAGATTGCAAAACATGACTGAAGGAGATGTTAATAACACAACGGTTACAGTAGATGGCAAGACATTAACTATTAACGAGTTAGTTGCTCAAGGCTTGACTTCTGTAAACGGCATTAACGCAAATTGCGCTGGTACTGAATGCAAGATTTCTGGCACGCCTAAGATTGTTGACGGCAAGCCGAAAGTTGAGCTAACGTTTACTACTACCGATAAGTATGGTCGCGAAGCGGAAATTACTGTTGAAATTGATGTGATTTCTGAGAGCAAACCTGCTCCAACGCCTGTGCTGCCAGCTCCTACACCAGCTCCGTCAAAGCCAGAAGAAGAGCCAAGACAAGAAGAATATCCGATGCCAGAATCATATCCGTATATTCTAATGCCTGAATCTCCTTTGACTGAAGTCGTACCTGAACAGGCTACGGAACCGAAGCAAAAAACAGAGCCAGAAGCTGTGAAGGATACTGCAAAACAGCCGTCAGAAGCTCTGCCTCAAACGGGTAGTGACGTTACACAGTCCGCGTTAATCGCCAGCTTGTTGGCATCTGTTGGTTTAGCTGTATTTGCTGCTAAGCATCGCAGACGTAAGAACGAAGATAACGAAAGTTGATTTGTTGAGTCGAGGGTGGTGACTAAAATAGCGAAGGTTCCGGTTCACGCTCAGCTATTGGGGCTTTGCGACCCGGGTCGCCCGAATTCCATAGGAGACATTATGAAGCAGGGTATTCATCCCGACTATCACGCAGTGCAGGTTACCTGCTCCTGCGGAGACACTTTTGTAACTCGTTCCACCGCAAATGGCGATCATATGACGGTTGACGTGTGCTCAAAGTGCCACCCATTCTATACCGGCAAGCAGAAGATTCTCGATACCGGCGGCCGTGTGGCTCGCTTCGAGAAGCGCTACGGTAAGAAGACTAAGTAGCTTTTTAAACGCCAGCCCTGCTTTCGTGTAACTCGCGGAATCGGGGCTGGCGTTTTATGTGCAACATACATGCGTCTTACAATATTTAAATTTAATATTTTCGATTCAAAATCCGCGTTATGCGCGACTACAAAGGAATATGATGGCTGAGTCAGTAGAGGAACAGTTCCCAGCAGCGGTTACAGCTCTAAACGAATACCGCGATATTGAAAATCGCATGGGAGAGCCAGAGGTAGCGTCTAATCCAGACGCAATTCGCAAGCTCGGTCGTAGACACGCAGAACTCGGGTCAATCGTAAGCGCGTACCTAAATTACAAGCAGCTTTGCGAAGACTACGAAGTAGCTAGCGAAATGGCAAGCGAAGACGAAGACTTAGCAAAAGAAGCAAAACAATTAGAAGAACAAATTCCAGCAGCAAAAGAAAAGTTGCGCACAGCGCTGATTCCTAGAGATCCAGACGATGCGCGAGACATGATTATGGAAATCAAAGCTGGTACGGGCGGCGAAGAAGCGGCTCTGTTTGCTGGAGATTTGTTGCGCATGTATATGCGTTACGCGGAAAAGCGCGGCTGGACTACCGTAATCCAAAGCGAAAATTCGACGGAACTTGGCGGCGTAAAAGACGTGCAGCTTGCGATTCGCGCAAAAGGTACGCCTGCTCCAGAAGACGGCGTGTGGGCAAGCATGAAATACGAGGGCGGCGTGCATCGCGTGCAGCGAATCCCAGTAACTGAATCGCAAGGTCGTATTCAAACTTCCGCGGCTGGTGTAATCGTGTTCCCAGAAGCAGACGAAGACGACGACGAAATCGAAATCGATCCAAAAGACCTGAAAATCGACATCTTCATGAGCTCTGGTCCTGGCGGACAGTCCGTGAACACTACTTATTCCGCTGTTCGTATGACACATATTCCAACGGGAATTGTTGTTAGCATGCAAGATGAAAAGTCGCAGATTCAAAACCGTGCGGCGGCTCTTCGCGTGCTAAAGTCGCGTTTGCTTGCCATGAAGCACGAGCAGGAGGCAGCGGAGGCGGCAGATATGCGCCACTCGCAGGTGCGCTCGTTGGACCGTTCTGAGCGAATCCGCACATACAACTTCCCAGAAAATCGTATTGTGGACCATCGCACAAACTACAAGGCATACAATCTTGACCAGGTGCTTAACGGAGACTTGCAGCCTGTTATAGACAGCGATATTCAGGCGGATGAAGCCGATCGCTTAGCTAAAGCCAAGTAAGTAGTAATATCTTTAAACTCGTTGCTTGTGTTGGCTTGTAGGAATTAGCTTCTAGGAATTGCTTGTATTATGCGCGAACTCTTGCAAAATGCTATTGCGTGTCTTTGTAAAGCAGGCGTAGATTCTCCACAATATGATGCGCGTGTACTTTTAGCACACGCTTGTGGCGTAAGTTTGGCAGACTTAAACAAAGCGCTAATACTTGGCGATTTTAAGAATTTTTCGCACGATTACGCTAGCAAATATAGCGATTTTATATCTAGACGTGCTTCGCGCGAGCCATTGCAACATATTATTGGATGCGCTACTTTTCGCTACATAGACCTAATAGTTGGCAAAGGCGTTTTTGTGCCGAGGTCCGAAACAGAAGTGGTAGTTCAAGAGGGAATAGATTGGATTCGCGCAAATAATCTAAAAAATCCTATTGTTTTAGACTTGTGTGCAGGCTCGGGAGCGATTGGATTATCGGTTGCAAGCGAAGTTGCAGATTCGCAAGTGTGGGCTGTGGAAAAGTCGCCAGAAGCTTTTGAATATTTGCAAAAAAACTACAACAAAATCGCGGAAAAATATGATATTTTAAACAGATATCACGCAATATTAGGCGATGCTACAAACGTTAATCTGCCTGAAACAGCTGCGATTAAAGAGAAAGTAGACGTAGTAATCACAAATCCGCCGTATGTGCCAGAAAGCAAGCCATTAGAGCAGATTGAAGCTCGTGACTACGACCCAAAAATAGCGTTATATGGTGGATCTCAAGATGGGCTACTAATACCGCAAAAAATTGTAAAAGCGAGTTTTGTATATTTGCGTAGGGGTGGAATAATGATTATGGAACACGATATTACGCAAGGAGAAGCGCTTGCAGATTATGCAAAAAACGTAGGATTTAGCAGCGCAAAAGTCAAAAACGACTTAACAAACAGAGCAAGATTTGTAGTATGCAAAAAAGAGGCTAAAAATGAGTAAAATTTGCACGATTAACGAAGAATCATTGCAACTTGCAGCGCAAATAATCAACGCAGGCGGCGTAATCGTAGTGCCAACAGACACAGTTTACGGAGTAGCATGCGACCCATTTAACGAGGATGCAGTAGCGAAAATCTACCAACTAAAGCGCAGACCGCGCACAAAAGCCTTGCAAATACTTATGAGTAGCGTAAGTGACTTAGAAAAACTTGGGCTTTACTTGCCAAGCCCACTAGACGTACTTGCGGAAAAATTCCTGCCAGGCGGATACTCACCAATCGCGCGCGCAAAAAAAGATTCGGTAGCTACAAGGCTTGCTACGCTTTGTAAAGCAGATGAGAGCAGTGAGCAAAACAAAATCCAAGCTGAAGCAACGCAAGGCGTGCGCGTTCCAGATTGCCCAGAATTAATGCAAATTTTAAGAGTTACGGGCCCTTTGGCTGCATCTAGCGCAAATCGCAGCGGAAACGAGAGCGCAGACAGCGTAGAAGAGGCAGTAGCAGCTTTTGGAGACGAAATTCCGCTGTATTTAAATGCTGGTCCAACTCGCTCACACGTAGCAAGCACAGTAGTTGGCGCGGATGCAAGCGATAAAGACGGAATTGTGATTTTGCGCGAAGGCGTAATAAGTGAAGAACAGATAAGAGCAGAAAGTCGCAAGAAATGAGGGTATACCTGTTTATAGCAGCAATCGCAGGAGGCGCAACTTGGCTAATAATGCCGCTTGTACGTCATCTTGCGATTCGCATAGGAGCCGTAGGAAAAGTGCGCGCTCGCGACGTGCACACAATACCTACGCCACGTATGGGTGGAGTGGGAATGCTATTCGGCTTTGCTGTATCAATGGCGTTTGCAAGCTCCATGCCTTTTATTTCAGGGCTTTTTACAGGAACACACCAGCCGTGGGTAGTTTTAGCTGGAGCTGTACTCGTATGCCTTTTGGGTGTTTGTGACGACATTTGGGACTTAGATTGGATGCTAAAACTTGCAGGTCAATTGCTAATAGCTGTTTTTGTAGCATGGGGAGGGCTTCAAATCGTAACATTGCCGCTCGGCTCTCTAGTTACAGCGTCTCCAAGTCTTTCAATCGCAATAACCGCAATACTAATCGTGGCTTCAATTAATGCAGTCAACTTTGTAGACGGACTAGATGGACTGGCTTCTGGAATTGTGGCAATTGGCGGAATCGCCTTCGCGACATACTCTTATATTCTTGCGCGCACATCTCCAAGCTACGCTTCAATGGCAACTCTTATAGACGTTGCAATGGTTGGAATGTGCTTAGGGTTTATTTTGCACAATTGGCATCCTGCAAAGCTTTTTATGGGTGATTCTGGCTCCATGCTAATCGGGTATTTAATAACTTGCGCGTCTATTATAATGACGGGTCACTTAGATCCATCTGCAGTGCACACAAGCATATATTTGCCAGTATTTATGCCGATTTTGCTTCCGATTTTAGTGCTGTTTTTGCCAGTGTTAGACATGTGTTTAGCAATATGCAGAAGGCTTGCAAAAGGGCAGTCGCCAATGCATCCAGACCGCATGCATTTGCATCACAGAATGTTGCGCATTGGGCATTCTGTGCAAGGAGCGGTGCTTATTTTATGGGGTTGGGCGGCGCTTATATCTTTCGGGTCAATAATGATTCTGTTCTTTAAAGCAATTTACGTGCTTGTTGGCATGATTATTGCGGCAGCGCTGCTTACAGTTCTTACAATGATGCCATATTTGCGCAGGCGCCTGCCAGAGCTACGAAATTCGTAAAATAATACTCGAATACTCGCGAATCATAGTTCATGAAACGCGATTTTTACAAACGTCATAGCAAAAACGTATAGTAACCCTATGGCTACAACTGATATGAACACGGAATCCGTGTATGCTCCTGTTCCACCAATTTTCGAGAAGCTCGGCCTTGCTTATGATGATGTGCTGTTGCTTCCAAATGAGACTGATGTTATTCCTTCCGAAGTGGATACAACTACTCATCTAACTCGCGAAATCACTATGAAAGTTCCTGCAATTTCTGCAGCAATGGACACAGTAACCGAGTCCGATATGGCTATTGCAATGGCTCGAAATGGTGGAATTGGTGTTCTTCATCGCAATCTTTCTATAGATGATCAGGCTGCGCAAGTCGATATTGTTAAGCGCAGCGAGTCTGGTATGATTACCGACCCACTCACTGTTCACCCAGATGCAACGCTCGCAGATTTAGATAAATTGTGCGGGCGTTTTCATATTTCTGGTTTGCCAGTGGTAGATAGCGAAAATCGTCTAGTTGGTATTATTACCAATCGCGATATGCGTTTCATTGCTTCCGAAGACTATGATCGTTTGAAAGTCAAAGACGTGATGACTCGCGAAAATCTCGTCACTGGTCCTTCTAATATTTCTAAAGAAGACGCGCATCGTTTGCTTGCAGACAACAAAGTTGAAAAATTGCCTTTGGTTGATGCAGAAGGCAAGCTTACTGGTTTGATTACTGTTAAGGATTTTGTGAAGACTGAGCAGTATCCAGATGCTACTAAGGATGATCAGGGTCGCTTGCGCGTGGCTGCTGGAATTGGCTTCCTTGGAGATGCTTGGCAGCGTGCGTGCGCGCTTATGGAAGCTGGAGTTGACGTGCTTGTGGTTGATACCGCAAACGGAGAGGCTCGATTGGCTCTCGATATGATTCGCAGAATTAAGGCAGATAAGGCGTTTGACGGAGTACAAATTATTGGCGGAAATATTGCTACTCGCCAAGGCGCTCAGGCTATGATTGATGCCGGCGTCGACGCTGTAAAGGTTGGCGTTGGACCAGGCTCTATTTGCACTACGCGCGTTGTTGCAGGCGTTGGTGTGCCTCAGCTTACTGCTGTTTATGATGCGGCTCAGGCTTGCAAGGCTGCTGGCGTTCCATGCATTGCTGATGGTGGTATTCACTATTCTGGCGATATTGCTAAGGCTTTGGTTGCTGGCGCTGACACCGTTATGCTCGGCGGCACTTTGGCTGGTTGCGAGGAAGCTCCAGGTGAAAAGGTTTTGCTTCACGGCAAGCAGTATAAGCTTTATCGTGGCATGGGCTCGCTTGGCGCAATGGCTCCTCGCGGTAAGAAGTCTTATTCTAAGGATCGTTACTTCCAGGCAGACGTTACTAGCTCCGACAAGGTGGTTCCAGAAGGCGTGGAAGGCGAAGTTCCATATCGCGGTCCACTTAACGCTGTGCTTTACCAGTTGCTTGGCGGATTGCATCAGTCTATGTTCTACGTTGGTGCGCACAATATTAAGGAAATGCAAGAGCGCGGTCGCTTTATTCGCATTACGGATGCTGGTCTTCGCGAATCGCATCCTCACGATATTGTGATGACTGCAGAAGCGCCAAACTACAGCGGTTTCCACAACTAAATCGTAAGTTGCGTGAGTTGCGCGTATAAGTCGCGTATAAATCGCAAGTAATTTTGCATTAAACGGCGAAGAGTTAGCTAAGTCTTTTTTGCTACTTTCTAACTTTTCGTCGTTTTTGTTTTGACAATTCGTATAAAATTATTGTATAGTTAGTGGGATATCCCACTAAAAATGAGGTGTTTTGTGGAAGTAGTGAAAGATTATGACGTTCGTCTTGATAGTAAAAAGCGTGTAACTCTGCGCGGAGCTAAATACCCTTATTACAATGTTAAAGAATGTGATAATGGTTGTATTTTATTAGAGCCACGTGAGCTTACTATTCCTAAGAGTATCTCTTCTAAAACTCTTAAAAGTATGGATGAAGCAATCCGCAATTTTAAGATTGGCAAAGTCTCTGAACCTGTTGATCTCTCTGACTTCTAGGAGTAAGTGAATGAACTTCAATATTAGAATGGGTATTCCAGAGATGTCTAATATTTGGGAGAGATTGAAGAAAGAGTTTCTAGAAGGCAGTATAAGTAAAAAAGATCTTTCTCTTTATAAGAAATGGGGAAAATCTATGAAACTTTTATCTGAAAATCCAAGGCATCCAGGATTGCATACTCATGATATTGAAGAATTGACAAATAGATATGGTGTTAGAGTTTGGCAATCCTACTTGGAGAATAAAACAAGTAGTGCAATGAGAATGTATTGGGTTTATGGTCCAGATCATATGTCAATAACTATTATCGGTTTAGAGCCTCACCCTGAAGATAAGAAAAATGGATCATATTCTAGAATTTCACTTTCTGATATGCCAGAGATGTGATTTTAGCTGTTAGTCGTCGCTGGGAAGATGTAGGCTGATGGGTTCGAAAAAATATTAGGAAAGGAACGAAAATGGCTGAAGCTAAGGAAGATCTTACGTTTACGCCGGAAGAATCGCGCTTAATTTGGATTGATTGCGAGATGACGGGACTCGATATTTTCCACGACGAATTATGCGAAGTATCTGTAGTTCCAACTGATTTTAATTTGAAAGTTCTAGACGACGGTATTGATTTAGTGATTAAGCCGAGCGATGCTGCTGTGGCTCATATGAACGATTTCGTACGCAATATGCACACATCTTCTGGTCTTGTTGACGAGTGGAATAAAAACGGTTTGCCTCTAGAAGAAGCACAAAAGCAGGTTGTTGAGTATGTAAAGCGCTTTTTGCCAGAGCACGGAAAAGCACATCTTGCTGGCAACTCTGTTGGCTCCGATAAAAAGTTCCTCGACCGTTACATGCCAGATTTAATGGCAAATCTGCACTATCGCGTAATAGACGTAAGCACGTTGAAGGAGATTTCGCGCAGACTTTACCCAGACGTTTACCGCAATAAGCCGGCAAAACACGGCGGTCACCGTGCGCTCGCGGATATTATTGAGTCGATTGACGAGTTGAGATATTACCGTGACATGATGTTTGTTCCAGCTCCAGGCCCAAGCGAAGCACAGGCAAAAGCTGGCGCACAGCACATTGAGAGCACGAGCTTGCTTCGCGACTACGAGCGCCGCGGAGACGCGCTAGAAGACGTAAATTCCGCAGAAAAGCGCGATTATTAAATAAAGCGCGACTATTAAACGCAATAAAAGGTACTGCCAATGAAGCAATCCGAAGCCCTAACCATAATCAACGCTGGTGCAAGCGTTTTCATTACCGGCGCTCCGGGTGCAGGTAAAACCTACGTATTAAACGCGGCTATTCGCGAAATGCGAAAAAACGGTTTAAGCGTGGCTGTAACGGCTTCTACAGGAATCGCAGCAACGCATTTAAACGGTCAAACCATTCACTCGTGGAGTGGAGTTGGAGTTTCAAACGCGCTTAGCGATTCGCTTCTTAAAACCATTAGAGCTAGGCGAGGGAAACGCATAAAAGCCACGGAAGTGCTCGTGTTGGACGAAGTTTCAATGATTCACGCGTGGCTTTTCGACATGGTTGATGAAGTATGCCGCAAAGTGCGCAAAAACTCTGCTCCCTTCGGCGGACTTCAAGTAGTTATTTCGGGAGATTTCTTCCAGCTGCCTCCTGTGAGTACTTCTATGCGAAATCGCGATGTGTTCGAGCCAAGTCCAGAGTTTATTGAGTCGCGCGAAAAGTATGCTGCTGCTGGCAAAAATCCAGAAGGCTATATTACGGAATCTTTCGCCTGGGATGCTTTAAAGCCTGTTGTGTGCTATTTAACTGAGCAACATCGTCAGGATGACGGCAAATTGCTTGAAGTTTTGACGGATATTCGTGGCGGTCTTGTAAGCGACGAAGATAAGCAAGTGCTTGCCAGTCGCCTTGGTGAGTATCCGCAAGACGATGAAGTTTCGGTTCATCTTTTCCCTACGAACTCACAAGCAGATGGTTTAAATAATGTGCAGCTTGCGGCAATTGATGCTGAGCCTCACGAATTCGTGGCAACAGAAGCCGGCCCTAAAAATCTCGTCGAGCGTTTAAAAAAGAATATGCTCGCTCCAGAACGGCTTGTATTAAAGGTTGGAGCTGCAGTGATGGCGTTGCGAAATGATCAAGATAAGCAGTATGTGAACGGCTCGGTTGGGCGAGTTTTGAGATTCGCACCTGAATCTAAAGGTGGATGGCCGATTGTTGAGTTTGAAAACGGCAATATTGTCACTCTTAAGCCGGCTGCTTGGGAAATGACGGATGGTGAGACTGTTCTTGCTAGCGTAAATCAAGTGCCACTTAGATGCGCGTGGGGAATTACGATTCATAAATCGCAAGGTATGACGCTTGACAGTGCGGTAATGGATTTGCGTAGAACTTTTGCTCCCGGAATGGGATATGTGGCGCTTTCTCGCGTGGAAAATCTGGGCGGGCTTTATTTGGAAGGTATTAACGATCGCGCGTTTAGTGTTTCGGCGGATGCTGTACTGTTAGACGGATTCTTGCGTGAGGCTTCTAAACGCGCGAGTGAGTTGCTTGCTAGCGACGGTGCTGCTTCTTTCGTAACAAATAATGCGGAAGATGATTCTGCAAATCAGCAAGAGTTTGACATTTTTGGCGCTGTCAATTACGCGTATAATGACGAATTTTCCTTCGACGATGAGTTCTAGCTTTTTGTAGCTTTAATCGTTGTTTTTAGCTACAAAGTCGGGAAAATCTTCCGCTTTTTGTAGCTCTAATCGTCGTTTTAAGCTACAAAGTCGGGAAAGTGTTATTGCTATTGTTTAATAGTGTAAACAAGTGTTTATGTCCTCATGCGCAAATAGATTGGAACGCATGAATTCCAATGTACTTCGTATGTCTCAGCTGTTCCTTCGTACGCTGCGCGAGGATCCAGCAGACGCGGACGTAACTTCCGCAAAACTTATGCAGCGCGCAGGCTATATTCGTAAATCTGCCCCAGGTGTGTGGACTTGGTTGCCGCTTGGACTCAAGGTTTTAAACAAGGTTCAAGCGATTATTCGTGAAGAAATCAACGGTATCGGTGCGCAGGAGGTCCACTTCCCAGCGCTTCTTCCACGCGAGCCATACGAGGCTACAAACCGTTGGGAAGAATACGGCGATAACATTTTCCGCCTTAAGGATCGTCATGAGGCTGACTATCTTCTTGCTCCAACGCACGAAGAAGTTTTCACATTGCTTGTTAAGGATATGTATTCTTCTTACAAGGATTTGCCAGTTACTTTGTATCAGATTCAAACGAAGTATCGCGATGAATTCCGTCCTCGTGCAGGTCTTATTCGCGGACGCGAGTTTATTATGCAAGACGCTTACTCGTTCTCGATTGACGAAGATGGTTTGAAGTCTGCTTATGTTGAAGAGCGCGCTGCTTACGCTCGAATTTTCGACCGTTTGGGCATTAAATACGTGATTGTTCACGCTGTTTCTGGCCCTATGGGCGGATCGGATTCTGAGGAATTCTTGGCTCCAATGCCAATTGGTGAAGATACTTTTGCGCTCGCTCCTTCTGGAAAAGCTTGGAATGTTGAGGCTTTGACCACACCAGAAATGCAAGATGTTGACTGCTCGGCAACTCCTAAAATGGAGACTCTTGATACTCCAGATGCTAAGACGATTGAGGCTTTGGTTAAGGTTTCTAACGATTTGCATACACGCAAAGACGGCCGCGAATGGCAAGCAAGCGATACTTTGAAGAATCTGATCATTGCTGTTAAGCACCCGGCTGATGCTGAGGGCGGCGAACACGAGGAGCCATGGCGCGAAATCGTTGCTATTGGTATTCCAGGTGATCGCCAGGTAGATATGAAGCGTCTTGAAGCTCAGTTTGCTCCTGCAGAAATTGAAGAAGCAACTGAGGATGATTTGAAGGCTCATCCTGAGTTTGTTAAGGGATACATTGGCTTTAGCGTATTAGGTCCTCAAGCTCGCAAAGAGGGTAGTGGAATTGAAAATCCTGTCCGCTACTTGATGGATGCTCACGTTGCAAAGGGTAGCGCTTGGATTACAGGAGCTGACGAAGACGGAAAGCATGTTTATAACGCTGTTTACGGCCGCGATTTTGAGGATGATGGTGTTGTTGAAGCAGCCCAGGTTCGCGATGGCGATATGAGCCCAGATGGTTCCGGTCCATTGAGCTTCGAACGCGGTGTTGAGATTGGTCAGGTGTTCCAGCTTGGTTTAAAGTATTCTAAGGCTTTGGGCTTAAGCGTTCTTAACGAAAACGGTAAAGCTGTACCAGTTTGGATGGGCTGCTATGGTATTGGCGTTAGCCGCGTGATTGCATGCTTGGCAGAAACGCATCACGATGATGCTGGTCTTGCATGGCCTATGGCGATTGCTCCAGCTCAAGTTCACGTCGTTGCTACAGGCAAGGATCAAGTTGCTTTCGATGCTGCTGAAAAAGTTGTTGAAGAGCTTAGTAAGCAGGGAATTGAAGTAATCTTCGACGACCGTCCAAAGGTTTCTCCAGGTGTGAAGTTTAAGGATGCTGAGCTCGTTGGCGTTCCGCTGATTGCTGTAGCCGGCCGCGATACTGTGAACAATGGAACGATTGAAATCCGCGATCGCAACGGTTCAAACGTTGAGGCAGTTCCAGTGGATGAGGCTGCTGCTCGAATTGTAGAGCGCGTTCGCGAACAGTTGTAATCGCAATAACTGTTAACAACGAATCAGCGATTAAGCAATTAAACTATTAAACAATTAAACGACTAAGCAATATTGCCGTTGGTGTAATGCTTTGCATATTATACGCATTATTTTCAGCGGCAATATTGCTATGAATAGTAAAAAATTATATAAATTATTAGAATAGAATGTTAATGAGTTTTAATGTTTAATTCTATTAAAACTTTCTAAAAATCATTTACACCTCCTTCAATATCGTCATAGTGGTTTTCTTCGACTTGTGAGCCGAAATCTATTGTTTCTTTTGCTGAAGATTCAGCATCATAATGGTATTCTTGGCTGTCGTTTTCTTGCGAAGAATCCATAGAATAAGTATTAGCCATAGGGTTTTTCATCGCCAAGCTCAAATCTTGATTGGAATAAGTATCTTGATTTGCCCGATTTTCTTGGTTTATTTGATTAGTGTGATATTTACTATTGTTACTCTGATCGGTTCTTCCACGATTATAAGAGTATTTAGTAAAAGCACTAATTCCTCGATTTAGGTCGTGTCCAATTGCGGTGGCTTCTAGTACAACTCGAGACCGGTCTTCTCCATCTTTGTGCCAGGATTCCGTGTTTAAATTTCCGCACACGACTATCGCATCTCCCTTATGCACGCTTTTTAGCACATTTGCAGCTAAAGACTTGTATGCTTTTACTGTCATCCAAGTTGTCGGTCTATCTTTCCACTGTCTTTCCTCGCTATGGTAGTAAGACGTTGTGCTTCCTATTCTAAGTGAGCATGCTGGTGAGTTTTCGTTGCGACTAAAGTTCACAGGGTCACTACCTACATAGCCGCTGATTGTTAGTGTTGCTTGTTGTTGTGCCATATTCTTAACCTTTCAAAAGTTTGGACTGCGACTAATTTAAATCTCAAAATTCATCACGCAACACGTGTTGATTATTGTGATTTTCAATAAATTCGCCGCAGTAGAATCAACTATGAAGTATCAAAAATAGTTTTGCAAGTTATTTTTATCAATGTGGTTAAAGCCTATGCTTTATGCACATCGTTTAAAAACTCTTGACAAAATATGTAAAATTGAGTAGGCGAGTCTAAAATGTGTAAAATATATGTAGATTGATATACTTAGCGAAAGTAGTTTTTGTTTTTCATTAGCATTGGAAGGTGAAGCTTGAGTTTTTTGCCTACTTGTTTGTGTTATTTGAATCAGGGATTACTGAAAAGTAGTTATTAATCACGTGGAGAGAGGTCTACATTTATGTGGCATAAGTCGCACGTATTTTCTGCAAAGAAATGTTTAGCTGCTGCGGCATCAGCTGTTGCTTGCGTAGCAATGATTGGATCTACTGCCGTATCTGCTAGTGCTTTGGTTATAGTGCAAAATCACAGTGTTGCTAATGTTAATACTAATTGGCAAGTTAAGAATCAGTCGGCTGCAAGCTACATTTTAGGTGCAATTCGTGATGTGCGTTCAAAGTATTATGACGATGGCGTTACCCTTATGAACGGTATGACTCTTGCAGATTATGTTACTTCTAAGGGTCTTACAAAAGAACAGTATATTAATGATATTCGCTACGATCGTGCTAATGAAGAGGATGCTTATCGTCGTGCAAATGAGACTGTTCAGCATGGAAAACTTGGACATTTTGCTGCGGATGGTGTGAGCCTTCCAAACTACGATGGTCGTAAGGCTTGGGGCGAAAACATTGCTTGGGGTGAAAGCTCAGAAGAATCTATGTCGGATTGGACCGCTGGAGAGGAGTCTGCGTTACACCAATCTAATGGTGCTGAAACTACTTACAATGCTCATCTTTACCAGATTTTGAATCCAGAAAACATTTCCTTCGGATATGGTGAAGTAGCTGGTACCTCATACGGAAGAGTATCTGTTTTAACTCTTTCAACTCAGGTTGGAGACACTGACTACCCACAAGGCAAGTTAGGTGTTGCTCCTCACCTTGATTTTGCTTGGATTATCCGTAATAACGATATTGCTGTTGGTGCAAATGCTTACACCGACAAGCAGCTTGAGTATCGTTGGCTTTCTTACAATTTGAATACTCAGCAGTGGGCTACTATTGCTGATTGGGGTACTGGAAACTGGGCTTCTTGGGTTACAAAGCCAGGTGACTATTGGCTGCATTGTGAAGCTCGTGATCCTTCTACTAAGAAAGTTATTTTAGAAAAGACAATTGCTTTCCACTACACAGTTCCAAGCCAAACAGTTATTACTGGAACTTATGCTGGTTGGCAAGGCAATAGTGTTCTTCTTGGTGCATCCACTAATAATCCTAATGGCTCTACCAAGATTAAGATTTATGATTACAATGCTAAGCAGTGGGTTGAAGGATACGATGGCCCTTGGGCTTTGTGGAGCCCACGCCCAGGCATTTACTGGACTCATTTCGAAGCTTACGATGAGAATGGTAATTTGTCGGATGTTAAGACCTACGCCTTTGGCGTGTGAATCTGATTAGTAAATCTGATTAGTATCATTTAAAAAGCCTGCAAACGTTTTAAACGCTTGCAGGCTTTTGTTTACTTATTTACTTTATTTGTGTTTTATTTGCAACTTACCAAATGTGTACGCGCTCGCTTGGAGCAAGCCACATCTCGTCGCCGTCTTTAACGTCGAAAGCATCGTAGAACAAGTCAACGTTGCGCGCAATGCCATTAGTGCGGCACTCTGCAGGGGAGTGTGGGTCGATTTGAAGGTATTGCTCCGCAATCTCGTTACGAGCCTTTGAACGCCACACAAGTGCGTAGCTTAAGAAGAATCGTTGCAAAGCAGTGAAACCATCAATCTTAGGAGCGTTCAGCAAAGTTTCGCGAATCGCATCATCACTTCCGTCGACTTCTTGTCCCTTGCTCTTTTGCAAAGCAAAAGCGTAGGCTTTAAGAGCAATAGTTACGCCGCTTAAATCACCAATGTTTTCGCCGATTGTTAAAGCGCCATTTACGTGAGGCATTGCATCGCGCTCTTCTTTGCTCTTTAAGTGAGAGTATTTAACAATAAGCTGCGTTGGTGTAAAAGCATTGTATTGCTCAATAAGCGTTTTAGTGCGCTCAGTGAAGTTGGTTTTGTCTTCTTCAGTCCACCAATTGTTAAGCACGCCGTCGCCATCATATTCGCAACCTTGATCGTCAAAACCGTGGCCGATTTCGTGACCGATTACGGCACCAATAGCGCCGTAGTTTGCTGCGTCTGGAGCACTCGGGCTAAAGAATGGCGGCTGCAAAATCGCAGCTGGGAACACGATTACGTTAAGCAGCGGATCGTAGTAAGCGTTTACAGTTTGCGGAGTCATCTGCCACTCTTCGCGATCCACAGGTTCTCCAGCTTTTGCAGTATACCTACCAAACACAAATCGAGAAACTTCGCGCATATTCTCAATTAAGCCAGCGTCTTCCTTAATATTTAGCGCAGAGTAGTCAATCCAATGATTAGTATAACCAATATTTGGCTCAAACTTGCTAAGCTTTTCCAAAGCCTTTGCTTTAGTTTCCTCGCCAAGCCAGCTGCTGTGAGAAATCGACTCGCGGTAAGCGTTAATAAGATTGTCAACTAAGCCTTGCATATACTTTTTAGAAGACTCAGGGAAGTGCAAGCGCACGTATTCTTTACCGACTTCCTCGCCGCAAGCATCGTCAACAACTCCGATTGCGCGCTTCCAGCGATCGCGCGGCTTGGTGGCGCCAGAAAGCACTTTGCCGTAGAAGTCGAATCGCGCTTGTGCAAAATCCTCGCTTAACATGCTTGCCCAGCACAAAATCACGTGCACGCGTGCCCAAAGCTTTAGATCTTCTAAGTCGGCTTCTTGCCAAATCTTATTCAATCCTTCTATAAAGCTTGGCTCGTGAACTACTACTTTGCTAAAAGCTTTACGAAAATCTATTGGCTGATTCTTTGCTTCTTCGGAATCGTCGTAAGATTTTTGAGCAGCATCCAAGAATGCGTCAAGATTCAGCGCTTCAAGCGTTTTTGCCAAATCCGCATAATCGTAAGGATTATAAGTTTTTTGAGAATCGCGTGTTGCTACGTTATCCCAGTGGTTGCTTGCGATTTGTGTTTCAACCTTCAAGAAACGTTCCGATTGCTCTCTTGTAGTAGTGGCATCACCGTATCCAGCTAAGCGCAACAATGAAGCCACCATTTTTACGTATTCAGCGCGAATCGGAGCGTAATTATCTTCGCGATAGTATGCTTCGTCTGGCAAGCCCAATCCAGCCTGCTCAATGTGCATAATATTCGTCTTAGGGTCTTTAGGGTCTCCGCAGACGCCAAAAGCAAACATTGCATTTGGACCACCGTATGGAGTAAGAGAAGCAATAGTGCGAACCAGGTCTTCCTTGCTGTTTGCCGCATCAACAGCGTCTAAATCGCTCTTAATTGGCGTAATTCCAGCTTTTTCAATAGATGCAGTATCCAAATAGTTGCGGTATAAGATTCGCGACTTTTTGGCTGGGCAATCTTCGCTTTCTAAAATATCTCGAATTTGCGTCTCTGCATCTTCTGCGAGCTTGTAGAAAGCACCATACATTGGCTTGTCTTCTGGAAGAGTGTAAGTGTCAATCCAAGGACCGTTTACGTAACGGAATAAATCGTCTTGTGGTCGAGTAACCGATGAGAAGGAAGCTGGGTCAAAATTTACAGCAGAAATTTCCTTCTGCGATTCTTTATTATTATTATCATTGTTATTAGGCATGTGCCTAGATTACAAGTATTAAGCGACATCATTAGCTAGTATTTTCGCTATATTTTGCGCTATTTTCGTGCCTGCGCGTTAGTCTTAAATCATGATTGAACTTAAAACTCCATCCGAGATTGAAGCTATGAAGCCTGCGGGTCGCTTCGTTGGTAGTATTCTTAAAGATTTACAAGCAATGACAAAAGTTGGAACAAATCTTCTTGAGATTGATGACTTTGTTCGTCAACGCATTATGAGCCGTAAAGGTGCGTCTTCTTGCTATGTTGACTACGCTCCTGATTTTGGAACTGGTCCTTTTGCGCACTACATTTGCACTTCTGTAAACGATGCTGTTCTTCACGGAGTTCCTTTTGATTACAACCTTAAAGACGGCGATTTGTTGACTCTTGACTTAGCGGTTAACGTTGACGGATGGGTTGGAGATTCTGCTATTAGTTTCGTGGTTGGAAAGCATGCGGATCCTGAAGATTTGCGCTTAATTAAGTGCACTGAGGAAGCACTTGAGGCTGGAATTAACATGGCTCAGCCTGGAAACCGCCTTGGAGACATTTCTGCAGCTGTTGGATGCGTTGCTCACGAGTATGGTTACAGCGTAAACCTTGAGTTTGGCGGTCACGGAGTTGGCCATATTATGCATGGCGATCCGCACGTTCCTAACGATGGCACTGCGCATCACGGCTACAAGCTTCGCCCAGGCTTGGTTATTGCTATTGAGCCGTGGTTCTTAAAGACTACTGACGAGATTTATCAAGATCCAAAAGACGGTTGGACTCTTCGATCTGCTGACGGTTCGCGTGGCGCTCATAGCGAGCATACGATTGCAATTACAGAGAATGGTCCAGAGATTTTGACCGTACGCTAAACTTCGAATAGTAAGTGCGTAAAACGAATAATATAAAATATAAAGAGGTACTTTAAGTAAATGGCGGAATTTGATTTTGCCCAAGCGTTAAATGATGTTGAAGCAAAGTATTCTTTGATTTCTAAGGCTTTAGACGTTAATTCGTTGAAGACTGCTATTGCAGATTTAGAAAAGCAGGCTTCGGAGCCTGGACTTTGGGATGATTCTGATCACGCTCAGCAAGTTACGAGTAAGCTTTCGGCAGCTCAGTCTCAATTAAAGCGTTTACAAGCCGTTGAGCAACGCATTGAAGATACTAAGACTTTGATTGAACTTGGTCAGGAAGAAGAGGATGCTGATTCTATGAGCGAGGCTCAAGAGGAGCTTGGCTCTATTGCTCACGAGTTGGACGATATGGAAGTTCAAACTCTTCTTGACGGCGAATATGATGCTCGTGCAGCGGTGGTGACAATACGCTCTGGTGCGGGTGGTGTGGATGCTGCCGATTTTGCGCAAATGCTTCTTAGAATGTACTTGCGTTGGGCGGAACGAAACGGCTACAAAACTAAGATGATGGATACGTCTTACGCAGAAGAAGCTGGTATTAAATCCGCCACTTTCCAAGTTGATGCCCCATATGCGTATGGTCGTCTTTCCGTAGAAGGCGGCACTCACAGAATGGTTCGTATTTCTCCATTCGACAATCAAGGCAGGCGTCAAACTGGCTTTAGTGCCGTAGAAGTAATCCCACTTGTTGAAGCTACGGATCATATTGACATTCCAGATTCTGACATTCGTGTGGATACTTTCCAGGCGTCTGGCCCTGGCGGACAAGGCGTAAACACTACGTATTCCGCTGTGCGCATCACGCATTTGCCAACTGGTTTGGTTGTTTCAATGCAAGATGAGCGCAGCCAGATTCAGAACCGAGCTGCTGCAATGGCGGTTTTGCAATCGCGTTTACTTGTGCTTAAGCATGCTGAGGAAGCAGCGAAAAAGAAGGAGCTTGCTGGAGATATTAAGGCAAGTTGGGGAGACCAAATGCGCTCATACGTGCTTCACCCATACCAGATGGTGAAGGATTTGCGCACTGGCTACGAAACTTCGCAAACTCAGGCTGTTTTTGACGGCGATATTGACGGTTTTATTGAAGCTGGAATTCGTTGGCGTCACGAACAGAGAGTTGCAGCTAAAAAAGAGGCTGAGGAAAAGTCGCAAGCTTAGTCTGCATTAGATAAAATTCAAGATAAAATTCAAGATAAAAGTCAGAATAAAAATCAAAAATAAAATATAAAATAGTTAAAAACAAAATTAAAGTATATCGTTCAATAGTTCGTAAAGGAAACTGCAGAATATGTCTCTGATTTCACTAGAACATGTGTCGAAGATCTATCCTAAGGGTACGCGCCCTGCTTTGGACGATATTTCTTTAGACGTTAATCGTGGCGACTTCGTGTTTCTTGTTGGAGCGTCTGGATCTGGTAAAACAACTCTTCTAAGCTTGCTGCTGCGCGAAGAGGAGGCCACTAAGGGCGAGATTCACGTTGCTGGTAATGACTTGCGACGCTTAGTGAATCGTCAGGTTCCGCAGTATAGACGTACTCTCGGCTTTATTTTCCAGGATTATAAACTGTTGAATAATAAAACCGTGTATCAGAACGTGGCTTTTGCACTAGAAGTTATTGGCACGAGTCGTTCTACTATTAAGTCGCTTGTTCCGCGTGTGCTTGAAACGGTTGGCTTAACTGGTAAGGAAAATAATTATCCGCATGAGCTTTCGGGTGGTGAAGCTCAGCGTGTTGCAATTGCGCGCGCGTACGTGAATCATCCGCAAATTCTTCTCGCTGACGAGCCTACTGGTAATTTGGATCCAACTACTTCGCTTGGCATTATGGAAGTTTTGGACGCCATTAATCGTACGGGCACTACAATTGTTATGGCTACGCATAATGAAGAAATTGTTAACTCAATGCGCAAGCGAGTTGTGGAGCTTCATGCTGGAAAAATTGTGCGAGACGAACGCGAAGGCTCTTATGATTCTGCGCTTTACTTCCCAGACGCAGATGTTGAGCAAAAGTCGAAAGCTCAGCAGGCAGTTGAAGGCGATTCAGGTGTTCGTACTGTGGCAGATTCAGGCTCTGATCACACTAGTTTTAACTCGTCTTCTGAAGATCCTAAAAATTACAGATTCATGTCTAAACGCGCAAAGCGTGCAGCTCAAGCAAAGCAGGCTATGGATGCTGTTGCGCAAACTTTGCAAAATGGTTCTGAAGATAATGAGGGTATTGCTCGACTTGCGCAATCTGTTCATTCAGGCAGAACGGGTAGATATGGTGAAGTTTTTCAGCCTTTAGAAACAACTATGACTTGGGGGCGTGGTCTTTCAATTCCACCAGCTCCTCCCGTGCAAAAGTCGAATGATGCTGAAGATATGAAGAATTCAGATTTTGCAGATTCTAGCAACTCTTCGGATTCTGGCGATTCTCTTGATTTAAGTGAGAATCAAAAAGATAAGAATAATACAGAAAATATTGTCGAAAACGATATTGAAAATTCTAGCGAAAATTCTAGCGAAAATTCTGGCGAAAACGTCGGCAATACAAGCGAGAATCCAAGCGAAACTGGCGATTATATTGAATCTAAAGAATCCAATGAAAAAAGTAAATCTGAAGCCAGTAAAAGCGAAAATCTTAAGAACGAAGGAGACGAGTAATGCGATTGCAGTTCATATTCTCAGAAACGTGGATTAGCTTGCGCAGAAACGTTTCTATGATTGTTTCGGTAATGCTCGTTACCTTCATATCGTTCTTGTTTATAGGCGCATCTGTTCTTATGCAAGCGCAAATCACAAAAGCCAAAGGCGATTGGTATGACAAGGTAGAAGTTGTAGCATGGCTTTGCCCAGACGGTACAAGTCAGTCAGCATCCTGTGCTTCTGGAAAAGCTCCTACTAAAGAAGAAATTGTAAAATTGGAAAACATTATTAACCAAGAGTTAGGTGATGATGTTTCGAATATCACTTATGTTAGTAGAAGCGAATTTTACAAGAATACTTTTCTTAAGCAATATCCTAATGGCTTATATCAGGGGCGTACTTTAACAGCTGCTGATATGCAAGATTCTTTGCGACTAAAGCTCACAAATCCAACTAAATACCAGGTTGTTTCAGAAGTTCTTTCTGGCAGAAATGGTGTTGAGGAAGTAGTAGACCAAAGACAAATTTTTGACCCAGTGTTTAGCGTTTTGAATCATGCCACGGCTGTTACAATCGTGCTTGCTGCAGTTATGGTTGTTGTTGCGATTATGCTAACCGGTACAACTATTCGTATGTCTGCAGCATCTAGAAAACAAGAGACGGAGATTATGCGACTTGTGGGCGCGTCTAATTGGACAATTCGCATGCCATTTATTTTAGAAGGTGCTTTTGCGTCCCTTATGGGCTCTCTGCTATCTGGGTGCGCGCTAAGCGTTGTTGTTAAAGTGTTTATTACAGATTGGCTTGCACAAAACGTTCGTTGGATGCCATTTGTAAATCAAACAACTGTTTGGATGACAGTTCCAGTGCTGGTTCTTGGAGCCGTGCTACTTTCAATAGTCGCCTCCGCGGTTGCACTCAGAAGATATCTGCAAGCGTAAACATAAAAGAAAAATTTAAATTATCAATAAATTATGAACATTAATAGATCATAAATAAAAAATCATAAATAAAAAAATTTTATCGATAATAGAATTTTCAATGTATAATTCGCATTAGTTGTGTTTGAATTATTCTACTTGAAAGGGAAGTAAATATGGAAAGCAAGAAATGCCATGCAAAATATTGTAAGCGCACTGTTGCAAGCGTGATTGCAAGCAGCTTTCTTATGCTTTCTGCCGGTATTACCTTATATGCTTGCCAGCCACTACGCGCTGATGCAGTTACCATGCAAGATTACAACAGGAAAGTTCAAAGTAATGCTGCTCTTAAAAAGCGTCTTGCTGGAGTCAATAAACAGCTTGCTGATAAGATTCTAGAGCTCAATGATTTAAACGAACATCAAATCCCTAATCAAGTCCGTGCTGCTCAGCAAGCTCAGGAGCAAGCGCAACAAGCTATGAGCCTTGTTGAATCAACAAATCAGCGTTTGCAGTCTGCGCAAAAAGACAAACTCGATTTAGAAGAAAAAATCAAGCAGACTGGCGAAGATTTTGATGATGCAAAGGCTGCTGTAGCTCAACTTGCTCGAAAAAGTTTCCATGGCTCCAATGCCTCTAACGTAATGGCAATGGTGACTAACTCCACTACTACCGAGCAGTTTGTTGGAAAACTTCAGTCAGAAGCTGCTGTTGCACGTAGCGAAGCAAATGCTGCAAATGATGCTGCTGTTACTTTGAGTAATTCTATGAATAGACGTCAGCGCTTAGCTGCTATTGAAACAGAGATTCAAAAATTAAAAGCAAAAGCTGATTCTGAGGCGCAGAGTGCTCAGGCTGCGGCTAAGGCTGCCAGTGAAAAGCAGCGTTCTCTTCAGTCTTTAAGAGATCAGGGAACTATTCTAAGAAAGCAGTTAGAGAGTCAAAAGAATAGTCTTACTTCTCAAGATGCTCGCGAAGCTGCGGAAATAATTGCTTTGAAGTCACAAATTGACGCTCAAGCTAGGGCTTTAGCTGCTACGGCTGCAGCTCGCATGAATCCTAATAATGGTAATCGTCAACAGCTTAGAGGCGGCGGCAGTTGGAATACTCCTTCTTTGCCTTCGCTGCCGCTTTCTAATGGTGCTGCAAATGGTATGAATTACGCGGTTCCTGGGAATTGTCCTGCTGGTTCTGGCAATTGCTATGGTCATAATACTGGTAACACAGCTGGAGGTTCTGCCTATCCAGCTCGCCAATGCACACTTTGGGCGTATTTGCGCAGATCACAGCTTGGTCTTCCAGTAGGATCCTTTATGGGCAACGGTGCTGATTGGGCGAATTCTGGGCGTAGACTTGGGTATCTTGTAAATCGCACACCGCATGTTGGTGCTGTTATGGTATTTGCTAGAGGAGCTGCTGGATCAGATCCTACATATGGACATGTTGCTGTTGTTGAACGCGTTAATTCGGACGGTTCGGTACTGATTTCTGAAGGTGGCGTTGGATTTGCTACGTTCCCGTCTTATAGGACTATTCGTAATGCTGGCAATTATGAGTATGTTCACTATTAATTTTTATGATTCGATTTAGGCTGGTGTAATTTGGATAAAAAACCTGGTTCAGATGGTACTTTAACTGTTGCAAGAAATAAAAAAGCAAATCACGACTATGCGATTGAAGATTGCTATGAAGCAGGTATTGCTCTTACTGGCACAGAGGTTAAGTCTTTGCGCGAAGGCAGAGCTTCTTTAGCTGAAGCGTTTGTGAATATTGATAGACGTGGTGAGATTTGGCTAGAAGGCGCAAATATTCCAGAGTACTTAAATGGCACTTGGAATAATCATGCTCCTAAGCGCAAGCGCAAGTTGCTTCTTCATGCGATTCAAATTGCTAAGCTTTCTAGGCAGATTGAAGCTAAAGGTTATACCATTGTGCCTTTGAGGATTTATTTTAAAGGCAGCTACGCTAAAGTTGAGATTGCTTTGGCGCGAGGCAAAAAAGAGTACGATAAGCGTCAAGCGTTGCGCGAAGAACAAGATAAGCGCGAAGCATTGCGCGCTATGCGATACAAGAATATGCAATCTAGGTGATTTGCTGTTTGTGATTGTATTGCGACACGCCGTATATTATTCATTTTTGTGAATAATATGCGGCTTTCGATTTTGTAATTCGCTATTTTTTGCTGATTTTTAGCATATTCATGTATGGCAATTTATGAATATTCAGTTTTTGCATTTTAATAATCGCAATTTAGTAGCGATATCGTGTATAGTTATGCATATCATTGTAAATTATAAGTTATTTATTCTTTAAATATTGAATAGGAGAAGGAAATGCTTAAGTCGGATAAGATTTTTAAGTCAATTAAGCCTATTGCAGCAATTGCAACTCTTGCATTGATTGGATGCACTTGCGCGTGCGGTCCAGCTGATTCTAAGGCAGCAGATCCAGATGTGGCACGCAGCTACGATGTAAGCAAAGTTCAAAAAGACGATGAGATTGCAAAGCTTGTTCCAGAAAGCGTTGCAAAAACTGGCGAATTAACAGTTGGTGTAAACGTTAGCTATGCTCCAGCAGAGTTCTTCGCTGCAGATGGCAAAACACCAGTCGGCTACGAAATCGACTTTTCTAAAGCTTTAGCAAAATTGATGGGCTTAAAAGCGAAGATTATGCATGCTCAGTTTGATTCCATTATTCCAGCAATCGGAAGCAAATATAACGTTGGAATCTCGGGCTTTACTGTAAACGCTGAACGTATGAAGTCCGTTGATTTTGTAACGTACGCAAACGCTGGCTTATCTTTTGAAGTTCGTAAAGGAAACCCAACTAAAGTAGATCCAAAGAATCTTTGCGGCAAAAAAGTTACATTAGAAACTGGCACTGTTGGCGAGCCAATCATGGAAGAAGCTAAAAAGCAGTGCAAGGCAAATAACGATAAGCCACTAGAAATCATGAGCTTTAAGGAGCAGACCGACGCCACTACAGCATTGCTTTCTGGTCGTGCAGACGTTATGTATGCTGACACTCCTGTAGCTGGTTATGCTGCAATAAAGAACAATGGAAAGCTAGAGATTCTAGAAAGCAGCAACGACGCGGAGCCAATGGGTGCAGCCGTTAAGAAGGGCGATGCTAAGATGCTAAAGCTCATTAAGGCTGCAATCGATAAGCTTATGAAGAATGGCGTTTATAACGACATTCTAAAGAAGTGGGGTGTTGAAAACGTTGCCATTAAGGAAGCACAAGTAAATCCAGAAGTCTGATCTTAAATTTGGCGTGCGTTTGTAGCTATTAGTATAGTGAAAACCGCACGCTTTATTTGTATTTAATATATTTGTACATCGCAAGTGCGTTAATTACTAGTTAATAATCCGCTAGTTATTATTCACATATGTGACAATTTAAAATGTTAATGGAGAAAATATGTTTAACAATGCGAGTAAGAAGCTTTCGCAAAATTCTGATGGTGATCGAATTCTACCAGTCAAAAAACCTGGACCAATCATAGCTGGCATAATCGTAGCTATAATTGCGTGCTCGCTGCTTTATTCTATAGTTACAAATCCGCGATTTGAGTGGAATGTTGTAGGCATATATCTAATAAGCGACAATGTTCTTACAGGCATTGCTTGGACTCTAATACTCACATTCTTGTCTATGATTATTGCAATCGTTCTTGCTATAGGATTAGCAATGATGCGTAAGTCTGTAAACCCTGTTCTTCGAGCCGTAAGCTGGTTCTTTATTTGGTTCTTTAGGGGTACTCCAGTTTATACGCAGCTAGTATTTTGGGGAATGTTTGCTGTACTTGTTCCTAAGTTGAGTATGGGCATTCCATTTACATCCGTTGAGTTTTTCTCCATTGATTCCAACGTTGTTATGACCTCTTTAAACGCTGCAGTTATTGGATTGTCCCTTAATGAGGCTGCGTATTTGTCGGAGATTGTTCGTGCTGGTTTAGAAGCTGTGGATGCTGGTCAGGTTGAGGCAGCTCAAGCTCTTGGCATGGGCAGGTCTTTGACTATGCGCAGGGTTGTTTTGCCTCAGGCTATGCGTATTATCGTTCCACCTTTGGGCAATGAGACTATCGGTATGCTTAAAACTACGTCTCTGGTTTTAGCTGTGCCTTTTACCTTAGAACTTCAGTTTGCAACAAATGCTGTAGCAAATCGTATTTATAAGCCGATTCCGTTGCTTATAGTTGCTAGCATTTGGTATTTAATTATTACGTCTATTTTGATGGTTTTTCAAGTTATGTTAGAAAAGCATTTTGGTAAAGGATTCGAAGCAAAAGACATTGTAAACAATGCTCAAATTAACTCTAATGCTGCAAAACGTGGAGATAATGCGATTAAAGCGAATAGTGACGCTGTAAAGGGTCGCAATAATGCAACAATGTTAGGTTTTAACGCATAAACATATAACGCATAAACCGCGTCAAAATTACAAATTTTATATAATCGTAATTAGATTTGAGGAAAAATGACTGATATTTTAACGGTTGATACACAAAGCCAAAATGTTACTAAAAGTGATACTCCAGCAGTAGTCATAAAGGATTTACACAAGTCCTTCGGTAATCTTCAAGTCCTTAAGGGAGTTGACATGACTGTTAATCCAGGAAGTGTAACAGTCATACTCGGTCCTTCTGGAAGTGGAAAATCAACCCTATTGCGATTGATAAATCAACTAGAAAAAATTACGTCTGGTAAAATCACAATTTATGGCGAGCGCATTGGCGTAAAAACCGTTATACATAAAGGTAAAGAAGCATTGCAAGCGTTAAACGACAAAGAAATTGCAGCGCAACGCGCAAAGCTTGGAATGGTGTTCCAACGTTTTAATTTGTTCCCACATATGACGGCTATTGAAAACGTTATGGAAGCGCCAGTTCATGTTTTACACATGGACAAAACCGCTGCACGCGATTTAGCAATTAAAGAACTTGAACGTGTTGGAATGGCAGACCGCGTAGACCATTATCCTTCTCAGCTTTCGGGTGGTCAGCAGCAGCGAGTTGCCATTGCGCGTGCGCTTGCGATGAAACCAGAAATAATGCTTTTTGACGAGCCTACGTCTGCATTAGACCCAGAACTAGTTGGTGAAGTGCTTAACGTTATGCGTGATTTAGCTAATGATGGAATGACAATGATTGTTGTAACTCACGAGATTGGCTTTGCACGAGAAGTTGCAGATCAAGTTGTGTTCATGGATGGCGGGAAAGTTGTTGAATGTGGTACTTCAGGAATCATAGATTGCCCACAAACAGAAAGATTTAAAGATTTTCTACATCACGTTTTATAAGTGTTTTGCAAGTATTTTGCAAGTGTTTTTCGCGTATTTTAATAAGATTTTTGCATATTTTCGACATGTGTAGAAACACGCACGCTTTATAACGTACAATAGAAAATTATGTGTGGCATTGTAGGATATGCAGGTTTTGGCACAGTTTGCTCAAAGCCTCTAGAAGTTTGCTTAAATGGGTTAGAACGCTTAGAGTATCGCGGATATGATTCATCTGGAGTAGCTCTTGCTGCTCCAGGAATGGATTCTATATGCGTACGTAAAAAAGCTGGTCGCTTAGCTGTTTTAAGAAAAGATATAGAAGCTGATCCAATGCCAGAAGCGAGTGTGGCAATAGGTCACACTCGATGGGCTACGAATGGCGCTCCTTGTGATTTAAATGCGCATCCGCATGTTAGTGCCGACGGAAAAATCGCACTTATTCACAACGGTATTATTGAAAATGCTATTAGTCTTAAAGAACAAATGCAAAAAGAAGGCATAGAGTTTTCGTCTCAAACAGATACGGAAGTTGCAGCAAAAGCGCTTGGAAAAATCGCGAATCAAATAATTGAAGAAACTGGTAAGCCAGATCTTTTTGAAGCAATAAGACGAGTTGCAAAAATTCTTAAAGGAGCTTTTACTCTACTTGCAGTAGACGTTAGACAGCCTAATATTGTTGCTGCTGTTCGTCACGATTCGCCGCTTGTAGTAGGTGTTTCAAATAACGAGTATTTTCTAGGCTCCGATGTTGCTGCTTTTGTTCAATACACAGATAAAGTGCTTGAAGTTGGTCAAGATCAAGCTGTTTTAATCGGAGATATAGAAGGAAACAAAAAAGCACAGCTTCGTCTTACTGATTTTGACGGCAACGAGATTGAAAACCCTAGTTGTTTTACAGTAGACTGGGATGCTTCTGCAGTAGAAAAAGGCGGATGGGATTCCTTTATGGATAAGGAAATCCACGAAGATCCGCATGCCGTAGCTGATACTTTACGAGGACGATTCGACGCAAAAGGGAATATTATTCTTGACGAAGTTAGGATTAGTCAAGATATTTTGCGATCAATCGACAAGATAATAGTTGTAGCTTGTGGAACAGCAAGCTACGCTGGATTAGTTGCAAAATATGCGATTGAACATTGGGTGCGCGTGCCAGTAGAAGTGGAGTTGGCTCACGAATTTAGGTACAGAGACCCAATTTTAACGCATAGAACGCTTGTTGTTGCAATATCTCAATCTGGCGAAACAATGGACACGTTAATGGCGTTAAGGCACGCGCGCGAGCAGGGCAGCCGCGTGCTTGCAATATGCAACACTCAAGGCTCGAGTATTCCGCGAGAATCGGATGCTGTACTTTACACTCATGCTGGCCCAGAAATCGCAGTTGCTTCTACAAAAGCATTTGTTGCGCAAATCGTAGCAGCATACATGCTTGGGCTTTATTTGGCTCAAGTCAAGGGAACAATGTACAGAGATGAAATACAGCAAATCGTGTCCCAGCTTAAAGAAATGCCAGATAAAATACAAAACGTTTTAGATACGCAAGCTGATTCGATTATGCAAGCCGCAAAGAAAACAATAGATGCAAAATCGTTCTTGTTCCTTGGCAGGCATGTTGGCTACCCAGTTGCTTTAGAAGGCGCATTAAAGCTAAAAGAGATTGCGTACACGTTTACAGAAGGTTTTGCGGCAGGAGAGCTTAAACATGGCCCGATAGCTCTAGTAGACAAAGGCGAGCCAGTTGTTGTTATAGTGCCATCTTCTAGAGGCAGAGACGTTTTACACGCTAAAGTAATCTCGGGAATTGAAGAAGTTAAGGCTCGCGGAGCGTTTACGATTGCGGTTGCAGAAGATGGTGATCCAGACGCTGAGCGTTACGCAGATATTGTGTTCTGGCGCCCTAAATGCCCAACGTTGCTAAGCCCACTTGTAGATGTCGTAGCATTACAACTTTTTGCTATGAATATGGCAAAGCTTAAGGGCTACGATGTTGACAAGCCTAGGAATCTTGCAAAATCTGTAACTGTAGAATAGCAGTGAATATTATGTGTGCAAGAAGCCCGCAGAAAAGTCGCAAGCAGAATTTTGGTTGTTTTGTTATGCGTAATATAAATCGTCATATAAACCGCGTTTTTGTTCGTAATATAAAGCGCGTAATTTCTGCGATTACATGCGTTTTTATTGTTGCTTTTTGTGCGTCATGCGGATCTGTTGATTCTAGAACAAAAATAACAGTATGGTCTTGGGAACCAAGCATGAAGCGGATTGCGGCAGATTTTGAGAAACAAAATCCAGATATTCGAGTTAGCGTTAAAGATACAAGCGGATACAACAATCTTAACAGTGCTATTCAAGACGGTTACGGTATGCCAGATGTTGCTCAGCTTGAATACCACGCTTTGCCACAATACGCGGTTAGCGGACAACTTTTGGATATTACAAATCGCGTTCAAGGAACTCAAACATTCTATACGCCAGGCACATGGTCTTCTGTTCAATTAGGAGGACGAGTTTATGGATTGCCAATGGATTCAGGTCCTTTAGCATGGTTTTATAATCAAGACGTATTCAACCAAGCAGGTGTGGATGTTACGCAAATTCACACCTGGAAGGATTATCTACATGCTGCAAGAAAATTAAAAAATATTGGCGTTTATATTGCTGCAGATTCTGGAGATGCAAGTTTTTACAACGCTATGATTTGGCTTGCAGGAGGAAGACCTTTTATAACTTCTCACGATGGTAAAACCGTTACAGTTCGCTTAAGTAAAGACAAAGGAACAAAAGACTTTACTAAATTTTGGCAGTCCATGATTGACGAAGATTTGGTTGATACAAGACTTGCAACTTGGACTCCAGCTTGGAAAAGTGCAGTCGGTTCTGGCAGTGTTGCATCTGTTTTTGCTGGAGCATGGATGACATCGCTTTTAATGCATGATATTCCAGGCGGAGCAGGGTTGTGGCGTGTAGCGAGAGTTCCGACTATGAATGGAAACAATGACAATGCGCAAATGGGAGGATCTGCTCTAAGCGTCCTTCAGTCTAGTCGCAAGCCTGAAGCCGCGATGCGTTTTGTGAATTTTGTATGCCATGATCAGACTGGTATTAAAGAAAGAGTTTTATCTGGAGCATTCCCAGCAGACGTTGTGACTCTTAGAGACAAAGCGTTCCTAAACAAAACAATGGTTCGTGATTCTCGCGGAATCGATGTGCCATATTTCGGAGGACAACAATTCAACCGTATTTTTGCAGATGCAGCAAATCATGTAGATACAGGCTACAAATATTTGCCGTTTGAAGTATATTCTCGTAGCGATTTTCGTTTCACAGTCGGTTTGGCCTATGATTGGAACAGAAAATCAAGAGCACGTTTAACAGTGCAGTCGATGATTGATGCAGGCATTAAACAAGACGATGGTAAGGATTTTCAACTTCCAGACGACCCTGGTCCTAAAATTAGTCTTAAAGATGGTATTAATCTTTGGAAAAAAGACTTGAAAGAATACGGGTATAATCAGGGTTTTGTTGTGCGCTAGACTTATGCACTTTAGGTCTGTAATCCAAAGGAAAAGTCGCTAGCAGCCGATCGTTCGTCTATAAATCTCGTACATTCCTTTAAAAATCAAATTTGGATCGTAATAATCAATAGTTTCAACGTCTTTTTCAAAAAGTCGTCCCAAGCCGCCTGTAGCAACAACCTTAAAAGGCTCATTTATTTCTATTTTGAATTGCTCAATCGTGCGCTCAATTCCACCCAAGAAGCTGTAATACAATCCAGCTTGCATAGCAGGACGAGTTGATTTTGCAAGAACGGATTTAGGGCGCGAAATCTCAACTTCTGGAAGCTGAGCAGTATTATCCCATAGAGCTGCAGCCGCCGCACTAATTCCCGTGCAAATAAGTCCGCAAGTAATTGCTCCGCTTTTATCAACGTAGTTATAAGTGGTAGCTGTGCCAAAATCTATAACTAATACGGGGCCACCGTATTCGTAAAACGCGCCAACACAATCCGCTAAGCAGTCTGCTCCCAAAGAGCGTGGCTCGTCAATGCGAATATTTACGCCAGTTTTTACTCCAGGGCCTACAATCATAGGGTCGATTTGCAAAAACTTAACAATGCTTGCGCGGAACGAGTGCATAACTTTTGGGACAACCGAAGCAACAATAACATCTTCAACATCGTTTACGCTAAAACCGCTAAGATTTAAGAATTGCGTAATCATAATGCCGTATTCGTCGGAAGTGTGATTTGCTTTTGTAGTCATTCTATACGTGCCAACAATCTTGCCGTTCTCCAAGAATCCAAGCACAATATTCGTGTTGCCAATGTCTACTGCTAAAAGCATATTCGCCTCCGTTGTGTTTGTTGTGTGTTGCCAAACTTAAGTATGCGCATCTTTAGAGCAATACTACATTAATGCTAAGTCCGTTGCGTTCAATTTGATTGTTTGTGCTTGCTGCTTTAGAAAATCGCATAAAAGTGTAGCGGTGTAGAAGAGTAGGTGATAAAGTCGAAAACAATGGCAGCGAGGCTAGAAAGGAAATGTAAATGATAAATCGTCAAGCAATATTGCACCGACCACTTTCACAATATGCGTATTCTACGGCAGAATATTGTTTAACAATTCGCTTGCGTGCAGCAAAGAATAATCTTTGTTCATGCGTTTTGCATTACGGAAATCGCGTTGATTTGACTCCGTTAGATAAATTCCGCACGTTGAAAATGGAAAAGATTGCAAGCGACGATTACTTTGACTACTATGAAGCAAACATAAACAGCGATTTAGATAGAGTTTGTTATTACTTTGAGATGCAAGATGCGGATGAGCGCTTGTATTTGTACGCCGATACTATTGCGACTGATTTTCCAGAAGATCGTACAGAAGTCTACCAGTTCCCATTTATTCGCCGCGAGGAGATTAGCGACGTTCCTAATTGGCTTAAAGAGGCTGTTGTTTATAACATTTTCCCAGATAGTTTTGCAGATTCTAAACGTGGCATAAGTTGCGAGGCAAAAGATTATTTTGATGAAAAAACTGGCCAAACTTTACACACTCGTTTGGGTGGAACAATTAGAGGAATAATCGAAAATCTTGATTATATTGAGGATTTGGGCTTTAATTGCTTGTATTTAAATCCTATTTTTAAAGCTGCAGAATACCATCGTTACGATCTTCTTGACTATTACCATGTTTGCCCTAATTTAGGAACGGACGACGATTTTAGGGAGCTTGTTAGCGAGGTTCATAATCGCGGCATGCACATAATTATTGACGGCGTTTTTAATCATTCTAGTTGGTATTTCTTCGCGTTTGACGATGTTGTTAAAAATGGCGAAAATTCGAGATACAAGGATTGGTTCTATGGATTAAAGTTCCCTGTTAAGCGCCCCGAAGATGGTAAGCGCCCAAGCTACACGTGTTTTGCGTATGAGCGTAAAATGCCAAAGCTCAATACTTCTAATCCCGAAGTTCGCGACTATTTTATGGACGTTTGCCGCTATTGGCTTGAAGATTTTGATGTTGACGGTTGGCGTTTGGATGTTGCGAATGAAGTTGATAAAGACTTTTGGCGTGCCTTCCGCGCTGTTGCTAAAAAGACTAAAAAAGATAGTGTGCTAATTGCGGAAATTTGGGAGAATTCTGAGCGTTGGCTGCAAGGAGACATGTTTGACTCCACTATGAACTACGAATTCCGCAAAGTTTGCCGCGATTTCTTTGCTTTTGGCAAGATTAATGCACGCGAGTTTAATAGTCGATTTGTAGATATGCTTTTAAGATACCCATTCCCGATTGTTCAAGGTCAATTGAATTTGCTTGATAGCCATGACGTTAGTCGCTTTAGAAGCTTGTGTACTCAAAGCTCTTCGGAAGCTTGCGACTTTTCTACGGCAGATAAGCGATTCCGCTTGGCTGAGCTTTGTTTGCTTACATCTGTTGGAGCCCCAAGCGTGTTCTATGGTGATGAGCTTGGTGTAATTGGTTTTGAAGAGTGTGATTATCGAGCGCCTATGCCTTGGGAAAATCCTGTAAAAGATAATCGTGATTTGTTCCGCGAACTTATAAAATTGCGTAAAAATAACGATTGCTTTATTCATGGCAATTTTAGAGTTCTTGACTATGATGAGCGAGGAAAGTTTGTGTTTGCGCGAGAAACTGACTCTAAGCGTGTTGTAGTGGCTTTAAATGCGTTTAATGAATCTAACGATTCGTTTAGTGCTTTGCCTGATTGTAAGCCGATTATTAGCTACAATTATGATGCTCAAAATCAATCTCTTGGAGCTTTTGGATACGCGATTTTTGAAGTAAAATAGCGATTTATTAGCGATTTTACTGGCGATTTAATCAATAAAAGTGGCACTTAATCAAGTTATTTAAGTGCCACTTTAATTTACAAACGCAAGATATCTATAAGTTTAAGAAAAGCTGGTGTATTCTAGTGTCTTCATCAAGCTCTGGGTGGAAAGCTGTTCCGATTTGATTTCCTTGGCGCGCGGCAACAACGTTGCCATCTACAGTTGCAAGAGTTTCGGCATTCGACCCGACTTGCACAATATAAGGCGCGCGAATAAATGTCATCGGCACTTTGCCAAGATTTCCAAACTCAGATTCGTAGTGGAAGCTTCCAAGCTGGCGGCCGTAAGCGTTGCGCTTAACTGTAACGTCTAGCGTGCCAAATCCGCTAACTTCGTTACCTTCCACGTTTTTTGCAAGCAAAATCAAGCCTGCACAAGTGCCAAGAACTGGCATTCCGCTTGCAATCCTCTCGCGCAAAGGCTCGAGCATATTTTGCTCTTTGAGAAGCTTCGATTGCACAGTGCTTTCGCCGCCCGGAAGTACTAAGCGGTCAAAAGACTGCTCCAAGTCGCGCGCTTGACGAAGCTCGATAACGTGTGCGCCTAATTTTTCAAGCATTAAGCGATGTTCAAGAAAAGCACCTTGAACAGCTAAGACAGCTACAGTATGCGAGCAATTATTTGTATTGATAGGTGAGTTTGCCAAAATAATTCGCCTCAATTACTCGCCGCGATTTGCCATTAAAAGCTTGATTTCTTGCTCGTTAATACCAACCATTGCTTCGCCCAAATTCTCGGAAAGCTTAGCAATCATCTTAGCGTCCTTGTAGTTAGTCACGGCCTTAACTATTGCAGCAGCGCGCTTTGCTGGGTCGCCAGACTTAAAGATGCCAGAGCCGACAAACACGCCTTCTGCACCAAGCTGCATCATTAAAGCAGCGTCTGCAGGGGTTGCAACACCGCCAGCTGCAAAGTTTACAACAGGAAGTTTGCCGTTTTGTGCAACGTACTTTACAAGATCGAAAGGCACGCGCAAAGTCTTAGCTTCCTCAAAAAGCTCATCTTCGCGCATGCTTGTAAGCTTGCGTATTGCGGAATTCATCATGCGCATGTGGCGCACAGCTTGAATAACATCTCCAGTTCCAGGCTCGCCCTTTGTGCGAATCATGGAAGCACCCTCGTTAATCCTGCGCAAAGCTTCTCCCAAATCTTTTGCACCGCAAACAAATGGAACTGCAAAATCGCGCTTGTTAATGTGGTAAACGTCGTCTGCTGGGCTAAGCACTTCGCTTTCGTCAATGTAATCAATCTCAATAGCCTCAAGCACCTGCGCTTCAACAAAGTGACCAATACGGCATTTTGCCATAACAGGAATAGACACAGCTTCTTGAATGCCGTGAATCATAGCTGGGTCGCTCATTCTAGAAACTCCGCCAGCCGCGCGAATATCGGCAGGAATACGCTCCAACGCCATTACAGCGCAAGCTCCAGAATCTTCAGCAATTCGCGCCTGCTCCGGAGTAGTAACATCCATAATCACGCCGCCCTTAAGCATTTGTGCAAGCTGGCGATTTAGAGCAGTGCGGTCTTGGCTGCCGTTATTTTGCGGATCCGAGGATTCGTTTACTGTTACCGTAGTATTCAAGTTCTCTGCCATTATTCCTCGCTTTTTACTAAACCTATTAAACGCATTTTTATGTTGTACATTGTTATACTACACATTTTCATGCATCTATTAAACGTATGTATTTTGTTAATATGCAAGCTAGCGTGATTCTAATCTTTTTAGGATTTTGCGCACGTTTGCAAGTTTACGTCTGTTGGCATTTAACCACATTCGTAGGATATATGGTAATAAAATAGGCTTAAAATATATGAAAAATCATGCAAATATGCAATGTGTTGTTTAGACTCACCGCATCTTCGTTTGACTTGTGAATCGGATACGATTGTGTTTGCCGTTGACTTTATGGTTGCGAAAGTTGCAGCTAGATAAAGCGACGAGCTGTAAAACAGAATAAATATAAATTAAATATAAATAATGTATCTAATTACAATCCAGAAAGGTTTGTTGAATGGATAACAAAGAACCCAAAGATGGCGCGTACAATAACGACGCGACCGATAAATTCTATGGGCAAGAAAACGCAGAACAATCGCAATTTAGTTCTAGTACAGATGCTTCGCTTAATGCTGCGTCTAAAAGGGGATATAAAACTAATAAGCGTGGTTTAGGAAAATTCTGGCTTGTTTCTGTAGCAATCGTAGTAATTGCAGTGGTTAGCGCTATTATTGCAACGTTTACAGGTCCGCAAAAAAATCCTGCAAGTCAAACATCCTCTACACAAGTGTCAAATAAAACTGTGTCAATTGGATTAAAACTTGCTCCTACAAATCTCGATATTCGCAATCAATCTGGCTCTTCCTTGGAACAGTTATTGATTGGAAACGTGTATGAAGGTCTTGTAGCTAGAAATACTAAAAATCAGGTTGTTCCATCCCTTGCAAAGAGTTGGGAAATAAGCAAAGATGGCTTAAAGTACACGTTCCACATGCGTAAGGGAGTCGTGTTTTCTAACAAGCACAGGCTTACTGCTAAAGATGCTGAGTGGTCTTTTAACGAGCTTGTTGCAAAGAAATATCGCGGATCAAACATGGTTGGAAAAGTTGAATCCGCTAAAGCTAAAGATGATTACACGTTTGAAATCAAGCTTAAAGAGCCAAACGCAAAACTTTTGTGGGCATTGTGCTCTAGAGCTGGCTTAGTCTTCGATAAGCTTGCGAATTATGATGCTAAAACTCAAGCTGTTGGATCTGGCCCGTATTTGGTAGAAAAGTTTGTGCCGAATGACCGTGTTGTGTTAAAGGCAAATCCATGCTACAAGGGTATTAATAAGCCTAGAACATCAAAAGTTGTTGTTCGCTATTTTGTGGATGATGTTGCTGCTGTAGATGCGCTTTCTTCTGGAGCTGTTCAAGCTTTGGCTCCTATTTCAGGTCAGCTTGCTAAGACTTTTAAAGCAGATACAAAGCGCTATGTTGTTAAAGCTGGAAACAGTACCGATAAATTTGTGCTTGCTATGAACATGAATGGTGAACGAACTAAAGATAAGCGCGTGCGCCAAGCGATTCGATATGCGATTGACCATAAGCAAATTATTGCTTCACGCGGAGGCACGGATGCTTTGTTGGGTGGTCCAATTCCTTCTCTTGACCCGGGATATGAGGATTTGACTAATATTTACACTCATGATGTTAAGCGCGCTAAGTCATTGATGAAGGAAGCTGGTTTTAGTGAATCAAATCCTTTGCATCTTTCACTTACGTACCCGAATATTTATGGAACGCAACTTGGTGATCAGTTGAGATCTCAGCTAAAGAAGATTGGCATTGATCTGAAGGTAAACATTGTAGAATTTACTACTTGGCTTCACGACGTTTATAACAATAAAAACTACGATTTGTCTATGGTAGATCACAATGAAAGCCATGATTTTGGCCAGTGGGCAGATCCTAAATATTACTACGGTTACAACAATAAGCAGGTTCAGGATTTGTATGCTAAGGCAATGCTTTGCGCGAATACTAAGGAGTCTAATAAGCTTCTTGCCAAGGCTGCGAGAATTGTTAGCAAGGATGCTCCTGCAGATTGGTTGCTTAATTATAAGGTTGTTACAGCTAAGGTAAAGAATCTTGAAGGCATGCCTTTTGATATTAATCAAGTTCTTTTGCCGCTATACAACTTGCGACTTAGCTGATTTGCTCTAAATTCTCCCGAGAATGTTGCTGATTTACGGCGTGTTGGACTACAAAGTGCGGAGATAGTTGACGGGTTTTGTAGCTCAAGATGGTGCATAGAGCTACAAAAAGCGGAGTTAATGCGGAAATTCTCGGAACACTAGATTAAGTAAGGGGTTTGTATGAAGCGCATGATTCTTCGACGCATCACGTTGTTTTTTGTAGCGCTGCTATTTATTTCTGCAATCGTATTTCTTGCTCTTAGAGTTTTACCTGGAGACGTTGCTCAAGTTATGGCTGGCTTAAACGCGCCAGATGGAAAAGTTGAGCAATTAAGACGCGATTTAGGATTAAACAAGCCCCTTTTTGTTCAATATTTAGAGTGGATTTTTGGCGTTTTTAGAGGCGACTTTGGTGTTTCAATGCTCACTGGTCGCTCCGTTGCATCCACTATTGCTATGCGTGCTAGTATAACTTTTCCACTTATTTTCCTTGGACTTTTAATTGCGCTCGCAATTGGTATTCCTCTTGGATGTTTGCAAGTTTTGCATTCTGGCAAGGCTTCGCAAGTAGTCGCAAGGTTTTGTGCTATTACAGCAGGAGCTGTTCCAGCTCTTTGGGGTGGAATGATTTTAATCATGATTTTTGGCAAGGGTATTGGTTTGGTGGAGCTTTTCCCTACTCAAGGTTTTCCAACAGATGGTTGGCGTGATTTTGGTAGTGCGTTTTTGTCTTTGATTCTTCCAGCGCTAACAGTTGGCATTATTGTTGGATCTGGTTTTATGCGTTACACTGCAGCATCATTAGAACAGATTTCTAATAGCGATATTGCTTTGCAGACTATGGCTTGTGGAATGACTAAAAAGCAAATGATTTGGAGAGTCGGCTTGCGATTAGCGTTGCCGCAGCTTGTGTCTGTAATCGGCTTGACTTTTGCGCACATGATTATGGGCGTAATGGTTATTGAAAATCTGTTTTCGCTTCCTGGAATGGGTATGGGTCTTGTGCGCGATGTTGGTTTGCGAGATCTTATATCTGTTCAAGGCAATCTTTTTATGCTTTCTGCATTGTTCTTGCTTGTTGGGTTTGCGATTGACGTGTTGCATCGTTTGTTGGATTCAAGACTTAGCCAAGATTCAAGTGGGGAGTGATTCAAGCAATGATTAAGTTTTTAAGCCGCATTTGGTGCGGAATTATTGGAAAATTTGTTTGTATTGTTTTGTGCTTGTGGATTTTTGTAGCTGCGCTTTCTTTTGTGTGGACGCCTTATTCTCTTCTAGAAACAAACGGATACCAGGTATGGCAAAAGCCTTCGCTAAAGCATTGGCTTGGCACAGATGGCACGGGTGCAGATATGCTTAGTTGGCTTATGGCTGGTTCTAGAGTAGAGATTTTGCTTGTTATTTCAACAATTGTGATTGCAAGCGTTGTTGGGTTTGTGATTTTAAGCTTTACGATTTGCCGTGTTCAAAAAATTCGTTCCGTAAGCATTATGGCAGTAGATGCTTTAATTTCTATTCCAACGGTTTTGATTGCGCTTATGCTTGCTGTGCCTCTTGGAGCGTCCGTTCTTGTAATCATGCTTGCATGCGGATTCGGCTACGGCTTAAATCTCGCGCGTATTTTACGTCCAAGTGCTGTTCTTGTTCTTAAGTCTAACTATGTTGATTGCGCGATTTCTAATGGCGCTAGCAGAAGTTACGTTCTACTAAAGCATGTTCTTCCTAATATTTTGCCAATTGCTTCCGTTCAGCTTTCGCTTTCTGCAGGAACTGTTATTTTAGCGGAAAGCGGATTGACTTATCTAGGTGTTGGTGTTCCTTCGGGAGTGCCGAGCTGGGGTCGTGTTCTTTCTACTTCGGTTACTTTGATTCACGTTTATCCGCTTGCGGCTCTCTGGCCTGGTCTTGTTGTTACTTTAACAGTTTTGGCTCTTAATCTTTTTGGCGATGTTTTAAGAAGTGTTACAAATCCAGCAAATAGGGAGTCTAAGAATGAGTCTTGATATAAAAGGATTATCTCTTAGCATTGGATCTTCGCGCATTTTAAGTGATGTTTCACTTAACGTTAAAGATGGTGAGCGCGTTGGGTTAGTTGGATCTTCTGGCTCTGGTAAATCAATGCTTTTAAGAGCTGCGATTGGCCTAGTTCCGTCTAATTGCAAAATCACTGGCTCTTGCCATGTTGGCAATGCCCAAACTGTTGGCGCTAACGATTCTGCGCTTGCAAACATTCGTGGCAAGTATGTTGGCGTTGTTTTTCAGCAGGCGGATCGTGCTCTTAACCCCGTTATGAGTGTTAGCGAGCAAATCGCATTACCTCTTAGGCTTCATTACAATTTAGACGAAGACGATATTCAAAATCGCGTTAAAGTTATGCTTGAAAAAGTTGGTTTAGGCGCGAATATTTTGAATAAGCGCACTTTTGAGCTTTCGGGCGGGCAAATGCAACGAGTTGGAATTGCTACAGCGCTTATAACTTGCCCTAAGTTGATTCTTGCAGACGAGCCGACTACTGCTCTTGATTCTGTTACGCAAAAAGATGTTGTAAATATGCTCACTTCTTTAGTTGATAATATGGGCGCTTCAATGCTTTTTGTTACTCACGATTTTTCGGTACTTTCTCGCGCTGCTACTCGTTGCTATGTTTTGGATTCTGGGCGATTAGTCGATAGTGCGCGTGTTGGTGAATTGCTAGAAAATCCTAAGGTGCGCTCTACTAAACAGCTTGTTCTTGCGGCGCGCGCTTTAAGTCTTAGTAAAAATGATTTAAGTTTAGATAATAATGATCTAAGCCTTGACTGTAAAAGCGATTTAAATAAGAATGATTCTTCTAAAGATGATTGCATTTTTAAAGCTAAAAACGTTCACGTTGTTTTAGGAAGTTCAAAGACGCGCGTTGAAGCATTAAAAGGAGTTGATTTTAATCTTAGAGTTGGCGAATCTTTAGCGCTAATTGGCGGATCTGGAAGTGGTAAAACAACTTTGATTCGTTCTTTGCTTGGATTGCAAGAAATAAGCGAAGGAAGAATAGAGTATTGCGGCAAAGTTGTTGAAACTGCTAAAAATGCTAAAAAATCAAGTTTAAAAGATTCTGCTTACGTAAATATGAGAAGACAATGTTCGCTTGTATTTCAGCATCCTTTTGCAGCTTTAGACCCGCGTTGGACAGTTAGAAAAAGTGTTTCTGAGCCGCTTGAAATATGGCGTAAAAACATGAGTTCTGATTCAAATACTGTTGATTCAAATACTGTTGATTCACATGTTATTGATTCACATGTTATTGATTCTAAAGTAGATGATGTTTTGAATTTAGTTGGATTAAATCCTAATGTTTTTAGCAAAAGATACCCTTGCGAGCTTTCTGGCGGACAAGCTCAATGCGTTGCGATTGCGCGCGCGCTAATCAATAATCCTAGAGTTTTGGTTGCAGATGAGCCAATGAGCGCAATCGATGTTGCTGAGCGCACAAGAATTTTAGATGCTTTTAATGTGATTCGTGCAAATCGCCCTAATATGGCGTGCATATTCGTTAGCCACGATCTTGGTATGATTCAGCATTTGGCGTCTAGTGTTGTTGTTCTAAAAGATGGCGTTGTTGTTGAATCTGGGAATGTAAGTCAAATTTTAACTAATCCAAAACATAGCTACACGCGTGAACTTATTGATGCTGCTACTTTGTAAGTCTGTATCTGTAAGTCTTGCAAGTTTGTAAGTAATAAGCTTTGTAAGTCAATAAAAAATATTTTTTAAATTCGCGTTTATGTGTGTTTGGCAAGAATAGCGTCTAATATTATTTAGTAATCGTTATTTATGCATATTTACGCATACATTTTGCGCATGTATTACAAGTTAGGAAAGATAAAATGAGCGAAAATCAAAACAATCAGCCGACTCCTCGTCCAGAAAGCTTTGAGCTTGATCACACTAAAGTTAAAGCTCCATATGTTCGCTATATTGACACGCAAAAAGGCCCGAATGGAGACGTTATTTCTAATTACGATATTCGCTTAACTCAGCCTAACCAAGAGGCTATTCCTACGGGCGCTTTGCATACGATTGAGCATACGATTGCTGTTCTTTTGCGTCAGCGCATTGAAGGTTACATTGATTGCTCTCCATTTGGTTGCCGTACAGGATTCCACCTTTTAACTTGGGGCACTCATAGCACGGAAGATGTTGCGCGCGCGTTGAAGGAATCGCTTGAATTTATTGCGTACAAAGCTACTTGGGAAGATGTTCCAGCTACAACTATTGAGTCTTGCGGAAACTACCGCGATCATAGTTTGTTTGGAGCGCGTCAATGGTGCAAAGATATTTTAGACAAGGGCATTAGCTCCGATCCTTTTGAGCGTAAGATTGTGTGACTTGTTGCGTTCGTTTGTGTAATACTGTAGAATCGCCATATTCTAAGCATAGGGGGGTGTATGTGTGAAATAAGATTGAGGAAAGCATCTCTTAGCGATCTAAAAGATATTGAAAATATTTATGAGAGAGCAAGAGTATTTATGGCAAATAATGGCAATCCTCATCAATGGGGAGATCGTTTTCCTCTAACATCTAGTGTTATAGAAGATATTCGTTTGAACCGTTTTAATCTTCTTGTAGACACGGACCCAGATTTTGGCAATGAGCGCATTTTGGCGCAATTTGCACTGTGCGAGGGCCTTGATGAAGTCTACGCAAAGATTGACGGAGCGTGGCTAGATGACGTTTTGCCATACGTTACAATCCATCGACTTGCATCTTCGGGAGTCAAGCCAAAAATGGCAAGAGAGTGTTTAAAATGGGCTAAGCTCAACTACTCTAATGTTAGAATCGACACTCATCCCGACAACTTGATTATGCAAAAAGTTATTTTGCGAGAAGGCTTTAGCAAGTGTGGTCTTGTTGTGATTCCAGATCGCGCGCATAGTGCAACTAGAATCGCGTATCAATGGTTGCGCTCGCATAATCATGTAATACGGTATTAGCGGTATTTGCTGTATTTGCAGTATTAAAATGTAAGTCAAAATTAGTTGCAGATATAGTAGACAAAAAATAAATATAAAAGTAAAAATTAAACATAAAGCTAAAAACTAAAAGTAAAGGCGTGAGATATGTGTAAAAATTCGAGTATACAAGCGATTTTGCAAGAAAACTACGCTCGCGCCTTAAGTACATACCCGGGTCAGGTAATCGTTGATTTAAAAGCGCTCAGGGATAATATGCGAACGCTGATTGAGCGTGTTTCTAAAGATTTGCAGCCTGGGCAAAAGTCGCCAGCAGTTATGGGAGTTGTTAAAGCAGACGCTTATGGTCACGGGCTTATTCCTAGTGCGCTTGCAGCTCTAGCAGGAGGAGCAACTTGGCTTGGCACAGCTCAGCCTTACGAGGCTTTGCGACTTCGCGCGTGTGGAATTGATTCAAGCAGATGCCGTATTCTTACGTGGCTCACCAGCGCTCCAACGTCTCTTTTTGCTGATTTAATAAACGCGGATATTGATATTTCTGTTGGCTCGCTTGATTCAATTGATGCTGTTGCGCTCGCTGCTAAATCGGTTTGCACTACCGCGCGCGTACACGTTAAGGTAGATACAGGATTTGGCAGAAACGGTTTTACGCCTGCAGGCTTTAGTGATGCTTTAGAAAAACTTAGTGAATATTCTAGCCAGGGATTAATCGAAGTTATTGGGCAATGGAGTCACTTGGCTGTTGCTGATTGCCCAGACGTTCCAGAGTTTGTGGCATCTACAGATAGGCAAATTGAGCAATTCCACGATTTTACTCGCAGAATGCGCGAAGCTGGGTTGGAGCCTAAAATCCGACATTTAGCTAATACGGCTGCAACTCTTAACAGACCAGAGATACGATTTGAGCTTGTTCGCCCAGGAATTGGATTGTACGGATACGAGCCAGACCCTGTTATGGGAGCGCCTCAAACTTACGACTTGCGTCCAGCTATGACTTTACAAGCGCAATTAGGAACAGTTAAATCTGTAGAAGCAGGTCACGGCATTTCGTACGGCCGCACGTATTTAACGCCAGACAATACAAGCACGGCAATCGTTCCACTCGGCTATGCGGATGGCATTTTGCGCGCCGCTAGCGGATACGATATGCAAGGATCTCGGCATGTTAATAAGCCTGGAGGACCAGTGCGCGTAGAAACTAATAACGGTGCTAGGATTTTGCATGTTTCGGGGCGCGTTTGCATGGATCAATTTATTGTTGACTTAAAAGGCAGTGCTAAAGAGCTTGGGATTAAAGAAGGAGATACAGTCAGGCTTTTTGGGCCAGGAAGAGGCTTAGAATATGCGGAGCCGACGGCAGACGATTGGGCGTCTGCTGCAGGAACAATAAGCTACGAGATTATGACTGGGATTGGCCCTAGAGTTCCTCGATTGTATAAGAATGCTTACGAAGTTTTGCCTAAAAAAGACATAAAAATGTTGGATGAAAAAAGCTTAATCTAAGTATTTTTCGATTTGCGGCTTGCGATTAGTTGAAGAGGTTTTTAATGTGTAACGATGTGATTACTTCCGATAACGAAGTTGTTGGCGAATACAGCTTGCACGATACTGAGAGATGGGCTAGCGAGCCTCACCACACGCGCGCTCGCACTCCGTTTGAACGAGACAGAGCCAGAATAATCCACTCTTCAGCGCTTAGAAGACTCGGCGCTAAAAGCCAAGTGCTTGTAGCAGGTTCCGACGATTTTGCTCGAACGCGCTTAACGCACACGTTGGAAGTTGCGCAAATTGGTCGCCAGATTGCTTCGATGCTTGGCGCGGATCCAGATGTTGTAGATTGTGCTTGCTTAGCTCATGACTTAGGTCATCCGCCTTTTGGTCACAATGGCGAGCGCGCGCTTGCTCAAATCGCCAGCAATATTGGTGGTTTTGAAGGAAATGCTCAAACTCTTAGACTTTTAACGCGTTTAGAGCCTAAAGTTTTTAGAGAAAATGGCGCTAGTGCAGGAGTAAATCTTACGCGTGCAAGCTTGGATGCTGCTGTTAAATATCCTTGGGGTTTTGATGAAGCAAAAGCGCACGATAAAGGCGAGCGTGACCTAAAATTCTGCGTTTACCCAGACGATAGGGAAGTTTTTGATTGGCTAAAGTCTGGCTCTCCTCGCGAATTAAAACCTATGGAATGCCAGATTATGGATCTTTCCGATGATATTGCGTACAGTGTTCACGATATTGAAGACGCGATTGTGACTGGCGCTTTTAATACGGAGCTTGTTTGGGATTCAAGCGTTGCGGATCAAGTTGTTCAAGAAGCTCATAATTGGTATGGCAGCCAGTGGGATGCGGATAGTCTTTTGGCGGCTTTTAAGCGTTTGCGCGCTCTTAACATGTTCCCCGATTCTTATGACGGTTCTAGAAGGTCTCTCGCTCACTTAAAGAATATTACTAGTGCTTTAATCGGCAGGTTTGCAAGCTCAGTTGAGAGAGCAACTCGAGAAAAATATGGGAGCGGTGCTTTGATTCGCTACCGCGCAAATGTTGTTATTCCGCCAGAAACATCTTACGAGATAATCGTTCTTAAAAGCTTGGCTGTGCATTTTATAATCCAACCTAGAGAGCGCGAGTTTTATAAGCGTGAGCAAAAGATTCTAACAGATTTGGTTGAAGTTTTTATGAGCAAGTCTCCAAGAGCGCACGATGCTATGGAAGCTGTGTTTATAAGTGATTGGAATACTTGCTCTAGCGAAGGCGAGCGTTTAAGAGTTGCGATTGATCAAGTTGCAAGTCTTACAGATGGATCGGCTACAGCTCTTCATGCCGCTTTGTGCTAAATCAACGCTTTTACGCTTTTATGAATAGAGTGTCTATAGCCTTCGGCTTGCGATAAGCTAGAGATTATGGCTGGAATGATTGTAAAAGAAGACGTTGAGCGTGTGCGCGCTGCTGCAGATTTGTACGATATTGTATCTGCAACTGTTACGCTTAAGCCTTCTGGGACGGGTACTTTTGTGGGGCTTTGCCCGTTTCACGATGAAAAAACGCCTAGTTTTAGCGTTCGTCCAGGCTTAGGTGTCTGGCATTGCTTTGGTTGCGGTGCTGGTGGAGATGTTTTTAAGTATGTTGAGCAAAAAGAAAACATTGATTTTCGCGAGGCAGTAGAACTGTTGGCAGATCGATACCACGTTGAAGTTCATTATGACCAATCGCAAGCTGGTAAAGATAGTGCTCACGCAGGTTCTAAGCGTGCTCGTCTTATAGAAGCAAATGAGGAAGCTCAGCGTTTTTTCGTGTCCCAAATCAACTCTAAAGAAGCAGCTCCAGCTCGTAGTTTGCTTGCTGGCCGTAATTTTACTCAAGCGCAATGTGAACGTTTTGGTTGCGGATATGCGCCGAATAGTTGGGATACTCTAGTTAGATATTTGTCTAATAAGGGTTTTACTCGTCAAGAATTATTGGACGCAGGTTTAGCGCGCCAAGGTCAGCGCGGAATTTACGATTATTTTCGAGGCAGATTAACGTGGCCTATTCGCGATTCTACAGGCAGAACTTTGGGTTTTGGTGCTAGAAAGCTTTATGACGACGATTCTATTAGTGCAAAGTACATTAACACTCCAGATACTGTGTTGTATAGAAAAACGCAGGTTCTTTATGGAATTGATATTGCTAAGTCGAATATTGTTAAAAAGCGTCAAGTTGTGATTGTGGAAGGCTATACGGATGTTATGGCTTGCCATTTAGCTGGTGTAGATACTGCTGTTGCAACTTGTGGAACGGCTTTTGGTGCGGAGCATGCGAAGATTATTCGCCGTCTTATTGCAGACGATTCTTTGGGAGCGATTCAGCTTGTGGGGCCTGTAAAAGTAGAAGGTCAAAAAGTTAGTTCGCGTATTGTTTTTACTTTCGATGGAGATGCTGCAGGTCAGAAAGCTGCGTTACATGCTTTTGGCTTAGATTCAGCGTTTTTAACACAGACTTTTGTTGCTGTTGCAGATAACAATTTAGACCCTTGTGATTTGCGTATTCAAAGGGGAGATGAGGCTGTTCGATCTTTGATTGCGCGCGCTAATCCTCTTTACGATTTTGTAATCGACACTGTTATTCGTAAGTTTGACACGTCTTTTGCAACAGGGCAGATGGGTGCTGTTAAGGCGGTTGCTCCTCTTGTTGCGCAAATTCGAGATAGGTCTTTGTTGGACTTGTACACTAGGAAAGCTGTTAGAAATATTGGTGTTGATTTAGACGTTATGCGTAGGGAAGTGGAGTCTAATAGAAGGCGATTGCATGTTATAGACGATGACGCTTATTCTAAAAGCTATTCTTCTATCGTTTCCGCGGATTCTCGCGTATTTGATCAGCGTTCTCAAAGCATGAATGAAGCTGCTATAAAAACAGCTATGCTTAGAAGCGCGTACAAAAATCAAAGTTACTATAAGGTTGACGATTCCGTGTTTATGTGTGAGCAGCAATTTATGGCTGTTCTTATGCAATCTCCTTTAGCGTTTAACAGTCAGCTTTTTGCGCAGCTTACTTTGAATAATTTTATTACGCCAGTTTTTAGAACGCTTTTTCAGGCTTTTGTGGCAGCTGGGGGATTGCCTACTTCAAATGTAAGTCAAGGATTATGGCTTCATATTATAACTAAAGCTGCTGGCCCTATGTTAGAAGGTGTTATTAACGAGCTTTCTGTAATGCCTCTTCCATTGTCTTTAAGCAAGGGCTTAAGTAGCGCTTCTTCGCTTAACTCGTCGGTTGCTTACGACTATGGCGGCGAAGGCACTAAAGGCGGACCATCTGATCTTTTGCGCGTTCCTAGTGAAGAAGAGCAAAAGTACGCAAACGAGTTGCTTATTAAGCTTTTAGACGTTGGTTTTATGCGAAAAATCGGAGCTTTTAAAGTTCGTATGAGTAAGCTTCCTGATTGTCAAGAAAAGCTTACTCTTTTAGGTCAAATCACTAAAATGGAAAGCGCTCGAAAAGACCTTCAGTCGCAAATTCTATAATGTGTATCAATATTGTATTTACGTCCTAATGCTGTTTACTTTACTTTTTAACGTTTCTTATTTTCATATTTTCATACGTATTTGTGGAATATTTGGAGTGTATGTGATGAAATAATCCACACTGCAGATTTAATTGCAATGTGGATTATTAAATTAATAAATTAACAATATTTTATTATTAATCAAGTTGCTCTCTGTATATAGCACTTGCTATAGAACACGTCGGATCTATAAATGGAATCAGAGTGGATTGGAAAGCATGATAAGCGTCTGATTTTCCTGGCCATACAGTATTTAAAACATTGTTTTTATCATCGAGTTGATGGAACCACGAACCGTTAGAATGATCAATGACTGAGTAGTCTAGATATTTGCAGAATTCTTTATACCAAGTAGCATATTGCTTATTTTTAGTGATTCTGTAAAGCGTTGATGATGTATTAATGGCTTCTGCTAGTGTCCAATGCATACGGTCGTGGACTATAGGCTTTCCATTCCAATCTGTTGTGTATACGATACCTGGTTGCCCATCGGCATTCCATCCATCTTTTAATGCTTGGTTAAACAAATTTTCTGCAGCGTTTAATGCTTCTCTTCGCTGTTTGCAATCTTCCTTATAGTAACTGTATGCCCATTGGAGTATTAATCTTGACCATTCGATTCCATGACCTGGTGTTGCACCGTATGGTTTAAATTGGTCATCTTTTTTGTCTTTATTATATTCTAAGTCTGCTTGCCATTGATCGTTGAAATGTTCTGGTATTCGCCAATTGTTGTTAGATGCCCAATTGATTACGTGGCTGATTATGCGCTTTGCGCGTTCTCTATATTTTTCATCTCCTGTGCTATCAGCTACTGCAAGAAATGCTTCTGTTGTATGCATGTTTGCATTAAGCCCGCGATAAGAATCAAGCTTATTGAAGCTTGTATCCCATGTGTCTACTGTTAAACCTATTTCATTATTCCAGAAGTACTTATCGAATACTTTTAATGCATCTTCTAATAGTTGTTTTGCTCGTTCATGTCCTGCTAGTAGTGCGCTTGATGCGGCTAGTATGACGAATGCGTGAGTGTAACAAATTTTGTCTTTTTCAGGTTCTTTGTTCCAACTTACTTGTGGATACCATCCTCCGTGTTCGTTATCGTGTAAAGGACCTAATAGTCCGTCGAGTCCTCGTTCAACAAGTTGATTCGCTTTTTTGTATCCTAACATTTCTCCTATTGAGTAAACATGAGTCATTCGTGCTGTAATCCATGTTTGTACTCCGCGTGTTTTATCTAGTGTTCCGTCTGTGTTGAGCCATCCTGACCCTCCTATTGGTGCTGGGAAGTTTTTTGCGAAATCAAGTAATTGTTTTGTTTGTTCTGCCATGAATATTCTGTTGGCTTGTGTGCCAAACGTATATTTAGTTGTTTCAAAATCTTGCATTATTGTCCTTTCGTAGATTGTAATTTTAAAATTGAATCAACAGAGTCATTTGTTATTTAAATCTGTTGACGAGAGTTTAAAATTTTTAGATTTTTATGTTGAATCCGTAATAATTAAGCAGAAGCTCGCAGAACATCATATTTGCCCAAGAGAACCATGGTCTTGTGAATTGTGTAGAATCGTCCACATTTATTCCCTCATGCATCATATGAGTGCCAGCATCTATGTTTACAAGCGTATTGAGGATTTGTTCTTTTTCTTGTTTGTTGTTTGTTGTTAATCCCTGTATACATAATGCGATTGGCCATATGTAGTTTTTAGGTGTATGGTTGGATCCTATTCCTTGTGCTAAAGATCCTCGGTAGTAGTATGGATTTTCTTCGCTTAGAATTGTTTCTCGAGTAGCCAAATAGGTTGGATCGTCAATAGCACAATATCCAAGATATGGCGCCGATAATAAACTAGGAACATTGCTATCATCCATTATTAATCTATTTCCTAGTCCGTCTACTTCGTAGGCCCAGATTTCTTTCCCTTCTATATTGGTGCATTTTCCGTATTCTATTAATCCTTTTTGAATATCGTTACATAATTTTTCTGCCTTCTGCTTGAGATCTTTACTTGGTATTACATAGGTAAAAATCTTTTGTAAATAGTCGAGTATTACTGTTGCAAACATGTTTGCTGGTACTAGATAGTGGTATGTGCATGCATCATCGCTTGGACGGAATCCAGACCACACCATTCCAGTATTTTTTATTGCTGTTCCGCGTCCATTGTTGATTAAGGATTCTGTAGGTATGTCGCAATTTCGTGTAAAGAAATATTGCGAATTTGCGTGGTCTTGTTCAGTTTGAAGTGTGTTCAAGATCGTTTTTGCTGCTTGAATGAATGATGAATCAAAATGATCTGTACGGTTTGTATTAAGGTAAAAAAGCCATGCTAATTGTATTGGGTAGCATAAAGAGTCCAACTCAAATTTTCTTTCCCAAACCCATGCTGATGAAAAGTTGGATTTGTCGCTAGTGTCCCAATGTGCGCCGTTCGGTTCTTCGTTGAAAGCATTGGCATATGGGTCTATGTTTATATAAATGAATTGTTGTTTTAAAACGCCTGCTATTGTGTTTGCAATGTTGGGGTCGTTTTTCGCTAAAAGAAGGTAGGGGCGTATTTGTGCGCTTGAATCACGTAGCCACATTGCTGGTATATCTCCTGTTATAACAAATGTGGTGTTGTTTTCGTGAGTGTTCAATGTGCGAATCCATGTATTAGTTATTGCACATTCAAATGTTTCCGCCCATTTTTTATTTTTAATCCCACAGCATTCGTATATTTTGCCTATCAATCCTTTTATTGATATGGGAAGCATGTTCTTAGGTGTGCAGCTGTTTTGAATAAGTTCCATGTTCAGCCCTTCAGTTTAAAAATCGAGATGTAACCTGTATTTTTTGTAATTACATATGCTTATTTTCTTTGTATTATCTCTTCAATTATGTCTACCTTCATTGGTGTACTAAACCAGTTTAGTTCATTGTTGGAAAATAGAAAAGAAAATAGTAGTTAATTTCTAAAATTCATTGGTATGTTTGAAGACACGCCGATAAGTCCAAAGGTGTACAATGATGCAATGTGAACAAACTAAAGCGCTTTAGATTATTATGATTTATAAATAAAACATAATAATCAATAAACGCACTAATTGTCGTAAACTTCGAAGGAGAGGTTGCCAATGTTCTTATTGCCAAAGCAGCAGCTGGATCGTTGTAATCGTGTAATGCAGCAGCGAGTAAAGCCATACATTCATTCTGTTGTATCGCATTGTAATTTGCGTTCTTATGATATTCCAGGAGAGCCTATTCCTGCTGACTCTTTTATTAAACAAGTGAAGTCTGGATTGATCGATTTTACTCCATTTAACGTTCCTGGTGTTTGGGGAACAACTTGGGGCACAACGTGGTTTGAGATATCAGGGTCGATTGATCTTTCAAAGGTAAAGGGTCGCAAAGTTGAGCTAAATGTTGATCTTGGATGGCTTTCTTCGCGTGGCCCTGGTTTTCAATCAGAAGGATTGGTGTATCGTGCAGACGGTACCGCTATAAAGACTGCTAATCCTCGTAATTCTTGGATTCCATTAATTGATTCAGATGGGACTAGTAATATCGATCTGGATGACGATGGTAATTTTATTCTATACATGGAAGCGGCATCAAATCCATATGTTGAAGGACCTACTCCATTTTCTCCTACTGATTTAGGTGAGTGTGCGACTGGAAATACAGAATGCCAATATATGTTGAAATATGTTGACGTTACCGTTTTTAATCGTAATATTTTTGATTATTATATGGATCTTGAGACTGTAAGTTCTTTGATGCGAGAATTGAATGATGATAATCCGCGTTACTGGAAACTAGCTAAAGCTTTACAGCGCTCCTTAAATGCATATGATGAACATGATTCTTCTACTGTTCAAAATGCTCGTAATATGTTGTCTAATGTATTAAGTCAGCCCGCGGCGGCAAGTTCTCTAAGGCATATTGCTGTTGGACATGCTCATATTGACTCAGCATGGTTGTGGCCTGTGCGCGAGACGCACAGGAAAGTTGCACGCACAGTATCTAACGTTTTAGCTCTTATGGATGAGGATCCTGATTTCACTTATGCTATGAGTTCTGCTCAACAATATGAGTGGCTGGAAAACGAACATCCTGATTTGTTTGAGAGTATGAAAAATAGGATTAAGGAAGGACGTTTTATACCTGTTGGAGGTATGTGGGTTGAGTCCGATGGTATGATGCCGTGCGGTGAATCTTTGATTCGCCAAATGACTTTTGGTAAGCGTTATTTTAAAGAGCATCTTGGTGTTGAGCCGCATGGAATTTGGCTTCCAGACAGTTTTGGTTATACTGGTGCATGGCCTCAACTCGCTCGTCGCGCTGGTTTTGATTGGTTTTTAACTCAAAAGATTTCCTGGAATGATACCACTAAATTCCCTCATCATTCCTTCCTTTGGGAGGGAGTGGACGGGTCTAGGATTTTAACTCATTTCCCGCCATCTGATACATATTGTTCTCCTGTGAGCATGCATGAGTTGATTTATTCTCAGCGCAATTTCTTGGATAAAGATTTATCTGATCATGCAATATTGTTGTACGGTTTTGGTGACGGTGGTGGCGGACCTACTCGTGAAATGACTGCTCGTATTAGGCGCGATCGTAATCTAGAGGGTGCTCCTAGAATTGATTTCGGCACTCCTGATGAGTTGTTTGAAAAAATACGCGAAGATATTGTTGATGATTCAAATGGTGATACACCAGTATTCAAGGGTGAGCTGTATTTAGAGTTGCACAGGAAAACTCTTACTTCTCAGCAAGATATGAAGCGTTATTGCCGCATGGAGGAATCATTGTTGCGTGTGGCTGAATATCTTGTTGTTTTAGCTCGAGTGTATGCGCCAGAATATCGTTTCAATAACGATGAGCTTACTAGAATTTGGAAGACTTTATTATTGAACCAGTTCCATGATATTCTTCCAGGTTCTGCTATTGCATGGGTTTGTCGTCAAGCTAGAGAGGAATATCAGAGAGATATTGCTAGGTTACATGAGCTTATAGATGGTTTAGTCAATGCAATACATGATGTTAACCCTACGATGAAGTTGCTTCGAAATGCGAAAATACTTACGTATGATAGTTCTAGAAAAGGTTTATGGTCACTTTCTAGTGCTGAATCGCATGAACAATTAAAAGCGAAAGAGACGGAAATTCATCAGGGTGATGATGGGATTGTAGAATTAGTTAATAACAGATTGCATATTACTGTTCAGACTGATGGGACTATAACTTCTATTAAGGATATTGCGTTAAACCGCGAACTTATTCCTAGCGGCTCTAGAATGGGGCGTTATGAGCTTTTGAAGGATCAACCATTCCATTGGGATGCGTGGGATATTCAGCGTGATGCATTTTTGACTAGTTCTCCTATTGATGACTCGTCAATTGAATCTGTAAGTCATCTGGAAACTGGTGGAGCTATTGTACAAACTGTTGCTCGTCATGGTTCTGTTGTGATTCATACCGCTATTACTTTGCAACCAGATTCGAAGAATGTTGATTTTAAGGCAAATGTTGAATGGCGTACGTCTGAGCAGTTCCTGAAAGTTGATCTCCCATTATCTGTGTGTAGTATGAAAGCCCAGTATGAGTGCCAGTATGGCTTGGTTGAACGACCAATAGCAAAAAATACTCGTAGCGATGATGCGAAATTTGAAAGTTGCACTCACCGTTTCGTACGTGTTTCTGACTCGTCCTATTCTTTGGCTGTTGTGAATTCGTCAACTTATGGTTCTGATGTGAGTCCAATCTGCAAAGATGATATGCTATCGTCCAATGGAACTATGGTTCGTCTATCTTTGCTCTCGTCTCCTTTGTATCCAGATCCGCATACTGATCAGGGTTCACATGAATTTGCTTGGTCTGTGGTTGCAGATGCTGATGTTGATAGTGTTCTTGAGCAATCTTCTAGACTTAATTCGCCTGTTATACATGAGTTGCCTGATATTTCATCTATTATTTCGTTGTTGAATGTCAGTGGCTCTATTGTAATCGATTGGATTAAGCTGGCTGATGATTGTTCTGGAGATATTATTGCTCGGTTTTATGAAGCATCTGGTGGATGTGCATATGGTGATATAAGTCTCTCGAAAGATATTTCTAACTGCCAATTGCAGGAGGTTGACCTTATGGAAGAGCCTAAAATGCATGGCATGAATCATGGTTTGTATTTTGAGGACAATTCATGGCATGTGTCGCTTAAGCCGTTCCAGCTGTGTACTATTCGTATTCATTGTGATTAGTACTTATAGTAGTTCGTATTTATTGGGATTGGTGGTATAGGTGGATAATTACATGTCTATGTAATTATTTTGTGATTATGATTGTGTGGCAAATGGTGGATTCTGTTTGTCACACAATCATATGATTCTGATTAATATATAAATCTTTTATAAAAATATTGAATTGTTAAAGGAGGTGTGTTACTTTAATAACTAAAGCGCTTTAGTTAAGCTGGTGATAATTTGATTTACGCTAAGTCTTGAATAGAGTACTTCTAATTAAAATCTCGAAGCTGAGGTGTGGATATCCCTTTTTTAAGGTGTATCTTAGTGTCTTTTACTTGAAGATTGAGTTTATTCATAGAAAGGAAAAATGTATGTTTTCAATGAAGAAAATCGCTGCCATTGTAGGCTGTGTCTCCATGGCCCTTGCTGCAACAGCATGTGGAAGCGCGAATAATGCCAATGGAGTAAAAGAGATTACTTTCCAAACATGGAATCTTAAAAACGAAAAGTATACTCCATACTTTACCTCTCTTATTTCCGAGTATGAGAAATCCCATCCTAATGTAAAGATTAAATGGGCTGATCAGCCATCTGATGGTTATGAGGATAAACTCTCAACTCAGGCTGCAGCCGGGGAACTTCCAGATATTGTTGATGGTCCAAGCTCTATTCTTTATGGCTTAGCAAAAGCTGGTGCTTTAATTAATCTTTCCAAGAAAGCACCTGAATTGAAGAAAAAGTATTATGAAGGTGCATGGAAATCCTCAGTACTTAAAGGAAATGGTATTGAAGAAGGTTCTTACGGAGTTCCATGGTACGTTAACGATGGTCCAACATATTGGAATACTGAGTTAATGCAAAAATGTGGTCTAGATTCTAAGAAGATTCCTACTACTTGGGATGAATACTTTGCTGCAGGAAAGAAAGTTGCAGCCACTTGCAAAGGTGTTTACCTTGGTACAACAATGGGCAGCAATACTGAAGATTATGTCACTGCTGGTGCACAAATTTTGAATAAAGATCACACCAAGTATATTTTCAACAGTAAAGCTGGGGTAAAGCAATTGCAGAACTTTGTTGATTTGTACAAAGAAGGTGCTATCCCGCCTGAGGCTTTGAACTCTTCTTGGAGTCAGCAAGCTGATTTCTTCCAGAGAGGTAACTTAGTTACTATGGGTGGTTCTGCATACTCTGCTGATGGATTTAAGAAGAATGCTCCTGACTTGTATCCTAAGTTGGACGTTGGTCCTCGTATCACTAACGATGGTATTTCTGCTTCGCTTTCTTTCGAACTCCTTGGAATTAGTTCAAAGTCTAAGTATCCAGATGAGGCTATTGATTTTGCACGTTTCGTTACCAACGTTAAGAATCAGGTTGATTTTGATAAGAAGGCTGCTGTGTTCCCATCTGCAAAGGGCGGGCTTGATGATCCATACTTCAGTAGCTTAGATGACCACACTCTTGAAGGTAAAGCTCTTAAGATTACTCTTGATCAGGTTAGGAGAGGATATTCTTCTCGACCAGCAGAATTTACAGATGCTAATGGTTATGGCAACCTTCAAGCTCAGGCAGCTTTAGCTATGCAAGGCAAGCAAACCGCAAAAGAAGCGCTTGACAAGGCTGCTAAGTTTGCTACCGAAAGGCTACAGCGTTGAGTAATAAGAAACTCTTCGCCAATGGTGAGTCAGAGTCGAATTTCAACTCTGACTCACCTAGGACATTGCAGAAATTAGGCGAATTGGTAAAAAAGCAATGTCATAAAATAGATAAAACTAGCAATGCTGGTAGAAAGAGAAGTATTTTTAAGATTTTAGCTCCATATTTGTTTGTTCTCCCAGCATTTTGTATTGTTTTTGTATTCATAATAATTGCGGCGTTGCATACTTTTAAGCTTGCTTTTACTAATGCTACTTTATTAAGCGATGGGCATTTTGTGGGTTTAGATAATTTTGTCAGATTATTTAAGGACGAATATTTCGTAACTGCATTAATTAACTCATCGTTGTATGTAGTATGCGTGGTTCCTTTTATGGTTATTCTTCCTTTGATTCTTGCGAATCTGGTAAAAGGAAATTCACGTATTATGGGATTTTTCAGAACATCATTCTACATGCCAGTTGTAATGTCTGCCGTAGTAGTTGGTATGATTTGGACGAATCTCTTAGATTCTAGTGGATTAGTGAACTCGGTTTTGAAAGCAGCACATATAATAGATAGCTCAATACCATTTTTGACTGATCGTTGGGGAATTTTATTTAGCTCAATGTTTGTTACTATATGGTTAGGTTTAGGCTATTACATGGTAATTTATTTGACTGCGCTGGCAAATATTAATAAATCTTTGTATGAAGCTGCAGATCTTGATGGTGCTGGAGCAATACGTAAATTTATTTCAGTTACTATGCCAGGGGTACGCGGAACGATGTGGTTAATTACTATGCTTTCAACGATTTCCGCATTTCGCGTGTTCAATGAAGTCTATGTGTTGACCAATGGAACAGCTGGTCCTGGTGGAATGGATATAACAATGTCCATGTTAATTAAGCGCGAAGGTACTGGAATATATGCTCGTACTGGTTATGCAAGCGCTATATCTTTAGTTGTTCTTGTAATTGTTAGTACCTTCATAATTATTCAAAGGTTTATTGAAAAGCGAGGCGAACGTTAATGAAACAACGACATTCTACAAGGGTAACTATTGTTAAAACGTTTCAATACGTCGTATTGATTTTGATGTTCTTGCTTCTTGTTGGTCCATTTGTTTGGGAATTATCTCTTTCCTTTAAAGGAAGGGGAGATAACGTTTATGCTGTTCCTCCGTATTTAATACCAAAGACACCAACATTGGATAATTATCGGTCTGTGTTTAAGCAAGTACCAGTTTTTAGGTATATTATTAACACTTTGATTGTTGCTGTTATATCTATCGCAGGTAACGTAATTTTTTCCACAATGGCAGGATATGCACTTGGACGTCTTAAGTGGAAAGGGCGTAGTCTGGTATATTCCATATTTATTGGGACTATGGTTATACCTCTTGAAGGTGTTATGATTTCGCAGTTCATCATTATACGTAATATGAATTTGCAGAATACGTTGCTTGCTGTTGCTCTACCAGGGTTGTGTGGTGCAATAAATATTCTGTTGATGACTAATGCATTTAAATCAATTCCTAAAGAATTAGAAGAATCAGCTATGGTAGACGGTGCTAATTTGTGGCAGAGATTCTTATATATTTGTGTTCCTCAAGTTAAAGGAACTATGACAGTTATTGGTATTTTTGCATTCGTTGGATCTTGGAATGACTTCTTGTGGCCGTTAATAGTGATTTCGGATGAGAAGCAGTACACACTTACTTTGGGAATGAATAGATTAAAAGGTATGTTTATTCAAGATCCAAGACTTATTGCAGCTGGTGCATTAGTTTCACTTATTCCAATAATAATAATGTTCTGCTGCTTCCAGAAGTACTTCTTCCGTGGTCTTGAACAGGGTGGAATTAAAGGATAATTTGTTCGTTATTGAATCAATTTATAACATCAGTTTAAGTCAGTAATGACTTACAACAATGTTGTTGTTAGTAAAAAAGGATAATTGGCAATGAGATTTGGAGTAAATTACACGCCTTCACATGATTGGTTTCATGCTTGGCTTAATCCGAATTGGGAATCTATTAGTAGTGATTTTAAGCAAATTAGTTCTCTCGGCTTAGATCATGTGAGAATTTTTCCAATATGGCCATATATGCAGCCTAATCGAACGTGGATTAATCGTAAAGCTCTTGACGATTTACGCAAAATGGTGCATATAGCTGGCGATAATGGTTTAGATGTTTATGTTGATATTTTGCAAGGTCATTTATCTAGCTTTGATTTTTTGCCTTCTTGGATAGTTACTTGGCATTCTGGAAATATGTTTGTAGATCCCGAGGCAGTAAATGCTGAATGTAACCTTATTCGCGCAGTAAATGATGAGCTTGCAGAGGAGAGTGCGTTTAAAGGTTTGACGCTTGGCAATGAAGTTAATCAGTTATCTGATGATCCTCATCCTACAAAAATGAATGCAACTTCTGCTCAGATTGATACTTGGCTTGATACATTGCTTTTTTCGGCTAAGCAAAATGGAAGAATATCATTATGCAGTGTTAATGATGGTACTTGGTTCATTAATAATCATCCATTTACTCCTATGCAGTTAGCTAATAAGGGAGATATGACTGTTGTTCATTCATGGATTTTTAATGGAATGGCGCAGGGTTATGGATCTACTAGCGAAGAATGTGCATCTTATGGTCTATATTTGTCGGAGCTTGCACAAGCTTTTGCGATGAACGCGAATAGAAGGGTTTGGTTGCAAGAAATAGGAGCTCCAGAAAACGTGTTAGACCATGATTCTGTACCTGATTTTTGCAGAAAGAGTATAGAATATGCTTTAGATTGCCGAAGTATGTGGGGAATAACATGGTGGTGTTCGCATGATGTTCCTAAGAGTATGTCTGATTTTCCTGAGTTTGAACACTCTCTCGGTCTCTTTGATGAAAGCGGGAAGATAAAACCAGCTGGAAATATAATTTCGGAATTTGCTGCTGAATATAAGAATTATTCTTGTATCGACAATGTTAAGAATAAGAATGTTGCCATTGTTGTTCCAGTTGATTGTGATGGTAATCCAACGAATCGTAGTTCTTGTGGTCCAGGAGGTTCAATATGCGATTTGTGGATGAAATCTCAGATGCAAGGTTTAAGACCAACGATTATTACGTCAAAGATTTCTGAGGATAAAGATAAGCTGTCTGCTCTAGGTATAGATACGTTACTTAAAGAGGATAAAACATATTCTTGTAGATTCTATACTGCTGTATCAGATTCATCTATTGAAGAAAATTTGTAAGCTTTATTTATTTCAGTTGCATTTTGACTAGTATATTACTGTCCTTTAGTGCAAATACTATAGAATAAGGCTAGAGCCCATAAAATTTCGGTTCTGCTTATTTTTGTATACTTTGCGTGTATGTGATTTATGTCTTACTGCATCATTGTAGTTAAATAATTGGAGATAAGTTATGGACTCTGATTCCAACTGTTGTTGTGAGCATTCAAAGCAGAAACAGCTTCGCATTAGTTTGAAAGACATTGCTTCTGAGCTTGGCATTTCGCAGACGGCTGTGTCTTTTGCTATTAATGACAAGCCTGGTGTGTCTGCTGAGACTAAAAAGAAAGTTAATGAAGCTGCAATGAAGTTGGGTTGGAGACCAGTCTATGCTGCTCAAGCTTTGGGTTCTTCTCGCACAATGACTATTGGATTTGCTCCGACTAGATCTTATGATGAGTTAAAAGATGAATCTTTTATGCTTCATTTTATGGCAGGGGCACAAGCCTCATTAAGTAAAAGACGGTATGGATTATTGTATCAGCCATGCTCTTCTATGAAGGAAGAATTGGCAACATATGAGGATTGGGCATCTAGAAAACGTGTGGATGGTGTTATTCTTGTAAATCTGCAAGATAATGATCCTCGTCCAGCTAGATTGAAAGAACTTGGTCTTTTTGCAGTGCTTGCTGGAGGTCCAGTAGACAGTGATTGGTTGTTGTCGCTTTCGATTGATGATTCGCAAGTTATGGGGTGTATTCTCGATAATTTATTAGAGTCAGGACATAAACGTATAGCTTATATATCTGGAGACTCCTCGCTTATGTACAGTAAAGATAGGCAGAAGTCGTTCCAAATGTTTGCTGCAGAAAAAAATCTTGATAAGATATGCGTTGAATATACTGGGTTTAAGCCAGAAAATGCTGCTAGGATAACTATGGATTTATTGAATCAAGAAGATCCTCCTACTGCGTTTATTTATGAGACTGAGATTTTAGCCATAGCAAGTTTGAAAGCTATGACGGAGTATTTAATAAAGCGAGATTATGAAGAGAACACTCTGTACGATCATAGATATTATCCATATAAATTGCCTGCTATAGTAAGCTTTGAGGATAGTTTTATATGCGAATCTTCATATCCTTCTATAACTTCTGTTCAACGAGATGCTAGCGAATATGGTTCAAAAGTGGCAAATTTGTTGTTAAAAGTTATAGATGGTGAGAATGTTAAAGGTGATAGAAAGATTCTCACACCACGTTTAGTTTTGCGAGACAGTACGTTGTTGTACAAAAGATAATTCTACAACACGTTGATTTTGGAACAATTTCGTAATCTACAGAGTAAAGTAACTATTGTTTCAATATTCTTTCTAAATATATACTTTTCTCACATCCCTAGTATTTTTATATACCAATCCAATACTTCTCGTATCCTGTACAAGTCTGCCGTTTTACCTATTGATTCCCAACGATTTTGATATTGTGTGAACCATTCGTTCAAATTTGTTTTAAAAGATTTTGCTTCAGCTAGAGTAAATCTCTGGTTTAGTATGTACAACCCTAATTGGTTGAGCAGTTGTTGACCTTGAATGTTTAAAATGCTAGTGCTTATAAAATCTTTGTTTATATTTTCACAGTTTATATTTTCGCTGCAAGCATTTATATCGTAGATGCTCTTTGAGCATTCTGATAGAGTGCGATTATATTCTTTAGCATTTAATATTTGTGCTTCTCTTTCATTTAAGAATCGTCTTCTTGCTTGTTCTAGGGAAGTGTTTTTTGGATATCCTAATGAAAATAGTACATCCTCGTTTGCTATATTTTCGTTATTGTATTCAAGTTCTTTGAATTGTACAGCGTCAGACCAGCTGAATGCTTGTGCATGAGACGCTTGTTTAATAATGTTAAGTAAGTTTGAGTTTGTTCTGTTAGCAAATACATTACTTACCTTGTTTATTAAATCTTTTTTTGCAATATTATTAGATTTCCAAGCATATTCCGATGATATTATTACATACGGAAGTGAGAGTATTGGATCGTTTATATGTCCATAATCTCCCCAATCAGTTAACAAAAATCCTAATACATGATTTTTGTGCCCATATTCACATGTTTTGGATATGTTACTTATAGCAGAGTCAAAATCTGGTATAAGCCTATTCCAAGATTGTGTGCCAGGGCATACGTATTGATCGCGATTCTGACTTTTTATTAGTTTTATATTGTTTTCATTCACGTTTGCCGAGTAATCCCAATTTGCAAAAATAACATTTTTTGGAATATCAGCTAATAACTCTGGGTGTTTTATTGCAATATCAGCATACATTATTGGCTGCAAATCTAATTCGTGTAATTTTTCACATAGCTTTTTAATATAGGACAAATAAAGATTTGCCACTCCTATTTTTTCAGCAACATTTTTACTTTCACCGCATCCAAGGTCAAAGGTCTCATCGGCGCCAATATTAAACTTATTAGATTTAAATAGTGATGCATAATCTTTAATCCTTTTAGATATAAACGGTATAGTGTTAGGATTAGTGGGATTTAGAGTATGATGCATCATTCTTTCAACAAAACTGAAGGGTCTTTCTGATTGTTCTGGGAATTCACCAAGCTGTTTATATGAGTTACTTCTTAGTATTTCATACATGTGTCCAAAAGTTGCAAGTGTTGGAACGAGTTCTATTCCTCTTGCATAGCAGTATTCATCTAGATCGATAATCTCACTACAAGTTAATGGTGAATGTCCAATCCAGGATTCAATTGTGTCATCTAAATCGATAACATGTTCTACGTATAGTTGAAGTTGATTATATTTGTATAGACTTAACTGGTCTACTAAAGTTTTTAACCATGAAAGTTTTGGCACTCTTCCTCTTGAAACATCATAAGAATATGCTCTTACAGGTATTTCTGGAAAGTCTTGAATTTGTAATGATGGCAGTATTAGACCATATTGCATAATTAGTTGTCTTATAGTTTGTATTGCAAAGCATATACTCGCTATGCTCCCAGCTTCTATGCTTATAAGTGTTTGATTGGTCGAGATTTTAGATGAAATTTTATATTCTTGAATACGTAGATTTTTGTTAATAGCTGCCGATATAGCGCTTTTATATCCTTCTGAGTAGCTAATGCTCCAGTTGCAATTGTGATTGTTTTTCAAATCTTCACATAGCTGTTTTGCTGCTGTAGTTATTCTTAAGTCTGGTTTAATATTTATGAAACTAATATGACTTGATTGTGGAAGCGTAATAGTATCTTTTGCGTATATTGATATGTTTTGTGGTGAAGGTATTATTTCGGTATTTGAATTGTCGATTTTCATTTTGTGCTTCTTTGCTACTAGTTTTTACATTAATTTTTTGTTGATTGCTTCTTTGCTTTTTATATCTTAGAGATTCATGATTCTATTTTGAATTACTGATATACATTCTCCTATAAGAGTTATGTCATTGTTGCAAGTGCATCTTCTTACTGTACAAGGATGTTTTGGACTGTATGGACCATATTCTTGTATTGCTTTTTCTGTAGAGCTTATAAATACCTTATTTACAATGTCGGATGGTCCATAAATTACCACGTCTGTTAGGTCTAAAAGATTAATTGTTGTTGTGAGAGCTTTTCCTAAATAATTACCTGCCTCTGCTAATATATCTTCTGGTTTTCTATTTGATGTAAACATTTTTCTATGCAGTGTTTCCGCGGAAATATATGTTTCTAAACATCCTTTTTTGCCGCATGAACAATCTGGTCCTTGCGGATCTACTGTAATATGACCAATTTCTCCTGCAGAATTATTTATTCCAGTGATAATAGCATCATTTATTAATATTGATGCGCCAACACCTAACGATAACTGTATAAATATTGTATTTGGTACGCCGTTGCCGAAGAATCTTTCGGCTAGTAATGCGCTATTCGTGTCATGATCAACGATAATTGGACAATTAAAATGCTTAATCAACTCTTCTTTAATGTTTATATTTTCCCACTGAAGATTCGATGAGCGAACTACTCTTCCTTCATCGTCTACGATCCCAGGTACAGCAATTCCTATTCCTAGTATGTGATTATTTGAATTATTTATTAGAGTTTTGCAAACTTCTATGATTTTTTCACAGTTCGCATCTGTGCTTTTATATAACGATATTTCCGATCTTTTTAATATATCTCCGCACAGATTAACAACAGCGCCTTGTATGAGACAAGGTTGTGAAAGATCTATAGTTATAATGTTCCAATAGTTTGCGTCTACTTCGAGTAGTGTACCTTTTTTACCTCTTTCTATTTTTGACTCTTGACCACTTTCTACTAATATGTGGTCTTCAAGCATTTCGTACACGACGGTTGAAATAGATGCTTTTGATAATTTTGTTTTTCTTACGAGCATAGCTCTAGAAAGTATTTGTTTTGGGAATAAATAGTTGAATATTAGCATTCTGTTATTTATTCTTGCGTCGGCAGGTATGGTTTTTTGAGACACTGTCATTAATTGATTAATCATTGGCTTCGCTATTGTTTTTATGCTCATGTCGTCGTTCCACTTTTAATGCCCATTGTTTTATACATGATATTCTATCAGATAAATATATAGTTTGGAATATATACTAAAACATGTTTTTGTAAAATATTTTCTAATTTTATTTTTTATATATGAAATATTAGGGCTATAGATTCCTTTATTTTTCAATGTTTTTATTAAATATATTAGATAGTCTTGCATTTTTATCTTTTAGTGCAATAATTGTACTTAATTGGTTTAATAGGGTTCAACTTCAAAGCAGAAGTATTTTTCTAAGGAGTTTATTATGACGCACAGCACACCGTCGCGTATAAGCATAGGGGTAGATGTAGGTGGAACAAAAGTATTATGTGCAGCTTTCAATACTAATAATGAACTGATTGCGCATTCTCAAGTTTCTACCAAGCAAGGTGAAGTAGAGATTGTCGATGAAGTGTGCAAGCTTATTTCTGAAGTGATTAATCAAATTATCCTAAAATATGGCAATGATACTAAATTCACTATAGGAATTGGTGTGCCTGGTTTAGTTAATCAACATACTGGGCAAGTATCTGAATCAGTAAATTTGGGATCTCATAGTATAGATTTTAAGACTGAAATACGTAAACGTTTTGGATTGAATTCTGTAATAGATAATGATGTTAATGCTGCAGCATTCGGTGCATATAATTATTATGGTTCTGATTCTAGTAGTTTAGTGTTTTTGAATTTAGGTACTGGAGTTTCTGCGGGAATTATCATTAATGGCTCTATTTTCCACGGCTCCACTGGTGTGGCTGGAGAAATAGGTCATATAGTTGCTGATACGCAGGGCAGGGATTGCCCATGTGGACAGCGTGGATGTGTAGAAACAATAATCTCTGGAACTGGTTTATCTAAACTTTGGCCAGCAAAGAATGAGTATCCTATTGCGTCTTTGCTGCGCAATGTTTCTGCTAAAAATAAAGAAGCTGAAAAAGTATGGAATAAGTTCATTTCCACCTTAGTTAGTGCACTACAGATTATTACAGTTACTTTTGATCCAGAGATTATTGTTATTGGTGGAGGAGTGAGTAAAACAGGAGCAATTTTATTACAAGGCGTAAAAGAATACATTTGTAGACTTGAACAAAAATCGTCATTTTTGTCCTCACTAAAAATACCAGATCGTGTAGTGATTGCAAATCAAGAAGTGTTCTTTGGTGCGTTAGGAGCAGCTCTTATTGGCAGACGCTACGATGATAAAGCAAAGGAGGAAAATTAAATATTTAAACCGTGTCGTAAAAGTATTATAAAAATCTCCGCATTGCATTTATTCTTCAGAAAACTACCTTTAACTATCTTTAAATTGGCAGATGATAACTGAATTAATGCAAGTGCGGAGATTCTTCTTATGCAATTAGCACTCTAGTTGTCACAATCAACCTAGTTGCCAAAATCAATGTCTCCAAGCTTTTCAATAAGCTTCATGTTTTCGCTATAATCCACTGGGCAAGCTATAACGTCAACGCCGCTTTCTTGTTCCAAAGCTTCTTTAAGCATGTTGTATAAGTCTTCTGGCTTTTGTACAACATGGCCTCTAGCTCCAAAGCTTTCTGCCAATTTTGGAACATTTGGATTAGTAAAATCAACGTATTCGTGTTCTCCAGCGTGTAAGTCCATCTTCCACTTAATCAATCCGTAAGCGTTGTCTTCCCAAACTAGAACAACCATTCTAGAACCCACGCGAACAGCGGTTTCAATCTCTTGAACATTCATCATAAAGCTGCCGTCGCCCATAACAGCAAGAACAGGCTTTGTGTTGATTTTTCCACTATTATCTTTAATAAACGATGCTCCAACAGCTCCAGGCAAAGTCCAAGCCATTGTAGAAAGGCTGTTGTCTATAATGCACGTATTTGGATGCATTGTTGGGTAAAGCCTTGCCATCCACATTTTTAAAGCGCCCGTATCTACAAGAACCTTGGTTCCTTCTGGAACAGCGCGCCTAGTGTCGTATACAACACGCTGTGGTTTCATAGGAATACTGTTATCGTTTTCAAACGAACGTAGCTCGTCTGTAATCATTTGACGAATCTTTGGGTGAGTTACATCAAAAGTAATGTTTCTATCCTTAAGAACATTTGTAAGAGTTTTAAGAGTCTGACCAATATCTGCCATAATGTTTAGGGCAGTAGGGTAGTGTGCGTCTGTGTCTTCAACAAATGTGTTTATGTGAATAATAGTCTTGTCAATATTTGGATTAATCTTCTTAGGGTCAAACTGTTGTATAGAGAATCCAACAGCAATAATCAAATCTGCTGTATCGAAAGCAAAATTCTCATAATCCCTATGCATGAATCCGACTACGCCAAGAGCATTAGGGTGATTATCTGGGAACACGCCTTTGCCTTCAAATGTTGTTGCAACTGGAACATTAAGCTGTTCTGCAAAAGCGCGTAGCTGATCTTGAGCATGGCTTCGTGCAACTCCGTTTCCTGCAAGAATAATCGGCGTTTTTGCTTGGCTAATGATTTTAGCAGCTTCGTCAATAGTATCTGGAGCGGGAAGGATGTGCAGAGGTCTTGGAAGTGGAAGTGGCTTTGCGTTTTCTGGAACGCTCATTTCGCTAATGTCTTCTGGGATTACAAGGCAGGTTGCTCCTGGACGCTTTCTTTGAGCGATTGAGAAAGCTTTACGAACCATTTCTGGAGCAGTGCTTGGAGCTAACATCATCGAAGACCACTGAGTAATCGGTTGGAACAATGACACCAAATCAATGATTTGGTGGGATTCTTTATAAAGACGAGATACGTTTCCTTGAGCGCATATTGCAACAAGCGGGGTCGTGCTTGCGTTTGCCTGAGCCACTGGAAGAGTAAGATTTAATGCTCCAGGTCCAAGCGTTGCTAAGCACACGCCTGGCTTTCCCGTAATATGAGCATAAGTTGCGGCCATAAAACCTGCACCTTGCTCGTGGCGAGTAAGCACAAAGCGTATGTTTCCATTTCGTTCAATTGCTTCTAAAAGCGGAATATTTTCTTCGCCTGGGATTCCAAAAACAACTTCAACGCCTTCATTTACAAGGCATTCTACAACCAAATCCGCTGTGTTTCTTTTATGATTGTTTTGTTTTGTTTTCTGCAATTCTTCGTTTGCCATAATTGCGCTTCTCGCTTTTGCTTTAAGTTGTTTCAGCCTTTAAGCTTAAACTTCAAGACTTCTTTTCCATTTATAATATAGTCTTCTACGACATGCGCCCATTTTGCGCGTGTCATAAAAATGGGCGGATTTTTGCCTATTCGCTTTGTGGCAAAACTAAAGCTCTTTTAAGACAATATGCCTTGTTATTTCAACGATTTTGTCGGGAATTTTTGCCCCTTTGGATTGGGTTTCTTATACAATTGAACGAGTTGTGTATTTTTGTCACGGAGGAACGATGAGGCGCTGGCTTCTGAATTTGGTCAAGTGTGAAACCATCCTTATTGTGGCCGCCGTTTTAGCTGTTATTTCTTGCTTTTTCGTTCCACCAGATGCGCAATATTTTAGCTACATTCACGTAAACACTATTTCTCAACTTGTTTGCTTAATGATGGTTGTTTGCGGATTCCAACGAATAGGCGTTTTTAGAAGCATTGGCGCGAATCTTCTTAGAAGAGTTAGGACTGAGCGCGGATTAGTTCTGGTTCTTATGTCTCTAACGTTTTTCTCAGCGATGCTTATAACTAATGATGTTGCACTTGTAACTTTTGTTCCTTTTGCGATTTCTGTTTTGATGATGGCGAATGCAGAAAAGCACGCAATTCTTGTTGTGACTTTAATGACGATTGGTGCAAACGTTGGAAGTATGCTAACTCCTATTGGCAATGCGCACAATTTGTATCTTAAAGCGCTTACTAGAATGTCTACTGGTGGATTTCTTTCCATTATGGCTCCGTACACGCTTACTGCTGCGATTCTTATGATTGCGTTTGCGTTTGTGTTCTTTAGCTCTAGAAAAGTCGATCAATTTGAGGGCTTGCATGGAGATGACATTGAACAAAGTGTCTTGGCTCCGCACTCTAAATCACCTAAACCAGATGAGATTCGCGTTATGGGTTACGGTGTTGGTTTTACTCAATGGCGAGTTATTGTTTATAGTCTTTTATTTGTTTTGTGCTTGTGTGGAGTAGCTGGCTGGATTCCAGACTGGATTATGGTTTTGGCAGTTGTTATTGCCTTTATTATTTGCGATTCGCATGTGTTCCGCGCTCTAGACTGGGCTTTGCCTCTTACATTTATAATGTTCTTTATTTTTATTGGAAACATGCGTAGGGTCCCAGGATTTACCGAGATTGCACAAATGTGGGTTGGCTCTCATCCTATGGAAGTTTCGGTTGTTTCTAGTCAAATGATTAGTAATGTTCCAACTACTATCTTACTTTCAGGCTTCTGCGACCAGTGGAAGATGCTTATTATTGGTACTAATCTTGGCGGTATGGGAACGCTTATTGCGTCTATGGCATCTTTGATTTCATACAAGAGTATTACGCATAAGTATCCTCATAATAAGGGTCGCTATTTGCTTATGTACACAATTGTGAATCTTCTTTTCTTGGCTGTTTTGATTGGTTTAGCTTGGATTATTGAGTAGTGTTTTTCTGGCTTTTTGCGTGATTTTTGCATTGTGGGTGTGTCTTTTATTGCAATTATTGTGATTATTTTCACATATTTTTACGTTATTCTGCAATGAAATGCTAGTAAATTTCAGATTATTTGCGATTTTGTTGTATTATTTTCTATTAAATCGCAATTATGCTTAATAATTTTCATTTTATTTAAAATATATACGAAAATCATCAAAAATTGAATATAACATTATAACAAATTTATGTCTTGGCTTATCCATTATTATGGCTTCTTGCACTAAGTTAAGTTTGGGCAAAAGACTTTTGGCATTAATTACATTTTCTCTCTTGTAATTTTGTAAATTATGCATGCCAAAATCAGCTCACATATTAATAAAAATATATAAGGAGAGAACTATGAACGGTGTTCTGTCTATACTGCTAGATGTTTTTAGACAACCATCTGTAATAGTTGCAATGATTTCTCTAATTGGTCTTGCAGTACAAGGCAAAAAGATTTCCGACATAGTACAAGGCTCTATTCGTACAATGATTGGTTTCTTAGTATTGGCAGCCGGATCTGGAGTAGTCACTGAAGCACTAAATCCTTTTGGGAGCATGTTCCAATATGCGTTCCATGTTCAAGGCGTAGTACCAAATAATGAAGCTATAATCGGTACAGTTCTTATGAAGTATGGATCAGAAGCAGCATTAATCTTCTTCTTTGGAATGATTGTTAACATTGTTTTATCAATAACATCTAGATTTAAGTTCATTTACTTAACTGGTCACGTTGCATTCTATATGGCAAGTATGCTCGCAGTAATCTTCAATGTCGCAGGTTTTAATACTCTAACCGTTATTATTCTCGGATCATTCGCTCAAGGTTTACTTATTACGATTTCTCCAGCATTGGTTCAGTCATTTATGCGCACTGCCTCCGGCAAAGATGATGTTGCACTTGGACATCCTACGAGTAGTGGAGTTCTTATTGGAACTTTGATTGCAAAACTTACAGCTTCTAAAAAGCATCCGTCTAAGTCTACTGAAGATATTAAGTTCCCAGCTGCTCTTGGATTCTTAAAAGATACAACTGTTCTCATTGCACTTTCAATGGCAATTATCTACGCTGTTGTAGCACTTTTTGCGGGGCCGCAATATATTGAATCGCATTTATCTAATGGGCAAAACTTTATTGTGTTTGTTATTCTTAAGGCTGCAATGTTCTCTGCAGGCGTTTTCATTATTCTTGCAGGCGTACAGGTTGTTTTAGATGAGATTGTTCCAGCATTTAAGGGAATATCCGAAAAACTCGTTAAAAACGCTAAACCAGCATTGGATGCTCCTATGACTTTTGGTTTTGCTCCAAACGCTGTTCTTATTGGATTCTTGGCAAGCTTTGCTGGCGGAATTGTTGGAATGGTTATTATGGCTTTGGCTGGCACAACAGTTGTTATTCCAGGAATTGTTGCGCACTTTATGGCTGGTGGTGTTACTGGCGTATTTAGCAACGGCCAAGCTGGTAGAAGAGGCTGCGTTGTAGGCGGTTTTGTTAATGGTATTGTTATTACATTCTTGCCGTTACTTCTTTTGCCTGTTTTGGGTAATCTTGGTTCTGCAAACTCCACTTATTCAGACGCTGATTTTGGTGTAACTGGAGTTTTTCTTGGTTACACGAATGTTGCAGGAGGCAAAATCGTAAGTATTATTGCAGTTGTAATATCTTATGTTCTTTTCTACGCGTCTTCAATATTGTTGACGCGCAGAGAAAATAGTAAAGTCAAATATGCAATTGAAAACTAATACAATTGTGAAGAGTTATTGTAGAAATTAAACTTAAATCACAATTAAAAATAGAAACGATAAGTCTAAAAGGTTATGATCTTGAATTTGCGATTAAATAGCAACTTTAATCAATAATTTAAGATTGTAGCCTTTTGTAGTATAGGCACGCCTTAATCGTATATTGGCATAATATACTGATACTATGTAACTGTTGTGTGTTTTGAAAGCAAATTTGTAAAAATTTTCTTAAAAGCTTCATTTTTTAAGATTTTTTTTTTAATAGCTTTTAAAAGAAAATTACTATTTGGAGAGTGGATTGTGACCGAAGGTGTACCTAAATATATTGCCGTGCGAGACAATCTTAGGAAACGCATTGACTTAATGGAGCCAGACGAACAACTTCCTCCAGAAGTAGAATTGTGTAAGCAATACAACGTTAGCCGAATTACTCTTAGACATGCAGTTGATAATCTGATATTGGAAGGTCTGCTTGTAAGAATACAAGGCAAAGGAACTTTTAGAGCAAGAGATGTTATTCACAGTGTTAACCGTGAAGTTATATCAGACCAGGTTCAAGGCTTTTACCAGAATTATTCTGAAAGCAAAGAACATATACGAATCAAAGTTATTCAAAATGATGTAGTTAAAGATGAATCTGCTGCTTATAAGCTTGGTTTAGATGAGTCAATTGATCTTATTTGTGTTAAACGATTAAAGTACGTTGATGACGTTTTGTCTAATTACAGTGTAGTTTATCTTGAAGCTTCAAGATTTCCAAAAGTTTTGACTCATGATTTTACGAAAAAATCTTTAGCAGAGTTTCTAGAAAGCGATTACGCTGTAAAGCTTTGTGAAAATGATTTGTCTGTTCATGTTGAGCAACTATGTGGAACCATGGCAAAAGTTTTACAGGTTGAAGATAAAACTCCATCTCTTGCAGTTGAATCCATTGTTAAGGACTCTTTTGGTTCAATAATAGCCTTTGGTGCTGCTGTTTATACACCAAAGTATTGTGATATTCAATTCAAAATGCATATTACTGTTTGATATTACTTTATTTATTCTTGAACGATTCTTGTTTTTCTATATAAAAATGTTCTAGTATACAGAAAATCTCCGTTACCAAATGTAAACAAATGATAACGGAGATTTTTCAAACTCTAATTAAGATCGCAATCTAATGCGACTATTTTAAAGAGCGTTGATTGCCAAAGCAAGACCAGACTTACGGTTTGCAGCCTGATTCTTATGAATCACACCACGGCCTGCAGCCTTGTCAAGCTTCTTAGCAGCCACTGCGAATGCAGCTTCAGCTGCAGCCTTGTCACCAGCAGCGATGGCTTCACGAGTAGCGCGGATAGCAGTCTTCAAAGCAGACTTCACTGCCACGTTACGCTTGTGTGCCTTCTCATTGGTGAGCACGCGCTTTTTCTGCGACTTAATGTTTGCCACTATTACTCCAAACGACGTTTGCTATATCAAGGACATACAAAGGGTAAGCATAGCATGATTCTTGGATAAAACCACTAATTTTCACGAATATTAATCACCATAATGCTTACTGCATGCATTAAATGTAATTAAGTGCATAACTTGCTGTTCTTATCTTCTTGGACTAGGGTAGTCAAGTTGCTACCATTAATGAGTTACAGTGCTTGATGCACATTATACTATATATTCATTGTGTCTTAAAAGGAGATATTTGCTTTGATTACACCGCATAACCAGCCAGGATTTACGGATCAATCGTTGATACGCAACTTCTGCATTATTGCGCATATAGATCACGGCAAGTCTACTGTAGCGGATCGCATTTTGCAGCTTTCTGGAATTGTGCCAGAACGTGAGATGCGAGACCGTTTCTTGGATCGCATGGATATTGAGCAAGAGCGCGGAATCACTATTAAATCGCAAGCTGTTCGAGTTCCTTGGGTTTTTGACGGTAAAGAGTACTCGCTTGGCATGATTGATACTCCTGGTCACGTTGATTTTACTTACGAAGTTTCGCGTGCGCTTGCAGCATGCGAGGGTGCGGTTTTGCTTGTGGATGCCACTCAAGGTATTGAAGCGCAGACGCTTTCCAACCTTTATATGGCAATCGAACATGATTTAACGATTATTCCTGTATTAAACAAAATCGATTTGCCTAGTGCGGAGCCAGACAAGCATGCGGAAGAAATAGCTGGATTAATTGGTTGCAAGCCTAATGAAGTTTTGCGTGTTTCTGGGAAAACTGGCGAAGGTGTAAAAGATCTTCTCGACCAAATCGTGCTGGAAGTGCCAGCTCCTAGTGGAAATCCTAATGGCGCTGCTCGTGCGCTTATTTTTGATTCAGTCTACGATTCGTATCGCGGAATCGTCACATATATTCGTATGGTTGATGGCGAGCTTAAATCGCGTGAAAAATTGCATATGATGGGCATTGGCATGACGCATGATCCTATTGAAATCGGCGTTATTAGCCCAGATATGACTCCAACAAAGGCGCTTGGAGCGGGAGAAGTCGGCTACGTAATTACTGGCGCAAAAGACGTGAGCCAATCTAAAGTTGGCGACACTATTACTAGCGCCGTAAATCCAGCATCCGAGCCTTTGGAAGGCTACAGAGACCCTAAGCCTATGGTTTACGCTGGCTTATTCCCAATCGATAACGCGCAATTCCCAGAGCTAAGAGATGCTCTCGATAAGCTAAAACTTAACGATGCTGCTCTTATTTACGAGCCAGAAACGTCGGTTGCGTTGGGATTTGGTTTCCGTTGCGGATTCTTAGGTTTGTTGCACATGGAGATTGTTTCCGAGCGCTTAAGTCGAGAATTTGGATTAGATCTTATTTCAACTGCTCCAAACGTAACTTACGATGTTACTAGCGAAGACGGCACCGAGCATCATGTGACTAATCCTAGCGAGTTCCCAGAAGGCAAAATCAAGCGCATTATTGAGCCAATGGTTGCTGCCGACATTATTGCTCCAAAAGATTTTATTGGCGCGATTATGGACTTGTGCCAAGATCATCGTGGGGAAATGGGCACAATGGAATACATTAGTGCCGATCGCGTGGAAATGCACTACAGGATTCCTCTTGCAGAAATCGTTTTTGACTTCTTCGATCAGCTTAAAAGCCGCACAAAGGGCTACGCTTCTCTTGACTACCACGAAGATGGCGAGCAAGCTGCAGATCTTGTTAAGGTAGATATTCTTATTCAGGGAGATAAGGTTGACGCTTTTAGCGCCATCGTGCATCGCGATAAGGCTTATTCTTACGGCGTTATGATGACGAAGAAACTTCGCGGACTTATTCCTCGCCAACAGTTTGAGATTCCAATTCAGGCTGCAATTGGCTCGCGTATTATTGCGCGCGAAACGATTAGTGCGCTTAGAAAAGACGTGCTCGCTAAATGCTACGGCGGCGATATTACTCGTAAGCGCAAGCTTCTTGAAAAGCAAAAGGCTGGTAAGAAGCGCATGAAGATGCTTGGACACGTTGAAGTTCCTCAAGAAGCGTTTGTTGCGGCTTTGGCTACGGATGATGGCGCAAACGATAGAGACACTAAAGATAAGATTCGTGCAGCGCAAAAGTCTGAAGGATGAGTTTAGAGTTGGATGCTGAATTAAATAAATCAGCTATGCAAACTAAAAGCATGCCTTTTGAAGTTTACGTGCACGTGCCGTTTTGCTTGCGACGCTGCGGTTATTGCGATTTTAATACGTATACTGCTCGTGATTTGGGCGAAGGTGCGAGTCGTGAAGGGTACGCGGATGTTGCGATTCTAGAGATGCGTCTTGTAAAAAAGTGGCAGGAATTTCACGGGATTTTTGAGCCTAAAGCGCAATCTGTTTTCTTTGGCGGCGGCACTCCGACTGTTCTTAAAGCGCAAGATTTAGTGCGAATTTTGCAAGAAATACGTAACTTATGGGGCATTATGCCTGGCGCGGAAATAACTACAGAAGCAAATCCAGACACTGCAGATGAGTCTTATATTGAGACGCTTGCAGAAGGCGGATTTACACGAATATCTTTTGGAATGCAATCGGCTGTGCCGCATGTGCTAAAAACGCTTGACCGCACGCATACTCCAGAAAACGTAGAGCGCGGAGTTAAAGCAGCGAATGCTTGTGGTTTGCGCTCAAGCGTTGATTTGATTTATGGAGCTCCAGGGGAGAGTCTAGACGATTGGCGAAAGTCGGTAGAAATGGCTTTGAGCCTGGGCGTTAACCACGTTTCCGCGTATGCGCTAACAGTAGAGCCGCGCACAAAAATGGGTCGCCAAATTGCTGCTGGCACAATTCACGCGCCAGATGACGATGATGAAGCTGCAAAATACGAGTTGGCAGATAGTCTTTTTAATTCTGCTGGCTTAAAGTGGTATGAGATTTCTAACTGGGCGCGCACTGGTTTTGAGTCTCAACATAATCTTGGATATTGGAAGAACATTGATTGGGCAGGAATTGGCCCAGGGGCTCATTCTCACTACAATTCTGTTAGCGGCATTAGCAAGCAAAGCATGGATGATTGTGCTCTTTTGGCGGATTCAAGCAAGTTTTACAATCTTAGATCTTGGGATATTTTGCATCCAAAACGTTGGGCGCATGCGATTAATGCAGGAAACGTGCCTTGGCAAAACTACGAGTGTATAAACAGTGAGGATGCGTTGATAGAAGAGGTAATGCTTGGGTTGCGCATTAGAGATGGGCTTAGTATTGATGAATTGTGTACAAAGATGCGTAAAGCCAATTGCGAATTTGACGATTCTTATTTGCAAAAAGTGCTAATCGAAGTGTGTAAAGAAGATTTGGCAGTGTTGAACAAAAATCGTATTGCTGCCACTCGAAAAGGGCGTTTATTAAACGATTTATTAATCGAAAAAATTGTTGACGCGTGCCAAAATGGCTTAGTTATGCGTTAAAATGATTCGTATTGTGTGAAAATTCAATGCAGAAAGGAATCAATCATGGCAAACCGCAAAGAGCGTAGAGCAAAAGCCAGGCAGAGTCGTAGGGGAATCCCGTCTCAATACGATCAAACGAATGGCCGCGGTCGCGGTGGAATGATTGACGAATACAATCTGCAAGAACATTCAAGAAGGCTCCAAGAAAACGGCGTTGACGGTTGGAAGCCATCTTCTAGCGTTACAGAACAAGAGGAACAGTTAACTCGTAATATTAAGCGAGCTAAGGCTGGAGATGATACTTGGAATACTGTTCGCAAAGTTATTGGCGTGTGTTCTTGGGCTGTTCTCTTGCTTTCTGCATTCGCGTTCTTGGTAATTATGTGGCTGCCAAGTCAGCCAATGGTGCTTGTTATAACTGTTGCAGTGTTGTTTGCTTTGGGCGTGTTTGGACTGTTCTTTAGCTTTAGCAACTCTAAGCAAAATCCGCGACTCGATCAGCACGGTACCGCGCTTTAGTTAGATTTGGGTCGATTTAGGTTTGTTTATAAATAAATAAAAACTATTTTTAATAATTAAGGCGGGCGCTTTGGTAATACAATGTGCGCGCCTTATTTGTTTTATACGCCTTTATCCATGCAAATCCTGCAAAATGATCATGCAAATTCTAGTTAAATCATGCAAAATAAATTTTTTTGACTAGTAAGTTTTAATTTGTAAAACTTATAGTTTGTTTGCGTAATTTTCTTCTATAATCATTTGACAACTAAAAATATTTAAAATGATTATAACAATATTGCGCATATTTTTTAGATTAAATCAGTAATTTTCATAAAATTTTCTAAGATATTTAAAGAAAATCAACAGTTCTTTCTTAGCTTTTTATAAGGGTAAATCATATAAGCTACGAGATTGTACTTATTGTACCTATTTTGTAACAGACAATTTCAATGACAAGTGTTCAATGAGGAAGGTAGTCGATGACATTTATTTCTCGCGCAATACGCTACGTTTTGAGAAAAAGAGTAAAAACAGCAATAGTGTTTGTAATATTAGCATTAATTTCAACGCTTTTGCTAGCATCTTCTGCAGTTGTGATTGCTGCAGAAAAAGAAGGCAAAAAAGTAGAAGAACAAGCAGAATCTAGTTTTGTTTTAGCAAATAATCCGCAAGTAAATCCTGGAACTCCTAGGGGAGCAGGAACCGTTAAACCAAGTGATGTTAAAAAAATAGCGTCACTAAAAAATGTTGATTCGTATGTTTTGCGTCAAAATGTTACTGCCGATTTAGTTGGTGCAAAAGCAGCTAGAATCAAAGGTGTTCAAGACTACGATGCTCGTAGAGAAAAGCAATTTGGAAACGCTGTAAACTTAGAGGGAACAAACTCTTCTAAGGGCTTAAATGCTTTCAAAACAAAATCAATTCACATGGTTAAAGGAAGAGCTTTGCAAGAATCAGATGAGCATGCTTCCTTAATCCACGAAGATTTAGCAAAACTAAATGGCTTAAAATTAGGCGATTCGTTAACGCTTAAAGCAAACCCGTTTGACGCCGATAATCTTAACCATTCTACGGAGCAAGTAAAAACACGCATAGTTGGAATTTATGGCGGAGCTAATAATCGCCCAGTTGCAACACGTGCGGAATTAACTGCAAATACTGTGTATACAGATTTGAAAACAACCAGAGAGCTTTACAAATATAAGCCTGGAAAAGAGATATATCAGGATGCAAGTTTTAAGGTTAAAAAAGGAGTGGACGCAGATTCTGTGATTGAAGAAGCGTCTAAGCTTCCGATTGATTTGCAAAACTATCAGATCACTAGAGATGATCAGTTTGTGCAAGGCATGATTGGCGCAGCAAAAGGCGTAAAATCCATGATGAACATAACAGTTATTGCAGTAAGCGCGTTTGCTGTAATTGCTTTAGGATTAGTTCTTATTCTTTGGATTAATGAGCGTAGAAAAGAAATTGGTGTTCTAACCTCAATTGGTGTAGGAAAGGCGTCCCTTGTGTTGCAGCAGCTTTTTGAGCTTGTGCTACTTGCGATTCCAGCCATTGCAATAGGTTATGGTTTTGCAAGCGCAATATCTCCTTGGATTAGTGATTGCGCATTAGGTTCAGTAAAAAATTCCGCTGCGCAGCAGCTTAGTTCGATGGGTCAAGCTGGAGGAAACCTAGAGTCGAGCATGGCAACAAGAACATTAGATAAGATTGCTGTTCATGTTAGCTTAGATTGCTTAATTCAATCGTCATTAATGGTTCTAATGGTTATTGTTGTGGCAGTTGCATTATCTTATCTGCCTATTTTGCGAAAGTCTCCTAGAGATTTGCTTGGCATGCAAAAGTAGGTGGCTGCAAAAGTAGGTGGTAAAATGACTCAAATTATAAAAAGAGCTTGGCTAGCTATAGTTAGAAAACCAAGGCGCAGTGCTATTTTAGCTTTGATTATTACGGTTGTTCTTAGTGCGCTTATTTGCCAGAGTGGAGTTATTGCTTCTGTAAAAAATCTAGAGAATCAATTAACTTCCAATATTGGTTTAGGTTTTAGCGTTTATGCAAAAACGCAGGGAGAGACTTTGCCAGAGTCTGATTCTTCTAGTGATTCCGCTAATCAATCGCAGCAAGATATTCCTCAAGATTTGCAAAAAAACGAAGGAATTCCAGAAAATCTTATTGCAAAATTTAAAAAGATTAGTGGAATAAAAACTATTGCAGAAGAAAAAGATGTTTTAGCAAATCCTGTTAACGTTAAAATTGTAGCGCCAATACATGGTCCGCGTTTAGACAATGATGAGATGTTTTCGCTTGTTTCAATAACGGGAACAACTAGATCACAGTTATCACAAGGATTTCAAGAAGGATTATATAAGCTTGAGGAAGGTAATCATATTGATTCTTCGGCACCTGGCGACTTTAAGCGCGCAAAATCTGCAATAATTCACAAGTCTTTTGCTAAGCAAAATAATCTTAAACTCGGCTCTGTTTTAAAGCTAAAACAAGGCAGCAAAAGCATTAATCTTAAGGTTGTTGGTATTTTTTCTGGCAAGATGCAAACAAAAGGTGCGCTTCCTTCCGATTCTTCCGAAAATCGCGTAATAACTGATTTAGAATCCGCTCTTTACTTGTCTGGAAGTAAAAATCGCAGTTCTATAAAGTGCGTTATGCAAAATTCAAATAATCTAACTAAAGCTTTAGAAGAAGCTAATAAAATCGCTAAAAACGATGGCGATGGCATGCTTTCTGTAGAAAACAATGCGCAAAGATTTGCCTCTGTTCTTCAATCTGTAAAAACAGTTAAGCAACTAGTAACAATGATTTTAATGTGTCTTGCATTAGTCGGAATTATAGTGCTTGGTTTAGTTCTTGTTTTTTGGGTTCGAGGAAGGATTCACGAAGTTGGAGTTCTAATGGCAATTGGTATGAACAAGTCTGTAATAGCTTTGCAAATGATTATAGAAGTTTTTATAATAACATCATTCTGCTCAGTTGCATCAATTCTAATTGGGTCTGCAATATCTTCAAGTGTAGGATCAATGCTATTGGCTAATGTCTCAAATAGTACAATTTCTGGCTTAAGCATTTCTTGGATTCCAAATAAACAAACATTTTTTGCTATTCTTATAGGATTTGCTATAGCGTTTGTATCTCTATGCATTGCTCTTGCGCCAATAATGTTTAAAAAGCCTCGCTTTGTATTGAATTCAATGAGCTGAGGTGATTTTCTTAGATAATTAATATGAATCAATTAGAAGATTGGATTTAACTGGATTTTATTAAGAATAAGATTCGGATTCTGATAGAAAATTAAAAATTTACAAGTATTAAATATTAAGTATGAAATATTAAATTTAGAAAATATTGGAGTTTTATTATGACAACTTTATTAAAACTTAACAACGTTGATTATTCTTATGGTGCAACTAATATTCCTGTTCTTAAAAACGTTAATGCGGATTTTGAATCAGGGAAAATATACAGTATTACAGGTCAATCTGGAGCTGGAAAATCCACTATGTTATCTCTTCTAGCAGGATTAGATACTCCAACAAAAGGAACAGTATTGTTTGATGGACAAGATATTTCAAAGAATGGTGGATATTCTAATCATCGCAAGAATCATGTGTCTTTAGTTTTTCAGAATTTCAATCTAATCGACTACTTGACTCCTGTAGAAAACTTGCGTCTTGTTAATTCAAATGCTGATTCCAAGATTCTTAAAGAACTGGGACTTAGTGAAGACGAATCAACTAGAAATATAACAAAGCTTTCTGGCGGGCAGCAGCAGCGAGTGGCTATTGCGCGAGCGCTTGTATCTTCTGCTCCTGTTATTCTTGCAGACGAGCCAACAGGTAGCTTGGATCCAAATACAACACAAGAAGTTATATCAATCTTAAAAGACGCAGCTCATAAACACGGAAAATGTGTAATTGTTGTAACACATTCGAGCGATGTGGCGGCTGCTGCAGACATAAAATATGTTCTCAAAAACAAACAGTTAACAAAAAAATAATATAAAAGACTAATTATCAACAATTTTTCCGTGCTTCTGCGTAAAGTAAAACCTGTGCGTAACCTTTGCGCAGAAGTTGCGTATCAGTGCATACACGGGGAGGTTGTTGTGGCTGAAGTGTCAGATTCTAAGCCTATTGTGGCAGTTGTTATGGGGTCTTCAAGTGATTGGGAAACCATGCGTCATGCCTGCGAAATCCTAGAAAGATTCAGAGTGCCGTATATGAAAAAAGTTATTTCTGCACATCGCACTCCAGAACTTATGGCAGATTTTGCTCACAGTGCTAGAAAAAATGGTTTTCGCGTAATTATTGCTGGCGCTGGTGGAGCGGCCCACTTACCAGGTATGATTGCTGCTCAAACAACTCTTCCAGTTGTTGGTGTTCCTGTAAAATCCCATGCTCTTTCGGGCTGGGATTCTTTGCTTTCTATAGTGCAAATGCCTGGTGGTATTCCTGTTGCTACAACAGCTGTGGGCAACTCGGGAGCTACAAATGCTGGTTTGCTTGCAGTAAGCATGTTGAGCACAACAGATAATCGTCTTGCAGACGAACTTGAAGATTACCGTCAAGAATTAAAAGAGAAGGTTGAGGAATCTAATGCCGAGCTTATCTGAAGTCACTAATGGTGCTGTAGAGCGTTTGATGCCAGGAGCCACTATTGGAATTATTGGCGGCGGTCAATTGGGACGCATGATGGCTATTGCAGCTAGACATATGGGATTCCGCATAGGAGTTTTAGATCCAACGCTTGATTGCCCAGTATTTCAGGTTGCAGATTTGCAGGTTGAGGCAAATTATGATGATCCTGAAGGCTTGCGCGAGCTTGCTGAACGTTGTGATGTTCTTACATACGAGTTTGAAAATGTTAACGCAGATGCGTTAGATAAGGTTCGTCATTTAACAGCTATTCCTCAGGGCACAGATTTATTGCGTGTTACACAAGATCGTGTTTGTGAAAAAGAGTTTATTAATAAACATGGCATTGAAACAGCTAAATGGCGTGAAGTCAATAATCTTGACGATTTAGACGCAGCAATCGAAGAAATTGGTTTGCCTGCTATTCTTAAGACTCGTCGTGGTGGCTATGATGGTCATGGTCAGGATGTTCTTCGCACTGAAGAAGATGTTGCTAATATTCACCACCGTTCCGATAGGGGAGGAAAATTCCCTCCGTCTATTCTTGAAGGTTTCGTTGACTTTGCTTTTGAAGCTTCAATTCTTGTTTCCGGCAATGGTAATGATTTTGTGACTTATCCTCTTGTAAAAAACGTTCATCACAATAGCATTCTTCATATGACTCTCGCACCTGCAGCGGTGGATTCTATAGTAGAAGAGACCGCACACGATTTAGCGCTTCAACTGGCTAAAGGTTTTGAGCTTGCTGGCACGCTTGGCATTGAGTTATTTATTACTAAAGATAATCGTGTAGTAGTAAACGAGCTTGCTCCTCGCCCTCACAATTCTGGGCATTACACGATTGAAGCTTGCGATATGGATCAGTTTGAAGCACATATTCGCGGTATTGTTGGATGGCCTTTAAAAAAGCCTAAGCTGCTTTCTCCTGCAGTGATGGTTAATGTTCTTGGTCAACATGTTGCTCCTACTCGTTCTCTTATATTAGAGCATCCAGAATGGCATGTTCATGACTATGGAAAGGCTGAGGTTCGTAAAAATCGCAAAATGGGTCATATTACTGTTTTGTGTGATGACACAGTTAAAGAAGCTGCAGAATTAGATGCTACTGGCTGTTGGGATGACGAGCTTGATTAAAAGATTTAGTATTAGTCTTAAAATTTAAATAGTTATAGTTTGTTGGACTAGTATTAGATTTTTTAATAGTTTGAAAGGTAAAAGGTTAAATAATGGTTGGTGAGCCAGTACGCAGAAACACTAAGCAAAAAGAAACTGTTCTTGAACATTTAAGAGCTTCGCGTAATTTTGTTTCTGCACAGAATCTGCATCGCCTGCTTGTGGAAGATGGTGAAATCATTGGTTTAGCCACAGTGTATCGTCAGCTTAATATGCTTGCACAAAGTGGCGATGTTGATACTGTTCGTTTTAATGGACAGCAACTATTTCGCATTTGCGATGAGAATACTCATCATCACCATCTTGTGTGTGAAAAGTGTGGTAAAACCGTGGATATAGAGCCTCCTGATGATGAGGGTTGGATTCACAAGATCGCCGAATCTCATGGGTATACGGTTATAGATCACACTTTGGAAGTGTTTGGATTATGCCCAGACTGTAATCAGAGTGTAGATTGATTGCAAACTCATTAATCAATCTAATTAATTACAGTTAAAAATCAGCCTAGATTTAGAATTTAGGCTGATTTTTCATTACATGAACTATTTTTTAAGAGTTTTTAGCATTTCTAAAATCTGCTTAGGATTAGTCTCTGGCAAATAAGAGCTTGTAACAGCTAACGATATTTGTGCTAGTTTTGCAGAATCCAAATAGCATATGTATACAGGTCTATTAGTAGGCTGGAACTTCTTTTTAAAGAAATAAAGCGACTTAAATCCGTATGCTGGCTCCAAAATATCGGACATCATTTCAAGCGTATGAACAATAATATCATTTGATTCATGATGATTTGAAGATTGAGAATCTCCATGAATTGTAGGCTTTTGGCTTGCCTGGATATCTTTACTAGAATCCTCATTGCTTAATGTAGAATTTTCACAAATATCTGTTATTCCAGCAAGAGGAGCTGCAGAAAGACTCATAAACTCCACAGCAGATTCTGGATTTTCAAGACCTTCGTCTCTTAACCGTTCCGCCATTCTAGCAATAAGCAACTCCATAATTCCATTAGGGCTATCCGTGCGATGTCTCATAAAATCAAGAGTCCACCCGATTACGCGATTATTGTCATAAGTCGGCATCCAACTTGTAACCCCAAGAACGCGATTGTTCTCGTCAATCGCATACAAAATCTTTACTCTAGGATCATGCAATTCTTCCAAACCGCCAAGAGTAAACTTCATTTCTGGAAGGGCTTTAAGTTCCGCCCATTCTTCCGAAATCTCAATAATTTGTTGCTGAACTTCCCAAGGAGCATCGTTGTAAGTGCTAAGAACATCTGTTATTCCATCACGTTTTGCCTTGTTTATGGCAGTGCGAATATCCTGCCACTTTTTACCCCTAGTTTGCCACTCTTTAGGGTAGACTAGCATATCGCTTCCAACTTTTATAGAAGAAAAACCAATAGATTCCAAGGCTTTTCGTTCTTCATCGTGAACAGCGTAGAATGCTGGAGACCATGAATTTTGTTCGCAAAGTTGAATAAACGCTTTCAAATCTTGTTTATATTCTGTTTTATCTCCAAAAGGACCAGTTAGAGTTAAAGCAACTCCATATTTTAGTCTGTATGCTATTGCAGAATGTTCAGTGGCGGAGAACCAATAGTGGTTATCATGCCATGTTGTCATAAAACTCATGGTGTCTCCACCAAGTTGAACTAACTCGCTTGCTTTTTTGCGGTCTTCTTCATTAATTGTTATTTTGTTTCTAAACCACACCATGCAAACAGCAAAAAGAACAAGCCAGAATAGAACTCCAACACCTTGAGTTATTGCTGAAGACAAAGGAGTTATAGGTGTAAGCATGGCATTGGACCTTAATCCAAAGCCCATAGGCATCCAACGCCCTGGAAGATCACGTAGTAAATGATGCAAGTCTGCTACAGGCTTAAATTCATTTGGTGCAATCAACCCGAAGCAAACATATCCTATTCCAGTAGAAAATAGTGCAAAAACAATTGCAACTAATCCAACTCTGCGCTCAAGCTTATCACTATGATTTGGAAAATGCTTTATGCTTATAAACAGTAGAATTGCTATTAATAAAGGAGGCAAAGCTGTAAGCATAAAGGCTATAGAAGTAGCATTATTCTTGTGGAAAATCATAGTTTGTTTAGTTGCAATCAAAGGCAAAATAGCAAAATACATTGTTGCATATACTGCTGTAATTCCGTTGATTGTTATAGCAGCATAAGCTGCAAGTCTTCTTCCGCGTAAAAGTCCCCAAGATATAATCATTAAAGTGACAATAGGCAAAAGAATACGAATCCAAAGACCTCCTATTGTTGCGTGTTGTAATCCTGAATGAAGCAGGCAACTGCTTGAACTATAGTTTGATATACATCTTGCTAGCCACGGTTTCGTACCCATTTGCGGAGACATGAATAAACCTAATGTAGTTAGTATTCCAGCATGAGATCTAGAAGATAGTGCAAGAACTGGTCCTAAAGCCATAACAAGTTGAGTTATGGCAAATAGACGTCTAATCTCGTAGTCTGTTCCTTCCCACCAGTTCGCGCTTTTCACAGTATTTGTATTAGCATTGCTATTTTTGTTCATCAGATTGCCAATAATATGGCCACAAATTGCTGCAAAAATTGTGCAATAATCCCCAGGATTTCCACTATAAAGAAGCATTGCAGACGTGATTGCATATCCCAAAACAAACATTCGTCTACGCCACAATATTGATTCGCATGTTGCTGCAGCCATAAAAGCTCCAACAAAAAGTGTAAAAGGAGAAAGTCTAATTGGTATTCTAGTAATCCAACGCATGTTTCTAATAATCATTGAAAGATTACCGATTAAAGTAAGCCCGAGTATTGTTCCAATAAGAGTGCTTGTTACGGAAACAAAAAGCAAACGCATTTTACCGATACGTGTTTCGGCTAATCCTATTAAAACAAGTGAAAGTATTGCATTTACTATTAGAGATGAGAAACTATTTACAAAAAATAGCGAGTGGAATAGTTTAATCAGAAGCTGTGTAATATTTCTATGCCCAAACAAAAAAGTATAGCTTATTTTCGGTTTATGATACGAGAAGAATTGTGAAAGAGTTGCATTGGTGCCATAAGTATAGATGTGCATTACGGTACTGAAAACCCAGTGAATAAGGTTAATAACCAAGAAAACTAGAGTTATTTTCGCTGCTAGCACGCGCTGCGATAGCCACATGCGCACATCGTTGGTAAGAACGCTTAAATGATGTTTTGCTGTAGACTCGTGATTTTTTGATAAAAAGTTTGGCATGATTTATCGCCTCACCTTCTGATTGATAACCACTTGAATATTATTATAAGAGTTTAAATCTGGATAATTGCTTGTTATTCCAGAATCTTTACAAAGATGGTCGATTACAACTTTTAACCCATTTTGAACGGTATGCCAATCGTGTCCAGATCCTTTAGAAATCATGGTTATAACGCTTATTCCAGACTTATGAGCCGCTATAGCAATATTAGACTGATTTACTTGCGATTTAGGATCCCAAGCTCCAGCTATAGAGTAATAATTTTGTTTTAAAGGAGCATTTTTTCTCATTATGTTTGCTGGAATATGCTTTTCGTATTTTTTGCGATCTCCATCAAAATAACGTTTTATTGTTTCATCGCGATTCTTGTATGTTGGCTCTAGTTCTCCGCCTGCAGAATACATGTTTCCAAATAGTTTAGGATAAGCTGGCACAATCTGAGTTGCGCAAGTTCCTCCTTGAGAAAATCCTCCCATTAGCCAAAGTGCTGGATTGTTGCTGGCTGGTAGATTTTTATGAATCCAATTAACAACATCTTTTGTCAAATAAGTTTGTGCTTTTCCATAAACCTTTGTATCCGCGCAAAGAGAATTGTGTGTTGCAGTACCGTTTTGATCTGGTGACACAACAATCGGAGCTAAACCATTATGATCCTTAGCATAAGCGTCTAAGGTGTTTACAATTTCGCTCGCAGCAAATAGCCTATTAGGGCTTCCTGGTTGACCAGAAAGAAGAACCATTACAGGCAGTTTTGGAGCGTATTTTGTTAAAGCTGCTGGTGGTAAGTAGACGTTTGCGGTGCGGGCACGGAAGTTAGATGTTGTTGCGGGAATTTTAACGGATCTACTTATTCCTTTGGATGGTATTTTTGGGAGCTTGTTTTGTGCTGCGAGTGAATTCCAATCAGCGATTTCCATAACCCCATTATGTTTATTATGCTCTTCAAGCTTTGGATAATTACCTAATCCAAATACTGATCCAATAGTTGTGTATTCGCCATAAATCATATTTACGCGAATCATTGTGGCTAAAATAAACAGAATAATTGAAAATATTGCGAAAGCTCTTCTATATCCTTTAGATATTATCGCAGCGCTTAAAGCAAATCCTACGGCTGCAAATCCTCCTGCAATAGAAAAAATCACGAGCCATCCTAGGCTTACTCCGAATACAAGAAAAACGTCTGAAATAAGCCAAGTTATAAATCCAAATATAATTGCGAATAATGATGCAGAACCTAATTGTGTTAAAAGAGATGGAAAATACTTTATTTTTTTAGATTTTGTTATTAAAAGGACAGCTAAGCATAATCCAGATATTGCGAATATACTTATAGGTAGTATGCCGTGCATTAGGTTAATTGTGGCAATAAACTTCATTTTTACTGTTCCTTAAAACCTCACTAGATTAGAGCTGTCAAAAAATATAGCCGTTGATAATATAATTCGTAATCCTTAAAATTTTCTATATTATGTCATCAATTATAATGATAAAAGATACAGAGTTTATTACAATACGTCAAAAGTATGAATATACACAATTGTTTACTACAAGTTATGTTTATTTATGACGATGGCGATAATTAAAATGTATTTGTAACATAGATGCGTAAATGAGTTATGTATTAGTCATGTAATTAGAAGGGTGTGAAATTGCCATTAAGCAATTTTCTTACTATTTTTAAACGTTTTAAGCTTGCGATTCCGCGATGGCTGTATGCGGTTCTGTTCGTTGTATTTGATGCAATAATGGTTATGATTGTGCAGCTTTCTGTTCAAAGGTCTGGACGAGTGGAAATGACTTCCTCGCTTTCGGCAAGCGCATGGAACATAATTTCAAAAATGTGGATTAGCTTAAATTTTGTATTCGTTTTGAATCTGCTTATAGTTGCTCTAATTTACGGAATTCTGTTGATGGTAATAAATCGTTTTTGGATTACTACACTTATTCTGATTACATTATCTGTAATAATTTCTGTAATCGAGTATATGAAGGTTAATGTTAGATACGAGACAATTCTTCCAGCGGACTTGAACTTTTTAAAGAGTAATACGGGGAATATCGCATCTTTTCTGCCGGATAATGCTATAGCCGTGATTGTCTGCTCCATAATTGCTGTACTTGTAGCTGTTATTGCTGCTATTTTTATGCATTTTGTAGATGTAAATCGCGGAAAAATCGTGTTTACTAAGGATTTTCGCATTTCTATTGTAATTAGAGTTGTTACATGCTTAGTGTGTTTTTTGGGTCTTGGATGGTATGTTTCTGGGGTTGGAACAGTTGGTTCTAGTGCTAACGGTTTTGCTAAGTTTATGGGCGATGCTCCTGCGATGTGGGATTCTGTTTATGATTCGCAAAGAAACGGTGCTTTAGTTGCTTTCTTAAGACAAGTGAATCCAAAAGTTATGGATAAACCAGCGGATTACAATGAATCCACTATGAAAGCTCTTCTAAAAAAATATGATACTGAAGCTAAGAAAATCAATGTTTCTCGCAAAAGCAAAATTTCAGACAATACTGTGGTTTATGTACTTTCGGAATCTTTCTCAAACCCAATGAGGGTTCCAGGATTGCAACTGAATAAGAATCCAATGCCATTTATAAGCTCTTTGAAAGAGAAAACAGATAGTGGTTTAATGCTTTCTTCTGGTTATGGTGGGGGAACAGCGAATCTCGAATATATGTCTCTTACGGGATTGAGCATGGTGAACTTCAATTCATCTCTTACAAGCCCGTATCAGCAGCTTGTTCCAAATTCTTCTTGGACTCCTACAATCAACAGATATTGGGGTAGTGAAGGAAATTCTGTAGCTTTTCATCCATATGAGCCAAGCATGTATTCTAGATCAATAAACTACAAGAAGTTCGGTTTTAGTAAGTTTTATGCTCTTGAAGGTCCTAATATTATTTCTCATAAAAAAATGTTGGATAAATCTCCTTATGTTTCAGATTCTTCAGCTTACGATAGCGCATTTGAGTCAATTTCTGCTAGTAAAAAGCCGCAGTTTGTGCAAGTAGTCACAATGCAAAATCATATGCCTTATAGAAATTGGTATAAGAATAATGATTTTGTTGCAAAAGCAAAAGATGGTTCACCTAATTTAGGACAATCGGAAACATCATCAATTGAAACATATGCTAAGGGTGTTAATTACACGGATCATGCTACGCAAAAGTTCTTAGAGAATCTTGATTCAATTGACAAGCCTGTTACTGTTGTGTTTTACGGCGATCATCTTCCTGGCGTATACAGTACGGCTAGTGCAGATCAAAATAATTCTCTAGATCTGCATTTAACTGACTACTTTATTTGGTCAAATAGAAAAGCTATTGAGACAAATAAGATTAAAAATATTCATAAAAATACTTATTCGTCTCCAAACTTCTTCATATCTCAAGTAGCATCTCATACTAATTCAAAGGTTTCGCCCTATATAGCTTTCCTTACTAGATTACACGATAAGGTTAGTGCTATGGAGCCTCCTGTAGTCAATAAGATTCAAGGTTGGGATAGGATTCCAGAAGGACAATCCATCTATCTGGATAATCATGGTAAGCCAATGATTGCTAATAATATGAATAAAGAAACTAAGCAATTATTGCATGATTACCGCTTGATTCAGTACGACATTACAGCTGGGAAACATTATCTTAAAAATACAAACTTTCTTGGTTTTTAAGATAATCAGATAGTCGGCTAATCCTCTACAAGTCTAGTGCTTTTGACGCAATGTCATGCCTAAAGAACATGTGAGGAAGATTAAGCTTATCTAATATGCTGTAGACGTTGTTTTGAGCGTCTTTTACGTCGTCTCCATGTACTTGCACAAGAGCTACTCTACCTGAAGAAGTAAGAAGTTTGCCGCTTTCTTCATCGCTTTTTACTCCTGCATAATACACGTGCTGACCTTGATTTTCGTCAACAGGAATTTGAGGAATAGGAGTTCCAGTAACTAAAGTGCCAGGGTAGCCTTCGCTTGCTAATACAACTCCAAGAGTTACGCCATTTTTAATCCAAGTAAATGTTGGTTCTTTGCCATGCAAAATGTTAAAAATAGCTTCACCAAAGTCGCTAGTAAGTCTTGGAAGAACAACTTCGGTTTCTGGGTCTCCAAAACGAGCATTAAACTCAATAACTTTAGGCCCTGAAGCTGTATCAATTAATCCAGCATAAAGTACACCGGTAAAAGGCGTGCCCTCTTTAGCTAGTCCTTCAACAGTTGGGCGCACAATCTCGTCAATAGCACGCTGAACTGTTTCGTCGCTAATTTGTGGAACAGGACTATAAGCTCCCATGCCGCCAGTATTTGGACCAGTGTCGCCGTCGTTAGCGCGTTTGTGGTCTTGAGAAATTGGCATAACCCAAAAATCAGTTCCGCTTACGAAACTCATAAGTGAAAACTCTTGACCTTGCAAAAATTCTTCAATAACAACTTTTGCTCCAGCTTGACCAAAACGATGATCGACGAAAATATCTTCCAAAGCATCAACTGCTGTTTGCTCATCCATAGCAACAGTAACGCCTTTTCCAGCAGCCAAACCGTCCGCTTTAATAACAATTGGAGCACCATGCTCAAGAACGTATGCGCGTGCAGGCTCCAAAGCGTCAAATGTTTTGTAGGAGGCAGTTGGAACGTTGTGACGAGCCATAAGCTTTTTTGCGAAATCTTTAGAGCCTTCAATTTGAGCTGCGGCTTTGTTTGGACCAAAAGCGGCAATTCCATGCGCTTCAAAATCGTCAACAATGCCATTCATAAGCGGAACTTCAGGACCAATGAACGCAAAATCGTAGTTATTGTCTTTAACGAACTTAATAAGAGCGTCATGATCTGATTGACTTATGTTTACAGTTTGAATTCCATCTGCTGCAATACCAGGATTTCCAGGAGCAACAGTTACTTCTTCAACGCTTTCTCCTTTAAGTAACGCGTGTGCAATAGCGTGTTCGCGAGCGCCAGAACCAACTACTAAAACTTTCATTTTTAATCCTTTATTGCTTTAAGATTTTGCTGTCTACTGTTTTGCGTTTTTTGCGGTTTACAACAACTCAACTGCAGCGTTTTCGCGCTTAGCCATTTTGCCAATAATATAAGCGGTTTCGTCATGCTCGTTTAGTATACGCATTGCCTCGTTTGCTTTGCTTTCATCAACTGACAAAACCATGCCAATTCCCATATTAAAAACGTTGAACATTTCAGCGTGAGTAACTTCTCCAGCTTTTTCAATAACGCCAAAAATAGGTGGAACGCTCCAGCTAGTGGTATCAATTTTTGCAGCCAAATCATCCGCATACATGCGAGGAACATTTTCAATAAATCCGCCGCCTGTAATATGAGCAACTCCCTTAATAAGATGCTCAGCAAAAAGTGGCTTCAAAGCTTTTACGTAGATTCGAGTAGGTTCAAGAAGAACTTCGCCAAGCGTTTTGCCGCCAAGCTCATCTAACTTGGTGTCAACGCTAAAACCTGCTTCTTCAAACAAAGCTTTGCGAACAAGAGAGAATCCATTTGAATGAACTCCTGAAGAAGGAAGTCCTATAAGCACGTCGCCTTCGCAAATAGCAGAGCCGTCAACAATATTCGAACGTTCTGCAACGCCTACTGCAAAACCTGCAAGATCGTACTCGTCTTCGTCATACATTCCAGGCATTTCAGCAGTTTCGCCGCCAATTAAACCTGCTTCTGATTGCACGCAACCATCTGCAACGCCTGAAACTACCTGCTCAAGTATTTCAGGATTGTTTTTCCCACACGCAATGTAATCGAGGAAGAAAAGAGGCTCGGCACCTTGAGCTGCAATATCGTTTACGCACATTGCAACGCAATCAATGCCAATAGTGTTATGCTTATTCATCATTTTTGCAATCACAAGCTTGGTTCCAACGCCATCCGTACCAGAAATCAGCACTGGCTCTTTGTAACCAAGAGATGCCAAATCAAATAAGCCGCCAAATCCGCCGATGCCACCTACAACGCCTGGGCGTTTCGTGCGATTCACATGCGATTTAATACGACGTACTACTTCGTATCCTGCTTCTACGCTTACGCCAGCCTCTTCATATGCGTGTGGCATATTGATTCCTTTCATAACTATGTTATAAGTATTTTCTTAAATTTTATTTATAAATTGCGGTAAACAATTAAAATATTAAGTTATATAAGATTTTCGTGTGAATATTTGCTGTGCTTTCTCACTTCTTGCAAATGTTCGCGTTCTTCAGGAGTAAGTGAAGCCAAGAATTCTTCGCCGTAATCGTCTAGTGCAGTAGGGTAGTCGCCATTAAAGTAAGCAACACACAAACCGCCATAAGGCGCTGGCTTTTTTAATCCAATCGACTCTACTAATCCATCTAAAGACAAAAATGCTAAGGAATCAGCATCAATATACTCGCGTATTTCTTCGACTGAATGTTTTGCTGCAATAAGTTCCTTTGTGGTTTGAATATCAATACCGTAGAAGCAAGGATATTTAAGAGGAGGAGAAGAAATACGCATATGTACCTCTTTAGCTCCAGCTTCTCGTAGCAATTGCACAATGCGCTTAGAGGTAGTTCCGCGAACAATTGAATCGTCAATAACGATAACGCGTTTTCCTGCAACTACGCCACGAACAGCAGAAAGTTTCATACGAACGCCTTGCTCGCGTAATTCTTGTGTTGGTTGAATAAAAGTGCGTGCAACATACTGGTTTTTAATCAATCCCATTTCATTTGGAATTCCGCTTGTTTCAGCGTATCCTGCAGCAGCAGAAAGTGAAGAATTAGGTACTCCAATAACCATGTCTGCGTCAACAGGAGATTCTTTAGCCAAACGCGCACCCATACGCTTTCGCACAGAATGAACATTAATACCGTAAATATTAGAATCTGGGCGAGCGAAATAAATAAATTCCATTGAGCATACTGCATGTTGTACGTGCTTTGTATATTGCTCAATAGTGTAGCCATCGTCATTAATAACAATTATTTCGCCAGGCTCAATATCGCGAATAAACTCTGCTCTAACAATATCTAATGCGCAAGTTTCGGATGCGAGTACATAAGCTCCATTGCTCATTCTTCCTAAAGAAAGAGGTCTAAAACCATTCGGGTCTGTTACGCCAATAAGCTCCTTTTCAGTTAGAAGCAAATAGGCAAAACCACCATGAACTATTTGCAAAGCATCTTTAAGCTTATCCATAAAAGAAGTTTTATTTGATCTTCTAATAAGATGCATTAACACTTCAGTATCCGAATTCGAGTGGAAGATTGCTCCCTCATCTTCAAGTTTATTCCTAAGAGTTGTGCAATTAGTAAGATTGCCATTATGTCCTAAAGCAACATCTCCATCATGGAAACAAAAAAGAAAAGGCTGAATGTTTTCAACACTTCCCGAACCAGCAGTAGCATAACGAACGTGCCCAATTGCGCTGTTTCCAGTAAGTTTCTTCATAATGTCTTCGTTTGCAAAAACCTGAGTTAAAAGACCTAGGTTTCTGTAACCTTTAAGATGACCATTATCGTTTGATACGATTCCAGCGCCTTCTTGACCTCGGTGTTGCAGTGCATGTAATCCAAAATATGTTAATCTAGCAGCATCTGAATGACCCCAAACGCCAAAAACGCCACACTCTTCATGAATGTCTTCGAGCTCTGCAGACATCAAACACCCCCTGTTGTTTTAGATTCTTAATCAAGATTTTCCTATAAACTTGCTACAAAAATCACATTATGCAGTGAAATATTCGACTCCAGCGCTAAAAATGTTTTGTGTTCTAAAATCTGGAATATTCACGTACAAACCGTTTCCGCTGCGTTCGCAATGTCCCATTTTTCCAAACACTCTGCCATCTGGGCTAGTGATTCCTTCTACAGCCATAAGTGAACCGTTCGGATTCACTTTAAGATTCATGCTTGGAACGCCATTGCTGTCAACGTATTGTGTTGCGATTTGGCCGTTTTGTATAAGAGTATCCATAACTTCTGGCAATGCTACGAATCGACCTTCTCCATGAGATATTGCAACACTATGAACATCGCCAACTTTGCAATTTGAAAGCCATGGAGAAAGATTAGAAGCAACGCGAGTTCTAACAATCTTGCTTTGATGCCTTCCAATAGTGTTAAACGTTAAAGTCGGGCATTCTGAATCCATTGGAACAATATCTCCAAACGGGACAAGACCTAGTTTAATAAGAGCTTGGAAACCATTGCAAATACCAAGCATTAAGCCATCGCGATTATTGAGCAAATCGCGAACAGCGTCACTAACAGCAGGATTCCTAAAGAAAGATGCTATGAACTTGGCTGAACCGTCTGGTTCATCACCTCCAGAGAATCCGCCTGGAATCATAACAATTTGGCTTTTATTAATCTCATCAACAAGATCTTTTGCAGATTGAGCAATATCATCAGCGCTTAAATTATTGATTATAAGCGTTTTGCATTCTGCTCCAGCTTTTTCAAACGCTGCTTGAGTGTCGTATTCGCAATTGTTTCCAGGGAAAACTGGAATGATTACGCGTGGGTGACTAATCGGAGTTTTTCTATGAGAACGCATGTGGTTATGAGAATACTTCAGTTCACTAGAGTTTATAGCAGGAACTGAGTCTCCCTTCTCTCGATACGGGAATATATCTTCTAAAGTATTTTCCCAATCTTCTTGCAAACTAGCTAAATTAAGTTTCTCGTTTTCTACGCAAAACTCGAACTCATTACAAGTTTCGCCTACTACATCTACGCTTACAAGATCTGAATCTGCATACGTAAGTTCAGAATCATCTTTAAGCTCCACATAGAACGACCCATATTCTGGCTTAAACAAATCATTCTTGCTAATCGCATTATTAAGCTTTAACCCAATATGATTTCCCAAAGTCATCTTAAATAAGATTTCCGCACTAGCACCAAATCCAGGAGTGCTAACGGAAAGCGCATGCTTATTTGAGGTAAGATTTTCCACAATCCTAATCGCCTCTAAGAAGCTTTGAGATTTAGGCGTGATTCCATCTTCCTTATATTTAGGCAATATTCTTAAAATTCTACTATTGGCTTTTTTGAATTCTGGCGAAACAACGTTTCTCGCGTCTCCTGTAGAAACAGCAAAAGAAATAAGTGTTGGTGGAACATCAAGATTTTCAAAGCTTCCGCTCATAGAATCTTTGCCGCCAATAGCGCCTACACCAAAGTCAATTTGTGCGCTTAAAGCTCCAAGAATAGCTGCCATTGGTTTTCCCCAACGTTCTGGAACATTATGAGGCTTTCCAAAATATTCTTGCAAACTTAAATAAGCATTTTCTATAGTAAAACCGCTGGCTGTGAGCTTTGCCAAAGATTCAACAACAGCTAAATAAGCTCCAGTAAATTGATTCTTTTCCATAATATATGGGTTAAAGCCCCATGACATTGCAGAAGCGGTGTTCGTTTCTCCAAAAACTGGCAATTTTGCAACCATTGCTTGTGCAGGAGTAAGCTGACGTCTGCCTCCAAAAGGCATAAGAACTGTTGCAGCTCCAATAGTGGAGTCGAACATTTCACTAAGACCTTTGTTTGAGCAAATATTTATGTTGGAAACAAGATTTTTCATGCGCTCGCCAAAAGATTTATTAGCGTATTCGCCACTTATATCTTGCCATTTCGAAGTATAGTTTTCGCCACTTTCAACGTGAATATTTTGCTCTTTTGGAGCTCCATTAGAAGCTAGGAATTCACGGCTTAGATCCACAATTGTTTTTCCTCGCCAAGTCATTTTCATTCGTGCTTCTTCTGTGACTATGGCTACAATTTGTGCTTCCAAATTTTCCTGACGTGCGTATGACAAAAATTCGTCGGCATCGCTTGCTGCAACATCAACAGCCATTCGCTCTTGAGATTCAGAAATCGCAAGCTCTGTGCCATCAAGACCTTCATATTTTTTAGAGACTTTATCTAAATCAATAATCAAGCCATCTGCAATTTCACCCGTTGCAACGCTTACGCCGCCAGCGCCAAAGTCGTTGCAACGCTTAATAAGTCTGCATGCATCTTTGCGGCGGAAAAGTCGTTGTAACTTGCGTTCAATAGGAGCATTTCCTTTTTGAACTTCTGCTCCGCATTCCTCAATGCTATCAGTGTCTTGCGCTTTAGAAGCACCAGTTGCTCCACCAATTCCGTCTCTTCCAGTTCGTCCACCTAGAAGAATAATCACGTCTCCTGGCTCAGGTGTTTCTCTTCGAACATGGTCTGCTGGGGTAGCGGCTACAACCGCACCCACTTCCATTCGTTTTGCAACGTATCCTGGGTGGTAAATCTCGTGTACTTCGCCTGTTGCAAGTCCAATTTGATTTCCGTAAGAAGAGTAGCCTGCAGCTGTCGACGTTACGATTTTTCTTTGAGGCAATTTTCCTTCAAGAGTTTGGGCTATTGGCGTTCTAGGATCTGCAGCACCAGTTACTCGCATTGCCTGATATACGTAAGATCTTCCCGAAAGAGGGTCGCGAATGCATCCGCCAATGCATGTTGCAGCACCACCAAAAGGCTCGATTTCTGTAGGATGATTATGTGTTTCGTTTTTAAACAAAAACAGCCAATCTTCATCGTGCCCGTTTACGTCAACTTTGATTTTTACTGTACAAGCGTTGATTTCTTCGGATTCGTCTAGATTCTTAAGAATCCCATTATGCTTCAAATACTTTGCACCAATAGTTGCCATATCCATAAGGCAAATCGGCTTATTTGTGCGATTAAGTTCTTCTCGCATTTCAAGATAACGATTAAATGCGGCTTGTACCTGCTCATCGTCTATTTTTATGTTTGTAAGATGCGTGCCAAAAGTTGTATGACGGCAATGATCAGACCAATATGTGTCTATTACTTTGATTTCTGTAATAGTTGGATTGCGATTTTCGTTTTTAAAATAGTTCTGGCAGAATTTTGCGTCTTCCAAGTCCATTGCAAGCGCGCGATCTTCTATGAACTTTTTTAAACCTTGTTCGTCTAAATCGTTGAATCCGTTGATAACTTCCACATTTGCTGGAATAACTGTTTCTGTTTGCAAAGTATTGACTTTATCTAAAGATGCTTCGCGCGCTTCAACTGGATTAATTATGTAGTGTTTAATTGCGTCCAAATCTTTTTTAGACAAATCACCTTTAAAAGCCAAGATTTGCGCGGTTCTTACCCTTGGTCGCTCTCCTTGGCTTATAAGCTGTATGCATTCACTTGCAGATTCTGCTCGCTGATCAAATTGTCCTGGAAGAAATTCCATAGCAAAAACATGTTCGCTTGTGCTTATGGGCAGATAATCATAGGTGTTATCGACTGGTGGTTCGCTAAAAACTGTTTTGATAGCAGTGTTGAATAGATCTTCTGATATTCCTTCAACATCATACCTGTTTATTATGCGCGTTGATTTTAAAGAATCTATTCCTAGAATTTCTTTAAGCTCGTGATTAAGATGCTGTGCCTTAACATCGAAACCAGATTGCTTTTCAACATAAACGCGAAATACCACGGTAAACCTGCCTTGTAATTGTACGTTTTGGCTATTTTGGTTGTTTTGTTTTTTCAGTTTTCTTTTTCAATTTTGTTTAGTTTTGCTTTAAGAACGCGCGTGGCTCGCACCTCGAAAGATGCGAGCCACATTAAAAATCATTCTTCAACATAATTATTTGGATTTATTTCGTCGAAGTTTACGCCTTCGCTTTGAGCAAGAGATTTAAGCCTTGAGAATATCTCCTCGTAGGCTGGAATTATATCTCCTAAATCTCGTCTGAATAAATCTTTATCTAAGTGGCTTACTTCAGAATTATTTGTATTGCGCTTATCCCAAAGTCTGCAAGTATCTGGCGTTATTTCGTCAGCAAGCAGAATGTTTCCCTTAGAGTCAACGCCTTCTTCAATCTTGAAGTCAACAAGCTGTACGTCAATCTTAGAGAAAACATCAAGCAATGCATTATTAACAGCATGAGCTTGGCGAGTAATTTCTGCCAGCTCTTCATCGGTTGCTAATCCAAGAGCTACAACGCCTTCAGGATTAATAAATGGATCGCCAAGTTCGTCGGATTTAACGCAGAATTCCAATAATGGTTTCTTTAAAGGAGTGCCTTCTTTTACAGCATAACGTTTTGCAAAAGAACCAGCAGCAGTATTTCGCATTATTATTTCTAATGGGAACATTTTCATGCGTTTTACAAGTTGCTCAGTGCTAGAAATGCGCCCTAGGAAGTGGCTTTTCACGCCACGCGCCTCAAGAAGATGGAATAGTAAAGAAGTTATTTGATTGTTTAAGCTGCCTTTGCCAGCAATTTGAGCTTTTTTAAGACCGTTGCCAGCTGTTGCCTGATTCATGTATTCCACCCACAACACATTATTGTTATCAGTGGCATACAATTTCTTTGCTTTGCCCTCATACAACTTGTCAAGTTTTTCCATTGACGTGCCTCTCTTGTTGCATCTATGGCTGTAGGCGAAAACCAACATTGTTTGAAGGTTTATCCAACCTTGTCAGCACGTTCAGACTAACAATTGTTACCTACAATTTTTTTAGATTATTTTTTATTCTTTTAATGTCTTAAACCAGTAAAAACCTTGATTTTTCGATGTTTTAAGACGGTAGTTCTACAGTGTGTAATTCGCTAGCAATGCGTGTCGCGCAAGATTTTGCATCACGCACGCTGTTTGATACTGTCAAAATAACACCTAAGCGTCTTGAGCCGTGAACTTCTGGCTTTCCAAAGATGCGTATATCACATCTTGCGCAATCTTCAGTGTTTAATGATTTTGCTACATTCGCAAATCCAATTTTTCCATTACCTTCTACAACAAGTGCATGGCTTAAAGCGACTTCATTATTTTTTAAACAAAGAGCAGTGTGCTTTTGAGTAATAGGAACACCCAAAATCGCTAAAACATGCAGAGCAAACTCGCTGTAATACTGTGAAATCATTGTAACCATACCAGTATCGTGCGGACGAGGGGATAGTTCGTTGAAAAGTAAATCACCGTTTTTAAGAACAAAGAGTTCAACTCCATAAACGCCCCAACCAGTTTCTCCGTTTTCTCTTGCTATTTGAGATAGACCTTCAACGGCTCGTTTAGCAATATTTTTAGCGTTGATTCGAACGTTTTCTGGTATATTTGCTGGTTGCCATGATTGCCTGTAATCGCCATTTTTTTGAAATTGTGCAATGGGTTCGCATGTTGTTATTCCAGCGCTAGAGCTTACAGTTAGTACTGTTAGCTCGTAGTCTAATGGTGCTAAAGCTTCAACAATTACGCGAGATATATCAGCGTTTTGTGTGTTCTGACTCTTATGCTTAGATCTTCTTCCATTTTGTGCTTCTACCCAAGCATTTTGTAGATTTTCAAGATTTTTTACTATTGATTGACCGTGACCAGATGAGCTCATAATTGGTTTTACGACGCATGGATATCCTACGATTTTTGCTCCTTTTTCTAATTCTTCATAGTTAGAAGCAAATCGATATGGTGTTGTTGGCAATCCTAGTTTTTCGTGTGAAATTTTTCGCAAAGCTTCGCGGTCCATAGCAATTGCAGTAATATCAGAGCTTGGAACAACTTGAATTTTCTTACTCTTTACAACATTTTTTAGTATTTGAGTTGATATTGCTTCAATTTCAGGAATTATTATGTCTGGGTTTATATCGTTTATTAAGTCTTGCAACTCTTGAGAGTCGCTCATATCTATAACGCGATTTTCTTGAGCTACTTGCATTGCTGGAGCGTCCGCATAGCTATCTGCCGCGCATACTCTTATGCCAAGCCTGATAAGTTCTATAGCAATCTCTTTGCCAAGTTCTCCAGAGCCAAGAAGAAGAACTTTTGTTGTATGTAACTTTGAATCAAAAATACCAAAAATTCGCTCGTTTGTAACGCTTTCATTTAATTCATTATTTGAATCTGATTTTTGCGAAAAACTCATAACTATATTCTTACATTACGCAATGTCGAATTGTCGTGCGACGCGCCGAATGAAGATTGACTAGCATAAATTTAAAAAATCGTGTATAGTATTCCTCTGTTGTGCGATTCCCGAAGGGTTTCGCGCCATAATGGTGGCTATAGCTCAGTTGGTAGAGCATCTGATTGTGGTTCAGAAGGTCGCGCGTTCAAGCCGCGTTAGCCACCCCATTTTTTCGGCTGGTTTCAGCCGAATTTTTTTTTATGCTAGATTATTTTTTTACTTTGAGTATCATTCTTTTTGCAATTAGATTTTTTAATTTATCAGTACACGTTTATGCCCGTATATTAGTACACGTTGGGGTAGAATAATGTGGATTGCATAATTTGTTATGTTTCATAAATTTATGTTTAAGGAGCTTATATATGGCAGGTAGGGGCGGTAAGTCATCAAAGTCGTCATCAAATGTATCTTATGATGAACCTTTTTGGGAATCCGCGCTGCTTTTTGTTCCGCGACTTGTTGGTAAAGTAGTACGTTCGCTTTTTGGTGTGGGAGAATACGACGAAGCATACCGCAGAGATGGATTGTGCTTTGTAATGATTATTATTGCTATTCTTTTCTGCGCATCGGAATGGTTTAGAGTTAGTGGTTTTATAGGCGTTGCTTTTCACTTCGCAGCATCTGCAGTTTTTGGAGTTATGAGCATTGTTTTACCAGTTTGGTTATTTGCTGTAGCAATTAGACTAATGAGAAATAGTGGATCAAAATCAGGTAACCCACGTGTTATAGGTGGTTTTGTTCTTATTTTGTGGTCTATATGTTCTATTTTAGATATTTTATTTGCTAGTAAAAATCAACATTTTCACATAGAAGATTTGCAAAAATCTGGTGGATTATTAGGTTTTTCTCTTGGTTCTCCTTTAGCTTGGGGATTATCTAGGACTTTTGCTCTAGTGATTTTTGTTATTATCGCAATTTTTTCGTTTTTGATGATTTTAAAATTGCATGTTACAGACATAACGCAGTTTATATTTTCTGCTTTTTCTAAAGATAGTAAAGATAGTAAAGACGATAATTCTGAGGAAGATTCATACGATAATGATTCTAAGGATGATGATAAAACACTTGAATTTGCTGATGGAGTGCCAACTCATGATGATTCTGACAAATCTGAAAAGTCTCGCAGATCTTTGCATAATTCGTTAATTTCTAAATTATGGAATTCACTATTTGGAACTAAGAAAAAAGATAGTAATAATGAGCTTTTAGATGAGTATGCTGGAGATGATGCTTTTCTCTGTGCATCTTCAAAAGATGGCGGTAGTAATTTCGAATCAAATAATGCTGATCGCACGAATATTCATGATGGTGATCTTAATAATCAATCGCAAGGTTATGAGAATACGGTTGATAAATCACATAATCGTGAGTCTCCTAGGTCTGTATCTTCAAGTGGTTCTTCTGCGAATTCTAATTCTTGGAAAACATCTCCAGAATTATATATTGATGAATTCCCTAAGGCTCCTATAAGCACCAGCGAGCAATATTCTTCTGATCCTTGGGGAAATATGCCTGCTCAGCAATTAGATAAATATAGGTCATCGCAAGAAAATAATAGTGATAGCGCTGCTGGCAAAGATATATACGATTCAAATCATAGTGATTCTAATGTTTATGAAGATGAACCTTATATTCTACCAGATTTGAACATACTTGTTCATGGAAAGCCTCATGCAACAAGAACACCAGCGAATGATCGTGTGATTCGAGCTTTAACTTCTACCTTTGAACAATTTGAGGTAGATGCGAAGGTTATTGGCTTCTTAAGAGGTCCTTCTGTAACTCAATATGAAGTTGAGTTAGGATCTGGAGTAAAAGTAGAGAAGGTAACGAATCTTCAAAAGAATATTGCGTATGCTGTAGCAAGTACTGATGTGCGTATTCTCTCTCCAATTCCGGGCAAGTCTGCAATTGGTATTGAGATCCCGAATGTAGATAGAGAGATTGTAAATCTGGGAGATGTTCTTAGGTCTGATAAAGCGCGCCAAGATCCAAACCCTATGCTTACAGGTGTTGGTAAGGATGTTGAGGGTCATTTCGTAACGGCAGCTCTCGATAAAATGCCGCATTTGCTTGTTGCAGGTGCTACAGGATCTGGTAAGTCGAGTTTTATTAACTCGATGCTCACTTCTATTATCATGCGAGCAACACCTGAACAGGTTCGTATGATTTTGGTAGATCCTAAGAGAGTAGAGCTTTCTGCATACGCTGGCATTCCGCATTTGCTCACACCGATTATTACGGATCCTAAGAAGGCTGCGCAGGCTCTCGAGTGGGTTGTTAAAGAGATGGACGCGCGCTACGACGACTTGCAATTCTTCGGCTTCCGCCATGTTAAAGATTTCAACAAGGCTGTGCGTGAAGGAAAAGTTCATGCTCCGGCTGGTTCTAATCGAAAAGTTGCTCCATACCCGTATTTGCTTGTGGTTGTAGACGAGATGGCTGATTTGATGATGGTTGCTAAGAACGATGTGGAAAGTTCTATTCAGCGTATTACTCAGCTTGCTCGAGCTGCAGGAGTGCATTTGGTTCTTGCTACTCAGCGCCCATCTGTTGACGTTGTAACAGGCTTGATTAAAGCAAATATTCCTTCTCGCTTGGCTTTTGCTACTTCATCTGCAACTGATTCCAGGGTTATTCTCGATACTGTTGGTGCAGAAACTTTGATTGGTCAAGGTGACGCTTTGTTCCTTCCAATGGGTGCTGCTAAGCCTCAGCGTGTGCAGGGCTCGTGGGTGAGTGAATCTGAAATCCGCAGGGCTGTGGAGTATGTTCGCACTCAGCGCAAGCCAAAGTATCGTGAAGATATTGAACAAATGGCTCAAAAATCGGATGCTCAAGCTCAAAGCAAGCTTAAAACTAGCGATATTGGCGACGATATGGATAAGCTGCTTCAGGCTGCAGAGCTTGTAGTAGGCGCTCAGTTTGGATCCACTTCGATGCTTCAAAGAAAATTGCGTGTTGGCTTTTCTAAAGCTGGTAGGTTAATGGATTTGCTTGAGTCGCGTGGCGTTGTTGGTCCATCCGAAGGATCTAAGGCACGTGAGGTTCTTGTGCAACCTCAAGATTTGCCTAAAGTTTTAGCATTTATTCGCGGTGAAAGTGATTCTTTGTAAAAGTTGAATTAAGTTTTGCGTTTGCTATACCATATTTGTGTAGCTTTATGGAGGTATTTATAGATGTTGAAAAACAGTAAGTCTAAATTACTTGAAGGTTGGGATTATGCTCCTAATGTAGTGACATACATAAGGATTATTCTTTCCATTCTATTTATAATCTTATATTTGGTTGCAGGTCCTTGGGGTTATACTTCTACTGCGATACGTTGGTCAGTGTTTGTTTTGTTTGTAATTGCAGCTTCTACAGATAAATTAGATGGTTGGATGGCTAGAAAATACAATCAGGTAACTGAGCTTGGTAAATTACTAGATCCTATAGCAGATAAGCTTCTTATGCTTTCCGCGCTTATTATTGCGTCAGCTTTTGGAGAACTATATTGGTGGATTACTGCTTTGTTTGTTATTCGTGAAATTGGCATAACTATTTTACGATTCTATGTTATAAATAAGGGCGGTAAAGTGATTGCAGCATCTTCTGCTGGAAAGTTTAAGACACTTTCTCAGTCAATTGGTATTGCAATGCTTCTCGTTCCTATTGTTCCTATTTTCTGCGCAAATGATATTCCACTTTGGGTGATTTGCTATTACTCCATTGCTTACGGTTTGATTGGAATTGCAATAGGTTTTGCTACTTACTCTGGTATTCTTTATGTGAACGACGCTTTGAAGCATTGATATAGATATGTGTAGTGACTCTGTTAGTGTTTTAGCTAGTGAGATTCTTGATTTTTGCGATGCACATTCTTTGCATATCGCATGTGCTGAGTCTCTGACTGGGGGTCTTCTTTCAGATTCGTTTGTAAAGATTCCTGGCGCTTCTAGAGTTTTTCTTGGATCTGCTGTTACTTACGATATTCGTGAAAAATCTAAGATACTTGGTGTGGATTGCGATTTATTAAAATCGTGTGGTGCTGTAGATGCGCGAGTAGCAAAGCAAATGGCGTTTGGTGCAGCAAGATTATACAGTGGATCTGGTTGGTGTTATAAGCGTTTTGAGCAACAAAAAGATGTTGACAATCCTGATTTTCCTATTATTGGATTGTCAACTACTGGTGTTGCTGGACCTGGTTCTGATGCTGGTAAGCCAGCTGGGTTGGCGTATATTGGTGTTTTTGTTCCAACTGTTACAGATAAATCTTGCTATTCGCTTGACCCTGATGCGATTTCTTGCAAGTTTAATAGAATAAAAAATTGCGTTTTTGATTGTAAGTGTGGAAAAATTAGTAATTTCTCCTTGGAGAAATGTGATTTTTATTCTTGTGATTTAGGATTGTTGATTTCTGCTCAATTAAATATTTCTGGTAATCGTGAAGAAGTTCGAAACGGTGTCGTTTATGCGTTAATCAAAATTCTGCATTCCATAATTTTTGAAGATTGGATTTTTGATGCGCGAGCGTGAATTCTGGGAGCTTCTTGAAGAGGTATTTGGCAGGGAGTTTGGCAGGAGTATCGCAAAAGATCAGGAGCTGCAAAAACTTAATGGTATGAGTGCTCGTGAGGCGATTGATGCTGGAGTAGAGCCAAGAATTGTCTGGAATGTTTTATGTGATCACATGAATATTCCTGATAGTAAGAGGTGGGGTAAAGATCATAATGCTCCACCAATGCCTGCAAAATAGATATTTTCGTTGGAATTTCAAGTCAACACACTTGTCGAACAAATGTTCGTTTATGGTGTATAATGTCAATTGTTGGGCTTCTTGCAGCGTGATAAGTGCCTATTGTGTTATTGAGTAAAACCTTTAACCACATTGCTCTAAAACGCTTGCATAGTCATTATGTATTGCATTAACGTCAATCAATACATCGGCATGCGAAAGGAGTAGCAGATATGGCACAACAAGCAAAAAAAGGTGCAGTGGATCGTCTTATTGATGCCGACAAGGCAGATCCTCGTAGAAAAGCAGCGTTGGAAACAGCTCTTGCCAATGTTGAAAAACAATATGGTAAAGGTTCCGCAATGCGATTGGGTGATAAGCCACTACAAGACGTGGAGGTTATCCCTACTGGCTCAATAGCTCTAGATATGGCTCTAGGGATTGGTGGCGTTCCTCGTGGGCGTATTGTGGAAGTTTATGGTCCTGAATCTTCTGGTAAAACAACATTAGCTTTGCATATTGTTGCTAATGCTCAAAAGAATGGTGGTATTGCTGCATTTATTGATGCTGAGCATGCTTTAGATCCAGTTTATGCGCGTAAATTGGGTGTTGACACAGATTCTCTTATTGTTTCTCAGCCAGATAATGGTGAACAAGCATTAGAGATTGCCGACATGCTAATTCGTTCTGGTGCTTTAGATGTTATAGTAGTTGATTCTGTAGCAGCTCTTGTTCCAAAAGCGGAAATTGATGGAGACATGGGAGATAGCCATGTTGGTTTACAAGCGCGCTTAATGAGCCAAGCTTTAAGAAAAATGACTGGTGCATTGTCTCAAGCTGGAACGACAGCAATATTTATTAATCAGCTTCGTGAAAAAATTGGTGTATTCTTCGGTAATCCAGAAACAACTACTGGTGGTAAAGCTCTTAAATTCTATTCATCTGTTCGAATGGATATTAGACGAGTTTCTACTATCAAAAATGGTGAAGAGGCTGTTGGAAATCGTACTAAGGTAAAGATTGTAAAGAATAAAATGGCTCCGCCTTTTAAAACAGCAGAGTTTGATGTTCTTTACGGAGAAGGAATATCAACTGAAGGTTCTGTAATCGATATGGCTGTACAGTGCGATGTTATTAAAAAATCTGGTTCTTGGTTCACTTATGAAGGTGAACAACTTGGGCAAGGTAGGGAGAACGTTCGCCAATTCCTTAAAGATAATCCTGCTATTACAGAAGAGATTAGCGATAAAGTAAAAGTAGCGTTTGGGCTAATGAAGCCAGAAGATCAATTCGTTGAGGTAGAAGATGAAGATGACAATTCTCAGTCAGTATCATCTTCAAGTGCTGATAGTAAAACAAACACTTCAAAAGGCAGTGATGTCAAATAAAACTATATTAAATAAAATTATTAAAACAAAGTTGAGTTTAGCTGATTCACATCATATTGGCTGAGATTCAGTGAAAAGAATAGAAGATGATTAGTGTAGAGAGTTTTCTTCGCAATCATAAACCTGTTGATTCTTATTATTCTGCAGAAAATGAGTGTGAAAAAGCAGAAGAATCTGAAGTTAATGGTTGTGATTTAACAACAGTTGGCGTTAGTGATGCTTATGATAAGTCATTTGATAGCTTAGATAATAATCATGAAGATTATTGTGAAGAAAACTCTTCTTACGCTTTTAAGAAGTATAATTCATTTAATAGTAGAAAAGCTGCTAAAAAAGTAGATGTCAAAAAAGCCTCTGATTTCGACGATTGTAGAGAATCTGCTTTACGAATGCTAGATTATTCAGCTAGATCTTCCGATGATTTAAAGAATAGGCTCATAAATAAGGGTTACAAAGAGAATATTGTTGAATCCGTAATAATTCGTTTGGAAGAATTACATTTGGTTGACGATAAACAATATGCTAGATCCGTTATACGCTCATGTGTATCTAGATTGTTGGGAGAACGTGCGACTCGCATTGAGCTACAAAAAAAGGGCGTTTCTTCCACTGTGGCCTGTTCAACATTGCAAGAAGCTAGAGAAGACGGTGTTTTTGAAGAAGCTGCATGGGAATTAGGCAGAAAATTATCGTTAAAACTTAAAAGCCTAGACGATAATGTAAAAAGACGTAGATTCTTTTCTGCAGGAGCTAGAAAAGGTCATGATTTAAACACACTAAACGAAGTATATTATGCTTTGTTTAAGTCTTAAACCAAAATCTTTAGCAAATTTCGTTAGCGCACTTAAGAACATAATCTGGCATATCTTCGATGTTAATAACATCGTTGAATCTAGCTGTTTTATTTTTAAGTTCGCTAAGCATTTTAGGAGCGTTTGTAGAAGTTTTGCTTTCTAACAAATCCATGCAAGCAAAATCATCTAATCCTTCAACATTTAAGCCTAAAGATTCGCAAACAACCCTAGGGAACTTATACGGGCTTGCTGTGCTCAAAAGAACACGCGGAACATTAGAATCATGAGGAATATGATTCATAACAAAGTATCCGCAAGCAGTATGTGGATCAATAACATAATTATGCTTATTCCAGCATTCTTGTATGGAATCGCGAATTTGATCCTCGTTTGCCCAGCCGCAACCAAAAAGTTTCCTAATTTTAGAAAGAACATTATCTGGTATTTCAAAGGCGCCCCATTGTTGTAAATCATTCATAAGCATTTGCAACAGTCGTGTATCTTTATCGCACATGTAGTAAAGCATGCGTTCTAAATTAGAAGAAACAAGAATATCCATAGACGGTGCAATTGTTTGGTTAAATGGTCGAATCTTGTTATATGTTCCACTGACCAAAAAGTCAAACAAAACATTGTTGCTGTTGCTCGCTACGATTAAGTGTTTTACAGGAAGACCAAGAATTTTCGCGTAATATCCAGCAAGAATATTTCCAAAATTGCCAGTAGGGACACAAAATTCCACTTCATTACCAAGTTCAATAACGCCTTGTTCAACAAGCTTAGAATAAGCGTAGAAGTAGTAAACAACTTGAGGAATAAGTCTTCCAATATTAATCGAATTAGCAGAAGAAAGCAGTGCGTGATTATTGTTTTCAACCGTTTCATTAATTGAATTGTTAGTAAATATTTGTTTAACGCCGCTTTGCGCATCGTCAAAATTTCCTCTAACAGCGCATACTTTTACGTTATTTCCACTTTGAGTTGTCATTTGCAATTCTTGAATTTTACTTACTTTACCTTCTGGGTAAAAAGTGACCATAGAAGTGCCTTCAATATCCGCAAACCCAGCTAACGCAGCTTTTCCTGTATCTCCCGAAGTGGCGGTAAGAATCATAACATTTTTATTAGAATCAGATACATTTTTTGTGTGACTAATGAATTGCGGCAAAATCTGCAAAGCAACATCTTTAAAAGCACATGTAGGACCGTGGAAAAGCTCTAGAACAAAATCATTATTATTTCCAAGAGTCTTTAGAGGAGTAATTTCACTATCTTCCCACTGACTTCCATAAGCATTTTCAACGCACTCATCAAGCTCACTAGACGTAAAATCTGGAAGGAGAATTTGAAGAACGTCTTTAGCAATCTGTTTATAAGTTTTCCCAGAAAGATTAGAAATATCATAACGAGTTTCACCAAGGCAATCCGTAACAAACAAGCCACCATCATCTGCTATTCCTCTACGAATAGCTTGCTTCGATGTATAGGTTTTAGAGTTTGACCTAGTGCTGTGAAACATAACTGTATTCGTAGTGTTTTCTGCCATGATTCCTCCATTCGTGCTAATTGGTATACATGTTACCTGAAGAGGTGGAGCCTAAGTACTGCTATTGCTAATATGTTCAATATGATTAATCTTGATACAAAGTTAGATGAAACGCATAGTAATGCACAAAACAATATGTCTAAAGATTATGGGGACTCTATAGATTCTATTGTTTTTTCTAGAGCGGATGCTTCGCGAATAGTACAGCGTGAATTTGCTAAAGCTAATACCAATTTTAAAAATAATCTTCTAAATGCTATTGCTGATTCTATTGAAAATAATGCAGAATTTATTGAAGAAGCAAATAAGCAAGACTTAGAAAAAGCTCAAAAAAATGGTATGGATGCTGGAAAACTAGACAGACTTAAATTTGATGAAGAAAGAATATTCCAATCTGCAAAAAGTATTAGAAAAATAGCGCAATTACAAGATCCTGTTGGAGAAGTTGTTCGTGGATACACGCTAGAAAATGGTCTTAGGCTTTCTCAAGTAAGAGTGCCAATAGGCGTAATGGGAATTATTTACGAAGCTAGACCAAATGTGACTGTTGACGTTGCATCTTTGTGCATAAAATCTTCAAATGCTGTAATTTTAAGAGGCGGTAGTGCAGCTGAGCGCACGAACTATGCGACAATTTCTGTAATCAAGCAAGTATTAAAAGATTTTGGTGTAAGTGGAAATCTTATAGAATCTGTTGATGATCTTGGAAGAAGTGGAGCAACGTCAATGATGCATGCTCATGGTCATATTGATGTTCTTGTTCCTAGAGGAAGTGCAAATCTAATCGCTGCAGTTGTTAAAGAGTCAACAGTTCCAGTTATAGAAACTGGAGCTGGAAATGTTCATATTTACGTGGATAAAACAGCAGATTTTGAAAAAGCGATACAAATTATTGTAAATGCAAAAACTCAAAGAGTTGGAGTTTGTAATGCTGCAGAAAAATTGCTTGTAAATCAAGATATTGCTAAAGATTTTCTGCCAAGAATTGCAGGCGAGTTAGCTAAACATAATGTTTTGATTCATGCTGATGAAAAATCCTACAATATTCTATTCGATTCAAATATCAATGGTTTGCAGTTAGAACATGCAAATGATGATGATTGGAATCGTGAATATTTGTCTTTGCAAATAGGAGTAAAGATTGTAAAAGATGTTGAGGATGCTGCGAATCATATTACAAAGTATTCAACGGGGCATACTGAGACGATTATTGCTGAAGATTATTTAACAATCAATAATTTTGTGTCATCTGTAGACTCAGCTGTTGTTATGGTAAATGCTTCAACAAGATTTACGGATGGCGGCGAATTTGGTTTTGGAGCTGAGCTTGGCATTTCCACTCAAAAATTACATGCCAGGGGTCCGATGGGTTTGAGAGAAATGACAACCACAAAGTGGATTGGTTATGGAGATGGTCAAATAAGAGCTTGATGTTATAAATTGTGACAGATAATAAGGTATTAAGAGTAAGGTTATGAGTATGCCAAATACACAGGAATCAACTAAATCAGATATTGTATACGCGAAAAGCGAATCATATGGTGTGTCTGATTTCAATGTTTTAGATGCTTTAGATATTTCCGCTGAGCGTTTATCCATAGTTCGCTATGTGTTTTTAGTGCAAATTGAAGATGGTATTGCGTCTGCATCTCAAAGATCTTCTCTTGAATATGCTGATGCAATATTAATGGGTTGGCCAGATAGGGATAATCGTACTGTTTTCAAGCCTCAGGATAATGCTGCTTTAGATGAGATTAATAAGAATTTGAGAAAAATGGAAGATAATATATCTCAATTCAGTAATCTTGAGCGTTGCGGTGAAGTAGATAATATGGCAGATATTCTTATTAAGATTACAGAATCTGTTGCAAAGATTAGAAGTATTTTCCAGCCTGATTTTCCTCTTCCAACATTTGAGGAGATTAAACGGGTTGTTCAAGATGAGTGGAATGAGGAAATGGGCAATATTAATCCTGATAAGGCGAACGTTGCCTCTAGCGTTATCGGTGAAGCTAAGGCAGATGATGCTGCTGATTTGCTTGATGGTGCAAAATAATCATGATGCTTGATTTTGTGTATTTTGAACAAAATGTGGAAATGAATTAATGCAAAATAATCTAAACAACTCTAAAGTTGATTCCCAAAATAGTATTAAGTCAGAAGTAAAAGATTTTTCTGAAGAGCGCAGAATGTCTGACTTGTTCCAAGGGTCTTTTAATGGCACTGAGGCTGCGCCGCCTGTTGTGGCAGGTGTTGTTAAACACCGTCAATCTGCTAGAGGTAATGTTCATCAGCGCCAACGAATAGGGATCATGGGCGGCACTTTTGACCCTATTCACAACGGCCACTTGGTAGCAGCTTCTGAAGTTGCATGGGTTTATGATCTAGACGAAGTTATTTTTGTTCCTACAGGAAAGCCTGTTTTTAAACTTGATAAGAAGGTTACTAACGCAGAAGATCGATATTTGATGACTGTGATTGCAACTGCTTCTAATCCCAAGTTCACAGTTTCCAGAGTGGATATTGATAGACCAGGTGTTACTTATACAATTGATACGCTTCGCGATATTCGATCTCAGCATCCAGATGCTGAACTTTTCTTTATTACAGGCGCGGATGCTATTGCGGAGATTATGCAATGGAAAGATGCTAGAGAACTGTGGAATTTGGCTAGATTTGTGGCTGTTACTCGTCCTGGGTATTCTAGTCCAGAAAAGTTTACTCAAATTGAGGCTCATGTGTATTCAGCGGATTCTTGTGACGATATGATTAATTGTCACAGTCATCGTTTCCCAGTTGACATTTTGGAAATCCCAGCACTAGCAATTTCTTCTACTGATGTTCGTAAGCGAGCTGAGCACGGGGAGCCTGTATGGTATTTGGTTCCAGATGGAGTTGTTCAATACATTGTTAAGCATGGTTTATACAGACGCGATTTGTGATTATTTGGAATCTTTTGCAATGATTTGTTGTGTATGAAACGGCTTAATGATTATAGTCTGCGCAAATAGATAGTATTAATCACAGTCCGTTTTTTGTGGGCTGTTAGTGAACTAGCGTTTGGAGATATGGTGAGCATCGTCCTTGAAGGAAAGCCAGATAAAAACCTTGTTCTCGTAACTGGTCGCGCGCATCCGAAGCTTGCTCGAGATGTTGCAAATCAGCTTGGTATAGAAGTATTGGAAACAACAGCATATGATTTTGCCAATGGCGAGATGTATGTTCGTTACACTCAGTCTGTGCGAGGAACAGACGTGTTTGTGTTGCAAAGTCATAGTGACCCTGTTAACAAGTCCATTATGGAACAGTTAATTATGATCGACGCATTAAAGCGCGCGTCTGCTCGTTCTATTACCGCTGTGTGCCCGTTGCTTGGATATTCTAGACAAGATAAAAAGCATCGCGGTCGTGAGCCTATTTCTTGCCGCTTGATGTTTGATTTGCTTAAAACAGCAGGCGCAGATCGAATCATGAGCGTTGACTTGCATGCGGCACAATCGCAAGGATTCTTCGATGGTCCTGTAGACCATTTGATTGCTATGCCAGTGCTGGTTGATTACGTTCGAGATCGTTTCAGCGAAGATTTAGGAAACGTTACCGTTGTTTCGCCAGACGCAGGTCGAATCCGAGTTGCAGAACAGTGGGCGCAACGTTTAGGCGGAGGTCCATTGGCTTTTGTTCATAAGACTAGAGATATTACTCGTCCAAATCAGGCTGTAGCAAATCGTGTTGTTGGTGATGTTGCTGGGCGTGATTGTGTTATGGTTGATGATTTAATTGACACTGCTGGAACAATTGCAGGCGCTTGTAATGTTCTTAAGGACGCTGGTGCAAAGTCTGTTACGGTTGTTGCAACTCACGGAGTGCTTTCTGGTCCTGCAGTTGAACGTTTAAAGAATTGCGGAGCTAGGGAAGTGGTGTTAACGGATACTGTTCCAATTCCAGAAGAAAAGCGTTGGGATGGGTTAACTGTTCTTTCAATTGCCCCACTTTTGGCAAGTGCTATTAAAGCTGTGTTTGAAGATGGGTCTGTTGCAAAGCTGTTTGACACTTATCCAGAGCATCATGGCAAGGGGTTCTTCTTTGCATAAATCCTATTTCGCCACGCCAAACTTGACGATGTCAATTGTTATGGCATAATAGTGACTTGGCGGTTTTTTCCGCCGTTCCCTCATGGTGTAATGGCAGCACACGGGTCTTTGGAACCCTTTGTCTTGGTTCGAATCCAGGTGAGGGAGCTAGAAATTGCGCCGCTTAATTTTAAGCGGCGTTTTTTATTAACATAGTTTGTTGATAGTGTGTGTATGAGTAGCTTGTTTAATCTAGGAAGGCGTTTTATTAGATATGTTGGAATCTTTAAGAGGTGGATTCAAGCGTGTTATTGCGCCTATTGCTAAGCTGCTTGTAAAATTTGGCTGTACAGCAAATGGCATTACTGTTTTCGGTACTTTGGCTGTTGTAGTAACCTCAATTTTTGTTTCTATGACTGGCTGGCTTTTATTCGGTACAATTTTGCTTACGATTTTTGTCCTTGCAGATGCTTTGGATGGTTCAGTCGCTGCTTTAACTAATCAAAATGGTGGAACGAAATTTGGTGCGTTTTTGGATTCTACTTTAGATAGAATCGCTGATTGGTCTCTATTTTTGTGTGTTTGTATTTGCTTATATCGTGCTAAAAATATCAACATATGTTTATATTTGCCAGAATATGTTAATGGTTTTATAAAATATTGCGGATTGCTTTGTTCGCTAATAGCAATTATGGCTGCTTTTGTAACGTCATATGCTAGAGCAAGAGGTGAGTCCGTTGGGGTGGAAGCTAAAAAAGGTTTGATTACTAGAGCAGACAGAGTGGCTATTATATTGATTTCAATGGGATTAAGTGGATTAACTGACTGGCTTTTATGGCTTAGTTTAGCCATGTTTATCCTTTGTATTGGTGGTATCATAACCGTTATACAGAGGATTTTTGAAGTTAAAAATTTGCTTAAAAATACTAGCGCATGACGATTTGTCGCTAAAGAGCATTAAAATCATCACGTTTACGTAACCGTACACTTTTTAGGAGTATCATGTCAGGTCATTCCAAGTGGGCGACCACAAAGCATAAGAAAGCCGCTATTGACGCTAAGCGCGGCAAGCTTTTCGCCAAGCTTATTAAGAATATTGAAATCGCTGCTCGTCTTGGTGGTGGAGACCCTGATGGTAACCCAACTTTATACGATGCAATCGTTAAGGCTAAAAAAGCTTCTATGCCAGCAGATAATATTAAGCGCGCTGTTAAGCGTGGTTCTGGTGAAGAAGCAGGCGGCGCAAACTACGAAGAGATTGTTTACGAAGGCTATGCTCCAGCAGGTGTTGGATTGATTATTGAGTGCCTTACTGATAATCGCAACCGCGCTGCAGCAGACGTTCGCTCCACTCTTACAAAGGGCAATGGTTCTTTGGCTACAAGCGGTTCTGTTAGCTTCAACTTTGAGCGTAAGGGCTTGATTGAGGTTCCTAGCGAAGGCGTTGACTATAGCAAGCTTTTTGATATTGCTGCAGAAGCTGGCGCTGAAGATGTTGCTGACGACGGTGATGTGTATTCCGTATACACTGATTCTAGCGATTTGGTAACTGTTCGTAAGGCTTTGCAAGATGCTGGTTTCGACTATGATTCCGCAGAAATCGTTATGCATCCAAACAATGAGGTTGAATTGAGCTTTGAAGATGCTCAGAAAGTGTCTCGTTTGATTGACAATCTCGACGATTTGGACGATGTTCAGAATATTTACAGCAACTGGACTGCTTCAGATGAGGTTATGGCTCAGCTTGAGGAAGCAGAATAGTTTCCTATGATGATTTTGGGCGTTGATCCCGGGCTTACTCGCTGCGGGGTCGGCGTGATTGAAGCCGGCGTTTCTCGTCGGCTTTCTTTTATTCACGTCGATGTATTAAGAAGTGATCCTAAGACTTCTCAAGATTTAAGATTGCTCGAAATTTACAATGGACTGGTGGAGAAAATCGAAAGGTTTTCGCCAGATACTATTTCGATTGAGCGTGTTTTTGCTCAAGAAAATCGAAACACTGTTCTTGGTACTGCTCAAGTTGCAGGTGTTGCAATGTTGGCTGCTGCTCAGAGAGGTATTCCTGTAGCTTTGCATACTCCTACAGAGGTTAAACTCGCTGTTGCTGGAAATGGAAAGGCGGATAAAACTCAGGTAGAGCGCATGGTTGCGCGTCTTTTAAATCTTAATGTTTTACCGACTCCTGCAGATGCAGCTGATGCCTTGGCTCAAGCGATTTGTCACGCGCTTCGCCCAGCAGGGGCTTTGCAAGGAGGAGAGCGAGAGCAACATTTAACTGAGGCTCAACGAAAGTGGGCTGCTTCTTTGCGTTCTGCTAGCAGACATTCTTCTGTCGGACGTGACATGTAGTATGTTTTATAGAACAGATGTTCTATTTATCTAGAAAGGTGAGCGCTGATGATTGGTATGCTTAGCGGCGTTATTGAATCAGTTGATTCTCGATGTGCGCTTATCTGTGTTAGTGGTGTTGGCTATGAAGTTTATATGCCATCGTCTGATTTGGCTGCGCTGCATGAAGGTCAAGATGTTAAGGTTTATACGTCTTTACAAGTAAGTCAAGATGCTGTTACTTTGTATGGTTTTACAAGTATGCCTGCCAAGCGTATTTTTCTTCAAATTCAGCAGAAAGTTAGTGGTGTTGGTCCTAAAGTTGCTCTTTCTTTACTTTCCACTTTAAATGTGAATCGTTTATTGCAGGCTATTGCAGATGGCGATATCACCGCATTGTCTTCTGCTCCAGGATTAGGTAAAAAGGGTGCTCAAAAAATTGTTCTTGAACTTAAAGGTTCTATTGACGTATCTCAATTAAATGAAGATGATACTTCTAAAGATTCAAAATCTTATAAAAAGGAATTTGATGAATCTGGCATCAGCAAGGTTGTCGATGGACTTATGTCTTTAGGGTGGAAGCAGTCAGATGCTCAAAGAGCGGTTGAAAACGTGTGTAATAGTGAAAAAATTGCTCTGCCAATCAGTGATTCAGATATGCCTAATGTTTTGCGTATGGCATTGGCAGCGTTAGATAGAGGCAGGTGATGATTCATGAGTTTGGATGAAGGAATCGACGTACAAGCTTTAAATACTGGCGTATCCGAAGATTCATTAAGAATTGTTTCATCATCTCCTATAGGAAATGAACAGATTAGCGATGAAGAATTAAGACCTCATGCTCTAGATGGATTTATTGGACAGCCTCTTTTAAAGGCGCAGTTACAACTTTTTTTGGATGCTGCAAGATTGCGTGATGTTCCTCCAGATCACATGTTGCTTGCAGGTCCTCCTGGGCTTGGAAAAACAACATTAGCAATGATTGTTGCTAATGAGTTAGGCGTATCTATTAGAGTTACGTCTGGTCCTGCTATTCAACATGCTGGTGATTTAGCATCAATTTTGAGTTCTCTTGATACTGGTGAAGTACTGTTTATTGATGAGATTCATCGTTTGCCTCGAGCTGCAGAAGAGTTGCTTTATATAGCTATGGAAGATTTCCGAGTTGATGTTATGGTTGGCAAAGGACCAGGGGCGTCTTCTATACCTCTTACATTGCCGCATTTTACTGTGGTTGGTGCTACTACGCGCGAAGGTATGCTTCCTTCTCCGCTTAGAGCACGTTTTGGTTTTACGGCTCACTTGGATTTTTATCCTCACGATGAGTTGGAAAAACTGATTGAACGTTCATCTGTTCTTCTTGGTGTTCATCTTGTTGATCAAGCAGCTAAAGAACTTGCTATTCGTTCCAGAGGAACTCCTAGAATCGCAAATCGACTGTTAAGACGCGTACGTGATTGGGCAGTTGTGCATAATCTTAAAGATGTAAATCGCGAGTCTGTAATAGAAGCCTTATCGTTGTATCAGATTGATACTCAAGGTCTTGACCGTCTAGATATTGCGGTTTTGAAAGCTATTGTGAATCAATTTAATGGTGGTCCAGTTGGGCTTAATAATTTGGCTGCAATGGTTGGAGAAGAGGCAGAAACTGTAGAAACCGTTTGTGAGCCGTATTTAGTGCGTGAAGGGTTTCTTATTAGGACTCCTAAAGGTCGTGTTGCCACTGAAAAAGCTTGGCAACACTTAGGTCTTAAAGCGCCTGATAATGTCAGATAGATAACATAAAATAAGTGTTTTGGGCGGTGTTTTGTCCGTCTCAGGGTTGGATACATAAGGAGTTTATTGTGCCCCAATTTGTTAGCCAGTATGGCATGCTTATTGTACTCGTGATTGCCATGGTTGGTATCATGTGGTTCCAATCTCGTAATATGAAAAAGCGTCAAAATGAGTTGAAGTCCTTCCATGATTCTTTGAAACCAGGCGTTGAAGTTATAACAATTGGTGGAATTATCGGTAAGGTCGTCGTAGTTGATTCTGATCACGAAGAGATTGTTCTAGATTCAGAAGGTAGTTTACTTCGAGTGTCTTTCAGAGCTGTGAATAGAGTTTATGTTCGTGTAGATTTCAACAGCTATGACAAAGACGATGAAGCTGATAACTCGGAAGATGTTGATGCATCTGATAAAGATGAATCTCAAGAATCGAGCGAAACTGAGCAGATTCAAGAATCCAGCGAAACTGGTGAAGTCAAAGAAAACTGAGATAAGAACAATAAGATTATGACAACAACTGATATTACAGTAAAATCTTTGAAGAATGTTAGTGATGAGGATGTTAAATATTTAGCATCTCTTATTAGAACAATTCCAGGGTTTCCAAATCCAAAGATTGTTTTCCGCGATTTTCTTCCTGTTTTTGCTGATAATCGTGGTATGCGAATTCTTATTGATTCATTAGTAGATTCGTTGCCAGTTTCTCAAGATTCGTTTGATTTAGTTGCTGGACTTGAGGCTCGTGGATTTTTGTTTGGTCCAGCTTTGGCTGCTCGACTCAATAAAGGTTTTGTTGCCGTAAGAAAAGCAGGTAAATTGCCTCCCGAAGTCATAAGCGAGTCATATTCTCTCGAATATGGGGAAGCTAAGATAGAGATTGAGAAAGATCTTATAAAGCCTGGTCAGCGTGTTCTTATTGTTGACGATTTAATTGCTACAGGAGGAACTGCAAAAGCTGCTGCGCGACTTGTTGAAAGGTCGCAGGGCACTGTTGCTGGATTCTGCTTTGTAATGGAGTTAACAGGAATTAGCGGAATGAATGAGTTGCAATCTTATAAATGCTCTAGTTTAATGACGATGCCTGCATAAAAGTGGTGTATGAGTAGTAGCTTGTGTTGTACTTGGGCAGCTACATTTATTCATATATTGTTTTTAGGTGTAATCATAAAAAATCGAACAACTTAGATCTAACTTCAAGCGGCTAATAAGGGAGGATGATGTTATGAAAAAACTGAAGTCTTCTCTTATTAGCATTTTGAAGGGGATATCTATACCCGCTATTGCGACTTTGATTTTTGCAATAGTTGTTGGATTATTCATGTCACTAACCCTTCTTGTTATTTCTATAGAAGAAGGAACTGGTAATCTTTCCGATTCATCAATGTCGATGACATGGGCTGCTCTTCTTTTTGCGCAAGGAGTTGGTCTAGGCTTTGATGATTTTATTCTTACAGTTATTCCACTTGGTTTGACTTCGCTTATAATTACAATGCTTGCGATTCTGATGAGAAAACTAAAAGGTGGATCGCTAGTAAATTGTATTGGTTTATTTGTTTGGGTTTTCATCACTGGAGTTATATCTCAAAATACTAATATTGAGTTATTGGATTCGTTACCAGTCATATTGTTAAAAAGCTTTTGTGTATATGCTTTTGCACAGTTAATAGCTGTTTTCCCATACAGCTCATTGTTTGTATTAATCAAAAATAATATAACAAAAAATGTTCCTGAACATATATTAAAACGCATAAAAATTTGCCTTTATTCAACCGTAATCGTGTTGTCAATTTATGCAATTATTGCATTATCAACGATTATCTTTTGGTCCATTGTTGGAGCAAGTAATGTTGAGATAGTTTTTTCAAAGTTAGGAATGCAATTAGGTTCAAGAATTTTAACCACAATTGCATGTCTGGTATGGCTTCCAAATGTTGCATTATGGGCATTATCATGGATTTCAGGTTCAGGATTTGCTATAGGATCAGTTGCTAATTTCACAATTTATGCAGTTAATCGTAAGTCTTTGCCTCCTGTTCCATTCTTTGCCATATTCCCAGACTCTATAGGTGATTCACTTTATAGGCTTCTTGTCAATGGTATTGTTTTTGCCTTATGTGGCGTATTTGCGTTATTTGTGATTTTATATTCTAAGTCTTGTAATATTCGTTTGCATTTCGATAAAGATAAACTTGATTGGAAGTCTACCGTTATTGCTTTTGTGGAATCAGCTGTAGTTTTGGTATCAACTTGCATATTAGTAATACTCGTTATGAGTATACTATTCTTGTTCGCAAACGGTGATTTAGGTAAATATCGTTTATCCAATGTTGGTGTAAATGTAAGTAGAAGTGTTCGTGCTTTAGGTCATTTAACAGTATTTGGTTTTGGGTTGGCCTGGATTCTCGTTATATTTGTGTGCGCAATAATAATTTCTATTCGTGCGTTAAGTTCTAAAATTTTTGAGAAATATGATTCCATTAAGCCGTCGAATTTTAATATATTTTCCAAAAAGTTATCTGAAAATATTAGTGAAAAGTCAAAAGAAAATCAGAACATAAAATCGCAATCAAAACCAGTTGAACAGTCATGTGAAACGTCAGTAATAACTCCTAAAGAAAACAATATGTCTGAAAAGTCTGCTGATTATATGTCTTCAAAAAAAGAAAAAACGCGTTCATCTTGTTCAATTAGTCAAAATGAAACAGATAATATAAGTCAGCCGCGAAGCGTTAAATCCACTAAAAAACAACCTTTGCTTGAGAACAAAACTGATACTAGAAAACCTAGAACAGTTAGTTCGAAAGTCAATAAAAAATAATCCTCGTCCAACATCAAGGAGGAAGACCACCGTGCAACAGATACACGCGCAAGAATCAAGTGCAGATGTGCTGATAACCACAGGTAAAAGGTCAATCAAGCGAGTACTTGTATCAGTATTTTGCAAAGAAGGGCTAGAAACTCTGGCAGACGCTTTTAAAAAGTGCGGAACTCAGGTTGTTTCAACAGGTTCAACAGCTGCAAAACTCCAAGAATTAGGTGTAAAGGTTACGGAAGTATCTGATATAACAGGTTTCCCAGAAAGCTTAGATGGTAGGGTTAAGACGCTCGATCCACATATTCACGCTGGGATTTTAGCAGATATGAGCAATCCTGATCATGTAAAGCAGCTTAAAGAGTTAAATATTGAGCCATTTGATGCTGTTGTAGTGAATTTGTATCCGTTTGTAAACACTGTTATGAGCGGTGGAAGCGAAGCTCAGATTATTGAGAAAATCGATATTGGTGGACCATCTATGGTTCGCGCTGCCGCGAAAAATCATAAATCTGTGGCTGTTATTACAGACCCTGCAGATTATAATATTCTTGCCCAAAGAGTGTTATCTGGAGAAGGTTTTAGCCTAGAAGAACGCGAATACTTGGCGCATAAAGCATTTGAACATACGGCTTCTTACGATGCTGCAATATGCCAGTGGACAAGTGAAGTTTGGTCAATTCCAGAAAGTATGAAGACCAAGTCTGAGGAAGACGCAAATTCAGTTGATAAAACAAGTGAGGATTTGATTCTTCCAACTGATTATACGCGTACGTGGAAGTTAAATCGCAAGCTTAGATATGGTGAAAATCCACATCAGCAGGCGGGGCTTTATCTTGACCCATTGCATAAGGGAGGTTTAGCTCAAGCTGAACTTCTTGGTGGAAAGCCGATGAGCTACAACAATTATGTTGATGCGGATGCGGCTTGGCGTGCAGTATGGGATTTTGCCCCACAAATCGCTGTTGCAGTATGCAAGCATAATAATCCTTGCGGCTTAGCAATAGGTGCAACTGCAGCTATTGCTCATAAGAAAGCTCACGCTTGCGATCCTGTAAGTGCTTACGGCGGTGTGATTGCTTGCAATTCAACTGTTACACTAGAAATGGCTGAAAGTGTTCGACCAATTTTCACAGAGGTAATTGTTGCTCCAGATTATGAGCCTGAGGCTTTGGAGTTATTGCGCACTAAGAAGAAGAATTTGCGAATCTTAAAGGTTGCAAATCCTCCAGTTTTGGGCTTGCAGGTGCATCCTATTGATGGTGGCGCATTGGTACAAAGCGCAGATAAGATTGATGATTTTGGCGATAATCCTCAAAATTGGACTCTTGTATCTGGAGAAGCTGCAGATACTGATACTTTGAAAGACTTAGAGTTTGCATGGCGCTCGCTTCGTTGCGTAAAGTCTAACGCAATTCTACTTGCACACGATAATGCTACTGTTGGCATTGGCATGGGGCAGGTTAATCGCGTGGATTCTTGCCACTTGGCTGTTGAGCGTGCTAATACTCTTGCTGATGGTGTTGAGCGTGCTCGTGGAGCTGTTGCGGCTTCGGATGCATTCTTCCCATTTGCTGATGGTCCGCAAATCCTTATTGACGCAGGTGTGCGAGCAATTGTGCAGCCAGGAGGGTCAATTAGAGATGAGGAAGTGTTTGAAGCTGCGCGTGCGGCTGGAGTAACAATGTACACTACTGGTACAAGGCACTTCTTCCACTAAATAGTATTTGACTGAATAATAAAATATTTATTAATTTTTTAATTAATACAAGTATTCTATAAAAAGGACCTTGGATTGTATTTTCGTATACTTTCCAAGGTCTTTTATGTATTATACAAGTATGACAATTAATGATCGGTATGAAAAACAAGACGATGTATCAAAAATTCAAAAGAACATTTTAAATGTAAATGAATCTGAATTAGCAAAAAAATCAAACCATATATACGTTTCTGAAGTCAAAGAAGGAAAACCGTATGCGCAATGGATTGTGGCAGCAATAGTATGCGTAAGCGCAGTATTGGCGTTTATGGGTAAAACAATGGCTGCCACGGTAATAATTGCCGCAACAGCCATTGTTCTTGGAATCATACGCTTAATATTTACTCAAAAAAGTCCATGGAAGGTTAGATCTGTAGCCTTCGATTCTTTCATAAGCATTTCGCTAGGAATTGGACTATTGATAACGTATTTTTCAATTTTTTTCTTAATGTAGAATCCGATAGATTTAATTCACGAAATTCTATTTATCATCTCTGTTAAAAGGATTAAATGGAACATTATCGTTTCCAGTAGAATCCAAAGTCGTAGAAGGGGTTACTGAAGACTCTGTGTTAACAGGAGGTTCTGGAACTACAGGAACAGTATTCTGTAGAACAGGAGAAGTTTGATTTGAGCAATCAGCAGCAACAGGATTCTGATTATTTGAAGAAGAAGTTGCAAGCTTGCAAATAAGCATGACAAATCCTACGAGCGCAGCGGCAAAAACAGGTGCAATCCAAAATACCCAAAGTTGACTCAATGGTGAGACAGATAACTTTTGCGATTGAGCAAGAATAGCAATGCCAGTAGAACGGGCAGGGTTTAAACCAGCTCCAGTAATTTGATAAGTAATGAAAGCTCCAGCGGCATAAGCAATGCCCATGTGAGTAGAATATCCGCATTTTGTGCTGCCGTTGTCATTCATGTACGTCATGGCTGTTGCAACAATAACAAGAACTGCAATAATTTCAACAACAAGAGCAGTAATAACGCCAAAAGATGCATTAACACTCTTAAGTTGGTTTGCAGAAATGGAAGCATTTTCAAAACCATTAACAACAGGAGCAAACCAAGTGTGAGCTGGAACCATCTTTGTTTGTGGCAGAACAAAAACAGTTACTCCAGCTGCAGCGATAGCTCCAAGAACCTGAGCAATAATGTATAAAATTCCAGAAATATAAGGAGTTCTGCCAGTAAGCATAGATGCGATAGTTATAGCAGGATTTACATGTCCGCCAGAAAACTTAGATGCAATACCAATAGCAGCAGCATAAGCAATGCCAGTTCCTACTGCAATCATAAGAACATTTACGCCATACATTGCAGTAACAATAGATGAGAACATGTAGATAGTGAACATTGCAAAAGCGCTTGCAATGAATTCTGCTCCTACTCTAAAAATGAGCGGAGTTCTAAGTGCAGAAGATTGTTTAGAAACAGAGCAATCTGCATTTGAAGTGTAGTTCATAACAATTCCTTACGTTAATTGTGTACACCGCTATGCTGGTTTTTATTATTTACAGCACAACCAAACGTTTGCTATAGTATCACGGCTATGCCATACGCTAACATAGAAAAACGTGGTAATTTCCTGTATTTATTGCAGAATATGAAAATTTGCTACTAATTTATTAAAAGAATACGAATAAGGTCACGTTGGGAGAACGATGCCAAACGCATATTCCCGCGCCAATCAGGCGCAACAAGAATCCAAAAACGCTGTTCGACTGCAAAAGCTACTTGCTGAAGCGGGATTTGGTTCACGCCGAAAGTGTGAAGAAATAATCTTAGATGGGCGTGTTGAAGTAGATGATGAGCTTGTAACAACACTCGGAACTCGAGTAGATCCAAGTAAACAAAAAATACGCGTAGACGGATCGAGAGTGAAATTTAATCACAAGCTTGTAACGCTCGCGCTTAATAAGCCTAAAAGAGTTTTGAGCGCAATGGATGATCCAAAAGGTCGCTTCACTTTAAGAGACATTGTTGGAGATAAGTACGAGCGAATTTTCCACATGGGACGCTTGGACTACGATTCTGAAGGTCTTATTTTAATGACCAACGATGGTGAGTTAAGCCAGCATGTTATGCATCCAAAGTATGAAGTTGAGAAAACGTATATTGCAACTGTTGAAGGCAAGATCAACGGAATGGTTTGCCGCAGGCTAGTTTCGCAAGGCGTAAATCTGGAAGACGGCTGGATTAAGCTCGATCGCTGTGCAATAATCGACCAAAATCACGATGCAACAATCGTAAAAGTTGTTTTACACTCTGGCAAAAATCGCATTGTGCGCAGGATTTTTGGAGCCGTAGGATATCCTGTAAAGCGTCTTGTGCGTACTCAAATTGGGCCTATTAAGTTAGGGGACTTAAAAGCTGGATCGTATCGAGTGCTTTCTCAAACAGAAGTGCGCTCGCTTTCTAAGGAGGTTGGCCTGTGATTTGCGTAGCAATTGATGGACCAGCAGGAGTAGGTAAATCTTCTACTTCTCGTGCTTTAGCGCAATACTATGGTTTTGCGTATTTAGATACGGGGGCAATGTATCGAGCTGCTGCTTGGTGGTGCTTGAAGCAAGGTATTGATTTAAGCAAGCAGCTTGAGTTGGATGAAGAAGGAAATTCAACGAATTCTGCAGATGCAAAACGCTTGAATCAAATTGTTGAAGCTGTTGGAGCATTGTTTACGGAAGATCATGCTGAATTTAGTGTTGATCCAAAAAATCCTGTAGTCGTAATTGATAGTGAAGATATTAGCGAAGAATTGCGTTCCAGCGAAGTTTCTTCGCACGTGTCTACGGTTTCTTCGATTCCTGCAGTTCGACGCATGCTTATTGCTGCTCAGCGCGCGTATATTGCTTCAGAGTCTAGTGAAGATTCTTTCTCAGGCGGAGAGGGAATAGTTGCAGAAGGCCGCGATATTACTACTGTTGTGGCTCCAAATGCTCAAGTTCGAGTGCTTCTTACTGCTCGTGAGGAAGTGCGTCAAGCTCGCAGAAATAAGCAGGATATTGAGCAAGAAAATTTGCAAAATAATGAATCTAAGAATAATGAATCTGAAGAAGACGATATTCGCGCTCGTGATGCTAAAGATGCTAAAGTTACGAATTTTCTTAAAGCTGCAGACGGTGTTACAACTCTAGATAATTCTGATTTAACTTTTGAGCAGACTCTTGACGCGCTTGTAGAGATTGTTGACGATGCAATTGAGCAAGATGAGTACGACCGTTATGCTGCAAATCTTGAAGGCTACGATCTTGATGATGAAGATCGTGCGCTTCTTAGCGGTGATTTTGCAAGCGATGATGAATCGAAAGATACAAAAGCTGTTGGAGTAATCGCCGTTATAGGTCGACCAAACGTTGGAAAATCAACGCTTGTAAATCGTATTTTGGGCCATCGTGTCGCTGTTGTAGAAGATACTCCAGGTGTTACTAGAGATCGCGTAAGTTACGACGCTGAGTGGGCTGGAACCAACTTCAAGCTGGTTGACACTGGCGGCTGGGAAGCAGATGTTGAAGGCATTGATTCTTCTATTGCTCAACAGGCGCAAGTGGCAGTGCGTTTAAGCGATGCTGTGATTTTCCTAGTAGATGGTCAAGTTGGTTTAACTGCTACAGACGAGCGTATTGTTTCAATGCTTCGCGCTGCAGGTAAGCCTATTACTTTGGCAGTTAACAAGGTTGACGACGCTAGAAGCGAGTATTTAACTGCAGAGTTTTGGAAGCTCGGAATGGGTGAGCCTTACGGAATTTCTGCAATGCATGGCAGAGGCGTTGGAGATTTGCTTGACGCGGCTCTTAACTCTTTGAAGAAAGCGAATAAAACTTCAGGATTCTTGACTCCAGAAGGACTTCGCAGAGTTGCTTTAGTTGGGCGTCCAAATGTTGGTAAGTCTTCGCTTTTGAACCATTTAGCTCATGAAGAACGTTCTGTTGTAAACGATTTGGCTGGAACTACTCGAGATCCTGTTGATGAGGTTGTGCGAGTTGATGGAGAAGACTGGCTGTTTATTGACACTGCTGGTATTAAGCGCAGGCAGCATAAGCTTACTGGTGCTGAATACTATTCTTCACTTCGTACGCAAGCTGCGATTGAGCGTTCTGAACTTGCTTTGATTCTTTTCGATTCTTCCCAGCCGATTGCAGAGCAGGATTTGAAAGTTATGAGCCAGGCTGTAGACGCGGGTCGAGCAATCGTACTTGTGTTTAACAAGTGGGACTTGATGGACGAATTTTCCAGACAGCGCATGGAACGCTTGTGGAAAACTGAGTTTGAGCGCGTAACTTGGGCTGAGCGCGTTAATCTCTCCGCAAAAACAGGATGGCATACGAATCGTCTTGCGCGCGCTATGCGAACAGCTTTAGACAGCTGGGATAAGCGCATTCCTACAGGCAAGCTCAACGCTTTCTTAGGTCGTATTCAGTCTGCTCATCCGCATCCTTTGCGAGGCGGAAAGCAAGCGAGAATCTTGTTTGCTACTCAGGCTTCTACGCGCCCACCGCGTTTCGTGATATTCGCAACAGGCTTCTTAGAGCACGGTTACCGTCGCTTTATTGAGCGTTCTCTTCGAGAAGAGTTTGGATTTGAGGGAACTCCTATTCAAATCTCTGTAAAAGTACGAGATAAGAAGAAGCGCAAGTAAAATCGCAAGTAAATAAATTTGCGATTAAAGTCACGAGTAAAGCTTAAGTAAAGTAGGAGCGGAATATGGCTGGTCTGGGCGAGTTAGCTTTTGATTTGCATCATGCTAGCGAAGACGAGATTTTTCAAGCATTTGTTGATTGGGTTAAAGATAACAAGCATGTAGATTTGTGGCCGCATCAAGAAGAATCTGTTATGGATTTGCTTGCAGGAGACCATGTTATCTTAAATACTCCAACCGGTTCTGGAAAATCTCTAGTAGCGCTCGGCATGCATTTTGCAGCGCTCGCTACCGGCAGACGCTCCTACTATACTGCGCCAATTAAAGCTCTTGTTTCCGAAAAATTCTTCGATTTAGTTGCGATTTTTGGGCGCGACAACGTTGGCATGATTACAGGAGATTCGCATATTAACGCGGACGCTCCAATAATCTGCTGCACTGCAGAAATCTTAGCAAATCAAGCCTTACGCGAAGGCGCAAACGCTGAAGTCGATTGCGTTGCAATGGACGAATTCCACTACTATGGTGATCCAGAGCGCGGATGGGCTTGGCAAGTTCCGTTACTTACACTTCCAAATACGCAATTCTTACTTATGAGCGCAACTCTTGGAGACGTAACGGATATTGCGGAACGTTTAGAAAAATCAACAAAACGTAGTGTTGATATTATTGCTAATGCGCCAAGACCAATCCCACTCGAATACGAGTACACAGATAAGCCGCTTGCAACAACTGTAGAACTCTTATTTAACAAGGGTTTAACGCCAATCTATGTAGTTCATTTTTCGCAAGATGCAGCTCTAGAAACAGCTCAAGCGCTTGCAAGCACGGGGGTTTCTAGCAAAGATCAGCGAGACAAAATTGCTCAAGCTATTAAAGGCACTAAATTTACTACAGGTTTCGGCAAAATTTTGCAAAGGCTACTGCGCACGGGTGTAGGCGTACACCATGCTGGTATGCTTCCGCGCTACCGTAGGCTTGTCGAACAGTTAGCTCAGCAAGGATTGCTGCCCGTTATTTGTGGCACAGACACTCTCGGAGTTGGTATTAACGTGCCAATTCACTCGGTTGTTCTTACAGCTCTTACAAAATTTGATGGGAATCGTAGTAGAAAGCTTCGTGCTCGCGAGTTTCATCAAATTGCAGGACGTGCAGGCAGAATGGGATTCGATACTGAGGGCTTAGTAGTTGCAGAGGCTCCAGAGTTCGAGATTGAGAATGCGCGCGCTGTTGCAAAAGCTGGAAATGATCCTAAGAAGCTTAAAAAAGTTAAGCGTAAGAAAGCTCCAGAAGGCTTTGTAGTTTGGGGCGAGCCAACGTTTACTAAGCTTATTGAAAGCGCTCCAGAAACTTTGAATCCTCACATGGTTGTAACGCACTCAATGATTTTGAACGAAGTTACGCAAGGTGGGGATGCTAGAGCACGCGTTGAAAAACTTATTGAAGATAGTGCGCAAAAGCCGCAAGATAAAGAGAAATTGCTCGAGCGTTGCAACGATATTTTCCAAACTTTGCTCGATACTCAAGTGATTGAATGCAGAGAGCTTTCGGATGGTTCTTGTGATTATGATCTTGATGTTGCTATGCCAGAGGGTTTTGCGCTAGATCAGCCGCTTTCTCCATTCTTACTCGCAGCTTTGGAACTTCTAGACCCAGAATCTCCAAGCTATGCGCTTGACGTAATTTCTATGGTTGAAGCAACTTTAGATGACCCTAAGCCTGTGCTTCGCGCACAAGAGCGTAAGGCTCGCGATGCTGCAATGGCTGGCATGAAGGATGATGGCATTGATTACGAGGAGCGCATGGAACGCTTAGTGGAAGTTAGCTACCCTAAGCCTCTTGAAGATTTGCTTGAGCCTGCTTTTGCGCAATATCGCAAAGATGTTCCGTGGGCAAACGACTACTGGATTAAGCCTAAATCTGTGCTTCGAGACATGGTCGAAACAGCGTCCGATTTTACTGGCTATATTTCGCGCTATGGCATTGCTAGAAGTGAAGGAACGCTTCTTCGTTACCTTTCGGACGCTTATCGTTCGCTTGCTCGCACTGTGCCAGAAGACATGCTTAACGAAGAATTGTGTGATATTATTTCGTGGCTTCGTCTTGTTGTGCGATCTATTGATTCAAGTCTTGTTGACGAGTGGGAGAGTGCAGGAGGATCGGACGCTGAAGCTAGTGCTGTAACTATGGCTGCGCCTGGAACTTCTGAGTCTGTTGTTGAGGATCGTCGTGGACTTATTGTGTTGATTAGAAACGCAATGTTCCGTCGCGTGCAGCTTATGGATTTGGAAGATGCGGATACTTTAGGAGAGCTTGACAAGGCTTGGGGTTACGGCGTTCACGAGTGGAATGATGTGCTTGACGACTATTACGATGAGCACGAGTATGTTGGTATCGATGCCAAGGCTAGAAGTGGCGACTTGTTTATTTTGGATGATTCGCTTGAGAAGAGTGAACATTCGTGGAAAGTTCGGCAAATTATTGACGATTCGGACGGAGACCATAATTGGGCTATTACTGGTGTTGTTGATTTGGATTCCACACAAGATACAGGCGAAGTTGTGTTCTTTGACTACAGAGTGTCGCACGTGTGATTCTTAAAAATGTGCTAACAGAGCACAGAAGGTAAAACACAGAATGCAGAATGCAATCGAACGTTTGTTCTATATGTAGTGTAAGCTGGTATTCATGGAGAAAGATTTATTTTCCGCAAGTAGTGCACCTAGCGATGTTACGCGTCCGTTGGCAGTGCGTATGCGCCCAAGCAGTATTGAAGATGTGTTGGGGCAGTCGCATGCGCTAAAAGAAGGTTCGCCTTTGCGCAGGCTTGCAAATCCACAATCTAAAGGTTCTCTTACTGCTCCAAGTTCTGTTGTGTTGTTTGGACCTCCAGGAGTTGGTAAAACTACGCTTGCTTATATTGTGGCTAAACAGTCTGGTCGCGTGTTTGAAGAGCTTTCTGCTGTAACTTCTGGAGTTAAAGATGTTCGAGCTGTGTTAGATCGAGCACATGAGCGTTTAGTTAGTAAAGGTCAAGAAACAGTTCTGTTTATTGACGAAGTTCATCGTTTTTCTAAATCACAGCAAGATGCTTTGCTTCCAAGCGTAGAAAATCGCGACGTAACTTTTATTGGAGCTACTACCGAAAACCCAAGTTTTTCAATCATTAAGCCACTACTTAGCAGATCAGTAGTTGTTAAACTTGAGTCTCTTAGTGTAGAAGATTTGCACACTCTGATAGAACGCGCAATTTCTAGCGAAAATGGTCTTAATAATCAGCTTAAAATCGACGAAGACGCAATAGATTCAATTATTCGTTTAAGCGGGGGAGATGCTCGCAAAACTCTTACTATTCTAGAAGCGGCAGCAGGAGCAGTAACAGGAGATGTTGCGTTGCAGCATGGTAAAAATAAGCCTGTAATTACTGCTGATATAGTTTCTAACGTAATGGATACTACTACAGTTCGCTATGACAAAGATGGCGATGACCATTACGATGTTATTTCTGCTTTTATTAAATCAATGCGCGGAAGTGATGTTGACGCTTCTTTGCATTATTTAGCGCGAATGCTTAGAGCTGGTGAAGACCCGCGTTTTATTGCAAGGCGAATTATGATTGCTGCTGCCGAAGAAGTTGGTATGGCGGCTCCACAAATTTTACAAGTAACTGTTGCTGCAGCTCAAGCAGTTGCTCTAATTGGCATGCCAGAAGCGCGGATTATTCTTTCGGAAGCTGTGATTGCTGTAGCAACTGCTCCAAAATCAAACGCAAGCTACAACGCTATTAATAAGGCTTTGCAAGATGTTGATGCTGTAAATATTGGTCAAGTGCCTCTTCATCTGCGTAACGCGCCAACTGCTTTGATGAAAAGTTGGGGCAATCACGACGGTTACAAGTATGCTCACGATTATCCGGGTGCTGTTGCATCTCAGCAATATATGCCAGACGAGCTAGTTGGTCGCGAATATTATCACCCAAATAATCGCGGCTACGAGCACGAGATTTCGCAACGTTTATCTCAAATCCGCAATATTCTCCACAAATCTGCTGACAATAACTAAAGTCAATAATTAAAAGGCTTCTTACAATTCTAAGAAGCCTTTTAATACAGTATTACTATTTTTTTTTTAAGAGAGTTTTATTCACGAACAAGCATAATGTGGTCAATATCTTCGCGATTTGAAACGCGGAATAACACAAAACGGTTGCCAATTACTTGCACGACTTCTGCACCAAGATGTTCTGCGAGTTCTTCAGCAGCTTCTTTAGCACTTAATCCAGAGCCATCTTGTACAGCACACTTCATAAGCTCATGAGATTGCATTGTTTCGTCTGCTTGCTTAACAGCAGCATCGCTAATATCGTTTTTTCCAACGTAAAGCAATGGGCTTAAAGTGTTAGCGAGCGCGCGCAATTGCTTAATCTGCTTTTTAGTTAATGCCATTATTTTCCTTCCAAATCGCGTTCAACATGCGTAAAACGCTAAAACGTCAATTTTTAAAACATTAAAACATTAAAACACTAAAACGTCAAAACGCTATATTGTTAAACGCAATTATCGACAACCAACTATCGACTATTGATCATCTACTTGTAACGCTTAAATTTTCAATGCTTATCGGATTATACATTAACCTTAAGAATCCGCGTTCAATACGTTCAATACGATTAATACGCTCAATATGCAAATATTACAGTTATCAGTTATACAAATATTCCAGCAAAAATTATTCCGCACACAATAGCTAATGTAATTATTAAAAGTGCAAAGTCTTTTAAGCGCATTTTCTCCGTATGTAAGTGCGTGCGCTTAGCTCCAGGAACGTAGCATCTAGAATCTAGCGCAAGTCCCAGTGTGTTTGCGTGCCGAATCACGCTTGCAAATCCTGGAACTATAAGAGATGTTATTGCTTGCAATCGCTTTTTTATAGACCCGTCTTTTATGTTTCCGCCTCTTGCAATTTGAGCTAAAGCTACAGATTCTGCTTCTTTTGCAAGAGTCGGCAAAAATCGCAAAGCGAGGCTCATAATAAGAGCAATTTCTTGACTTGGCAATCCTATGATTCTAAGAGGCGAAATAATAGACGCGCACGCTTCAGTCAACCGCGTTTGGCTTATTGTTAGTACAATTATTGATCCGATTAGTATAACAAGCGAAAATCTTGAAGCGAAAAGTATTGCAAACTTTATTCCATCATCTGTTATTAATAGCGGTCCAATTTTAAAAATTTCTCTTCCAGAATGCACAACTAGAAGATTAAACATTCCAGAAAATACGAATATTGCAATAAACATATGCAATGACAACAATAATTTTATAGGTGATATTCTAGCGAGAAATATTAGAGCAAGCGTTGATAGTGCAAGAATTCCTAGTTGATAGAAGTTTGTAATACTAAACGCGCTAAACATAAGAATTAAGCATGATATTAGTATGATTCGCGTATTGAATAAGCTTAGCAATGACTTGTTTTTGATTTCGTTTTTCTTTTCGTTAACATTCTCGCTAGCATTTTCAAGCTTTTCGTCTTGCGCGTGTTCTTGAATCTCCTTCTTTTTGCGCGATTCTAACGTAACTATGCGCGCTCCAAGCGATTTTGCTTCGTTTAGATCGTGAGTAATAACAATAATTGTTATGCCTTTATTGTGTAAATCGCTTAAAATTTTTAGTACGATTTTTGCATACTCAAAATCTAATCCTGCTGTAGGCTCGTCTAAAACCAAAATTTTTGGATTGCAAGCTAAAACACCTGCGATTGCTGCTAGTCGTTGCTGTCCGCCAGAAAGTTCGAATGGGGATTTTTGTGCTAAGTGTTCAATATGCAATGATTTTAGTGCGTTCAATACTCTGGAATGTAATTCACGTCCTTCTAATCCAAAGTTTTTTGGCCCGTATGCTACGTCTTCAAAAACAGTTTGTGCAAAAAGTTGCTGTTCTGGCAATTGCATAACGTAACCAATGTTTTTGCGAATTTCTCGCATTTGCGATTTGCTTGTTTTTTCGCTAATTTTTATTCCGTTTACGCAAATGGAGCCAGAATCGTATTTAATAAGTGCGCATATTGCTTTTGCGAGCGTTGATTTTCCGCACCCGTTTTTTCCCATTATTGCAACGATTTCGCCTGATTTTACGCTTAGAGAATAGTCTCTTATTATTGGAGTTTGACTATTTGTATAGCTCACATTTAAATTCGATATTTCAATTGCTGTATTTGATTTTTTTGCATTTTCCGTCATGCTTTTTGATTCAATAACAGCTGGCGATTTTTCCGTGAAAAATTCATCTAATTCCAATAAACTTACATCACGCAATTTTCCATTTTCTAGCATCAATATTCGATCCGCATTTTTGCATTCGCTAATCTTATGCGTAACTTGTACGATTGTTGTGCCGCTCGTTTGCAATTTGTTAAAAAGCTTATTTACATCTTCTTTTGCGCAAGAATCAAGCATGCTTGTAGGCTCATCTAATACAAGAAGTTTTGATTTTGTAGCAATCGACGATGCAATAGCAACGCGCTGCTGCTGACCTCCACTCATATTGCTCGGGTCGCTAAAACTGTGATTTTCCATGTTTACAGCGCGTAAAGCATTGCTTATATTTTGCTTCATAAATTCTTTAGAAGCGCACAAGTTTTCAAGCCCAAAAGCAACATCGTCTTCTACAACTGTTGTAACGATTTGGTCTTCTGGGCTTTGAAACAATGCTCCAATAGATTCTCGTGCTTTTTGGTAAGCTTTTGAATCAACATTGTTTGCTTCAAAAACTTTTATTCCGCATAGCGTAACAATTCCAGAATCTGGGGAAGAAAGTCCTGCAATAATTTTAGCTAGCGTGGACTTTCCACTACCATTTTTGCCAATGATTGCGATTCTTTGACCATATGCAATTTCAAGATCTATTCCGTCTAGAATCCAAGTTTTTCCGCCATCGTAGCTAAAGCGAACTTTTTGCAAAGAAACAGCATTATCTTTTTTAGCAAAATAATCCGTATTGCTTTTTTCGACTTTGCAACATGTTTTATCTTGAATAACTTTATTGCTTTGCATAATCAGCTTGCTTTTTACTTAATTGACTAATGCTATTTTGGCTAATGCTATTTGTTTGCTATTTGTTGTAGTTAAGAAGCTTTGAAACAGGCTTATAAACAAGCATAGTTATTACGCAATGAATCGCAAGCTTAATAGCATTAAACGGTAGCAGAGCTGGAACTATAAGAGCGGCAACTTGTTCAACGCTCATATGCGCATAAAATGGCGTAATAATAAGATTTCCAACTATTGCAAGAGCAATCGCAACTACAGAGCCAACTATAAGCGAAATAATAGCGCCTTCTTTGGTTCTAATTTTTTTGTAGACGATTGCAGCGCTAACAGACGCACCCATTGAAACCAATATTGCCATTATTGCGCCAAACGGGTTAGTAAAGAAGTGTGGAGCAAATCCTAGCACGCTTACGATTGCAGCGGCGAATGGTCCGTATGCAAATCCTGCAATTAAACACACAATTCCCGAAGGATCGTATTTAAGGTAGCTTAGGTCTGGAATAAGTGGAAATTCTATAAAGCTTACAGCAATAGAGAGCGCAACAAATAGCGCGTATTTAGCAATTTTTTCGCTTGACCAATAGTTTGTGCCAGAGTAAGTTGCGTGATTATTTGCTACTTTATTATTTGCTGTGTGATTGCTTGTTTTATGATTATTTTCGCGTGAAATGCTCATTAGAGCCTCCGTTTCTTTCATCCGGACTTTAACCGTTGGCTTCGGATTTTAACCGAATCAGCAGCGCGTTGCCGCTCGCGGGCTTCGAGAAAATTCACTAATACAAGAATTACCTCGTTACCGCCAGTAAGGATTTTCACCTTCCCTGAAACTACACTTTATTTTTATCTTATGCTATGAACATTTATCTGAAAATGAAGTTTGTACTAAAAAATTTGAATTTTATTAATAATATTGATGGCAATGCTAGTGTAATATTAAAAATATGAGCGAAGTTATAAATGATAATACTATTGATAAGCTTGCTGTTGTTGTAGTTACTTATAAGCGTCAGGAGTTGCTTGAAAATCTGTTTAAATCTTTTGAACGATTAAATCAATGCCCATGGAGGATTGTTGTTGTAGACAATGAGAAGAGTGAAAAAACTCGTGATATGGTGCAAGATTTAGATGATGTTCTTACACGTCGCTGGGGTTCTGCTAGCGTGGATAATTTTGGCGATTCAAACCGCGTTGTTTACGCGCCTCAAAGCAGCAATCTTGGGGGAGCTGGCGGTTTTAGTGCTGGTGTTAAAAAAGCGTATGAACTTGGCGCGCAGTGGTTCTGGGTTATGGACGATGATGTTGAAACTGTTCCAGAATCTATTGAACGTCTTTCAAAGTGGACTAAAAGCCACGATGTGATTCAAGGCAGCCGTTTAGACTACGACGGTGGCGATTTTTATTGGCAATATAAATTTATTGTTTCTCTTGGAATCCCTAATCCAATTGCTCCAGCAGCATTTGGACCATCTGGGTATCGCGTTATGAACACTATGTGCTTTGAAGGCGGATTGTTTAAGCGCAATATTGTAGAGAAAATCGGTTTGCCAGATCCGCATTATTTTATTTATTGGGATGACACAACTTACGGATACCTTGCTAGCAAAGTTACGAATCCGATTGTTGTAAAAGATGTTATTCTTCGTAGAACTCGTAATATTCCTAATTGGGATATTGCTGGCGTTCGTCAACTAAATTCTACTTCTGACATGAATCGTTACCATATTATGCGAAATCGTGGTTTTATGGCGCGATACTTTATGATTCATGGCGATTATCGACCATTTATGTTTGCTCTTGGAACAGCATTAACTGCTGCAAAAGAGTTTATTAGGCTTGTTGCTGTAGATCGTGAGCATATTTTAAGTGGTGTTAAAAAGCTTTTTACTGGTTGGATTGCAAGCAGAAAAATTTTGCATGATCCTAATTGGAAGCCAATGCCTCCGTTGAAATAGTGTACAAAAATTAAGTCTTAAAACATCTTAAAGCATCTTAAAACATAAACTAAAAGCCACCTAGCATTTGCTAAGTGGCTTTTAGTTTTTTTATTTTATCTCTTTTTCAGTGGGAGAGGTCGATTACCATTCGACCACGAATCTTACCGCTGAGCATCTCGTCGAAGATGTCGTTAATGTCTTCCATCTTGCGCATATGGCACTGTGGAACAACTTTGCCTTCAGCACCAAACTGGAACGCTTCTTCCAAATCCTTACGAGTTCCAACAAGGGATCCAACCAAACGGATTCCGTCAAGAACAAGGCGAGGAATGCTAAGTTCCATGTCTTCTGGTGGAAGACCAACGGCTGCAACAGTGCCGCCTGCTCGCACAGAGTCAACTGCGCTGTTAAAAGCAGCCTTGCTTACAGCGGTTACGACAGCGCCATGAGCGCCGCCTACCTTCTTCATAGCAAATTCAGGAACATTTTCCTTAAGTGGGTTCACGCACAAATCTGCGCCATATTCCTTAGCAAATTCAAGCTGAGCATCGTTAACATCTACTGCGATTACGTGCGCACCAAATACGTTCTTTGCATATTGCAACGCAAGATTACCAAGACCGCCAAGACCGAATAAAATAAGCCATTCGCCTGGATGTACGCCAGATTCCTTAATAGCCTTGTAGGTTGTAACGCCAGCGCAAGTGATGGAGCTTGCAGGAGCTGGATCCAAGCCTTCTGGGACCTTTACTGCGTAGTCTGCTGCGACGATGCACTCTTGAGACATGCCACCATCTGCAGTGTATCCTGCGTTCAAAACGCTACGGCAAAGTGTTTCTCTGCCCGTGGTGCAATATTCGCAATGTCCGCAACCCTTGAAGAACCATGCTACAGATGCACGGTCGCCTGGCTTTAATGTTGTAACACCAGGGCCAACTTCCTTAACAATGCCAATACCTTCGTGTCCAAGAACAACGCCTGTTTTATCGCCAAAATCTTGGTTCTTAACGTGAAGATCGGTGTGGCATACGCCGCAGCACTCCATATCGAGTAAGGCCTCACCAAATTCCAATGGGCGGAGTTCCTTCTCTACAACCTGAGCCTTCTTATCTTTGGTTGCAACAATAGCCTTCATAGAAACCTCCTTGTTCTATGCTTCATCTTTGAAAAACATTACCTTTTTGGTTTCTTTTACCTGTTTGGTAAAAGCTATCTTTTATTCTACATTATTTTTACGATTTTTCATGATAAAAATCACATTTTAAGAAAAATTTTATAAAAATTTATGGCTTAATGATAATAATTATCGTAATCAATATTTTTCTTTTATTCAACACTCCGTAAAATTGCATGTATATTGCAGAAAAATCACTATAAATTTTTATTTTTACTCATAACTTGCATTTATAAAGAAATCAGGCTATTATGACATTTTGTTTGCGGACATAGCTTAGTTGGTAAAGCGCAACCTTGCCAAGGTTGAGACCGCGGGTTCGAGTCCCGTTGTCCGCTCCATTTTTTTTTCTTCTGCTTTTGTTATATTTTTTTTTAGTTTGTTTTAGTCATATTTGTTTTATGAAAATATAAATTTATTAAAGAGTTATTGATATACGACATCTAGCGCTATAGATGTTGTCTATACATATAGTCTTTTTGATATAAATAATCTATCATGATTTTAATGCTGAATTCTGATTCTAAATAATTAGATTTAGCAAATAGGTCAAAATATTGCTAATTGCAAGAAATGAAAATTTTTTAAATAAACAATTAAAGATTGGAGTTGTTATGAGCCTTATTGGTACGCATATTCTTCCGTTTAAAGTAAACGGATATAAGAATGGGGAATTTGTAGAAGTAAGCGATAATGATGTTCTTGGAAAGTGGGCTATATTCTTCTTCTATCCAGCAGACTTTTCGTTTGTGTGCCCAACAGAGCTTGAAGATCTTGCAAATCACTACGAAGATCTTCAAAAATTAGGCGTAGAAGTTTATTCTGTTTCAACAGACACTCATTTTGTTCACAAAGCTTGGCACGATGACTCTAAAGCTATTGCAAAAGTAAAATACACAATGCTTGGAGATCCAAACGGCGCGCTCTCTAAAAACTTTAATGCTTTGAATGAGGAATCTGGTTTAGCTCACCGTGCAACATTCTTGGTTGATCCTCAAGGAAATATTCAATTCTACGAGATGACAGCAGATGGAATCGGCAGAAATGCAGATGAGATGCTTCGCAAAGTTAAAGCTGCTCAATTTATTGCAGCCCATCCAGGAGAAGTATGTCCAGCAAAGTGGGAGCAGGGAGAAGAAACACTTGCTCCATCTATTGACTTGGTTGGGAAAATCTGATTTTTTAAAAGTCTGATTTTCTAATAATTAATTTACTGCTAAAGATCTGCTACTTAAGAATAGAAAGTGAAAATAATGTCTTTATTGGATTCAAACTTAACTACTCAACTTGCTGGATTACTAACAAAAATGGTTAATCCTATTAATCTTGTTGCATATGTTGATAGTAGTAAAAATTCTCAAAAAGTTATTGAGCTTTTAAATGAAGTAGCAGATCAAAGCAGCAAAATCACTGTTATAGAAGGTGATAAAAGTCGCGTAAATCGCAAACCAAGTTTCGCAGTACTTAATCCACAAACTAATGTGTCTGTAAGCTTTGCTGGTTTACCTCTTGGACACGAGTTTAGCTCTCTAGTTTTGGCTATTTTACAAGTAAGCGGTTACGCTCCAAAAATAAACGACGATCAGCGCAAAGCAATTTTGAGCATTGGAAGTCATGAAGTTACAACATACATGTCTGTTACTTGCATTAATTGCCCAGAGGTTGTTCAATCGCTTAATACAATTTCGATTATTAATCCTAAAGTAAAACATATTGCTGTAGAAGGAAGCGCTTTTAAAGACGAGGTAGATGCTCTTGGCGTAATGAGTGTTCCTGCAGTTTTTGAAAACGGAAAGATGATTTCTTCTGGAAGATCATCTATAGACGAATTAGTTGCGATTCTTTTAAGTCAAGAGGAAAATAGCGATTCAAGCAATTCTAAGGTTTCTGGCGATTATTCATTAGCGCAAAAAATGAACGCCAAAAATCCGTACGACGTTATTCTTGTAGGTGGGGGTCCTGCTGCAAGTGCAGCCGCGATTTACACAGCTAGAAAAGGCCTTAAAACAGCAATGATTATGGACCACAGAGGCGGTCAAGTTGTTGAAACTGAAAGCATAGAAAATCATATTTCGCAAACGCACACAACAGGCGCAAAGCTTGCTAACGATTTAACAAACCACATTGCTCAATATGACATTGACGTATTTACTCCCGATTGGGCTACATCTTTAGATATTGCTGAAGAATCATACGGATTGCACACGATTAACACTAAATCTGGCGGAAGCTTAAAAGCCAAAGCAGTAATTATTGCAACAGGCGCTACATGGAGAACACTTGGCATTCCTGGGGAAGACGAATATAGAAACAAGGGAGTGTCGTTCTGCCCGCATTGTGATGGTCCATTGTTTAAAAATAAGAATGTTGTAGTTGTTGGCGGAGGAAATTCTGGAGTAGAAGCTGCAATAGACTTAGCAGGTGTTGCAAATCACGTTACGCTAATCGAGTATATGAACACGCTTAAAGCAGATCAAATATTAGTTAATGCTCTAAATAATCTTTCTAATACTACTGTAATAACAGGTGCTGCTCTTAGTTCTATAGAAGGAGACGGAACAAAGGTTATTGCAGTACGTTATAAAGATCGCAATGCTAATGGTGAAAACAGTGAGAAAATTTTGCACACAGACGGCGTGTTTGTTCAAATTGGTTTAATGCCAAATACTAAGTGGATTTCAGACAAACTAAGCTTAAATAATCGTTCGGAAATCGTAACAGATAGAAAAGGATGCACGAGTGTTCGTGGCATTTTTGCTGCTGGCGATTGCACAGATGAGCCTTATAAGCAAATTGTTACAGCATATGGATCTGGAGCAAACGCGGCTCTTAGTGCATTTGACTATCTAATTAGAAATGTGTAAAACTAGATTAACTTTTAACGCATAAGCTTTTAATACTTAAAATTTATATATATTATATTCTTACTACTTTTAATAAGAAAGATGATTACGTGAACATTAAATCACTTGAATACTTAATTGCTTTTGCAAAAGAGGAAAGTTTTACAAAAGCAGCTGAACGTATGCACGTTTCTCAACCAACGTTGTCTACGCAAATTAAAAAGTTAGAAGATTTGCTTGGCGTTTGTCTTATTGAAAGAACTCCTGGAAAGCAAATTCTAACTCCAGCAGGCAGAGAAGTCGTGTATTATGCAAAGCGTATTCATGCAGACGTTTCAAGTATTTATCAAGCAGCAAGGCGATTAGAAGACCCATGGTCATCTACTATAGTTTTAGGCGTTTTTCCAACATTATGCCCTTATCTTTTGCCAAGAATAATGCCAGTTTTGCATAAAGTTAAGCCGAATTTTAATATTCGATTTGTTGAAGAAAAGTCTGCTAGCCTTGTAGAAATGTTGCATAGTGGTCAGATTGATGGTGCAATATTAAGCGAGCAATTAAATGAATCTTCTTTGAAAGTAAAACATATTTTTGACGAGGACTTTTTATTGGCTGCTTCTACAAATTCGCAGTTTGGTCATGAAAAAACTCCGATTGATGTTTCGCAATTGTCTAGCCAAAAAGTGCTACTTTTAGAAGATGGTCATTGCATGCGTAGAAGCATGATAGATGTATGTCAAAAAGTTGGTGCAAAACAGTCTGAATTTTATGCTACGTCTTTGGAAACCTTACGATACATGGTTGTTGGAAGTAAAGATGTGACTTTGCTTCCGCGTCTTTCTATTCTTCCTCCAATTGTTCAGCCATCAGGATTAACAATTCGCGAGTTTAAAGATCCAAAACCATATCGTTCGCTGTATTTAAACTGGAGAGCAGCTTCTCCAGTGGATCAAATTATGGACGGTTTAGCTAAGATTATTTCTGGTGCATGCGTGAATTTGCATAAGTGAAGTTAATAAAATTTATATTTTTAAACTTTAAAAGCAATTAAAGCATTCACATGTTAGATTAAAACAAGATTGAAATGAAATATAATTTGATTTTGTTCTAAAAGAGTTAAAACATATTCTACTTCTAATTGTGTTTTTCGAACCGATAATCAGCTATACTTAAAATGTTTGAGTAAGAATAAATGCAACACGTATGGAAATCACTTAAATATTTAGTTTTACGGGTTTTACGAAAATAGTAGTTGGCTTTAAAACGAAAGAACGAGGAATATGCAAGACGAAGTGCAATCTAGCAAGAAAATAGATTCTGCCGAAAGTAGTGAAAAAAATCGCTCAGATATTGCAGATGATAGTATGCAGATTGTGCAGGAAACCATTAAAACATTGTGGGAAAATAGAGAATCTATTCCAGTTAGGATATTTTCTAAAAAGCATATTTTTAAAGATTTTCCAATGATGCCAAAAAACGTAAAGTTAGGTTGGATTAAACTTTCTGGGAAAAAACATGGTATAGCTATTGGATTATTCAATGATGATTGCAAACGTTTTCGTCAGCTTGCTGTTGCAGATTTTGAAGGTCGTGTTTATACAGGACATGACATTTCTATTGAAGATACGATGGAAAGAATACCAGAGTTATCTTTTGTAGAACAAAATTCTATGACTCTTAAAGATTCGTTACGTTTCTATGGTGTTGATGATAGGAAAATTACTCATGCGAGTCATGCGCGTAAAAAAGTAAATTCAATCAATAAAAATAATCGTGAATCTGATTTAGTTGTTATAAGAGGAGATGTAGTTGTTCAGCTATCACAAGATGAAGGCATGCAATGGGTATCATCTTGGATTCGTAAAGTTAATGACAAAAAAGAAGCATATACTCTTGAAGAAACTAGAGTTTTGCTTCCTGACAGACTCCGTTGCAATCTTTCATACTGCGATGCTATTTCAACATCTTTCTTTGCATCGTTCTTTATTCCAGATATAACTAGAGCGTTTAGCGGTTTCGGATCTGGCAATATTTTTAGGCGTCTTACAAAGGAAGCCCCTCTTGGAGCTATTAGAAGAAGCATTATGGATTCAAAAGTGGCGGAAAAAGCAGGTTTGCGTGTTTCGTCAATGGAAAAATATTTTGCTTATCTTATGTTAGATTCTGGCGCTTTAGAACATAGTGGTCCGCTTGAAGCTGTTCATGGAGCAGAACGCTTACATTTGCAAAAGTCGCAAGTTTCAGACGCTAATTTCCTAGTATGGGATGATTCTTTAGAAGCAAAAGCTGCGTTGAAAGTATTGCGAATAGAAGGTGCTATTAACCGTTTCCAGTCCATTAGTAGTTGTTTAGAAGAAAATTGCGCTAATGGCGGTAATTTAACGGAAAATTCTGTAAACTTTGGTCAAATATCTGAAATAGATTTATCGTTTATAGAAGATCCAGCGTTTTGTGCTAACGGCGAATTGGATATGAATAGTTTTGGTAATCCTTTACAAGACGACAATATTCGCCCATTAATGCACTTGTGGAATACTGCAAAAAAATCTAACGACCTTTATATTTACAAGTCAGATGGATCTTCTAATTGCGAATGGTCTTATAGACAAAGATTATCTGGATTAATTAGAAGTCTTTATTTACCATTTAGGTTTGATACTGATTTTCGCTCTAATCTAGAAGACGGTAATGTTGCATTAGCATTTATGGCAACTGGCAGTTCGATGATGCCGACTAGAAGATTTGATTCTGCTAACCAAAAATGGATTACTTTAACTAATGCAGATAAGTCTCGTATGACAACTGATTACAATCTTCGACTTGGAATAATCATGGCAACCCTTGCATTTGGAGCAAGTGAAGAAGTACAGAATGTATCTATAAGATTAGATTCAATAGGCTTAGAAGAAATGGTTGCTGCTCAAGATGATGCTATGAGTAAAATCCTAAATCAAACAATTAATGCTTTGAATAATATGAATCGTGAGGCAGCTCGTTCTAAAGGCGATCCTAAAGATGGAGATATTCATGGAGATGTTAATAACGGACTAGCGAATGTGCAAGATTTACAAAACTTCACTAATCATACTATTCTTCACGAAGATGAAGTGACTGTGCCTGATAGTAGTAATAAAGCCACCAGTAGCAAATCGATAAATTCTAGTGATAGCTACAGTGATACTGAGATTAGTGATAGCAATACGAACGATATTGGATCAGATCCTATTGAACCTAATCCTATGGATGCTTTTAGCAAATACCCAACTGTAAAGTCTTTATTGACAGTCACATTCAATCGTGAATCTTTTATAAAACATATTCGTGCAAATGGGTTGAATAATCCTCTTGGCGCATACAAAAAATTTAACGCAAATATGAAAATAGATGAAGAAGGCGCATTAAACCCGATTGAACCAAGCTTTGATCTGAGAGATAGTTGTTTTTCTCCTCATGGAGCACAGGAGGAACCTGAGTTTTCAGATGTAATTTTTGACATCAAATCTCAAAAAACATTAGGTACTACCAACTCTAAAGGTCTTTCAATTCAAAGAGAAGATTTATTACAACAGGCTGTTGCGGATTTTCATCACATATCGTCAGAAGTAATGATATCTAATGCAGAAAAAGCTCGTATGGCAATGGATATTGTGGAAAGTATTGACGATCCAGAATTAAATGAGAAAGCAAATCTTATAACAAGCGCTTTAATAGACGAAAAAGAAATACCCGAAATATCTTTTAAAGTTTCAAAAGATATTTATAATATGAGACTTCATGCTCATGAGCAATTTATGAGTGGAGACTTGGAAAATGCCATCGAAGAATACGAAAATGCAGTAAAACATTTCGATTCCATGTTTTCCTTCAACGATGTTGTACCAAGATACTTTAATTCCTACGCAGAGCGAGTTGTCTACAATCGAATATTTGCAACCCAAAATGAACGTATGATACTTATACCAGATGGTCTTTTTTACGCGCATATGGAGTTAGCAGACTTACTAACTCAACTCAACAGGCATGAGGATGCACTAAAACACTTAAACACAATGGTTTCATACGCTCCAACATATGTTATTTCTCATCTCAAGTTAGCTTCACAGCTTACAGAGAAAGAAGATTGGACTTCCGTAGAAGCAGTGTGTCTAAACGCATTACCAGTGTGCTTTGATAGAGAAGACGCTGCTTTTATATATTACAGACTTGCTTACGCAGAGTGGATGCAAGATAATTTCCCTCTTGCTGTAGCAGCATATAAAATGGCAGACAATTTATCTTCTGGAAAAATTGAGTCTATTGAAATAGAGCTTGATGAATTACTGAGCCGTATGCAGTCACAGTGCATTCCAGCTCCTAATGATATGTCTCAAGTAGAAGAAGTTTTAAAAATAAACAATGTTCCAAAATGGCCAGATGTTGAAGCTTATGAGATTATAGATGAAGCCGCAAAAATAACAGTAAACGAGGGAATGTTTGTTATTGCACGAACGCTTTCCGTTGCAAGAGCAAGAATGCTGTTCAGCAACAATTCATCAGATAACGTTGTTCAAATGCAGTTTTTGCGCTCGCTTAACTCATAAACAACTCTTATTAAATAGTAATTATAATCAGTTATTGACTCCTGTCTGGTAGATAGGATAGTTAAAAGGTTTTGAAGGGAAAGCTTATGATTGCGTCTAATAGCGATAAGTCGTCACACGCAGTTGGAGAACAATTATCTCTTTTCGACGATTTTGATGATTCGCTAAATACTGATAAATCAAGTGTTAACAACGATTCATTATCTTCAAGCATCAGCAAAGTCGATAATCAAAACCAAAATGTTCATGAGCCAGGCGAGAACAATACATCTAACACATCACACGAGTTTAGTTCAACTACAGATTTTAATGATTGGATTTCTAAATTAGAGCCAACAGATGTAGACGCTATTGCATTATCTAAGCTAGAACCTTCACTTTTAACAAGCGAGCAAGCTGCTAGATTATGGGCAAAATTAGCTGCTTGGGCTCAATCAGATCAGATAGCTTATTATGTTGATGATTCACCAAGTAGTTCTGACGCTGCTTATGACACAAGAATGCGAGTTTTAAGCTCACTAGAATCTACATTCCCAATATTAGATACGCCTCAATCACCAACACATAGAGTTGGTGGAACTTTTTCGAACGATTTTGCGTCAGTTAAACATCCATCAAGAATGATGAGTTTAGACGATGTATTCTCATTAGAAGAGCTAAAATCTTGGTACGATAGCATTATTCGCGATTTAAAATGGCCCCAAAATAAGCCATTGCCAATGACATGCGAAGTAAAAATTGATGGACTTGCGTTAAATCTCATATACAGAAATGGAACTTTGGAACAAGGGCTAACTCGAGGAGATGGCGTTACTGGAGAAGACATATCTCTGAATGTAAGAACAATCGAAGAAATACCGACTCAGCTTAAATGCGAAAATTCAGACGATATTCCAGAATTTGTGGAAATTCGTGGTGAAGTTTTTATGAAATGGGCGGATTTTAGAAAGCTGAATATTGAGCAAGAAGATTTAGGAAAGCCTGCTTTTGCTAATCCAAGAAACGCTGCTGCAGGGTCTTTAAGACAAAAGGATCCTAGAATCACTGCAACAAGAAGATTAAGCTTTATAGCGCATGGATTAGGTGATTTAAAGTGGAAAGATTCAGTAAAAAATGATTCTGAGCATAAATCACATAAGCAAACATCGTTTAATCAGTCGGACGCATACGAGCTGTATAAAAAATGGGGGATACCCGTATCTCCTTATACTCGCAAAGTTACGTCTTTTGAACAAATAGAAGATATGATTGAATACTATGGAGAACACAGAAACTCTATTATTCATGCCTTAGATGGAATTGTAGTTAAAGTAGACGATCGTGCTTTGCAAAGAGAACTAGGGTCTACATCTAGAGCACCAAGATGGGCAATTGCGTACAAGTATCCTCCAGAAGAAGTAAATACTGTTCTTAAAGACATTGTTGTTCAAGTAGGAAGAACAGGTAGAGTCACTCCTGTTGCTGTTTTGGACCCAGTAACTGTTGCAGGATCTACAATATCGCGCACAACATTGCATAATCCTTACGAAGTTGAGCATAAAGGTGTGCTTATAGGCGATACTGTTGTTGTTCGTAAAGCTGGCGATGTTATACCAGAATTAGTTGGTCCAGTACTAAAGTATAGGGATGGAAATGAAAGCAAATTACGCAAATTTGTTATGCCAGAGTATTGCCCATCATGCGGATCTAAGCTTGCACCTGCTAAAGAGGGAGACAAGGATATTCGTTGTCCAAATGTAGAAAACTGCCCAGCACAATTAACAGAGAGAATAATTAATCTTGCATCGAGGCACGCATTCGACATTGAAAATCTTGGAGAATCTTCTGCACTAGCTTTAACAAATCCAGAAGATTCTAGACCTACAACTGCAGAGGTCTATCATCCTGATATTGACAAAATAGTAATTCAGCGCGGATCTTCTTTGCAACCAACTATTCCAGAATCTGTGTTTGATCTTCCAAAATCTCAAGAGCCTGTTATAAGAAGCGAAGCGGATATTTTTAACATTACTGCAGCCGATTTGCGAAATATTAAAGTTTGGAAAGAAATACCTCTTGTTGAAGAATGGAAAGAATTAGGAAAAGACGGAAAATTAAAGAAAAGAACTAAAAAAATAGGCGGATCTGGATTGTGGAGACAGGTTTCTGCATTCTGGACTAGACCTTTAGAAGCTACAAGAAGAAAATCCAATGATGATTCCAACAGTGATGAGCTTAAGGAATCTTTAAATCCAGATTACCCAATATTTGAAGTTCCTTCTGACGCTTATGTAATAAGGTTAGTTGAAAAGAAAATTCGTAAAAATAATGTTCTTCAAACAGTGAGTGTTCCTGAATACACTCGTCCAAGCGAAACAACAAGAGCAATGTTAGAAGAAATAGTTCAAAAGGGTAAGTCTGCAACACTTTGGCGTGTGCTAGTGGCTTTGTCTATTCGTAGACTTGGTCCGCCTACAGCAAGACTAATAGCGGCAAGATTTGGTTCAATTGAGAATATTTCTAAAGCATCTGTTGAAGATTTAACACAAATTGATGGAGTTGGTCCAGAAATTGCTCAAGCTGTATACGATTGGTTTGAAAAATCGAAGAATCCTCAAGATTGGCGTAGTGAAGTTTTACGTAAATGGAATGAAGCCGGAGTAGTTGGATCTTCTGACTCTTCTAATGCGGACAGTATCGAACAGACTCTTAGTGGCAAAACGGTTGTTGTTACAGGATCATTAGAAGGCTTTACCAGAGATTCAGCTAAAGAAGCTATTTCTTCTAGGGGAGGAAAAGCAGCCTCTTCTGTTAGCAAAAAGACGTATTGCGTTATTGTAGGAGAAAATGCTGGTTCTAAAGCCACTAAAGCAGAAGAACTTGGTATACCTATGCTAGATGAGAATCAATTTAAGATTTTGCTTAATACTGGCAGTATTGAATCTGCTCTAGATAGCAAATACGAACTTGATTTTAAGAACGAATCGTAAAAGTTAAAAATGAGCAGCACTATTGAACTCGAAACTCGCATTTACGATCTATTAGGAAGTGTTATTGATCCAGAATTAGGTCGTTCAGTTACTGAACTAAATATGGTAACTGGCATACACGTAAGTGGAAAACAAAATGTCACTAGTGTATGCGATTTTGATAATTCTTATCCAACTTATGATGTGACTATAAGCATAGAACTTACTGTTCCAGATTGTCCTCTAGCACAAGTAATTACACAGAGAATTCAATCAGCTGTAAAAAAATATCCTAATGCAAATCTTGTTCCTCACGTAAATATAAGCGCTATGAGTAAGGATAAGCTTGCAAAACTTGTTTCGGATTTGAAAGAGGAACGTAAAGAAAATCCTTTTAATAAAAATGGCGTTAAAACAAGAATTTTTGCTATAGCATCTGGAAAAGGGGGAGTTGGAAAGTCTTCCATAACTGCCAATTTAGCAGCCACTTTCGCGGCTCTTGGATACAAAACAGCAGCAATAGATGCAGACGTTTATGGATTTTCTCTACCGCGTATGTTTGGTGTTACAAGTCAGCCTACTAATTTGAATGGCATGCTTATGCCAGTGGAAGCTTGGGGAGTTAAACTGATTTCTATTGGAATGTTTGCTGGAACAGATCGTGCGATTTTGTGGCGTGGTCCTCGCTTGCAACGTTCTCTTGAACAGTTTCTTTGCGACGTTTGGTGGGCAGACCCAGATGTGCTTCTTTTAGATTTGGCGCCTGGAACTGGAGATATGGCTCTGGCTGTTACTCAATCATTGCCTAATGTGGAGCTTGTGGTTGTTACAACTCCTCAGCCTAGTGCTTCAGATGTTGCCGTTAGAGCAGGTCTTATGGCGTTGCAAATTCCAGTTAATGTGCGTGGAGTTGTAGAAAATATGAGTTGGTTTGAAAATAATGGAGCGCGCTTGGAAATCTTTGGTTCAGGTGGCGGAAAACGCGTTAGTGACCAGCTTTGTAAAGCTCTTGGTAAGAATGTGCCTCTTTTAGCACAAATTCCATTAGATACGAGTATTAGAGAAATTGGAGAGTCTGGCAGACCTGCGGTTCTTAAAAAGGATGGAAGCCTAGCTAATTCACAATTAGCTAACACCTTTATTCAACTTGCTAAAGCTTTAATGGAAACTGTTAAATAAAACTATTAAATATGGGGTTACTTAATTTTTAAGTAACCCCATATTTAAATGATTAATGATTAATTACTTAATAGCATTCAACCATTGTTCTTTTGTAGCTTTTTCAGCCTGAAGCTTAGCCTTACGCTTTGCATCTTTTTCACTTGCAATTTTAGAATCAAGCTCCTCGAGCTGAGCCTTCAATTGCGTAGCAAAACTAGACTTACGAGCGTCTGCCTCTGGGTCAGCATCTTTCCAAGCAGCATCTTCAACAGCCTTAATCTTCTTATCCACATCATTTAAGCGGGATTCAATTCTGCGCATATCTTCGCGTGGAACAAAACCAATCTTGTCCCATTCTTCTTGAATCTCAGATAATGCTTTGCGAGCTGCTTTTGCTGCTTCTTCATCTTTAACAGGAAGAAGAGCTTCTGCCTTAACAAGCAAAGCTTCCTTCTTGGAAAGATTTTCTTTTTCACCAGCATTCATCTTTTCTCTATCTTCTTGACGAGCATGATAGAATGTGTCTGCAGCTTCACGGAACTTAGCCCATAACTCATCGTCGTGCTGACGACCAGCATTTCCAGCCTTCTTCCAGCGATCCATCAAAGCATTAAACTTCATAGAAGTCTCACGCCATTTAGTTGATTCCTTCAAGCTTTCAGCTTCAGCAATAATGGCTTCCTTAATTTCTTTAGCAGTATTTCTTTCAGTATCACGCTCCTTAACCCAAGCGTTGCGTGCTTGAGTGAAAGCAGAACGAGCTTTAGAAAATCGCTGCCACAAAGCGTCAGCATCCGCCTTATTGAGATGAATCGTAGTGCGCTGATGTTGCTGCCACTTGTCAAACAGGGAACGAAGCTTATCTGAAAGCGAGCGCCAATTTGTAGAATCACCTATTTGAGCAACTAACGTTTCTGCCTGTTCAACAATAGCAGTACGTTCTTTAAGAGCTTTATCTAATTCATCTTTGCGAGCTTTTGCAAGTTCTTCTTTTTTAGACGCAGCCTTAGCTTGCAATTCGGCGTGTCGAGCATTCAAAGCAGCGATGTCTCCAACTACCGATGGTTCCTTAAGATCCGCCTCTAAAGTAGCTAAAGTCTCATCAATTTCCTTAGGTCTCACATTAGACGATTCAAGTCTTTTTTCGAAGAGATCAAGCTTGATCTTTAAGTCAAGATAACGATGTACGTAGAAAGTCAAAGCATCCTCTGGAGTACCAGTAGAATACTGACCTACTTCGCGTTCGTCAGCTCCTTCACGAACATAAACGTTTCCATTTTCATCAACTCGCCCAAAGGTTTTAGCGGTTTTAACATCTTCGTCGCTATACGAGATAGTTGGAACCGCAGCAACAACGCGAGCCTTGTTAGCAAAGTTTGCAGGCGACGGCGCATGCGGCTTTGGGGTAGTTTGTTTAGTAGTTTCTTCAGGTTTAGTCTGTTCGGTCACGGGTCGACTCCTTACAGCAAATGCACGGTAACAGTGTTACGAATAAGTATGACGGTAAGCCATGATTTTTCCGCAACATAACCTATTATAGTGGACATGGTACAAGGCTCATCAATATCTGGTTTTCCAGAGTGGCTTCCTAGTGAGCGCGCTGTTGAACAGCGTGTTATGGACACATTGCGGGAAGTATTTGAATTAAATGGTTTTATAGGCATTGAAACTCGTGCTGTTGAGCAGGGTTCAAGTCTGTTAAAAAAAGGCGAAACTAGCAAAGAAATATATCTTTTGTCTAGATTGCAAGAGGTGGGGCATGAAAGCGACACTCCTGTTGAAAATCGAATAGGTTTGCATTTTGATTTAACAGTTCCTCTTAGTCGTTATGTTGTTGAACACACTGGCGATTTAGCTTTTCCTTTTAAACGCTGGCAGATGCAAAAAGTTTGGCGCGGCGAACGTCCGCAAGAAGGACGCTTCCGTGAATTTGTTCAAGCAGATATTGATGTTGTGGGGAATGGTGATTTGCCGTCTCACTACGAAGTAGAGCTTCCTCTTGTTATGGTAGAAGCACTTGAACGTTTGCGCGAATTTGGATTACCTAAAGCCACTGTTCACGCCAATAATCGTAAGCTTTCTGAAGGTTTTTATCGAGGTATTGGTTTAAGCGATATTGAGGGAGTTCTTCGAGAAATAGACAAACTCGACAAAATTGGCGCTGAAGAAGTTGCTAAGCTTTTGGTAAAAGAGTGCGGAGCTACGGACTCCCAAGCTGCTGCATGCTTAGAATTGGCTGAACTTACTGCTGAAACAGGAGATGAGTTGAAGTCTCGTTTCGATGAATTATGCGATAAGCATGATATTTCTCGCAGTGAAGATAACGAATCGTACACTTTAGCTTCACAAGGTGTTGAAACTCTTGCAATGATTGTGGACGATGCAGCAAAAATTCGTCCAGGTGCTGTTGTGGCAGATTTGAAGATTGCGCGAGGATTGGATTATTACACTGGCTCTGTGTATGAAACATTCTTGGATGGTGCTGAATCCCTTGGATCAATCTGCTCTGGCGGACGCTACGATAATCTTGTTTCTCAAGGTAATAAAAAGTATCCAGGCGTAGGTCTTTCTATAGGACTTTCGCGTTTACTTTCTTATATGCTTCACACAGCTGGTGCCACTGTTTCCCGTGTTTCTCCTGCTGCAGTATTGGTGGCAGTTTGGGATGAGGAAGATAGGTCTGCTTGTAACGAGATTGCTCGAAAGCTTCGTGCTAGAGGAATTGCTGCCGATGTCTCTCCAAGTGCAGCAAAACTTGGTAAGCAGATAAAATATGCAGATAAGTTAGGTATTCCTTATGTGTGGTTCCCAGCTGATAGTGCAGATTCTGAATCTAACCATGATGAAGTGAAGAATATTATTACTGGGGAACAAGTTTCTGCAGACGCCACGTCTTGGCAACCAGATACTGTTTATGCCCGGCAGACTGTTTCTTGCGCTCAATAATTTGCTTTATATTTTAAGAATATATTTTGCAATATTTGAACGCGCGATTCATGCGGTAAACTATTAAAGTCAAAACAAAAATTAACAAAATTATTTAAACAAGGAAGTGGACTTATGAGCCAGACGGCGTATCGCACACACCATGCCGTTGAAGTGACTGAGACCTTGGTCGGACAGAACGTAACCATTGCTGGTTGGGTTGATCGTCGCCGTGATCACGGTGGCGTAGCTTTCGTAGATGTTCGTGACAACACAGGTTTAGTGCAGGTTGTTATTTACGATGAGGAAACTGCGCGACCATTGCGTAGTGAATTTGTTGTTCAGGTTACTGGCGAAGTTCGCCTGCGTCCAGATGGCAATGAAAATGACCATTTAGCAACAGGAAAAATCGAAATCGTTGCGAATAAAATGACAATTCTCGCTAAGTCCGATGCGTTACCATTCCAGGTTTCTACAGCATTGGAAAACGAGTCTGAAAACAAGCTTCCTAGCGAAGATGTTCGTTTGAAGTATCGTTATCTTGATTTGCGCCGCCCATCAATGCAGCGTAATCTAAAGCTTCGCTCTGATATGGCTAAGGCAGCTCGTCACGCTTTGGAAGATATGGACTTTACAGAAGTAGAAACACCAACGTTTATTAAGTCCACTCCAGAAGGCGCTCGCGACTTTGTTGTTCCAGCACGTTTGGTTCCAGGCTCTTGGTACGCTCTTCCACAGTCTCCTCAGCTTTTAAAGCAGTTGCTTATGGTTTCTGGTGTTGAGCGCTACTATCAGCTTGCTCGCTGCTATCGTGATGAAGATTTCCGTGCTGATCGTCAGCCTGAGTTCACTCAGCTTGATATGGAAATGAGCTTTGCAAGCCAAGAAGATGTTATGGCTATGGCAGAGCGCGTTATTGCTGCTATTTGGAAGGAAGCTGGTCACGAGATTACTCTTCCTTTGCCTCGAATCACTTGGCAGGAAGCTATGGATAAGTACGGTTCCGACAAGCCTGATTTGCGTTTTGGAAACCCACTTATTGAGTTGACTGACTTCTTTAAGAACACTCCATTCCGCGTGTTCCAAGCTCCTTATGTTGGCGCTGTGCTCTTTAAGGGCGGTGCAGATACACCTCGTCGTCAGTTTGACGCATGGCAGGATTGGGCTAAGCAGCGTGGAGCTAAGGGCTTGGCTTATGTAGTCTTTGGTGAAGATGGTGAGCTAAAAGGCCCTGTTGCTAAGAATCTTAGCGAAGAAGAGCGTGCAGGACTTAAGGAAGCTGTTGGTGCGCAAGATGGCGATGCTGTATTCTTTGCAGCAGGAAGCCGTGAATCTTCTCAGCTTTTGCTTGGTGCAGTTCGTGTAGAGCTTGCTAGCCGCGCAGGATTGCTTCACCCAGATGAGTTTGCGTTTACTTGGGTTGTTGATTTCCCATTGTTTAAGCGCACAGATGATCCAGACGATGATGATGTTGCAGTTGGCCATTCTAAGTGGACTTCTATGCACCATCCATTTACAATGCCATCTGCTGATTGGATTGATAAGTTCGATAAAGATCCAGAGCATGCAATGAGCGATTCTTACGATATCGTGTGCAACGGTAACGAGATGGGCGGTGGCTCCGTTCGTATTCACCGCGACGATATTCAAGATCGCGTGCTTGATGTTCTTGGAATCGACAAAGCGGAAGCAGAAGAAAAGTTCGGCTTCTTGCTTGAAGCCTTTAAGTACGGTGCTCCACCTCACGCTGGTATTGCTTTGGGCTGGGATCGTACTGCTGCAATTCTTGCGGGCGCAAGCTCGATTCGCGACGTAATCGCCTTCCCTAAGGCTGGCGGCGGACGCGACCCTCTAACTGGCGCTCCTGCTCCAATTTCTGACGAACAGCGTGCTGAAACTGGCGTCGATTACGATCCAGAAGAAGACGAGTAATCGTAAATATAATAGAATGCAATAATTTACAATTTAAATATTGCTAATAAATGCCGTTAAGTTGTGTGATTGTATTAGGAAATCCGAACTTAACGGCATTTTTAAACTAAAATTAACATTTTGGTATCATTTTTATTGTTTTCCGTAACTTTATAAGCGTTTAAAAGTAACTATTACGATAAACGCATGTAACAAAAGAACATTAGAATCCTTTTTATGGATACTAAATTAAACAACACAAAAAAAGTAGCACAGCCGTTGGTGGAACTTAGCCATGTTGAAAAACACTACGGTAAGCTTCACGTTTTAAAAGATATTAACTTGACTGTTAATAAAGGCGAAGTGCTTGTTATTATTGGACCTTCTGGTTCTGGCAAGTCAACAATGTGCAGGACGATTAATCGTCTTGAAACTATTGACTCTGGAGACATTCGCATTGATGGTAAGCCTCTTCCTCAAGAGGGAAAAGAACTTGCCGCATTGCGTGCAGAAGTAGGAATGGTGTTCCAGTCTTTTAATCTTTTTGCAAACAAGACGATTCTAGAAAACGTTACGCTTGCTCCTATTAAGGTTCGTCATATGGAGCAGCAAGAAGCAGAAAGTTTGGCAATGGATCTTCTTGCTAGAGTTGGTGTTGATAATCAAGCTAACAAAATGCCTTCTCAGCTTTCTGGAGGTCAGCAGCAGCGAGTGGCAATTGCTCGCGCGCTTGCAATGCATCCAAAGGTTATGCTTTTTGATGAGCCTACATCTGCGCTTGATCCAGAAATGGTTAACGAAGTTCTTGATGTTATGGTTGAGCTTGCAAAAGAAGGAATGACCATGATTTGCGTTACTCACGAGATGGGCTTTGCACGTAAAGCTGCAGACAAAATCGTGTTTATGGCAGATGGCAGAATTCTTGAGCAAAATACACCAGAAGAGTTCTTTGAAAATCCAAAGACAGACAGAGCAAAAGACTTCCTTTCAAAGATTTTGACTCATTAATTTGACTCGTTTTTAAATCATTAATAGCGATTTTTTAAATCTTTAAGAGGTAGTTATGAAATATTTACACAATATTGCGCTTAAGTGTAAGCGTTACAAACTGGGATTAAGACATACATATCGCGCAATTTTATCTATGATTTGCGCATTGTGCTGCGTTCTACCACTTAGCGCTTGCAGTCAAAATAGTCGCAACGATGTAATACGCATTGGCATTAAGTTTGATCAGCCTGGTCTTGGCTTTAAAAAGTCTGGAACTTACGTTGGTTTTGATGTAGACGTTGCAAAGTACGTTGCCAAAAAGTTGGGTTACTCCGAAGATAGGATTGTTTGGAAGGAATCGCCTTCAAAACAGCGTGAAGCAATGCTTCAAAATGGCGATGTAGATATGATTGTTGCAACATATTCCATAACAGATGCTAGAAAAAACACTGTTTCTTTTGCTGGACCATACTTTATTGCAGGTCAAGATTTATTAGTTCGCAAAGACGAGCATAAAGTAAGCGGTCCAGACGATTTAGACGGAAAGCGTTTATGCTCAGTAACTGGTTCTACGTCTGCAATAGTTATTAAAGAGAAGTACTCTTCAAAAGTTCAACTTATGCAACAGCCTGGCTATGCAGAATGTGCAACAGCATTATTCTCTGGAATCGTAGACGCTGTTACAACAGACGATATTATTCTCGCTGGTCTTGCTACAGCATCTAGAGGCAGACTAAAGCTTGTTAGTAAGCCATTTACTGAAGAGCACTATGGCATTGGCATTAAAAAAGGAAACACGAAGCTAGCTAAGCGCATTAATAATGCTCTTAAAGACATGATTAAAAATGGTTCATGGAAAAGAGCTTTAGACGATAACATGCGCGGAACTGGTTTTAAGCCAAACGCAAAGTATAATCCGCCAGTACCAAATGAGGGGGAGGAGTAAAATGCAAGACTTTGTGCAATTATTTACTTCATACAATATTCCAGGAGCATTCTTGGTGAATATTGAAATCACATTGTGGAGCGTGCTTTTTTCAACGATTCTTGGTGTGATTCTAGTTATGATGAGGATTTGTCCAATTCATTCGCTTCGAATTATTGCAAGCGCATACGTTGAGTTCTTTAAGAATATGCCTCTAACAATAATCATGGTATTTATGGTTCTTGGCGTGTATGCTCAGCTAAAGCTCGGTTTTTCAACTGTTTTTAGCGTAAACTTCTTCTGGCTTGCAATTGCTGGCTTGAGTTTCTACACTGCAGCTTTTGTTTGCGAATCCTTAAGATCTGGTTTAAATACCGTACCTTTGGGTCAGGCAGAAGCATGTAGAGCGCTTGGACTTAACTTCTTCCAATCGGCTTTTAATGTGATTTTGCCTCAAACATTTTGCGGATCTGTAGCACCTCTTGGAAACACTTTTATTGCGTTGCTTAAAAATTCCACTGTTGCTGCAGCTGCATCTGTTGCAACTGAAACATCTACTCTTATGAGTGAGATGATTGAAAGGCATGCAGATTTGATTGTTCCAATCTTTTTGATTTTTGCGTGCGGATACATTGTGTTGATTATTCCAATCGGTATTTTCACAACTTATTTGTCTAATAAGCTTGCGGTTAGAAGGTGATGAAAATGGCAAAAAAACAAGAAAAATCTCTGTTATTTGATGCGCCTGGGCCTAAGGCTTTAAAAAAGATTCGCATTGCAAATATTGTTGCGTGCGTTGTGTTTGCACTTATTGTTATTGCTTTGCTTTTAAGACTTAGCAATCCTCCCGAAGGCGAAAATCAGCTTTCGTGGGATTTGTGGAATCCAGCTGTGGAATCGGAAGCGTGGACTGATTTTTATCTTCCAGGATTGTGGATGACTCTTAAAGCTTCACTTCTTGCCGTTGTGGGATCGATAGTTTTTGGACTTTTATTTGGTCTTTTAAGACTATTGCCTAACCTGTTTCTTCGCAGCATTTCTGCCGTTGTAGTTGAGTTTTGCCGCGCTGTGCCAGTGCTTTTGCTTATGATCTTCCTTTGGCGAGGATTTGCGTTTGCTGGAATAAGTGGCGCGTCTTACTGGGCCGTTGTGTTGTCTTTGATCTTGTACAACGGTTCCGTTGTTGCAGAGCTAGTTCGATCTGGCGTTGGAAATCTTCCTAACGGTCAGCGTGAAGCGTCTTTGGCACTTGGACTATCTCAATATCAGTCTTTAACACAAATCGAAATGCCACAAGCTATCATCGCAATGCTCCCAGCAGCAGTAACTCAGCTTGTTGTTGTGTTAAAAGACACTGCATTAGGTTCCATCATTATGTACACTGATTTGCTCCAAGAATCTAGACGACTTGGATCAATGTACTTTAACATTTTGCAAACTTTGACTGTTGCTGCAGTTGTGTACTTCTTGATTTGCTGGGCGCTTTCTTGGTTTGCTGAATGGCTCCCATCAAAGCTCAGTAGCAGAACTGCAGCTCCGACTGAACCAGAACCTGTTGCGCCAATCGCAATTATGGATCCTTCTAACGTGAATCAGATTGCTGTTGCTAAGGAAGTTAAAGAGCTTCCGTACGGTGGAACTCCTAGAAAGTACCACGTGCATCACCGCGGTACAAACGCTTCTATTCACCATTGGCGTCGTACTCGTTACTTGCAAGGCTACGATGAGCATCATCTAGAAACTGGTGACGAGAATTTAGATGATAGTCAAAATACTAACCAAGATAAAAATAATAAAAAGCATGATTAATTCTAATTTTTAGATTAATTATGAATAATAGCGCAATGGGTTTGATTCCGCCTGTTGTGCTATTTTTTTGATTTTTAGTAATAAAATCCATTCACCTTGTTTGCAACATATAGATTGAATAGATAAACTATTAAACATAATGCATACAAGGAGGCTGTCTTAAATGGGCGACACTTTTGAATTGTCCGCTGCAAAGATGCGCGAACAAGGTATGAGTGAGATTGCGATTAATCAATTTGCGCATCTTTATGACTCGTGGATTAATGATAAGTCTGGTGAATTTATTCGCGAAAACACTGTAGAGCCTATTAAGAGTGTTCCAAATTTTCACGAAATTTATGAGACTATTGATCATGATAAAGCTGTAAACGCTTTTGCAAAAACAGCGTTTATTAAGCTTAATGGTGGTTTGGGAACGTCTATGGGATTGTCGTGCGCAAAATCTTTGTTGCCTGTCCGTAGGCACAAAGCTCGACAAATGCGATTTATAGATATAATAATCGGTCAGGTTCTTACAGCACGCCAACGCTTAGGTGTTGATTTACCTCTTATTTTTATGAACTCTTTCCGCACATCTAAAGATACATTACAAGTGCTGAAGCGTAATCGTAAATTTTCTCAAGAAAACATTCCTGTTGAAATTATTCAGCATCAAGAACCGAAATTGCTAGAGGAAACCTGTGAGCCAGTTTCTTATCCAGAAGATCCTGAGTTAGAGTGGTGTCCTCCAGGTCATGGAGATATTTTCTCTACAATTTGGGAATCAGGATTGTTAAACGTTTTGAAGAAAAATGGTATTGAATATTTATTTATTTCAAATTCAGATAATTTAGGCGCTAGACCTTCTCGTACTCTTGCTCAGCACTTTGAAAACACGGGTGCTTCAATAATGATTGAGGTTGCTAAGCGTACTCAAGCCGATCGTAAAGGTGGTCATATTGTTAGAGATCTCGAAACTGGAAGAATGATGCTTCGAGAAATGACTCAAGTTCATCCAGAAGATCGAAGAAGTGCTCAAAGTATTAAGAAACATCCCTATTTTAATACAAATAATATTTGGGTTCGCGTTGACGCATTACAAAAAAAGTTGGAAGAATACAATGGAGTTCTTCCTCTTCCTGTGATTTGCAATAGAAAAACTATTGATCCTACAAATGAAAAAAGCGAGAAAGTTATTCAGCTGGAAACTGCGATGGGTGCTGCAATTTCGCTTTTTAATGATGCTATTTGTGTAGAAGTAGATAGAATGAGATTCTTGCCTGTCAAGACAACTAATGATTTGTTTATAATGCGTTCAGACAGATTCCATCTTACTGATTCTTATGAGATGGAGGATGGCAACTACATATTCCCAGATATTGATCTCGATCCTCGTTATTATCGAAATATCAATGATTTCAACGAAAGATTCCCTTATTCGGTGCCTGCTTTAGCTGCTGCAAAGTCAGTTACTATTCGTGGTGATTGGACATTTGGTAATCAGGTTTCTATGTTCTCCGATGCTGTTTTAGAAGATACTGGAGAGCCAAGCTACGTTCCAAATGGGGAATTTGTTGGGCCTCAGGGTATTGAACCAGATGAATGGGTGTAAATAGCGTGTGAAATTTGAGAATTAAAAAATATTTATGGCGTGTCGCGCGTGAAATGGCTTGTTTTCAAGGGTTCTCTTACCCTTGAAAATAATAAAATAAGAAAAATCATGAGTTTTTTTAAAAATGTCCACACGTATAGCAAAACACCATTAAAATAGATAAAGTGTGTGTGGAGGATTTAGCGTCTTACATTAATCGCAGATTCTCTATGCATGGAAGGAAACTACAAAAGAAACGATACGTGAGGACCAATGGCAGAAGGAAGTAACGGAAGACGTCGTTTTTCCGATAAGTGGGGCAAACATGAGCTAGATGTGCTAGCGGTGTTGTCTTCCGCATTTCCACAATGGCTGACTTCGCGTCAGATTGCACAACGAGTTAAAGCTTATGCTGATTCATATGGAGAGCTTGCTGATCAGGCTGCTAAGGCAGCTTTTGCCAAGCAGTTCCAAAGGGATCGTGCAAAACTTGCGGCTATGGGAATTGCAATTGAGTCACGACAGCCAGAATATTCTTCCAAATCCGAAGGGCAAGATTTTGCATCTTATAGATTGCAGCTTGGCGATGAGCCAAGAGTTCGTATACGTTTCGAGCAAGAAGAACTTCCTGTTTTGGCTGCTGCCAATTATTTGGCTAGGTCTATGTCCATTTCTTCTTCTGAATCTCGTAAAGTTGAGCAACAGCATTCTTCTGCGTCTCGCACAGCTCCAAGAGTTCCTCAAACTCCTATACCTGGACTAGGTCTTGATTCTATCGCTCCAGGTTTAGGCACTCAGACAATTCCAGATGCATTAGTTAAGGTTATTGATTCACGTAGATTCGCCGCAACAGTTGATGTTGATGGCGAGCATTTGAATGTTGCTTATACTGATTCAGATGATTTAGCGATGTTCGTTCTTGAACATCCAGGTTCTTGTGTTGTAAGTCCACAAGAAGCAGTAGATGCATTCCATCGTAGACTTAATGCTGCAACGGAATTTGTGTCTTGCGATGAAGATTATGTTGAGCAAGACGATTTATCGCAAAATAGCTCTGACGATAATCAGGATTTGTCTGACTCTGAGCCAGACAAATCACGCCAAAAGAAAGCATCTTTCCAAACTGGCAGTGAGGTTGATCGCAGACTTCGATTAATGCTCTTCCTTTCTGCACATCTTGGTGAAGAGTTCCCATTGGATGAGCTTGCTGTTAGATTTATAGGAAAGCCAAAGAGTGAAGACGAACTTCGTAGATTTGTTGCTATTTTGCACAAAGATATCAATACTCTTACGACTGTATCTGATGATGGAGAGATGGCTGGTAGTCAGTTCTTCGATATTGATTGGTCTTTGCTAGAAGCTGAAGGAATTGTTTCTGCAACAAATTCATTAGGGCTTGAGCGTTTGGCTGGTGTTTCTCAACAGTATATGAGCATGTTGACCGCATCAGTTAATTATCTTGCTCATTCTCCGCTTCTTCCTGTTGAACAGAGAGACCAGGCTAAGGCTTTGTATATGCGTTTGCGTAGGCATGTGCGTCCAGGTGAAACTCCTTGGCTGAGCCTTACTGGTTATGAAGTAGAGCCTAGAAACTGTTCTATAGTTCGTAGCGCTATTAATGCTGGTGCTCTAATTGACATGGAGTATACAGACGGAGCAGGCAGAACTCGTAGGAAAGTTGTTGCACCTTCTAAGATTTTTGTTGATGAAGGCGTTTATTACGTTGCAGTTTGGACTGATGTTGAAAATCAGGCTCCAGAAGATAAACGTAGTCTAGTTGCGAAGGATACTTCTATCAATAAGGCAAATGGTTTGCCTAGAATTTGGCAAGTTCTTCGCGTTGCTCGCATTGAGCATGCAGAGGTAATTACGCCTGTTTGCCCTGTAGAAATTCCAGATGTTCCTATTAGCGAACTTCGTAAGTGGAGTTTTGACAATGGTACGCAAACATGCTTTATCACTGATGAACCTGATTTAAACTTCTTAAAGAGTCTTTCAGGTGCTACGGTTGAGCCTTGTGGGAGTGGAGTTAAAGTTCATTTGACTGTTTGCTCAGATTCTTGGTTTGTTGCTTTCTGTATTGCGCATGCTCGTCATATTAAAGCTGTTTCTCCAGAAACTTTGCGTACTATGATTATTGCTCGTGCTCAACGTGAATTGAGTGTTGATCATAGCGATTCTCCTATTGTGGAGAATTAAAATGCCGTGGTGGATTTGGGTTATTATTACGCTTTTCATGCTTTGTATGATTGCATGCGGGACTGTTTTCGCTATTAGAAATGCTTTTAGGATTTTTGAAAATTCTTCAAGTTTTCTTGAAAAAGTTTCTTCTTGCTTTGAAAGACTTCAAGACAATAATGATTCTTTAGATAATGATACAAGCCCGCTATTCACTCGTCCTATAAAGGATGCGGCACGTAGATACGAGCATACTCGAATTAAGGTTAATGATCGTCATAATCGTATAAGAGAAACCCATAAGTCCATTTGGCAAAATTGGAATACAAAGTCGTTGCGTCAAGAAGATATTGATAATCCTAATTTTAAAGAGTCAAAAGAATCTTAGTGAATTGCGAACTTAAAATTATTTTGATTTAAGAAGAAAGAACTAAACTTTTTTATGTCTAAGACGTCATATCGCAAGAAAAAGAAAAATGATATTCTTGTTGATTCAAACGATTACAAGAATGATTCTGAAATTCCTTTATCTCCAGCTGAACGGTTTAATTTGTTTAAGCAAACTATTGAGCACTCTCGAACTATGGCTGCAAAATTTGAACAATCTTTAAGTTTTGATTTAGATGATTTTCAAGCAGAAGCAATTGATGCACTGGAAAATGGAGATAATGTTCTTGTGGCAGCTCCTACTGGAGCAGGTAAAACTGTTGTTGCTGATTTTGCTGTTTTTCTAGGCGTAAATCGTGGAGTTAAAACATTTTACACAACTCCTATTAAGGCTTTAAGTAATCAAAAATATCATGATTTTTGTGAAGTTTATGGAATAGATAGAGTTGGACTTTTAACTGGAGATACTTCGGTTAATCCAGAGGCTGATATTGTTGTTATGACTACAGAAGTTTTACGCAATATGCTTTATGAACGTTCAATTACTCTTAAATCTCTTGGATTTGTTGTTTTAGATGAGGTTCATTATCTTGCAGATAAGTTCAGGGGTGCTGTGTGGGAAGAAGTTATTATTCATCTTCCTCAGAGCGTTAAGATTATTGGTCTTTCTGCAACTGTTTCTAATGTGGAAGATTTTAGTGCATGGATTTCTTCTGTGCGCGGAGAAACACATTTGGTTGTAGATGAGCATCGTCCTGTTCCACTTGAAAGACATGTTATTATCCAAAAGGATGGACGCACAGAGCCTGAATTACTTAACTTATATGATGTTGATAAAAATGGTAATAGCACCAATCATGTAAATCTTGCTTTAACAAGAAAAATCACTCAATGGGAGAATGCCTCTTTACGACGTAAAGCATCTTATCGTAATGTAAATAAACGTTTTAGCAAAGGCAAGTTTTCTAAGAATAAGTTTTCTAACAGATATGATAATTCATCTAAAAGTAATAGGGGAGAAGTTGCTGTTAGACACACCCCTAAAAGGTGGGCTGTTATAGATGAGCTTGATTATCTTGATATGCTACCAGGAATATATTTTATTTTTTCTCGTTCAGGATGCGATCAGGCTGTTCAACAATGTTTAAACGCTGGATTATCTCTTACTAGCGATGAAGAAATGTATGAAATCCGCAGAATAGTTGATTCTATGATTGCGGAAAATAAGCTAAGCAAAAGCGATTTAAAGGCACTTAGATTTGAGCGTTTTAGGTATGCTCTTGAACAAGGTTTTGCAGCTCATCACGCTGGTATGATTGCTATTTTTCGCCATATTGTAGAAGCGCTTTTTGAACGCGGTCTTATTAAGGTTATTTTTGCTACAGAAACTCTTGCTTTAGGTTTAAATATGCCTGCGAGAAGTGTTGTTGTTGAAAAACTTGTTAAATTTGATGGTACAGGTCATGTTCCGCTAACTCCTGGTGAGTTCACACAACTTACTGGTCGCGCTGGCAGACGTGGCATAGATGATATTGGTCATGCAGTGTTAATTGACAATCCTGATTTTGATCCTTCTAAGGCTGCATCCTTGTCTAGTAAACGTGTGTATCCTCTTCATTCTAGCTTTGTTCCTACATTCAACATGGCTGTTAATCTTCTAAATAATAGTGATGTTAAAACTGCTCGCATAACTCTAAGCAGTTCTTTTGCTCAATGGGAAGCCAATGCTTCTGCTCAAAGGCTTTTAAGTCGTATTGAGGATCTTAAAGAAGCTATTAACGGCTACGAACAAGCATTTCATTGCACTCAAGGTGATTTTTCTGAGTTTATGACTCTTAGAATGCGTCTTAAAGATGCTCAACATGATCAGCGCAGAAAACTTAAGCACACAATATTTGCTAGTGAAGTTGAACGTGCTAAAGCTTTTAAAGAATTAGATAAAACTATCGATACCTTACGCAACGAGGAGCGTAACCATCCTTGTGCAGGATGCCCAGATATTCAAGAACATTTACACTGGGGTTATTATTGGGCTCGAGAAATGCGTGAACTAAATCAGGTTAAGGATCGCTATAATTCTCGTACTGGCTCAGTTGCAAGATGTTTTGATAGTATTTGTGAAGTACTTTGTAGATTAGATTATTTAAAAAATACGAACGATGCTTTAGTGTTAACAGACAAGGGTCAGTTGCTTCGTAGACTTTACAACGAGCTTGATGTTGTTTTTGCTCAATCAATTTGTGAAGGAATTTTTAATAATCTAACTCCTATTCAATTATTGTCTTGTTTATCTGCATTAGTGTATGAATCTAGGGGTCCTGCTGGGGGAGAGCCGCGTAGGTATCCTGGAGGATTAAATGCGCCTGTATTCAATACAGTTTTAAAGATGAAAGAATTATTTATTCGTATAAGTGATATGTGCTTGAATAATCATCTTGATGCTTTAAGACCTCTTGATTTTGGTGCAATTGATATGATTTATGATTGGGCTCAAGGTGCTGATTTACTCAACATATTGCAAAATACTGACATAACTGGTGGTGATTTTGTCAGATTTGCAAAAAGACTTATTGACTTACTTAATCAACTTGCTGTTGCTAGCGAATATTTGAAAATATTGCCTAACGTAGATGATTCTTTAGCTCACAATGCTTATGAAGCAGCTAAACTTATTAATCGCGGGGTAGTTGCTTATTGTGATGTTTGATATGTTATTGATATATCATGGTATACCTTTGTGTATCGTCCGTGCAATTCGCTAGCTTTATAATGAAAACAAAAAGGAGAATAATATATTATGGCAGAGCGCAGTTTACGTGGAATGAGCATTGGAGCTAAATCATTGGAATCCGACGATAATGTTGATTTCGCTGCTCGTAACGATGTTGCATATGTGTGCCCTAAGGGTCACAGAACGATTCTTCCATTTGCTCAAGGTGCCGAGATCCCTGAAGAGTGGGAATGCCGTTGTGGTGCATTAGCACATAAGGAAGGCGATGCAGACAGGCCAGATGATGATTTTAATAAGCCAGCTCGCACGCATTGGGATATGCTTTTAGAGCGTAGAAGTGAAGAAGAGCTTAAAGCTTTACTTGATAAGCGTTTAAAGATGCATCATGAGGGTTGGATTCCTGATTACGAGTGAGAATTATTTTTACAAACAAAACACTTCTAAGGGAAATAAGCTGTCATGAAAGTTGTTCTTCTTGATTTAGATGGTACTTTAACACAATCGCATGCTGGTATTATTGCCTGCGCTAAAAAAGCGATGTCTGATCTTGGTATGCAAATACCTGATGATACTGAAATGTTGCGTTTTGTTGGACCGTCTATACTTGAATCTTTTCAGAGGAATCATATGCCTAAAGAATTGCAATCTGAAGGCGTTAAATTGTATAGGAAATATTATTCCGAAGTTGCAACTTTTATAGATCCTGATAATCCAAATGGTGATATGATTACTGGGAATTTTTTGAACAAAGTTTATGATGGCATTCCTGAGCAACTTAAGTTGCTACGAAAGTCTGGTTATTATCTTGCTACTGCATCTTGCAAGCCTGAATATCAAGTTAAACCAATTTGTGATCATTTTGGATTGACAAACTTGATTGATGGTATTTATGGTGCTAGCAAAGATATGTCTAGGATTAATAAAGATCAAGTTATTCGCTATGTTTTTGAAAATATTGAATTCGATCCTTTACGAGACCGTGCTTTAATGGTTGGCGACCGTTGGACGGACGTTGATGGCGCTTTAGCATGCAATATTGATTGTTTGGGTTGCTCTTGGGGTTATGCCGAGCCTGGTGAGCTTAAAACTCACGGAGCATATCGTATTATCGACAGTGTTTCTGATTTGAATAATGCCATTAACGAGTATTTTGAATAATTTTGAAATATTATTTGTTTTTCGTGCTAAAAAATATATGAGTATTTATCCGATAATGTACGTTATGTCAGATTAGATATATTTTAGGGATAAAATATACAAATACATTAGAAATTTACTTAGATAATGCAGAGTCTAAATCAGCTTTAACCTGTTTAACAATACGACCAACAGCTATAGCAAAAACAGCTGTGCCACATTCAAGCATATCTCGCATATTTTCCTGATTACTATCGCATTCCACAACAGATTGACCATCGCAAATTATGGTCATATTTTCGAGATGCTTTACACTAAAACAATTTAAAAACACTATAGCAGTAGTCACATTAGTAAGATTTACTCCAGCGTCTAAAAGTCGCTTAGAAACCGCCATAATTGCAATGTCTTTAAATGAATATAAACGACGAGACCCAGAACCATGAGACGGATTAATAGAAGGCTCAATTATGTGTTTACGAGCCCAATAATCAAGTTGTCTATATGTAATACCAGCGATATTCATAGCAACACTTCCACGGTATCCTGTGGAATACTCTTCATCATCCGAAAACGAAAACAGTTCCCCCTGCGTTGGCTGATGATCATATTTTAAAGAATCAACCAACGCACTATCTTCAGGAGAGTTTTCAAAAGTCATTATCGTTTAGTAACAGCGTCACACGTAAAGAACATTAATCGGAACTTGCCAATCATAATTTCGTCACCATTATGAAGAATAGCTTCATCAACACGGTTACGATTAACATACGTTCCATTTAGACTTCCAGCGTCAGCAATGCTAAAAACAGTACCATTTCTACGAAAAACAGCATGAGCTCTAGAGACAGTAGAATCGTCTAGCATAATATCGGCTCTAGAATCTCGCCCAACAGAAACGACGTCCTCATCTAGTAAATAACGCGATCCAGAAACTGCTCCACGTGTAGAAATAAGTAAAGCGGTACCAGGAAGCAGCTTTGCTATAGTATCTAAATCATCCTGCCTAAGAGGACGATCTGCATTAGAGTTTATTGGAATGGTAATAGCTGGCATACCAATAATGGTTGTTTCGCCAGCAGTAGGAATCGGTTCAGTCATAATTGCTATTTTACCTTCTTATTCGACCGGTTTTGCATATTGATACTGTTTTGGTTCGCGTGTCGAGCGAATTTCAACCTCTTCAGGCGTTGAAACATATACGGAAGCACCGAATTTGACTTTTAATCTAGACCCAACTCCCCCAGCAATATTTACGGCGTTTTGCAAGTTCTGAGGCTCGCCAATAGCCTTAACAACATATGGAGGATTAATCTCAATTGCATCACACAATAACCCATGCTTAGTGTCAGAAATATAGCTAGAAGTTACTATACGTATGTCGTTAACAGACATAACCTCCACTCCAGCATTACGAAGCTCTTCAAGCAGTTGAAACATTGTAGCAGCATCCACACGCTCTTTTTCTCCAGCAGTAATGTGAATAATTACTCCCTTACCAACAGCTGGAAGACGACCAGATATTAAACCACTCGTCTGAGAATTCTGCTTAGCAATCCTAGCAGCTTCCTCCTGTTTGTTAACAGATGCTTTTAAAGAATTAAGCTGGCTAGTTAACTCAAACTTTCGCTGCTCTAGATTTTGTATTTGCGAATTAGTCTCTGTAATTAAACGAGTAAGCTCATCCTCACTCATCGTCTGATATACAAGTGTACTTCTATTAACTTGAATCATATAAGCAAATCCAAGCAATGCACAAAGAAGCATAACAAGTAAGCCAGTTAAAATACGAGTACGCGTAATATGACCTTGCAATGAAGGCTTATTTTTTCGTTTAACAATCGGGAAAGAACCTGTTTGTGTACGATCACTTTCGCGATCTTTAGCATGCTGAAGATGCAATTTTCTGACGATATTGTCAATATTTTTATCAATATTTTTGTCAACATTTTTATCAAAAGTATCGTCTAAATTGTCGTTTTTTATGTTATTTTTTGATGTATTAGAAAATGGGTGACGCATATCAGCCTCTAAATATAAAACGACGTATTGCAGAAACGTTAGAGAAGATTCGTATTCCTAATACAACAATAACAGCAGTTTGCAATTGTGCTCCAACTCCAAGTTGGTTTCCGAGTAAAACTAAAAGAGTAGCAGCAATAACATTCGAAAAGAATGAAATAACAAACACCTTATCAGAGAAACTACGCTCAAAATAAGCTCTAGCAGCTCCAAGCAGAGCGTCCAAGGCTGCAAGAACCATAATCGGCAGATAAGGTTGAATAACTACTGGAATATCAGGATGTACAACAATCCCAATAAGCGCACCTAAAATCAATCCAAGAACAGCTGTCATAACCTATTTTCCTATCTCCTACTCAATAATTCTTTTGCAAAATTAATTTCACCAGTTCCCGCAGCAGAAAGTTTAAGCGTATTTGACTTAGAAATTTGCGGATTAATACCTGCGTCGCTAAGAGAAACAAACCACGGAGAACGCTTTTGAGAATTTAACTTTTCAATAAGACTAGAACTGTCTCCAATAGCCTCAATCATATAAGGGCTTTGAGTCTGATTAACACCTATAAGAATAGTTGACCCAGCAGTACGGATGGACGTTTGAGCGCCAATTCTATGACCATTTATTGATATTGCTTCTGCGCCTGCATCCCAAAGAATGGAAACAAAAATCTGAATATCTCTATCTGTAACAACCCTAATTCTTTCTCCTTTAGCCATTTCTCTAGGAATGTTGCCGCTAGAGACGTCATTGTTTGTAGAAATAGGATTAGCAATAGTTAAAACAATTCCAGACCCTACAACGCCATGTGTACCATTCGTCATATTGTCAGATTTATCAACTTGATTTTCATAAGGAGTATTAATTCTTTTTGACTCACGATCTACACTAGCCCGCAATCTAGTTACATCTTTAACAAGATTGTCAAAACGGCTTGCGTGAGAAGTAAGCTCGTTAGCTAACGATAAACGTATGGCTTTACGAGAATCCGTATGCAATTTTCGCACAAATTGGCTTCCCACAGTACCAAGAGCAACACAAATAATAAAGACAATTATTCTAGTAATCCAGAGATTAATCTTACTAACATTCTGCTTATTAAGACGGGAATCCATAAAAAGAGGATCCACTGGTCTATTGCTTAAATCGTCAATTAAGCGTAATGAATAGTCTTCAATACGACGTCTTTTTTCATTATGGTTAGAAAAGTTATAACTTGAATTAGTCACATGATGAGGACCAAGAGCAAATACAGATTTGGAAAAAACTGCTCTGCGTTTTGAAAATAAGATAACGGTTGGAGCAGGAAAAGACTCTGGAATAACACTATTATCAGTGTTATTCACATCATGATTTAGATTAGAAGTCTTTTGCACCATAATATGTCCGTTATTCAAACCAGTTTATACTACTTATAATCCTTATTTAAACTTTTTTATTAATAGCTTATAGGCTTGAATGCAATACAATACTCCAGCAAACCAGTAAAGTGTTATTCCCCAAATTGCACAAGCTATCGCTGCAGCATACAAAATAAGCATTGGTTCAGTAGCAACAGCATAAACAATCATAAATAATACGATAGCAATCATCAATAATGCTGTTCCAGTTTTACCCATGAAATTCACTGGTAAAGGTCCATAATCATATTGTGCAAGAATAACAATCAAAATAGCCATTACTATGTCTCGCAAAACAACAAGAGCCAACGCCCACCAAGGTATAATCTTGGCAAACGCTAAAGCTAAAATGCTGCATGCTATTAAAAGCCTATCTGCAACAGGATCTAAAATCTGCCCTAACTTGCTAACCTGATTAAAAGTTCTGGCAATATAACCATCAACGCAATCTGAAAAAGCAGATATAGCAAGAACGATTAGAGCAACTCCCATTTTATTTTGCGCAATTAAAATGGCAAGATATGGTATAGAACATATACGCAGAAAACTAATCACATTAGGTACAGTAAAAACTCGATCAAGTGCTTCAGGACTGTACTCCTGATTAGAAATGAACTTAACCATACCTATTTCCTTAAAAATAATTTAAAAGACTTACCAATTGTATTCTATTTTGCATATATAAAATATTGGGGCATTATTCTAAAAATGCCCCAATAAAAGTTTTATGCTCGCCAAGCCTCTTGCGCAATATTACGAATAGAATCAATAGCAGCTGATGGATTTTCAGCTCCATAAACAGCAGATCCTGCAACCAGCACATCAGCACCAGCTTCTGCGACTATAGCAGCTGTAGAAGGGCTTACTCCACCATCAACCTGAATATGAGTATCCAATCCACGACGAGTAATTTCATCACGTAAACGACGAACCTTACCCATTTGATTGCTCAAGAACTTTTGTCCACCAAAACCAGGCTCAACAGTCATAATAAGAATCATATCGAATTCATCAAGAATATCGAAAATAGGTTCAACTGGCTCAGCTGGGCGGACTGCAAAACAAGCTTTGCAACCCATGTCTCGCAGCTGACGAGCAAGACGAACAGGCGCATGAGTGGCACCCATATGGAAGCTCACAGAATCAGCACCAAGTTTTGCGTACTCTGGAGCCCAACGATCAGGATCCTCAATCATCAAATGAACATCTACAGGAAGACTAGTAACTTCGCAAATGCGTTTTACAATCGGCTCCCCTAAAGTTAGATTCGGTACAAAATGATGATCCATAACATCAACGTGAACAAGATCAGCATTTGAAATTGCTATAAGATCTCTTTCAAGATTGCAAAAATCTGCAGAAAGAATGCTAGGTGCTATTTGTATATTCATGTGTTCCATTCTAAGAAAAGCAAGCGACTAGAAAAACAAAATATCTATATTATTTAAGAATATTTTAGGATAATCTTTTTGTTTTAATATTTGAATTAGATTGAGATTCACGCTCACGTTCATCTGCAGTTATATCAATAAGACGATTCACAAGATCTGTTCGTGACTTGTGGGTATTTTGCAAAATCATAAAAACAATAATTGAAATAATAAATATAACTATAGAAACCCATACGTTAATTCTTACTCCAAGAAAAGTATGTGAAAAATCAATCCTTAAAGACTCAATCCACATTCTTCCTGCCGTATACCACATTACGTAAAGAACAAACTCAGATCCAGATTTAAGTTTTCTCTTAAGAACTTTGCCGAAAGAAATAAGCAAGGCTGCGCCTGCAAAATTCCAAATCATTTCATATAAGAAAGTAGGGTGAAACAGAGTACCCTCTGGGCATGTGAGACCATCGTAGCAACTTTCACTGTGTCCTATAGCATTTGCAGCAGAATAATTAAGTTTTAGGCCCCATGGCAAAGTAGTTGGAGCACCATAAAGTTCTTGGTTAAACCAATTACCTAACCGCCCTATACCTTGTGCAATAAGCAAGCTAGGTGCAGCTGCATCTGCAAGCAAGCTTATTGGATATTTTTTATAGGTACACAGTGCGCTTGCAGCAATAGATCCTAGGATTACTCCTCCCCAGATTCCTAAGCCACCATTCCAAATTCTAAATATCTCCAACAAATCTCCCTTAGGTCCAAAGAACTTTTCGGGAGTGGTAATAACATGATAAAGACGTGCTCCAACTATTCCTGACGGAAGACTAACCAGTGCAACATCTAATATCTGATTAAAATCTCCGCCTTCTCGTTTCCATCTACGAGTGGTAATCCACATTGCAACAAGTGCACCAGCAAGAATTGATAAAGCATAAAATCTTAACGTTATAGGTCCTAATGTAATCTGAGAAATACTAGGACTAGGAATAGAACAAATCGTCATAAATCCTCATGTTAGTAGAAAACCATGACGGTTACTTGTAATGTTTTTATGACAAAACAAACGATTAATATCTAAAATATTACCTATAAATTAGAACGCTACAACCTTAATCAATGCCATAAGAACAGGCGCACAAAGCAGAATAGAATCCACTCTATCTAAAACGCCACCGTGACCTTTAAGCAAATGCCCCATATCCTTAATACCAATATCCCTTTTAAGCATTGAAGCACATAAATCACCAAAGGTACCAACCATGCCTGATGCAACACCCATTATTGCTGGCATCCACCAGAATTTTATCCAAGAAGATCCATAGAAGCCAGATATGATAGCGTAAGCACCTATCAAAGCAAAAAGCATTGACCCTAAAAGACCCTCTATTGATTTCTTAGGAGAAATACGAGGAGAGAGCTTATGCTTACCAAGCCACGCACCAGCAAACAAACCACCAGTGTCACTTAAAGCTGGTAGAAACACAAGCAGCATCGCATGCGCTATAGCATACTTAGTATTTGTTAAAGACAAAACAATGCATGAGGCAAGCAAAGGAATATACAATACAACAAACAATGAGACTGCCGTATTAGTGAAAGTATTTGCCTTTGCACTTTTAGATGATGTAGGATGCTGGAGCTTTTTTTCTACAGCGCGTAAAGTCCTTTGCGAAACAGTGCTATTCAATGTAGCAAAAACAACAGTTAAAAGCAATGATGCTGTTATGCCACTAGCCATAGCAACAGTATGCCATCTTGCATAAAAAGCAGAAAGAATAGTGATTACAGAACAAACAGACAATAACAGAAATGGAATCCTGAAACCTGCCGTAGCAAAATCTACATGCAACTCCCACAACGCGAGAACCATAAAAATGGTTAAAAGAATAACAAAAGTATCGATGCTAATTACAAGACAAGCAACAATCACAGCAACCAATAAAATCGCAGTCGCTATAGCCTGAGGCATATTTCTGCCAGTACGACGATTTATATCGTCTAAAGTATCATGGGTGCCGTTAATGGTCTTTTCATGTGAAGAATCAGATTTTGCCGACTTATTATTACCGACTAAATTGTTATTAGTTAACAAATCAGCTTTGTTAGACAATTCTCCAAGATTTTCTTGATTCATACGACACCCATTCAACCTAAAAGTTTCTGAAGAATCAGACCTCCATTATTTCCTTCTGCTTGCCATCAAGCAAAGCGTCTAAGGAATCAGTTACTTGCTTCGTAACTTTATCAAGCTCTTTTTGTAAGCGCTCTCCTTCATCTTCGCCGATTTCACCATCTTTTACAGACTTATCAATATTCTCCTTGGTTTTACGGCGAATATTTCGAACAGCAACCTTACCTTCTTCAGCTTTTGTTTTAGCAAGTTTTACGTATTCTTTACGACGGTCTTCTGTAAGTTCTGGCATTGTAACACGAATTACATTTCCATCTCTATTAGGGCTTACTCCTAAATCTGAATCGCGAATAGCCTTTTCTACAGCATTAGCTTGCGAAGCATCAAAAGGAGTTACAGAAAGAGTGCGAGGCTCTGGAACACCAATAGAAGCAACAGCCTTAATAGATGTTGGAGCACCATAATAGTCAACCATAATGCCATTAAGAAGAGCAGGATTAGCACGTCCAGTTCTAATACCCATGAAGTTCTCTTTAGTAGCTTCCACAGACTTGTTCATCTGTTCAAGAGCCTGATCGATAATCGCTGGCATGTATTCTCCTTTATCGGTATGTGCCAATTTTAAAATTTATTATTTAACTATCTATTCATGTTTATTAAATTTTAAATATTCAAATTATGAATATTCGCATATTTAAGCAAATGTAGGTTCAGCATCCGAAACTAAAGTTCCGATTTCCTCACCAACCAGTGCTCTAGTGACGTTTCCTTCACCCTCTAATCCGAATACGCGAATCTTCTGCTTGTTATCTCTAGCCATAGATAGTGCAGAAGCATCCATAACAGCAAGACCATCGACAAGAGCACGTTGATAATTTAACGTTACAAATTTCTTCGCGTTCTTATCTTTCCGTGGATCAGCGCTATAAACGCCATCTACACCATTCTTGCCCATCAAAACCTCATCGCAATGTATTTCCAAAGATCGCTGAATTGATACAGTGTCGGTTGAAAAATATGGCATTCCAGCACCAGCGCCAAAAATAACTACACGACCCTTTTCAAGGTGTCGAATTGCCTTAAGTGGAATATAAGGTTCTGCAACTTGACCCATTGTTATAGCAGTTTGCACACGCGTTGCCTGCCCTGCTTGTTCAAGAAAATCTTGCAAAGCCAAGCAATTCATAACAGTACCGAGCATACCCATATAGTCACCACGGCTACGATCAATTCCAGCCTGCTGAAGTTCTGCTCCGCGGAAGAAGTTTCCACCGCCAACAACAATTGCAACTTGCACGCCTTCATGCACTGCTTTTACAATTTCTCCAGCAATTCTACGAATAACATGAGTATCAATACCAACGGCTCCACCGCCAAATGCTTCTCCCGAGAGCTTCAATAAAACTCTACGAGACTTGCTTTCCCCCGCTTGTGCGATAGTCATAAAACTTTCCTCCAGTCATAACGGCGAACGCAAGCATATCTTTGCCATGATATCTTTCAATGACGACACAGCAAAACACGATTTTATAATGTATAAATTAAAAGAATGGGTTTGCATGACTTATCACGCAAACCCATTCTTGTTTTATGAATTTTTAATAAGCTTTCGCTTAAAAATTATTCAGCAGAGCCTTTGCCAACCTCAACGCGAGCGAAAGCCAAAGCAGAGCCGCCAACTTCCTTGAACAAGTCGCCAATAGTCTTGGAAGGATCCTTAACATAAGCTTGTTCAAGAAGAACGGTTTCCTTGAAGAAGGCATTCAAACGACCTTCAACAATCTTTGGAACAATCTTCTCTGGCTTGCCTTCAGCTAAAGACTTCTCTGTAGCAACGCGACGCTCAGACTCCAACACATCTGCTGGAACATCTTCGCGGCGAAGCCACTGAGCGCCCATAGCGGAAATCTGCAAAGCAGCTTCGTGAGCAACCTTAGCGCCCGCTTCGTCGGTAGCAATCATAGAAACAATGCTTGGAGGTAATTCAACGGACTTCTTGTGAGCATAAACCTCAACGTGAGGACCGCTAATCTTGGCAATCTGCCCAACCTTAACGTGCTCACCAAACAAAGCTGCTGCTTCTTCTACTTCTTCCTTAACCGTAGCATCTCCAGCCTTAGCTGCAAGAAGCTCTTCTGCACTAGAAGCGTCAGCTTCAATAGCATTGCTTAACACGGTTTCAGAGAATTCAACGAACTTTGGAGTCTTAGCAACAAAGTCGGTTTCGGAATTCAATTCAACTGCATAGCCAGTTTCACCTTCTGCAGTTTTAACAACCTTAGAAGCAACGGTTCCTTCCTGAGCCTTGCGACCTTCACGCTTGCCAGCGGCCTGAATGCCCTTAGCACGGATAATTTCCTTAGCGCGAGCTACATCGCCTTCGGCTTCGGTAAGAGCCTTCTTAACGTCCATCATGCCAGCGCCAGTTTCTTCGCGCACCTGCTTAATCAACGCTGCAGTAATTGCTGCCATTTTGTTCTCCTCATTAACCGCCAACAGACTTATTCAGCCTTGGCTTCGTCTTCAGACTGTTCAGTTTCCTTAGTGAGTAGTTCCTTTTCCCATGCTGCCATTGGCTGAGCGTCAGAACCTTCGGACTTTGCGCCCTTTCCAGCACGTTCAAGCAAACCTTCTGCAACAGCGTCAGCCATCAAGCTAGTAAGAAGCTCGACACCACGAATTGCATCATCATTTGCTGGAATAGGATACTCAACAGAGTCTGGATCAGTGTTGGTGTCAACGATTGCCACAACTGGAATACCAAGCTTGTGAGCTTCTTCAACGGCCAAAGCTTCCTTGTTAATATCAACAACAAACATTGCCGAAGGAGTACGGTTCATGTTGCGAATACCGCCGAGCTGCTTGGAAAGCTTGTCCTTTTCGCGTTCAAGAAGCAAAAGCTCCTTCTTAGTCAAACCAGCTCCACGAACATCAGTGAAGTCCATTTCCTCAAGTTCCTTGAGACGCTTTACGCGAGTGGAAACAGTCTGGAAGTTCGTCAGCATACCGCCGAGCCAACGCTCGCTCACGTAAGGCATGTTCACACGAGTAGCCTGATTTTGCACAGCTTCTTGAGCCTGCTTCTTGGTACCCACGAACAAAACAGTACCGTTGTGAGCAACAGTCTGCTTAATGAAGTCATAAGCCTTGTCGATCATGTCGAGCGACTTGAACAAATTGATGATATGAATACCATTGCGCTGGGTTAGAATAAATTGCTTCATCTTTGGATTCCAGCGACGAGTCTGATGTCCGAAGTGCAAACCTGCCTTCAGCATTTCACTCATGGTAATCTGTGCCATATCTATATACCTTTCTTGTCGGTTCTTGCCTGGCCATGCCTGTTCGCATGCAACTTGGATAACATATGTCTAAATCCAAGCCGACCGACACGAACGGACGCGTACATGGCGCGTATTCGCGTATCCGAGTAGACAATAAAAAACGAGCAATCATATAACGCGACAACATTCATGCTCAATGGACACGCAAAAGATAATCATATCAGACGCTTAATACTAAATAAATAATACAAACTAATACTATAGTTGTTGCTAGTTCTCATTTAGATATTATTTAGATAATCCATTACGAAGTTGGCGCAAAGCTTGTTTTCTAACATCTTTCTCTAAACGATCCAAATAAACGTGTCCATCTAAATGATCACACTCATGCTGAATCATACGAGCCATTAAACCCTTGCCCTCTAGAACAATAGTTTTACCGTCTAAATCAATGCCTTTAGCCCTAGCATAATCTGCCCTGCGAGTCTTATACCATAATCTTGGAACGGACAAGCAACCTTCATCCCCATATTGTTCACCACTCAATTCTTCAATAACAGGATTGAGAATATAGCCAATATGACCTTCAATATTGTATGAAAACGCTCTAAGGCTAATACCTATTTGATTTGCACTAAGACCTGCTCTTCCTGGATCGTTTACAGTCTCTAATAAATCTTCTACGAGATTTCTAACTGCTGGAGTAATCTCACGAATTGGATCACATGGTGTTCGAAGAACAGGATCTGGAACAATGCGAATCTGTCTAATAGTCACAGTACTTCCTTAAAAATTCTAAAAGGCTAATTAAAAATGCAATGCAATTATACAAGACTTAGTGTAATTAAAATTGCAATTTTAATCAGCCTATTTAAAGTTTTATAGCTAATTTAGTTTCGAATAACTATTCTTTGTCGTTAGAATTATTATTCTTCTCAGCATATTCAGTATGCTGATCTTTTACATTAACCTGTGTAGGCAAATCCTCACCAAAACGTTTCAGATGAGTAGCAGCCTGATCGATTGCTTGCTTAACTCTAGGAGTAACCGCTTCTTGAGCCTGTTTAACAGTTTCTTGCGCTTGCTTAACAGTCTCAGTTGTCTTATCTAAAATCTTAACTGTAGCAGGTAATGGTCTACTGTTTGGTTTTGGAGCATAAAGCTGATTCTCTATAAGATCACAATACCTCTTCAAAACCTTAGGACGCACAACTTTCATGCTTGGAGTCAAAGTGCCAGTTTCTTGTGAAAATTCTTCATCCAAAATAATAAATTTACGAATAGACTCAGCCCTAGAAACAGTGCTATTTGCCTGATCAATAAACTGTTGTACAACAGAACGAATAGCATCGTTTTCCGCAACAGCACTCATAGAAAGATTTTCATCCATTCCTTGACTCTTAAGCCAAGAACGAACCATATCTGGCTCAACCTCAATCAAAGCGGAAACAAATGGCTTACCGTCTCCTACAACTACTGCGTGAGATACGAGAGGACACTTAGAGATAATACTTTCCAAAGGCGCTGGACTTATATTTTTTCCACCAGCAGTGATAATAATATCTTTCTTTCTACCAGTAATAGACAAGAATCCTTCATCGTCGATCTCGCCTAAATCTCCAGAATGGAGCCATCCATCTTCGTCAATAACATCCGAAGTAAGATCTGGCTTATCATAATATCCGATAAAAACGTTAGGACCTTTTACAAGGACTTCTCCATCATCTGCAATACGGATAGTAATTCCAGGACCAGGGCGACCCACAGAACCAACTTGATTAGCATGCTCAAAATTAACAACACAAGGAGCTGCTGTTTCGGTCATTCCATAACCTTGAATAAAGGTTATTCCATCCAACCCGTTAAAGAAATGAGCAAGCTCAGCGTTTATTGGAGCTCCGCCGCAAGCTAGCCATGATAAATTAGGTCCCAAAGCAGATCGTATGGAAGATCCAACAGTTTTCATATAAAAGTCATGCTGAAGTTTTGCATAAATTGAGTGTGTTCTACCTTCAACTTCATCTTTAGACCACTCAATAAAATGTTGTACAGCCTTTGCAAAAATCCTACCGCGTATACCTGCTCCAGCTTTTTGAGACGCAGCATTATAAACCTTTTCAAACACTCTTGGGACTCCAAGCAAATATGTAGGTTTAAAACTACGCAAATCTGCTAATAAATGCTTTGCACTTGGCACATATCCAATAACACCGTGAGAACCTATTGCCACATACTGTATGTATCTGGCAAAGCAATGAGCTAACGGAAGGAATAGCAATAGTCTACTTGGCTTATAAAGCATATCATTTAAAACGTCATAAGCTGCATACACAATATGCGTAAAATTCCTATTAGAAAGCATTGCACCCTTTGGTTTTCCAGTTGAACCAGAGGTGTATACAATAGTCGCTAAATCATCAGCTTTTACTTGACATATGCTTTTATTAAGCTCGTCGTCGCTGATTGATTTTCCGAAATCAATCACTGCGTCTATTCCAGCAGCTTTAAAGTTAAAAATAGTCTTTAAAGACATACGCTTATTGTCTTGGCGAACTCGCTCTAAGCACTGTGCATGTTCATCATCACCTGCAAAAGCTATCACAGGTTTTACTTCAGAAATAATTTCAGCAGCTTGAATTGCTGAATCTGTTTCGTAAATCGGAATGGTTACAGCACCAATGCAAGCGCAAGCAAAATCCGCAACGCCCCACTCATAACAGGTTGGGGAATAAATAACAACTTTGCTTCCTCGTTCAACGCCAAGAGCAATCAACCCCTTAGCTGTTGCACGAACTTTTAATAGCATTTCAGATGCAGTAACATCATGCCATTGACGAGTATCATCGTCTTGCCATTGGGCTATTACGCCTTGTGGATCTCGCATTGCCCTATTGGCAAGCAGTGAATAAATTGTGTCACCGTCATTTGTTGGGTGAATGACCTCTACAGCAAATTCTCGCAGCATAGTCTTAATTGTACGGTATATCTAACACGACACAAACGAAAGTCGTACAAAAATGTCAACCTAAAATTGGTGGTTTTTACAAATAAACTCTTCTGGTTAGATAATTAGAAGCAAATTAATAATGATTACCTAAACCAGAAGAGTCATATTTTTGTATTTAACTATTATTTAATTGACAATGGAATTTAAAGGCTAGTATATTTCCTACCAATCATCCCAAGTCAACTAATGTACATATCCAACTCCCGTTTTGAGATTTAAATGCCAAAGACGCACAATAATTTAAGCTTCCAATAGAAAATAAAACAACTGCCTCAAAACGAGTTGGACTAATTAGCATTCCATTTATCATTCTTGGCATAGTCGGTTTGCAACGTAGTTGCCAACTTGTATATTCATCGTGTTTGTCTGAGAAACATTGAGATATTAGATACCACATGTTTTCAAGCTTAAAAATACATTCTTCGCTAAGAACCTTACGCATTTGTGACGATATCGGTCTTCCTCTAGAAATGTCACTAGCAATACATGCTACTTTGCACGCTATTAAAGCGAGGTCTAAGTACAATTCCTCATCTGCCGAATTATTAAAGCATGATGATACATGATATGTTGCCATAAAATGCGAAGAACCCACTGGGAATGAACCTTCGTATACTGGCAATGGCTTGCGATCATTCCACTTGAACGTAGGATGATCATCATTTGCAGCAAAGTCGTTTTTTACAACTTCCCAGAATGCATCATTTTCGTCATAGTTATCGCTGACTATGGTACCAAGAGTATTATTCATTTTCCTGCTCTTTCCCGTTAAAATTTGTTACTTATCCCATTTTCTATTTTTAAATTCCTTATTTTATTTTTTGTATTTTTAATTTAAAACCAATGTCTAGCAAAGGTTTAAATAAAGCATACAACTTATTTCAAAAATTCAAAGTATTATTTCTAAGTGTGCATAAATAAAATTAAATCCTCGATTTTTGTTGAAAAATCAAGGATTATTTAGTGTTAAGTTATGCACATTATAGTTTTTACTTCCTTGTGCACTTAAATTTTTAGTTTTAAGCTCACAAGGAAGTAAACAAATAGTATTAAAAATTACCGAACATCCTGATGGAATGGGTTAAATACAACACTACAACGCTGGAAACTCTTAACATCAACATACCCAGTGGATGCCATTGTGCGCCTTAACGCACCAACATAATTTGTTTTTCCGTCTGCCATATGACTTGGACCAAACAAGATATTCTCCAGCGGAGCAACAGTTCCAACATTCGTACGCATTCCGCGTGGCAAAGATGGATGGCGAGCTTCTGCTCCCCAATGCATTCCACGTCCTGGAGCCTCGGTTGCTCGTGCTAAAGGAGTTCCAAGCATGACTGCATCTGCCCCCATAGCCAAAGCCTTAATAAAGTTGCCAGATGTTCCCATTCCGCCATCTGCAATAATTTGAACATACCTTCCGCCAGATTCATCCATATAATCACGACGAGCTTCGGCAACATCTGAGATTGCAGTTGCCATAGGAGCTTGAACACCAAGAGTATTCATAGTTGCAGAAACTGCACCTCCACCGAAACCTACGAGAATTCCAGCTGCACCAGTTCTCATTAAATGCAAAGCCGAAGTGTAATCAGCACAGCCTCCAACAATAACTGGAACATCAAGATCATAAATAAATTTCTTTAGATTAAGTGGTTCATGATCTTTAGAAACATGTTCTGCACTAACAGCTGTTCCACGGATAACAAAAAGATCTACTCCAGCTTCTAACACAGTAGAGTAGAATTCCTGAGTGCGCTGAGGGGAAAGAGCACCTGCAACAGTAACTCCAGAATCACGAATAGTGCGCAAACGTTTAACAATAAGTTCAGGCTTAATTGGTTCAGAATAAATTTCTTGTATACGCTTCGTAGCAATTTCGTTTGGAAGCTCCGAAATTTCCTTTAGAAGTGGTTCTGGATCCTCGTAACGAGTCCATAAACCTTCCAAATCAAGTACACCCAAGGCGCCCATCTGACCCATTGCAATAGCCGTATCTGGGCTAGTAACAGAATCCATTGGCGCAGCAATCACTGGTACGTCAAAACTATAAGCATCGACTTGCCAGGACGTAGAAACAGCCTGCGGGTCGCGAGAACGACGAGAAGGTAGTATAGCAATATCGTCAAGTGAGTAAGCAACTCGGGCTTTTTTGCCCAATCCTATTTCAATTTCCTGAGACATACTTACAAGGCTAGTGTCTTATCATGACGAATCAACATGCCGAAAATTATTTAACTAATTTATAAGATATTTCTATTGAATATCAGTGTTACTTATGCAATGATTCGTAAATAGATTTAGCTTTAGCTTGACCGATTCCAGAAACCTTTTGTAAATCGTCAACACTCGCATCTTTTAATTTCTTAACACTACCAAATACGGAAAGAAGACGTTTTTTGTAAAACTCTCCAATACCAGGAATCGAGTCTAGTGACGAATTTAACATGGCTCTTCTTCGTTTCTGCCTATGATAAGTTATAGCAAAACGATGCGATTCATCTCTAGCTCTCTGTAGCAAATATAATCCTTGGGAGCTTCGTTTAAGAATAATTGGGTATTCATTATTAGGAAGCCAAACTTCTTCAAGCTTTTTAGCCAAACCGCATACGACTATGTTTTTTATTCCACAATCTATCATAGCTTTTTGTGCTGCTCTGGCTTGTTCTCTACCCCCGTCAACAACTATAAGATTAGGCGTATAAGCGAATTTTTTATATTTTGATTTTTCAAGATTTTCTCCGTAATCATCATCTACATCGCCACTACTTGTGTGCTTAAAACGCCTAGAAATAGTTTCATACAATGCGCTCAAATCATCAAGTTTTCCGTTGCCATCAGACCCTTTTATGGAGAATCTTCTGTACTCGCTAGGTTTAGCAATACCATCTTCAAATACAACCATTGATGCAACCTGATATTCTCCATTTACCGTATTGGAAATATCATAACATTCAATACGCAAAGGAGATTCGCTCATTCCAAGAGCATCGGCAACCTCGTTCATGGCGCTACTTCTTGCATCTAAACTGCTGATTCTGCTGGACTTCAGTCTCATTAATGATTGTTTAGCATTATCATTTGCTTGATTCATAAGATTTCGTTTATCGCCACGTTCAGGAACCTTAATGCTAACTTTAGATCCACGCAATTTGCTTAACCAATTTTCCAAATTTTCACATTGATTCTGTGATATTTCAAAAGGAATGATTATTTCTCTAGGGATTGGGGTAATTGGGTCTAGTAAATCTCCCCTTCCTGTTGATTCCTGCCTTTTTTTACGCTCTTTTGTGGTTTTTGCACGATACGCTGAGTCAATATATTTACTCTTGGTATTCTCCAAGTCAATCTGCAATGCATTTCTTGATTGCTCTATTTTCAAAGAGTCTTCATATTGCAAATTATTATTTGATTCATATTCTGAATAAACTCGCATAAGCAAATTCGCTATTATATCTGCATCGCTAATGTCCTCGCTTCTTTCAACCTGCCAATTTTTCTCTCCTCGCAATAAGCCTTCGCGAACAAAGAATGCGTGAACGCATGCCTCTAGAGAATCTCCACTAAAACCAAAAACATCTGCTTCAACGTTCTCGTCAAAAACAACAGAATTTTGTTGCATAACGGTTTTAAAAATGTTTATTTTATCTCTTATTTTTGCAGCATTCTCAAAATCAAGATTATCGCTGGATTCTTTCATTTCTCTTGTTAAATCGTTAATGTAAGAATCACCTATAGAACCAGTTAGTACACCTACTAATTGTTCAACATTATGTCTGTGAGTTTTACGATCCACTTTTGCAATGCAAGGTGCAGAGCATTTTCCAATAGCTGCAAGAAGACAAGGTCTACCAGTTTTATGAGCTTTGACAAAAACGGATTGTCTACACGTTCTTACAGGAAAAGTCTTAAGTAAAGAATCTAGGCTGTGCCTTAGCTGCCACACTTTCGCATATGGACCGAAGTATATAGTTGATTTAGAATTCCTATTTCTTGTGATCCAGACTCTTGGAAAATCATCATTCACAGATACGGCAAGATATGGATATGTTTTATCATCTTTAAAGACAACATTAAAACGTGGATTAAACTCCTTAATCCACGTGTATTCTAGTGTTAAAGCTTCAAGCTCAGTGTTTACGACGGTCCATTCTAAGCTTCGAGCTGTTAAAACCATCGACTGAGTTCTAGGATGAAGCTGATTTAACGGTTGAAAATAATTAGACAACCTATTTCTTAAACTTTTTGCTTTTCCAACGTATATTACTTTCCCCTTCTCATCTCTCCACTTGTATACTCCCGGTTGATTTGGAATATCGGAAGTTTTTGGTCTAAATAAGTCTCTCGTGTCGCCTAAAAGTGATGCTCCAAAATTATTTTTAACTGAATTGTTCAAAATGTCAGTAGTACTTATATCACAATTATATAGGTGAGTTTTCTTCCATTTGCCTTGACTGCTTATAACATCTTCTTTGATATCTATGTTATTATTCACAATTTCCATTCTGTTCACCTCCTTTCATAGAAATACTATTTAACTATATTCCTTTAAGATTTGAGCATAGGCTTTAAGAATTTGCCCGTCCAACTTTCTTTCGATTTTGCAACTTCTTCTGGAGTGCCAGTGATTACTATTTCGCCGCCTTTGTCTCCTCCCTCTGGTCCTAAATCAATAATCCAATCCGAGCATTTTACAACATCAAGATTGTGTTCAATAACTATTACAGTATTGCCTTTATCTACCAAAGATTGAAGAACGCTTAAAAGTTTACGAACATCTTCAAAGTGCAATCCAGTTGTAGGCTCATCAAGAATATAAACAGTTTTGCCAGTTGAACGTTTTTGCAACTCTGTAGCAAGCTTTACTCTTTGTGATTCTCCACCAGATAATGTTGGAGCACTTTGTCCGAGTTTAATATATCCAAGACCAACTTGTACAAGAGTATCCAAATATCTTGAAATGGATGGATATGCTTTAAAGAATACAGCAGCTTCAGAAATTGGCATATTCAGCACGTCTGAAACGGTTTTACCGTTATACGTTACGTCTAGAGTATCTCTGTTGTACCTTTTCCCATGACATTCTTCACATTGTACGTATACATCTGGCAAAAAATTCATTTCAATTTTCAGCGTTCCGTCTCCGCTGCAAGCTTCGCATCTTCCGCCTTTTACATTAAACGAGAATCTTCCAGGACCATAACCTCTAACTTTTGCCTCTGGTGTTTGAGCAAAGAGTGTACGTATTTTGTCCCAGACACCAGTGTAAGTCGCAGGATTTGATCTTGGCGTTCTACCGATAGGATTTTGGTCTACGTGAACAACCTTGTCACAATTTTCAATACCATCAACTCGTTTATGAAGCCCTGGAACAATGCGAGCGCCGTTTAGTTTATCTGCTAAAACTGGGTAGAGTATCGAGTTTATAAGACTAGATTTTCCAGATCCAGATACTCCTGTTATGCAAGTAAATACGCCTAAAGGTATTTGTACATCTATATTTTTAAGGTTGTGTTCTTTTGCTCCAACAATAGTTAGTAAACGATTTTTATTTATTTTTCGACGATTTTTAGGAATTTCTATGCATTTTCTTTTTGCAATATAGTCTCCTGTTATTGAACGTTTTGCATCTTTTATGTGATTTGCTGGTCCGCAATATACTACTTCTCCACCGTTTTCTCCAGCTTCGGGTCCAATATCTACTAACCAGTCGGATTGTCGAATTGTATCTTCATCATGTTCAACAACTATAAGTGTGTTACCTAAGTCGCGAAGATTGTGCAATGTTGATATGAGTTTCTCATTGTCTCTTTGATGTAATCCTATTGAAGGCTCGTCAAGAACGTACATGACTCCAACTAGTCCAGATCCAATTTGAGTCGCCAGTCTTATTCTTTGTGCCTCTCCACCTGAAAGTGTTTTTGCGGCTCTAGAAAGAGTTAAATAATTTAAGCCAACATCATTTAAGAATCCTAATCTTGCCTTGATTTCTTTTACAATTTCTTTAGCAATTATCTTGCTTGATCCTTCTAGTTTTAAAGAATTAATCCATTCAAGACTTTTTTCTATTGGCATATCACATACGTCTGCAATTGAGTATGAGTTTATTGTTACTGCTAAGACTTCTGGACGCAATCGTTTACTGTTACATGTTAAGCATGGAACTTCTCGCATGTACGACTCGTAGTATTGGCGCATTTGATCTGAGTCTGTTTCATCATGCTTGCGCATAAGAGTGCGCACTACGCCTTCGAATCCTGTTGAATATTCCCTCTGTCTTCCCCATCGATTTTTATAAGATACTTTTACTTCAAAATCATGCCCATAAAGTATTGAATTTTGCGTATCTTTCGACAATTCACACCATGGTGTATCCATACTAAAGCCAAGTTCAACGCTTAGCCCTTGTAGTACATGCCTATAGTATTCTCCTGCAGCTTTATTTAGTGCCCAAGGTTCTATCGCGCCTTCGTTAAGTGATTTTTCTACATTCGGCACAACAAGATTAGGGTCAATTTCTAAGTTATATCCTATTCCTGAGCAATCAGGGCACGCTCCATAAGGAGCGTTGAATGAGAATGTTCTAGGCTCTATTTCTGATAAATTAAGCTGGTGATTGTTAGGACAAGCTCTGTGCTCAGAAAAACTTCGGCGCCTGTTTTTAGAATCAACAGATTCATCTACAAAATCAGCTATAACAACTCCTTTAGAAAGTTTCAGAGCCGTTTCTATAGAATCAGTCAAACGAGTACGTATGCCATCTTTTATAATTAATCTATCTATTACAACTTCGATTGTATGTTTCTTCTGTTTTTCTAAAGTAATATCTTCAGAAAGTTCTTTCATCTGGCCATCTATAAGTGCTCTCGAATAACCATCTGATCTAAGAAGAGTAATTGTATCTTTGAATTCGCCTTTTCTGCCATTAACAACAGGTGCTAATATCTGCAATCTTGTTCTTTCTGGTAAAGAAAGTATAGAATTAGCCATTTGTTGTGGTGTTTGAGCACTGACAAGCTCACCACATTTAGGGCAATGAGGAATTCCAACTCTAGCAAAAAGAAGCCTTAAATAATCATAAACTTCTGTGATTGTTCCAACAGTAGAACGAGGGTTACGATTAGTAGTTTTTTGGTCAATAGATACAGCTGGGCTTAATCCCTCAATAAAATCTACATCTGGTTTATCCATTCTTCCAAGGAATTGCCTGGCATACGCGCTTAAGGATTCCACATAACGCCTTTGACCTTCTGCAAAAAGAGTATCGAAAGCAAGAGAAGATTTACCAGATCCTGACAATCCAGTAAAAACAATCATACGATTTCTAGGCAATTGTAAACTAACATTTTTTAAATTGTGCTCTCTAGCTCCTTGTATGGTTATCTTTAAATCTGAAGGAACAGAAGACAAATCATATACTAAATTATCATTATCTTTTACAGGCTGAGCAGAGTCGAGCATAGATTGCAAGATGTCAGCTTTTTTAGTGCATTCATGGTTTTTGTTATCTAAAATTGCATCTTGGGATAAAGGTAATTGCATGTTTTGCGAATAATCTGATTTGCTTTGCATTCTGCCTCCCTAAGAGCTATTTTAAGAATCAAGACTTTGCACCAAACTCACTATTGATTGAGCACTAATTATACAATACAATTAATTATAGAACACTTGTTCGAAGTAGATAATTTTCTGCGTGTTGTCGAAATACATAGAAAAATAAAAGATAAAATCCTTTAGCAAAAACTATGCAAGCCTAACTGTATAATCGTGAGTTTGGCTAACACATTTTGAAGATATTCAGATTAAAGCATTATTTTAAGGAGTGGGTGCAAATGGCTATTGACGCACAAGGATTAACTATACAAATTGGTGCGCGTACGCTATTAAACCCTACCGACTTTCATGTAACAAAAGGCGACAAAATCGGCTTAGTTGGAAGGAATGGAGCTGGAAAAACAACTCTTACACGAGTAATAACAGGAGAAATGCTCCCTGCTGACGGAACTGTACGAGTAAGCGGTGGATTGGGGTATCTACCACAAGATACTCATGCAGCAGACCCAGAACAAAGCGCGTTAGATAGGATTATGAGCGCTCGCGACATTTCATCAATCGTATCTCGTATACGAAAAGCAGAAAAAGAGATGACGAATCCAGATCCAGATATTATGACGAAAGCCATGAATCGCTACGATAAGGCCATTGAAGACTTTGAAAAAGCTGGTGGATACGCTGTTCAATCGGAAGCAATATCGATGGCAAACAGCCTTGGGCTTCCACAAGAAATTATGAAGCAAGCTCTTGGAACTCTATCTGGCGGTCAACGTAGACGAATTGAACTTGCACGAATACTTTTCTCCGATGCAGACACGCTGATCTTAGATGAGCCTACCAACCATTTAGATGCAGATTCTATAATTTGGCTGAGAAACTATTTGAAAAAATTCTCTGGTGGATTCTTAGTAATATCCCATTCAACAGAATTGCTAGATGAGGTTGTAAATAAAGTCTGGCATTTAGATGCACAATTGGCTCAAATAGACATGTATTCAATGGGTTGGAAAGCATACTTACATCAACGCGTTGTAGACGAAGAACGCAGGCGCAGAGAACGAGAAGTAGCTGAAAAAAAAGCTGAACGCCTTATGAAACAAGGTATTCGTTTACATGCAAAAGCAACAAAAGCAGTAGCAGCTCAAAACATGATGCGTAGGGCTGAACGTCTGTTAAGTGAAACAAGCGAAGCACAAAGTCGCGAGAAAGTAGCAGATATTCGTTTTCCAGAACCTGCTCCTTGCGGACGAACACCTATTATGGCTGAAGATATTTCAAAAGCTTATGGATCCAATATTGTATTTGCTGGCATAAATTTGGCTATAGATAAAGGTTCAAGAGTTGTTATTCTCGGATATAACGGTGCTGGTAAAACAACCACTTTACGTATTCTAGCTGGAGAAGAAAGTGCAGATACTGGCAGCGTAAACTATGGGCATGGCTGCAAGATTGGCTATTTTGCTCAGGAACACGACACTTTGGATTTAGATGCGACAGTATTAGAAAATCTTCAGCATGTTGCTCCAGATTTAAATGACACTCAAGCAAGATCTATGCTAGGAAGCTTCCTATTTTCTGGAGATGACGCAATGAAGCCAGCTAAAGTGCTTTCGGGAGGCGAAAAAACTCGTCTAGCCTTGGCAACTCTTGTAACTTCAAAAGCAAACGTGCTTTTGCTCGATGAGCCTACTAACAATTTAGATCCAGCTTCTAGAGATGAAATTCTTAAAGCCATTGCAAAATACGAAGGCGCTATTGTATTGGTTACTCACGATGAAGGAGCAGTTCTTGCGTTAAACCCTGAACGAGTTCTTCTTATGCCAGACGGTGACGAAGATTTGTGGAGTGATGACTATCTTGATTTGGTTGCGGAAGAATAGGATTTTAGGATTGCTATGAAAACAACAGCTAGATTTGCTAATTTTACGCTAAAACACATTTTCCATGTTCTTCGCGAGCCTTTAGCAATCTTGTTGTTAATAGCATTGTTTGAATGCACTGTTGGAAATATTCCATTTTGGAATAGTGTTACTGGCAGCACAGATAGCATGTTTGCACACAATGCAACTGGTCCAGGTATTGAAAGACTTTCTTCTGGAGGACTTTTAATTACCGATCCTTCGGAATCTTATTTAGAAGTTAATTCCGACGGATCTTCACCATATATTCAGCTTAAGCCTTCACTAATTACGCCGAAAAAAATTGGCAAAAGCCCTGTTAAAACGGATGTGCATGTACGAATTGATGTTAATAAAATCGCTGGAAAGCCTTTAAGTACCAACCCTAGAGCCATTAGTTTTGCTATGCTTCCAGTTCCAGATCAAGCAATTGGAGTTAAAAGCACTCTTAGATTATGGATACAACATCCTAAAGGAGATGTTGTAGACGTTGAGGATGCTAAAGCAAATGTTAGAGCACCTTTTAGCTGGAATTGGGGTCGCGTTTTTCTTCTTATAATAATTTCAATTTTTATTGCATTATGGAATCCGTGGTCTAAGCTTTGGAAAATCAGACTTAATACAAAGAGTATTAATCAAAGACTTTTACTTACTTTATTTTGGACACCTTTCCTTTTGATTGCTATTTTTGCAATATTTTGGAATGTTTTTAACGGTATTCCAATGCATTTTGATGTTGCTGGAAACTACACTTACGATTTTGATCAATACGCACGTACAGCAGACGCTCTACTTAAAGGTAAGACTCATCTTGATTTACCTGTTCCGCCGCAAATGCAAAAATTATCTAATCCGTATGACCCAATTGCAAGAAATAATCTTCTTTCTGATTGTGTACACAATATTTATTGGGATCATGCGTATTATAAGGGTCATTGGTATTCGTATTTTGGTGTAATACCAGTTGTTTTATTCTTTATCCCGTATAAGATTATATCCAATTTGTGGATTCCTGGTGGAGCCATGCTCCCTACAACAATAGCCACTTTCATATGCTTAATTGGATTTTTAATTTTTGGCTCACTATTGGTTATTCGTCTAATTAAACGTGTTAATCATCAGGCAACTCTTGCTTGTGTATCAATTTGTTTAACCTTATTCTTTATTACTTCAAACACCGTTTACTTGTGGTTTAGAACATCCTTTTATTCAGTTCCAATGGCTGCATCATTATTCTTCACTTCACTAGGATTATGGTTTTATCTCGGATCTATTAAAGATGAGGAAACTATAAAATCACACAAAATAGTGGAACAATTAAAACCATCATCAATAATATCGTTTAAGCATATTGCAGCAGGATCGTTGTTTATTGCTTTTAATCTTGGTTGTAGACCAACTTTTATAATCGCTTTTCTATTCGCAATTCCGCTATTTTATACTCATTTTTACTCATATATTAAAAATATTATTATCAGTGACAAAAAATCTATAGAAAATCTTAAAAACTTATTAAAGCTAATTCTTTGCATAATTATTCCATTTATAATAGTTGCAATACCAATCGGATTATATAATGCTTTAAGATTTGGGTCCCCTTTTAATTTTGGCAATGAATATCAGATTACGATTACAGATATGACTACAATGCGTCTCCCTTCGCAGAACATCATTCCATCCATTTTAAGTTATATAGCTTTGCCAATACGTTTTATATCAACTTTCCCTTGGATAGCAATTCAACCTATTGCTTTTGAAAAATGGCAATATGCAGAGCCAATGATTGGTGGAATGTTTACATTATCTCCACTCGCATTACTAGGAATTATATGCGTTTTCACAATGACTAGAAACATGAGTAAAATCGCTACAAGATTAGCTATAATATCTGTAATTTCTGGCATAATCGTTATTGTTTTTGACAGCTTAAAAGCTGGGATAGGATGGCGATATATTGCGGATTTTGCATGGCTTTTCGCTTTAAGCGCAATAATAGGTATTAATTCTTTGCTACAAAAATATGCTGATATTACAGTATGTGACACTTGGAAAACTAAAACATTATGCTATTTACTGCGATTCGTTATTTTTGGTCTTCTATTTTTCTCCATAGCAATAGCTTTTCTAAGCTGGTTCGTACCAGGCAGAGAAGACTCAATACTACGTTTTAATCCTCAAATGTGGCATACTGTGAGATGCTGGTTCACATTAATCTAATTTGTTTTCATTAATTTAATTCTTCCAGCATTGTATGAACAGTATCTAGCAACGCTTTAACACCATACACAAATTGTTTTTCTTCTGGCAACAAAGATAATGCCAAATATCCATTATTTGGCATATCGAAGTAATAGCCAGGCTGAGATACAAGATGATAATCTTGCATAAGTCTTAGAGCTAAATCATCATCATCTAAACACGATGGAACACGGATAAGAATATTCCATCCGCCTTCAGCACGCAATGCACTAACGCAACAATTTGGGTAGTTTGCAAGCATTTTTCTAAGTGTTTTAAGATTAGACCTAACTCTGTTTTGAACAAGATCGGTTTGTTCTTTAGCACATTGCAATAATTCCGGAATTCTTTCTGATACAGTTGCACCAATTGGAAGAAAATCATCAGCAATAACATCAAGGCGTTTCATAGCATCCTGCACGTCTTGACTAGGTCCCGAAACCTCAATCCATCCAACTTTTGCATGCGGAGCTGCAAGCATCTTTGAGAATCCATCTAAAGCAAAAACTAGCGTAGATTCTTCACCTGCTAACCTGCTGTTTCCATCAAAAGGTTCTAGACAATAATCATAAAAAACTTCATCAGCTATAATTGCCACATTATTTTTATTGCATAGTTGCAATAATGCGTTTCTTTCTTGAGGTTTTATATAAGATCCTGTTGGATTATTTGGATTTATTAAAACAAGTGCACGAATATGATTATCCGTATTCTCTAAAAGTTCTTTAACCCTAGGAATATCAATAGTCCAAGAACCATCATAAACAAGCGGATAAGGTATAGATTTTACGCCTTGGAGTCTTGCAATCGATTCTATAAGAGGATATCCAGGAGTCGGAGCTAAAACAGAATCACCGCAATCACACATTAGCATCATTAACCATGCGTATGCTTGAGAAGTTGATGATAATACGTATAGATTATCTGGATTAAGAACCTTAGCTGAACTACCCTTCTTATTTACAATATTTTGATCTACGCGATTATCTCTATGATTTATAAAGTTAGCAAGAATGCGCCTAACTTCGACAGGTCCTCTAGGATCCGCAGTATATTTTGCATTTAAGCACTCTGGAGAAAGACCATGTACTGTTGGGTTTGAATCGTTAAGTTTTGTAAGTTTAATACCTTTAGATATAGCAACACGTTGAGCCAGAATAATTGGATTTGGCTCACTCACATCAACTCTAGAAGAAAATCGCACTCGACTACACTAGCGCATTGTATAAACCAAATATATAAAAATACAAAAATATGCAATACAAAAATGCGCTGAACGCAAAAGCATCCAGCGCAAATAAAATATCAAAAATCCTTAATTGTTTCTTTGCTGCATTGCATAATATGCCGCACCGATAATGCCAGCTTCATTATGCAAAGACGCAACTACAATAGGTGTCTTAATGTCGATATGAGGCAAGAACTTCTCGCTAACACGGCTAACACCGCCGCCAACAACAAACAGGTCTGGGTTAAAGTACTTTTCCATCAAACCATAATACTTAGTAAGACGCTTAGCCCACTTTTTATAACCCATGTCTAACTTTTCGCGAACAGAAGAAGCAGCATACTTTTCCGCATCTCCCTTACCCTTTTCAAGCTGAATATGACCGAGCTCTGTATTAGGAATAAGAGTACCGTTATAAATCAATGCTGTGCCAATTCCAGTGCCTAGCGTAGTAGCAATAACCAAGCCATCTTTATCTTTTGCAGCACCAAAGTGTTGCTCAGCAAGACCAGCAGCATCAGCATCATTCACTACAGTAACAGGACGACCGCAAGCTTCGCTGAACACTTCTGTAACATCCACACCAATCCAAGATTGATCGAGATTCGCCATAAACTCAAGCTTCTTTCCAGGCTTAATAGGAGCTGGAAAAGCGATTCCAACAGGAACATCTGCAGGAACATCAAAATGCTCAAGTTGCTGACGAACAATATCTGCAACAGCTTGAGGTGTGGAAACCGCTGGAGTGAGAATCTTATATCGCGGTTCTGCAAACTCGCCTTTTTCCAAATTAACTGGTGCAGCCTTAATACCAGAGCCACCAATATCTACGCCAAATGCTTGTGCAGTGTCAATCATCGTTAACACTCCCCTCTGAATGTCGGACAATGGGATATCATGTTCATTCTACAATATTGCTAAAGCGACACGCTTATATAATTGTCTATTTAATGATAACGATTGCATAAATGTTTTTCTCAAAATTAAAGCTTTAATATTAAAAATCATGCAAACAATTGCTAAGATTTTAACTCTAATTTATCGCAAATAGTTTTGAAGCTCTTTGTTTATTAAACCATTTGAAGCAATAACGTCATTTTCACGTCTCCAATGAATTGAGTCACCATTCCATTGTCGAACATGCCCCTGTGCTTCTTTAACAACAACGGCGCCAGCTGAAACACCTGGAATATCCCACCTATGAAGATGTGGCTCAAAATATGCGTCGTAAGTACCATCTGCTACTTTGCACAAGTCAAGCGAAGCAGGACCAATACGCTTAATATCTGCTGGGCATTCTTCCTCAAGCGAAGAAACAACGTCTAAAGCTCTTTTAGATTCACCTGGAATATAAGACATTCCATAGCAAACAACAGAGCCATGCAATGTTGATGTTGTAGAAGGCGTGATTTTCTCTCGCTTCTCCCCATTAGGAGTTTTACGAATACGAATAGCACCCTGACCCTTAGCAGCCAAATATGTAAGCCCTAAAGCTGGGGCATGAACAACACCAAGAACAGGTCTAGCAGAGCCTTGATCATTAAACTCGAAAAGCGAAATAGTTAAAGTCCATTCAGCCATATCGCGGTTAAAGTTAATAGCACCGTCAATATTGCCTACACACCAAAAACGATCACCTGTTTTGCAATCATCTGGTCTATTTCTCCAGAATCCTTGGAAAGTATTTATATAAGTAAGACGATTTTCAATAAAACGTACTAGCTTATCTCCAAAAGCTGAATCGGATTGATTAGGATCACCTAGAACCATCATACTTGCCATATCTCTAGGATTAAGCTGATCCTGATATGCATGTTTACCAACATCTTCTAATATTCTAGCAACTTCAAGAGCTACATCCCTTAAATTCATACCTGCCATATTCTTCTCACCCCTCTGTCTAATACAATTGTTTTCAAATTCTTTAATCTTGTTCTCATAAAATCTGCAACTATTCTACTCAACTAATTAAATTAAACCAAACTTCCACACGCAATATTCCAATAAAATCAATAAACTTTCACATTTGATATAAGTTTTATAGAAAAGTTTTACAATGCAAAACGCATAGAAAAACAAATCCTTAAATTTCTTAAACCAGCCTTAAAATTAATTCATAACCTAACATCTCTTTCAAAAGATTATAACATGACTAAAATACTAGAGTTAAAAAACCAAAAATTAATTAATGTTCCTTCATTGAAAAAACCAGGACTTCTTGTTTTAGATGTTGACGCCACTCTTATTGAAGAAGAAGTGATTGACTTACTAGGAGATATTGCTGGGGTCGGGTCAAATTTAGCATATATAACTTCTAAAGCAATGAAAGGAGAAATTGACTTTGACACATCTTTAAAGCTAAGGGTTTCAATGTTAAAAGGACTCGAATGCACTTGTTTTAAAAAAGCTATTGAAAGTATCCACGTAACCAGTGGAGCCAAAAAACTTATAGACACATTACATTCCTTTGGATGGAAAATAGGAGCAGTTTCTGGAGGATTCAATAATGTTTTAGATGATTTTCTGCCAAATCTAAACATAGATTTTTGGGTAGCAAACAATCTAGAAGTAGTAGATTCTAAGCTAAGTGGGAAAGTTATTGAGCCTATATTAAATCGCCAATATAAAGCAAAAGCATTGATTAATTGGGTGCGCAAGAACAATATTGATATTGCTCAAAGCGTTGCTATTGGAGACGGTGCTAACGATATCGATATGATTAAAACAGCAGGATTAGGCGTCGCATTTTGCGCAAAGCAGTTATTAAAAAGTCAAGCTAAAGCAAGCATAGATACGCGTGACCTAAGCCTAGTTTTAGATTTACTAAACTAAACTTAACTAACTAGAATTTATACAAATTTTACTTTGCGTTTTTCAAGATTACACTTATCGCTTCAATCCAAATAGGACTCTTGACTTAAATGCGCTCCTCTTGCCCAATCTGCAGCCTTCATAGCCTTTTTACCTTGCGCTTTAACTTCTAAAAGCTCAAGAACACCACTTGAAGAACCAACCCAGACATTTCGCTTACCTGCAAAAATCTGCCCAGGCTTAAGTTCGCTTAGATTATGTATTGAAATATCCTCATCTTTTGCCAATGCACAAGAAAGAACATGCAAACTAATGATTTGTGAATCTTCGCAATAAGCGTGAAGATTACACCAAGCTCCAGGATTTGGCGTGCAAGCACGAATCTGCCTATCGATTGCAAATGCTGGAATATCAAAACGAATATGAGCATCCTCAACAGTGATTTTTTGCGCGATTTGGCAAGGTGTAGAATCTTGCTCAACAGGAATAATTTGACCAGATTCCATCCCAACAAGAGCAGAGCAAAGAAGATCTGCACCATCATTGCTTAGTCTCATAAGCAAGTCGCCAGCTGTTTCATGAGCACCAATCTCGGTAGTCATTTGTGCAAGAATAGGTCCTTCATCCATTCCACGCGTAATCTTAAAAACAGTGGCACCGGTAATATCATCTCCAGCCCAAATTGCACGCTGAACAGGAGCTGCCCCTCGCCACTGTGGAAGAAGCGAGAAATGCAAGTTGTACCATCCTAGAGGAAGAGCGTCCAAAACAGATTGTCTAAGAATCTTTCCATAAGCAACCACGGCAGCAAGTTTAGCGCCAGTTGCCTTTAAAGCTCTTATGCACTCCTGTTCATCACTAGGATTAACCTCTAAAACAGGAATTCCAAGTTCAATCGCAGCTTTTTTAACAGCGCTAGGAACAATTTTCCTACCTCTGCCTGTCGGAGCATCAGGTCTCGTAAGAACAGCACGAACATCAAAATGCTCTTTATCTTGAGCTAAAGCACGCAATGGCGCAACAGAAACCTCTGGTGTTCCAGCAAATAAAATAGGTAGCACCATACGTAAACCCCCTTAAAAAATATCTTCATTATTCCTAGCATCTTCAAAAATCATATACTCTCAACAATCGAACAGTAACGAGAATAGTCATGAAAATACTAAGAATTAGCGAATTAGCAGAAAGCATCCTTTAACTTGCTAAAGAATCCTTTGTGATTTGTAGTTGAATCTGGGATAGCACGTTGAACAATAACACTATCTTTTCCATCATGCAATTTTTCAAACTCTTCAATAAGTTTACGCTCTTCATCGCTCAGCTTTGTTGGAATATTAACAAGAATATGAACAACAAGATTTCCGCGTTCTTTAGAGCCTAGAACCGTTACACCTAAATTAGGTACAGAAATAGTATTTTCACTTTGAGAACCAGAAGGGATTTCCACGCTCTTTTTGCCGTCAAAAGTATCTATATCAACTTTATGTCCCAAAACAGCCCAAGTCATTGGAACGTCAATCCAACAATGTAAATCGTTTAGATTCCTAGTAAACTGTTTATCTTCTCGAATATGTACATCAACATACAAGTCACCAGCAGGACCACCACATTCTCCTACTGCTCCTTGCGAAGCAAGTCGCAATCGAGAATTGTCTTTTATACCAGCAGGAATAGTAATCCCAATTTCTCTTGATGTACGAATTCGACCATGTCCATGACAATTTGGGCAAACATTCTTAATGATTGTTCCGTGACCTTCGCATTCTCTACATGGCTCAGATGACATCATTTGACCAAACATTGTTCGAGTAACCCTTTGTACAAAACCAGCGCCCTTGCATTGCGGGCAAGTTATAGGGTCTGATTTATCTGCAGAGCCTTTTCCGGCACAATCTTGACACAAGCCAAAAGTCACTACATGAACCTTAGCATTTCCACCAAATACTACTGTTTTAAGATCAACTTTAACTTCTGTGAGTGAATCTTCACCACGATTCACACGCGGAATAGGAGAACCCGTACTTGTTCCAAATGATCCAGAGAAGAACTGATTTAAAATATCTCCCATATCCATATTCATATTGGCATATCCGCCAGCGCCAGCACCCGATGCCGATAGATTGTTTGGGTCAACACCCATATCTACCATTTTGCGTTTTTCTGGATTAGACAAAACGTCGTATGCAGCATTAACTTCCTTGAATTTGTCTTCAAACTCAGGACCTGCGATATCTGGATGGTACTTTCGACTTAATTTTCTATATGCTTTACGAATCTCATCATCGCTAGCGTTAGAATCAACACCTAAAATCTTGTAATAGTCAGTCACTTAACTCCCCTTTTACCTTAATAGAATAATTCTTGCATAAGGCACAGCCAGTTATATTTTTATGAATTTTCGGATATAAACGCATTAAGATACTTAGCCACTGCTTTAACCGCAGTCATTGTTGCAGCATAATCCATATGCGTAGGTCCGATTGAACCAATGAATGCGGAATCAGGATCGGAATTATATCCGTAAGCACTCGTCACAACAGAAGCATTCAAAAGACCAGGCGTGTGAGTTTCCGAACCTATTGCAACACTGACTCCACTTGCACAATCACTTGCCTCCTCACTTAGCGAAGTCATCAAACGCATAATAACAGCTTGCTCTTCTAAAGCATCAAAAAGAGCAGCAAAATCACCAATATTTTGTCTATGAGCAAGCTGGGAGGTTCCAGCCATGTATAATTCGTGTGCTCGATCGCCATCGTACATATCTTCAATAGCATTAGACAATTGTTTAATTATTTGTAACGAAGAAACTAAATCTTTACGTTCCGACAATGCACACACTTTTTTAGATGCATTCAAAAGCGACAATCCAATGCAATCTTCATTAATCATATTTGTTAAATGCAACAAATCATCTGAATTCACATTAGAAGCCTGGATCATATGTTGCGCTACCCCTCCAGCGTCTGTAATTACTACAACAAGAAGAGTTGATGACGATACTTGAACAATCTCAATTCTCTTTACTTTTGATCTAGATAATGCAGGTGACGCAACAAGAGCAACCTGCCCAGTTATACTTGCAAGAAGACGAGCTGAACGTTGAAGTGTGTCTTGCAAACTTACAGATCCACTTAAAAAACTGCGTATTCCTCTTCTTTGTGCATTAGAAAGTGGTATTAGCGCTGCCAATCCATCAACGAAATATCTGTATCCTTTTTCCGTAGGAATTCGACCAGCAGATGTATGTGGCTGAATTAAATAACCTTCTTCTTCTAGTATTGACATATCGTTGCGAATTGTTGCAGAGCTAACACCTAATTTGTGATTTTTAGCCAAAGACGCTGACCCAACTGGCTCGTGTGAACGAATATAATCTTCAACAACCGCACGGAGTATCATCATGCGACGTGACTGCATTGATCCTCCTTTTATTTAGGTAATGTAACTTTTACTGTCAACTATTATATATTCCAGAATAATATGTGATTAACTATTTTTTGTTATCTTAACAACTAACTATAAATATAAACTTTTGTTAAGTTTTGACACACTTTGTTAGAAATTCGTCTGATATAAAAGATAGGATTAAATGGCAATGTGAGGGTGATGGCCAGCGTAAGCTGTGCGCAAAAAACCCGAATTATTGGAAGGAAAGTAGATCACATGACCGAATTCAACTGGTCTGCATTAGACGAGCGCGCCGTAAAGATGGCGAAGGTTCTCTCGGCTGATGCTGTTGAGCGAGCAGGACACGGACATCCTGGCTCCCCTGTTTCATTGGCACCGATTGCGTACACCTTGTACCAGCACTTCATTAAGCACGATCCAGCTGACCCAAAGTGGGCCGGTCGCGATCGTTTTATTCTTTCTGGCGGTCACGCTTCGCTTACGCAATATGTGCAGCTGTTCTTCTCTGGATACGGCTTGACTCTTGATGATCTCAAGTATTTCCGTGGCGGCGCGGACACGCGTACTCCAGGTCACCCAGAATATGGCTTGACTCCAGGCATTGAAATGACCACTGGTCCTCTTGGACAGGGTCTTGCTTCTGCTGTTGGTTTCGCTTATGGCCAGCGTTTTGAGCGTGGTCTTCTTGATCCAGAAGCTCCAGCTGGCACTTCCCCATTCGATCACAAGGTTTGGGTTATCTGCGGCGAAGGCGATGTTGAGGAAGGCGTTTCTTCTGAAGCTGCTTCCTTGGCTGGAAACCAGAAGCTTGGCAATTTGACCGTAATCTTCGATGCAAACCACATTCAGATTGAAGGCGATACTAAGCTCACCTTCTCCGAGGATATTCTTGCTCGTTACCGTGCATACGGTTGGTACACCGATGAAGTTAGCTTCATTCAGCCAGACGGCTCCTACAAGGAAGACGTTCAGGCTTTGGCTGCAGCTATTGAAAAGGCTCAGGAAGTTACCGATAAGCCTCACTTCATTAAGGTTAACACTTTGATTGCTTGGCCAACCCCAGGCAAGACCAACAATGAAGCTTCCCACGGCTCTAAGCTTGGTGAAGAAGCTGTTAAGGGCTTGAAGGAACTTTGCGGTTTCGATCCAGAAGTTTCGTTCCCAATCGACGAAGAAGCTTTGGCTCATGCTCGCAAGGTTGCAGAGCGCGGCTTGGCTGCTCACAAGGCTTGGGATGAAGCTCTTGCAAAGTGGGCTGCTGCAAACCCAGATAAGGCTGCTCTTTACGAGCGTCTTAAGTCTGGCAAGCTTCCTGAAGAATTCGACAAGGCTATTGACGACTTGGTCGCTGGCTTCGAAGTCGGTTCCAAGGTCGCTACCCGTAAGGCTTCTGGCGCAGTTCTTAACGCAATCGCTGCTGTTATGCCAGAACTTTGGGGCGGTTCCGCTGATTTGGGCGGCTCCAATAACACCAACATTAAGGGCGCTGACTCCTTCGGTCCATCCGAAGACGCAACCCGCACTTGGCCAAACGTTTCCGAGTACGGTCGCCAGCTTCACTTTGGTGTGCGCGAGTTCGCAATGGGTGCTATTACAAACGGCATTTTGCTTGGTTCTGACACTCGCCCATTCAACGGCACATTCTTCCAGTTCTCTGACTACGAGCGCCCGGCAGTTCGCTTGGCTGCTTTGATGGAGATTCCAAACCTCTACGTTTGGACTCACGACTCCGTAGCCTTGGGCGAAGATGGTCCAACTCACCAGCCAATCGAACACTTGGCTGCATTCCGCGCTATTCCTCAGCTTGAGGTTGTACGCCCTGCAGATGAGTATGAGACTGCTGAAGCTTACCGCTACTTCTTCGAGAAGAAGAACAACTACCCAACCGCTATGATTTTGACCCGTCAGGGCGTGCCGACCCTCGCAGAAACTGCTGAGAAGGCTCGCGAAGGCGTAAAGCACGGCGGTTATGTGTTGGTTGACTGCGAAGGCACTCCAGACGTAATCATCATGGCTACTGGCTCTGAAGTTCAGTGGGCTGTTGCTGGCGCCAAGACTTTGGCAGCTGAAGGCATTAAGGCTCGCGTTCTTTCTATGCCATCTCTCGAGTGGTTCGAAGAGCAAGACGAAGAGTACAAGGAAGCAATCTTGCCAAAGTCCGTCAAGGCTCGCGTTTCCATCGAAGCTGGCTTGGCATTGCCTTGGTATAAGTATCTTGGCGATTGCGGCAAGGCTGTTTCTATCGAACAGTACGGCTTGCAGGGTGACGGCGGTCAGAACATGATCGACTTGGGTATTACTGCTGAGCATGTAGTAGAAGCTGCTAAGGCTTCTATCGAAGAAGCTCGCGCTTAAGATAGAAATTAAGCAAAATAAAAACTTGATGTATCAAAATAAAATTGATTCATCACAAAACTCGAAGTGCTAATTTAGCAACTTCACTGGAAACAGCAAAGGCGTGTTGATGTTAAGCTACAGCTGGTTTAGCATCAACCGCTGTTTCCTGTAAAAACGCCAACACTACCAACGTGTTCCAACTGGTGGAGCACAGTGTTAAGGAGATAACATGACTGAAGCAACGCAGCGCACTAGCGATTCCGGCGTTTCTATTTGGTTGGACGATTTGTCCCGTACCCGCATTGAGTCTGGTTCTTTGCAGGATTTGATTGCTAACAAGAATGTTGTTGGTGTTACTACCAACCCATCTATCTTCCAGAAGGCTTTGAGCCAGGTTGGTCCATACGACGCACAGCTTAAGGAACTCGGCAAGGTTGACGTTGAAACCGCTATCCGCGAGTTGACCACCACCGATGTTCGTAACGCAACTGATATCTTCCGCGAGATTGCTGAAAAGACCGATTTCGTTGACGGTCGCGTTTCCATCGAAGTTGACCCACGTTTGGCTCACGATACTGCTAACACTGAGAAGCAGGCTGAAGAGCTTTGGGCAAAGGTTGATCGTCCAAACGTTATGATCAAGATTCCAGCAACTTTGGAAGGTCTTCCAGCTATCACCGCTACCCTTGCTAAGGGTATTTCCGTGAACGTAACCTTGATCTTCTCCCTCGAGCGCTACGAGCAGGTTATCGACGCCTTCATCGAAGGTATCGCTCAGGCTGCAGCTAACGGCCACGACTTGAAGCACATCGGCTCCGTAGCTTCCTTCTTCGTCTCCCGCGTTGATACCGCTGTTGACAAGCTCCTCGAAGCTAATGGTTCTGAAGAAGCTAAGGCTCTTGAAGGCAAGGCTGCTGTTGCTAACGCTCGCTTGGCTTACGAACTCTTCGAGAAGAAGTTCGCAGCTGATCCACGTTGGGCTGAACTTGAAGCCAAGGGCGCTAAGAAGCAGCGTCCACTTTGGGCTTCTACTGGTACAAAGAACGCAGCTTACTCTGATTGCAAGTACGTTGACGAGTTGGTTGCTGAGCATGTTGTTAACACCATGCCAGAGAAGACTTTGAACGCTCTTGCTGATCACGGCAACGGTGCTCCTTCCGTTAAGGGTACTTACGAAGAGAGCCACGCTGTTATGAACAAGCTTGCTGAGCTTGGCATCAACATCAAGGATGTTACCGACAAGCTTGAGGCCGACGGTGTTGCCGCCTTCATCAAGTCTTGGGATTCCGTGATTGCTGACGTACAGTCTGGTATCGATCGCGTAAACGCCTGATTTGATTAATCAGTAATAAATAACAGAGACCGCACATGTTCGTGGATTAATTCACACATGTGCGGTTTTTGTTTACATAAAGAAATATTACCATGTGCATTTGCTGCATTAGGAGTATGTATATCTTGGATATACTTGTATCTAAAAAAAAAATTGATTCAATTGTTCATCTATGATCTTATTTTAGAAAGCACAATCTAAAAGATCTCCACTGGTGTTAATCTGAGAACCTGGAATAAATATCTCTGCAAAACGGCTCATAATTCGCCACATCTTTATTAAATACAATATTAAATCCAACGGAAAGCAAACTTGACATTTACTCTCGAAACAATTATCTTATATGTAAAGCTAGCTTTCCATTAGGAAGGAGAATGTAATGTGAAAAATAGACTTGAACAAATTAGAAAAGAAAAAGGCATAACACAAGAAGAACTTGCAGACGCACTTGAAGTATCAAGACAGACAATCGGTTCTTTGGAAAATGGAAGATACAACCCGTCAATCATATTGGCATACAAAATTGCCAAGTACTTTGATTTAACAATCGAAGAAATATTTATCTACGAGGAAGATAAAAAATGAAAAAACAAAAAACACAGAATTTTTGGTACATAGGATATGTAATAGGAGTTTGCGGACTAATTCTTGCACTGACTCTTAAACTGAACGAATCCGTAGAAATTGCACTGTCAGTTGTTTTTGTTGCAACTATCTCACTTTCACACGTAAAAATCATGCACTATAAGATGATGAAAAAAGACCACAACTACAAAATAAACGTGAACGATGAAAGAAACGAGAAAATCAAAGATAAAGTAAATGCAACAATAGCATTCATACTAATGCACCTAATGGGAATAATTGCCATAATTGCATTTATCACAAAAGCATATTTGCCAGCTGCTCTTTTAGCTATTTCGATTGCCTTTTCTCCATTAATCATGTTTTTTATCAACAAATATTATGAGAAAAAATATTAAAATCAGACCTGACCAGCTCATTTACTAATTATTACGAAGCTTACCAACTTTCATAAATTCTTTATCTCCAATACGGAACTTTTTTATTCTCAAAGTTGCATCAGGCAAGGCAAATGAAAATGACCTTTACACTTGGATTAAAAACCACCAAGCCTAATACTCCAACATTCCGAAGCATTTTTAGAATATGACAAACTCTATTTCGTGCGACTAGTCAAAGTAGCGGACATAAAACACCACAACAGTATTACTTCACTACAGCTTTCCCATTCAAGCAATGCACAACGTAGTGAGCACATCCATCTGTTTTGCGCCCAAGATTATTACAACTAAGATTGACCTTATTCTTATCAGAAACCTCGCTAATACCATTCTCACAAACTACTTCAAGACATGCACCCTTGGTAATTTCTCCTTCTAAAACACTCGTACCATTTAACGTATCCACCATGCAAGAAGCAACAACCTTAACATTATTCGCCACAGCAGAACCATTAAGACACTTTAGAAAAACATCATTCGCCTGAACATTCCTTGCTTCCACCCTGCCATTATGAACTTCCGCATAAATCTTGTCAGCTTTAATATCTGCTACTAATACTTGATTCGACTCAGCTTCAATCTCACAAAAATCAACACTCTCCGGCAATGAAACAATGACCTCAGGACTGCCTTTAGCAAGACAACGCAACCAGTAAAAAGCCGACACTTTCTCTGTTTGAACAAGTTTTATACCGTCTTGATTTTCTTCAATATGAAATATATCTTTTTCACAATTAACATAACTAATACTAAAAGAATCAGCCCTTCTAACCGTTAAGCTAACATCTTTCGTTTTTGCTACAAACTTCCTACTATTCGCCACTTGAACAACTCCCTTGTTAAATATCGGGTTATAGACCAAAAATCAAAAGACCCGACTTGGTCCGAATTGTTAAGAGGCGCGTCGGGTACTGTCACCTGTCATGCTACACCAATGAGAGTATTTTATTAAATCTTTCAAACTAGCACAAATTTTTTCTTTCTAACAAGATTATTTAGTCTTACACTCACCTTTATGAACACAAACAAATGTCAGAACGAAAACGCAACAACTAGAATGCACGCATAGTAGGTATCAGAAAAAACGCTATTCCAATTCAGCGCGATTTGTAAAGGAGCGCCACTGATTTTCTGTATGGCTCGACTGCTTCATCTTAATGTCGAGTGTGTAGCCAGATTCGTGCTCGTTCGCTGGAATTGGTCAAAGCATGTTTTTGCTCGGAAATACACCGATTTTTGCCCTTATACGTTCTCGGAAAAGTTCAAAGGACCATGTTACTACCTATGATATGCAAATCCGTAGATTTGACGTTCGTTTCAAGACTTCGCTCTGAGGAAATAAGTCCGAAATCCCATCGTCTCGACATACCTATTTGTGAAACCAAAACTATACATTGAATGTCCGTTTTCCTCTATTCGATATATGGTTTCTGTCTCCAATGGTCGCTTTTTAATCTTCAATGTTCACTTTTTTATATTTCTGGTTCCTGCTGTTTGGCTTATCTGGTATCGTCATTTCTATTTTTCCTGCACTAAGCAAAGGCTTGATATATTTTTCAGAAAAGTTTCTTCTACCGGTCAGACCCATAAATTCTTGCATTTCTTTCCGACTACGAGGAACGATACAAAATTGAAGGAGAGCTTGTATCGTAACTTGCTCCCTAACTTGCTCCCTAACTTGCTCCCTTGGATCAAGTTCTTCGGTCGGCCCGACCGTGGCAGTTGCCGCCTCAGAAAGAGGAATCACTGTCGTAAAAACATCTGCCTCTGTAAAGACAGGCTCTCCACCAGAATACATCTTCGTGTATTTATAGCTGTTGCGCATACCGCTTCCAAGCTCATCAGCAAGTCCGATCTCACGGAACACTTTTGCTATCGGCGGATTCTTTGCAAATGGCTTGAATGTTTTCAGATTCAGGTTGCCGTGCCCATGCGCAAGGTTCGCATTCTCTGTTGTAATCTTATCCCGTTCAATGACAAGCTTCGGTACATATCCACTGGAAAAATCACGGTGCATGAGCAGGTTGGAAATAATCTCACGCAGGATTTTATCTCTGGCGCTTATCCGCTGGACACCATCCAATGTAAAAACATCATTCAGATGCTTCTTTCCAAATTCCATCAGACGATCATAACTTTCAATCAGGTTTGTAATCACCACATCCCTGTCATCATAACGATCAACATTGAACACTCTGAAAATAGCGTCTGTCTTATGCTGAGGTAACACGGATATGATACGGTTATCCGTACCAAAGAGCAAGATTGCCGCAAGTGTTATACCTTCTTTGTTCGTTTCCGGATCCTCAAGTATAAGCCCGCAGCTTCTGAGCATCTCCTCATCCGTCATGTCAATCCACGGATGGTGCTCAGTATTCACTCTCGTCATTCTCCTTGCTCGATCCATAAGATCATGACGAAGGCTTGAAACCGGGATGGCAGGGTAGACCTTATTCACAAAATAGGTGCTTTGCTTACGGGCATAAAGGTTGAAAACCATGTCCGCATTATCTGTAATATCGATGTCCGACTCATTATTGCGATCAAATATTCTGCCCGCATTGCGGTAAACGGTTTTTCCAACCGGGACATAGACATAAAGAACAATACGCCCATCGATCTCATATTCCTCTGTAGTCAAATAGAGTGGCGGATACATTTTTCTCTCATTGTTAATCGTAGTAACAAAATTTTTCTTCATCTGCTCAACGCAGTCTTTATCAACACCGAGAATCGTCCCGTTATCCTTCACACCAAAGAAAATATGACCGCCATCCCGATTAGAAAAAGAACAAACAGTATCGTAGACATCCTTCGTAATATCTGTTGTTGATTTTTTGAATTCGACCGTCAGCCCCTCGCCCTGATGAATCAAGTTCATCAAATTTTCAGGGAGTATCATATAACTCACCCCTTTCGATTATTCACTTATCAATTCCATTAGGCAAAATGGAATCAACCTCGTTCTCCTTAAAAGTCTGTTCTTCTTCCTTTTGCAAAGCCTTCTGCGCAGCCCTGTAGCTTCTCTCATCAGTTGCAGGATAATTATTATTGACTTCTGAAACTTTATTACAAAGAACATCTCTCTTTTTTTGTATCTCACTATCGTCAAGCACTTCAAAATCAACTAATAAGGAAACATACTCTTCTCGAATACCCCACAACACATTTGCTGCATTTCGATGCTGGCTTACTTCATTTTGAATCTTATATTCCTTGGCATATAGATTTAGGCACAAAGACAATACAGCAGCAATTCCACCTACCCATGTCGATATGACCTTGTTTGTTATAATGCTGTAAAAAAATCCGCAAGAAGAAAGTGCGGTCAATATAATCTGTGCATTCTTCACATACTTATTTTCTTTCTCAAGTCGATCAGCTAATTTGTGATGCGCAGTATATGTGTATATAACTTTTCCACAAGCATCCTTTATTTGATTTTTTAATCGTGCCCTATAGCTTTTATCACTTTCCATTTTACTCCGATACCATTTTATTTAGGATCTTGCCGAGGACATCCCATCCTTTTGTAGTATCAATCGACATTCCACTTCCGGGAGCAGATAGACTTGGCGCAAGTATTTCGTTGCATGGAATATGATTATAATAATCAAGTAATGCCTGTTCATACGATCTTGGTTGGCTTGAGGAATTGCTATCTCCATCCGTAAAATGCCATCCTTCCATCGCAACATATACAAAGGAATCAATTAAAATTCCTGACAGATGATAGCTCGAATAAGAATCATCTCTGATCGTTCTTATGTGCTTACAAGTAGCACACAATAACCCATTAGATGAGCTGTTCTTTTCCTTCATTGCTTTTTGCTCAGACTTAGGATCTGTTGTTCTCCAGTTTCCTCCCATATTCGTATCTGGATATTTGTATGAAACACTACCACCCAAACTTGTCTGCGGAAACGCTGGTAACACTTCAAATTTCATCCCATCAGAAAAGGCAATTTTAACAACCTGACCATCTGCCCTAATATCGCTTCTTGAATAGTGAGTTTCAATCGCATTCTTCACAGCCTGTAAAAGTCTAGATTGCCCATTCCATTTAGAATATGAGTACCGATTATATTCATCTTCTGGAATTTCAACAAGTATATCTATGTCGCTTGTATTTATTGCTGTGTTTCTTCCATAAGAACCAACATAGAGACTATGTGTAGTTTCACTCGTTGAATTCCAAAACTCTTGATTTATAGCTTTCGTAACCGTATGATATCTGCTTGCTATGCTTTGACGCGTTACTAAAGGGATAATGTTATCATGTCTTATTACGTTTGAACTCATAATTATTTCTCCATTTCATTTTTGCCTTTTGATTATCAGGAAACTCTATTCGAAAGCCGCCAAGAAACCACAACATCTTCTTTTCGTTATATCAGCTGTACCAGCACTCATTATTATCATAAACTCCTCTGTCTTCGGCAACCATAATCAATTCCTGATTATTACTCTCTTTCAGTACCTCACTATAGTTAACTACCCGATGCTCCATATCATTGTTGTCCGCCCAGAGGTCACACTGAAGCATTACAGTAGCAACAGCGTCATCCATGCCCTCCGGCGGGTATTTATGTTTCTTAAGGAGCACCACTATCCTCCTGAAGGTATGGAAGATGCTGTTCAAACAGTAATGACTCAGTGTGAGCTGTGGACTGATAGAACAGATCTATATAGTTTTGCATAATTATCGTAATTGAACCACTTCGATAATTAGCCTAAACCTTATTTTCCCACTTCACAGCCTTGGTGCAAAGTGGCGAATCGACTTGCATGAGCGATTAAATATAATTCGCGAATGCACTTCGATTCGCTGAGCTTGCTCAAAGTTGAAAGCACAGCGTGCTTTCAACGCAAGCGAAGTACGTTAACATACTGTGCACTCAACCCCAGAGCGTCGATATCTTCCCCTATACAGCAAAATCACTCTCAAAGACCGCGAAAACCCAGCTTAAATCCGCCACACATTAAACCTTTTAACGATATCCCTCGCTAAGCCCTGCTACACAAGGGCAAATTTGCACCCACCTAATCAGCCCGTAATGCTATTAATCTATGATAATTTCACCCCTGTAACTAACCAATTAAAATTTCACCCACCCGTGTAACAAACAATTGCCGGGAAGGATTAGAAACAAATTAGTTAGTTAGATTAAAATACAAGGATGGAAAGATTATCTATGTCTCAAAAAGAATTAACTCGTTTGCATGTCCTTAAATCCTGCCTGCCGACCTTGTTTATAATATCCTTGCCATAAGAGCTCTTGACCTTTACTTTGAACACACAAGTAATTATCTATTTATGATTTTCTTTTAAGAAAGCATCAATAGTTTTTCTTGATTCACTTCTTGCTTTATCATTGCTTTCAATTGTTCCACCTGTTGCAATTCTAATTCTTCCTAGATTTAAAACACCATTGCCTGCAAATATATGTCCTGCTCCTTTATAAGAATAAATCTTTGCATTAGGGTTTTGCTCTTTTATTTTTTTTGCCATGGCAAAGCTATCCCACATCAAATCATCTTCGCCAGCCATCATTAATATATTTGCCTTAACATTTTTGACTGGTATTAGTTTTTCTTGGCTTGAGGAGTCTTGTTCTATTGCGCTTTTATAAGATTCTTTATAACTAATAGGACTTTTAATTATAGTTGGAACAATAATATTTTTTAGAAATGAGTTAAATGATGATTTTTTTATATCTATATATGGAAGTTGCTTTCCTTTATATGTCCATGATGAACCATAATCTTTAAAATCTAGACCAGCAAAATTATAAGACGAAGGCGATATTAAAATCAGATTATCTATTTCAGGATATTTGCAAGCCAAATTAAGTGCATATTCTGCCCCTTTTGACGCTCCCAAAACACTTATCGGTTTATTGTCTTTTATATTTTTATTTATATAATTGATAACATCATCAAATTGTTCTAAGGGAATTTTTGTCAAAGTCGATTCTTGATTTTTCATACCAAACATAAATAGAGCAAAGGTTTCATAGCCTTCTTTTGCTAATATCTTAGCATTTTCAAAATTTGGACTTCCTTCAGAACCTCCAAAACAAATTACAAGACCCTTATGTGATTTTTCTTTAGGTACAAATCTAAATCCTTGCATTCTACCCTCATCTACATAAGTTACATCAACTCCATTAATATCTGTAGGGTATAGACTTATATTAGTAACATCCTTATAATATTCAGGAAAATTTAAAGCATTGATATCTTTATACTTATGGTCGTTATATATCCTAAGACTAAAAACTAAAACTACTAAAATAATAATAACTGAAAAGATTCCAAAAAATATTTTCTTCATTTTCTTCATTTTATTAGTTTCCTTTAAAATAGTATACAGAGTCTAATACTATATAAAAAAATCTGTTTGTTGTTATTATATAATCTTTAGAGTATTCATTACACTAATCTACATTAAAACATCCACCGCAATAGAATTGCCGGCCTGTTTTGACGTATCCTTCTTCATCTTTTTCAAATACAAAATGCTTATAAAACTGCTTAAAATGCAGGATTTCTAAATTTACATCTTTTGTATCAACGCTATAGCTTCAACGTGAGATTGTTAGGCTATTTTCAGAAATTGGTCTAACCCTTTAGTTTTTCCTGTATTACTACGGTTATCACTGCTTTGCTTTTTCAGTTATTTCAATTCTCGATTAGGCAATTTTCCAGTTCTCAAAGCGACAGTAACAAACTCAACCTCTTGCAAGCACTTCTCGCAAAATTCATAACCTTCATTAAAGTTCACTCTTGACTTAAATGTGCTAGCAATGAATTCGCATGGTGAGGTGATCCTTTCAACTACACCGCACCGTTCGCACTCAGCATACACATTTCCATCCTTAATTGGAATAAACATGCCACGGTCTTTCTCATTTCCCATGACACTAACATCTTCGAAATCATCAAATTTTACATAGAGCATATACGGCTTCCTCCTTTATTGGTATGTCTATATACGCTCTAATTCCAACTTATATCAAGTTTTATTGCTTCTTTTTTGATCTATATGTCTGCTACTTCGCAATAGCTTTCCCATTTAAGCAATGCACAACGTAGTGAGCACATCCGTCTGTTTTGCGCCCAAGATTATTACAACTAAGATTGACCTTATTCTTATCAGAAACCTCGCTAATACCATTCTCACAAACTACTTCAAGACATGCATCCTTAGGTATTTCTCCTTCTAAAACACTCGTACCATTTAACGTATCCACCATGCAAGAAGCAACAACCTTAACATTATTCGCCACAAAATCGACGCTGAAAGTCACTTATTTCTTTCCGAGCATCCACGCTTTGAGCACTACTTCTATTACTCCGTAAGTCAATGCGGCCAACGGCCAAACAATCCAACTTCTTCCCCAATCGGACGTGATGAAACTGTAGACTAAATAAATGCAGACAATTATAAGCCAGTAAGCTTGGAGGAATAACCTAATCTTTGCAGGATAGACAATCTTTTTCTTCGGTTGCAGCAAACGGTAATAGGACGAGCGGACAATATTCGCCTGTACGAATAAATAAACGGCTGCTGCCACCAGGGCAATAGCGATAACTACAAAAAAGCCGGATGAAAGTTGATAAAATTTCGGCGCTATATCCGAAATTATAAGAAAAATAAAGGCAACCATACATAAAACGACACCGCTGACCGTCCGCAGCACATACGACGGCATGAACCGTTCCAAGCGTTCTTTGAGCACACTGTCAACTCCGTAAGCCGTTTCAAAGTCCTCTTTTTCCAAATATTGATAACGCTTTCCGTGGAAACTCTGAATAATAAAAATAGCTACAGCTACAGTAATAATCGCAACACTAAATGCTAAGCCCAAAGTTTTACCGACTTGCGCATTTACTGTGTGAGAAAGCAAAAGATCACTGCCGACCAACGGGATTGCCGCCAGAATACAAAGAAGAACGCCTAGAGCAACATAGGCGGCAAATGATATTCTGTGAGCAATATAAGCGGAGGCTTCTTCCAGCTCAATTACCCGCATGCGAACGCCGGCTTCTTCCTGGCAGGCATTTTCATCTGCGTTGACGTTCTTCCCCATAACATCAATTTCATCTTTTACCAGAAGATCTGTACTAACACCAAACAAACGGCTCAATGCAATTATCCGTTCCATATCCGGGATACTTTGTGCGCCTTCCCATTTGGAAACAGCTTGGCGACTGACGCCCAATTTGTCCGCCAATTCTTCCTGCGACCAACCGTTTTGTTTACGCAGTTCCAATATTTTATCTGCTAAAATCATAAAAACATCTCCATTTCAAACTAGAATTCATCATGATCATGGTGAAATTATAGCTGAAACAGCAGTTGCGTAGTAGCAAGTGCGGTTGGCAATTGCCGTTGAAAGCGCAATTTCTGCCGACAAATGAGCGCAACCGACCGCCAATTCGTTTTCTTTCATTTTCACACCGCGCTTTCCAATCATCTTCACTGATGCCGCCAAACATCGGAACAGAATTTCGCCAATCGTCGGAATGAAAACTCGCCAATCGTAGTACTAATATCCCGCCAATTCGCAAGGAAAACTATGAAACATCGCACTTACGCTTTCAAATTAAACCTTTTAATAATAGCCATCGCGAAACATAATCTACATGAGAGCAAAATCAAGCAGATTACGCATTCTCTTCCAGTAGAAAATCTGGTAAATATTTGTGTATAATCCCTTCTTGCGAAAAATTCATTGTATCCATCGACAAAACATATTTAGGATAATTATCCTTAACCAATCGATAAACACCAAATTCCCGGCTACGAGTCTCTTCGCTAGCCATCAAATAAGAGACTTGATAATACTCAGTTTCACCTTGTCTAGTAGCAATGAAATCGATTTCTTGATTATTAATACGACCAACTTGAACCTGAAAACCACGAGACAAAAGCTCAATATAGACAATATTTTCTAGAATACGTTCAATTGACGCAACGTTTGAGAAGCCTACTGCTTGTCTAAAACCATGATCTGTTATATAGTATTTTTCCTCAACCGTCAATAACTTTTTTCCAACACTGTCATAGCGTGGAACTTTTTTCAGAAGATACGCCGCTTGGAAAAAATTCAAGTAATTCAAAATGGTATCAACTGAAACTTTACGATTTTCGCTAACAAAATATTTACGTAAACTATTAGCCGAAAAACTTTGTCCAATATTATCTAAACAAAAAAGTAAAATGCGATTAAATACGTCAACATCTCGGATCGAATTGTATTCAAGTATATCCTTAACAACAACGGTATTATAAATGTCGTTTAAATATCTAAAACTCGGCTCCTCTTCCCCATTAAAATAATGAAGAGGAGGCATACCACCAATTTTGATATATAGCTGAAATAATTCCTGTATGCTTAAATTCAAACTTTGATACAAATTCACGAATTCACTAAAAGTAAAAGGAAGCACCTCAAAACTTACGTAACGCCCCGCAAGCAAGGTGGCAAGCTCTCCGGACAATAATTTTGAGTTAGAACCAGTCAAATAAATATCGCAATCATAATCAACTCTAAGCGCATTTATAACACGTTCCCAGTGAGAAACTAATTGAATTTCATCAAAGAAAAAATATATTTTACCTTCTATTTGTTGACTACGTTCTGTAATTAATTTCTGCAGATCAAAATCATTTTTCACAGATAAGTATTGAGCTGATTCTAAATTGATATAAATAATACGACTTTGAGGAACGTCTACAAGCAATTCAGATTGAATCATTTTTAACAAAGTGGACTTTCCCACTCGTCTCATACCTGTAATCACCTTCATAATAGGCTTGTCAATAAAAGGTTTGATCTTATTAAGATATTTTTTACGTAATATATATGACATATCCTCACACCTTTCGATTACAGCTTTGCTTACAATTTCGATTATAGTCGATAAATTTATTGTTTTTTATAGTTGTTTCTATTATAAACGAAACAAATTAAAAATTCACCTTTGAGATTGAAGCCGCAGTGTTCTAATAATGGGCGTAAATTTCAAGTTCAACTTTAAAATTACGCTCAAATTGGTTAACTTATCGTCTTATGCAGAAAATGCACGCAGCAAACAAAATAGCCAATCAGTGCTCGTTTAATGCTTCCAACAATATCCATCATAAACGAAGCAATCACCTGCAAATCTTCACCCTCATAATATTCAACAAGCAACTTCTTAAACTCAGGAACTTTATTTTCTGGAATAACCAACAAGCCTTTACCGTGAGAAATCAAATAATGTAGGGAACTTTTTTACAATTATTACACCGATTTGTTCCCCAAAACATAAACAACTAAATCACATATAGACTATATGTCATTTATAAAATAACTCTCAAAATACTTAGGATTTATTTATCCTAAAATATATGCTATAATTCTCCTAAAAATGGAGGTTCTTGATATGAATGTAAATACAGACACGCTTGTTTCTATTTCTGAAGCAAATCAAAACTTTTCCAAAGTTGCGCGACTTGTTGACACATACGGATCAGCTGTTATTTTGAAAAACAACGCTCCTCGCTACGTAATTTTAGAATTCCCAAAAGCCAAAACTGAAAAAGTTACTGTTCCAACAAACGATGAAGTTATGGCTTTATCCAACATGTTCATAAAAAAGAACAAAAAAGTCTATGAGGAACTTGCCAAATGAAGTATTTAACACGAGAACAAGTTATTAAACTTCACCAAGCTCTGATTGAAACAAGCGGTGGTTCTTCAGGTATACGAGATGAAGGAATGCTTGATTCTGCATTAAAGACCCCACTGCAAACATTTGACGAGAATGAACTTTTCCCATCTGTCTTAGATAAGGCAGCACGTCTAGCTTTTGGTCTTATAAAAAACCACCCTTTTATAGACGGAAACAAGCGTATCGGCACACATGTAATGCTAATCTTTCTAGCACTCAACAACATTATGTTGTCTTATAAAGATGAAGAACTGATCGATATTATTCTCAAAGTTGCATCAGGCAAAGCAAATGAAAATGACCTTTACACCTGGATTAAAAACCACCAAGCCTAATACTCCAACATTTAAAAGCATTTTTTAGAATATGCCAAACACTATTTCGTGCGATTGATCAAAGTAGCGGACATAAAACACCACAACAGTATTACTTAACTACAGCTTTTCCATTAAGGCAGTGCACCATGTAATGCGCAAACCCATCGTTTTTACAATTTACCTTCTTCTTATCAGAAACCTCGCTAATACCATTCTCACAATCTACTTCAAGGCTTGCATCCTTGGTGATTGTTCCTTCTAAAATACTCATGCCATTTAACGTATCAAGTGTACAAACATGAGTTACTTCTACGTTTGTTGCTGAAGCCGACCCATTACAACATTTAAGAAAGACATCATCCGCTTTCAAATTAACAACTTCTACCTTGCCATTGTTCACTTCTACATAAAGCTTACCAATCTCAATATCTGTGATGAGCACTTGATTAGAATCAGATTCAACCTCACAAAATTCAATCAGTCTTTCGAAGGACAGTCTTAAGCGAGATCACTGTGACACCAATAGCAAAAGAGGTAAAACCAACTCTAATAGCAAGTGTGCCACCCCATATTAAGGCAAGCAGCATCGCGATTAAGGCAACCGTCAAGCCGAATGTCGCTACTTCACGGCAAAAACGAACGAGCTTATCCATTATCCTTAAACACCTCCTCGTACACATACTAATATTCAGGTTTCATTTTACCTTTTGAGCTATATTTCTTCAATGCGTTCTATTACACCATCCCAATCACCAGGATAATTGCAATTGACATCTATGTATTTCTGGGCACTAAACTTCTCATTTGTTCAATGCCAGCGAATAACAGCAAATATTCTCATTATGATAATTAGTTTAAACCTCATTTTCCTCATTATATTGCTGCAAATTACCTTCAAAACCAGTAATCTTTTCATTCTCGATAAGTAACAAAGAATCCGCTACATTATTGATAAAGGACACATCATGCGTCACGAAAAGCAAGGGTCTGTCGTAGCCTTGAAGCAGCTCTTCTAAGGCTTCTATGGCACGAATATCTAAAAAGTTAGTTGGCTCATCCATCAGCAAATAATTAAAGTTACCTGTTAGAAGCTTCGCCAATTTCACCTTGGCTTTTTCACTATCACTAAGCACATTCACTTGCTTGAACACATCATTTGTTTTGAAACCTAGACGAGCCAAGATGATTCTCGTCATTGACTGGTCATAGATTGAATAAGGTAATACGTTGCCTAGAATCGTTTTTGTATAGTCGAGTGTTTCTCCTAGCTGACTATAGTAACCAATTCGTAAATTCGGATGTGTCCACGTTTCACCGTTAAGAATCATGTTGAGCAAAGTGGTTTTCCCTGAACCGTTGTCACCTAATAAGGCAACTTTATTTGTATTGTCTATCGCAAAATTGACATTCTTAAAAATCACCTTGCTATCAAAGCTCTTATTGAGATTTTCTGCCCTGATGAGTACCTTGGAATGAATTTTTTCTCGCTCGTCCATATTGAGCTTGATGGCTGCATTTTGATATGGCTTACTCTTCACCTCTAGTTGATTTACTCTTTCTAAAGTGGCTTTTACCTGTTTGTCGAGCTTCTTCTTATTTTGTTGCCCACCCATTTTATGCAGCCTAGCTTCTGAGTTACCCATCCTTTTGGGTGTGGTTTTTACTTTTGCTGACTGCTGTTTTATTGCATTTGCAACCTGTAAAAGACGCTTCTTTTCTTTTACATAACTCTCATATTCCCTCTCAGCACACTTATACCTCTTTTCTCTTTCGCATAGGTAAAACGAATAATCACCGCTATAAACCTCAATTTTCCCATTGACCAATTCGAAAATTTTCGTACAGGTTTGATTAATAAAATCTCGATCATGGGAGACAAGAATAAAACCCTTATTGCGAGAATAGAGCCGTTTAGCTAATAGCTTTCTTTGCTTAATGTCTAAATGTGATGTAGGCTCGTCAATAAGCAAAAATGCTTTATTATCAACTAAAAGGTGCTCCAGTTTCAATCTTTGCTGCTCGCCTGGACTACTACTACAATTCTGCTGAAAACGACGCTGATACATAAAACCGAGTTCATCTTCTAAATTGTTGAGCAAATAACTAATCTCGTCGTCCATTTGAACTCGCCCCGCATAGTCAGTATCAAGACTTGAAAGTATGCGTAAAAAGGTGGTTTTGCCTGTGCCGTTATCACCAATTAAACCAACCTTGTCACAAGCACCAATAGATAGATGATCAATCGCAAATAAAGTTCTTGCACCTATAACTTTTGTTAAATTATCAATACGTATCATAAATCCTCCTTGAAAATACCGAGAGGATTTAACCTCTCTACATTAGTTAGAACAGGATTTATTAATTACCATCTTTTGATACCTCCGAAAATAATTGCCACTATTATACCATGTACTCATATATAACTTAGTACTTCAAGCAACTTAACTATCGTCTTACTTATTTCACAAAGCTGGGTGCAAAGTGGCGAATCGACTTGCATGAGCGATTAAATATAATTCGCGAATGCACTTCGATTCGCTGAGCTTGCTCAAAGTTGAAAGCACAGTGTGCTTTCAACGCAAGCGAAGTACGTTAACATCCTGTGCACTCGACCCTACACCGTCGATATGTTTCCTCAAACAGCCAAACTGCGCTCAAAAACCGCGAGAACCCAGCTTAAAGCCGCTTCGCATTAAACCTTTTAACGATAGACCCCGCAAACCCCTGCTACACAAGGGCAAAAATGCACCCACCTAATCAGCCCTTGACATCAATACGACACTCCCCATGTAGCCCAAAAATACACGAACGATTGAACTTTTTTGTACTGTGGTACATATATGCAAACTATAAATACGGTATGCGTTTATGGATTTGCTGAACTATCGCCTAGTTTCTTATGAATTTTATTAGCACAAGCAGGCACTCTTCTAACCAGCATCGACAAATAGTGTTTACTTTCAAGCAAGAGCTTGACAGTAAACACTATCTAACTTATACTGTATGTATCGACGCATCCGTCGATAGGATGACGACCCCTTAGATGTAGCCAAGGCGCGAAGACTTTTTACGCGTTGACTCATGACAACTATTTGGCGCGTTAACCCTTTACCAGCTTGTGGTGTGAGGTGAATTGCATGGCTCGTAATAAGCGGCTTAGTTTTAATGAACGCAAGCAAGCAATAAAGCATGCTGCTATACGTATTTTTGTCAAACAAGGCTTTGAGAACACAACCATGGAAGACCTGGTAAAAGAAACAGGCTTATCAAAGGGTGGGTTTTATCACTACTACAAGAATACAACCGACATACTCCACGACATCATGCTCGACGGCATCGCATACCGCAACACCATCATGATGAAATCTATAGAGGATGGCAAGCAATGGAGCATTGATCTTCTTGCTGATGAAATGGCCAGAAAAGCAGTTGATAGCAATGCGCTTATGCCCGTCTACGTGGAACTTTTGTTGGCTAAGAAGAGAAACCCCCAGCTTGAACAGGTATATAGACAGCTTGAACACACTGCTTTTGATACGTTTAGGGCACATAACATCGATGCAGAAACGCTTTCTGTTAAGCCTTCGAATTTTGAACTTATGGCGTTTTTTGTAAACGCGATCATTCTTTCTGCGCATGTGCTCAACGAACACAAACTTGTACAAGATAATCAGGCGCTTATTAAGCAGCTGCTCTTGAATATTTTGAAACAGGACACCGCTCAATCCAGTCACGAGGGCAACAGCCGCGGCGCTACTCGCTCCAGCGACGAGGGAAACAATCAGTTAGGCAGCATACAAGAGTCTGTTCAAGCATCTTCAACTTCTTTACCAGCAAAGGAGCTCTCATGAACACATACCGCAAACTGTTTGCCTATATTCCACAGTTTAAGGGTTTAGCTATTGGAGCAGTACTCGTTTCAGCTTTGTCAGCTCTACTAACTACTTGCGGATATTATGCGATACATTGTTTTTTGCATGCGCTTATTATTGACGAAAACTTGCCTGTCGCTCAAAATTTTGCATTCGTCATTGCACTGCTTTTACTTACCGGCAGTTTATGTCTTGGCGCGTCGGGTCTTATGGCTCATTACGTGGGATTCAATTTAGAAAATGTTTTGCGCAAACGCGGTGTTGAAGGCTTAAATCGTGCAAGTTTTACATTCTTTGACACACATTCATCTGGAACTATTCGCAAAACTATTGACGACAATGCAGCGCTCACTCACACGATTGTCGCACACATGATTCCTGACGCTACGCGCGCAATCCTTATGCCATTTTTCATAATTGCATTCAGCTTTTGCATAAGCTGGCGCGTAGGTTTATGCATTCTAATACTTACTATTGTCGGTAGCGCTATTATGGCTAGCATGATGGGCGGCAAGCAATTCATGAAAATGTACCAAGACGCACTCGATAATCTATCTGCCGAAACAGTCGAATATATTCGTGGCATTTCTGTTATCAAAATCTTTGGCGTTTCAGTAAGTTCCATGAAAAAGCTATCCAAACTTATTCACAATTATTCAACATATGCTTACCAATATTCAAAGCATTGCAAAGCAGGATACGTTGTGTATGAATGCCTTTTCTTTGGTATTATTGCAATACTTACACTGCCGCTGGTATTTTTTATTGACGATTTGGGCAGTCCCAAACGTTTGGCTCTCGATTTAATTATGACGTTTTTCGTATCGGGATTAATGTTTGCAGCATTTATGCGCGTTATGTACATTGGCATGTACTCGTTCCAGGGTAATCATGCGGTTGATTCGCTTGAGAAGCTTTATGCGCAAATGTCGAAAGAAGAAATACATTTTGGCAATGAAGATCATTTTGCAAATCACAACATTGAGTTTCGTAACGTTTCGTTCTCGTATGACAAAAAAGAAGTTTTGAAAAATCTGTCCTTCAATTTAGCAGAAAATAAGATATATGCTCTAGTAGGAAAATCTGGATCAGGTAAATCTACAATTGCTAAACTGATGTGCGCATATTACAACATAAGTTCTGGAGAAATTTTAATTGGCAATAAACCTCTTAACACATATTCTCAAGAAGCGCTCATGCAAGAAATTTCCTTTGTTTTTCAAGATTCTAAGTTGTTTAGTGACACACTATATAACAATGTTAGCTGCGTAAAACATGACGCAAGCCACGAGGAAGTAATGTCTGCGATTTCTGCAGCAGGACTTGATTCGGTATTAGATAAATTAGATAAGCGAGAAAATACCATAATTGGAACAAAAGGCGTGTATCTTTCAGGTGGAGAAACTCAACGCGTTGCGATTGCTCGTGCCATTTTAAAAAATTCTCCCATCGTAATTATGGACGAAGCGTCTGCTTCTATTGACGCAGACAACGAGCATGAGTTACAAAAAGCATTTAAACGTTTAATGCGTGGTAAAACGGTCATTATGATTGCACATCGTCTGACGTCCATTACGGGTGTGGATGAGATTTTGCTTGTTGACCACGGACACATTGTTGAGCGCGGTTCACATGCTCAGCTTATGGCGCAAAATGGCCAATATACACATTTGTACACAATTTACACCCAAGCTAATGAGTGGAGGGTTGTTAATGATTAAGTTTTTAAAAAATACGTTTGCTCTTACCGATCAAGGTGTACGAGGCGCTTTTAAATCGGGTGTACTTAGTTTTTTGGTATTTGTTATCAATATGGTTCCTTCAATGCTGCTGCTATTGTTGGTAGATCATCTGTTACTACGCCATGTACATAGTACAGCCATCTATCTTGTGTGTTCTATTGTGACCTTGGTGGTAATGGCAGTGCTATTGAGTTTTGAATACGAAGCACAATATAACGAAACATATAAAGAAGCAGCTCATTTGCGTCTTAATATTGCAGAGAAACTTTCGCGACTAGAAATGTCTTACTTCGCAAAACACGATCTTACCGATCTCTCTCAAAGTATTATGGCAGACGTAGCGTCACTTGAGCATGCAGAAAGTCACGCAGTTCCGAAACTGCTCGCGTTTTGTTTATTCTTACCATTTCTTTCTGTATTAATGTTCATAGGGAACTGGAAAATGGCGATTTGTGCCGTTGGCCCTACGCTTCTTTCGTTTTTGCTGATTGTAGTATCAAAGCGCTATGTACGTGCGCAGCACAACAAACATTACCTGCGATTACGCGAAAATTCTCAAGCGTTTCAAGATCGTATTGAGCTGTCCAAGGAAATTGCGGCGTTTAATCTTGCAGAACGTATAAAAACAAAGCTTTATGCCAAGCTTGATGACACGCTCCGCGTCCAGTGGGAAAGCGAACGCAACGCTGGGTTCTTGCTGATATTTGCCGATATTTTCTCGCATTTTTCGTTGGCATTCACGATTATCGGTGGCATTTTTCTTATGCAAACTGGCGAAATTTCTGTGCTATATCTGCTAGGCTACGTTCTTGCTGCCATGAAGCTCAAAGAATTTGTGGACTCGAATATGGAATTCCTTATGGAAGTTTTCTATATCAATTCGGCTGTGAAGCGTATTCGTGAAATTCGCGACGCAAAGGTATTAGATGTGCAGCCGGAAGCTGCTACAGACGTACACACTACAGATAAACGCGCTACTCAATTTGCTAATTTTGATATAGAGATAAACAAGCTCAGCTTTTCTTACGATGACGCTACTCCTGTGCTAAACGACGTAAGTTTTACTGTGCCGCATGGAACAGTTTGCGCACTTGTTGGGCAGTCAGGCTGCGGAAAAACAACTCTGCTTCGACTTATAGCGCGTCTGTACGATTTTAATTCTGGTAGCATTCGTATTGACGGCGTAGATATACGGAAAGTTTCTACTGAAAACCTGTACCGAAATATATCTATCGTTTTTCAAGATGTTACTCTCTTCAACACAAGCATTTTGGAAAATATTCGTATAGGTCGAGAAGATGCTACAGACGAAGAAGTGAAACATGCAGCTCAGCTTGCGCATTGCGACTTTATTGACGCACTCCCAGATGGGATCAACACCATTATCGGCGAAAACGGTCAGCAGCTTTCTGGAGGCGAGCGTCAGCGTATATCAATAGCGCGCGCATTTTTGAAAAACTCACCAATTCTTATTCTTGATGAAATTGCTTCAAGTTTAGACGTTGACAACGAGATTAAAATTCAACAGTCACTTACCGAATTGGTAAAAAATAAGACTGTGATTATTATTTCTCACCGCATGAAGTCAATTGAAAATGTTGATCGAATAGTTGTGTTAAAAGATGGTCACGTTGAAGCATGCGGTACACATGCCGAGCTTATCCAGATAAGCCCTACTTATCAAAATCTTATTGATAAAACGTGTGCAGCAGAGGAGTTTTCGTATTAGTTTGAGCGCGTGTAGAACGCGCATGATAGAAAAAGGAGGAATTTGTTATGGAACGCGCAACTAAATTAAGTGGTCATGACCTGATAAACATTGGTATATTTGGAGCCATTTATTTTGTTATTGTATGTGTAATATCAATGCTTGGGATAGTACCCGTCTTTTTGCCGCTCCTTGCGGTATTAATGCCAATTATAGGCGGTATTCCTTTTATGCTCTTTTTGACCAAAGTTAAAAAGCCAGGAATGATTTTTATCATGGCAATCATGATGGGTCTATTGATGGTGCTCACAGGCATGGGAATGTGGTCGTTGTTAACAAGTGCGATTGCTGGTTTGATTGCAGAAATTGTGTTCAAAAGTGGCAACTATGCCAGTGCTAAAAAAGCTGTTTTGACATATGGATTTTTTAGCCTGTGGATGTATGGCAACTATATGTCACTGTTTCTTGATCGCGAACAATATTTTGCACAACGTGCAAGCTTTGGTAAAGCTTATGCCGAGGCTGTTGCTCAGCTCCTACCAAATTGGATGGCGTTCGTTCTGCTAATTGTATGCTTTATCTGCGGTATTTTAGGCGGACTGTTTGGTCAAAAAGTTTTGAAAAAACATTTTGAAAAAGCTGGTCTTGTTTAATGGCATATTCATCTCTAGCAGCGCAAAAGAACAAACGCAGTTTTCTAGATCCACGCGTAAAAATCGTCCTTGTTTTGCTATTAGCAATATTCGTAATGGGCGGCGTGTGTGGCGCACGCATGAAAGATATAAGTTTTGTATTATCTATCATTCCTTTTGTGCTGCTTTTGATAGAACAACAATGGAAAAAATTTTGGCATGCAAGTATCATGCTCATAATAGGTTATGGCTGTCTTTTGGTGATACCATATTTGCCTAGTATGATAAAACCTATCGCTTTAATGTGCGGATATATTCTTACGCGCTTTGTAGCAACAGTTGCAATGGGCAATTATGTTATAGCTACAACTTCGGTGAGTGAATTTATTGCAGCAATGGAAAAAATACATATGCCACGAGCCATTATTGTGCCAATGTCAGTTATGTTTAGAATGTTTCCAACGATTGCAACAGAATGGAAATCAATTTGTCGCGCTATGAATATGCGTGAAATTCATATAGGAGCAGTTGGTATTGGAAAAATATTAGAGTACCAATTAATTCCTATGATTAGTTCGGGTGTACGTATTGGCGAAGAACTATCGGCAGCAGCGTTAATTCGAGGATTAGGCTACCCTATCAAGCGAACTAATATTTGCCAAATTGGTTTTCGAATACAAGATTGGTTTTTATTACTCATTTCTTTGTCGGTCATATGTTTTTGGTTGTTGTGTAGCTTAGGAGTAAGCGTATGATCGAATTTAGGCATGTTTATTTCCATTATGGAACTGAAGATGACCATCATACAAGTGAATTAAATGATATTAACTTGCGCATAGAAGATGGCGAATTAATTTTGATAACCGGACCTTCGGGTTGTGGCAAAACAACGCTGTTACGTCTTATAAATGGTTTAATTCCACGCTTCTATCAAGGAAATGTAAAAGGCGATATACTATTAAACGGTCGATCTTTTAAAAATAATGAATTATATGATTTAGCACATGTTGTAGGCACGGTTTTTCAAAATCCTAAGTCACAATTTTATAATGTTGATACAACGAGTGAACTAGCGTTTGCGTGTGAAAATCAAGGACTACCAAAATCTGATATTTATCAGCGTATTGATACAACAGTTGCTGATTTGCACATGGAAAATTTGATGGATCGCAATATTTTTCATCTATCTGATGGCGAAAAGCAAAAAATAGCTTGTGCGTCAATTGAAGTAGCAGGATTAAACATAATTTTGTTAGATGAACCTTCAGCAAATTTAGATTACGACTCAACGTTGATGCTTAAAAAGTTGATTTTGCATTGGAAAAAACAAGGAAGAACAATTGTTGTAGCTGAGCATCGAATAGCTTATCTTTGGGATATTATGGATCGCCTAGTGGTTATGCAACAAGGTGAGATCGTTAAAGATATTAAATCCGAACAAAAAGATGCTCTTAACGACATAGATGCGCAAAAAATGGGACTGAGAACACGACTTATGGTATCACCCATACAAATTAATAAAATGCCATCTGTCACACAAGACGATCAGATAATCGCATTAAAAAATTTCAACTTTGCGTATCATGGCGTAAAGAAGAAAATAGTCAATATTAAATCGCTTGCTATTGCGCGTAATCAAATTACAGCAATTGTAGGAAAAAATGGAGCTGGCAAAACCAGTTTTCTCAATTGTTTTTGCGGTTTAGAAAAAAACTGCAAAGGTATTTTTAAATACGAGGATCGCGTTTTAAGTAATCGAGCACGTAAAAAATTATGTTTTATGGTGATGCAAAATACAGGCAACCAGCTGTTTACAGAAAGCGTTTTAGATGAAGTTTTAATTAGTTTGCCTAAGCGCAGCAAAAATAAGAACGATGTTGCGATGAATATATTACGACAATTTGATTTGGACTTTTTGGCACACCGTCATCCGCAGAGTCTATCGGGTGGGCAAAAACAGCGATTAGCAATTGCATGCGCGCTGGCAACAGGTAGAGAAATTCTAGCGTTAGACGAGCCGACGAGCGGATTAGACTATGCGCATATGCAAGAACTAGCACAGCTACTATCAAAACTTAAGTCAATGAATACAACAATTGTTGTAGTAACTCACGATAGTGAACTCATACATGCATGTTGCACAAGATTGATTCATATGTAAAGTTAGCTCTCGAAATGCATAGAATTTATTTATCTTGAACCACATACTATGACCTCCCCAAAAGGGAGTATGAATAAATATAAACGCAAATGAACTCGTTTCTTTTCCGAAGCAAATCAAAATTGTTCTAAAGTTGCGCGCCTTGTTGACACATACGATTCAACTATTATTTCATCATACTGTGCATGAATCGTGCTTAATTAACATTTCCGACTTCACAGCCTGGGTGCAAAGTGGCGAATCGACTTGCATGAGCGATTAAAACATAATTCGCGAATGCACTTCGATTCGCTGAGCTTGCTCAAAGTTGAAAGCACACTGTGCTTTCAACACAAGCGAAGCACGTTAACATCATGTGCACTCAACCCCAGAGCGTTGATATCTTCCCTCAAACAGCCAAACTTGAATTTATATATCTACTGTTTTAATAAGTTTGATTGCCCTTGATGATACTAACTCGTCTTGGCTCATTTCCAAAAGGCTCTTTTCATCTACCCACTTATAATTAACCGTTTCTCCTTTTTGAAGAGCAATTGCATTTTTCTTACAATCGGTTACGCATAGATATTCAACATAAAGAGAGTGGTAAACATCCTGCACAAATCTTCCGATCTCCATAATTTTTGAAGCTTCAATACCTGTTTCTTCTTTTAATTCTCTTACTGCACATTCTAATGGTGTTTCATATTGCAATGCAGAACCACCTGCTGTCAACTCCCACATTCCACCGAATTTCTTTTCAAAATCTCTTTGCATAATAAGGTAAGTCCCATCTATATGTTTAACAATTACTTCGCCCACCAAATGATACATGCCGTCAGGAATTGGTTCTCCTCTCACTAATGTAATATTCTTTAATTTATTAAATTCTTTATCATACGCATCCCAAATCTCAGCCATAAAACCCTCCATAAGGCCTGATTGTCAATTTCATTAAATATGAATTTTATCTTTCTCCAGTGGATACAAAGCCATTGTTCACTTCTACATAAAGCTTACCAATCTCAATATCCGTGATGAGCACTTGATTAGAATCAGATTCAACCTCACAAACTTCCACATCATGTGGCAAACTCACAACAATTTCAGGCATACCCTGAGTAAACCACCTCAGCCAATTCGAAGCTGAAACTTTTTTAGTTTGAATAAGCCTTATAACATTTTGCGCTTCCTCAACCCTCAATATATCTTGTTCACAGTTAACAAAGCTCACACCAAAGGTATCAGCACGTTTCACCGTTAAACGAACATCTTTCGTCTCTGCGATAAACTTCTTATTATCCATTACTTACGTTAATTAGATAAATAAATACATAAATTACAATTGAACTAGTATAGAAACATTCTATTTTTCATATAACATAGTAAAAGTAGTGAATAAAGTACGAGGAGGTATTTTGTGAAGAAAAGATATATGTTGAGAAATATTTTTAAAACCAAATATAATTTCCATAATATTGTTTTAATCGTTTTCATTGGACTATTAGCAGGTTTCTTATCAGGATTGTTCGGTGTAGGTGGAGGAATGGTGATAGTTCCTGCATTAACTGTTTTTATGAAATTTGATCAGCGTCATGCTACTGCTACTTCTCTTGTTGCCATAATTATAACGTCGCTTTGTGGAAGCATTGTTTACGGTTTAAACGGCAAAGTGTCATTTTTATCAGCATTTTTTCTAATAATAGGTTCAGTTTTCGGATCACAAATTGGGGTATATTTTTCACATATTTTGCCTAAAAAAATATTTCCTTGGTGTTTTACACTTTTTGTATTACTAGTTATATGTTCTAGTCAAGTTTGGATTCCGTTAAGAAATGTAGATTTTAATGTTAGTTTTTTAAAAGCTATATGTCTTATATTTATAGGCGTTTTTTCTGGTATTTTTTCAGGTATTTTAGGCGTTGGTGGCGGAGGAATTATAGTGCCATGCGTGCAACTTTTGCTCGGCATGGGAGACCTTATGGCAAGAGGAACTGCTTTGCTTGTCACGCTTCCTACAGCTATAAGTGGTAGTATTGCTAATGCTCGTTACCATTATACTCATTTTACTGAAGGAATTATTATCGGTATTTTTGCGACATTTACTGTAAACTTAGGCGCAATAACTGCGCGCAGTATTTCACCTTTTATATGCAATATATTGTTTTGTATTTTTTTGTTCAGTGCATGCTTACGAATGATATTAAAAACAGGTATTTTAGCTAAGAATAAGCGTTAAATATGTAAAGTCTTTGACTTTTATTTATTTAAAAAAATAGTTTTGAATATAAAAAGTGGGGCTTAGATTTAAGCCCCACGATATAGGAGAACGTTATAAAGTGACTTTTTACAATTATGCCATTTGAGTAACATCTCTTTTTGCTTGTATAAATTTTATTATCATGTTTTTTGCGTGATAAATAATTATGCAAACTATACTGTATATCCTCACTTCACAGGGTGGGTGCAAAGTGGCGAATCGACTTGCATGATCGATTAAAACATAATTCGCGAATGCACTTCGATTCGCTGAGCTTGCTCAAAGTTGAAAGCACAGTGTGCTTTCAACGCACGCGAAGTACGTTAACATCCTGTGCACTCGACCCTATAGCGTTGATATCTTCCCTCAAACAGCCAAACTGCGCTCAAAAACCGCGAGAAGTAAGCTTAAAGCCGCTTCGCATTAAACCTTTTAACGATAGCCCTCGCAAACCCCTGCTACACAAGGGCAAATTTGCACCCACCTAATCAGCCTCCTGCATCTGATAGCACAATCAAGCGCCGTGACGGTGGGAAGCACCACTTATTTTTCTCGTTTGAGTTTGAACATAAAAATAGCAGATAAAGGGAAGGAAATGAATTTACACCACTTTTAGGACTTGACCTATGAAATAATTAATAGTTCCATTTTCAATCAATATATAAAGACCGAGTCCAATAAACACGACAGGTACAATTACTTTTTCGTACTTTTCCACAGTCTCTCCGATAGCAGAAATTGAGGCGAGATTTTGAGATAATTTGCATAGAATCAAAATCCCTAAGGCAAATATTACTAAACTTATACTAATCTCAATCAAACTCTTTCCTGTAAAATAGGGGATATAAATTCCTAAATTATCTCCACCCATTGCCACTGTTAAACTTGTAAATGCTAAGATTTTTGATCCATCTCCGGTAATTTTCCCCTCGATATCTTCTTCATCAATATCTTCATCCACAAAAATTGCTCTTATACCAAGACCTAGCGGAATTAGACCAAGGAGTCCGATAATCCAATCTTGTGGAATAAAATTTAAAAAGTAAGCGGCAATAAGACTAGCCAGTACAAGCAGTCCTGTACCTAAATACTGCCCTACATAAATTGATTTCAAACCTTTCTTTCCTTGACTAGCGAATAAAATAGTCAAAACAACTAAGTAGTCAATGGATGTAGAAACAAAAACTAATAAAGCGGATACTATTGTTTCCATTATTTCTCCTTTCAAAATGTTAAATTTTTTAGACAGGGGGGTACAAAGTGGGTGCACTTTTTAACGTTAACATCCTGTGCACCCGACCCTAGAGCGTTGACATCTTCCCTCATACAGCCAAACTGCGCTCTTAGAAGATTATGACAAGAAGAATGTGTTTGATATTGAAGAATATATAAAGAGAAAAGGCAAAGTTAAGCTTAATAGAAATACTGTAATTACAAGATTAAACGAGTAAACACTAGGTATGTCTTATCGACATGTTCGTATGCAGAAACATATCCATGAACCTTTTAACAATTATCTCTGCCTATCGTTAAAAGGTCTCAAGCAAATAAACTTAGAGTTCTCACACTCCTAGATATTTAATATATATTTGACACGGATTCCACTCATCCCATAAAGTTGGAAAACATTCCAATTCTTTATATCCCATCGCGATATAAAAATGATTTGTAATATCATATTCTTTGTAGTGTCCCATCTGAACAGTTTTTACCTGTGAGTATGTGTAACCCATCTTCCTTGCCATAGCTTCGTATGCTTTGTTAAGTACCGAGCCAACTCCCATTCTATGGAATTTCTTTTTTATACCCATCACAAAAATCTCTGCACAATCCTTGCTGGTTGCGTTTAACACAATAAACCCAACAAGTTTATCATTAATATAACAAGCAAGAAAAGGCTTTTCCTGTGAATCTTGAATATATTCTTCTGTACTTTCTGGCATTCCAAACCATTCTTGAAGATCATACAATACTTCTCTAGATACAGATTCCTTTTCTAGTTTATTCTCAATTTCTTTTACTTTTATATTCAATCCAGTCCTCCACAAACTCTAATTTATTCTTGTCATCAATACTAGAGCCTCCGCCGTCGAATCTTTCCAATCGAAGCTTCCTATTCGGTCGCTTCTCTTGGAGATTCTTGACATGAGACCTACCTCTGCTTCGCATCGATTAGCTTTGCTAATCGCGCGATAGCAGGGTTAGAGTTTCAACGTTGATTGACATTCCCCACTTCACAGGGTGGGTGCAAAGTGTGTGCACTTTTTAACGTTAACATCCTGTGCACTCGACCCCATAGCGTCGATATCTTCCCTCAAACAGCAAAATCACACTCAAAAACCACAAGAACCCAGCTTAAAGCCGCCACGCATTAAACCTTTTAACGATAGACCTCGCTAAGCCTTGCTACACAAAGGCAAATTTGCACCCACCTAATCAGCCTTTGACATCAATACGACAGTCTCGACGTGGATTGAGAGAACTCCTAGTATAGCTACACTTTTTTGAGTGCACACTATGTATACTGGGTGCACTTTTTAACGATAGGAAAAGCTATCGTTAAAAGGTTTAAGATTGGCTTGATAACTTGGTTTTTGAGCATAAAAACAGCCTAGAGATGATTCCCCTAGGCTGAGTTTTGTAACATTTCAAATGCTCACATTCTTTTGGCTTTTACGATGCCCTTTCAATATCCACACTAATCTCTGATTTAAAAGTTACGCTGAACTTGTCCTCGTAAACTTTTATTTTCTTGATGTACTTTCTTACCAGCTTCTCATCATACTCACTAAGCTCGTGACGCTCACTTTTCAGAAAATCTTCCATTTCTCTGATTCGTCTTTTAGCATCTTCTTGACCTGCTTTTTCTATAAGAAGCTGCTGTTTCTTAACTTTAAGCTCATCAATCTCATCAGCTATTTTCGTGTAGTCTTTTTTAGCTTTAAGCAAGGTTAGTAGTATCGCTTGTTTGTCTGCGATTTTTTTATCAACCGTCTCAATCTCACTTAAGTTGTTGCCCGCAATAATTTCTCTAATATTATTCTTCAACGTATCCAATACTTCATCCGGTATACTAAACACCTTGTTTATGGCTTTCACTGTAGCAGACTGCAGTTCGTTCTCTTGTACTGTCGGAGCATCACAAGCACTAGGACCATTTTCCCATCTGGTACAACAACGCCAAACAACAGAACGCACTCCTCGATTGTTCCAAGCAATTCTTCTGTAAACATCCCCGCATTTAGAACAAACACATAAGCTGGATAAAGCGTACTTACTGGAATAAACTCTTCTTTTTTTATTCTCCTCACCACTAAACATGTTGGCTCGTCTTACCATTTCTTCTTGAACTTTAAAGAAAATATCTCTTGGAATAATCGAAGCGTGGCTATCTTTTACATAATACTGTGGTTCTGTTCCATCATTTTTTATACGAACATGGTTAATAAAATCTATCGTCTTTTTAGTTTAAGAAATTATAAAAAAGCAAAGTACGCTTGACAAAAAAAGCAAAGCGAGCTATACATTATATGTAAAGTTAACTTGCTGTTGAAGGAGGAAAATGAAAAATACAATTTTTCGATTAAGAAAACAGCATAAAATAACTCAAGAAGAATTGGCAAATGAAGTTGGAGTTACAAGGCAGACCATAACTTCCATTGAAACTGGGAAGTATATAGCGTCACTGCCTTTGGCTTTTAAAATTGCTAAGTTTTTTGATATGAGTATTGAAGAAATATTTAGTATAGAAGAGGATGATTAATATGAACAAATTAGAAAAATATAAAAAAGAAATAGGATTTAGGGGCATTCACTTAGGGATTTAATTCCTAAAAAATTATCGGCGTAATCGGTATTACTACCGGCTACGCCGATTTTACTTATGGAGTGGAATATCAACTGCACCTATGTAATTCCACTGTATCCATATGGTTTGTTTCTTGGTTCTTGTACCTGCTACCTTTTCAGATTTTTCAACATAAATCTTATCTACAAAGGTTCGAATGATCTCTGCATTAAGTTCTTGTATATCTGTGTATTGTCGTACTAATTTCAAGAAAGAATCCACGTTGAGACATTCCTCTTGCGCTTTAGAAATAAAGGCTTCAAGGGATTCAATCTTGCTTTTCAGTTCAGCTTGTTCCTTGTCGTAGGACTCAGACATGCTCTTAAATCGTTCATCAGAAATTTTACCGTCTAAGTTGTCTTCATAGAGATGCTGAACAATTGTGTCAAGTTTGCTAATTCTTGCTTTTGCTTGCTCGAGTTCCCTATTAGAGGACTTTAACTTTTGGGTTAGTTCTTTCTCGCTTTTCTTCATCACAAGTCCCACGAACTCTTCTTCGTGCTGTTTGGCAAATGAAGTAATCATTCGTAGCTCGTGAAGCAGTATTGCTTCGATCTGAATATTTCTAATTTGATGTGATGAGCATTTGCCTTTTTGCTTACGATATGTAGCACAGACAAAGTATTCTTTATCATGGCTCCAACCTTTTCCTCGAACCTGATAAAGCTTGTTACCACAATCCGCACAAAATAGCATTCCCGATAACACCGGCATCTCTCCAAGATTGGTACGCACTCGTCTACCATCTCTTATACGTTGAACAATATCAAAAGTTTCCTGGTCAATAATTGCTTCGTGTGTGTTTTTGAAAATTAGCCAGTCTTCTTTGGGATTCAATAATGTTTTCTTGCACTTGTACGATTTCTTTCTTGTTTTGAAATTGACCGTATGCCCAAGATATTCTTGCTTTTCAAGCATATTAGAGATAGTTTTTTGATTCCAGACTCCCTTAATCTCCGATTTCGCGGAAGGAATTTTAATACCAAGAGAGAAAAAATGCTCAGAAGGTGTTGGAATATTCCTTTTGATTAGCTCATTGGCAATCTGGCTAGGCCCATACCCATTAACGCAGAGTCTAAAGATTTCACGCACTACACTGGCAGCTTCTTCATCTACAATCCAATGATTTTTATCTTCAGGATCCTTAAGATATCCGTAAGGAGGATTGATGCAGAGCGGCTTCCCACTTTGTCCTTTTGCTTTAAACACAGCTTTTATTTTTCTGCTTGTGTCTTTAGCATAAAACTCATTGAAGATGTTGATGAAAGGTGTCATGTCGTTGTCTGACTGATTATTGCTATCTACGCCGTTATTTATTGCAATAAAGCGAATATCAGCGTTAGGGAATACCATCTCTGTATACATACCAACTTGCAGATAATCTCTACCCAAGCGTGACATGTCCTTGACGATAATGGTTCCAATCTTTCCTTCGTCAATGAGAGCAGTTAATTTAAGCCAATCAGGTCGCTGGAAATTAGTACCCGAGTAGCCATCGTCTACAAAGAACATAAGATTGTTGAAATGATTATCCTCGGCATACTTTTTCAGCATGCTCTTTTGATTGATAATGGAATTGCTGTCACCTTGTAATTCATCGTCTTTGGATAAACGGCAGTAAAGTGCCGTTATCTTGCCTACATTATCTAGAGTATAAGAAGGCTGTCTATTTAGTTTATTCATCTGTTTTTCCTCCTTTCCGACAGCCTTCAAGCGGTCAGTATATATTCCCGTATAACTCAGAATTTATCAAGTTATTTAGCTTCTATTACATGGTTTAAATTGCTTAAAATAAGGTGTTTGATTAGGTCTTTGACACCTTTCTGAGCACTCTTGCTTTCAAGAGAGTTAACCGTAAATTCAGTATTTCCGATTCTTAACACTTCGGTTTTTACCGGTGTATCCTTAATTTGTTCATCCATGCATTTTGACCTCCTTGTTTAAGAAAGTTGCAATACTTTAATTGCTTCAGGATGTACCAGTTTCCCATCCAAATACTCAAAAGAGAGGTAACCTATCTGGTCTATAAGAGAAAATATTTCGTTTAGAACCTTGATGGTTGGGTTATGGCGTTCGATAATCCAATAGTTGGAAAAATCACCAAAGGCGATAACTTTTGCTCCCTTTTGCGAAGAAGGCATGGCATTGTCAATGACCACAGGTCTGCCCATTAAGTTGCCATCAAAATCAGGTAGGATGTATGCTCCGGTAGTGTCCTTTAAGGTTTGAAGATAAAGAGCAGTTTCATCATTCATAAGCCACGTGGCATTTTCTCGATACTTACTATCTAGCGAGAAGAATAAATGTTTGATGGTATCTGCGGAAATCTCTTTTGCTTGCACAGCAACCTCAGCACCTGATGTATCTGATAAAATTCCTGTCGGCTTAGTTATCCCATCGCCATTTATAAAAGCTTCCGACTCACTCAATGTAAATTGCTTTGTCAGTTCGCTTGTGATGAACTCTTCGATATCAAAGTCAAGATCAGCTGTAAAATCCGTACCCAAACGAATAAGGTTAACTAGGGTATAATCCGTTACATCAATACGCTTAAAGCCATCTTTAATAGGCATATGCGTAATGATATTCGCATCATAATCTTTCATCCATTTAGTGAACGGTGTACCTTCATAGATGAACAATTTGCTTGATTGCGAGTGTGCTTTTACCACTGTACACAGTTTTCTAAGATTACTTTTGTTTGCAAGTTTTGCTTCGAGTTTTGCTAGAGAAGAAGTCGGCAAATCATAGGCACCTGTATGAATGTGGCGCAGTTTTCCTGCAATATTGTTCGCATTACCATTTGCGTCGCGCAGTACGTTCCAAAACGTGTTGTGGTAGTCCTGACTTGCTAGTTTCATTTCTTTTTCAATATCTCTGTTAATCATAATTGTTAGTTCCTTTCATTACTGTTTTCTGCAATTACTGCAGTAATTTGCTTGATTTTGCCCATTTACCCTTTTGAATTCGCTGTTTTTGCACGCAAGACCCTGCGCCCGTTCCCGAAGGGGTACTCTTTAGAGATTTGACCCCCCCTAGGGGGTTAGGTTCAGAAAGTAGTATGCGAATAAATTTCTAACAGCACAGTACCTAGGCAGGTTTTCTTTCTTCAATGTTGTCAAAAAGCTGAAATCATTTCAGTATTTTGATTTGTGCATGATAGTATTTCTTCTTCATGTTCAACACAGGTTTGCGATACGAATTACGCAATCATAGGCACCACCTCCTTAAACGTGGCATGATGTGGCAGTTAAATTTCGTTATTGCCTTATAGGGTTATATGGGGATATAGGTTATTAACTGCCACTAGTTGCCACTTAAAAAATCGCTAAACTCACTTTTAAGCCTGTAGCCTTTAAGAAGCGTGGTTTTTTCTCCGCCTGTCTTGGGACGCTTTCTTACAACCTCGGCAAATTTTCTTAATTCCTGATTGAAGTTTCTGCTGTTCTCAGAAAAACAGCCGTTATCAATGCACCACTTCTTGTAGTGGTCGTATACAACTGCCGTTCGAATCTCAGAGCTCTGGTCTTTAACGAGTACATCTTCAGCAAACTGTGCCATCTTGTCACTGTCGTGGGCATAACTAAAAATGGCATCAAGAACGCTATTAGGCGGCTTAAAGCCTTCATCTCGGAGGTGGGTAAAGCCTTCAAGAAGCCAGTTTAAAATGGCACTTTGCACCTCTTTTTTAGAAAACTCCGCCTTTAAGGTTTTATCCTGTTCCCACGCTTCAAAATGCCTGTTAAAGGGAATAATCTGCATGCGGTCGCTACTAAACACTGTCATATCGCTGATGACGGGCAGATAATTGGTGTTCACGTACAGTTTGAACTGTGGTTTAAAGTCAAAACTGTTCTCATGCAGGAATCGAGCGTTTAAGGTATCACTTCCCGTCATGTATTTAACTTGGGCTGAATTAAGGAATAGTCCTCGGCTCGGCTCAGATATATTGGCAAAGCGAACACCGGCAAGGCGTGCTACATCCTCGGTCGGCTGTGAGCTATTAGGGTTCTTCTTTAGAGCAATGGTTTCCGCGCGTACCGCTTTTCCGTAATCGCCCATCACAGACAGAACGCTTTCCATGAGTGTGCCTTTACCGTTTCTTGTGCTTTCTCCAAAAAGAAAGAACATGCACTCATAGCGTGTATCACCGCTTAACGCATAGCCTAATGACTTTTGAAGATACAAGGCTTTCTCACAATCTCCGCTCATAATTTCATCGACAAACTGGCGAAAACGTTCACTTCTTGCCTTCGGGTCATAAAACACAGGTGATACTTTGGTAATAAGATCTGTTGCTAAGTGCTTGCGAAATACACCGTGCTGAAGGTCTAAAGTTCCGTTTTGGCAGTTAAATAGATAAATGTTCTTATCGAACGCTTCCATCGAAATGGGGTAAACGCTTTGAGCTTCCTTGATATAAATCTCACGGTTACGACGGCTGCTCCATTTGTTCCAATACTCAACAAGCATGGAACGGGTTCTCTCGTCTTTAATGACACCAGCATAACGTATAAGAGAAAGAGCTAAATCCTTGCATAGTTCCATCGTTTTAAGCGTTCCAATATCGCAAGTCCAACGTACACCATCGAAGATGAACCACATTTTGCGCTCCGGTACATAGTGCAGAATGTTTTGGAAAATATCAGCAAACAATCTGCCATTACCTAAATCACCGTTGCGATATCGTATATTTTCATCAGGCTTTAGTTCCTGTAATTTAGATAAGAGATCATCAAAGTCTTCCTCAGCACTTGCATTATGGAAAGGCTCATAGAAGGTATGACATTTAGAAACAGCTTTCTGAATGGTTGTGTTGCCATAAGTATCCGCGCCACGGTGTTCATCCCACTTAGGACGGAATAAAGCAGACTTACGAAAAAGTCGGTCTATTTGCTCCTTGTTACCGCCACAGTAAAAGGCAAGAATAGACACAAGCGCGGCATCTGCTTCGCTATGAGAAGGGTAAGCCGAAATGTCACCATGCCAAAGTGCTGTAAATTTAGCTCCATTTATGGCGTTGCCAGCTTTTTCAATAACAGATGTATCGCTTAAATATGACCTTGTACACGCGTTATTTTCTTTTTCATGAGTGTTTATGTTTCGCTTCATGTACGTGTCTAAAAGCCACATGATGGCTTCATCGTCTTCTAAAAGCTCGCCTTCCTGATACACGTCGCCCGTAACTGTTAGATAGCGATTCGTAGCTAGAGCGCTGTAAACCTCAATATCCCCATGCTTGATGTAATAAGACTTTTTATCGTATGCGCCGTTAAACAGAAGCAAGATATGAAAGCCATGCTTACTTGGGCTGTATTCGATATAAGCGTGCTTGAAATGGGCAATAATCTCTTTTGCCCAGTCTTTAATGATGCCATTATCGATGCAGTGGTCTAAATCGATGCCTAAGAGGTTATCAACAAGCTTTATACCAATTCCGTCGTATTGGTCTTTTACTTTCATGGCATCATCAAGCGAGGTGAAATCGCTTAAGTTGTCTGTAGCTGCTTTCTTTCCCGTTATGGGGTTATAAGGCGGCTTAGTGAGCCTACCGTTTTCTTGCTGCTCGTACTTCCATGAACAAAAGATATTCTTGTTCTTTAGTGCTTTTGGCAGTTTCTCTAGATCCATATTTGATCCTCCTTTTCTAGAAGGCTTATCCCTTCTACATCACAGGCAAAAGAAAAAGCCGACTTTTTAACCTGTCTTAAAAAGTTTTTTTGGTCTTCTACTTGGTAGCCATGAAAGAGGGTGTAATCTGACGGTTTTAGAAAAAATTTTTGACAATAAAAATCTCCTAAGCATTCATTAGGCATTTGCCTTGAATGAATAGCAAAGGAGACTTTTTTAATCTGCTATATTCCGGAGTGGCTAGCTCTTTATATCGTTGATATACTCACAGAATCGTGATAATATTTAACTATTAAAATAAGGAGGGAATTATGGCTGTTAGTTATAAAAAACTATTACATCGCATGATTGAAGAAGATATTTCCAATCAGGACTTAATGAGAATGAGCAATATTTCCGCCAACATTATTACGAAACTACGCACTGGGCAATATATATCACTGGAAAAAGTGGAAGGTATCTGCACAGCTTTACACTGCACGCCCAACGATATTTTGGAATTTATAGCGGAGGATGAAAAGTAATGGCTAATAATCAAAAACTGGAACTTACGTGGCTTGGTAAGGATAAAGAAATCAAAATAGAGCCTAGGATTCTAGTTGAGGATAAAGAAAAATCAAACTGCAAAAATGATCCTAATACAGAAAACATGCTCATACATGGAGATAACCTACTCGCACTAAAAGCGTTAGAAAACAAATATGCAGGTAACCGCGATCACTTCTTCATATTTGAAGTAAGTACCGTAGATGAGAATCCGCTAATCTATCATTATACATATAAGAAAACTACAATATATTTAGCAGAAAAATAGGAGCAGTTCAATTGACTGTTCCTATTTTTAATATTCATAAAATCTAAAGTCTTTATACTCTTTAACAATGGAGTCGCCAACCAGAACAGACTATACTGACCAGCGACTACCTTAAATTTAATGTTTCAGATTTATTTTCTTATCTCTAATTTCATAAACTACATCTGCTACATTTTCGAGTAATCGTTTATCGTGGGTGATAAACACGATAGTTCCGGTGTACTCCTTCATTAGTATTTCCAAAGCCTCTAAACTTGGTATGTCAAGGAAGTTACTGGGTTCATCCATTATTAGGATGTTATATCTACCCATGAGCATTTTAGCAAGCAACAATTTTATAATTTCTCCACCGCTTAAAACAGATAAACTTTTTCCAATATCGTTCTGTTTGAACCCCATAGATGCTAGCACTGAACGAATTTCTGATATATTGTAGTCACAATCCTTCTGCATAAACTCCATAACATTCTGATTACTGTTGTACTTGTAACCATTCTGTGCAAAGTAACCTATTTTTGCCTTAGGCGAAATAGAAATTCCTTCTTCATGGTTTAAGATCATTTGGATTAAAGTTGTTTTTCCGATTCCATTACCACCAGTTAACGCCACTTTTGCTCCTAACGGAATTTGAAAAGATGCATTTTCAAACAGAGCCTTATCCCCAAATACTTTATTAATTTCTGCACCGACTATAGGGTATGGATTATGGAGCTCCAATGCTTTACTTTGCCTGAAACGAATTCTGCGAATGCCTTCCGGAGCTTCTACTTTTCCTAAGGCCGCAATCCTGTGCTCTAGGGTTTTAGCAGCATTATACATCTTTTTTTCCTTACTTCCTATTGATTTTTGATGAGCTAAACGCCCTCCGTCTTCAGTACTTTTTTTCTTTGAAGAACCTTTTGCCTTCTGTTCTATTTTACGAGCCTGTTTTCGCTTTTCCTCCGCAGCCCTTTCCAATCGGGCACGTTCCGCAATAAATTGTTCGTATTCTGCAGCTTGGCTCTTACGTTCTTCCTCTTTCTGACGAAGATAATCAGAATAGTTTCCCCAATACTCAGTGATTTTGCCATCTTTCAGTTCCCATATTTTATCTACTATTTCATCAAGAAAATAGCGGTCATGGCTAATAACTAACAGTGCACCTGTAAAATATTTTAGCTGTCCTATTAGAAAATCAATTCCTTCACGGTCTAAATGGCTCGTAGGTTCATCCGCTAAAATACCATGAACCTGTGCCGATAAGGCCTGTGCTATTTTAAGCCTTGTTTCTTCACCACCGCTCATAGTCTGTATATTTAATTGCTCAACACCTAGCTTGCCTACAAGTGCAAAATCTTTTTCCTCCTGCAGAGTTACTTCGTCCAACTGGGGAATATAGGCAAGTTCACCCAGACGATTCATTTTACATCCTGGGGGAGTTAATTCTCCTAAAAGTACCCTGAGTAAAGTGCTTTTTCCAGCACCATTTGCTCCTACTAAACCAATACGGTCATAATCATATACTTCTAATTCATTTATATCTAAAACATCGCGTCCTTTGAATTCCACACGAATGTCTTTTGCTTTTAATATTAATTCCATAACATTTCCTCCTGTCTATAATCGCATGCTTTCATTTGCTTGTATGCAGGGAAAACCCTGCGATTTTAGCAGGAAGAGTTACATGAAAATAAGATACATAAATATTCCTCCAATATTGTTTATTTTAAATCTAATTTTCTAACCTCAGTTATCATTTGGCAAACTATAGCAATGCCAATAATTAAAATACCTGATAGTAAAAACCAATGATTTACACCGATTTTATCAGCAAAGAATCCAGAAAGAATTAACCCAATTGGCATAGCAAGTGACATGATACTTCCGATCAAAGAAAATACACGTCCTAAATATTCAGGCTTAATTTTCTCCTGAAAAAGAGCTGTTTGCACACCGCTATAAAATGGCACCGAAAGCCCCATTATTGCACAGCAAACTACGAATATTACAAATCCATTTGGAGGAAGTATTCCCGAAACGGCTAAACTGGTCCCCATTATAAAAAATGAACTTGTTATTAGTAATACATGCTTTTCGAAGCCCCCTAATCTTCCTAATAATAAGCCTCCTGCTAGCATCCCAAATGCAAAGGAAATTTCCGTAATAGAAATATGCACAGGCGTTCCATTAAAGTGTTCCATGCTTATTAAAGGAAATAGTGCATTGATTGGCATATAAACAAAAGTATATAGTGTTCCTAAGAGTAATAAGGCAAACAATCCTTTGTTTTGTCTCAGAACCACAACTCCTTCTTTCATCTCCCTTATGAAATTTGGTTCTAAACTTTGCACTTGATTACCCAGCTTAGGTATACGTACAATTGCTACCGTAATAGATGCAATCACAGCACCCAATACGTCGATGGCAATAATAGCATTTAAATCCCAAACGGAGTATAAGAGTGCTGCAACTGCCGGACTAACAATATAGCTTATAGACTGCAAAGACTGACTATAGCCTGCGCATTTCGTTAGCTGTTCTTCTGGTACTAAAAGTGGTGTAACCGCATTGAGTGCTGGGGTATGAAAAGCTGTTCCAATGCTACGGATAAACAATACTATCATAATCATCCAGACAGGTAGCTCCATACAGAATGCAACAATAGGAAGCACTGCACCAGCTGCTGCGATAATTAAATCGGCACCAATCATTATCTTCTTCCTATCATGACGATCCACTAGCACACCAATGGCAGGTCCCAAAATCGCATAGGGTAAAAAACCTACTAATGAAGCCATAGACAAGACCATCGCAGATCCTGTTTTTTCTGTAAGGTAAAAAATAATCGCCATTTGCAGGATGGCACTAGTGATTAATGATACTGCTTGCCCTGCCCATATTGCATAAAATTTTCGTTTCCAATTGTTGTATTTTTCCATTTATATTATCTCCTGCATATTATTTTGCTTGAATTTCTATTTTGAATAGCATTCTAGGCAATAAAAAATGCAGGCCAAACCCCACAATGTGGCTTTTGGTCTGCATACATACAATTTGGAAACATTCATATTAAAGACATAGTTAAATAAAGGTATAGTTAAATAACCAATATCCTCACCGTAACTAATGAATGCTCAATATCGTATAAATAAGCACAACAAAAAAGCCTATCATCGGGTATAGATTCTGCTTTTTTTATTGCCAGCTTATCTTAAACGCATTGAGGCTGTCATAGTTTCGGTTCCTCCTACATCTTTGTTTATATCAATTTATAGTATAACACAACAAGATGATATGTTCAATATAAAAGTTATGGAATGAGACTCATACTTCCAATTCGATGCCAGATTTAAAGGATATGACGAAGTTTTCTTCATAGACTGTAACGCTCTGGATTATCTTCCTTAGTAGCAAGCGATTAGCTTTCACAAAATCTTCTGTTTGTAGTTTTAAAAATTCATCAGGATTTTCTAACTCAACCTCAAAATATTTCATTTTACATTCCCTCATTTCATTTATTGATAAATTGAGTTTGCAAAAAAGAGTGGACAATTTTTGTCTACTCTTAACCTTTAAAATAGTTTTTTTTTAATCGATTTGAAGTTGCCTAAATTATTACTTATTCGGTAAAATGAAGTATTGCTTTCAACAGATTTCCTTCAACTACACTTCACTTGATTCAAACAAGGTGGGTACATTTCTATTCCCACAAACTCCTTGTCAATGGAAACAAACACGTACCCACAGGGTAAATGGAAATAGAAACTGATAATTTCTAGCTATCACTTCTACTCATTCCAAAAATTTTCTCACTCTGATACTTACCCACCATAAAGCAAAAAGCCTTGCAATCAAGGCTTTCATTATCCCTTTCGTTCAAAGGTTTCTAAGCTTTTACGAGCAGAGCGACACACTCAGCGGTTCGCTATCTCCGTTCTGTCTGCGTGCTAGCACTTGTCAATCACGGACAGCTATCGCATGGGCGGAAGTAAATGCTAATCTTCGTCGTTTTACTCCTTGACTAGCAAACTTACCGCCTCAACATGCTACGTTTGTAGGTTTCACAGGAACTCCTATTGCCGAAACATATCAGACCTTTGGTCAGGAAATTGATAGATACACTATGGATCAGGCGGTCGCAGATGGACTAACTGTTTCTATTAAGTATCATCCTCGTATTGCCAAGGTGTTACTTGATAAGACCAAAGCTAAAGAAATTGAAAATTACTATAAAAAGTGTGCCGATGATGGTGCAACGTATGATGATATTGAAGCCAGTAAACGTGCAATGAGTTCTATGGAAGTTATCCTTGGCGAGCCTTCTCGCTTGGAGAGGCTTGCTATAGATATTCATGACCATTATATTTCATCTTGTGATAGTGACCCAGATAGAATTCAGAAAGCAATGATTGTCTGCTCTAGCAGAAAAATTGCATATTCACTTCTTTTGAAATTCAAGGATAAATATCCGGAATGGTTTGAAGAAAAGAAAACTCCTGACGGAGTTACTGCAACAGATGAAGAACTTAAAGAATTAAAGCCTATGCCATTTATGGCTATGGTATCGAGTGTTGGAAGTAATGATGAAGCTGAGATGTATAACTATCTTGGTGGAGTTAAAAATGATAAACGTTGCGAAGAACTGGATGCAGCCTTTAAACAGGAAAAGTCTAATTTCCATATTGTTATCGTAGTTGATATGTGGATTACGGGATTTGATGTTCCGTCACTTACATATTTATATAACGATAAGCCTTTGAAGAAGCACTTGCTGATTCAAACTATCAGTCGTGTAAACAGAAAATATCCCGGCAAAGAATATGGTATGGTTATCGACTATATTGGCATTCGCGATAATATGCGTGAGGCCATGAAGGTTTACGGTGGTGATACATCAGTTGCTCCCACATCGGATGACGTTGAGCAGGCTACCTCTGCATTCAGGGAGGAGATTGAAATACTTAAAGCACTGTTTACAGATTATGACTTAGCTCCATTCCTTAATACGAAATGTGACCCTGTTGAAAGATATAAATTACTTTCCAAAGCGGCTGAGTATGTCTTTACATCAGCACAGGTCTTGCAGACAGAAGGAAACGGAAAAACTAATCAGGTCTCATTTAAGACATATTTCTTAAAGTCTGTTAAGAGAATGAGAAGTGCTTTTGATATTTGCCAACCTTCTGGAAATCTGGGCGAAGAAGAATCTGCGCTTGCACAGTGCTTTATGGCTATAGCAGGCTTCGTTCGTAAAATGAGTGGAACCAGCGATGTTGATGCTGAAACTATGAATCTTGTGGTATCAAAGATGGTTGAAGAGGCATTAAAATACAATAAGGTAGAAAGTGTTCTTGAAAGTGGCGAGGAAGAAGATATCTTCTCTCCTGAATACTTTGAAAAATTATCAGATGTAGAAATGCCTGCTACAAAGTTAGAATTACTTATCAAAATGCTCCGTAAGCAAATAAAGGAATATGGCAGGGTTAACCAATTAGCAGCGAAATCTTTCCAAGAAATGATTGAAAAGACTATTGATGAGTACCATGAAAGACGTAAGCACCTTACTGCTGAAGAAGCCGGGGCAACACAGGAAGCTGCCTCAGAAGATATTATTAAGGCTGCAACTGAACAAGCTTTAGTGATACTTCGTCAGATGAACGAAAATCGTGAGAGTTTCCGTAAAATAGGATTAACCTTTGAAGAAAAGGCATTCTATGATATTTTGATTGCTCTTCGTGACCAGTATAAGTTTGAATATGGCATTGACAAAGAAGTTAACGGTGTTGTGATAAACGATAAATGCAAGACACTTGCTAAAAAAGTTAAGGAAATAATAGATACCGAGTCTTCATTTGTGGACTGGCTCAACAATCAGAATGTGCGTAATCAGTTAAAATTGAAGATAAAGATTTGTTTGGTTAAGAACGGCTATCCGCCACAGTATAGTCCTGAAGTGTTCACAAAGGTGATGGAGCAGGTAGAAAATTTTGAGGAGCATTCTGAAACAACTTCAGAAAGTTAGATTATTCCTTTTCCTTATTGCTTCTATGTGAAGAACTATGATGTTTGCTGAGAATAGTGCCCTATATGGTAGAAAGAAGGATGGTGAATAACATGGGAAGTATTGTTTTAGAATTACAGAATGAAATTGTGTCATCAAATTGCGATGTTGTTAATATATTACGCAAAGCACATTTGATTGCATCAAAATTAAAGCTTGCTGATTTTGATCAATGGATTCAACACGAATTAAATGGTTATCCTGACCCAGAATCTTGCCCTGAGTATAGAAAGGTTCGTGGAAGTTTAAAAACTTTCAATCCTTATCGCGGTTGGATTCCAACCTCAATACAGGATAATGAATACGAAAAAAAGATTTGTGAAAGAAAGTTAGTAAATTCAATTTCTGAAATCATTTCTTTATGTCAGTCCTCAGGAAATGTATTAACTTTAGATTTTTCAGGCGAACAACTTGCATTGTTTGATAAAATGGCTGATTCGCTACTTCCAATGGATTATGCATTACATGTACCTACAACTGCAGTTAAAGACATTGAAGAAAAAGTCAAAAATACTATTTTAGAATGGACATTGAAATTAGAATCGGAAGGTATTGTAGGGGAAAATATGGTTTTCTCTGAGACTGAAAAAGAATCCGCAGTGAACATGCCGCAAACCGTGAATAATTATTACGGGAATACAAGTGTGATCAATTCGCCATCCGATAATGTACAGATAGTGTCTGGAAGTGAGAATACAGTTACATTTTCCTATGATAAAGTTAAGGATGTAGTTGATGCCGTTGAAAAAAGTATTAGTGAATCTGATTTATCAAAAGAGGATATAGAAACCGCAACAGAATTATTAGCTGACATCAAATTAAAAATTGAAGAAGAGAAGAAACCGCATATTTTAAAATCAGCATTGGTTGGACTAAAAGACTTTTTAATTAATACAGGTGCCAGCGTTACTGCAGTGTTAATACAAGCTCAAATACAAGGTTTGTTCTAAAAATCTCAAATACTATTTCGGTATCTGAGTATAAGAAAACGGCCACACAGAGTATCTCTACTCTTGTATGGTCGTTTTATTTCTTATGTTCCCGCTTAAAGGCTTTCAGTTGGTTTTCTTTTAATCCCTTACTGAACACTCCTTTAGAATTAGTATTTTAGTCTTATTATGTATGGTTGCCTTACTCGCAGTTATTATTGGAAATTTTTACTTAAAATATAAATTCCCATTAAAAGAAGATGTGACATATTATGTAGCAGTATTTTTTATTGGACTTGAACTTGTATCTGTATTCTACATGTCAATGCTTGGTAGAGCATATAGAAATAGAGATATATTGGAGAAGATGCATACTAAAGAAACAGATGAAAGAATGATATTAATAAAGATGAAGTCAGGATCAAATATAATACCTATATTTTCAATGGCTATTGTAACTGTTTCTTTATTTGTAGCATATGTAAGTTATGAAGCCTTTTTAGCGTTAATAATAGTTGCATTTGTGCAAATAATATTTTCTAAATTATTAAAAGTATATTGGTCAAAAAAGATTTAAAAATATCATAGTAAAGGTATTAGACGATAGACAGTTAAAACTCTATCGTCTTTTTTATACTCAAAATTAGGATGTAAAAATGGTAAGGATAAGAATCCCCACTTAAAACAATTTAACATATAAGACTTTTAGCGATTGAAATATAAGTTCAGTCGCTTTGTTAATTGAAATTTGTAGATTAAGGAGAAGAAATTAATGGATAGAGAAATGATAATTTAGCTGCCTAATCTTCGATTGTCGCTTGCCCGTTCATGAGCATAGTAGGTAAAAGCCAATCACGGAGAGCTATCAAAGCTCTATTTTCGCGTTGATTATACGATATAGTCGTATAATCAGGCATATCCAATGCTATTAAACACCTTAAGTTCAATCTCATTTGGAATATAAATGGGTCGATTATTAACTAGTGGTTTATCACAAGAAAGTACAGCATCACCACTAATGAAAAATGGGTATTCTCCATTGAGATCTTTAGCTGCTCCGACTTTAATGGTAGATTTCTTCTCTTCACTGATAATGTCACCAAGCTTTCCGTTTGACTCTCTACGAAAGAATTCGTCACACAACTTCGCCGGTAACGAAAGGTGGGTTATTCACAATCTAGTAAAAAGATTTGAATTAAGCCAGGTAGCAACGCCATTATTGTTGTTGGAATCACAAACCTCGTCCGCAATCGCAAGCAACCGAGGATTACTATTCGATACCGCTACACCGTATCCCCCTGCGCGGAACATGTCTATATCTATAATATCGTCTCCAAAAACGACTGTGCGGCTCGGCTTCACACCCAAACGATTGCAAATAACGTTCAAAGCATGCCCCTTGTTTGCAAGAGGATTCGTAAGCATCCACAAAACATCTTCGCTAATGTGTAGCGAAAAATCGGTTGGAAGAATGCTCTGAAGTTTTTCCTTCTCACTCTCTCGAGGAACAATAATAATCTTGTCTGCAATGCCACTTGGAACATTAGAAAAATCGGTAATAACAAAATCCTGCTCGTTCCAAAGCATACGAACATCAAAATTAGTGTAACGAACATCGTTCATAACAATGCCAATGCGAAGCGTAGGAATCTCATTAAGCAAGCGCAAACACACACTACAAGCATGTTGAGAATCAAATCCAAAACGCGTAAGAGTATCAAGGCTTCTTTGCGAAGTAAGCTCACCTATCGTGCTGTGAGCACAGTCAAAATCAATAAGAGCACCATTAAGGTACGCGCAAACTTGAGCATTCAAATCGTGAATAAAATCAAAAGCACTTCCAACAGGTCGAGCAGTAATAATCGCAAGCGGAATTCCACATTCACTCAAACGCTTAGAAGCGCTAACAGTTTCTTGGCTTAAATATCTGCTTTCAAAAGCATTAGCATCATGAAGCATAGTGCCATCAAGATCTGCTACCACAAGAGAAGGAGAAAAATGAAGCATAACAATAACCTAATGTATTTTAATTAGTCTAACATCTTCTAACATCTTAAAAAGCATAGCAAAATGTACACCTGCTCTGCTTATAAAACAAAAGCGCGCAATCTTTCGACTACGCGCTTAAAAGAATACTTAGATAAGTGAGAACTTAGTCATAAGATTCAAGGCAACAATAACAGCCACCCAAATCAACGCTATAATAACAGTCCAACGATTCAAGTTCTTTTCTGCAACACCAGAGCTACCAGCGTTCTTCGTTAAACCGCCGCCGAACATGTCGGAAAGACCGCCGCCCTTGCCCTTGTGCATCAAAATCAACAATGTCAACAAAATGCTGGTCAGCACAAGCAACACTTGCAAAACAATTTTCACAGCGGACACAAGTAACCTCCTGTTTTAGAGTACTTTGTAAAGCATAGTAAAAGCCATTGACCTATGTATTAAATTCGATTTTTGTAAGACGACAATTGAACAATAGTAGCTAATTCCTCAACGTCTAAAGAAGCTCCACCAATAAGAAATCCATCAACGTCTGGCTCACAAATAAGACTTGCTGCATTAGAAGACGTTACAGAGCCGCCATAAAGTATTCTAACTTTTTGTGATACAGTATCCCCGAAAGTTTCCTGCAGATCATCCCTAATAGCCTTAGCAGCATCTTGAGCAGACTGTGCTGTAGCTACCATTCCAGTTCCAATAGCCCAAACTGGTTCGTATGCAATAATCAAACGCTCTGCCTGCTTAGAATCCAAATCGCGAGTAACGTCATGAACCTGTCCAACTGCAAAATCAAGCTCTATACCCTGCTTGCGCTCTTCAAAACTTTCACCAACGCAAAGAATAGGTTGCATTCCAGCAGCAAGCACAGCTCGCACTTGGTCAACAATATTCGCATCATCTTCTGGATGATACTTACGTCGCTCAGAATGACCTACAATCACCATTGAGCAGCCCAAGCTTGCAAGCATATCTGCAGAAACATCTCCAGTAAACGCGCCTTGAGCTGTAACGGAAACTGCTTGCGCGCCATAAAGAATAGGAAGATTATCAGACTCAACTAATACTTGCACACTTCTCAAGGACGTAAACGATGGCATAAGAGCAATATCGCATTTTTTACAATCGAAGCGAGAATCACATAGACGCCACCAGAATTTTTGAATAAAATGAGTGGCTTCGAGGTGATTAAAATTCATCTTCCAATTGCCTGCAACTAGCGGTTTCCTATTGACAACCATAATCACCCTTAAGAATTAGTTATAAAGATAAAATTAACATTATGCCGACCCCGATCTACAAAAAGAATTTATAAAATCGAAGTCGGCACAATATTTTAAAGTCACTTACTCAAGCACGCTCAAACCTGGAAGCGTCTTACCTTCCAAGAACTCGAGTGAAGCGCCACCACCAGTGGATATGTGAGAGAAGCCATCTTCTGGGAATCCAAGATTACGAACTGCAGAAGCGGAATCTCCACCACCGACAATAGTGAAAGTGCCGTTCTTCGTTGCATCAACCAAACCCTGAGCTACAGCGCGAGTACCAGCAGCAAACTCTGCAACTTCGAACACGCCCATTGGTCCATTCCAAACAACAGTCTTGGAATCAACAATCTTGTCGTGGAAAAGCTTTTGAGAATCAGGGCCAATATCCAAGCCCATCTTGTCTGCTGGAATAGCATCCGCTGGAACAACTTCTGGAGCAACAGGAGTATCGCCTGCTGGGAAGCCAGCGTTCACAACAATATCGGTTGGAAGAACAACCTCAACGCCATTCTTCTTAGCAGTTTCGATATATCCCTTAACTTTCTCTAGCTGATCCTCTTCAAGCAAAGAAGTACCAACTTCATGACCCAAAGCCTTAAGGAATGTGAACACCATTCCGCCACCAATAACAAGACGGTCAGCCTTAGAAAGCAAGTTTTCAATAACGCCAAGCTTGTCGGAAACCTTAGATCCACCAAGCACAACAGTCAAAGGACGCTCTGGATTTTCGGTTGCGCGAGAAAGTGCCTTAACTTCCTTCTCAACAAGCAAGCCAGCAGCAGCTGGAAGATCGGCAGCAACATCGTAATTTGAACCCTGGGCGCGGTGAACAACACCGAAACCGTCGGAAACAAAAACTTCTCCAAGAGCAGCAATCTTCTTAGCGTATTCAGCGCGTTCGGACGCATCCTTACTGGTTTCTTCAGCGTTGAAACGAACGTTTTCAAGCAACACAACGTCGCCATTATTCATGGCAGCTACCTTAGCCTGAGCATCTTCACCATAAGTATCTGCAGCCAAAACAACATTAACACCAAGAAGTTCACCTAAGCGAGCCGCTACTGGAGCCAAAGAGAGCTCTGGAACAACCTGACCCTTTGGACGTCCAAGATGGGCCATTAAAATAACCTTGGCACCCTGCTCACGCAAAGCTTTAATCGTTGGTAAAGCAGCCTTGATTCGACCATCGTCTGTGATAGTCGTGCCCTTGAGAGGAACATTAAAATCAGCACGAACAAGTACGCGCTTGCCGCTCAAATCTCCCAAATCTTTAAGTGTCTTCATTGGTATCCTTTCCAAAACATGATTCAACCAATCATGATGGCGAATTTAACAAGAAAAAAGACGAAAGCAAAGCTAAAACGTCTATAAATTCCATGAGCAATTATATCGCATGTGCGCAACAAGCACGCCCAAAATTAGATAATAAAAAACTACAAAAAATGCCGCATACTCAAAGTATGCGGCCAATACGAATAAATACTCAGTCAAAAAAGCAATTACATTCGCGACTTTTCTACCTTAGCGCAAAGCTGCAAAAGCCTACGAATACGACCAGCAACAGCATCCTTTGTAATCGGAGGATCCGCTAAATGACCAAGTTCTTCTAGACTTGCATCACTATGCTGCAGTCGCAACTTTCCTGCCATCAAAAGATTTTCTGGAATATCGTCCCCAAGAACATCGAAAGCGTGACGAACCTTTTCGCAAGCTTCTGCAGCAGCTTTAGCACTTCTGCGCATATTAGCATCATCAAAGTTTGCCAGTCGATTAGCTTTGCCTCTTGCTTCACCATCAGAACGCTTACCAGTCCATTCTCGAGCAGAACGAGGAGCTCCAATCAAAATCAGCATACGCTCAATAGCGTCAGAATCTCTCAAAGTAACACGCTCAGAGCTTTTAACTTTGCGCGCCTTTGCACCAACTCCGAGTCGTGCTGCCATTGCTTGCAACGCTGTAGCAGCCTCATGAGTTGGGCAAACAATCTCTAAATAGCTTGCCTTTCCAGGATCGGATATAGCCCCATGAGCTAAGAAAGCACCTCTCCACGCAGCTTTAACCTGCGCAATACTTCCACCAACAATTTCAGGGGCAAGACCAGCAACGATATGCATACGACGGTCCAACAAACCTGATTGTAGAGCCAAAGCTGCAGCACCTCGCTCCACAAGAACATCGTAACGAGTAACAACACCTGTAGGAGTCTGACGAGTAGTTTGAGAAATCGTTGCTTCTCTTTGGAAACACGTCACAAGCGTATCTACAAGCCATTGCGCTGCGCTTAGAGAATCAAACTGTGCACGAATCACAGCCTGATTATTAACCGGCCTTAAGCCGCCACCAAAACGCATCATTGCTGCTGCCTGAGCCATAACAACCGCTGGTAGCTCACTATTATTTGCGACGAGTTCGTTCTTTACGTCGTCAAGAAGAGCCAAGGGAAACCTCCTATTTTGTTCTTCTTAGAGTATGCGTTGGGATTCATACAAGATGCCGTTGCACGATGTGCAAAACACCTACATGCTCGGCTTTCTGTGATACCCAATGACTTGGACATTTTACCTTTTTATAGTTCTACTTTTTATATTACATAATCCTATAGGAGAAACTAAATCATGTTCTAGATCTCATCTCTCTAGCAGATACTGTAACCTGCAATCCTCTTAATTTTAGTCTTCTTGCAAGCTCTATGCTAATAGCTACAGACCTATGCTGACCCCCAGTGCATCCAACAGCAATTGTTACATAATGCTTATCTTCTTTTGCAAAACCATCAATTGCCGTAAGAAGAGCTTTTTCGTAAGAGTCTAAGAATTCTATTGCCGCTGGATTTTTAAGAACATAATCGCTAACTGCTTTATCTTTTCCAGTTAAATCCCTAAGCTCTGGAATCCAAAATGGATTGGGCAAAAATCGCATATCTGCCACAAAATCGGCGTCCATAGGCATTCCGTACTTGAACCCAAAACTAAAAATGTGAACAGATACAGTAGAAGATCCTTTTCCAAGCAACCCCTCATAAAGTTTAGTGGAAAGCTGATGAATACTAAGATTTGAAGTATCGATAATAATATCCGCGCAATCTTTAAGATGACCTAAAAGCTCACGCTCTTCCAAAATACCATCTATAAGTCTTCCTCCGCGCTGCAAAGGATGTGGTCTGCGCACTGACTCATATCTTTTAATGAGCACAGAATCAGATGCATCTAAAAATAGTATTCGAGTTTTTACGCCTAAATCATCTATATGACCCAAAACAACAAATAAATCATCAAAATATCCGCGTGATCTTACGTCAATAACTGCTGCAAGCTTATGAACTTTAGATCCAGAAGATGTCATCATGTCTACAAGAGGGATGAGTAACTTTGGAGGAAGATTATCAATAACATACCAGCCCATGTCTTCCAAAGCATTTGCTGCATGAGATCTGCCAGCGCCGCTCATGCCAGTAATGAGCATTACTTCAAAATCGCTTGCCACCTGCGAGAATTCACTATTTTCAGTGATCATAACGCCTCCTTCAATGCTTTTTCCATGCAACTTCTTATGTAATCGTAATCTGTAGCCTTGTCAGATTGGTGTTTGATTATGCAAGAATCATCACACGAATCATCACTTGAATGCCTATAATCAAAAGTCATGAGTTTTACTTGATCTAGTGCTTGATATAAAAGCATTTCTTCTCCACCAATACCCATGCCATATTTTCTCCAAACTTTAAGCATCTGGCTTGGTCGAGGATCATATACAACGTCTAGCAAAGCTCCTAAATGTTTTATTGACTTTTCCTTGCAATATTCACACAAAGCGAGCGCTAATCCGTCTGCTATATGAGCAGGAACAGTGCTTATAACAATATCTGCGTTTACAATTGCTTCAATTGCATCCAACGAAGAAATAGATTCTAGAATGTGAGATTTATCACATTTTTCTATATCTTGCGATATTTTTATAAACTCAGGATCAATAGTAGGGAATTCTATACCGCAAACAGGCTTGTAGCCACGTTTGTTTTTAAGATTCAAGTTAGACGGCTCTATTCTTCTGCTATTTGGAAAATCCAATTTATATTTATCTACTAAATCGTTAAATCTACTAACGCCTTTAACAGTTTTACCATCGCTTTGCAATCTTGCAACAACACTAACTTTACTCAATTTTGAACCTTGAGCAATTTCTATTAAAGCTGCCATTGCAGAAGACGCAGTGTTTCCGCTGCCAATAATAACCGCACTTTTAGCGTTTAATATTTGAGACTTTAAAGAGTGTATTAACGCCATTACAATACCATTTACATCTGTGTTACAAAGCTCAATCGTCTCAGGATTTTCTAAGCATGGCTTTTTACTAAACACAGCAGTATTTGCAACACCAAGCGTTTTAGACCAATAATCGCAAGCTACACCTAGGCTCATAATTGTTTTTTTAAGTGGCATTGTAAGGCTTAAGCCTTTCCAAGAATCGTCAAGATTTGCAATAAAATCTTTTAAGTCTTCCTCGCTAACTTTTTCTTTACCATAATGCCAATTATTTAAGCCCAATGCCTTATATGCAGCATTGTGTAGAACTGGAGATAGAGAGTGCGATATAGGATTGCCCAAAACCGCGCAATTGTAGCATTTTTCAACCATTTTAACCTCTTTATTTATAAGTCTTTATTAATAAGTTTATGCGATTTTACAAATCCTTAGGATCCACACTAAATTTTAATTCACCATTTTTTCGCATTGCAAAATGCTTTGCACATTCTTTTTTCAAACGATTAACTAATTCATCTCTATACTCTAATGGCACTCTTACAACTGCTTTAACTCTGTCGTTTAACTCTTCAAAGCGTTGAGAATTTTGCTCGTGCAATGTTGAAGGAGGCTTCATTGGAACAATTCCAAGTAAAGGTGGAAGATATTCGGATTCACTCGAATCGCCTGAAACCACAGATTCACTATCTTTAGTTTCGACTTTTAACATTGGAAGATTACTAGAACTATCTAAATCACCATTTTTGCTTACAACTTTTGTAATATCTTCGCTTACATCTACACTCATTGCGCCAATCGCATTAAGCGTATCTACTACAGCCTGCCTAAAACCCCATATTCTTGCGACACATACAGTTGGCGGAAGAAGTGCTTCACTTCTTTCTTGCAACTCTTGTTTAGAAAGAATTGATGAATCCCATTCTTCCAAAGATTTAGCGAGAATATCGTAAGTTTCACCCAAAATAAGAACGCTTCCACCTCTGTTTTTTGACGCACACATTGAAGCTGCTTTCATCCAAGCATTCAAAGTGTCTATTCGAGAATCTAAACCAGTGTTGTAAAGACTCGTCCACGCGTCTAAAATCGCAACAAGACCATATTCTCCGCAAGAATTTTTAGATGAGCTTAAAACTCGAGGTTCTGCTCCTAAAGTACAAATGACAATCATCGGCTTCTGGTCAATCCACTCTATAACACCACTTTTCTGCTTCGCGGAAGATATAATAATTGGAACATCATTGAAAATCTTAAATATTTCTTTGGCAGTAAAATTGACGCCAACACGAATAGCCTCGATAAAGTTAGATCCACTAGAACAATTCGAGCACTTCCAGCCAATCGCAGCACTTCCACACCATGCGCATTTAGGAGCAGAACCATCTATAGGTAAGTCAAGAGGACCTGTACAGCGTTTACAACGAGCCATACTATGGCATTTTTTGCATGCAGCACGCTGAACAGTATCGTCTTGTGCTGTAACAAGTAAAACAGGCAGATTTGCGTCTAAAGTTTGTCTAATCGACGCTAGTGCAGTATACGGTATTCTAGATCCTGCACTCGGGTCATTTATCTTATTAAGGTTATCCAAATTAAGTAGACGAACCCATGGGCAAGCATTACTAACAATAGTATTAAATGGTTTAATTTCAATTAAAGGTCCACTTACTTTTGCAGCAAGATTTTTTCCTTTTAATTCGTTTTGACTTATTACGCTTCTAGCAAAAGACATTGTTATGAAAACGCCATTATGATTTTGTGTGCGCAATCGCATAACTCCTCTAGCTTGAGCGTAAGGCATCATACCATCTGCGTACTGATATGCGCTATCTTCTACAATCACAAAAAGCGCTTGCGACTCAACTGGTGCATACATTGCAGATCTTGTTCCTAAAACACATGGAACAATTCCTTTTTCTATAGCTCTCCACGCTCTATACCTGTCTGCTGGAGAATCATATGCGCAAAGACGAGCAACATCTCCACTTAAAGTTCCACTTGGATTCTGCGATTTTTTATAAGGTTTAAGACCATAAACCATAAGGGCACGCATAACATCGTTTACTTCGCGAATTGTAGGAAGAACAACAGCAACTTGACGACCAGCTCTTATTGCAGTTACAATAATCCACGCTAAATCCTGAGCCCATCTCATTGCTCCTGGTAAGGCATCTATAAGAAAAGCTTTGCAATTATTCTTATAATTATTCGAAAGCGAACTATTTTCATGATGCAAATAATACGGTTTATGAACATCTTCTAAGGATTGTTTAAGAAGATTCGCATTATTGTATGTTGCAATCATACGAGCATATGTTGTTTTTCTAAGATTCTCACTTCCATCGTATTGAGATATCGCGCAAGTATCATTAGACCTAAAATTTTTTTGTAATTCATTAATCCATTTTACTCTTTTAGATAAATGAATATCGTCCAGCAAATTTTCTTTATCTACACCAGCAATTCTTCTAGGTAAAGCAAGTCTAATAATATTAGCTCTTGTTCCACCATAAGCATCAGCTATTGAAGAAATATCTTCCATAAAAGATTTAGAAACTACTTCCCCTATTGGAATAATTTTTTCAATAAACTTTAATGAAGATATTGGTGTTGTGCTTGATTCACTCCTACTCCAAATAATTCCATTTACGCGTCTAGTACCAAATTTTACGCGGACCATACACCCTGGCTTAGCGTAATCATCCTGATCTTTGCTAACAATGTAATCAAAAGTTTTACCGAGATGAGATGCTTGAACATCCAGCACAATATGAGCAATAGGGCAATTATCAGCTTGACTCTGGGTTGAATCACTCTTCTTACGCCTACGTGGTTTGCGCGCTAAACCATCAAGTGAAGGCTGCTCAAGCATTAGCACATCCTTTTAAATCCTCAAATCAATTTTTTAAAGATTTTACCTCATTCTTAATCTGATCAACACGATTAAGTCTTTCCCAAGGAAAATCAACATCTGTTCTTCCAAAATGTCCATAAGCAGAAGTTTTCGAGTAGATTGGTCGAAGCAAATCAAGCTCGTCGATAATTGCTGCTGGGCGTAAATCAAAGACTTTTCGAACAATCTTAGAAATATCTGAACGAGTAATTCCATTAGCTTCGGTGCCAAAAGTTTCTACATTCACGCTAACAGGCTCTGCAATTCCAATCGCATATGCAACTTGTACCTCTATTTTATGGGCTAAACCTGCGGCAACAAGATTCTTAGCAACCCAACGCGCAGCATAGGCTGCAGAACGATCCACTTTACTAGGGTCTTTGCCAGAAAAAGCTCCACCACCATGATGTGCAGCCCCTCCATAAGTGTCTACAATAATTTTTCTGCCTGTTAAACCAGAATCTGCTGCAGGACCACCCAAAACAAAAGATCCAGTTGGATTTACAAGCATTCTGTAATCATTATGATTTACGTTTTTCCCTAACACTTTGTTAAGAACAGGCTCTACAACGTTTTGGACAAGTTGATTTCTAAGCCAATCATGACTCACATCTGGGTCATGCTGTGTTGAAATAAGAACAGTATCTAAACGAACAGGGTTCCCAAATTCATCATATTCGATTGTAACCTGTGTTTTACCGTCTGGTCTAAGTTTAGATACAATTCCAGATTTTCGCACGTAGGATAGGCGCTGGGCAAGCTGATGAGCTAGATATATTGGAAGTGGCATATAAGCGTCTGTCTCATCGCTAGCATATCCAAACATAACGCCTTGATCGCCTGCGCCTTGGCTTTTATAACGATCTTCTTTAGACGCAATACTTTCGGATTCTAAATCTAATCTAGAAACACCTTGATTTATCTCCGCGCTTTGCTCAGTTAGCGAAACCATTACTCCACATGAATCAGCATCCAATCCAACAGTTGAACTGTTGTATCCTACTTCGCGTACAACTTTTCTAACAATGCCTGGTATGTCGGTGTATACTTCTCCCCTAACTTCCCCGAAGACTACAAATTGTCCTACGCATGCACAAACTTCAACAGCAACATGCGCATGAGAATCTTGACGAAGCATATCATCTAGAATCGCATCTGCAATCTGATCACAAAGCTTATCAGGATGACCTTCTGTAACAGATTCTGCAGAAATAAGTTTAGCTTCCGACATAACTCCCCTTTAATTAAAAAATTAAAACTTATGCGCTAAAACCAATAACAGCCGCATATCCAATACCAACAAGCATAGGATAATACGGCTGCAATTAAAAATGTAAAGAAAACTTAATTTCCCTCATTCATATCATCTTCACCAAGATTCTCCACCAGCAAACCTTTATTAATTTCTCGGAATGCTATAGAAAGAGGCTTCTCCTGGTTTCTATAATCAACAAGAGGACCGACGTTCTGCAACAATCCTTCGTTAAGCTGAGTGAAATAAGAATTAATCTGCCGTGCTCGTTTTGCGGCAAACAAGGCAAGCGCATACTTGGAATCCGCATGCTGCATCAAATCATCAATAGGCGGATTTGCAAGTCCCGTAGGTGTTGGCTTAGTGCCCAATGCCATAATGTTCTCCATATTCTATGGTGCCACAATAGTTTCCAAGTAGACTATTGTAAGCTATTGCAAGGATATTTAGGAATTACTCATTTAGATTAATCTAAATTAATTTAAATTAATCTAAATCGTATTCTTTAGCTATTATCTTCCAAAGTTCATCTGCAGCGCGCTGAGCATCGTCATTAACAATCACAAAATCAAACTCGCTAGACGCAGCCATTTCTACTTTAGCGGTTTGCAAACGCTTAGCCTGCTGCTCAGGAGTTTCAGTGCCTCTACCAATAAGTCGACGCTTAAGCTCCTCAAAGCTAGGAGGGGCAATAAATACGTATACGACTTCTAAACCTAATCTAGAAGCTTCCTGCTTAACTCTCCTAGCTCCCTGAAGATCAATCTCTAGAAGCGTTGGAACGTTTTGAGCAAGATGATCTAAAACAGGCTGAATTAAAGTGCCATAATGTGCCATTCCATGAACAAGAGCAGTCTCCAGAAACTCTCCGTTCCTCTTCCTGCGCTCAAACTCTTCTTCATCAATGAACCAATAATGAATTCCATTAAACTCATCATAACGAGGTTTTCTGGTAGTCGCAGAAACAGAAAGCCAAATATTAGGATGCTTTTCGCGCAATACTCCCTCAACAGTGCCCTTACCAGCTGCAGTAGGACCAGTAAGAACAATCAAACGCCTTTTAGTAGCGACTGGCATACTCTGTGTATCGTTTAAACTAACCATATTTGACTCTCTTAAATAATTTTCATGAATCCATTAAAGCTTGACGAATATCCCAAGCTATTCGTTCAGTTGCAGTAGATAATGCACCAATATCTGGACCATGAGAAGCAATAGACCTAGAAACTGTTACTAAAACATTTCCATGCGTACCAGCAAAAACCGTTTTCAAATCGTTAGCTTCCGCTCCCTGCCAACCGTACCCTGGAGAAAGAATAGGACCAGTAAAACTCGTTAAATCGATTCCACCGCCATTCATCCAATCTCCAATAGTGGCTCCAACAATTAAGCCAACGGAACCCATGCCCTTTGTATTATTGTTAAAAATTTGCGCAGTTTGAGCAATACCATGAGCAACAGTTGTGCCGCGGTAGGAACCAGTCTGACGAATAGCAGTTTGCAAGCTAGCGCCTTCGCGATTAGACGTTAGAGAAGCAATGAACACGCCCCTGCCATTATTAAGAGCCTCATTAATCAACCCACCCATTGACCTAGCTCCGTAATACGGAAGAAGTGTAATAGCATCAGTAAGAAGAGGCGCATCTGGCTTAAAGTATGCGTCGGCAAGCGCAGAGATTGTTGTAGACAAACCACCATGACCACAATCAACAATAGTAATTACATCCATTTGTCTTGCAGCATACAGCACTCGTTCGAGCGCCGCGAACCCCTTAGACCCGTAACGCTCGAACATGCTCGACTGGAATTTTACGGCAGCAGCTCTGCCGTTCATGGCCTGAAGCATACGCATGGAGAACAATTCTGCTCCTTGAGCATCCATCTTGTATCCCCAATTAAGCAGCATCTTGCGGTGCGGATCTATGCCAACGCATAATGGCCCATATTTTGCCATAGCGTTTTTTAGACGCAATCCAAAATCGGATCTTTGCGCCTGCAATTCCTGCTCTCGTATGCTTTCGGTCATGTATTAAGCCCGACTTTCTTCGTTTTCTGCCTTCTCGATTGCAAACAGTTGCTTTGCATGCTCCTGAATGCTCATCACTTGGTAATCGTTGTTCTTAACAGCTTCTATAGCCATAAGAACTGGTGCAAACTCCGTAATTGTAGTGAATTGCGGAAGGTCTGCTGCAACAGCAGCTGCACGAATAGCATAACCATCTGTACGCGACCCTCTTGAATTCGGCGTGTTCAACACCATATCAATCTTACCATTCTCAATCAGCTCAACCACGTTTTTGCCGATTCTTTCATGCGAAGGCTCAGCATTTCGCACATCCTTCGCCGTGTCGCCAAGGCTAGAAAGCTTATCAACAATAACGGAATCAATGCCGTAACGTCTAAGAACAGATGCCGTACCTTCTGTAGCCCAAATCGTAAATCCAAGCTCTACTAGGCGCACTGCAAGTAGCGGCAATTGTCTTTTATCTGCATCACTTACAGACACAAACACGTTGCCGCTTGTAGGCAAACCGCCCTTGTACGCTGCAAGCTGACTCTTAGCAAAAGCATGTGGGAAGTCGCGGTCAAAGCCCATAACTTCTCCAGTAGAGCGCATCTCTGGTCCGAGCAAAATATCGACTGTGCGACCAACAGGCGTGCGGAAACGTTTGAAAGGCAAGACGGAAGCTTTAATAGCAACTTGCTGGCCTGGGTGAATATCTCCACCATCTCCCTTAGGAAGAAGAAGACCGCGCTTTCGCTGCTGTGCGATTGTTTCCCCAGCCATAATTCGAGCAGCAGCTTTAGCAAGAGCAACTCCCGTAGCTTTAGACGCAAACGGAACAGTACGAGATGCTCGAGGATTTGCCTCAATTACGTACAAAGTGTTTGCCATAAAAGCGTATTGCACATTAATAAGACCACGAACTGAGCATCCGCGAGCAATCGAAAGCGTGCCCTCGCGAAGTCTACGAATTTGATCGTCGGAAAGCGTGCTTGGAGGAAGAGTACAAGCAGCATCACCAGAGTGTACGCCAGCTTCCTCAACATGCTCCATAATTCCGCCAATATAAAGCTCATTGCCGTCGTAAAGTGCGTCAACATCAATCTCAATAGCGTCCTGAAGGAATTTATCAATCAAAAGCGGCGAAGGCAAACGACCAGAAACAACAGTGTCTGCTTGAGCTTCCTGTAAAGCACGATCCACATATTTTGCAAGCTGAGCATCATCGTACACGATTTCCATTCCTCGACCGCCAAGCACATAACTTGGTCGCACAAGAACAGGGTAACCAATTGCGTGAGCAGCATCCTTAGCCTCTTCAAGGCTTAATGCAGTTCCGTAGCGCGGAGCATTCATGCCTTCTTGACGAAGAACCTCACCGAAAAGCTCACGATTTTCCGCCAAATCAATAGCCTCAGGCGTAGTGCCCAAAATTGGAACTCCTGCAGCTTTAAGACGTGCAGCAAGCGAAAGTGGAGTTTGGCCGCCAAGTTGCACAATAACACCTTTAACTGGACCAAGCTTCTTTTCTGCTTGGTAAATTTCGAGCACGTCTTCAAAAGTAAGCGGCTCAAAGTAAAGGCGATCCGACATATCGTAGTCTGTAGAAACTGTTTCAGGATTGCAATTGACCATGATTGTGTCGTAATCCTTACCCAGCTCTTGCACAGCATGAACGCAAGTGTAGTCAAACTCAATACCCTGACCTATTCTGTTTGGACCAGAGCCAAGAATGATTACAGCGTCACGATCGCGTGGCTTAAGCTCGCTTTCGTCAGCGTAGCAAGAATAGTAGTAAGGTGTTACAGCGTCGAACTCGGCAGCGCAAGTGTCAACCGTTTTGTAAACAGGATGCAATCCATACGCCCAACGCAGCTCACGAACCATGTTTTCGCCTTCGTCGCCAAGATTACGCAAATGCGCAATTTGAACATCCGAAAGACCAGCAAGCTTAGCATTCTTTAACACTTTTGGCGTCAAATTTTCTGCTTCACGAACCTCTAAAGCTGTTTTGTTAATTAACGAAAGCTGCTCAACAAACCATGGGTCTATCTTTGTTGCATCAAAAATCTGCTCAGGCGTAGCCCCACCCCAGAGCGCGCGCTGAATTTGCAAGTAGCGGTGCTCGGTTGGAGTATGAATTTCTTCAAGAAGCTTAGCAACTTCTTCTTTACTTGGGCGCTCGCCGTCCCAATTAAAGCAAGCGTGGCGCTTGTCTATTGAGCGCATTGCTTTGCCAAGAGATTCCTGGAAATTCCCAGCCAAAGCCATTGCTTCGCCGACTGACTTCATAGAAGTTGTAAGCGTAGTGTCTGCTCCAGGGAACTTTTCAAAAGCAAAACGCGGAATCTTAGTTACCACATAGTCAATCGTTGGCTCAAAGCTTGCAGGAGTTGAACGCGTAATATCGTTTTGAATTTCGTCCAAAGTGTACCCGAGGGCAAGTTTTGTAGCGATTTTTGCAATCGGGAAACCAGTTGCTTTAGATGCTAGCGCAGAAGAACGCGAAACTCGCGGATTCATTTCGATTACGATAATGCGACCAGTTCGAGGATTGATTGCGAACTGAATATTGCATCCGCCAGTGTCAACGCCAACACCTCGAATAATCGCGATGCCAATATCACGCATCTTTTGATACTCGCGATCTGTTAGCGTAAAGCATGGAGCAACTGTAATCGAGTCGCCTGTGTGAACGCCTACAGGATCAACATTTTCGATTGGGCACACAACAACAACATTGTCTTTGGAATCTCGCATAAGCTCAAGCTCAAATTCCTTCCAACCTTCAATGCCTTCTTCAATAAGCACTTCGTTTGTTGGAGAATAGTGAATGCCTGCTCCTGCAATGCGGTGTAATTCTTCCTGATTGTGAGCAATTCCAGAGCCTAAACCTCCCATTGTGAAGCTTGGACGCACAACAACTGGGTACCCTAGTGTTTCAACAATTTTGTCTACTTCTTCAATTGAGTGAGCAATAAAGGATTTTGCACTTTCTGCCCCAGCTTTTTCAACAACTTTTTTGAAAAGCTCACGGTCTTCTCCGCGGTCGATTGCTTCCAAAGATGCACCAATAAGCTCTACATTGTACTTTTTTAAGATTCCTGCACGACCCAAGTCCATTGCGGCATTAAGAGCAGTTTGACCACCTAATGTTGGAAGAAGCGCATCTGGCTTCTCTTTAGCAATAATGCGCTCCAAAATTGCCGTGTCTATTGGCTCAATATATGTTGCGTCTGCAAGCTCTGGGTCCGTCATAATAGTAGCAGGATTAGAGTTTACAAGAATTACGCGGATTCCTTCTTCGTGAAGTACTCGGCAAGCTTGCGTTCCAGAGTAGTCGAATTCTGCAGCCTGACCAATTACGATTGGACCAGAACCAATAACCATTACGGATTTAATATCAGCACGTTTTGGCATTATAAATTCCTTTTATCCCTTTATACCTACTATTTTTCGCTTTTATTCTTGTGATTTTGCATAAGTTCTACAAAGCGGTTAAACAAGTACGATGCATCATGAGGTCCTGCGGCTGCTTCTGGATGATATTGCACAGAAAAAGCTGGAATATCAAGGCATTGCAAGCCTTCTACAACATTGTCGTTAAGATCTACATGAGATACTATTACGCGACCAAAATGTCCATTTTCGTAAGGAGACTGAACAGTCTTACCAATAGGTGCATCTACAGCAAATCCGTGATTATGAGCCGTAACTTCCACTTTTCCAGTAGTCACGTCTTTTACAGGCTGATTTATGCCACGATGACCAAACTTAAGCTTGTACGTTCCAAACCCAAGCGCGCGACCTAAAAGCTGGTTTCCAAAGCATATTCCAAAGAATGGGTATCCTGCGTCTAACACGTTACGCAATAATTCCACTTCTCGATTTGCTTGAGCAGGATCACCTGGTCCATTCGAGAAGAACACGCCATCTGCATTAAGCGCTTGAAGTGACTCAAAGCTTATTGAGTAGCTTACAACGTGCACACGGCATCCACGCTGTGCCAAACGATGCGGAGTCATGGCTTTTATACCAAAGTCCACAGCTACAACAGTGTAAAGAGGCTCCTTGCCTTCGTAATCTCCACAAGGCTCAATTGTATAAGCTTCTTGCGTGCTAACTTCGTCAGTTAGTCGCAAGCCTTGCATTTGAGGAGTTTGTTTAATCTCATTCACAAAAGACGCAACTGTGCGAATTGCTCCAGTAGATTTGTCTATCAGTGCTTCATTAGAAAAAATGCCGGCACGCATAACGCCAACTGAGCGTAAATGTCGTACCAGCATTCTCGTATCAATACCACTGATTCCTACTATCCCTTGTTTTTCTAAATCATCTTCCAAGGAACCAGTGGATCTCCAATTGCTAACAATAGGGCTTGGAGCTTTTACCACGTATCCTGCAACCCATATTTTTGAAGATTCTGGGTCTTCATTGTTAATTCCCGTATTTCCTATGTGTGGGAACGTTTGAACAACTATTTGTTGATCATAACTTGGATCAGTAAGCGTTTCTTGGTAACCAGTCATTCCTGTAGAGAACACGATTTCAGCGCGCGTAGAACCTTTTGCGCCAAATGGTTTACCAACGTAAACTTGTCCGTCTTCCAATACTAATACTGCATCATCAGTGCCGAATCCGGCGAAGGTGTCGTTATAGCCCACCTTAACCCCCTTATGGCTTTAGGTTATTCGTGGCAAGTCTACTCAGATTGGCGGACGGCGACGCGCCGATAATAGCTATCAACAATTTCTCAATGCAAATTATTATTACGAATTCATTATTACGAATTCATTATTACGAATTCATTATTACGAATTCATAATAAAAAAAAATCCGCTTAACGCTACTGCACTAAACGGATTATACGCAATTTTAAATTCACTCAACAGAATCAGTATTAAATTCATTAGAAGATTGTTCAACATCTGAAGAATCAGCTGCTTCAGTTTCATTAACTTCTCCAGCAGTATCTTCCGCAGATGCCTCACCATTAAACTTTGCTAAGCAAGCTTCTTTGTCTGCCATAATCGCGCTTAACAAGCCATGAATAAACGCAATAGCATCATCATCACTATACATTTTTGCGAGAGAAATAGCCTCATCGATAGCTACCTTATCTGGAACTTCGTCGTTTAAGAGAATCTCCCATACGGCTATTCGCAAAATATTACGATCAATCACAGCCATTCTTCCGACTTTCCAGCCAGTAGAATAACGATTCAATGTCTTATCAATCCTATTTCTACGTTCACCAACTCCTCGAATAATATCAACAGCATAATCTGGAAGAGGAGTTTGCGCACCTGGCTCCTTCAAACGTTCTTCAAGCAAAGAAAGAATATTTTGATTCTTTTCATCTGCTTCATACAGCGTATTCAAAGCCCTTTTGCGAGCGGTGGAACGTGCCATAGTATCGTCTTTCTATCAAACTACATAGTCTTATAGATCATTAAAGTCTACAAGAATTAAACTTACATCAATATATATCAAATATTGCACAAAATAGCTATTGCAAAATAAAACGACTCAGCAACAAGAATCGCCGCCGAGTCGCTTTATACAAAAAATTTAATTAGTTTTCACGACCAAGGTAAGAGCCGTCACGAGTGTCGACCTTCACCTTTTCGCCTTCACCCACGAAGAGTGGAACCTGGATTTCAGCACCGGTTTCCACGGTTGCAGGCTTAGTACCAGCGTTAGAACGATTGCCTTGCAAGCCTGGCTCAGTGTGAGTAATAGTCAAAATCACGGAAGCTGGAAGCTCAACGCTCAAAGGAGTGCCGTCATGGAAGCTTACGATGCAGTCGGTGCCTTCAAGCAAATACTTGCTCTGCTCGCCAACCAAAACCTTAGGAATATAAACCTGGTCGTAAGTGGTCATATCCATAAAGACGAAGTTGTCGCCATCTTCGTATGAATATTGCAACGTGCGGTTATCAACGGTCTCGAACTCCATCTTCATGCCGGCATTAAAAGTCTTGTCGACAATCTTGCCCGAGAGCACGTTCTTAATGGTGGTACGCACAAAAGCAGGACCCTTGCCTGGCTTCACGTGCTGGAACTTAACGACGGTCCAAAGCTGACCGTCAAGGTTCAAAACCGATCCATTCTTAATATCATTGGTAGTCTGTGCCACGAGTTATCCGTTTCTTTCGTTAATTAAAGCTGCAATTTACGCAGCTAAGAAATAAACCTTGCTTATTATGCCACAAAGCGTCAACTAATTAAAATAACAACTGAAATAACAACACGCATTTAACGCGATTATTCGTCACTCTTGATCGTTTTGTTCCGACGACTCTGAGTTTTGACTACGACCCATTGGAATATAGCCACCTTGATCATCCTGAGGATGTGGAGCATCAAAAGGATACCCATTGCCATCTCTACTTAAAAATCTATCGCTCATTTTTTTAATTCTATCTTCGTACTGGCTTATAACAGCTTTTATTTTTTGATAAGACTGTCTTAACTCTTGATAATTATTGCTGCTTTTAGCAAGAGCATTACCAGCATCATTAATAGCATTTTCTAGACTTTTAGAAGCAACAGCTAAAATAGGCAAATCTTTCGCTTTTTCTACAAGCTCTCTAGCTTTTTTAACAAGATTTAACAATTGATCACCAAAAGCAGTTCTGCGTGTTTTTAAAAGATTATCAGAAGATTTTTTAAGCAAATCCGCATCTTTACTCAAAGTATCCAACTGGTTGGAAAACTTATTTTCAACTGATGGGGAATCGTAAGAACTAGCTCCAACTGGGCAATCTAAAATATCATTTTTCAAATCATCCTTGGCATAATTTAAGGAAGATTGAAAATCGTCAACAGCATCCTTAACTGAATCAAAATCAGCATCAAAATCGGAAGATTTTATTTCAGAAGCATCATGCACGTTTTGGCTTGAAATGATTTTTTTAAGATTAGCTTTAGCTGAAAGAACTTGTGTACGCAACTGCACGCACTTTTTAGATGGCTCGCCAGCGTTTATATTACTAGAACTATGCGCAAACAAAGATAACCATATTCCGATAACAATTGCTACTGCAATAAGTGAAACAGATATAATCACTGCAATAGCTTTCTTATCGCTTAATAATGATCTGTTTGAATCATTACTAGACCGATCAAAAATGGCATCTTGCTCATACTCAGGCGGATTATTAAATGAATCTATATCATTCAAATCCTGATATTCGTTATTGTCCTCTTTCATAATCCGCCATTCCTGTTTAACAAACCTATGTATGAATAAAATAGCAAGAACACAACTCATACATGACTTATATAATTGCTTAATTATATAAGTCTATAATTGTATAAGTCTATATTGCACAGACAATTTACGCACCATATTCTCGCAAATAATTTTCAGCTCGAGCAGCTAAATTCTCATCCATAACAGCACTTCCGTCATTATTAGTAAGTTTTTGTGCTGCAGCAAAAATTTCACGCACGTTAGCAATTGGCAAAACTGGGAATCCAAACTCCTGCTCTACTGCTTTTACTGCAGAAAGCTCACTATCTTTCGTGCGTTCCATTCTGTCTACTGCCAAAATCAAGCCTACAACTTGCACATTTGCTTCTGCTTTAAGCTTTGGCAAAGTTTCGCGAACTGCGGTTCCAGCTGTCATCACGTCGTCAACTAACAGAACTTTCATGCCGTCTTTTAACGGTTTTCCAACCATAATTCCACCGTCGCCATGGTCCTTTCGCTCTTTGCGATCGAAAGTAAAACCAACAGGCATATTGTGATTATTCGTCAAAGCCATTGCCGTAGAAACTGCAAGCGGAATACCCTTATAAGCAGGACCAAAAACAGTATCAATATCTTTCGGAAGTTTGCCATCTTCAATTGCTGCAACAACGCGCTGAGCGTAATATGCCCCTAAGCTCGCGATTTTCATTCCGTCGTCAAAAGCTCCAGCGTTAATAAAATAAGGTGATTGACGACCAGATTTTAGCGTAAAGTCACCAAATTTAAGTGCGCCTGAATCAAGCAAAAACTTTGTAAAACGTTCGTCTAATTCTGCCATAATTAGCTCTCTTTCTTAAAATAATTTTGAATACTTTCTAAATACTTTCTAAATACTTAATTTCAGCGCCAAGTCTTTCCTTCGGCAAGTAAAGACGCAAGCTTTGGACGCGAATCAAGCAAATCGTCAAGCTCGCGTGCAATGCGAATAGGAGCAGTAGGATCTACCAAAGCGGCAGCACCAACTTCTACAGCATTCGCGCCAGCATACAAGTATTCCAAAGCTTTTTCGCCAGAATCAATGCCACCAATGCCAATAATTGGAATATCTGGCATAGCTTGACGCACTCGCCACACAAACCCAAGTCCAATCGGGAAAATAGCAGGACCTGAAACACCGCCAGTACGGTTTGCAATAATCGGCTCGCCTGTTCGAATATCAATTCGCAAACCAACAAGCGTATTAATCATGCTTAACGCATCCGCTCCAGCATCAACAGCAGCTTTGCAAATCGAGACTATATCAGTAACGTTTGGAGTCATTTTTACAATCATTGGTTTATCTGTCATTGCGCGAAGTCGCTTAATTAAGCGGTGCAATGCCACTGGATCCGTGCCAACGCTCATTCCGCCGTGAGTCACGTTTGGGCAACTTACGTTAATTTCGAGCATGTCTGCAGAAGAATCTGCAAGCTTTTCAACAACTTGAGCATAATCGTCATCACTGTGGCCAGCAACATTTGTGATTACAAGCGCTCCAAGCTTTTTTAACTTTGGAAGCTCGTCTACTAAATAGTGGTCGACTCCAGGATTTTGCAAACCAACAGCATTCACCATTCCAGAAGGCGATTCTGCAGTGCGCGGAGCAGGATTTCCTTGCCAAGGAACAGGTGAAACACCTTTTGTGCAAATTGCTCCAAGCTGGCTCACATCATAAAAGTGCGCGCAAGCTGCAAGTTGGAATGTGCCAGACGCTGTTCCAACCATGTTTTTCCATTCAACGCCAGCAACTTTAGTTGAGTGCTTCCAAACGTGACTTGTGTCAAATCCAAGAGTTGATGCATTATTTTGCGCGCTATTTTGCGTATTTTCCAAAGCTTTATTCATTTCGTTACTCATATCTTTTTACTCCCAGCCTAATCTTTCGCTGTCAAACACTGGCCCCTCGTTACAAACTTTAAGTCTGCCTTCTAAAGTATCTACGACGCAAGCAACACAAGTTCCATATCCGCATCCCATTCTTGCTTCTAGGCTTAATTGACATTTAACATTACGCTCATGCGTCCAATGAGCTACAGCCTTCATCATTGGCATAGGACCGCAAGAAAGAACAACAATAGGCAAATCGCCATTAAAATCAAAATGATTTTCTTGCTCGAGTTCATTAAGCAAAGTAATAACAGTTCCTTGCGCGTTGCTAATGCTATAAACATTATCAACGTATTCTTTCATAAATGAGTCAGCAAAATGATTATCGCGATATCCAAGAACCGCAGTCACTTTGCAATTCTTGTTTTTTGCAATCGCTTGTGCAGCACAAATCAAAGGAGGAACACCCAATCCCCCGCTTACAAGAACATAGTGCGCTGGCTTAGAAATATCAAAGCCTAGTCCTAATGGCCCTAAAGCGTCAACGGTATCTCCTGCTTTGAGTTCTGAAAATTCGGCAGTGCCCTTACCAATCACAGCAAAAATAAGAGTAAAAGTATCTCCATCAACGCTTGCAACACCAAACGGCCTAGGAAGCATAGTTGTAGAATCTGGAGAATATAAATTAACAAATTGCGCAGGAGTGGCCGTTTTAGCAATAGCATCATCGCGCAAAACTAAGCGATACACACCTTCATCAAGCTTTTGATTATCAAGAACTTCTATAGCACGGCGACCTAAAAGACGAGTGTATTTTAAATCATCAGCGTGCAAACTTTTTGCACTAAAAGAATCTGCGCCCGAAGAATCATAAGCGTCTTCACGTAACGTAAATATGGCGTTTCTCAAAGATTTTCGAGTTTGAATAAACATGCCATCACTCATCTAGTTTTACCCTACCTTATGTAGTCGTATCGTTGCGTAATTTAGTTATCTTTAGCTATTTTTAGTTTTAGTTATATTTAGTTATACATGCATAATTGTTTTTACACGCGCATATTCACAATTTTGACACAATGACTTTGAAACATTTCCGAATTGTGATTCGCTTTGCATTAACACTAACACACGATTTATTTATATACTGCTTGTCTTAAATCATCCCTCATGTTTAAAGCAGATTTGCGAGCAGAATCAGATACAATCTCAAGAATATTATTAAGAGAAAGAGAAGACTTGTTTTTAACATAATCTTGCGATTTTCGCCAAGAACCAATAATTCCGCGAGAAGAATTCACTATTGCACCTCGACCATTTTCATCAAACATTCCAGAAACATCTTGTGCCGTTCCACCTTGTGCACCATAACCTGGAACAAGGAAGAAAGTGTGCGGCATAATCTCGCGCAAACGCTTACCTTCTTCTGGATGAGTTGCTCCCACTACTGCTCCTACTCGCGAATACCCTCTAGTCCCAATATTTGATTCACCCCATTTTTCTATCAAACCTGCCATATGCTCATAAACTGGTTTGCCATCTTCAACAACAAGTTCTTGAAGCTCTTTGCTAGAAGGATTAGATGTGCGTAGAAGAACAAAAATATTTTTATTACGCGCTACTGCCTCATCTATAAATGGCTTAACACCATCTGAACCCATATACGGGTTTACAGTAAGCGAATCCTCGTGCCACACATCTTTTGTACTAGCGCTTTTAAGAAGATTAACTAAAGATTCGTTAAAATCGTAAGAATCATCTTTAAAATACGAATCAAGATCAGCAAATCCTCGCAAATGTGCTGCATACTGAGCTGCCGTGGAACCAATATCGCCTCGTTTTGCGTCACCAATAACAAATAACCCACGTGATTTTGCATAATCACAAGTCATAGCATAAGTGTCTATTCCAGCGGAACCAAGCGCCTCATACATTGCAATTTGCGGCTTAACAGCTGGAACAATGTCGTAAATCGCATCAATAATCGCACGATTAAACTCAAAGTACGATGCAGCAAGCAAGGTTGGCAAAGCCTCTTCATCTTCGACTTCTTGCAAAACTTCATCAGATAATCCACTTAAAATTTGCGCAGGCAAAATCCCAGGCTTTGGATCTAATCCAACAACAGTAGGGTTTTGCTTCGCTGCTATTTCTTCTATCAGTTCGTCCATATTGTTCCTCTACTAGCCGCAAACTATTTTTTAGTTTTTAGTCTTTGTCTTTACTTATAAAACACGACTTATAAAATACACAAATTACATACGAGAAAAGGCGATCTCTGAGCCAACAATAGTAGCCACTGGTCTTCCCTGTAACTGCCATCCTTCAAATGGAGTATTACGAGCCTTTGAATGGAATGAATTCGCATCAACGCTCCATTTTTCACGCATATTAATAAGCACTAAATCAATATTTTCTGGATGTTCAGTTTCACTTAATTTTAATGTTCGTCTCACGGCACAACGCGAAGACACGTTAAGCAAAGCTGCAACATCTGTAGGCCTTCTACTCATAAATTGCATAGGATTAATCGACATAAGTTCAATTAAGTGCTTATCATCCGTATATCCTGCATCAACAAGAACTTTACGGCATACACCATAAGCACATTCCAAACCAATAATCCCATTTGGAGTATTAGCAAAATCGCCAGCTTTATCACCTGCTGTGTGAGGAGCATGATCTGTGGCAATCATATCTATAGTGCCATCTGCAATAGCAGCAAGAGTTGCCTGTCGATCCGCTTTAGATCTTAGTGGTGGATTCATCTTTGCCATTGACCCATACTTAAGCACATCCTCATCGCAAAGAGCAACGTAATGTGGGGCTGTTTCGCAAGTAATCGGCAAACCTTCCTTCTTGGCTTTGCGAATAGCTTCAAAAGCAGCAGCCGTACTAACATGCTGGAAGTGCACGTGAACACCTGTTTTGCGAACTGCTTCTATATCCCTATTAACAATCGCAAGCTCCGTAGACGCAGGAATTCCGCCAACACCTAGAATTTTAGCAACTGGTCCTTCGTTTACCGAGCCATAATCATGGTGCTCACAATGCTCAAGAAGCGGTAATCCTGTTTCTTTCGCCATTTTAAGAACGTCTAGCAAAATCGAATTTGTAACAGCAGAACCATCATCACTTATGGCAGTAATTGGATGCTTTTTCATAGGCGAAGTTTTTTGATTATCATCAACACCATGAACATATTTTTTCCAAAGTTCAATATTGCTTGGTTTTAAACCTTGCCTACTTATTGAAGCACAAACACTTAAATCGTAGTGGACTGGCAATTTTACGCCATAAATACACCCGTATCTTTGCAAAAAATCTATAACGTTTTCTACATCAAAAGGAGCATCATTCCAAGGCTCACCGTCAACAGCTGGAATTGTGTTTGGCATAATCAACACATTCGTATATCCTCCAGCAGCCGCAGCATTGCCCCCAGTCATCATTGTCTCTTTATCAGTTTGACCAGGATCCCTAAAATGCACGTGCGGATCTGCAAAACCAGGAGCAACAATCCAATCGCTTGCATCAATTTCCCCGTAAATTCGGGCATTTTGCTCAATTAAAGCGTCTTGTCTAACGCCATCTACAACCAAATCGATTCGCTCGCCAGTATCCCAAACGGCAATATTTCGCAAGGTTAACATGCGTGAGTCGTTCATATTGCTCCTAGTTTTGCTTATTTCTATTTTTTATTCAGTTTTATTTTTAATTTTGAATTATATTATTCACGTATATTCTACTTGGATTCACTGCAATTCTTCATCACAATACAAGCAATGATACTCATGTTTATCTGACTCAGCTTTATAGAATCTACGCTTAAGAGTCAACTCACTATTTGTTATGCAACGAGAGTTAGGACATATAAGATTTTCTGGAGCATTCTCGTCAGATATGTGAACGCGAGGATTAGCCAACGAAATTCCATGAGCATCGTAAGCTTCCAACTCATCTTTAGGAACATTGACAAAATCAGTCGGTTCATATCCTGGAAGCTCATCTCCAAGAACAGAGCTTTCTAATGCCATTCGCATAAGCATGCCATTCTTAACCTGTTCAAAATATGCTGCACGAGGATCGTCATCAACATCAACAGCGATTTCGTTAATTCTAGGAAGTGGATGAAGCACTGGCATATAAGATTTTGCTTTTTGCAATTTTTCTTCTGTCAAAATGTAAGTGTCACGAAGTCGCAAGTATTGCTCGCGATCTGTAAAACGCTCTTCTTGCACGCGAGTCATGTAAAGAACGTCTAGACTGCCAATAACTTCCATCAAATTGTGCGTTTCTTCGTAAGAGCACGAAGGCGTATCGTTAATGCGGTCGATTACGTACTGAGGAGTTTTAAGCTCATCTGGGCTAATTAGCACAAAGTGAACGTTTCCAAAACGGCATAAAGTTTCAATAAGCGAGTGAACAGTGCGACCGTATGTTAGGTCTCCGCATAAACCAACTGTTAAATTATTCAGCCTGCCAAATCGTGCAAGAATTGTAGCTAAATCTGCAAGAGTTTGAGTAGGATGCATATGGCCGCCGTCTCCTGCATTAACAACAGGAACACTTCCTGCATGCGACGCCACAAATGCAGCACCTTCTTTAGGATGACGCATTGCTACAACATCTACATAATTTGACACCACTTTTAAAGTGTCACTAACAGTTTCGCCTTTGCTTGCACTAGAAAGCTGAGCGCCTGCAAAACCAATCACCTTTCCACCTAAGCGAAGCATTGCTGTTTCAAAGCTTAGTCGCGTTCTCGTGCTCGGCTCATAAAAAAGAGTGGCCAACACTCTGCCATCGCAAGTGTGGGCCACTTCTTTTCTTTGCTCGTCAATATATCGGGCTTTGTCTAAAAGCATTCGTATTTGCGCCGTGGAAATATCGTCTAAAGTAACAACGCTTTTGTTTGCTAACGATTGAGCAATTGCGCAACGAGAAAAAACTTGATTAGAAGAATCAGAAAATGCGTTCGTCATAATAGAACCGCTTACCTTTCGCTAGTTGGCAAACGACCGCGACCACACGCGACCTTGTAGATTGTACACGATTTGTCAGACTTAGCGACACAATAAAAATGTTTCTAAATATTAGCGACAGTAGAAAATACGAGACATGACTTCGCGGCATTGACGCATAACAGCCATTAAATCGTTTTCAAAAACGCGACCCTGGTTTGGATCGTATCCAAGATAAGTGGCGATTCCACCCAAAGAATAAGAGTCTGTTGGAAGAACATCCGCGCGCTCCAAGGAACCAGACCACAAGAAGTTCGCATTTCGCACTGCAGAACACATATGCCAGCATTTTTCTAACACATTTGCGTCTTCATCTTCAATCAAATTCAATTCTTTAAGCGCTTTCAATGCTTGCATTGTGCCAACTACGCGCAAGGACTCGTGTTTCCCAGCATATTGCAATTGCAGAAGCTGAACAGTCCACTCAACATCGCTTAAACCACCGCGGCCAAGCTTCAAATGTCTGTCTCTACTAACGCCTCTTGGTAAGCGTTCCGCTTCCATACGCGCTTTAAGCTTACGAATTTCCGCCAATTGAGATTCGCTAAGAGCATCTGGTGAATAGCGCAAGTCGTTTACTACTCCGCTTAGCAGATCATCTGCCAAATCTTTCGACCCTGCAGCAAAACGCGCGCGCAAAAGTGCTTGATTTTCCCACGTACTAGCCCACTTTTGGTAATAATGCTCACACGATTCTAGAGAACGCACAAGCGGACCATCTTTACCTTCTGGTCGCAAATCTAAATCGACCATGATTTTTGGTTCTAAAGTAAGAGGACCTTGCAGAATATTGCGCAATATGTCTACAGTAGTCTGCGCGAAACGGTGAGCAAGATCAGATACGGAATCATATTCAATCTTGCAATCATCACCATTAGACGTCGGCTTATAAACAACCATCATATCCGCATCCGAGCAGAAGTTAACTTCCCTTCCGCCATAACGTCCTAGGGCAATAATGGCAATCGAAGCTTTACTCTCGTCTAAGCCCATTTTTAAAGACGCATCTTTCATAGACCATTGCAGAGCAGCATCAAGTACAGCATCAAACACATCACTCATCGCTTGCATAGAAGTATCATCGTCGATAATCCCGCACATCCAAGCAAGTGCTACTCGCTCAATTTCTTGCCTTCTTAAAGCGCGCAAAAATTGTGCAAAATCCGCAATACTGCTTGAATATCTTGCCACCATTGCTCGCGTTTGCATATCTAGACTTTCTCTGCCTCTAGGTGTAAGAGCCGAATCGTCTCCAAGCCAAGTTATTGACTGTATAGACTTCATCATTGCATCGCCTAAATAACGCGAATCAGACAAAACATGACAAAGCCTGCGAGCTGCGCTAGGAGAATCACGCAAAAATCCAAGATATGTGTTTTTTCCACCAAAACGCTCGGAAAGTCGCCTAAAAGCAAGCAAACCCATGTCGGGATTTTGCCCTTCTCCAAGCCATTTCAACACTGCTGGGAGCAAAATTCTGTGGATTTTAGCAGCGCGTGAAAGTCCATCAGTAAGCGCTTCAACATGCATTTGTGCAGCTTTTGCATCAGCAAAACCGATCGATGCAAAGCGAGCGCGAGCAGCTTCTGCAGACAACACAATAGGATCCGCATCCGTTTGCGCATTGATTGGCAGCATTGGACGGTAGTAAATATCTTTATGCAAGTGCCTAATTTCTCGGCGCGCTTTGTCGAATCGTGCAACAAGCTCTTCTGGCTTAAGTCTAACAGTTCTAGCAAGACGCCTGATTTGTTCGTTATTGTTAAGCTCTTCCGCACTAATGCTTCTAGCGCGATCTAATCCACCATTTCCTTGGGCACCTAAATCTGGGAATAAATGAGTGCGTTGCATACTCCACATTTGCTGACGATGTTCAAGAACACGCTCAAAACGGTAGTGTTCTGCCAAAATTGCAGCTTGCGACCTAGAAACGTATCCTCCAGCAGATAGTGCATTAAGCGCGCCTAAAGTATCTCTAACTCGCAAAGACTTATCTTCACTTCCGTGCACAAGTTGCAGCATTTGAACTGTAAACTCAACATCTCGCAATCCTCCGCGCCCAAGCTTCATGTCTAAATCTCGCTGAGACACAGGGATCAAAGACTCTACTCGCTGTCGCATATGTTGGCAATCTGCAACAAAGTGTTCTCTACCAGACGCTTTCCAAATAAGCGAATCTGCCATTTGTCTATAATCTTTACCTAGCTGCGCATCTCCTGCAGCTGGCCTCGACTTCAGCAATGCTTGAAACTCCCAGCTACTTGCCCACTTTTCGTAGTATTCGTGATGTGATTCCAAGCGCCTAACAAGAGGTCCATCTTTGCCTTCTGGTCTTAGCGCTGTATCAATTTGCCATAATGGTGGCTCCGCACAACCCATAACAACCGATTGACACACTTTTTGCAAAACAAGTGCAATAGAAGACCCAACTCGCAAAGCTTCATCTTGTTTAACGCCATTAGTTGGTTCTACTACATATATTAAGTCAATGTCTGAAACGTAGTTTATTTCTTGCGCTCCCAATTTTCCCATTGCTATTATTGCAAACCTGCAGCAACAAGATCCAGAAACTTGCCCGCGCGCAATCGCAAGCGCAGCTTCAAGAGCCGCATCCGCAGCATCCGAAAGTTTACGACTTATGTCTGGCTGTAATTCTACAGGGTCTGCGCTCGCCAAATCATATGCCATAATTGCGGCAATATGCTGGCGATATCTCGCTCTAAGAGCACAAACAGCTTGTGCAAAAGGCATAGAGCTTATTGGAACAGTGCACGAATTGCAATTCTTTTCGTCATCTTTTTCTTCGTTTACTACTGTTGCACTATAAGATTGAATAGCTTGAAGTAAATCCGAAACACGTTCTTCTAAAGTCATGTGTAGTAAGTGATTTGGGTCATTTGCTGCAGCGTTTATTAAATCGGTGTGCGTTCTCATTAGCATCGCAAATGATTTAGATGCTCCAAGAACTTGCATTAAAGACGCAAGTGTGCTTGTTATTAATGAATTATTCGAGTTCTCCGCAATATTTTCAACAGTTTTTTTCTGAGATTGATATATATCTTTAAACGCTAAAATTGCGTAATCTGGATCTTCTACTCTATTTATGCTTTCTAAGATTTTGAGCACATTAATTGAGTTATTCTCACAATTTTTGCAAATATCTTCTATGGTTTTACGAGCAGATTCTGGACGAGCAAATCCAGCTTTAACTAGAGTTCTGTATGATAAGTCAGTTTCTTTAGCAAAACTTAAATTAAAATCCGCATGCTGTTTTAAATCAGTGCCTAAATTATGATCTAGATCGCTATTACTGCTTTTTTGACTGCTCATAACGCCACTGTACATTGTGGTGCAGTACAACATGATCCTTGCACTGCACCACAAATCTACAAATTTACACTATCTTAGTAAAAAGTGGCTTAACGTTTGACCAAATGCTTCTGGTAACACCAGGACGATTCATTGTGTACAAGTGTATCCCATCTACGCCTTCCGCAACTAAATCGTTAATCTGTTGAGACGCAAATATGCTTCCAGCGTCTTGCAAGACTTCTGGGTTACTTCCCCATCGCTCAATCATTGCTAAAACTGGCTCACTTATTTTAGAAGAGCACATTTTTGTCATTCGCTTAACTTGATTAGCATTTACAACAGGCATAACTCCAGCTTCAATTGGAACGTTAATGCCAGCTTTTCTAGCTAAATCCCTAAAGTGCAAAAAGTCATCATTATTGTAAAAAAGTTGCGAAATCAAGTGAGTTACTCCAGCATCAACTTTTCGCTTTAGATTATCGATGTCTTCTTGCAAAGTAGCAGCTTCTGGATGTTTTTCTGGGTAGCATGCACCCAAAATAGGCAAATCTGGGCGCTTTGAGTGAATATATGATACTAAATCGCTTGCATGATTAAATACTCCAGCAGCATTCTGATTTTCAATAACGTCTCCGCGCAAAGCTAAAACGCCACTAACGCCTGCCTTATCAAACATATCTAAAGCTTCGTCAACATCGTCATAATCCAAGTATCTTGCTGTTAAGTGAGCAACAGTTTTAATGCCATACTCCGATCGAATAGTGTTGGCGATTCTAGCAGTAGCAGTTCGATCCGAAGATTTTCCAGTTCCATAAGTTACAGATATAAAATCTGGATCCAATCCCCTTAAGCCATCTAAAGTGTCGTAAATCGTACCTATTGGAGATGTTCTTTTAGGCGGAAACACCTCTAGCGAAAACTTTGGTTTGTACGTCATTTTAGACTACCGCCCAATTCGCTTCTAACTTTTTTAGCTGCCGAAACAAGATTTTGCAAGCTAACCCAAGTTTCTGCATTTCCGCGAGTTTTCAAGCCACAATCTGGATTAATCCACAGCTTGTCTGCTGGCATTTTGTGCAAAATCTCGTGAATCCTGTTAACAATCTCATCTTCGCTAGGAACGCGAGGAGAGTGAATATCATAAACACCAGGGCCAGCTTCTGTTTCAAAGTTCGCGTTATGAATAGCGTCCAAAACAACTAGATCTCCGCGCGAAGCTTCAAACGATATCACGTCCGCATCCATTGCATCAATGTCTCGAATAATGTCGTTGAATTCCGAATAGCACATATGAGTGTGGATTTGCGTAGTAGCAGCTACAGCAGAGTGCACAAGACGGAAAGCTGCAATCGCCCAGTCCAAATACTTCTTATGCCAATCCGAACGTCTAAGCGGAAGCTTTTCTCGTAGCGCTGCCTCATCGATTTGAATTACGCGAATTCCAGCACGCTCCAAGTCCAAAACTTCATCTCGAATAGCAAGAGCAAGCTGCTGAGTTTGCTCTTCGTGCGTAATATCTTCGCGAGGCCAAGACCAGTTAAGAATCGTAACAGGCCCCGTTAGCATGCCTTTCATGACATGGTTTGTGCGGCTTTGAGCATACGCACTCCACTCTACTGTGATTGGCTGCGCTCTAGAAACGTCGCTCCAAACGATTGGAGGCTTTACGCATCGAGTTCCATAAGACTGCACCCAAGCGTTTTTTGTAAACTTAAATCCGTGCAAATGCTGGCCGAAGTATTCAACCATGTCGTTTCGCTCAAATTCGCCATGTACAAGAACGTCTAAGCCAATGCGCTCCTGGTGTTCTATGCACTCGTCTATTTGCTTGGCAATAAACGCGTTGTATTCTTCTTTGCTAATTTCGCCTTTTCTATAAAGCGCTCGAATCGATCTTATTTCTTTTGTTTGAGGGAAGGATCCGATAGTTGTTGTAGGCAAATCAGGCAATCCTAATGCTTCTTTTTGTAATTTTTGACGCTCCGCGCGAGATGGCTTTCGCTCAAAATCTTCTGGCTTAAGACTTGCGATTCGCGCTTTAACATTTTCGTCTACTTTTACTCTAGACCCATCGAATAATGCCTGATTTTGCGCTAATTCCTCGCTATTTTTAAGCTCATCATCATTCAAAACGCAAAGCTTAGCGATTTCGCTTACTTCCTTCAACTTTTCTACAGCAAACGCAAAATGCTTTAATACGTCTTCGCCAAGCTCTTCTCCATCCGTACTAAATGGAACATGCAAAAGCGAGCATGCAGTGGAAACAGCTATGCGATTAGTAACGTTTTTTTGCAAAGCATCTAGCAAGCCAAGGCTTTGCGCGTAATCATTTTTCCAAATGTTTCTGCCGTTTACAACTCCTGCAAAAATAGTTGTTTTCTCGTTTACTCCATATTTTTGCAAAGCTTCAAGGTTTTCTTCTTTGCCTTCTACAAAATCTAAGCCAATTGCATCAAATGCCAAATCGTTTAGTGTTTTGTACGAGTCTAAAATATTGCCAAAATAAGTGTTAAGCAAAATTTTAACGTTTTCAGCATTATCCGCGCTTTCAAATCTGCTTTGAAGAATCGGATTATATAAGTCGCTAAAAATCCTTAAATCTCCATCTTCTTTATCTAAGCACAAGTATGGTTCGTCGAATTGCAACCATTTTGCTCCAAGACTTGCAAATCGTTTTACAATATCGCAATACGCGTTTGCTAATGCTTCAATCGTCTCTTTGTTTGCTTCTAATTCTTGTGCTTGCGGGGTGCGCGCTAGTTTTAAGAAGGTGTATGGTCCAATCAACACTGGTTTTGTTTCAATTCCGAGTGCTTTTGCTTCATTGAACTCGTCGAATGGTTTTGTGCCAGCTAAATGCAAATCTTGCGGATTTTCTACTTCGGGAACAATGTAGTGGTAGTTGGTTGTGAACCACTTTTTCATTGGAAGCGCTGTTACGTCTCCGCGTTCACCTTGATATCCGCGTGCGATTGCAAAAAGCGTATCTTCTGCATTTTCAAACTCTAGATTCTTGTACCGTTCTGGCACTGCACCAAGCAGGATTGCTGTGTCTAGCATTTGATCATAATAGCTAAAATCATTACTTGGTATAAGTTCTATTCCAGATTCTGTTTGGATTTTCCAATGCTTTTTGCGCAAATCTTTTGCAACTTGTCTTACTTCTTCTAGAGTTGCGTCTTTTTTCCAATAGCGTTCAATAACTTTTTTAAGCTCGCGATTTGCGCCGATTCGTGGGAATCCCTGTACGGACGTAAGAACAGTATGCATATATCCTCCAAATAATTAACAACCTGATTCAGCCTAGCAAACATTTGGCTTAATGAGGTCATTAGCTATTTGGGGGTGTCGTTATAACCTAAACTTATATGCAGATTTATGCAGATGATTCGTGTGGATTTTATGCAAATTTTATAAGGATTTTATGCAAATTTATGCGTATTTTACTATTCAAAATCCTTTGGGGTTATAATTCCCAACGCTTTAGCTCCTCGCAAACCGCAAGATGCAAAAGGTACGTCGGATACTAAAACAATAATCGAAGCATTAGCTAACCCGAGTCGCATTGTTCCTAATATATCAGGATCTGAATCTGGAGAAGAAAGCCATTGCGCAGCCATCGACATTGTTGGCTCATGACCAATAATCATTGTTATTCTAGAATCGCTCCTAATCGCACAAAGCTCATCCATTACAGACTGCATTCCGCCATCATATAAGCTTTTTCTTGACGCTACTATTGGAGAATCTCCGAACTTTTTAAGCATTTTGTGCATCGTTTGTTCGGTGCGATTTGCACTTGAACAAATAATGTAGTCTGGAACAAGCTTTAGAGATTGCAAACCTTTTGCCATGATTTTTGCTTGTTTTAAACCTTTATCGCTAAGGTCCCTTCCCCAATCGTCTCCCATTGTTGGCGGCTGTGCTTTTGCGTGGCGCATTAGTAGCAGCACATATTTTGCGTGCTTTACTTTTTTAACGATTTTTTTGATTGACGCCGCCATTTTAATCTCCTCAGTCTTCAGTTAGCCTTATCAGGCTTTGGATTTGAGTTAGGTAATTGTGCGATTTGCAAATCTAAATCTCTAAGGACTTTTCTAAGCTTTCTATCGGATATATCTCTAAGAGACAAGTCTTCTAACTGTTCTGCGCGCTCTTCGGGAGTTAAGTCATCAATATCGCTAACAGTATCTTTTGTAGCACGATCGCGCTTTTTTAACGCATTAAATCCTTGCGCCATTGCGCGCGAAATAACCAGAAAACCAGTATGACCTATCATTGCGTGATCTGGTCTAACTGCTAAATCTTGTGCTTTCCAAGTTCTTTCTAACGTTTCTTGAATCTCTGGTTCTGTCCAAACTCCAGAAGCACGCAAACTTTGTGCCATTCTAGACATTTGCGTTGTGGTTGTTACGTACGCAACCAATACTCCACCTGGAGCAATAACTCTATAAGCCTGTTCAAGCCTGTTCCAAGGATCAAGCATATCTAGCATAATGCGATCAAAATAGCCTTCTGGAAGAGACTTTGCTACTGAGTCAAAATCTCCAGTTAAAAGATTCCACCATTCTGGTTTTTCGCCATAGTAAATTGTTGCGTTTAGTTGCGCGATTCTAGCAAAATCAGGTCTAAGCTCTATTGTTGTAAGCTCACCACTTTGACCAACAGCGTCTAAAAGACTTAAGCTCATTGCACCAGAGCCTGCTCCCGACTCTAAAACATGCATTCCAGAGCGAATATCTCCTAAAGAAATCACTTGTGCAATATCTTTTGGATACATGATTTGAGCGCCTCTTGGCATAGATAAAACGTAATCCGCCAATCGCGGACGCATAACTACATAATCCCATCCGCCTATTGCGCGGGCTGCCATCCATGGCTTGTTTGATTCTTTAGATGCGTCAAGCTGCTTATTGCTACGCTCAAAATCACGTTTTGTGCTAACTGTTGTTACTACAACACCTTGAGTTTTGCCAATAACATCGTCGTGCAAAATAATGCCGTGTTCGGTTTGTGTAACTCCGCCTTTAGTAAGCTGTGCTGTGATTCGCTTGCCTTTTCTATCGGTGAATTGGATTTTTTCACCAACTTGCAAAACTCCTCTACGTGCATAGCTTTCGTACACAAAACACCTCGCTTATCTTCAGAACGACTTTTACTATTATAAGCTAACGGTTGTAAGTGGCATTGCTGAATCGATTGCAAAATCTGGAGCGGACGGACGAACGCCTGCTTCCACCAAATTCACACCAAGCATTGCCACCATTGCTCCGTTATCTGTGCAAAGCTTAAGCTCTGGCAAACGAACTTCGATTCCATGCTCTTTGCCTTGCTCTAAAAGATGTTCTCTAAGTTGCGAGTTTGCAGAGAATCCGCCACCAATCAACAAAGTTTTTGAACCGTATTGCTCGCAGCCCATCATAGCTTTGCGAGAAAGAACATCCGCAACAGAGTTTGCTAAAGACGCACAAACGTCGTCAACTGGTATTTCTAAGCCTTGTGCTTGGCGAGCTTCCACCCAACGCGCAACAGCAGTTTTGACACCCGAAAAACTAAAGTCGTAAGGATGCTCTTTGCCAGAACGACCTTGCGTAAGACCTTGTGGAACTTTCAAAGTATTTGGATTTCCAAGGCGCCCGTGCCTATCAATATGCGGACCCCCTGGGTAAGGGAATCCAAGCAATCTAGCTACTTTATCAAAGCATTCGCCAGCTGCGTCGTCTAATGTTGTTCCAACAACATCTATACTGCGCGCAATGTTATTAACATGCAAAAGAGAAGTGTGACCTCCCGAAACTATAAGCGCTAGAACGTCTTTAGGCACATCGCCGAATTGCAATTGCGTTACTGCAATGTGTCCAATAACGTGGTTTATTCCATAAATCGGCTTTTTTGCTGCACTTGCTAGTGCTTTAGCTCCCGAAACTCCAACAGCTAAGCATCCTGCTAATCCCGGACCTGCACTTACTGCTATAGCGTCAATATCGCTTAAATCCATATTTGCATCTGCTAATGCTTTTGATACCACTGGCACGAATGCTTCTGCATGCGCGCGTGATGCGATTTCTGGTATAACACCACCGTAGCGTGCGTGTTCTTGCATTGAGGATGCTACAACGTTAGAAACTAATGTTCTTCCTTTAACGATTGCGGCTGCCGTTTCATCGCAAGTTGATTCAATGCCTAAAACTATTGGCTCGCTTGTTTTATTCATTGTTTCACTCATTATTATCCTCACTTTTAGCGCTGTTATAAGCTTCGCTAGATTCTTCTAAGCTTTTTGAGCTTTTTAAATTTTCTAAGTCTTCTAAATCGTCTATTTGTGCGCACATTGTATATGCGTCTATTCCTTCTGGCATATAGTATCTTTTTCTTAATCCCATTTTTGTAAAACCGAATTTTTCATACAGTTTTAGCGCTGGATTGTTATTTACCCTAACTTCTAAAAGCATTCGTTTTGCGCCTATTGATTTTGCATTTTCAATCATAGTTTTTAGAAGATTGCTTGCAATTCCTCGCTTTTGATATTCTTTTGCAACACCTATTGTCATTATTTGAGCGTCGTCGCCATCAAACCAAAATCCCGCATACCCAGCTACCGTATTTGTGTTTAGATCAACATCTGCATAATACGCGCGCATTGGTGCTTGTAACTCTTGCAAAATCATGTTCTTGTTCCAGCATCCTGGTCCAAACAAGTCTGCTTCGATTTTTGCAATTTGAGAAACTATTGCTTCATATTTTGCATAATCAATTTTCTCTATTGCGCAGCTTTGACTATTTGATGCACAAGCTGGATATTTTGAGCGAGTTATGTCTACAATCATATGTGTACTTCGCTTGAATCCTATTTTTCCGCCACTTTTGTAGCAGCGCCAGATCCCAAAACGTGCTTCAACGGGTTTGGAACAGATACGTCTGGTCTTCTTAAATAAAGCGGTTCAATAACGTCTTTTTGACTTGCGCACAGCTTAAATATCTCTAATCCTTTTACGCCTAAATCAAGAGCACTCGCCTCTGTAATTAAGCATATATTCCCGATTTTCTTCCAATCTTCAGCGTATTTTTTAGCACCATGGCCTGCAACGCAAACGCAATAATCGCAAATATTATTTGATTCAAAATATTGATTTACTCTTTCAACAATATTTGCAGGATAATCAATGTCCATTTCTATTACTGCACAACCACTATCGTCATATAAACTCATATAAACTTGGCGTCTTCTAGCGTCATTTAACGAAAGAACATACGTGTGTTTAGCTACGCAAGATTCATTATTTTCGACTATTTCACTATTAGAGATAACGCCATCTTTAAGCGATTCTTCAAAAGCGCCAGAACGAATCATTAAACTTTGTGGAAGCAAACTGTTGCATCCTAGAATCTTTGCGTTATTCGCAAAAGCAATCGCCTTAGCTGCAACCAACCCAGCTCTTAAACCTGTAAAAGGAGCAGGGCCTACTCCAACTACAATCTCGTCTATTTGATTAAGCTCTAGACCAGCATTTTTTACTGCAAAATCAATGTTTACTTGCAACTTTTCAACATGTGTACGCGAATCCGTTTCCACTATTGGCTTATAACCTACAACTCCAACTGTTGAACCATATGACGTATCTATAATCAGCGTATTGCTCATTTTTGTTCCTTAAATTAACCAACCAATTTAGCTTACTCTTAATCAAGAATTTTTAAGCGATCGCACCAGTCTCCTCCGACTGGAACAAGCGTTACAACGCGCTTGCCTTCACTTGTAAACTCATTTGACTTTTCTTTATCAATCGGTCTATCAATATGAATTTCAAGACGAACATCAGCAAGAACACCAGCCATCTGTTCTCCCCACTCCATAAGCACAACAGTTCCCTCTCCTGGTTCTTCCAATGCTTCATCTAAACCTAAAGATTCAAGCTCATCTAAAAGCCTAGAAACAGTGTCTTGCCCTGGAGCATAATCTTTTCCACCAAGCCTATAAGCATCTACATGAATAAGATTCGCAACTTTTCCATCAGAAAATGTGCCTTTTAGCTCTCTAGCAATAGTAAAAGTCGGGGAAACTATCGGATCTTTTATTCCCAAGCCCTGTCCAAAACCTTGCGCGAACGTTGTTTTTCCAGCACCAAGTGGACCAGAAAGCAAAATAACATCTGTCTCATGCACTATTTTTGCAATAGTTTTTCCAAGATCTCGCATACACGAATCAGTTGGAATTACTAGCTTTTTGATATTATGATTTTCCAAAATCACACACTTTCATATTAGACTTTTAACGCTCTATGTTTTAACACTTTATGCTTTTAAAATTTTCACATTAACGCCCACGACAAGCAATCATGCTAATGCATTTTTCTAAAGCGTAATCAGCATCACTTGTTCCGCCTTTGCATTGCTCATCTGCCCACGCTAAACATTTAAAACACTTACGAATCCCATCATCATTCCATCCACCTAAATCCCTCATAGCCATTTTTAACGCCCAAGGGTTAACTTTTGCTTGAGCATTAGAAATTTCCCCGTTTTTAACAGCTATAGCCTTTGTAATTATTCGCATTTTTGCAGCTAAAGCCCCAATCAATGCTATAGCATCAACGCCTTGTAAAATCGCTCTTCTTGATGCAAGAATAGCTTGAGCATAGTTACCTTCTGCAGCTTTATCTGCTACAAAAAATCCAGTTACTTGCGGATCCGATATTAAATATTGGTCAACTATTTTTAGTGTGATTGGGTTATCTTCAAAATCAAAGCACAATTGAGAACAAAGAGCCGCCAACTGGTCGGTTTTCCCGCCTAAGACTTCTGTTATGCGTCCAGCTGCTGCAGGCTCTATACTACGATTTTGCCTTTCAAAAAGACTTAGCACAAAATTCAATCTTGCATCATCTTTTTTAAGATCTGGTACAGTTATTTTACTTGCTCCAGCTTTTTCAAGTTTTGTAACAATTGACTTTCCTTTAACACCTCCTTCGTGGCGCGCAATAACCCAGCAATCATTGTTATTAGATTTAGATTCTCTAGTACAAAACTCTATTATCGATTCAACTAAATCTTCATTAGCTTGTTCAAGATTATTAATAACAACAATTGTTCCGCTAGAAAAAAGTGATGGTCCTGTAGCAGTTATAAAAGCATATTTATCGGCATTTAATGCGTCTAAATTTATAACATCTGCATCTGGGTAGGAGCCTAATATGCGAGTTTTTAAGTCGCGCGCGTTTAGATCATTTAAATACGCATCACCGCCCACCACAACTGTAAATGGCGCAAATTTTTTTAACGCTTGCATACGTACTCCTTAAGAATATTTATATTCTCACGATTTAACTAACGCGAATATCCTTGTTTTTATTTAATCCGCTTAATTTTGCACGCCTATTAATTGTACAAACTATATAAAACTTAAAACACTTAATCATTCAAAAAGTTTTGTTGAATCATTTATAAGCTGCTTAAAACGATTTGACTTAACTTGTAAAAGTATCCTTAAACTATTATATGATTCACTTTTTCTAAAATATTTATTTATGATAAGTACTAATAAAAAGATAGCGAATTCAGCGCACGCGATTAGCCACGCACCTAAAGATCCATTAACCCAAGGTATTGTTCCAATTTGTAAATCTCCCAAATACCATGCACAATTTGCCATAATGTTTGTTCCAAAAGATGAAATTGTGGCAAAAATCAGAGAAATAGAATAACTCCAATTAGCGCATATAAGCGAAAGCAGACCAAATATTGTTGCAAAATCAACAAAAGGTGCAACAATTAAATTCGCTATAACAGATATAAAAGATACTTGCGGTTGCATTAATATTTGTACAGGAAGCGTAAAACACTGTGCACACAACGTTATGCTTAATGCGCTTGCAAGACTAGACGGCATATATCTTAAAAAGATTCTTCTTAAAGACATTCCACAAACAATTATTCCAAAAGTTGCACAAACAGAAAGAGCAAACGAATAATCCCATGCATATTTTGGACAAATAAAAAGAACACTTATAACAGTTAGACTTAAAGCACTAGCAGACTGGTATTGTCTAGAAAACATTAATGCCCCGGCAGAAATTAAACCCATTATAAGCGCTCTAAGAACCGATGCTGACGGATACACAATACACGATAAAAGAATATAACCACAAGCTTCAAATATTGCGCTCACTACTCTTGGCAAAAGCAAAAAAGCACATGTCTTACGAATAACACAAGATAAAAGCAAAAAATGTCCTCCAGAAACCGCCATAAGGTGCATTATTCCAGCTATTTTGAATCTTTGTTTCATAGTATTCGCATAAGTGCTATCGATACTAACTTTTCGTAAATCTTCTACATCACTTAAATGCTCTTGTCCTAAAAGTCCTACAGTAAGACCAGGAACAAGCATTTGACCCTGTTCATCTAAAGAACTAGTCACATTGTAAAATTCTTTCCACAATGTATTTAGTAATGTCTTAAAAAGATTAGCTTTTTCAATAACTTCTACTTTATATAATTTCGTTTTATCTGTTTTGTTTGCTTTAGGAACTTGAATGTCTATCGCATGAGAGTCAAATTTTGAAATCGAAATTTTTCCAAAACTACTTATCTTGTATCCGTAGTTCATTATTTTGCAATCTGGATTAAAAGCGTAAAGTTTAGCAGACACAAAGCTTTTACTCCTACTAATAACTTTTTCTTTATCCATAATTTCAATCTGTTTTACATTCACGTTTAATACGCAATCCCCCTTAAAGGATTGCGATACTCTTGGAGGAGACGTTATATCCATAAGCAATCTGATGGATTGAACATCGTTTTTTCTATTAAATTTATATTCTGTATCACTTTGCTTTAGATCTTTAATAGCATTAAAAACAGGGTCCATATGTTCTATGTTTAGAATAATTGAACACATTATAAAAGCTGCTAGAAACGTACAAAAACTTGTTAAAAAAGCATGCTTGTATCCTATTATTTTTAATTTTTTAATTAACTCATAAAACTTTGATTTTATGCGACTTTTGTAATCAGTTGTATTCTTTAAGCGGCACGTAAAAATGCAATTTCCCATTGAAAAAATAGTATAAAAGCACAAAAGAGCAAATGATAATATTGCGATTATCATACAGAAAAAATCTTGTTGTGAATCAACTATAAATCGAGCGAATAAGCAACCAAACCATACGCTAAACGCAATAGGAACAAGCCTAAAATCTTTGTTTCCATTTTCAAGATCCCAATATAATTCTTTCATTTTCCAACCTTAAAAATCACATAAATTTACTTAATGCAGATTGCTGATTTAAGTTTTAAAAAAGTCTTTTGCCCAATTCCTTTAACTTGCATAAGATCTTCAACCCGCTTAAAAACACGCAACTTTTTACGCATATCTAATATTCTTTGAGCCATTTTTGGCCCTATACTTTTTAGAGTTTGTAATTCTTCCAACCCTGCTGTGTTTATATTTATGCAACCGCTTTTATCTTTGTTGACACTATTATTTTTGCTTATATCATTTTCATTAATTTTGTGCGTGCTATCACTAAAATCTTCATTTTTATTTTTAACAGTTAAATCTTTAGTCTCATTTGTATGTAAGTCTTTTTTAGAATCCTCTTTAGAATCATTGCTATATTCATCATCATCTTTATTATTTGATTCAAATTTTTTACTTAAAGATTTAACTTTAGATTCTCTCTGTGCTTGATAAGAATAAATCTTGTTATAAGTTCTAGATTGACATATGAGCATGGTTAAACTTGATGCTAAGAATACTACGAGAATTAGCATAATAGACAAAGCATGTACTGGTTTTATTCGTAATCTAACGAGATTTCTTGTTTCAAAATTATTTCGTTTATTAAGATTATAAATATTTGAAGCAGAATCTTTTGAGCTTATGCAAAAATCAGCAAGCTGATAATCTATAGAATTGTTTTTCTCTTGTGCCAATATGCGATTTTTAGAATCATCATTCAAAGTATTTTGCAAATAATTTGAATTTTCATAATTATTATTTAAAGCATCAATAGCTGCCAATCTTTCTAGAACGTTACTATTGTTTTTGTTCATTTTAACCACCTCCTTCTTTCAGCCTATTTATTTTTGATTGTTAAATAAAAAAAAGATGCTTACCTCCACTATTAAATGAAGATAAGCATCTTTCAAGTAAAATTAACCAATGTGGTTAAAGGCTATTTTGCCTAGAAAACATTGAGTTTCAGCTTTCATCTGGCACAATAGACACAATCTTTGGTGCTTTCACGATCACCTTGCGCGGCTTCTTTCCACCCAAGCGATCAGCTACGGCCTCTAAAGCAAGCTTTTCAAGCTCACTAGCATCAATATTCGGGTCAACTTCAAGCTTTGCGCGAACCTTGCCCTTGATTTGTACAACAGCTGTAACAGTATCTGCACCAACGTAGCGGGAATCTTCAACTGGCCAATCTGCGTGAGCAATCGACTTAGTATGTCCAAGCTTGCTCCACATTTCTTCACAAATATGCGGTGCAATTGGAGAAAGCATAAGAACAAGCGGCTCAACTGCTGCGCGAGGCACGTGAGGCAGAGACGTTAAGTGATTATTCAACACAATCAGCTTAGCAATCGCAGTGTTTGGACGCATTGCTTCCATTTCTACAGTTACTTCTGCAATCGTGTTGTTAAGAAGCTTTAGCGTCTTTTCGTCCAAAGCATCTTCTGTTACTACGCAAGCGCCAGTTTCTTCGTTTACAACGTTACGCCACAAGCGTTGCAAGAATCGCATGCCTCCAACAACGTTACGCGTATTCCATGGGCGAGACTCAGAAAGTGGACCCATGCTCATTTCATACAAACGGAACGTGTCTGCACCGTAGTTTTCGTACATGTAGTCTGGAGTCACAATATTCTTTAGGCTCTTACCCATCTTTCCAAACTCGCGATTCACGGTTTCGCCGTGCCAAGTAAATGTTGGCTCACCAGCGCCGTTATTAGCGCCTTCCTCAACCTCATCAGCTGGCACGTACTGCCCGCGCTCATCCGTGTAAGCGTAAGCCTGAATCATACCCTGGTTAAACAAGCGATGGAAAGGCTCAGCAGAATCAACGTAACCCAAGTCGTAAAGCGCCTTATGCCAGAAGCGTGAGTAAAGCAAGTGCAAAACTGCATGCTCTACGCCTCCAACATAAAGGTCAACGCCTCCAGAAACATGTTCCTTGCCTGGTCGATTCGTACCCATCCAATAGTCGTATTCGTCGCTGTCAACCATATGCTCAGCGTCGTTTGGATCCAAGTAACGCATGTAATACCAGCATGAACCAGCCCAGTTTGGCATAGTGTTGGTGTCGCGATAGTAGGTTTTTACACCGTCACCAAGATCAATCTGAACTTTAACCCAATCCTCGTTTCGGCTCAAAGGTGCTTCAGGCTCAGAATTTGCATCGTCTGGAGCGTAAGTTTTTGGCTGATAATCTGGAACGTCTGGCAATGCAATTGGAAGCTCACTATCCGGCACAAGGTGAGCAACACCATCCTCATCATAAACGATTGGGAATGGCTCACCCCAGTAGCGCTGCCTAGAGAACAGCCAATCGCGAAGTCTGTAAGAAACTCTACCAACGCCTACGCCTGCTGCTTCAAGCCAAGTCGTCACTTTTTTAATAGCTTCATCTACGCGCAAACCGTTAATAGACAAAGCGTCACCGAGTTTATAAGTATGCTCCACAGAAGAGTTAATAACAATTCCATCGTGAGAAACAAACGGAGCTTTGCCATCATAATCTTCTAGCTTTTCGCCAGAATCAGGCAAAGGCTTAACAGTGTAAATTACAGACAAGCCGAAAGCTTTAGCAAAATCATAATCGCGCTGGTCACCGCCAGGAACTGCCATAATTGCGCCCGTTCCATAACCCATAAGCACATAATCTGCAACAAACAGCGGAAGTTTTGCTCCAGTTACAGGATTAATTGCGTAAAGACCAGTAAACAAACCAGTTTTTGCACCAGCGTCTTCCGTACGATCTTTAGCGGTTTTAGCGCGAGCTTGAGCCTGATACTCTGCCAATCCTTCCTTAAGGCTTGCGTAGCCACCCTTCCAGCTTTCTGGAACGCTAGCTTCCCACGCTTCTGGAACGTGCTCAAGAATCGGGTGATCTACAGAAACAACAGCAAAAGTTGTACCAAAAAGCGTATCTGGACGAGTAGTGTATACTTCCAAATCGCGCGTTTCACCATCTGCACATTCAACTTCAAAATGCACGGAAGCACCGTGAGATTCGCCAATCCAGTTTCGCTGCATAAGCTTAACTTTTTCTGGCCAATCAATAGTATCCAAATCTTCAACCAAGCGATGAGCATAAGCTGTAATTCGCATGGACCACTGACGAAGATTGCGCTGGAATACTGGGAAGTTTCCGCGCTCAGATTTACCTTCTGCAGTAACTTCCTCGTTTGCAAGCACAGTTCCCAATCCTGGACACCAATTTACAGGAGACTTAGAAATGTAAGCGATGCGGAAGTCATTCAACACATCCGCTTGATCTACTTTATTGAGCTCTCCCCACTTTTTGTCAGCAAAACCAGGAATTTCGCGCTTTGCGCTCTTAAACTCATCAACTAACTCAGCAATTGGTCGAGCAGAACCTTTACCGCCATCTTTGCGTACAAAATCAGGGTCATACCAAGCGTCATAAAGCTTCGAGAAAATCCATTGAGTCCAACGAACGTAGTTTGTATCAATAGTTGCAAAAGATCTACGATCGTCAAAGCTCAACCCCATGCGATGCAACTGCCTGCGCATATTTGCAATATTTGCCTCAGTAGTAATGCGCGGATGCTGACCTGTTTGAACAGCATATTGTTCTGCAGGAAGTCCAAAAGCGTCGTAGCCCATCGCGTGAAGAACATTCTCGCCCTTCATACGGTGATATCGGCTCACAACATCCGTTGCCAAATATCCAAGAGGATGTCCAACATGCAAGCCCTTTCCAGAAGGATAAGGGAACATGTCCATTGCAAAGAAAGAAGGACGGCCACAAGCCAATCTGCCTTCGCCATCCTTCAAATCGCCCTTAACATTAGCAGCCCAGAACGTGCCCTGCTCGTCCCAAGTCTTTTGCCAGCGCTGCTCAATATCTTGTGCGAGCTGCGCATTGTAACGAAAAGCTGGCTCAGCAATAGTAGCTTTATTGTCAGCTGTTGAATACTGTTGATCGTTGTCTTCCATAAACAAGCACTATAGCGACTCATATCGTCAATTTGCAACACTTTTTACAACTTTTAATCATATTTTATTGTGTTTTTTGAAAGTTTTAATGCACAATTCACAAAATACTCTTATTTAGCGTTTTTCATAAAAATCATTACTACAATTGTTTTAAACGTTCAACATAAGATTTTATTAAGAATAATGTGATTTAACGAGGTTAGTTATGAAGGTATCAAAGAACACACTTTTATTAATCGCATGCATTGTATGGTGTTTTGCTGGATTCAACATTCTTAGGATTGGTATTATTGCATACTCAAACTTTTTATCTCCCATTAATTTCGCTTTATCTTTAGCTGTTTTTGCAATATTCCAAGTGTTTATTTTCGGAAAACTTGTTAAAAAACATACTGCTAGGATTAACGCATACAAAGAAAACAAGCAATTTTTCCTTAAATTCTTTGACGTTAAATCTTTCATAATCATGGCTTTTATGATGACTTTTGGAATTGTTCTTCGTGCAACAAATATAGCTCCAGAACAATTTATAGCCGTATTTTATACGGGATTAGGTTCTGCTCTTACTCTAGCAGGATTGCTTTTTGGATATCATTTTGCTAAAACTGCATGTCCGCGTTACAAAAACACTCATACTATGCAATAGCGCTTACAAACACTTGTAACAACATCAACATTACTAAGAAATATTTGACTATCACTCTACGTAAGGAAGTTACTATGAACCATGTTATGAAACGTTATATTAATACGTCTTTGTTGTATGCTGTCTTCGCCATGATTGGCGGCGTCTTTTATCGCGAATTTACAAAATTTAATGCTTTCCATGAAAAGACTGTGCTTGCTATAGTTCACACACACTACTTTATGCTTGGAATGGTTGTTTTTCTGTTACTCATACTATTTGAGAAAAACTTCAGTTTTAGTAACGAAAAAACTACGAGAATCTTAATAACTTATCATATTGGACTCAACCTAACAGCAGTAATGATGATTACTCGTGGAATTGCACAAGTAATGCGTCTACATCTCAGTCCATCTATAGATTTTTCCATAACTGGTTTAGCAGGAATCGGACACATCCTACTTGGCGTAAGTATTGTACTAATCTTATTGCAAATTAAACGCAGCATCGCTCATTGTGCTAATACTTCATTAGAATAGTGATGATAGGAATAATTTAGTTTATTCATAAAATATTTATTAAGTGTGTAACTATAAGCCGCATATGCTACTACATTAAGAAGGTTGCTATGAGTAATAACGTGTATAAAAAGAGTAGATCATACGCACCAGAACGATTCTTTGAATGCGAAGGTCGTGGCCTTAATTGGCTTCGAGAAGCTTACGACTATGGCGGGCCTAAAGTAGCTAAAGTTTTTGATTGGGGAAAAGACTACTTAAACATTGAACGCATTGAAACTACAAGCCCTACTCCTTTAGCATCGTTTGAATTTGGAGCATCTTTGGCGCATATGCACGATTTCGGTGCGAAATATTTTGGGGAGCCACCTGCAGATTATGATGGCACATGCTATTTTGGACCATTAAGCGACCCTGTAAAAATGGATTGTGGCACTTGGAGTAATGTTATTGACTATTTGGCAGAAGGCAGACTTTTACCAATGGTAAATCTTGGTATTTCTAGAGGAAGCCTTACAAAAAGCGATTTAGATCTTACAAATAAAGTTATTGATGCTCTGCCAGATTTGCTGGGAAAAGCAGCTGAAGATAAACCAGCGCGAGTTCATGGAGACTTGTGGAGTGGAAATGTGCTTTGGACTAAAAGCGAAGATGGCGAACACACAGAAGCTGTTTTAATTGATCCTGCAGCTCACGGCGGCCATCGTGAGGAAGACTTAGCAATGCTGCAACTGTTTGGGATCAGCTATTTTAAGCAGATTTTAGATGGCTATCAATCTGTTCATCCATTAAAATCTGGTTTTGAAAATCGCATGACAATTTGGCAACTCTACCCTATTGCTGGACACTGTGTCTTCTTTGGTGGAGGCTACGTTAGCGAATACCGAGATATGTGCTTGGATTTGCTTAATCGCTAAATTTGCATTAGATAATTTAATAGAAACTAACATAAAAGTAAGCAAAAAACTAAAATTTACGAAAGGCCTTAACTACTATGATTCGCACGCATAAGCATATTTTGCGCAAAACTATTGCTCTTGTAGTATCTAGCACAATGCTTCTTGCGATTTGCGCATGCGGATCGAGCAATGCAAAAAACGCATCGCCTAGCGCAAAGCCTCAAGTGAATCACGGCAACGTTATAGTTTTTACGCCTTCTGATGGTCTAAATTTAAGTAGAAAAACTCCATTAAGTACATGGGATAATCTTGTTCCAGAAATAGTAAAATCGTTAAAAAAGCAAGGATTTTCAGAAAATTCTATTACTACTAAATCGTCCAGCAGCTTATACGATCAAAGTCAAGATATTCAAGATTACGTTGTAAGCATGATTACATCTTTAAAAACAAAAAATTCTTCTAAAAATAAAAACAAGAAAACAAGTATCAGAGATATCCATAGCATCGTAAAAAAGCAACTTTCTAATACGACTATTGTTGTTGCTCCTTGGAGTAATAAAAACGGTAATAATAATTATGGTGATTACGTAACTCAACCCACAACACCTAAAGAACAACTAAAAGAAGAAGATCTAAAATCACAAGAGGAAGCAGAAAATAGACTTACATCGTCATTAGATTTGGCTAAAAAAGCTGGCATGCATGTCGTTATGTTATCTAGGCTTACTAGAGATTTTAAGCCAGATGCATTCTTCAAACTTTCTTCTGCTCAGAGCATTGGAGAAATTCAAGCGTATACTCTTGTGCAAAAATTAGCATTAAATCAGGCTTCTAAAGATAATCCAAAAAGCGTAGAAGTACTTTTGCCTTGCCACAATCAAAAACAAAATGTTCATATGCATTTTGGAGTAAATACTCATGGTAATTCAGATTCTGATAATTCAAGTTCCAAAATTCAAGAATTTGATGATGAATTCGCGCGACTTGCTTTTGCTGGAATCTGGAAAATTCTAAAACCTTATTTCGCATCTGGATTAATGATTTCACCTTCTGGAAAACTTAGTAAGGATTCAACAGAGAATGACTGGGAAAATGCTGCTTTCGACGCAGATAATTCTGACTCTGTTAAGGCAGAACTTAATTCGAGATTAGTAATAAAGAATGATAACGGAACAACTTCCACAAAACACGTAGATGGCATTATTGCTTTAGATGATCAAGTTGTTATGCAAGTGGAAAAAGCTCTTGAAGACCTTGGATATAAGGGAAGCTCTGCAGATATTAACCCTTCCTTTACTCTTCCAGATATAATCGGAAGCTTTATAGGAAAACGAAATTTTACTAAGAAAAAGGTTCCAACGCCTGCTTCTACTGCGAAAAATAATGAGTCACAAAAATCTAGCACAAAAAATAATGATTTGAATTCATCTGAATCCAATAAAGAGAATAAAAATACTGAAGATTCTGAGCTTAAAGATTCAGTGAATGAATTGTTAAATGACTCAAAATGGCCTGTTATTACTGGCTACGGCGCTTACAAAGATGCCTTACCAAATCTTGTAAATGGAAAGCAATGGATGACTTCTATCGAAAACATTCAGAAAATCTCTACTGATGTTGCTCAAGAATGTAGTTCTCTAAATGTTAATGGAAAATTATCTCAACTCGAAGATATTTCTATTTTTGTAAATAACAGTGGATCAGAAAAAGATATACCTGTAATAACAGAACCAATTCTCGCTGTAAGCGCAACTAATCTTAAAGCTCTTTTGATTGACCCTGGATACGTAACTCTTGCAGATGCAGGACTGTAAAGTACGTTATTTTCTTGGTCTTGGAGAGTAAATCTTATTTTCGATAAGATCGTTATAACGTTCTATAACAGCATTGCGCTTTGCTTTAAGGCTTGGTGTAACTAAACCATTTTCTTGAGTAAAAGCATCTGGAACAATCTCAAATTTTCTGATTGACTCTGCTCTAGAAACATTAGAATTTGCTTTAACTATGCTTTGTTCTACGGAACTTATGACGATTGAATTTTTTCTTGCCTCTTCCAGCGAGCGCACTGGGCTTGCTCCTCGAGATTTCAGCCAAGAATTCACTTCTGCAAGATCTAACGCAATAATAGCAGAGATAAAAGGTTTTCTGTCTCCAATAACAACGCATTGAGAAATAATTGAAGAAGTCATAACTGATGCTTCGAGTATGCTAGGTGAAACGTTTTTCCCGCCAGCTGTTATTATCAGATCTTTTTTGCGACCAGTAATTTTTACAAAACCGTCGGAATCTAAAGATCCGAAGTCTCCTGTATGCAACCATCCATTTACTATTTGTTTTTCAGTTATCTCTGGATGATTATGATATCCTTTGCAAACAGCGGGACTTTTAATACAAAGCTCTCCCTCATCATCTATTGCTACAGACACTCCCTGTACTGGCAAACCAACTGTTCCGATTTTATAGCCTTTCGTTGGATTTACCATTGACGGAGCACATGTTTCTGTCATTCCGTACCCTTCGAGAATTGGCAATCCCATGCCATTGAAGAAATGCGAAATCGATTTGTCTAATGGCGCTCCTCCTGAAACACCATATTCAACGTCTCCTCCAAAAACTTGCAAAATTGAGTTGTAAACGAGCTTTTTACATAAGGAGTGGCTTATAGCCAGCATTGGCGAAATCATTCTCCCCGATTGTTGAGCTTTTGACCATTCTTTTGCCACTTTTACGCTTTGAGCAAATATAAATCCTTTTACTCCTCTACCAGCTTTTTGAGAGGCAGCATTGTAGATTTTTTCAAATATTCTAGGTACACCAAGTATGAAAGTTGGTTTAAAACTTTTAAAATCACTTAGTATTGTTTTAAGGTTGCTTGACAATCCAAGTGTTACATTTCCCGCAAAACAGAAGAACTGCATAAATCTTGCAAATACATGTGCTAAAGGAAGGAATAAAAGAAGTCTTGGTTTGCCTTTTAATGCTATATCTGGCATGGAAAGCATTCCAGATTTCGCTATAAACACAAAATTTCCGTGCGAAAGTTCTATACCTTTCGGGTCTCCTGTAGATCCAGATGTGTAAACGATTGTAGCTAGATCATCGCCTTTAACAGCTTTTTCTCTTTCATAAAACTCTGAGTCTGTAACTGTTTTTCCATACTCAATTAGCGCATCTATTGCGTCTCTGCTTAATACATAGACATCGTTAAGGCTTGGACATGACTTCTTTGATATTTCCACAGTTTCACGCATATTTTCATCTTCAACAAAAATCATGCTTACTCTAGAATCGTTAATAATATTTTCTATTTGCACTGCAGAACTTGTTTCATAAATTGGCACTGTTAACGCGCCTATAGACATTATTGCCATATCAAGTACAGTCCACTGCCATGAAGTATGCGCTATTATCGATATGGTATCTCCCGGCATCACACCGTGTGCTATGAATCCTTTTGCTACTGATATAACCAAATCTTTAAAGTCTTTAGCACTGTAGGAATTCCATTCCCCGTCGCGTCCTACATACTCAACCAATGAATCGTTTGGCTTACGTTCTACGCGACTTTCAAGAAGCGAAAAAATGTTTGCATTGTAATCAATTTTCTCATCGAGATTACGAGAATACTTTTGCATATTCGCTCCCTAATATGTTTAAGAAAATCTTATGTAATAATCTTAGGTCAATGTCTTAAGCCCAAGACTCTTATTACACTATACGACACACATTTTACAGACTATTTTTTTCTTCTTTTGTCTCTTCTTTTGGTTTTAAAATTATTCGTTTTTTCGCTACCATTTTCCTTGGATTTGCATAAGTCCTGTCTCTTCGTTTTAAACCCCATTGAATACACAAATTGTCACAATGATCTGATCCAACTGTTACGTAACCAAAAAATTGACCTTTTCTAACAACTGTTCCAACTGGTAAATCTGTATATGCTGGCTCAAATGTGGAAGACAAAACTCCATGTTTGATTGTTACAACAGATTTTCCAGCCACAAGTCCAGCAAAATTTATTATTCCATCTGATGGAGCATATAGCTCAGTTCCTTCCTCTGCTCGCAAATCAACTCCTCTATGACCAGCGAGCCATGGCTTTGCTGGAGCATCAAAATCTTTAATAATATTTACATTTTTTACTGGCCATACCATCCTTGATTTACAATTTGTAGTTTCTTCTAGTGTTGAAGCTGTTGAAGCCTGACTAACTGTATTCGCGACTATTTTTTGATTTTTACCTACAAAAGATTTTTCTATGCAACCAGAGTCAAATGAAGACACACTATAATCAGTTTGATTCGATTGCAAATATTCATACTCAATACTTTTGTTTATTGTAGGATTTATGCAACTATGAATAATCAACATGATTACAATCAGAATCATAAAAATCAGTATTCTAACAAACTGTGATTTTTGTTTTAATATAAATTTTTTGACTTTTAAGATTCTGGGCTTAAGCATTTTTAAATCAAATATTTTTCTCATGATATTTTATTTTTCTCCTTTCATAAATCAAATTTGTTTTATGCTTCAACAGTGAAAATCTGCATTATTTAAAAGTTTTTACTTATATTTGAAAGTTTTTCACAAAATTCTTTTTTTAGGAACACTTTTTTATCAATGTGGTTAAAGCATGCAAATCATTGGTATTCCAACGATTACGAGTTTTCGACACGCCCAAACACGCTATATTTGCATATTATAAAATTCCGTGTAATATAAATGTCTTGTGCACGGCACACAGCCAAGCACAGAGGATATTCCTGCGTAGCTCAGTTGGCAGAGCGTTCGACTGTTAATCGAATGGTCGCTGGTTCAAGCCCAGCCGCAGGAGCCAAGAAAACCACCAGCGAACCTGGTGGTTTTTTGTTTTGAATTTATTTGAATATTGTATTCTAATGAATCGCAAATAATATTGCTTGTCCTGCAAATCATCAAAAATGCTACAAACTACAAGGATCACGTACTTAGTTTGGCGTAAACTACAAGTGTTGTTTTGCAAAAAGCAATTCTTGGCGAAGATTGATAAAAACAGAGGATGATACATGTTAGAAAACATCTCCGAAGCCACGAATAATGGCCATAAAAAGAAGATGATAATTCTCGTTGCTGGCGTCATTGTATTAGCTTTAGTATTAGGCGTTGGTGGTATTTGCTGGAGCATTCAGCACTCATCTCGTATGAAAGAAGCTAGAAAACAGTGCGAAATTAAGGTTGCACAAGTTAGCAAAGCAAGCCAGTCATGGAAAAAACTTACTAAAAATTCTCTTCTTATCTCTTTTGCTCAAGATAACTCAGAAAATGGAAAATTACTTGCTAAGCTTTTGAAGCAGCGTTTGCCAGAAACAGTTGTATGCAATGCTAATTCTCCAGAAGAGTTAGGGTCTCAGGGAGCTCAAGCTATAGCTGCAACTCAATGGTATTCTGACAATGCTCAGCGTATTCGTGGAGTGACTTCTGCAATGATTGATAAGCTTTCTGCAGCATCTACAGATACTACAGCGAATGCACAGGAGAAACAGAAGGCTGAAGAAAGCCAGAAGGAACTGCAGAAGATCACTGCTCCTGTTATTCGTATAGCTCCTAAGGTAAAGCGTAAGCCGAATATTATTATTCAAAATATTCCTCCTACTCAAGAAGAAAAAGTTCAAGCAGATAACGCCATGCAGAAAAAGATTGAAGAAGCAAAGCGTCAAGCTGACGAACAAGCTGCTAAAGCTAAAGCAAATGCAAAGGCTGATGCAGAAAAGAGACGTTTAGAATTAGAAAGAAGAAAGCGAATTAGGGATGCTGCCGAAAACCTACAGAAGCAGCTAGAAGAACAAGCTAAGAAGCAAGCTGAAGAACAAGCTAGGAAGCAAGCTGAAGAGGAAGAGAAAAAGAAGGAAGAAGAAAGAAAGCAGACGGAAGAGGAAGAGAAAAAGAAGGAACAGCCAGATCCTAAAATTTCTAGCGACGGAGACAAATAATAACCTCTGTTAATCAATATAAAAATGCGCTCAGCAAAATCACTGAGCGCATTTTTTATATTCTAATCACTTTGTTAAATCAACTTGATCTAAAGGAATAACCTTAGTGTGGTACTTAATCTTGTATCCAACATAAAGCACAATGAACAGCGGCACAGACATATAAGTTATGCCAATTGCTTGCCAATTAAGCGTGTGGAATGATTCAAGATCTTGGCCAACAATAACCAAAATGCACAATACAAGAGCCACGATAGGACCGAATGGATACCACTTAGCTTTATAAACAAGATCGTCCAAAGACTTTCCTTGAGCAATATACGCTTTGCGGAACCTGTAGTGCGCAGCTGCGATTCCTGCCCATGCAATAAATCCAGTCAAACCACTTGCAGCAACTAAGAACATGTAAATTTGAGTTCCAAAAATACTCATCAAGAATGTTAAAAGAGCTACAACAAACGTTGCAACCAAAGATTGCATTGGAACACCTCTTCTATCTACGTTTCCAAACATCTTTGGAGCGTGATTATCTTTTGCAAGAGCGTAAAGCATTCTAGTAGAAGCATACATTCCAGAGTTTGCTGCCGAGATAACAGATGTAAGCACAACGGCATTCATGATTGTTGCTGCAATCGCCAATCCTGCACGCTGGAACACAAGAGTGAATGGGCTTATAGAAATATCGCTAGCTTCCGATCCAAGCAAACTTGGGCTTGTGTATGGAATAATGCATGCGATTACAAAGATTGCAAGAATGTAGAACAAAACAATACGCCAAAACACTTGCTTTACAGCCTTTGGAATGCTCTTATCTGGTGTTGCAGATTCACCTGCTGTAATGCCAATAAGCTCTGTTCCTTGGAACGAGAATCCTGCAATTGCAAACGCACCTAAAACAGCTGGGATTCCGCCAGCAAATGGAGCATTTTTATGTGTAAAGTTGCTTAGAAATGGCGCTTTTCCGCCTAAAATTCCAACAATCGTAAGCAAACCAATAGCAAGGAATATAATAACGGTTACAACTTTAATAATCGAAAGCCAGTACTCTGTTTCTCCAAAGCACTTAACCGTAAGAATGTTAATCAAAAGAATAACAACAAGAACTGTTAGCGAAAATACCCATATTGGAACATTAGGAAGCCAATATTGCAAAACAATTGCTGCCGTACTTATATCTACAGCAACCGTGATTGCCCAGTTAAACCAATAATTCCAACCCATTGCAAATCCTAAAGCAGGATCAATAAACTTTCCAGAATATGATGCAAAAGACCCGCTAATTGGCATATATGTTGCCATCTCTCCTAGAGATGTCATAAGAAAATAAACCATGATACCGATTGCAGCGTATGCCAAAAGCGCGCCACCAGGTCCTGCCATGTGGATTGTTGCGCCACTAGCTACAAATAAGCCTGTTCCAATGCTTCCACCCAAAGCAATCATGGAAATGTGGCGTGTTTTTAAACTGCGATGCACAGTTTGAGATTCAGTAGTTGATGAACTGTCGTTATTCATTGTTTCCTCCTTTTGACAATATTCAAACAGAGGCAAACAGGCAACAGTATGCATGTCGATAGCACTCCGCAGCAAATTGCCAAAATTGCTGCGACAGTCCTTGGCCTATTAAGCCAAGTCCCAGCTTGTAAGCTAGAAAGAATAGACTACAAACTTCGGCGCTCTCCCCTTTTGCAAATCACTTAACGCCTCTTTCTGGCTAGTGATTGCTACTCATGTTGAGCGCGACCTCTGGTCGATGTGTTTCATTATTAAGATAGGCAAAGACAAAGTCTAGACACTAATCGATATTTATTCAGATTAGACTAGATTTTCTATTTATTTTGATTATTTTTTTCTGTATTTTTCATAGACTTATCGGAAATTTTACGATTATATGTGTTATGTCTACGATATTTACTTATTTTTATTGGCGATTTGCGGTTCATTGCACCAAAAAGCGTTAAATCAAACTTTACCGACATTAATCGCATAGTTACTACGAGCACAACAATGAGCGTGTCTAAAATCATTTCTGTAATAACATCGAAACACCCTGCACGTTGGGCTTTTACAACAAATACTGTTAAAACACACCCAATGCCAGCAGGAAACGCATACCAATGCTTATCTCGCACAATTACAGGAACTTGATTCAAAACCATATCTCGAATTAAACCACCGCCAAGAGCTGTAGCCATACCCAAAAACACGGATGCCATTCCAGACATGTGAAAATCCAAGCCTTTAGCGGTACCATTTACAGCAAAAAGCCCCAATGCTAAAGCGTCAAGAGTTAACATAAGCCATTTCCACTCATCAATTTCTAGATGAGCGAAAGCAACAATAACACCCGAAGCAAGACCAGTAAAAACAAATCCCCTATCCGCAATGCCAACTGGCGGCAAAGCTCCAAGCAGAACGTCTCTAACAATTCCGCCACCCAATGCTGTAAGCCATGACGTTGTGATTATTGCAAAGATATCATAATTCTTGCGAATAGCCCACATTCCGCCAACCATTCCGCAGCAACCCATAGCAATGTATTCAACAACAAGGAAGAAAACGTTATCTCCTAAAGCCCCTTCCACAATATTTCCTTTCCAAGGTTAGTTAAACACTTAAAAAACAAAATCCGCCTAATAATTAGCCTATAACTAATTAAGCATACAATTAGCGCGCCACCTCTTATAAGACATAAAAAATGACGCGCCAAATACTAAAAACTCTAACGGCTTTAAAACGACTTTTAAATAGCTCTTAAACAGCTTTTAACTAGTCGCACACCTTCCACATCCAGTTGTGAGTATCTTCAACATCTCCAAGCTGAATACCAAGCAATTCATCACGCAAAGCCTGAGTCAACTCACCAACTCCACCATCAGCAACCTTAAGATCGAAGTCATCTGACTTAAAGCGACCAATAGGCGTAATAATCGCAGCAGTTCCGCAGGCAAAGACTTCAGTGACCTCACCAGAGCGAATATCGTCAAGCAATCCCTGAAGTGGAATCATAGTTTCAACAACCTTGTGACCCGCTTCTTCTGCAAGCTGAATAATAGAACGACGTGTAACACCTGGAAGAATGCTACCAGTAAGAGATGGAGTTTCCAAATGACCATCCTTGTGCAAAACAAACACGTTCATTCCACCAAGCTCTTCCAAATAGGTCTTAGTTGCTGCATCAACGAAGCAAACCTGTTCGCAACCGTGTTCAATACCCTTGTATTCACCGAGCAAGGAAGCCGCATAATTTCCACCACACTTAGCAAAACCAGTACCACCAGGGCCAGTGCGGAACCACTGATCTTCAACCCAAATACTAACTGGCTTCAAGCCACCTTTAAAATATGGTCCTGACGGAGAAGCAATAACACAATATTCAACCTCATGAGCTTCTCGCACACCTAGGAACGGCTCGGAAGCAAACATGAACGGACGCATATAAAGAGTATATTCACGTCGGCTTGGAACCCACTCTTTATCTCGCTTAACTAAGGCTGCAACAGATCCAATAAAATCGTCGATAGAAAGATCTGGCAAATACAAACGCTTAGCAGAATTCTGGAATCGTGCCGCATTAATATCTGGACGGAAAAGCCAGATGGATCCATCAGTTCGTTTATAAGCCTTCAAACCTTCAAAGCATTCTTGGGCATAATGCAACACAGAAGCACCTGGATCCATTTTTAATGGTCCATAAGGCTCAACACGTCTATCTGACCAGCCTTCTCCCTTAGTCCAAGACATATGGACCATATTGTCGGAGAAAATCTGACCAAAAGCAGGCTTATCAATCAGCTCTGCTCGCTTTGCATCCGAAACAGGATTATCGTTAGGCAAAACAGTAAAATTGCCAGCCAGTTTGTTCAACAGAGCAGAATCACTATGATCGTAAGAATCATAGGCATTTTTAAAGTCTGGAGCAACCTCTAAATCAGCCATTATGTCTCTTTTCCTAATTTGCGATATTACTTGTATTTTTATTATTGCTTTTATTGCAATTAATGGTATAGATTAGTACGATTCTCGATTAACGCAAGACTGTAAACAAATATTTTTATAGAAAAGAGATTAATTAAACCAAAATTTTTACGAATTGCAACAAAAAATTAACATCAAATACGTAAAAAATAAATTCGCAGCGTAATATTTGTGCCTCTGGTGGGACTCGAACCCACAAGCCCGTAAGGGCGTCAGATTTTAAGTCTGATGCGTATGCCAATTCCGCCACGGAGGCAACAGACAATTATTATGCCATATAATACAATTAAAAACAACTCAGCGTGTGGCGAGAATTCTACGACCTAAATCTAACGTGATTCCATCTAGTAAACCATGCTCACTAGCAACAAAAGTATCTAGAACACCACCATGGTCTTCATACGCCGCTTTTGCAAGTCGTTCAAGTACACGACTCAACACAACTGCACCTCCACCAACAACATCAATTCTTCCAGGATGAATAGTGGCATAAGTACGTCTACGTTCTCTTGTCATATGCAAGAACCTGTCATTAACTGTATACGCCTGATCCAACGCGATTTTTACTCCATCAACAGCCTTATGGTCATAATGCTTTAATCCAATAGCAAGGGCTGCCATAGTTGTAACAGTGCCAGAAACACCAATAATCGTGCGAGCTTTACCAGCGTTAACATGCTTAAAAGCTTCGTCTATATTCTTGTCAATATCTTTTATAGCACAAGAAATTTCTTCTTCTGTTGGAGGGTCTGTATGCAAGTGTCTCTCAGTCATTCTAACGGAACCAATATTCATTGAATACGCGGAATCTACTTTATCTTCTGCAATATTCACACCATCTCCACCAAGAACAATCTCAGTAGACCCACCACCTAAATCTACAACAACATAAGGGGCTTGCAAATCTTTTCTAGAAACCACACTTGTTGCTCCCAAAAAGCTCAAAGCAGCTTCTTCAGTTCCACTAATCACCTCTGGATGTACACCAAGCTCATCAAACATCATCTGTTCAAAAACGTCTCTGTTTAGCGCATCCCTAGTTGCAGATGTTGCTACAAAACGAATAGCATCTATTTTGTGTTCACTAAGTACTTTTGCAAATTCTTTGGCAGCAGATTTAACTCTCTGCAAAGCATCTTCAGCAAACATATGCGTTTCATCAATTCCCTGACCAAGTCTTACAACTCTAAGCATTCTAGGAACAACATCGCGCATACCATTAGCATTAACTTTTGCAATTTTTAATCTAATCGAATTCGTGCCACAGTCAATTGCTGCTACGCAAACCGATTTATTAGTTCCAACGATTGTATTGGTGTTAAAAGATTTTGTATTTAATAATTTCTCAGTTTCAATTTCATTAGCATCATCACTCCAAGGAGTAGTGCACTTACAAACATTAGGGTCAAATTCATTTTTTACCTTGCTTAACACCATATCGCCAATAGGATTCACACCTTTGCCCATTACAAGACTTTGCGCAAGCAAGGCATGCAAACACTTAACACGAACAGGCATACCCCCAGCACTCATATCTTTAATATGCTCTTCACTATCTTCTAATCGAATAGCTAATTCGTGACGAAACTCTAAATAGTATTTATGTGCCTGCTCATATTTTTTAGCAACATCATTGTCATTATTCAATAAATTGTTGCATTCCTTCATAAAACCTTGTGCTTCAAGATGCGAAGCTGCTTTAACCGCTTCTGGACTTGTTAAGTAGCATGTAGTTGGAAAAGGAGTTCCATCTTCTAAGCATGGTCTTGTAATAACAGCAAGAGGACGTCCACAAGCGCATCTAGCTCCAACTGCAACCATGCCCCTAGGGAATCTTCCCAATTGACGTTTAACAATGTCTTTATCTGCATCACTTGCAGGGTTTTCCAACAAACTATCCACTAAGGATTGTATATTCAAATCCATGTTTTTAACTCCCCTATGCATTTGCATGATTTTAAAATAAAGTACTTTAATATTTTCTTACTACTGTCTACTTGTATTACTCTGTTTCTTATCTGTAGATTTTGACGATTTATTTTTCTGATGCTCATTTTGCTGGCGACTTTTATCCATTTTATTATGCTTAGAAGTCTTATCTTTATTAGAATCGTTAACGTCATCGTTTTGAGATTTCATACTCATATCATCTGGCTTATCTGCTTTATGAAGAGAATAGAACAAATCACTATACCAAGGAAGAGCTTTTCTTTCTTCATACTGTGATTCATCTTTATTAAATGATTTTGGCACAACTCCTGTAACAGCTTCTGGGTGTTCAACTCTAACAGCCTGCTCTCCAGGGAATATGAATCCTAGCCTATCCCTAGCTTGTGCAGTAACATACGCTTTATCTTTCCAACGATCAATATTATTATCCAACTCCTGTTTTTTGTCTTTTAGAGCAGACTCATCTCTTTGCAAAGCGTGTAATTCAGCCAAGCTTAACGCATAATTTCGAATTGTTGAAACAAATTCTATAGAACAAAGAAACGCCACTACTATCATAAAAACAAATACGAACGAACCAGAAAACAGCCTTTTTTTCTTTGGCTGATTTGATTCATCAACTGTACTTGTTGCCGTGCGGCGATTTCTCAAAACCATACTTCTAAGTTACTTTAAATATTCGACGTGTAAATACACCTTATATTTACTTTTAGCCTAAAAAATCATTATTACACAATATGAACAAAATACACGCCAAAATACAAAAATTGTGACCAGCTATCCATATATAGGAGCTGGTCACAAAATCATACTCAAAATTCTTTTAAAACTTAGATTCCCAACTATTCCATTTGAGCCTTGCTCAAAATCGTATCTGCAGAATGCTGCAACTTTTGCAACTCTTCTTCAGTCAAATCAAGCTTGCACTGCTCAATAATGCCATCTCGACCAACAATCGCTGGATAAGAAAGATAAGAATGATATTCTTCACGATAATTGGATACAGGCATCTGTTCTCTAGAATCCGTCATTACAGCATTCACTAAACGAACAGCTGCTGCAGCAATACCGTAGTTGGTATATTTCTTTCCATAGAACACAGTGAAACCGCCTTCGCGAGTTTCATCATCAACAGCATCCAAGTCAATGTTCTTTTCCTCAGCAAGATCAGTAATTGGCTGCTCTAACACTTTTACCGTAGACCATGCAACGAACTGTGAATCGCCGTGCTCACCTAAACTATAACCCTTAACTGCCTTAGGATGAACTCCGAAGAACTTTCCTACAGCACGATGCAAACGGGCAGAATCAAGAAGAGTGCCAGTACCAATAACTCTTTCGTATGGAAGTCCAGTAGCTTCCTTGTAGAGCTGGCAAATAGCATCACAAGGATTAGTGATATCTATCAAAACGCCATGGAATCCAGAAGCTTTAATTTTTGCACCAACTTCTGCAACCTCTTTACGGTTATACTTAAGCTCCGCAAAACGATCTGGATGAGGAACATCCAAAAGTTTTATATGACCCAAGGCGCTTACGATTACTTCTACGTCTTTTAATGCTTCATAATCATTTACTGTAATATTAACGTTAAAAGGCACATTATCCATTGAATCTTCAAAATCAAGAGCATCAGCCTTAACTTTTGCTTCATTTGAATCATAAAGATACAAATCGTCAACGTGACCACCAATAATGAGCTGATGGGCTACTGCAGCACCAACATTACCCATGCCTATAACAGCGACTTTTCTCATATGAAACATCTCCTTCTGTTTTTAGTTTTTCACAAAAATAGCACTATTTTGGAGATAATGAAAGTAATTTTAGAAAAATTTTTTTAAAATTTTAAGAAATCATTGAAAATATACAAAAACGGTCAGCCACATTTTATTGCGGCTGACCGAAAATAAACTTCAGCTCAAAGCTTAAAAAGCTTAAACAAGTCTTATGAAGAACTTATAAAAGCCCTAGTATATTACTTCATATACTTCTTGCAAGCCTTGAATGCGCTGTAACCAGCATACTGAGCGGTAGAGCCAAGCTCTTCCTCAATCTCAAGCAAGCGGTTATACTTAGCGATACGCTCACCACGAGCAGGAGCACCAGTCTTAATCTGACCAGTGTTCTTAGCAACAGCAAGATCAGAAATGGTTGTATCTGGGGTTTCACCAGAGCGGTGGGAAACCATAGAAGTAAAGCCATTCTTGGTTGCAAGCTCAATAGCGTCGAGGGTTTCGGTAACGGAACCAATCTGGTTCAACTTTACGAGCAAGGAATTAGCTGCTCCAAGCTCAATACCCTTAGCCAAACGCTTTGGATTGGTGACGAGCAAGTCATCGCCAACGAACTGCAAACGATCACCAAGACGCTTGGTGATTGCTGCCCAATCATCCCAGCCTTCTTCCTGGAATGGATCTTCGATGGAAACGATTGGATACTCGTTGATGAGCTTCTCGTAGTAATCGAGCATGTAAGCAGATTCGCGCTCTTCGCCGTCGAAACGATACTTGCCAGTTTCCTTGTTGTAGAACTCAGAAGAAGCAACATCGAGGGAAATACCAATCTGCTTGCCTGGCTCGTAACCTGCAGCTTCGATTGCATCCATGATGTACTTCAAGGAATCTTCGTTGGACTTCATCTTTGGAGCGAAGCCACCTTCGTCACCAAGACCAGTAGCCAAGCCTTCCTTCTTCAAAACGTTCTTTAAGGTGTGATAAACCTCAACACCAGCGCGCAAAGCATCGCTGTAAGTTGCGAAACCGTATGGAGAAATCATGTATTCCTGAATATCAGTTGCAAAATCAGCGTGAGCGCCACCGTTCATGATGTTCATGTTTGGAACTGGAAGAATATGTCCGTTAGTTCCGCCGATGTAACGATACAATGGAAGCTCTGCAGATTCAGCAGCTGCATAAAGAGCAGCAAGAGAAACGCCAAGAATAGCATTTGCGCCAAGCTTACCCTTGTTTGGAGTGCCATCAAGCTCAATCATGGTTTCATCAAGAGCACGCTGGTCAGAGGCATCCATGCCAATAACCTTTGGAGCAATTACTTCATTAACAGCCTTAACTGCTTCCAAAGTACCCTTGCCCTGATAACGGGACTTGTCGCCATCACGACGCTCCCAAGCCTCAGCCTCACCAGTCGAAGCACCAGAAGGCACTAAGCCAATGCCCTGAGCGCCATCTTCGGTCTCCAAATAAACCTGAACGGTAGGATTTCCACGAGAATCCAAAATTTCGCGTGCATATACGCTTTCAATAGCTGCCACAACTACTCCTTATTCATTTTGTTGGTTGTGTAACATATTCAAGATTAATGCGTTTTATGGACGTTATTTCGTAGCGTAAGTCGTTAAAGATACAAGCCTATATAATCTAAGCGTTTCGCGATTTGTCCATGCCTTTATACGATAATAACAAACTGACACGGGGTGCAATTATTTAATTGTAATTGCTGAGATTATACCCGTCGAACCTGATATAGCTAAAACTATCGAAGGGAATGTCGTTATGAATAACCTTTTTAGCGCGATTGCAAAACTGCATTATAAAGCTTTTATTTCTTTAAAAGCTTGGCTTTCGACTGTAGTGATTCTTTTTTTATGGTTTTTAACAACCTTAACTCCTGCCGAAAATCGCGCTTTGCCATCTCCAAGCGAGGTAATAAAAGCATTTGTTGACTTAAACAACGAAGGAATATTACTACCGTCTCTTGCAATAAGCATATTTAGAGTTGTAGCTGGTCTTCTTCTAGGGATTGCTTTTGCTTTGCCATCTGGAATCATTTCTGGCGGAAGCAAAATAGGAGAATCAGTAATAAATAAACCAAGTCATATGCTCAGATCCATCCCATTCCCAGCATTAGCACCTTTATTGATCATTTTTCTCGGTGTGGACGAAATGATGAAAATAATGCTTATAGCGCTTGGTGTTTTTGGACCAATGTATGTCAATATTCGAGATGGAGTAAGGAACATTGACCCTAAACTAATAGAACTTGCAAAGGCTTATAACGTTAAAAAATCGACTGTTTTTACAACAATTTTTATGCGAGGAACACTAGCTAATTTTATGACAGGATTGCGATTTTCAATTTCCGTAGCATGGGTTGCTTTAGTTACTTGTGAAACAGTTAATTCTTCAATAGGAATCGGATATATTCTTTCTAGAGCTCAACAATTCTTTAGACCAGATCAAATGATGGCATGCATTATTTTATATGCGATTGCAGGACTTGGATCAGAAGTTACTGCAAACATATTCGAATATTGGCTTATGCCAGAACGCAGAGTAAATAGAGAATCTTAACAAAGAGTTGATTTTAGAAATTCACGTAAATAAAGAATTTATAAAATCCTCTGTGAATTTTAGAGATACTTTTAACGATACTTTTAAAAATAAGTCAATTTTTATAAAAATTTAATCAACAAAATTTAATCAACAACCAAATAAACCAAATAAGAAAAACACAAAATAAAGGTAAAGGAGCCAAATCATGGCTAATTTCAAAATACAAATTGCTAGCAAACGCTCTATTGCAGCAATATGCGCTTTTTGCGCAACTATCGCCCTTGCATCTTGCGGCGGAGCTCAAAAACCTGCAAATAACTCCCAATCTTCTAGCAAAGATACGGGAATAATGAGGGTTGCTTATCTTTCTACAGCAAACTATTTAACAACGTTAAAAAATGAAAAATTCCTTCAGGAAGAATTTGGAAAAGCAAAAGTCACCTATACTGGACCATACACTCCAGTTGATGGTCTTACCGCAGTTATGAGCGGAAGCGCTGATGCAACAACTACTGGAACTGGACGATTTATTGATTTGATTGCAGAAGGTCAACCTTGGGTTGCATTTGCGCTCGAATATTACAATGGTGATTCTCAAGGAATCGTTGCATCCGCAAAAAGCGGCGCAAAAACACTAAAAGACTTATATGGAAAGAAAGTTGCTATTATTCACAACGGTGATACTGGCGATTACATGCTTCACCGCGCATTCGATAAAAGCGGATTAGACGTTTCTAAAGTGCATAAAGTAGAGATGAGCCCTAAGAACTTCCAAGCAGCATTTACATCTGGACAGATTGATGCAATTTCCTCATTCGATCAGAATCTTGCTGCAGCGATGACAACCCCTGGGTCAAAATTACTTGTTAACGCTAAAAAGTATGGCAACATGAATGTTACCATTCACATTGTTTCTAGAAAATTTGCTAAGAAGCATCCTGAGCTCGTTAAAAAAATGTATAACGCCCTTGTTCGCGAAGCTAATAAGTCGCATAAAGAAAAGAATGTTATTGGGAATGCTTATAAGCAACTTGGAGCAAGCGATACAATCATTAAGCAGATTGAAAAATTCGATAATCCAACAATTAAGCCAATCGATAAGAAAGGCTTAGAAATGATGAAGGTTCAGGCAAAAGAATACGTAAAATATGGTTTAATTAAGCAAGCTCCAACAAACTTGGATGATTCCGTAATGGATTGCAGCAAGTAACCTAAACCTTTAAAATACGCTAAATAATTTTCAAAATCAAAACACAGTAGGAGTTAATATGAACATTCAAAACAATGAAAATAATGCTAATAATGTCAACAATTCCTACTGTGTTTCTTTAACGCATATTGAAGTAGCATTTGACGACACTTATAAGGTTTTGAAAGATATTAATTTAAACATTAAGCAAGGCGAGTTTGTCTCACTTATTGGCAGATCAGGTTGCGGAAAAACAACGCTTCTTAAAGTAATATCTGGTTTACTAAAACCTACAAGCGGCAATATAAACGTTACAGACATGCAGGCTATAGGATTCCAAGATGCAAGATTAATCCCATGGCTAAAAATTGGTGAAAACGTTGTTTTTGGTCTTTCAGACAGTAAAAACAATCTTAAAAAACTTGCAAATAATGCTCTTAGCAAAATGCAATTAGAAGAATACGCCAACAAATGGCCTTCTCAACTTTCTGGCGGTCAAGCTCAACGCGTCTCTTTAGCTAGAGCATTAGTAAGAAACCCAGAGCTATTGCTTTTAGACGAACCTTTCGGCGCATTAGATGCTTTAACAAGACTAGACATGCAAGATCTTCTAGCTAAGCTAAGAACACAAAACGGCTGGAGCACAATCATGGTTACTCACGATATTGCGGAAGCTGTAAGATTATCAGATCGTATTCTAATGCTTCAAAATGGCGTAATATCAAGGCAATGGAATATCGATAGAAGTAGTGTTGATTCGCAAGGAAGACCTACAAATCATGTTTCTATTGAAGATGATTTAAGACTTGCCTTAAAGTGACATGTCTACTATTTAAAACTCACCGATTAATTTTTACCAATTAATGTCTTCTAAAAGTTGTTTAGTCCATTCGACTATCTCTTTTTCACTCATAGACGACGAATCTCCTAAAACAGACGCAAAAGGAGATGGAAAAATCATTGTGTGAGTTACAGGCTTAAACTGTGCTCCCCTGTAGATCCTACTCAAACGCATCCAAACAGATTGAGCTGGATCTACGCCAATAACGCGCACAGTTTTACCTTGCATGCTTATTTGATTAACACCCATTTGTTTAGCTTTAAAACGCAATCTTGCAACATCAAATAATGTTTGTAAGGATTTAGGAGGATTTCCATATCTATCGCTTAACTCATTGAAAATCTCTTTTAAGTCTTCATCATTCTGAGCTTCAGCAAGCTTCCTATAAGCTTCCAAACGTAATTTATCTGAATCAATATAAGATACTGGAATTGAGGCTTCTATTGGCAAATCAATAGAAACAGATATGGACTCTTTATGATCTGGTTCCTTATATTTTTCAACAGCTTCAGATACCATACGAACATATAAATCGAATCCGACTCCTTCAATATGCCCACTCTGAGCATCGCCAAGCAAATTGCCAGTTCCGCGCAATTCCAAATCCTTCATAGCAACATCAAAACCAGAGCCAAGAGCAGTATATTGAGCGATTGTTGCAAGTCTGTCGTGAGCCTGCTGAGTCATAGGCTTAGTAGGATCGTACAAAAAGTATGCGTATGCGCGCTCACGACCTCTGCCAACTCGCCCTCGTAATTGATGAAGCTGACTTAAACCGAATCTGTCAGCGTGATCTACAATAAGCGTATTTGCATTAGAAATATCTAATCCTGTTTCAATAATCGTAGTGCAAACAAGAACATCAATATCCCTATGCCAAAAATCACGAATAATAGTGTCAAGTTGCTTCTCGCCCATTTTTCCGTGCGCAATCGCCACTCGAGCATCTGGCACAAGTTTTTGAATATTAGAGGCAATTTTACTAATATCTTCTACGCGATTATGAACGTAAAATACTTGTCCTCCACGCAATAATTCACGTTTAACACAGGCTGCAACTTGTGCATCTTCATATGCTCCAACATAAGTCAAGACTGGTAGACGATCTTCTGGAGGCGTAGCAAGCGTAGACATTTCACGAATACCCGTAACAGCCATTTCAAGCGTTCTAGGAATAGGCGTTGCAGAAAGGCTAAGCACATCTACATTTGTTCGTAGAGCTTTCAAAGTCTCCTTGTGCTCAACACCAAAACGTTGTTCTTCGTCTATAATCACTAATCCTAAATCTTTAAATTTTATATTTGGATTTAAAAGTTTATGAGTTCCAACAACAACATCTACTTGCCCAGATTCTATTCCTTGCATTGTAGCATCTATTTCTTTTGCACTCTGGAATCTGCTCATTGCGGCAACTGTTACAGGAAAGCCAGAAAAACGGTTAGTGAAAGTCTCGTAATGCTGCTGAACCAAAAGAGTGGTTGGCGCTAGAACAACTACTTGTTTACCGTCTTGAACAGCTTTAAATGCAGCTCGAACAGCAATCTCCGTTTTACCAAACCCAACATCTCCGCAAATCAACCTATCCATTGGAATTGGCTTCTGCATATCTTGTTTAACTTCGTCAATAGTAGTAAGCTGATCTGGCGTTTCTTGATACGGAAATGCATCTTCCAGCTCTTTTTGCCACGGAGTGTCAGAGCTGAAGGCAAAACCTTTAGTAGATGCTCTGGCTGAATATAACTTGATTAAATCTTCTGCAACTTCTTGAACATGCTTTCTAGCTTTTGCCTTTGTAGCAGCCCAATCTGATCCTCCAAGTTTGTTTAACTTTGGAATTTCAGCCCCAATATATTTGCTAACCAAGTCGAGTTGATCGGTTGGAATAAAAAGCTTGTCGGCAGGCGCATTACGTTTACTTGGTGCGTATTCAATTTCCAAGTATTCACGAGTAGCTTCTCCACTTGAGGTTTTTATATTTCGCTGCCTCATGCCTATAAATTTGCCGATTCCATGCTGATCGTGAACAACAAAATCGCCTGGTTTAAGATCTAGAAGGTCTATTGATTTTCGTCTTCTCCTAGGAGTTTTAAGCGCGCTTGCAGAAGATGTTTTTCCAGTCAAATCTCTTTCTGTAAGAATAGAGATTTTACTTTGTTCATCTATGAATCCGTCCACTATTTGCGATTGAATCGGTACAAAATCAAAAATTCCAGTTGATTGTATTGCGCGACTTAGTCTAGATAAGGTTCCATATGCGGATGCAATTATGTAAACTTTAAATCCGTTTGCTATAAGACCAGATATTCCACTAGAAATCTTTTCATTGTCTCCTCTAAATTCTTGAGGAGATTTAATGCTCAATTCTAGACGGCTATTTTTTACAATTTTATTTTCGCTAGATTCTTTAATATCTACGGTTGCTGGCGACTTATCAGATCCAAAACTCGTTAAATTTATTACCTGATGATTCTTATTTTCTAAGCTTTCTAAAGTTTCATCAAAATCAAGAAAACTCGCCTGATCGAATGTGATTGGAGCACCTGCTCCTCTACCAGATGCAGCTACATGCCAGCTTGCTGCCAAAAATTCATTAGCAGTTCTACTTAAATCTTGAGCTGCGCGCCTACATTTTTCTGGGTCAGAAATCAATATTATAGAATTTTTTGGAAGCAGATTTTCTACTGGTTCCATTTTGTCAACTAATGCTGGAAGCAACGACTCCATACCCTCTACTGGTATTGCATTCGATATGGATTCCAACATGTCGTCAGCATTTTGAATTTTACCAATCAAAGATTTTGCACGATTTTGAATATCTTTTGTAAGCTGTAATTCTCTACAAGCAGTAGCCCAAATACTATTAATATTCTCACCGTATGTGCGTTGATCAGATGCATGAAACTGCTTAATCGTGTCGATTTCGTCTCCAAAAAATTCGATTCTAACAGGATGATTCATCGTTGGAGAAAAAACATCTATTATTCCACCTCTAACCGCAAATTCTCCACGATTCATAACCAACTCAACGCGATTATATGAGTTTTCAACAAGACGTTTTACAGCAGAATCTATAGGAACTTCTTTACCACATTCAAAAACAAGAGGCTCCACGTCTGAAATATTTTCAACAACTGGCTGAATAATAGAACGAACTGGCATAACAAGCACACGAATTGGGCTAAACATTCTATTTTTGCCACTTTGAGGATGTTTTAATCTTCTAAAAACCGACATTCTACTTGCCACAGTGTCTGCTCTAGGAGAAAGACGCTCATGAGGAAGAGTCTCCCAAGCCTCGAGTTCGGCAATATCCTGAGGATCTCCATCATACCAATCGCGTATTGAAGAAACAGCGTCACTAGCATCTCTACCTGATGGAGTAATTAGAACAACAGGACTACTCTTTGATATTGCAGCTGCTATAGCAGGTCTAGAACCTAAAGGAGATGCTACAGTAAGCGGATTCGGAAAATCTAGCACGTTAGAAACTAAAGATTTAAACGCTTCATTTTTATCTAAAATATCTTTAAGTATATTTTCAAAAGAAACGTTAGAATTTATAAAATCTTTAGAATCTGACATATTGTTAGCAAAAAAATCAGATTTATTTGCCATTGAAATGCTCCTGAGTGGCGCTAAGCCCGCGGAAGATCACACTTTCTACTGCATCAGCACCATCTGCCAAAAAATTAGGAAGTTCAGATTTTTGCGCACCAGCAAAACCGCCCAAAACCCAATTAACAGTATTATCATGAGCGCGCGCTCCGCGTTGAGCGTGCCCCACACCCATTCTCACACGAGCATATTGCGGAGTTCCAAGGCTGCGATCAATAGAACGAATACCATTATGGCCTCCAGCAGAACCGCCAGATTTTACTTTAATACGACCAAAATCCAAATCCATATCGTCATGAATAATCACAATATGGTCAGTTTCAATCTGATAATACGAGCTTATTGACGAAACAGCAGCACCAGAATCGTTCATAAATGTGAGCGGCTTAGCGAGGAAAAACTTCGCCGATTTACCGTCTAAATTCATTACTCCCTTGCCTAATTTTGACAAGCCCTTATGGTCGGAAAAAGATATTGACCAACGCTCACTTAGCACGTCTGCAACCATAAATCCCATATTATGACGTGTACCTTCATACTTCGATCCAGGATTTCCAAGTCCTACAATCAGCCAAAAATCCGATGCCATAGCGCACACTCCAACTCATAAACTCAACAACAAAATGGGCGTACCGATTGAATACTACTTAAATACGTAGGCTCTCGATACGCCCTCATATACTGCGCACTATTCTACCAATAAGACGGTCATTGTTTAAATAATGCGGTTATTGTTTAAAACTTTCGCAAAAACTACTTTAAGAATTCGTCGGTGGATAATTCTTTAGCTTGAGGAGTTTTATGAGTTACCTTACCTTTTGCATCAGTGTAAGCTCCTCCTTGGCTTAAGAAGTTAAAGTAGTCTTGAGCACCTTTAACATCACTTGTACCAAACACAAACTTGCCACTTTTAATATCTGCGTGGTTTCCCCAATACTGACCATCGACGATCAGTTTCATGCTGCGTTTAACAAATTTTGGATTAAGATTTGCGTCTTTAGCTTCTTTAACCAAAATGTCAGATGCTTCATCTGGGTGCGAATACGCGTATTCATACCCACGCTTTGCAGCTTTAACGAATGCGCGAACAAGCTTAGGATCACGTTTAATTGTTCGCTTATTAGTAATAATACCAATCGTATCTGGCTGACCAGGAACTCCATAATCTCTAGACCTAAAACAACGAAGCTTAGGACCGAACATATCTGCTTGGACACCTTCCCAAGTCGCATAAAACCCACCAAAATCTGCTTTTCCAGATTCAAGAGTACGGAAAGTTGAGGTTCCAACAGTAACTTTATCGAATTTACCCTTGCCACCATCATGCTGAATCATTCTGTTAATTACAACATCACTTTCTGCAGCACCAAAAGACGCGTAAGTTTTTCCATCAAAATCTTTAGGAGAATGAATCTTATTGTTTTTAGCAAGAGCACACCAGATTGCACTTGGTTTTTGCTGCACTTGCATAACCTGCTCAAGATTAGCTCCCTTTGTAGAAGAATCAGCAACATTAGTTAATGTAGTAAGAGCAAAATCAGCTGCACCACTGTCTACAGCATGTTCAGAACCAGTTGGAGCAACAGCAAGCATATCCACATCTAATCCTGCATCCTTAAACCAACCTTTATGTTTTGCAACATAGACACCAATATGATTAGTATCTGGTGCCCAAAAAAGCATAAAAGATACTTTACGAAGATTCGAGTTTTGATTATTACCCTCAAATCCACATGCAGAAAGAGATAATGCACAAAATGCAGAAAGAATAAACGCAAGACTACGCTTTAAAACACGCATATTCATGAGTTCCCTACTTTGTTTTTACTTACCATTTTCTGGGAAATGCAGCACAGACTTGGCAGAAAACGGTATCAAGGGCCTAGCCCGCGCCGTTCAATGCCCCCTATCAAGCTAAGAGTTTGACTAGGTTTGCCACACATTGACTCACGAAACATTTTGATTATGCACGATTCAATCGACAAATTAATAATCATGTTACAAACATAAGATTCTGATAGAATACACGTGCTATTCTTATTTCTGAATTTATGCGATTGGGGCAGCAGTCGCTATTTTTATGTCACTAGTTTAATATTCAAGAAAAGGATTGAAAATAAATGACGCAATCGCGTTTAAAGACTACGCTTGCAAAGTGTCTGCCAACTGTAATATCAATAGCAATTGTGCTGGTTCTATGGCAATTTGCTTGCCAACACTATAAGATATCGCCAAATCTTATTCCTGCACCAACTTCTATTGCTCAAGACACAATTGAATCATTCCCTACTTTATTGCCTGCTGCACTAATAACAACTCAAGAAACAGTTATTGGCTTTGCACTAGCAATAATATGCGGAATTCTTCTGGGCGTATTTTTCCACGTTTCTAAGCTAGTTAAGTCTGCTTTATTCCCACTACTGTGCGCGGCTCAAACTATGCCTTTAATTTCTATTGCACCAATTTTCTTGATTTGGTTTGGATTTGAAATGTCTGGGAAAATAGTAATAGTAATGATTTTTAGTATGTTTCCTATTGCTGTTCAAACTGTTCGAGGATTAGACGCAGTTCCTAGTTTTTATACCGATGTTGCATTAACTTGTGGAGCTAATGCTACTTGGACTTTGTGGCATGTCAAGTTGCGCGTAGCGGCTAGGCAAATTTTCGGAGGAATTAAAATTAGCGCAGCATATGTTTTGGGAACAGCTGCTACAGCAGAATATTTAGGAGCTAGAAACGGCTTAGGTATTTGGCTTCAATCCGCATATAACTCTTTTAGAACTCCACTTATTTTTTCAGCAACTATAGCAATAATAATTCTTACAGCTCTTCTAATGCTTGTTATAAATACAGCTGAAAAACTTCTTCTAGGTCCTGTGGAAGACGATGAAGATCCAGATAATCAACTGTAAAACTGATATATAAAATTAATGCCGAGCATAATGTAATCGATTATGTTCGGCATTAATTTTTATTGTTCCAAAACTGTCTTCTAATTCTACTTAACAGCTTCTTCACTCATTGCATCATTAATAGCATCGCTAAGCTCTTTTTGAGCCTTTCCATATGCTTGCCAATTCCCTGATCTCATTGCAGAATCAGAATCCTTCAACGCTTGAGCTGCTCGTTTAAGTGCAATCCTAGCTTTTTCACTAATAGAATTAGATTTTGCAGGTGCATTTGCACTACTTTTAGCATCGCTCTTATTGGCATTATTTGCATTATTTTTATTGGAGACATTTTCATTTGAGCCAGAATTATTGGAAGCATCGCCAGCGTTTGCGCCGGAGTTTCCTCCAAACACTTGGTTTAACGCTTCATCCAAAGTGTCAGCAAATCCAACTTGATCTCCAAAAGCAACCAATACTTTCTTAAGCAATGGGTAGCTCGTAGAACCGCTAGATTGTACGTAAACAGGCTCTACGTAAACCAATCCTCCACCAAGAGGCAATGTAAGCAAGTTTCCACGCTTAACTTTGGTTGAGCCAGATTCAAGCAAATTCAACTCTTTAGAAACATTTGCATTAGCATTAAAGTTGTTTTGAGCTTGACCAGGTCCTGGAACATTTGAAACTTTAGGTAACTCTTGAAGTCTTAGTTTGCCATAATTTTCGCTTACTTTTCCAGCAACATTTCCAGCATCGGAATCTACAGACAAGAATCCAGTTAGTATTTCTCGAGTGATTTTTCCAGCAGGAATATATGTGGAAACAAGCGAAAATACTGGTTTGTTTGCTCCTCTAGTTTGCAAAGTCAAATAGTATGGAGGTTGCAAAATATCTTCTCGCTGAAGACTTTGAGATTCTGTAGGATCTACTGGAGTCTGCCAGAAGTCTTCTCCCGAGAAGAACTGACTTGCGCTGTCAACATGATACTTTGCAAGCAAATGCCTTTGCACTTTAAACAAGCTTTCTGGATATCGAATATGACTCATCAAATCGCCAGAAATCTTAGAAATATCGTGATAATGACCTGGGAATATTGATCTCCAAGCCTTAATCACAGGGTCCTTTTTATCCCAAACATACAAATCAACCGAACCGTCGTAAGCATCAACAGTAGCTTTAACTGAATTGCGAATATAGTTTGCTCGCTGATTCGTTAAGCCTTTAATAGAACGAGATGTTGTGGTTGTAGAATCCTGAGTCACCTGACCAAAATCAGTCATTTGCGAATATGGGTAAGAATCGGACGTTGTGTATCCGTCAACAATCCACTTAACTCGTCCGTCAACAACCGCTGGATAAACGCGTCCATCTAAAGTCAAGTATGGAGCAACTTTAGAAACGCGAGTCTTAGGATCACGATCATACAAAATCTGCGAATCAGAAGTAACTCTATCAGAGAACAGAATCTGATCTGACTCAAAACGAATAGCGTGCAACAACCTAGAGAAGAAGTTTCCTACTCTTGGTCCACCATTTCCCTTAAACGTTGTTAAAGCACCATTTGAACCAGTTGGATAATCAAATTCCCAAGGAGCAGTGCCTTTTGGAGAACCAACAATAGAATACTTTGGAGCATTTGGCGAGAAGTAAATACGCGGCTCATACTTCTTCAACTTTGTAAGCTTTCCTTGAGTTGGAATTCCATACTCCATAAATTGCGGCTGACCATCTGCAGTAACCTTATTTCCGTATGCTGCAACCACGCCATATCCGTGCGTGTAAACAGTATGGTCATTAACCCAATTTCGATTATCGTTTCCAGCTAAATCAAGCTCTCTTGCAGCAATAACCGTGTCTTGACTCACGCCATCAATGTCATACTTATCTACAGAAAGAGTATCTGCAAAAGTATAGTATTGCTTAGATTGCTGCAATTGGCGGAATGTTGGAGAAGTAACTTGAGGGTCTAAAAGCCTGATTTGTGCAGTAGACTCCGCTTCTTTTGCAAGCGCTCCCGACTTTCCTTCCGAAGTAGCGTTATACGATTCTTTTTTAACATTATTTAAGCCATACGCAAACTTAGTTGCATCAATATTTCGCTGAATATAAGTGGCTTCTAATTCTTGAGCATTCGGTGCTACCTTAAAACGTTGCAAAAGAGCAGGCCAAGCAAAAGACAAAACCATAGCGCATACGACTAAAGACGCAACAGCTATAGCAGGCGTGCGCCAAGCTTTAACAGCTACAGCAAAACGCGTACCGATTTTTACATTTCCATTAAGAGCATGAGACTTTAGCAGCCACGTTGTTATAACAATTCCAACAATTAGTGTTATTACAGCCATTGCAATGCTGGAAGGAACGCCAGCATTCATATCTGTGTAAGATCCGCCAGTAATCTTAGAACCATCCAAATTTACAATCGCAAATACATCTAATATTTGCAAAACGGACCAGAAAATAATAACGAGCATAAACCATGCAGAAATTTGGCGCCTTGCACTTTTAGTTATGTTAAAAATGCCCTTGCCTCCTACAGGCAGCGTAATCCTTACAGCTCCCATTAAAGCGTTTGTTATAACGCTAAATAGCAAAGAAACAGCAAGAAGAACAATAAACGCTCTAGTAAAAAGACGCAATCCTGGCAAAACAAACACGTAAAAACCGTTATCAAATCCAAATTGCGGATCTTTAATACCAAATGATTGGTAGTTAAACATAAGCAAAATTTGCACCCAATGATTGTAGAATTGCATTCCAAACACAGCGCCTACAATCAAAGACACAACTCCTGCAACATGCATTGCAAGCTTAGAACTTATTCCCTTTTTAGTGTCTAAAATATTGCCTTTTTCTTTAACATATACGCCATCTTCGCTTCCAGGGCGTTTTTTAATCGCAATATATGCAGACAAATACCCAAACGCAGCCATAAGCAGAGCGTACAAAGCCCAAACGCCGATTTTAGCAGCTAGTTGAATCCAGATTACGCTCTCAAATCCAAGTTGCGCATACCACATGCAATCTGTAATAAAAGTAGAAAAACCAAAAATAATTGAGCATATAAAAGCTATTGCTACTACTATTGCAACAATAATCCAACGCCATTTTCTTGATTTTCCAACAAACTTATTTACATCAAAATCTATTCTCATATAGCGATTATTCTCCTTACTGTTTGAGCTTTTATTATCGCTTTTATTGCTTTTACTATCTTTACTATCTTCGCTAGCATTGCTAGTATCGCTATTTTTGGGCGAGTCACCTTCGTTTTCTAGTTTTTTCTTAGCTTCTAATATATCGCTAAAGAGGTCACCAAGGTCATCATCGTCACTATAATAGTCTGCCAAATCTTTTATTTTTTTTGCAAACTTTGAAGAAGTCTTATCTTTGTTTTCACTATTAGACTCATCTTTAGAAGCATCTTTATCAACAACATTGACACTGCTATTATCTTCATCAATGCTTTCTACAACTACATCTTGGTCAATAGAATCATCTGCAGAAGTATCGGCAAAATCATTATTTTGATTGCTCTTTTTCTTTCCATCGCTTGAATAATCAGAACGCTTATACACCTTAGTGTTTTCAGGTTTTTTAGCCATATACGCGCCAAAAGCAGCCCATGCAACGCCAATGATTATTTCTATGATGACTTTCAACATAAAGTTAATAATACTATATTAATTATTCCCAATCTACTTGTTGTGTAATCAAAAATAATTACAAAAAAGCGCGCTCACAAAGTAGCGAACGCGCCTAATTTGATTAAATTAAATCATATTGAAGCATTTATGCTAAGCAACATCTGGATCATCTTTAGCAATTGTTCCAGTAAGCTTTCCAATTACTTTCATAATGTGATACACAACCAACACAACAACAGTGCCGATTGCAATACCGTTAAACTGAATTCCAGAAACAGCAAATTGGAAGTTAGCAATGCCAATAATCATAACGATTGCAGCAATCATAATGTTAACTGGCTTATCGAAGTTCACTTTGTTCTCTACCCAAATGCGCACGCCGATCATGCCAATCATGCCGTAAAGCAAAGTGGTTACGCCGCCCAAAACGCCTGCTGGAATGGAGTTTACGATTGCACCAAACTTTGGGCAGAGGCTTAATACGAATGCGAAGAATGCAGCGCACCAATAAGCGGCAGTAGAATACACTTTTGTTGCAGCCATAACGCCAATGTTTTCGCCATATGTTGTAGTACCGCAGCCGCCAAAGCACCCAGCAATTGCAGTACCTAAGCCGTCTGCAAACAAAGCGGTACCAATCTTGGAATCGTAGTCGCGGCCAGTCATCTGAGCTACAGACTTAACGTGACCAACGTTTTCTGCAATAAGAACGAGCACAACTGGCAAGAACATAAGCAAAACAGAGAAGTCGACTTGCGGAGTGTGGAACTTAGGGAAGCCAATCCAAGAAGCTTGCTCAATCTTACTAAAGTCAACTTGACCCTGGAAGCATGCGTAAGCGTAGCCAACAAGAACACCAAGCAAAATGTTTAAACGTCCAAGAAGACCGCGGAAAATTACTGCAATAAGCATAACTGCAACCAAAGTTACTAAAGCAGTATCTGGCGCCTTTTGGAAGTTACCCCAAACAGCTGGACCCAAGTTAAAGCCAATGATTGCAACGATTGCACCGTTAACAACAGGAGGCATAATAATGTCGATCCACTTTGCTCCTGCAAAATGCACAAGCACACCGATTAAAGCAAGAAGAATACCTGTGCACATAATGCCAAAGCTTGCTACAGCAATACCTTTATGCGCAGCAGTTACAGCCATAACAGGTGCTATAAGACCAAAAGAGCTTCCTAAATAACTAGGAAGCTTATTTGCGTTAATCAACAAGAACAGTGCTGTGGAAAGAGCCGTGAACATTAAAGTAGTAGACGGATCAAAGCCTGTAAGAATTGGCACTAAGAATGTTGCGCCAAACATAGCAATAACATGCTGAGCGCCAATACCAGCAGTACGAGTCCAAGTTAGACGCTCATCTGGCTCTACTACTTCTCCTGGCTTCAAAGTTTTTCCGTCACCATGAAGCTGCCATGTAAACAACGATTTCATCGTTTTCTCCTTGTGTAAAACGAGTTCGTATATATGTTTGTAGTCGAACAACTACAAAAAACAAGCGCCAGCTTAAAAAAAAAAAACAAGCACTACTCGAGCGCAGGTTTGGCAGCTTCCGCAGAGGTCGCCATCAACCGCCGCCCCTTAGCCAAATGGTCATTCTAATGTACTAATCATAAAGTGTCGAGGCAATTTTAAAAATAACAAATTTACATGTGATTTTCATTGAAATATCAAGGAAAATCGGTGTGTCGAAAACAGATAAAACACAACTAATTAATACTAATAAAAGTTTATACTTATAAACTTTTGCTTACGTATTAAATCTGCTTATTACAATCTTAATTTTGCAAAACATTTTGAATGTAATCTTTTAACACAATTGCATGATTTATACGCAGATCTTTCGCGCCATATAAAAACGTTACTTTTTTATTTTTTCTACATATATCTACGATTTGGTTTACACAATCTTGATTCTCGTCCAACTCTTCAATATAACGATTAGCAAATTCTTCGAAACGCTCAGACTTATGCCCAAACCATTTTCGCAAATCACTTGATGGAGCAATATCTTTACACCACAAATCAAGATTTGCCTTTTCTTTACTTATTCCTCTAGGCCACAATCTATCTACTAATACTCGCAAGCCATCATGTTCATCAGATGATTCATAAATGCGTTTAATTTGAATATTAATATTGCACATAATTACCTCATTACCTCTTTAACTACATATAATGATTACACAATTATGATTTTTTTCAACAAGATTTAATTAATCACAATCCGAATGGAACTAATACAAAACTACGATAGATTTTTATCGAATATGTTTTATTATGTGATTTTTATTTTTAGCGTGTTGCTTGTAATCAAGCCGAAATGCAAATAAATGTTTAAATTTTTTTGAATTTTTGTTCATTTTTGTCCGATTATGAGAGAATACTTAGCTAAATGGTTAATTTCTTTGATACATGGAAAAAGAAAATCTGCACCATCAACATGGCTCTTATAGCAGTGTTGACTCTTCTAGCTTCCTTAATTGGTAGCTGGCTCAAGCAGTTCCCAGGCTTAAGCCTTTTGGGAGCACTTATCATTGCGTTGCTTATTGGCATGGCCCTGCAGCTGCCTTTGCACGTATACAAGTTGAATAATGATTCTAGAAGAGCTGGAGTTAAATCTTCTGCTGGTCTAATTGCAAATAAACTACTTCGACTAGGTATTATTTTGCTAGGCTTTAAGCTAAATTTGCACGTTCTATTTACTCAAGGTTTAAAGTGCCTACCAATCGCAGCTGTACTCGTTGCTGTTATGGTTTGCGTTACTTATAACATTGCAAAACTTCTTAAAGTAAGTCCTCAGCTTGCAATGCTAACAGCAGGTGGAACAAGTATTTGCGGAGCGGCAGCTGTTATGGGTCTTTCTGGCTCCATGCCTGTACCTCCACAAGAAGAGGATGAAAAAGAACAAAACGAAGTTATGGCTGTTGCAACAGTTGCAATAATGGGCACAATCTACGCTTTGGCAGAAATCTTTATTCTTCCTCATTTTGGAATGACTAAGCAGCAGCTTGGAATTGCTGCTGGAGCGTCCCTTCACGAAATTGCACACGCTGTTGCAGCAGGCGGAGCTTTTGGGAGTATTGACGTTGCAACAATCATGAAGCTTACACGAGTTCTTATGCTTGTTCCTACATCAATCTTTATTGCAATTTGGTGGAATGCTCGTCACAGCCAAGTAGAAGATAACGGAAAGCGCAAAATCAACTTCCCATGGTTTATGCTTGGATTTATTGCAGCATCCGTTATTGGTACGTATGTGCCTTTTGTTTCGTCTTACGCATCCCTCCTTGTTGACGCAGGATACGTCTTCCTTGGAATGGCTATGGCTGCTCTTGGAATCAACGTAAACTTTAGAGTTATATTTAAGCAAGGAAAAGCAGCATTCTTGGCAAGCTTCTTGGCTTCTATAGTGCTAGTTGTGTTAGCTTGTGGTGCAAGTATTTTGTTCTTCTAATAGAACAGACATCATAAAAGAAACAAGAGGATTCCCTTTAAGGGAATCCTCTTTGCATATATAATCAATAAATATTTTAGTTATTCAATGTGTACAGAAGTTCCATCTGGAATATACGAATAGAACCACTTAGAGTCAGGCACACTTAATCGAACACATCCATGAGATGCAGGAACACCCAGCTTTTGAGCCTCTGGAACAATATAATCACCAAAATTAAACCTGGTTGGCACAGAGTGGAATAAATATTCGGAACCTATAAAGCCAACCCAGTAGTCGCCACCCATCTTTTCTCTATCATTATAAAAATGGTCACCTCGCGCACCAATTTTATAATCACCTTTAGGAGTTGATTCATCCATTCCAGCACTAACAATCATCGTATAAACAAGATTATTATTCGCATAAATATAAACACGTTGTTTTTTAAGATTTACTTTTACGTGTAAATGATTTGCATCAACCCCAGAAAGATTCGGATACTGACCTCCTGTAGGAATTTTCCATAAATCAGAAGATTTAATTAATGGATTATCTAAAGACTTATTTGAATAATCTATCTTTGTTTTAGATTTTTTATTGTTTTTATTACTCTTATTGTTTTTGCGTTTTGAATAATAAGATTTTGTGTTATTAGAGATTCGACTATTTGCTTCTTCAATTACGTGAGATACCTGAAAACCGACAAAGCTGAAAAAGATTAAAATAACTAGAACAGTAGAAACGCGCTTATAGAAAATTTTGCGATTTTCTGGAGATTTTAAGCTAATAATATATTTCACTAATCGCGCAATAAGTGACCTTAGAACGCTTTTTAAAGCACAAAATATATTCATAAAATCTCCATAATAAACAAGATAAAAGGCGCTACTTTGATACTATACTACAGTACCTAAGCAGCGCCGTTACACATTAATATGATTATTGTTTAGACGAATTGTTTAGACAATCACACATTAAACTTAAATTCAACAATATCTCCGTCTTGCATAACATAATCGCGTCCTTCAAGACGAAGCTTTCCTTCTTCCTTGATTTTTGCCATTGAGCCTTGAGCCTCAACAAAATCATCGTAAGAAACAACTTCTGCTTTAATAAATCCACGCTCAAAATCAGTGTGGATAACGCCTGCAGCTTGCGGAGCTGTCCAACCCTTATGAATTTGCCATGCGTGAACTTCTTTAACGCCAGCCGTCAAATAGGTTTGAAGACCTAGAATATCAAAGCCAACGCGCGCAAGCTGATCCAATCCAGATTCTTGCAAGCCCGCATCAGCCAACATTTCTCGAGCATCTTCTTCATCAAGCTCAGTAAGCTCCGACTCAAATTGCGCATTCAAGAAAATAGCCTTTGCTGGAGCTACAGATGCCGCCAGCTTAGACTTTAAAGAGTCATCCGAAAGCTCCGAATCGTCAACGTTAAACACGTAAATAAAAGGCTTAGCAGTAAGCAAATGCAAATCGTAAACGTCGTCTTTATTAATCAACTTCTCATTATGAGCCTGATCAATCGTCTTACCAGATTCAAGAATTTCCTTAGCCTTATTTACAGCATTTACGTATTCTTGAGTAACTTTTTTGCCACGTAAATCTTTTTCTAACTTTGGCAAAGCATTCTCGATTGTTTGCAAATCAGCAAGAATAAGCTCCGTGTTGATTGTGTCAATATCGTCTGCTGGATCTACCTTGCCATTAACATGCACAATGTCATCATCGTTAAATGCACGAACAACTTCGCAAATGGCATCTGCTTCACGAATATTAGCAAGAAACTTGTTGCCCAAGCCTTCGCCTTCGCTTGCACCCTTAACGATTCCTGCAATATCAACAAATGTAACGGTTGCTGGAACTATTTTCTCGGTTTTAACAAGCTTCGCTAAAACAGGCAAACGTTTGTCTGGCAAAGGCACAATACCAGTATTTGGTTCGATTGTTGCAAACGGATAATTTTCTGCTAAAACGTTATTTCTTGTTAGAGCATTAAACATAGTCGATTTACCAACGTTAGGTAAACCTACGATTCCAATTGTTAAAGACATAATTACCTACTTTAGACCAGCTAGAGGAATTGACGACTCTACTATACTCGTATTGTTTTATTTTTGTTGAATTGCATCAACCGCGCTAATAACATCTCCCCTAAAACCACACGATTCTAGCTTTGAAACACCTCGAATCGTAGTGCCGCCAGGAGAACATACAGCGTCTTTCATAACGCCTGGATGAATGCGAGTATCCATATACAGAGCACCGACTCCCTCAATCATCTTTGCAGCCAAACGATATGCGCAATCTCGCTTTAGACCATACTTTACGCCAGCATCCGCTAAAGCTTCCATGTACATAGCAGTAAAAGCCGGAGCACAACTAGAAACACACATTGCAATATTTATGTGCTCGCTATCTACTCGCTCGACTAAAGAAATCGGATTAAAAATCGCATTAAAAGCTTCTAGCTGACTATCGGTTAGCGTATTTTCGTCTTCTGCTAAAGTAACTCCTTGGCAAACTGCGATTGGCGTGTTTGGAATAATGCATTGCACGTTAGCATCTTTGCCAAGTAGATTCTGGTAATGCTTAAGACTCCAGCCTGCTGCAACGGATATGATTGCTATTTTTCTGTCCACAATAGTTTTTGCAATAGGATGCAGAACTTCTTCAATCTGATTTGGTTTTACAGCCAGAATTAAAATATCACTAGCATCACAAACTTCACACGCGCTTTTTAACGCTTTTACTCCAAATTTGCTCGTAGTATTAACAAGTTTTTCAAAGTGGGCTGCGCATGCAACCATATCTTTTCCTTGCAAAACATTAGCGCGAATCAAGCCTTGCGCAATCGCTTGAGCCATGTTTCCAAAGCCAATAAATCCAACGGTTCCAATTGAGTTAGAACTCATTAACAAATCTCCCTAATAAGTAAACAATAAACTAAACACTAACTTTTTATTAAGCATCTAATCATTTGTACATACAACTTGTATATCTAATCATTTGTTAGGTACTTTAATCAAAAGTTACTTATACGACTTATATCACTTATATATAGTCTCTAAATCTCCACGATTCTTTGCCTCTTCTAGCAAATGACGGAACACAAAGTCGCCATGAACACCATCGTGCTCAAACTCGTTAGTAGTCCAATAATGAGAGTTAGAAATATGAGACAAAGTGTCTAGCTGAAGACCAGAATCAACATACAAGTCATCGAAATAAACCGCTGCTTGCAAAGGAACTTCATTATTTGCGAGTTGATCTAAGTCGTAAATCTTGCCAAATTGCATATCGTTCATCATGCAATCAACAGCTGGCAAGAACGGTTGCAAAGCTTTTTGCTGATCAAACATCCACGGAAACACAGCTTCGCCAGTAAACAAAAGCGGACGCGCACTGCCAGCAAACTCTGGCATTGTTTCTCGAACTTGCTGAGCTGCCCAACGAATTGGATGATCTAATTCGCCATCCGCATAAATGAACTCTTGTAGTGGCCAATATAGCGGACTAGAAGATGTTGCATCCATAACGCCATAAAGAAACTCATCGCTTAAATAGCCATCTGCTGTTCCACCACCATGTTTAAACGCCTTAAGAGAGCCATCTCCATCCGAAAATGCAGAGTCAATAAGCCAATGAACTCTTTCAAAACTTGGCTTCATGCCAAAAGATGAACCAAGAGTCTGAAAGCGCTCAACCGTAAGCTTTTCGCCATTAGGCAAGAAAACATCTCCTTGAGAAATCCTATCTGCAATAGCTGCAGCGCGCGCAACATCCTGCGGATAACGCTCGTAGAATTGCTCAGTTTTTCTAGCCATACGCGGGAACGTGTGCTCGTAAACTTCTAGAGCATTAGCTGGAATGTGAGGAATACCGCCCGTTGTAAAGCTTGCAAGTAAGCCCTGTGGGAAAAGAGACAAATACGTAAGCGTTAAGAATCCACCATAACTTTGACCCAAAGAAACCCACGGCTTTGCATTAAACTCAGTTAAGCGCAAATGCTCAAAATCGCGAATAATAGAATCAGCTAAGAATCGCTTTAAATACCATGCTTGCCTCTCTACACTCACGCCGTCGTCTGCCATGCGCTTAATCGTAGAAGCATCTACTCTAGAAGAGCGCCCAACGCCACGCTGGTCTGGAAGAACAACACGAAAATGCTTAATTGCCTCTTGAATCCAACCATCGCTAGACGGCGAAAGCGGACGAGGGCACTGACCCCCTGGGCCTCCTTGCAAAAACACTAGCAAAGGCAAATCGTCATGCACATGTTCTGGAGCACAAATAACTCTGCAAAATAGGCGAATCGTCTCCCCTTTAATAGAATCGCCTGGAGTGTTTTGCTCCCAGTCTAAAGGAACATCGATTGCGCGCTCTTCTACATACAATCCTGGTACGTAATACTTTGCTAGCAGTGCCATTGTAAACATTCCTTTCTGCACTCGCATGCAACGTTGCAATAACAAATCACATACAAAAATACACACTCTTATATAAATCATACTCAAGTTCGATTGTTCTATAAAGTGCCGTGTACTAGCCTAGTAGTTATGAAAATATCTCACACGTTTAACAAAGCCATACAACGCTTACGCACTGAGCTTACGCTAAACGATATATTGTGGGGCATTATTCCACTTATTCTTTTTACACTTTCAAGCAATCGGTATCCTATAAACAATGTTGACGGATTCTTGACGCAAAGTTCACTAATTACAACCTATCTTATAAATATTGTTGTTGCATCATTACTTTCAGTACGAAGAATATGGCCCGAACACACAGCTGTTATTTTTATTGTTGCATGCATTTTGCAAGTAATATTTGGCCCTACTCAACTTTTTGCTGATTTCTTTGGTTTTGTGCTGCTTGTTAATGCTATTGCTCGCGGAAATCCAGAACATTCAAAAGCTTTTGTTATTGCAGCTTACGTAACAACAGTATTATCTTGCGCAGCAATATCGTGGAATATTGTAATGGGGCCAATATATGGCATCAATCATTTAAAAGCTAGTTATTCTTGTAGTGTACAAAATATAAATAGCAGCAACATAAGAAACTGCTTTTCAAATGTACTTGATTTTGCAATTCCTTCCATAATTTTTGCGATTATTATTACTACAATTACGGTTATTATTGGCTACTGGCAGCGCACTCACGTGCATACTATTCAACTTTTACAAGAGAACAATAATGCTATTCGCGCGTACCGAAAGAAAGCTCAAAATATTGCTGTTACTGCAGAGCGCGCTAGAATCGCAAGAGATATGCACGATATTGTTGCTCACACGCTTTCTATTATTATTGTTCAAGCAGATGGTGGTCGTTATGCAGCAACCAAAGATATTTCGCTTGCTAAAAAAAACAATGCATATTATTAAAAACGAAGCAGAGCGCGCCGTTCACGACATGCGTCGACTGCTAGAGGCTTTAACAGACGCTCCATCCGCTCAATTGGATTTTAATCACATACCTTCGCTTATTGAGCAAGCAAAAATTGCATCTCCTAATAACATTTTTTGGCACACTGTTGATGGCATAAATTCTCAAAATAGACTTAACACGGACGCACAAACCGTTGCATACCGCATTATTCAAGAATCTCTTACTAATATTCGGAAGCACGCAGGAAATGGCATTAAAATAAACATTCACGAACAGTGGAACGAACAAGAATTAACACTAAAAATCACAAACGAAGTACACAAGCTTGAAGCTAATCAAGAGCAAAATAGTGGTGTGCCACATAAAAATGGTTATGGTTTGATTGGCATGAAAGAGCGCATTGAAAATCTTCACGGAACGCTTGATTATGGAAAACTCAATGATGGAACATTTAGTATTGTTGCTTTTATTCCATATTCTTACAGCACAGACCAATCAAACACTACTGCTTCTGCACTAAATAGTATTCCTAATGTTAGTTATAAAAACGTAAAAGTTAATAATCCATTATCAACGCAAGAAAAACCAGAAAATACAAGCGATAAAACCTCATCAAAAGTTTTGCCAGCGACAAATAATTCACAAAATAGGATTGAGAAAGTATCACAATGGTTTGAACAACATTGGCTTATTGGCGATGTTATTTATGCATCACCTTGGACTGTTCTAATGCTTTTTATACCAACTTACGATTTTACTGTTGGAACTGGAATGACTTCACAATATTCAAGCTCGCTTTCATTACAAATACTTTATAGAATACTTACGCTTACTACTATGATTCCATTTATGTTTCGTAGAAAAGCTCCGACTACGTGCGCAATTGTTGCAGCAGCATTTTCTGCAATACAACTTATATGCTTGCCTAATATTTTATTTGCTAATTTCTTTATACCAACCATTGTTTATGCGGCTGTGCTCTATGGCAAAAAGCACGCATGGCAATGGGTTAGCGCAGTAGTGCTCGCCGAATCTGCTATTTTTGCTGTAAAAATTGGTGTTGCATCAAAAAATATTCCACAAAATGAAACTCCAATACGATTTTTTGCATCTAATGCGTACACAACTAATTTTTATGACATTATGCAAATGGCGTCCGTAGGATTAATTTTTGGTTTTATAGTTGCATTAATTTGTTTTGCTGCTATTGCATTTGCTTATTACCGCAGAAACGATGACAATAATTTGCTGATTCTAAAAGCGCGCAGAACAGAATTAGAACAAGAACAAAAACAGCTAGAAGTACTTGCAGCAAATGCCGAAAGGCAGCGTATTAGCGCAAATATTCAGCAAAAAGTTGCAGTTACATTGCATAAAGTAATTGATGCCGCAAATAGCGGAATTGATATGCTTAATAAATACGAAAAAACAAATAGTAATGCAGAAAATCAAAAGTCAAAAGAACCTGAGCAACTACAAGAACAAAGTGAAGCAATTAGTAAAGCTTTCAAAAATATTAGTGACGAAGGTCGTTCAGCACTAAAATATATGCGAAAATTGCTTGGAATTTTGCGAGAAACAGGATCAAGCGTTAATTCAGCAAATAATAGTGCAAATGTTTCTGAGATTGCGGTTCGCCCTGCTGCACCACTTGATGAGCAAATTCAACACAACGCATTAAACACAACACATTAAATAAGCAACAGTAAGTTGATACTATGGAACATATGGAAAACAATGAAGTAATTCGCGTAGCAATAGCAGACGATCAGGAGCTTGTGCGCGCAGGATTTGCTATGGTAATCAACTCGCAAAAAGACATGCAAGTTGTTGCGCAAGCTTCAAATGGCAATGAAATTGTAGAAGTTGCGTCAAAGGAAAATCCAGACGTTATTTTGATGGACGTGCGCATGCCTAACATGGACGGCTTGGAAGCAACTCGCAAAATTTTGCAAGAAGATGCTAATAGCAACACGCACATTATTATTTTAACAACTTTTGATTTAGACGAATACGTTATGGCTGCAATTCATACGGGCGCATCTGGATTCTTGCTTAAAGATACAGAGCCAGAAACATTGCTTAATTCAATACGAACTGTGTATCAAGGAAACGCAATTATTGCTCCAACTGCTACAAAGCGCTTAATTGAGTCGATGATTTCTAAGCCGAGCAACGAAAGTATTGCATCGGAAGAAGAAAATACAGAAAATGCGTCTAGAAGCAAACAAAACGCAAACGCTTACAATTCTTACTTAAATGATTTAACAGATCGCGAGCGCGAAGTACTCATTGAAATTGCTCACGGACTGTCTAACCAAGAGATTGCTGATAAACTGTTTATTAGCTTGCCAACAGTTAAAACGCATGTTGCTCATATTTTGGGAAAAATCGACGCAAGAGACAGAGTTCAAGCTGTTGTGTTCGCTTACGAAAATGGTCTTGTTTAATTATTCTTATAAAAATAAAAAATAATGCGGCTGTTCTTATAAACAATAAATCTTTTCTATAAAATAATGCGGCTGCAAAATTAATCTATTCTTCATTGAACGATCGAATTGCAACCGCATTTTAATTTTTTTATATTATTTGTGCTATTTATATTCGCATTAAGCTATTTTGCTATCTGTATTTGATTATCAGCAATCCTAAGTTTTATTTAGAAAAGCGAATTTTGCCACCGCGACTCATATAAATACCTGCAGCTGCAGAACCACCTATTGCCATTGTTCCTACAACAGCGCCAGCAACTACAAGATTATTGTTGTTCGATGGTGCTTTTGCGTTATCGCTTTTAGCTTCAGATAACTTATCGGCTTCTTCAACAGCTTTGGAATCTTCTTTTACCTCTTCATTTTCCGTATTTTCATCTTTTTTATCTTCTTCAGTATTTTGAGAATCGCTTTTTTCGCTACTAGAAGCGTTATTTGCTTCGGATTCTGCTGGATGAGATACTGGCGATGCTGTCTGCGCTGCAACTGATGCAGTAGTGCTCACATTTGCGGAAGCAGCAGAAACATCTGACGCAGGAGAAACAGCAGATGCATTTTGTGAGTTTCCAACAGAAGCCGCAGGAATTTCCTTGGATGTAGCATTCTGTGGGATAACCTTTGATTCAGAAACTGGAGCAAATGGTGTTACAGAGGATTCTGCTGGGCGTGCTGCTACAGATGAAGAAGTAGTCGATTCAACTTCAACACTCTTCGCTTTAGATTTCTTAGATTCTAATGATTCTACTTGCGAAGATCTATATTCAGAAGATGCAAATTTATTATCTGAAGACCGCGAATCAACTTTAGAATCCTTCGGCTGAGTCTGCACAGAATCTTTTTCTTGTGCAGCTTTTTCTTCAATAACTTTAGTATCCGGAGATTTTACTTCTGGAATGGACTTCTCAACTTCTTTCTTCGACTTAGTAGAGTCATTTGGCGTATCAACTGTAGTATCTGACTCTGTACGTGGAGCTGGTGTAGGAGAATCCGGCTTCATTGTTTCTTCTTGAACCTTATTTTCTTCCTTATTAAGATCATTGATATCTACACCAAAATTATCCTTAAGTTTTCGTTCATATTCTGCTACTTGTTGCCTTGCATTTTGTGAATATATATTATATTTTCTCAAATCCTCTTCAGCAGAATTCAACTTTTTAGTATTGTCTCTAAGATTGTTTTCTATATTTTTTCTATCTTCATCTAGCTTGATTTTCTCTCCATTAAGACGATCAAAATCAGATTCAGAAGCAGATTCCATTCTGCGTTCTAATTCTTCAATTTTATCAGTTTTATTATTACTATCTTCCAATTCTTTTTTTACAAGTTCATTTAAAGTCTTAACTTTTATTTCTAATTCTTTTAACTTGTTTTCATAAATCTTTAAATTATTTTTTGCACTTTTACGACTAGAAAGTAATTCATCTTGTGTCTCTGGATCTTTAGCACCCAAATCTAAATCTTCTAATTTACCGAATTTGTTATCAGAAGCATCGACAACATTATTTGGTTCTGATCCACTTACAGCTTCTTGTGCCCACGCTGGCATTGGGCTTTGCATTAATAACAACACGATTCCTGCAATCACTGCGGCAGATTTTTTATTGACCGTTACCATATTCTTCTACTCCTTGCTCGTAGCGGCCTCATATTTAATTTATGCTTATGTCAGCAGTCAACCAAAGAGCATAACAGAGAAATAAATAAGATTCCAACGTCAAATAATCGAAAAATTTTTCGATTAACTTGTTATAACAAATATTTAATACTTAATTTTTTCGATTTTCCCGATAAAAATATAAATCCATATTAATAATATCTAAACAATTGTATTTTATGCATAAAATTTATTTATTTTTTTGATGTACATCACATTATTTTTTCTGCGTGTCGCACGTTATGTAGAAAAAAATAATGCTGATGCACAACTACACCAGCATTATTTCTGTTTTTATAATTAACTTAATATATGTTATAACAACATATAGTTTATTCTTCTGCGAGCGCAACTACTGGCGAAGACTTCACTGCTCTACGAGCCGGAAGAACGCTAGAAAGAAGCGCTGCAAGCAAAGCGATTAGAGCAAGAACCGCGTAAATAGCCCAATCAACTACAAACGGAACTTTGCCAATTACGCTAAACACCATGTAGGATCCAATCCACCCAAACACTGTTCCAACAATCAAGCCAGAAACGGTGCTTGTTAAGGAAATCAACGTTGCTTCCAACGCAAGAGATCTTCTAACCTGGCCTCTTGTCATGCCTATTGCGCGCAAAGTTGCAGATTCTTTGGTTCTCTCAATAACAGACAAGCTTAATGTGTTTGCAACGCCTATTAAAGCAATCACAACAGCTACTGCTATTAAGCCAACAAGCAACATCATCATTACGTCGATAGCACTCTCCCACTGCGCTCGCTCAAACACGCTTCCAGCAGCCATAACCTCCGCATAGCTAGATGTAATATTTCTAATATTTTTAACAATATCTACAAGATTAGCTTTGCTAGAATCTACCGAAATGAGCAGAATATGCGTTGTAGGCTTAAGGTAGTTATTGAAGTAAGATTTGCTAACAAAAGCAGTATTCCTTGAATATATATTAACATTTCTATACTTCTTAAACTGAACTTGCTTTACAGTAATGCTCTTATCGTTATTACTAGAGTCTGTATTCGTGCCAGTAAATGGCGTAATATTATCACTGTCTGTTTCACCAGAACTGTACTTTTCTACGTAAGCTTGCAGATCAAGGTTTCCTTTTTTAAGCTCAAAAGGTTCTCCACCTTCTTCATTAAACTTAGGCAAAAGTATAGAATCTTTGTTTATATTAACGCCATCAAGGTCAGTGTGCATTACATTTTTAAGTTGATTTACATTATCAACTCCAGCTGCCATAGCATACTCAGTTTTGCCCTTAGCGTTCTTAAAAGTCATAGGAACTGCAGGAAGCAACTCAGTATGCTTTATTCCACTAATCTTTGAAATATCGGCAGCTAGAGATTCATCAACATTCTTGCCTTGAATAATAATGTCAACACTGTAACGGTCATCAACAACACCTTTAAGAGTTGCTTTACCACATATTGCGCCCGTTACTACTGTAGAAACAAGCGTTACGCCAATAAGCAAAGCCGTTCCAGTTGCTGCAACTCTTCTAGGGTTTCGTTGCACGTTTGCGTTGGCAACTTTAGAAGCAGGCCCACAAAGTGCCATGATTGCGCCAGTTGCCTTCATAGCGAACGGCATCCAGAATGTTGCTGTAATAATAATTCCGATGAAAACAAGCGCACAACCAAACATTGCTCCAAGCAAAGTCATCCAAGAGTCAGAACCAGCATTAGGTGACTTCCCAGCAATCATACTCGCTAAAGAAGTAGCACTTAAAGCAGTAGCTAAAATACCTACAACAATAAACAGAACGCCAAAAACAGCGCGAATAATGCTTGCACGCTTATCTTTAATCAAATCCATTGGTCGTAGCGCTTCCATAGGCGTTACTTTTGTAGCAGATCGCGCAGCACTCATAGACGCAAGAACTGTTACAATCGTGCCAATTGCTATTGGCCACACAATTGCCGGAAGTGAAACAATCAAAGGAATCTTAGATAACGGTCCAGAATTAATATTCACGTTACTAATTGCGCCCATAAATCCGATTGCGCAAAGCACACCAACAGCCGCGGAAATAACTCCAAGTATTGCAGCTTCAAGCAAAACTGCAGCATAAAGCTGGTGAGATTGTGCGCCAATTACGCGCAAAAGCGCAAGAGTTCGTCTGCGTTGAGCAACCAGCACTTGGAATGTGTTTGCTATAACAAGCGAAGAAATAAGCAACGCTAGAATACCAAAAGATAGCAAAAACATAGTCACAAAATTAGTGCCGTTAGACACATTTCGAACAGATCTCACACCAACTTCGTGCCTAGACATAAGAGAGAATCTCGAAGGAAGCAAAGCGTTAATCTTAGGAGATAAATCGTTTATTTTAGATTCATCAATACTCATGTACACTTTGCTTTGCACAACTTGATTGTCAAAATTCTCAATATTTTCGAGTTTTGCACAAAAATCGTTCGTTATGCCACCAAGATACGTGCCGCGATTTGAAAATGGTATTTGAGAATGTTCTCCATCGTCAACAAGACCAACCACACGAACATCGTACGATTTTTCTTTATCTCCGCCAGTGTCATCTACTTTAACCAAAGTTATAGTATCGCCAATATTTGCATGTATTGATTTAGCAATACTTTTAATAAGCGTGATTTCGCCTATTTCTTGCGGATCTCTACCTTCTGTTGATTTATACACAGGAAGATTTCCATACAAACCATTAGACCAAGCAATACTCGTAACTGATTTATCACCTTTTTCTACTCTTACAAGCGCAGTAGCATCGTCACTACGAATACCGTTAACACCAGGCATCTTCGATATTTCGTCTAAATGAAGATCTTTATAATGAATTTCACTACTCGGAGAACTGTTAGGATTTCTAAATGAGATTGCATAATTTGCGCTACCGAATTCATTTGTTGCGTTTCGAACCATCAAGTCATCAACGCTGTTTGCAAAAAGCAAAGTAGCGCTCATAAACATGCTGCCTATAAGAATTGCAATTCCAGAGGCGATTAGCATGCGCACGCTTTTACGCATAAGTTTTAGTGCGATTTTCCACATTCTAAGTTCACCACCTTTTATTGCAATTGAGCAGGCTGATTATTAACGCCAGCCTCGCTACGCTCCATAAGCATCTTGCTCATTCCTTCTGCAGTAGGATTTTGCACGTCTTCAACGATTTGACCATCTGCAAACACGATTGCCCGATCCGCGTAAGACGCTGCAACAGCGTCGTGAGTAACCATAATCACAGTTTGACCAAGCTCCGTTACAGACTTCTTCAAGAAATGCAAAACTTCCAAGCTGGAAGCAGAGTCGAGATTGCCAGTAGGCTCGTCTGCAAAAACTACGGAAGGCTTAGAGATTAAAGCTCGAGCAATTGCAACGCGTTGACGCTGACCACCAGAAAGCTCAGCAGGCCTATGCTTTAAACGATCTTGCAAGCCAAGAGTATTAACCAAAGTATTAAACCATTGCTTATCTGGCTTTTTGCCTGCCAAAGTAAGAGGCATAAGAATATTTTGCTCAGCGCTAAACATTGGAAGAAGATTAAAACTTTGGAAAATAAAACCAACCATCTCGCGGCGCATAAGCGTAAGCTGCTTATCACTCATGCCTGTAATATCTAGGCCGTCAACCAAAACTTTTCCAGAATTAACGCTGTCAAGACCAGCCAAAGAATGCATTAAAGTTGACTTTCCAGAACCCGAAGGACCCATAATCGCAGTAAACTTGCCGCGCTCGAAACTAACGCTTACATCTCGCAAAGCGTGAACAATGCCTGCACCCTTGCCAAAATCTTTAACAACATGCAAAGCTGCAACCGCAGTCTCGCCAATCAAACCTTCTTGAGCGGAATAATTCATTTGCGTAAAACGCGTATCTTGACTATTTTCAACACTCATTTTGCACCTCGCTTACTTTTGCAGTTCCTTACAAGTATTGGAATTACCTTACAATTACAATTTACGGGATTAAAAACGCATTCTCTATAGTGCGTAAGGCTGATATTCTCATTGAAATAATAGGAATTTTGATATTAAATTTTGATATAAAAATGCTCTTATATAAAATCGTCATACTTTAGTATGAGAGCCAGTATGAGAGGCTTAAATTCACAGGCGTAATATTACAGATCTAAATTTGCATTCCAAATAGATTATTTAATTCAAAATAAATCAATTAGATAACTAAAACACCAATCAATTAAAGAATTTTTCTTAACGTGATTAATATTTTTCTTTCAACATATTCATTGCAAATCATGTGCTCGAATTTTTATAAATGTGCTTATTTATATCTAAAATAAATAAAAATGCATAAAATTAGTTAGTTTATGTTCATTTTAATTGTTTATTTGTTAATTTTAGTAACAAAACACTTATTTAACACACTCGCCAAATGTCATGCAATATTGTAAAATATTAGTCGACTACCAAAAATTTGGCGTATGCCAATATGAAACTCAAAGGAGATTTTCGCATGGTCTATAGAATGATTTTCAACCAGACTGCTTACTTCGGCCGCGGAGCAATCAAAGAGATTCCAAACGTTGCTAAAGCACACGGCTTTAAAAAAGCATTTGTAGTAACAGATCCAGTTCTTGTAAAGACGGGAACCGTTAAAAGAGTTACAGACGTTCTAGAATCCGCTGGTCTTCCATACGAAGTATTCGACAATGTAAAGCCAAATCCACCTGTTGAATGCATTCAAGACGGTGTAGAAAAGTTTAAGACATCTGGCGCAGACTTCCTTATTGGTCTCGGCGGCGGCTCTCCACAAGATACCTGCAAGGGCATTGGAATTATTGTAGCCAACCCAGAGTTTGGCGATGTTCTTTCTCTAGAAGGCGTTGCAGATACAAAGAATCCTTCTGTGCCAATCTTTGGCGTACCAACAACAGCAGGAACCGCATCCGAAACAACAATCAACTATGTTGTTACCGATACAGCAAAGCTTCGCAAGTTCGTTGCAGTAGATCCTCACGATATTCCAATCGTTGCATTCGTAGACCCAGACCTCACCGATTCCATGCCACGTTCGCTTAAGGTTGCAACTGGTTTGGACGCACTCACCCACGCAATCGAAGGTTTCATTACTCCAGGCGCATGGAGCCTTTCGGATTGCTTGTCTTTGCAAACAATCCGCATGATTGCACAAAACCTTGCAAAGAGCGCAGATGGAGATGTTCCAGCAGGCGAACAAATGGCTTACGCAAGCTATATAACTGGCATGGCATACTCCAACGTTGGTTTGGGCTTGGTTCACGGCATGGCTCACCCACTCGGCGGTCGCCTTGGCGTTGCTCATGGCGTTGCAAACGGAATTTTGCTCGCTCCTGTTATGGAATATAACAAGGATTACAGTGGCGAAAAGTATCGCGATATTGCTGCTGCATTCGATGTTCCAAACGCATACACCGATGACCTCGAAACAGTACGCAATGCTGCTGTAAAGGCTGTTCACGACTTAACGGTTAAGCTTGGAAATCCTACTAAGATTAGCGAAGTTGGAGCTACACAGGCAGATATTGAAGGATTAAGCCACGACGCTTTGGCAGATGTTTGCACTCCAGGAAACCCACGCAAGGCCACTTTGGAAGACATTCGCAAGATTTACACAAGCTTGATGTAGTCTTCTAAAATAATAAAATAATAAATAAATACGCAATATTTGTGGACGCAACTTATCTTGATTTAAGCTCTTGATTTAGGCTGCGTCCACATTTATTTGATTTATGTCATAAGCCATAAATCATAAGTCAAATTCTATATCTAATAACTCTTCTATCAATCGACAACAGTCTGAGTGCTGTCTCTAATAACAACATGTGCAGGAAGAACCAGTTGATTCTCAATCTCCTTACCTTCCCTAATCTCAAGAATCATTCTAATGGCATTCTTTGCTATTGAGTCAAAAGGCTGATTAACAGTTGTTAAAGATGGCATCAAATACTGTGCAGGATACACGTCATCAAACCCAGCTACAGAAAGCTCAGATCCTAACTTAATACCGCGTTCGCGAGCAGCACGATACACATTTACAGCTGTAATATCGTTGCAAGCAAAAATAGCAGTAGGACGCTTTTCTTCAGGCAAATCCAAAATCTTACAAGCCATTTCATAGCCGCGTTCAGGAAGATAATCCCCCTCTTTAACCAAATCTTTATCAATCGTCAAGCCAGACTGCTCCATTGCAGCGTTATAGCCAGCAAATCGGGCTACACCAGATTGAACATTAAGAGGACCAGTTATAACGCCTATTCTCTTATGCCCCAGATTAATCAGATGTTTTGTAAGCTCATAAGCTCCTGTCCAATTATCGATTGAAATCGTGTGATCTTCCCCATTAGAAAGAGACACGGGATCAATTATAATCAACGGAATATTTCGCATACGCAAAAATTCCTTATCTTTCTGCGTAAGATCAGACATTTGAGATATAACACCAAGAGGATTTCTATCTACAATTCCACGCAAACACTCATCACGTTTCTTACCATTATCGGTTTGAGCGACTGTAAGAGCTAATCCTTCTCTTTGCGCCCAACGAGATGCGTAAGTAATCATCTCAATCGTGCCATTATTTGCCACATAATCTACTAATAATTCAATTGTCGGAGATACCTTAGTGCTTACAAGCGAATACTCGCGCCCACTTTTTAAAAGAACTTCTTCTACTTTTTTGCGAGTCTCATCTGAAACGCCAGTTCTACCGTTAATAACCTTTGAAATTGTAGAAGGCGATACCCCCGCCTTTTTAGCCAACTCCGTTATGCGAGGTTTTGAAGATTCATTTTCAGCAATGCTAGTTGCGTGACTACGAGTTGGCATATGCACTCTCCTAATTCCTATGCTCATATGCTTATAAGCCGCAAAATTTTTCTTAAACCACAAACAAATGCAGAGAAAATTTCTTGCTTAATTTTGCATTAATCCGCAGCAATGCGAAAATTCAAAAAATAGAAAAATCGCATTATTGCTTGACTTATCAGGCCTAATAGAAATAGTATCATATGTTATTTCGCTACAGACTACACAAAGTCGAGAAATTTTCTTACGACACGCCGAATAATCAGAATTTAAAAGATAACCTCGATGCTAAAAGTGATCATTTTTTAACAGTTATAAAAGATAAAAGCTCAATTTTTCAATATTCTTAAAATCCAAAATATGACATTTATCACAAAACGTGAGATTAGGAAAAATTCGCAAAAAATTATTTACGAAAATTTCCTAACGATTAGAACATTTTTCTATTATTTAGTTATAGAATATAGGAGTAGGTCACAACGATGTTAAAGCAAAGGAGCATGAATCGTTATGAGTACAATCACATCAGTAAAAACCTATGATTTTAGATTCCCTACGTCGCAAACGCTTTCTGGGTCCGACGCAATGAACAAAGATCCAGATTATTCATCAGCATACGTAGAAATCAAAACAAGTCTAGACGATGGCATTAAAGGCGTTGGATTTGTATTTACGATTGGTCGCGGAAACGATGTTGTTTGCGCAGCAATCGACTCCATGTCTCAAGTGCTTATTGGCAGGAACGTGGAAGAATTGCTAGACAACATGCGACTTGCATGGGATCTTTTTGTTCACGACTCACAACTTCGCTGGCTAGGTCCTGAAAAAGGCGTAGAACACATGGCAATTGGCGCGATTTTAAGCGCATTGTGGGATATTAAAGCAAAGCGAGCTGGGAAGCCATTGTGGCGTTTACTTGCCGAGATGGATCCAAAGGAATTAGTTTCTACCCTTGACTTCCGCTACATGACCGATGCATTAAGGCCAGAAGAAGCAATCGAGTTCTTGCAAGATGGTCAAAAAGGCAAGGAAGATCGAATTGCTGACTTGCTTGTAAACGGCTACCCAGGCTACTCCACTGCTGCAGGCTGGCTCGGTTACAGTGACGAGAAGATGGTTGCAATCGCTAAGGAAGAATCGCAAGTTAAAGGCTTTAAGCAAATTAAGCTTAAGGTTGGTCAAAATGTAGACGACGATTTAAGAAGACTCGCACTCGCGCGCGAAGCAATCGGTCCAGATGTTCATCTTGCAGTAGACGCAAACCAAGTGTGGGATGTTCCAACAGCAATTACTTGGATTAATCGCTTCCACGACTTCGACTTAGCTTGGGTAGAAGAGCCAACAAGCCCAGACGACGTTATTGGACACGCAACAATCGCTCGCGCAATCAACCCAATACCAGTTGCAACTGGCGAGCAAATGCAAAGCAGAATCATGTTCAAGCAATACTTGCAAGCAAACGCATTTGGAATCATGCAAATCGACGCAACTCGAGTTGCAGGTCCACAAGAAGTTGTTCTCGAATACTTGCTTGCTCGTAAGTTTAACAAGCCAGTTTGCCCACACGCAGGCGGAGTTGGATTGTGCGAAGCCGTATGCCACTTTGCAATGTTTGATTATGTTGCAGTTTCTGGAACAAAGGAAGGTCGCATGATTGAATACGTAGACAATCAGCACGAGCACTTTGTACATCCAACACAAATCAAGAATGGCAATTACGTTGCACCAACCGCCCCAGGTAATGGCACTGAGATGACGCTGGAAACAGCCGAAAAGTACCTTTATCGCGGCTAAAAATAGTAAAAAAAAAACAAGTGGCTAGTCGCATAGTGATTAACGATTAGCCACTTGTAAAAAATAAATCATAAAATTTTATAATTTAAAAATTAACTAAAAGCAAACCACATCATTTAACAAAGGAGTTCATTATGGATTTGCATTTGGAAGGCAAGGTTTTCATTGTAACAGGTGGATTCAAGGGAATTGGTAAAGGCATTACGCTTCAACTTGCTCGAGAAGGCGCAATTCCAGTAGTTATTAACCGCGCAGATGCTGCAGAAGAAACATTCCGCAAAGATATTGAGCAATACACAAAGAACTACGATGTTTATCTTCTCGACTTGAACGACACGGACGAGATTGCACCAATTATTGAAGAAACCTATAAGAAGTATGGTCATATTGACGGCATTGTAAATAACGCTGGCGTTAACGACAACAAGGATTTGGAATCCACTTCTTGGCGCGACTTCGAGAAGTCGATTCACGGAAACCTCACTCACTACTACGAAACTGTTCATGCTGCTGTAAAGTACTTGAAGGAAAGCCACGGAGCTGTTGTGAACATTTCTTCTAAGACTGCTCTAACTGGCCAGGGCAAAACTAGCGCTTATGCTGCTGCAAAGGGCGGAATCTTAGGCTTGACTCGCGAATGGGCTGCAGCTCTTGTCCATGATTGCGTGCGCGTAAACGCGATTGTTGTTTCGGAATGCTGGACTCCACTGTATGCAGATTGGATTAAGACATTTGGTGACGAAGCTGCTCAGCAAGCTCGCTTGAAGGTTATTACAGACAAGATTCCTCTGGAAAACCGCATGACTACTACGGAAGAGATTGGAAACGAAGCTGCATTCCTGCTTTCGGATCGCTCTTCGCACACCACTGGTCAGTGGGTATTCGTTGATGGAGGCTACGTGCATCTTGATCGCGCTTTGTCTTAAATCACAAATGCAAATTTAAGATTAATGCAGTTTAGCTAGTAAATGGTGCGCAATGCGAATGTGTGTTTGCGCACCATTGCACAAAATCATTTAAGAACTTAAAATCTTAAACTTTTAGAATTATTCTCACACAGGAGTGACGATGACTACAAAAGAAAACGACAATGCCGTCGTTAAGAATAGTAAAAATGGCTCAAAAGCTATGATTGCCATCGTATTGGTAACATCTTTGTTCTTTGTATGGGGCTTGACCATGAATTTGGTCAATGCACTGAATTCACCATTTGGCAATTATCTTGAACTGAATAATACTCAAAAAGCATTGCTGCAGGTAGCATATTTTGGCGCATACTTCGTTATGGCAATTCCTGCAGGCTTAATCGCAAAGCGTTTTGGATACAAGGGCGGCGTTATTAGTGGCCTCGCACTCTTTGCTCTTGGCGCATTTGCGGTAATCCCTGCAACAGCTACCGCAAGCTACGCAATGTTCCTAGTTGCAATGTTTGTTATAGCGTTGGGCGCAGCAACTTTGGAAACGAATTGCAACCCTTACATTACTAAGCTTGGCGATGAGAAGGGCGAATCATTTAGAATCAACATGGCACAGAGCTTCAACGGAGTTGGAAACATTGTTGGACCTCTTATTCTTGGTCAAATTTTAGGCAAAACTGTTGCAAAGAACGAGCCAGGCTTCGACGTTGCTAAGCTAAAGTTCCTTGGCGATACTCGCTTGATTTACATTGTTATTGGCATTGTTCTTATTGCGATTATTGCAATCTTCTTCTGCTTTAAACTCCCTACTCCTCCAGGAGACGTTGAGGCAGACAAGGAAAGCAAGGGTGATTCTTCCTTCATTCATCTTATGAGCAAGCCATACTTTACTCTTGGAATTATTGCAGAATTCATCTTTATTGGACTTCAAGTTGCTGGAATGGCAATGTTCTCCGACTTTGCTCTAAAGCATTGGGGTACTGGAATCACCACTGGTGTTGCTGCTTCTATGCTTGCAATCGTTTCCTTAATGTTTACAATCGGCCGCTTTGTTACAACTCCTTTGATGGCAAAGTTTGATGGTGGCAAGATTCTTGGATTGTACATGACTTTAAGCGCAGTGCTTATGTTTGTTGCATTCCTTGGACTTGGTCAGATTTCTGTAATCGCCTACATTGTAGCGTACTTGTTTATCTCCATTGGCTTCCCAACAATCTTCTCTCTTACTCTTAAGGGAATTCATGGAGCAGCAGCAAAGACTGGTTCTTCTGCACTCGTTATGAGCATTGTTGGCGCTGCAATCATTCCGTTAGTTTTCGGTTTGGTACAAGATTTTGCTGGGATCGAAGCCGCCGTATTGCTCACAGTTCCAGGATTCTTGTATGTTGCTTGGTACGCTCTTTGGGGCTCAAAGATTGGTCTTGTAGAAGCTAAATAATTCGCGAATAACTACAAAGTCTTTACAAAGTTTTTATTTGAAAGTCTTTAGAAAGGAAAATTTATTATGTCTCAACTTCGTATTTTGGATTCACATTTTCATATTTGGGATCCAACAAAGCAAGTCTTGCCTTGGCTTGATGGCTTAGACAAGTTAAACCACACTTTTACTCTAGAGCAGCTAGAAAAAGAGTATGTAGATTTAGGAGTTGACTTCCTCGGCGGCGTATACGTTGAGGTTGATGCTGCAGACCACGAGCTAGAAGATAGGCTTATTGGCGAAAATCCTAATCCTAAAATTCTAGCTAAAATGCTTAGAGTCACGTTGGATCCGTTTATGCGCGTTCCAATTCACGCAACCGGTATTCGCGAGCCTCTTCATATTCCAAGCGAGCCACGCGGACGTTGCCTAGAGCCTTCGTTTATTGGTGGTCTTAAGGCAATGGCAAAGAATGGCATGCCTTTCGAGCTTTGCAATCGTGGCGAAGAACTTGGAGATATGGCTAAAGCTTTTGAGCAAGTTCCAGAAGTTACTGTTGTTCTAAACCATTTGGGCAATGTTCCAGGATTAGACGACGATTCTTGCAATGCTTTGCGTGCGTTTGCAAAGCTTCCACACAGCTATATTAAGATTTCGGGAGATAATCCAGTAAATCCAGATATTGTTAAGTTTGTAAAAGACACCTTTAGCCCTGATCGCCTACTCTTTAGCTCCAATTGGCCAGTTGTTAAGTTGAATTCTTCACTTAAGCAGCATCTTGACTTAATGGTTGAGCTTTTCGGCGACGACGAAGATTTCTTTATGAATAATGCAAAGAAGGCGTATGGTATTAAACTGTAATTAATTAAGTTATTTGAATAATCGATTTGAATAATCATTGCTTATGGGGTGTAAGATTTTGCCAGTTAAAGTCTTATACCCCATAATTCAATACACAAAATAATTAATAAAAGGACGAATTTTATGACTACTTCTAGTAGCGCAAAGCTTGATTTGCATGCTTTTAAGGGCGTTTTCTGCCCATCAATAACTGTAAGCAAAGATGACGGAAACATTGACTACAACTTATGGGCAAAGCACTTAGACCATCTGATTGATGCTGGGATTAATGGCATATTGATTTTTGGCAGCATCGGCGAATTCTACGCATATCCACTTAGCGTAAAAAAGGAAGCTGCTAAGTTTGCTATTGAACATGTTAATCACAGAGTTCCAGTTCTTATAGGCGTTGGAAACACAAATCTTAACGAAGTACTTGACTTTACTAAGTTTGCGCAAAGTTGCGGAGCAGACGCTGTTGTAGCTGTATCTCCATACTACTTTGGACCAACTGCACCAACTGCCGAACGATACTTTGGCGCAATAGCTAACGCAACTAGCTTGCCCGTTATTCTATACAACTTCCCTGCTCGAACTGGCAGCGATTTAACACCAAGCTTAGTTGCAAGTCTTGCTGAAAAATACCCGAATATTGTTGGTATTAAAGATACGGTAGATACTATAAGCCATACTCGCGCAATGATTGAAGCCACTAGACGCGTAAACCCAGATTTCGTTGTTTTCTCTGGATTTGATGAGTATTACACTCCTAACAGGATTGCTGGAGGAAACGGCGTGATTTGTGGTCTTACAAATGTAGAGCCAGAAACTTTTGCATCTTTGCATAAGGCGTATGAGGCTGGCGATTTTGCACATCTTATTGAATGTGCTAAAAGAATCAGCCATTTGATGGCAGTTTACAACACTACCGACTTGTTTATTTCTGCTATTAAAGCTGCTGTAAATCTTAAGGGATTGCCGATTAGCACGCTTGTTCGCGAGCCTGCAAGTCAAGTTAATAGCGAGCAAATCGAAGCAATTCGTGCGCTGCTTAAGTAACTAAGTCACTCGTAATAAATCAAGAATAAAAGGAATAAACCCGCACAACGTTAAGAAGTGCGGGTTTGTTTTGTATTGACTTACGTTGATTTATGCTACGTAAGTTGCATCGCGAATGCTACTTTGTGTAGCGCTCAAAATCTTCTGCAGTATTCACTTGAACGCGCTGCTTAATAATGGACAAAATCCACTCTTTAGCTTGCTCAACTGGAACACCATTCAATTGGCTACCATCGCGGAAGCGGAAGCTCACAGCATTGTTGTTCACATCCTCTTCGCCAGCAATCAAAGTGAAAGGCACCTTAGACTTAGAAGCGTTACGAATCTTCTTGCCAAAGCGATCGTCGGAGCTGTCCATTTCGCAACGAACCATATTCTCTTCCAAATCGCTAATAAACTTTTGCAAGTGCGGAGCAAACTCGTCTGCAACAGGAACGCCAGTCACCTGAACTGGAGCCAACCATGCTGGGAACGCTCCTGCATAATGCTCAAGCAAAATAGCGAAGAAACGCTCAATAGAGCCGAAGAGTGCGCGGTGAATCATAACTGGGCGCTGGTGACTACCATCAGCTGCAATATACTCCAACTTAAAGCGCTCAGGCAAGTTGAAGTCAAGCTGAATAGTAGAAACCTGCCAAGTGCGGCCGATTGCATCTCGCGCTTGCACAGAAATCTTAGGTCCATAGAATGCAGCTCCGCCTGGATCGTCCACAAGTTCCAAACCAGACTCTTTAGCAACCTCTGCCAAAGTGTTAGTTGCTTCTTCCCAAATCTCGTCGGAACCAACAAACTTGTGCTCATCCTTAGTGGAAAGCTCCAAGTAGAAGTCGTTCAAACCGAAATCTTTAAGAAGACCAAGCACAAAGTTAAGCAAGCTCTTCAACTCATCGCGCATCTGCTCGCGAGTGCAGTAAATATGCGAATCATCCTGAGTCAATCCACGCACGCGAGTTAAGCCATGAACAACGCCAGACTTTTCGTAACGATACACAGTACCAAACTCAAACAAGCGCAAAGGAAGCTCGCGATACGAACGCTGGCGAGACTTGAAGATCAAATTATGCATTGGGCAGTTCATTGGCTTCAAGTAGTAGTCAGCACCCTGGCGGGTTACATTGCCATTCTCGTCGCGCTCTTCGTCAAGCTTCATTGGAGGATACATGCCATCCTTGTACCACTGCAAATGGCCGGAAGTCTCATACAAGCCGCCCTTAGTAATATGCGGAGTTTGTACGAAGCTGTAGTGATGCTTTCTGTGCTGTTCGCGCGAATAATCTTCCATTGCGTTAATGATTGCAGCACCCTTTGGATGGAACACTGCTAAGCCTGGACCAATCTCGTCTGGGAATGAGAACAAATCCATTTCTTGGCCAAGCTTACGATGATCGCGCTTAGCAGCTTCTTCCATGCGAGTTGTATAAGCTTTAAGCTCTTCTTTGCTAGGCCATGCAGTTCCGTAAATGCGCTGAAGCATAGGATTATGCTCCGAACCGCGCCAGTAAGCTGCAGCAACACGCTCAAGCTTAAAAGCCTTAATATAGCGCGTATTTGGCAAATGAGGTCCACGGCACAAATCACTCCAGACCTTATTGCCTTCGCGATCCAAATTGTCGTACATGCTAAGCTCATGCTTGCTGATTTCGCCAGCAGCAGCAGGATCAAGATCCGCTTCCTTATCTCCAATCAACTCCAACTTATAAGGTTGATTTGCTTCTTCTTCGCGCGCTTCATCCTCTGTTACAACGCGGCGGCGGAAGCTTTGAGACTCTTTAATAATGCGCTGCATATGCTTTTCGATTTGCTTCAAATCGTCTGGCGTAAATGGAGTATCAACATCAAAATCGTAGTAAAAGCCGTCTTTAATTACAGGACCTACGCCCAACTTTGCGTCTGGTCGAATTTCTTGAACAGCTTGAGCCATCACGTGTGTAGCGGAATGACGCATGATTGCGATGCCATCTTCACTATCAAGTGCTACTGATTCCACGGTATCGCCGTTATGAAGAGACGTGTACAAATCACGCAACTCGCCATTTAAACGCACGGCAATAATATTCTTATCTTCCGCGAAAAGTTCAACGCCAGTGAAGCTTGCATCCACCTCCTTGCGCTCATTGTTTACTGTGATGGAGATGGTATTTTCAGCCATAATTGTCCTTTTCTATCGGGGTCTTGCGTTACTAATGTGCAGACCTGGACTTGTGTGGCGTCGATAAACTTACGCGATTAAAACATAAATAAAACGCGCAAAAAACGACGTCAATCGCACGCATTTTTCACGCGCAATTCTCTGTTACTCTAGAACAACAGAGCGACTTTTTAACAATGATTTTTTGCAAAAACTAGAATAAATCTCATGTATTTTCAAAAAGATGCTTTCACTAAGCTTTACAACTAAATAGAAGCATCCAGCGCAAATCGCGATAGTTCCGCCAGCAGAAAGTCTTAAAATCACAGCTAAGGCAAGTCCTAAAAGCGCTATAAAAATAGAAGACAATACGCACGCAAACACAAATTTGTTAATGGAACGCATTCTGCTCTTTAGTGCTGCTGCAGGAGCTGCGATTAAAGATACCGAAACAACAGTTCCAACAGCTGGAATAATTACCGAAACTGTAATGATTATTAGCGCAAGAACAATTCCTTGCATTAATCCGCTTCTGCCTCCTAAAGCTTTGTAATTAGTGGAGTCAAAAGAGCAGTGAATCAAATTAGCACTATTAAAACTCCACAATCCTAGTGCAAGAGCGAATGCAATAATCGCAAAAATCACGTCTGCAGGAGTGCAATTAAGCAAAGATCCTGTTAAAAAACCCTCAATTCGCAATGGAAGAGGAGCAAACCACTTGTTTAAAAAGTAGCCGCTTGCAAAACCAACAGTAAGAGTTATTCCAGCAGATGCTTGAGAAGATATGCCCTTTAGTTTAGAAAGCACATGCATCATAAAAGACAAAACAATACAAGCCAAAGCAGCGCCAATAAAAAGACCAATAGACAAAACGTTTTGGTCAATCGTATAAACAGATGTAACTACAACTCCAATAACAGCTCCTGGAAAAGCAGCGTGAGTTATAGACTCGGTGAAGAAAATACGCTGATTAAGCAAAGCCAAGGATCCAACAAAACCGCATAATGCTCCAACAGCGATTGCCTCTACAATCGGAAGAGCAATAATTTGCCAAATACTTACCATTATTACTTTCCACCACCATCTATTGCGCTAGACTTTTTCTTTTTAGAAAACACTAGTGCGTATGTAACTCTGTATAAGAATCTTAAAATCAAAACGACTACGAACATTGCGCAAATACTTAGTGCCACTGCAGCTTGCGGAGAAACTGGATGATCAAGTTCCAAGTTCATAGCGTACATGCCTAATAAAACGCCAAAAATACCAACCGCAACGCCAACAAACGCCATACGCCCAACAGTGCGAGAAACCAATCTTGCGCTAGCTCCAGGAATAACAAGGTATCCAATAACAAGAAGTACGCCAACAGCCGAAGATGCAGAAACTACAACAGACGCAATTGCAACGTTTAGCACAATATCTACAAGTAAAGTATTAACACCCATTAAAGGAGCACTAGCGCGGTCAAACGCAACAACAATTTGCTTCTTCCAAGTTAGAACAAGTAATGCGATTGCAAATAAACAAATAAGCATTGCTTGAGTCATTCTATCGTCTGTAACATCTAACAAACGTCCAAACATAAGTGCTTCAAGCTGGCCAGACATATCTCCCTTTTTAAGAGATATTACGATTCCAAGCGCAAAAAATGTTGTTAAAACTGTTGCAATTATTGACTCGTTGATTTTTTGAGACCTAGATGCCCACACAAGAGCGGCGACCAAAAAAATTGCGCAAATCGAAGCTCCTGGAATAATTTGCCCAATTCCACCATATAACGCTCCGACTACGATTCCAGGAAAAATCCCGTGGACCAAAGCCTCCGCATTAAACTCGACGCATCTTAAGTTAACAAACACACCAACTATTCCGCTAGCAATCGCAAGAACAATAAGAAGACAGAAAGGTCTGAAAATGTATGGAGCGGATGCAATAAAGTCAAATCCTGGTATTGGCTCGAGGATTTTGCGCAAAGACTCAACCAATTCAGCTAGCATTGGATTCGTCTCCTGAAGAAGTGCCCGAAATGCTTGAATCACTAAAAGTGCTTGTGACACTCGCCGCATTTAACGAATCATCTTTGTTTGCTAATTGATTCAAAGTAATACCCGCACTTGCAGCTGGCATACTTCCACCATAAGCCAAAGATATGTTTTCTTTAGTCATGACTTTTCTAAGAGGCCCAAAAGATACTTGACGACCAGCCAAAAGCAAGGCTTTTTCGCAAATCGCGTCCGCGATTACCAAGTCGTGAGTAGAGACAACAAACGAAATCCCATCTTCTTTTGCGGACTTCATAATATTGAGCAGTTCTTTTCGATTCGGCTCGTCTAATCCGTTAAAAGGCTCGTCTAAAAGAATTAACGTAGGGCGCGCAACAATAGCTCTAGCAAGCAATATTCGCTGGCGCTGACCTCCAGAAAGATCACCAAATCGCACATCTGCCCTATTTAGCAAACCAACATGATTAAGAGCGTCCTCAACAGATTTTTTCTGGCTTTTTTTGAGCAAACCGAGGAATCCAGTTTGCCTGCTTAAGCCCATTGCTACAACCTGACGAGCGGTGATTGGAAAAGTCAAATCCAAATCAACTTGTTGAGGAACGTAGCCTATAGAAACCGTTTTTGGCATTGTTAAGCTTCCATGGCTTACTCGCACAATACCAATAATCGCCTGCAAAAACGTTGTTTTTCCAGAACCATTAGGTCCTATTAAAGCTAAAGCCTCTCCAGCTTCTACACTTCCGTTAAGCCCAGTCACAACAGTTTTATAACCGTATGCTAGGTCGCAATCTTTCATCGCTAGGACGCTCTTATTCACTATAAATTAACCTTCTTGTAACTACTTTTGTAGTGATTTATTATTTTCAGCTACTTATATAGCCACCTATTTAACTACTTTTTCAAAGCAGTTTTTACAGATTCTGGAAGGTCTGGAACTTTGCCATCCCAAGCCTTAACAAGAGTCTGAACATTGTGAACAATGGAACCAATATAGGTCTCGCCAGCAGAGCCAACAGGACCAAGGGAATCGCCATAAAGCGCATCGTCGCCAATAATCGCCTTTACGCCTGCAGCAGCAGCCACAGCCTTAATAGACTTTGAATTGTTGGAATTTTCGGCAAAAATTGCTACGGCACCAGACTTTTTAACAGCTTCTGCAGCCTCCTTAATATGGTCTGCAGTTGCATCCTGCTGACTGTTGAAGTCAGAAAGAGCTGCGCCAATAAACTTAACATTGTAGTCGCGTGAGAAGTATCCGAATGCATCGTGCGAAGTAAACAGAACGCGATGTTCCTGCGGCACGCTGTTCAAAGCACTAGTTGCCCAAGAGTCTAAATCAGCAAGAGACTTAACGAACTTTTCAACATGCTCATCGAAGATTGACTTGCTTTCTGGAAGAGCTTTGCCAAGGAAGTTACCAATATTCTTGACTTGAATCATAGTATTCTTGGTGCTAGTCCAAATATGTGGATCATACTGGAATTCTGGCTCTTTCTCGCCTTCTTCTGGTGGGAATGGCCATTTTTCAGCATGAACCTTTTCAACACCGCGGTCAATCTTGTAAGGAAGATTCTTTTCTTTAGCAGCTTCTGCCTTTGAATCCTTGATTTCGTCTGCTGTAAGAATGCCCGAAGTTACACCCATTGTGCCCTTAAATCCAGTAGCTTTTACAGCCTGATCTAAGAAGTGCTCAAGATCTACTCCAGAAACAAGCATTAAATCTGCTTTAGAAAGCGCTTTGGATTGCGCTGGAGTCATCTCATGCTCGTGTGCAGACGCGTTTGGAGCGAGTAAGCATGTAAGGTTGATTGTTGACTTTGCTTTGTCTTGAGGCGCGCCAATCACAGACTTTTTGCCTTGAGAATCGGTTTTATTAAGGCTTAATCCAGATTTTGCATCTGCAGTGGATGCGATTTGAGTTACATAATCGCAGATTTGAGTGGTGGTTGCAACTACGTTTACTTGATTACCGTTAGTCTTTTGATCTGCTGTCTTAGCTGTTGATCCACATGCGCACAAGCCAACAGTTAGCAAAGCGGCGGTGGCTGCGGTGGCAAAAATTCGTGCAGTTTTCACTATTTTCCTTTCCGGAATCTATGAATTCACATTATTGCAAGTCTTGTAATCTGTTTAAAAAGCGTTTTCACTTTCTCCATTATTTTTAATTAGGAAAGATTATCGTTAGCAATAACGTTTAAAAGCATAGAAAAAATATGATGGATGGTCAATGAAATTTTGAAAATTTATTATATTTTTTCAAAAGTGGCGTGTCGCAAATTTTTTGTCTGATATAATTGCGATTTTTCTTGCGTTATATAAATAAATGGTGTATATAGCGAATGCAATGTGACAAATAACAAAACCACAAATAACAATCCCAGATATTCACTACAATCGTAAGCATGAGTGAACTTCTAAACATAGAAGCAAAAGATGTAAACAAATGTCTAAAAAAGCCTAAGCCTTTTTACAATAAATACTCGCGTGGGGTTCTGGGATTAGTCACAGGTTCTAATGAGTATCCTGGAGCTGCAATATTAAGCGCGAGTGCTGCGTCACACGCAAATATTGGAATGGTTCGTTATGCCGGTCCTCTTCGCGCACAAAACTTAGTATTACAAACATCTCCAGAAGTAGTAGCCTCGGAACAATTGACTGGAAAAATCGACGCTATAACAGTTGGATCTGGAATACCAGATGCGGATCATTGCAATACTGAAGCTAGCGCAAATCAAAGAAAATACATTGCGAGCATTCTTGCGCAATATGCGAAAGAAAATAATAATTCGAAAGAACAATCAGTAAGTCAAAAAGATAATCTTCCACCAATATGCGTAGATGCTGGAGCGTTAGATTTACTGCCAAAACAGGTTTGCACAAAAGTAGTTCTCACTCCACACGCAGGAGAATTAAGCTCACTTTTTACTAGATACGACTTGAATATAAGCGCACAACAAATATCTAGCAATCCAACACACTACGCTCAAAAAGCAGCCGATCTTACTGGAGCAACTGTGCTAGTTAAAGGCGCAACAACAGCAGTTGCATCACCATCAGAACTACACTCTCCCATTTATATTGCAAAATGCGCTCCATCTTGGCTCGCAACCGCAGGTTCAGGAGATGTACTGGCAGGAATTCTAGGAGCATTATTAGCGCAACGCGAAAGAAAAGAAAATAATGAAAATTGTGCAGAAAATTATGCAGAAAACTACGCGAATTACGCAGAAAACGAAAACTATGCTTTTATTGCAGCGAGCGCAGCTGTAATCCACGGAATTTCAGCATCATTAGCATCTAAAATCAACAGCGAAAACAATTACACTCAATTGGCGCAAGACATAGTGGAATCAAATGATGCTTCAACTTCAGATCACCCAATTGTAGCAAGCGATATTATTAATGCGCTGCCTTACATTATTGGTCTTTTAATGAATCTTAATTAGTGAAAGAAGAAAAAATGAAAAACACAAATATCAACACAAATATCAACACAAATGAAAATGTAGAATCTGTTGAAATTCACGACGTAATGTTTGATTATTGTAAGGTCTTACTCGAGTGGAATTGCAGGAATTGTTTACAAAAACAGTTCCCAGATTTAGTAGACACTATTTGTCCTAATGGCACTTTTGGAAAAGACGATTTGGCTGGATTTTATGAGTTTGAAGACCGCATGGACGGCGGCGAACTACTAAAAGACCTTTTGCCAGAATATGAAAGGCGATTTGGCAAGGAGCTTAGTAACGCTTTTCAATGGTATTGCGCACACTATGACCAAGTTCTTACGCAAATGATGCCTGGAATGGTTGATTTATTGCACGATTTGCGCAAAGCTGGCTACGGAGTTTGGGGATTGACTAACTGGTCTAAAGAAACTTTCCCACTCGCATTGCGTAAATTCCCAGAATTGAAAACGCTTTTACAAGGTACGGTTATTTCTGGCGTTGAAAAATTGCATAAGCCACAGCCTGAGATTTTTGAGCTTGCTATGAACAGATTTGGATTGAAACCGCAAACAACTGTTTTCTTCGACGATAAGCCAGTAAATATTAATGGCGCGCATAATGTTGGAATGCATGGGTTTGTTTTTACTACTACCGAACAAGCTCGCAAAGATTTAGCATCGCTGGGCGTTAAATTATAAGCACTAAGCCAAAGTCGCAAGATTATAGGCGTTAGTTTATAGTTGTTATAGTTGTAATAGTTGGAAATAGTCAAGTATAAATCCCAAAATCGGAAGGCTCTTAATAATGACGCTGCTGCAATTAAAGTACATTGTGAAAATCGTAGAGTGTGGATCTATGAACGAAGCTTCGCATGAACTTTATGTTTCACAGCCAGCGTTAAGTTCTTCCGTAAAAGAATTGGAACGAGAGCTTGGCATTGAGATTTTTACAAGGTCTTCTCAAGGAATTGCATTAACTGTTGACGGAGCTGAGTTTTTAACATACGCACGACAAGTTTTAGACCAGGCAGATTTGCTTGAAGAGCGATACAACAGCACTAAGCCTAGAAAACAGCTTTGCAGCGTTGCAACTCAGCACTACATGTTTGCTGTTGAAGCTTTTGTAGACATGATTCGCAGCATTGATTCTAACGAGTACGAGTTTTCACTAAGGGAGACGCGTACAAAAAATATTATTAATCAAGTGACTTCAATGCGCGCAGACCTTGGTTTGCTTTATCTTTCCGACTACAACAAAGACGTTATTGGAAAAATGCTTCGAGAAAAGCATCTTGAATTCCATCCACTTTTCCGCGCTAAATTGCATGTGTTTATTTCTAGAAACAATCCACTTGCGGGTCATAAAAAACTCACTTTGGAGGATTTGCGACCATATCCGTTTATTCAGTATGAGCAGGGTGAGGATGGTAGCTTCTTCTTTACAGAAGAAGCAGTATGGCCTCAACATCCACCTAAAAAGATTAATGTTACTGATCGCGCAACCATTTTGAACTTTATTATTGGTCTTAATGGTTTTACGATTTGCACTGGAATCGACAATGGCGACTTGAATAACGAGAAAATCGTGACCATTCCGCTGGATTGCGAAGAAACCATGCTTGTTGGGTGGATTAAGAATGAGCGCACGAATCTTTCCCCTGCAGCAATTGCGTATCTTTCTCAACTCGAATCTGTGTTAATTAAACACGGATATCAAGTAATAAATAGAGCTAAATAGTAGAACTGAGCAGCGTGATTAAGCAACATGACTGAGCAGTGTAACCGAGCAGTGTAACTGAACAGCGTAACTGCGAGATTTTGGGAATTACACTATTCAGCACCGTTACATTATCCAATACTATTTTTGTGCATAACTCAAAAATAGTATTTAATTTTGACGCTACGCTTATTCTTAAATCAACCTATACGCGAAAAATGTCTTAACAAAATGCTGACTAATACCGAGGCATACCAGTAGATACAAAAAATGCGGTATATCATACCGCGAAACTGAACAATATTGTGGGTGATATAGGAATCGAACCTATGACCCCTTCCGTGTGAAGGAAGTGCGCTAGCCGCTGCGCCAATCACCCAAAATTTTTTTAATTATGCGTGAAAGGCAATCCTTTCGAGTGGGCGATACAAGGTTCGAACTTGTGACCCCTTCCGTGTCAGGGAAGTGCGCTACCACTGCGCCAACCGCCCAGGTTGTTTATTAAGCTAACCCGCTTAATCGAGGTGGGTACGAGAGTCGAACTCATCTATACGGCTTTGCAGGCCGCTGCCTAACCGCTTGGCTAACCCACCGTAAGGTCGAATAACTCACCGGACCTAGAGCGGACAACGGGACTCGAACCCGCGGTCTCAACCTTGGCAAGGTTGCGCTTTACCAACTAAGCTATGTCCGCAATGCTCTCACACTGACCACCGCCAGCCCGAAGCACGAGTAACTACTATACCCGAAATATTCTCAAATGCAAGCTTTGCGTCTTTTGGCGTGTCGCTTGGCGTGTCATATATTCATAGCAACTGTATCAAAATTGCTGCGTTAAGGAAACAGTTTTGATACGTGCTTAATCTTCATAAGCTTACAAATTTTTCTAATTTGAAGAATAGAAAATATTTAACATAAATTCTATTCACAAAATAAGCAAAATGCGGTTAAACTGTAACAGTACTCATAAAGACGGTAATAAGATATATCAAATATTTACAGTAGAGAAAGATATTCTATGAATAACAATGATGTTTCTGACAAAAATATCGACGTACAAAAAACTCAAATTATAAATAACAGCGCTACATCATATGATAAGAACCCGAGTAATATGTCCCACAAGCCCAATAATCCAAAAAATCCAAAATCTAAAAAACTTAAACATATACTCCTAACTATATTAATAATCGTTTTAGCAGCTGGTGTCATAGGTTCAATTCAGCAAAATAAACCAAACAACACTAAAACCAAGTTAAGTGCATCAGAATGTAAAAATATAGCAAAAAACTATGTAGCCGATAACTTTTTGTCCTTAACCGCTATTAAGAAAAAGATGACAACTTCCGAATGCTCTGCGAAAGATTCCGAATCTGCTATAAATTATTTGGACGACACTTACGATTTCAACAATGTGGCAGTAAGAAAATTAAGGCTACTCGTAGAAGATGATAATAATTTAACTAAAGAAGACGCAAAGTCAAAACTTGAAGACCTTAAGTTTGATGAAGCAGAAATAGAATTTGCCATAAATCATTACTCTGACGAAATCTGCTCCGTAAAAAAGAACGACTTGTCTTGCGAAATTGAAAAGGATTCAATTTTTGCCCAAAAAGATAAAGATGACAAATCCAAGGATTCCAAAGACAATAAGTCGTCTTCAAATGGGGATTCTGACAATAAAAATCAAACTAACACTAACAAGACAGGCACAAAAAAGAATCCAACAAACAAATCATCTGTAGATAATTCCAATTCAAATTCTACGCAATCTGAAAATAGGAACGCAGAAGAACAGCAAGATAATCAACAACCTGCCCAAGCACCAGTTCAGCAGCAGGCGCCAGCACCTACCCCACAACCAGCTCCCGTTCCTCAGCAACAACCTCAGCAGCAGCCTCAACAACAGCAACTTCCTCTAGTACATCCTGGAAGCTTCTGCTCTACTTCTGGACAACAAGGAGTGACTATACGAGGAACTCTTATGATGTGTAAGGAAGGAGTAAACGACGGAAGATTGCGTTGGCGCAAAGTACGGTAGTATATACAGTATAAAACAAAATATAAGCAAATTAGAATCTACACGCTTATTACTCACCTAACACAAACTGCTAAACATAAACGAGTGGTTTCAACTTTATTTAGATTACATTTTAACGACTAGCTTGTATTCTAAATACTTTCTGCAAGCTCACATCAGCAGAGTGCAAATGTATACTCTTGCATAAAATATTTGCAAGCAATTCACACATCTTTTACACAATTCTATGCCTACTTGCATAAAAAAAAAACGAATAAAATTTATCTTGCATATGCAATTGTAAATTTACTTTTATTTTTTGCATATTTTAGATCAAACTAGGTAAGGAAGAAAGATGACTGAAGGAAATGAAACCATTCATACAAATCAAAATTCTCAATCTGAATACAAACATTTAAGTGGACTTGGTGTATCTGCACTCGTATTAGGAATTATAGGTATAGTATTTTCATTCGTTCCGATTATAAATAATATATGTCTTGTTTTGGGAATATTAGCCATTATATTTTCTGGTTGCTCGTTCCACTCAACAGGAAAGAATGGAAGCAAACGAGGACGCGGAATGGTAGTTGCTGGACTCGTTCTTGGCATTCTTTCAATAGTGATTACTTTGTGCATGCAAGCGAGTTTCAGCAATTCTCTAAATAAAGCTACATCAAGCTTAGATAAGGCAAGCAAGAAAATAGATAATATGACAAAAGGTATTGCTAATGAAAACGCTAAAGAAATGAAACTTCAGGTAAAAGGAACAGGTCCAACTGATATTAATTTGTCAGTTGCTGGTTCCAGTAGCAATGAGAGTTCAGATAATGGTACTTGGGAAAAAGTTTTAACTGGCAAAGATGCTAAAAAAGACTGGACTGTTATGGCTACACCAAAACTTGATATCAACAATCCAACGCAAGATAATTATCAAGTTGAATGTTCCATTAGCGTTGACGGAAAGCAAATATCTCACAAAAGCGCAACAGGAACAGCTGCTAACGTAATGTGCATGGCATCCGATACAACCACTAAGTAATAAAATGTTTTATAACAAAATAAAAGCCTGATTATCGTTCTAATCAGGCTTTTTCTTTATTTATGCATGTAAGATATAGACAGATTTAATTTTGCTATTATTGAATCTTCTATTTTTATAACTCGGCAATATTGCTTGCTTTAACTTCTTTATCACTCTTAGAAACTTCAACTGTAGGCGTAGATACACTTATGCCAATCATTAAATTCCCCCAAAAACTCCCCAATATTGTTTCTAAATTTTAGCAAAAGGTATAATTTTTTATTCTTTTATTGCATGATTATGTTTAGTGATTATATTTAGCAATCAATTCCGCAAGTTTGGTTAATCCTGCTTGGCGCTCGCGAACATCAAGAGATTCAGACAAATCTACAGAGCACACTGCGATTGGCATAAAGGATTTTGTCGATGATTCTTGTGTGTCTTCAGTAATGCATGAAGAAACATTTTGGCGAATAAAATCGAAAACTTTAGAATCAATAACGCGAAGTTTAACGTTAATTATTGAATTATCTACGCCGTCTTCTTTATTCTTAAGATGAAATTTATTTACCAAATCTTCTAAATTATTACTGCTTATATATCCTTCTATTTTGTCAGTTTGCTTAAGCTGGAATTGTGAGTGCATATTTCCAGTTGCAGCAGAAAGTATTAAGTGCTTTAAAAGTTCTACTAAACGCGATTTTCTACACCAATACTCCATTGTTTTCGCGCGATTTTTAGATCGGTTAACCAAATCTTGCGGAGTAATTGAACGCAAATATGCTCCTATACGATACTTCTGCTGCCTATTGATCCACGAACCTTCACAACCGCTAAGCATAAACAATGCTGCAAAAGCTAATGACGGAGCATATGCCCTACCGCTTTTAGAGTTTTGTTGTTTATAACGATTTACAGAATCTAGTGAAATTAAAATCTTCCTACTTCCAAATGTGTACGTTGTTAGTAAATGATTCGAGCATAATGCGCTAACTCTTTGAGTGCTAACTGCTAGCTTGGCTGCAGCTTCCTCACGCGTAAGAAGAGTATCATTCACAAAAATAGACATAACACGAGTGTATCAAAATTGTTGCGTTAAGGAAACAGTTTTGATACGCGGATTAAATTTTCATAATCGAAAATTTATAAATTGAGTTAGAAATATCTAATTCAAAAACATTTGTAAATTCGCCATTGCTACTAGTTTTTATTAATAGAATATTTCTTATCAAATAGCTATCATTAAATCATGATGAAAGCTATTGTTCCCCCTAAGTCCATAATTGTTAATTTACCTTATAAAGTTTTCAAAGATAATGAATTAGAACATAGCATTAATGAAAATCTAAAGTATAAAAGAAGTGATCTTGATAACCAAACTATTCAAGTTTTGAAGCATTACTTGCTGAAATTTCCAACTGTTTATATTGTTCATAAAAAAGAATATGAGAGATATACGGTTTATGTTGGTGAAACTAATAATATTGAGGAGAGAACAAAACAACATCTGAATGCTGATACCAAAATCAGAGATGATTGGGAAAAACTATCTGAAGGCGAAGTAAAACAATATATTATTGCTAATGAACATTTTAATAAATCACTTACTTTAGATGTTGAAAACCGCTTCATGCAGTATTTGTTAAGTGTTGATTCAATTAATGAAGTTACTAATCGCAGAACCAATCCTCAGGGTGAATATTATCCAGAAGAAGAGTTCGAACGTATTTTTTCTGGAATATGGGTTCAGCTTCATGACATGGATCCAGATTTATTTCCAGAGGAAGGAATTATTCGCGACTCAGCTTTATTCAAGGCGTCACCATTTCATAAATTGACTTCTGAACAGAAGACTATTGAAAGAAAAGTTATAGATATCGTTAATGAAGCTTTAAAATCAAAAAATAAGTGTGACTCTGATTCGTCTACGCTTATTTTACTAGAAGGTGATGCTGGTACTGGAAAAACAGTTTTACTTAGTGATTTGTTCTATAAAATTTGTAACAAGCTAAGCAAAATAAAAAATCAATTACGCCAGTACAGTTATGATAGTGTTGAAGTAGAAAACGAAGAAGATTCTGATTATGAATATAAACAATTTTCAACTATCAATAATAGGAAAACTGCTTGCATAATTGTAAACCATAAAGAACAAGTGAATGTATACAATCAAATAGCAACAAAATTACGTTTGCAAAAAAATAATGATGAACTTGTTATGCTACCTTCTCAGTTTATTAATCGTTTTAGCGAGCAAACCGAACAAGGTCGTGGTATTATTGACAGACCAAAGCGTTGCTGTGATGTAGCTCTTATTGATGAAGCTCACTTGCTGAACACACAGGCTAATCAGGCTTACTCTGGTTCAAATATGTTGTCTGATATCTTATGTAGGTCTCGAGTTGTTATTGCAGCTTTTGATCCTAATCAAATTTTACAAAGTAACCAACGGTGGAATTCAGAAGACTTAGAAAAATTATTGGGTACATATTGCAAGGATAAGAAGTCTTTTGGTAATAGTGCTAATGATTGTGGAGCATTATCCTTAAATGATTCAATAAGTGTGAATGTTCGTCGTTTTATTCTTGAAAATCAGATGCGTATGAGAGCTAATAAAAATGTTCTCGAATGGATTAAAAATTTTATATACAATGGTTGTATTGGCACTCTTCCAGTATGTAGTAATTCTGAAATAAAAAATGCAGATTCGAATAATGCAGATAAACCTTTTGATTTCAAGGTATTTGATTCACCTATTAAACTGTTTAAGGCTATCAAATCTAAATCTGAAGAAAAAGCTTCTGGGTGCGATGGGCACGGATTATCACGTATTGTTGCAACATACGATTGGGAGTATAAGAACAATAAGAATAATCCTACTGCTGTAAATGGTACTTGGAATGTAGATTTACATTGTGATAGTAATGGACAATGGTATATGGGACTTGGAGAATATGCTGATGCTAGTAGTTCCGAGTTAGAAATTTTGGAAAGAGAAGGGAAAATTTTTAGCCATCCATGGAATTATCAATTGTCATCGTTAGATAGCTCGAAGCATTCACATTCAATAAAGGAAACAAAAAAATCATGGGCAGAACAGCCTCATACTATAAATGAGATTGGATCTACATTTACAGTTCAAGGATTTGATTTAAATTATGCTGGGGTAATAATTGGACCTTCAGTGCAGTATCGTAATGGTAAAGTTGTTTTTTGCCCAGAAAATAGTAGAAACGATAAAGCAACTAATAAAAGGCACACTAAAGATTTATCAGCAAAAAAGAAAATTACGTTAGACTATTCAATTGATAATCTTAAAAATGAGCTTAACGTGTTATTAAAACGAGGAGTTAATGGACTCTACATTTTTGCTGTAGATACGGAATTAGAAAAAGCATTATTAGATGCTCAGCGTAATTCATTTATCTGAATAATACAGTATCGGAATAACATATTTTATTTATCGGAACAATAGTGATTTATAAAACCCAAAAATCCCGATGAGATTTACACACCGGGATTTTCGTTATTTAGAATATTTTCGTTATTTAGAACTCAACATCAAGACTCAACATCAAACTTTATGCCGCGGAAAATAAACTCCCCCAGCAAACCTTCGCCTTCTGCATCAACTTCAACGCGTTCACCATCTGTTAAGTCGCCAAGCAAAATCTTCTCACTTATGGCATCCTCAATATCGCGCTGAATAACTCTTCGCAACGGTCTTGCTCCAAGAAGAGGATCAAAGCCCTTTTGCGCAAGAAGATTCTTAGCTGCATCTGTAAGCTCCAAAGTCATATGACGTTCAAACAGACGGTCATTCAAATGCTTAACGTCCAAATCAACAATCTGACGAACCTCTGGCTCAGTAAGCTGACGGAACACAATCGTATCATCCAAACGGTTTAGGAATTCCGGACGGAACTGACGCTTCAATTCCGAATTAACCTGATCCTTCATCCTCTGGTAAGATGCATCCGCATTATTGCCAAGACTAAAACCAGTATTCGCTGACTTAGCAATATCACGAGTACCAAGATTTGTAGTCAAGATAATAATCGTGTTCTTAAAATCAACTTTTCTTCCCTGGCCATCTGTTAAATGACCGTCGTCTAACACTTGCAAAAGCGTGTTGAAAATATCTGGATGAGCCTTTTCAATTTCGTCAAAAAGCACCACCGAGAATGGCTTTCTACGAACCTTCTCTGTAAGCTCGCCACCCTCCTCGTAGCCAACATATCCTGGAGGAGCACCGAAAAGACGAGAAGCCGCATACTTTTCCGCAAACTCCGACATATCAACACGAATCAAAGCATCATCATCGTCGAACAGGAATTGAGCTAAGGTTTTCGCAAGCTCTGTCTTACCAACTCCTGTAGGACCAGCGAAAATAAACGATCCAGAAGGACGCTTTGGATCTTTCAATCCTACTCGCGCACGACGAATAGAACGAGAAAGTGCAGAAACAGCCTCATCTTGACCAATAATACGCTTATGAAGCTCCGCTTCCATACCGAGCAACTTTTTGGATTCCGCTTGAGTTAGCTTAAAAACAGGAATACCAGTTGTATTAGAAACAACAGATGCAATAACATCCTCGTCTACAACCATATTCACATTAGACTCGCCCTCACGCCAAGCCTGCTCTTTATTCTTACGTTCTTCCTCAAGCTTTTCCTGCTCATCTCGCAAGTCGGCAGCCTTCTCAAAGTCCTGATTCTTAATAGCTTCATCTTTCTTTTCTGAAAGTTTAGAAATCTTAGAATCAAGTTCCTTAAGCTCTGGTGGCTCTGTCAATCGCTTAATACGTAGGCGAGCTCCAGCTTCATCAATAAGATCAATCGCCTTATCTGGCAAATTCCTATCTTGAATATAGCGAGCAGACATTTCTGCTGCAGACTGCAAAGCAGCATCCGTAATAGTTACGTGATGATGATTCTCGTAGCGCGCACGCAAACCTTTCAGAATCTCAATTGTCTCTGCAATAGAAGGCTCTTGAACTTGAATAGGCTGGAATCTTCGTTCCAAAGCCGCATCCTTTTCAATATACTTTCTATACTCATCGGTAGTTGTAGCACCAATCGTCTGTAGCTCACCACGCGCAAGCATAGGTTTAAGCATGTCAGAAGCACCCAAAGCACCATCTGCAGACCCAGCACCAACAATAGTATGAATCTCATCAATAAATAGAACTATATCTCCACGAGTCTTAATTTCTTTAAGCACCTTCTTTAAGCGCTCTTCAAAATCGCCACGATAACGAGATCCAGCAACCATCGAACCCAAGTCAAGAGAATAAACCTGCTTGCCCTTTAACGTTTCTGGCACATCTCCAGCAACAATCTTCTGTGCAAGACCTTCCACAACAGCTGTTTTACCAACACCAGGTTCACCTATAAGAACAGGATTATTCTTAGTTCTGCGAGAAAGCACAACCATAACGCGCTCAATCTCTTTTGAACGACCAATAACAGGATCAAGCTTCCCTTGCTCAGCTTCTGTAGTAAGATTCCTTCCGAACTGATCTAGCAGCGCAGAACCAGACTGATTCCTCTTATCCTGCACTCCTCCAGCATTAGCCAAATCACCCTTCTGACCGTCTTCTGGTAATCCAGAATTTCCTCGAATCAAATCCATTGCAGTGCTACGAAGATCTCCTAAATCGACCTCCATCTTAATAAGCACCTGCGTTCCAACACCTTCGCCTTCTCTAATAAGACCTAAGAGAATATGCTCGGTACCAATATAGCTGTGCCCCAATTGCAATGCTTCACGCAAACTAAGCTCAAGCACTTGTTTAGCATGCGGAGTAAAAGGTATGTGTCCACTAGGCGAGACAGTACCAGTGCCAATCATTTCTTTTATTTGTTTACGAGTATTGTCTAATTCTACGCCTTTGGCGTTTAAAGCTTTTGCTGCTATTCCTTCGCCTTCTCTAATAAGACCTAAGAGAATATGCTCGGTACCAATATAGTTATGCTGAAGAGAGCGCGCTTCTTCCTGAGCTAGCACAATCACACGCCGAGCGCGGTCAGTGAACCGTTCAAACATAATTGCCTTCCGTTCTTATCCTTCGTTCTATGGTAACGAGTTGCCATGACTCTAACACTATTTTTAGTGTTACTCATTGGTTAATGACGACTTATTTAAATCTTCAGAATTGTCTGCAGAATCCGAGTCATCGCCAGATTCTGCATAATCTGCGCTATCTGCATCATCCGAAACATCACTCTTATCAACATCATCAGAATTATCAGTGCTATCTGCAAAATCTTCTGATTCAATATCTTCATTAGCTTTATTATCTTTATTATTACTTCTATCAATTGAATCAATTTCTGCAGAATCGCTATTTTCGCTATTTTCGCTATTTTCACTGAACTCGTCAGACTCGTCTTCAATTATCAACCTGCGATGTCTTTTACGATTTTCCTTACTATCTTCAATCGCTTCTTCGATAAGCTCTACATCTGCTCTCTCGTCTCTAGGAGCTTGAGGAGCTATCTCAATATGATAATCGTCATAGGCTGGAGTCGATTGAATCCAAAGTTGTGATGGCTCTGGTGGCTCTATTTCGGAATGCTCTCCACACCCGTGATCTAATGCCACCACTCTCCCATCGTCTGGGCTCCACATATTTGCGCAAACTCCAAACATGTTTCCTAAGCTGCCAGCTAGCGGAATCATAAATCCGCAGGATGAACACGCTTTACCATCCGCAATTTTAGTAGAAAGCGATTTAGGACCATGTTGTCCCGAATACCATCGCTTCGCCGTTTGAGCTATTGCCTCAGCAGTCATAACCCTCTTACGAGTTAATCTAAAAGTCTCAACTGCTTCTTCAAAATCTTCTTGAGATTCTTTAGACTCATTATCTTCTTTAGATTCATTATTTTGCTCTGTTTCGTCATCCTGTTCGGTTGCTGGCGACTTTTCCGATTCAGAGCATTCAGTTTCTACAGAATCTTCAGAAACATTTGCTTTAGATTTTTTATAATCTAAAGCTTCTGGATTAACTCCAGACTCAAGCCTTTCATCTTCTTCGGCTGTACCAATAGAGTCCATAACCGAAAGATCCGTTGGCTTAAGTCTATCTTTCCAAGGAATCCAAGGTGGAGGTAGTAAAGAATCCTCGGTTGGGGCAAGAGTTGACTCATTAACTGTCCAACGATCAACATCAGCATCGTGGTACAGCGTTACTGACCACTGCCAACCTTCATACCCAGGCATATTGCAAACAAATCTAAAATCGGTAACATCACTACCAAGATCTGTAGCACTTACGAAATCTCCAACAGCGTTTTCACGCTCTGCAGTTTCCACAGCAATACTATATGCAAGCTCCTGAGGATTAATTACTTCATCTGCCATAAAAAATCCTGTTAAATATCAGTCCTGCACGTCAAAATTGTCTGCTACAGCACGCAACAAATGCGCAAGTTTCTTACTCTCAGCAGTAGACGGATAATGACGACGTCGTAAACCATTGCCTGCAGAATCCAAAAGCTTAATAAGGTCTTCTACTATTGCAGCCATATCTTCAGCTTTTGGTCTTGTGGCTTTTACTAGCGAAGGCGCAGAAGCCACAACAGTGAGACCCATTGCCTGTGGCCCTTTACGACCTTCAACAACAGAGAATTCAACACGCGTACCTTTACGCAGCTCTTTCACTGATTCTGGCAGCGCAGAAGATGGTAAGAATACATCTTTGCCCTCCTCATCGCATATAAAGCCATATCCTTTTTTAGAATCGTACCAACGAACACGCCCGTTGGGCATAACACACCTCACTCGAATTCATTAAATTCTATGCGAATCATCATATTCTACTATAATCCACATAACATTCACTCGGCTCACGCTTTATCAATTGTAGCGCATGAATCCCGAACAATCTAAAACAAAAACTATAAGCAATAAATTATCCGAAAAAACATGTCAAAACAAGCAAAATTATAAATAAAATAATTAATAATTTAAACTATTATCGATTTTTACAATATTATTATCGGTAACCATGCTAGAAGTATCTTTATTCTTAACCTTCTTATTATTCTCATCGTCAAATATCACATTCGGCAACACAACCGTAAGAGTTAAACCATGAGGCTTAGATTCAGATGATTCGCTTCCTGCCATTGTATCATCAATAAGCTGATCACTGCTGGTCCTAGATGCACAAGACGTAGTAGCACATATAAAACCACGATGAGCTTTAACAACAGACTGAGCAATAGACATACCTAAGCCAGTACCACCCTTTTCTCTAGCACGAGATGGATCTGCAATATAGAATCGCTCAAATATGTGAGATAAAGATTCTTCAGGTACGCCAGGTCCATGATCTACCACTCGAATAACCACAAATGAGCTGCCTGTTCCAGTAGATTGGCTCACTTCCGCAGCTTCTAAGAAGTCTTTCAATGAACGAGATACAGATCCCATTTTTTGAAGAGCTTCAGGAGTAATAGAAGCCTTTAGAACACCCATACCTATCTCTACTGGAGAATCGCTTGGAGTATAGCGATGAATGTTTCCAACAATATTTGTAAGAACTTGTCGCAATCTAGCTCCGTCACCCTTTAAAGTGACTTTAGGTAACTCACCTGGAGTAAAAATAAACTTTCTATCAAGACTGCAATTTGTTGGCTTAGAGCAATTCATCAACTTCCAGTCATCAGCTAAATGCAAAGTGCCTTGCTGAATAACTCGAACTGGATCTAACGCTCTCAAATCATTTGCCGCATCAGAAAGAATAGGAGTTACTTTAACTGTCTGAGAAACATTTATTCCTCTACCCTCGTCAAATCGCGCCAGTGAAAGCAAATCTTCTACAAGTTCCGTCATTCTTTCACTAGAAGCCTTAATATGAGCAATAGAATCATCAGCTTTTTCTTGCTGACCAGGCACACCTCTCCACATGTAGTACAATTCAGCGTATCCATGAATAGCAGCTAATGGAGTACGGAGTTCATGACTTGCATCAGAAACAAATTGTTTCATTTTCTCAGTCATTGCTTCCTGGTCGTTAAATCCTTGTTCAATCTTAGAAAGCATAGAGTTCAACGAAGCAGCTAAAGATCCAACCTCCGTGTTTTCTGGTGCGGAAGGTACTCGCCTACTTAAATCTCCTGAAGCAATCTTCGACGCAGTTTTTTCTATTCTCTTTAGTGGAACAAGAGTAGATTGAATAATAAGAGCGGCTAAAACAGCACCAAGAAGGATAACTGTTATACTAACCATCACACAATAGCGTGTAAGCGTATTAACAGTATCTAATTGGTCACTTAAAGAAAGAGCTATATAAACATACCCTCTAACATGCATTTCGGAATTATATCCGCTTCGCTGACCCCATGTAAGAACAAGAACTCGCCAAGGAGATTCCGCAGCTTTTGCAGTTGTTTCATCAATGCTTTTTACATCTCCATGTACACGCGCTGGAGCAGTAAAAGGCCTACGTCTTACAACAACATTATTAATTTCTCCATCTTCTGGAAGAGTTGGCATAGAAACAACATCACCCTTAAGTTTTGGAATCAAAGGTGTAGTAATAATCTTGTTATTAGTGTCTCTAATCTGCAAGAAATAATCATTAGGACCTGCAGCCTGTTCTCCAGAATCCTTACTACGAAGTAAATCTATATTGTCGTAAATAAGCTGAGCCTGATCTGTAAGCTGAGCATCGGTTTTATCCAGCAGATAACTGCCAACTAATTGCCTAATAGAAAGAGAAATACACAATGCAGCAATTGTAAGAACAACCAAAGTACACGCCACCAAACGAGTACTCAACGGTATAGCATCAATATGCCTCCGCAACCATTTGGACTTAGATTTATTCTTAGTTTTTTTAGGATTATCACCAGAATAAGTCACTAATTCGGCTTTAACATTTCGATCAGCACTAACTTCGGACTGATTTAATCCGCTGTTATCAGAACCAGATGTTTTGGAACCATTATTGTAAAGCGAACCATCCACAGATTTGCTCTCACGCATAATCAGGCTTGACCTGCTTTCGGAACGCGAATCATATAGCCAATACCACGCTTTGTTTCAATAAGAGGAACAACCTTCTTTAAGCTTCCATCCTCATTTTTAATTTCAATACCATCAATCTTTTTACGAAGATAAGAAATATAGGATTCTACGATTGCCGCATCTCCACCCCAATCATATTGCCAAACATGATTGAGAATCTGACTCTTAGACAATACTCTACCTTCATTGTCCATCAAATAATGAAGCAGTTTATACTCCGTAGGACTTAATTCAATTGGAACACCAGATCTGGAGACATCATGCGAATCCTCATTAATTTCCAAATCAGCAACGCGCACAACAGGAGTATCTTCATCTGGATCTTGAGTTCTACGCAATATTGCACGAATTCTCGCAACTACTTCTTCTAGACTAAAAGGCTTTGTAACATAATCGTCGCCACCAACAGTAAGACCCATAATCTTATCCTGAGTGTCGTCTCTAGCAGTAAGGAATAACACAGGAACAGCAACACCATTCTGGCGAATTCGCCTTATAACCGTAAATCCGTCTATATCTGGGAGCATAACGTCCATAACAATAAGATCTGGATGTACACGCTCAATAACATCAATAGCTTCTGATCCAGAAGCTGCTGTTTCTACATCAAATCCTGCAAAGTGTAGCGATGCTACCAAAAGCTCACGAATTGAAGGTTCGTCATCGACCACAACAATAGATGCTTCTACATTCTTACCCATACTGATTAGCATCACTTATAAAACTGAATGTTTCCTGAGTGTTTCCTGAAAAAAATCGATTTATTTACGCGCCGCATGGCGTCTCTTAGCTCTTCTCAACCCTAGTGATACTTGTTTTAGAATATAGTTTCTTCTCCACAAAATAAGTGCAACAAGAACAAACAAAGCAACAATAATAACAACCATAACAATTGTTGAAACTACACTTGTTCTGGAAGTTACAGAAGTTTTCTTAGACCGAGCAATCTGCTTCATAAGCATGATTGCAGATTGAGACCAATCAGCACCTTGAGAACTAATAAGAGGACGATACGCCGCATCAGAAAGCAAATCCACGGTTGTTTTTCTTTTAAGCCATTCATCAGAATTAGATGAAACTGCTACTACAAGCTTTCCATCATGAGTAGCAACAGCAAGAAGAACAGTATTACGATCTGGATTAGTGCTTGTAAGTAAATCACTAGCCCATTTTGACGGATTTTTATTTCCAGTAAAATTAGATAAATAAAGTAATTTAACCGATACACCTGTTTGTTTTTTGGTTATTGAAATCATATCTGAAACTTTTGTAACAGAATCTCCAAGAAGATTTTCTGTATCCGTAATAGAATCTGTTGCAACAATACCCAAATTCTTAGTGTTTTTATTCTGAGAATCCGCTTTTGATAATCCATCATTAGCAAAAGCTGTTGTTGGAAACAAAACACTTTCGCTCAAAAATACAATAATTACAAAAGCAGATAAGCCTTTAACCACATTGATAAAAAAATCTTTTATAAACTTTCTCGACGGCATATATTCATAATACCGTGTTTTTAGATTACAAGAAACAAGCGCAAAATAGAGCAATTTAGGCAAAACAAAAGTTAAAAAATTATAAATTTGATTTATACAAATTAATTTATACAAAAGATAAGTTTGCACGGCAAAAACTAAATGAATAACTATAAGAAAATTAACTACACTAAATGAGGAGAAAAAATGACACAATTTAGAGTTGATTCAGAACAAATTCAGCAATCTGCTGCAGCAGTTGCATCTTCGATTAATGCGATTCGAGACGCCACAAATGGAATGTACGCAAATCTCCAACAATTGCAAAGTGTATGGACTGGTCCTGCAGCTACACAATTTGCATCAACAGCTGGGCAATGGCGTGCAGCACACCAGCAAATGGAACAATCATTGCAATCCATTCAACTCGCTATGCAAAATGCTTCTAACATTTACATGGATACAGAAGCGCAAGCTACATCTTTGTTTTCAATGGGATAAACAAAATAATTAAACAATAGAATAAATAAAAAACGTGAGCGATGACTTGTATTTTATAACAACTCACCGCTCACATATAACAACTAGCTAAAAGCTAAGCAATACGTCTAACTTTTATTTAGTAGCCCATCTCTGCGCCAGCCTGTGGTGCAGCAGCTGGCTTCTCAGGCTTATTAGCAACCACAGCTTCTGTAGTTAAGAACAAGCCAGCGATAGAAGCAGCATTCTGTAGAGCAGAACGAGTTACCTTAACTGGGTCGGTAACGCCTGCAGCCAACAAATCTTCATAAGCATTAGTTGCAGCATTGAAGCCTTCGCCTTCTGGAAGCTCACGGACCTTGTTGAGCACAACGTCTCCAGAAACGCCGGAATTCTGAGCAATCTGCTTGATTGGAGCTTCTACAGCACGGAACACAATTGCAGCACCCGTGGCTTCTTCTCCACTAAGAGCAACAATATCAGCAGACTTCTCAACCTTAGCGGCAGCCTGAACCAAAGCTACACCACCGCCTGGAAGCAAACCCTCCTCGATAGCAGCCTTAGCATTACGAACTGCATCTTCAATGCGATGCTTACGTTCCTTAGCCTCAACTTCCGTAGCAGCACCAACCTTAATAACAGCAACGCCGCCAGCGAGCTTAGCAAGACGTTCCTGAAGCTTTTCGCGATCGTAATCGGAATCAGTGTTCTCAATTTCGGCGCGAATCTGAGCAACACGAGCCTCAACATCTTCCTTAGAGCCAGCGCCAGAAACGATAGTTGTTTCATCCTTAGAAACAATAACCTTTGCAGCATGACCAAACACAGAAGCGTCGATAGAATCAAGCTTCAAACCAAGGTCGTCAGAAACAACCTGAGCACCAGTCAAAATAGCCATATCCTGAAGCATTGCCTTACGGCGATCGCCAAATCCTGGAGCCTTTACTGCAACAGTATTGAAAGTACCGCGAATCTTGTTAAGAACAAGAGTTGGTAATGCTTCGCCATCAACATCTTCAGCAATAATGAGCAATGGCTTACCAGACTTCATAACAAGTTCAGCAACATGAACAATGTCCTGCTGGCTAGAAACCTTGCCAGAAGTGAGCAAAATGTATGGGTCTTCAAGAACAGCAGTCTGATCTTCTGCATTAGTGACGAAGTAAGGGGAAATATACCCCTTATCAAAACGCATACCTTCAGTGAAGTCCAAATCAAGACCAAACTTGTTGTTGTCTTCAACGGTAACAACACCGTCCTGACCAACCTTATCCAAAGCTTCAGCAATCTTTTCGCCAACTTCAGGATCTGCTGCAGAAATAGTTGCAGTAGCTGCAATCTGATCCTTGGTTTCAACATCCTTAGCAGATGCGAGAAGTTCCTTAACAATTGCTTCTGAAGCCTTTTCAATTCCGCGACGAAGAGCGATTGGGTTGCTACCGGCAACAACGTTCTTTAAGCCTTCGTGCACCAGAGATTGAGCCAACACGGTAGCGGTTGTAGTGCCGTCACCTGCAACGTCGTCAGTCTTCTTAGCAACTTCCTTTACCAATTCGGCGCCAATACGCTCGTATGGATCTTCAAGATCGATCTCCTTAGCGATTGAAACGCCATCATTAGTGATGGTTGGGGCGCCGTAAGACTTATCAAGAACAACGTTACGACCCTTTGGACCAAGAGTCACCTTTACTGTATTTGCAAGCTTATCAAGACCAGCAAGCATACCCTGACGGGCATCTTCTTCATAGGCAATAATCTTTGCCATTATTCCTCCACATAACTTAACTATGGAACACTCACTCAAACCGTCGAAATCTAACCAACCGTCAGCTGTTGATTAAACCTGCAACATTAGAGTGCTAAATGAAGATTAGCACTCTAAGTGCCCGAGTGCCAACTATATTCAAAAATATATAGAAAAAATCTATAAGCAAAATCAAAAATAGCCAAGCAAAAAGCCACTCTAGATGACTTTCTACTCGACTATTTAAGAAATTATTTATTATTGAAATTTATTGCAAAATGAGTAAATCGCAATTTACTTGCACAAAACAACAACTATTGTGGTAGTTATTTCACTAGTTGCCTCAACATTGCTAATACCCAAAGTTTTAGCAATGTCTTGTGCAGCAGCACGATTTTCATCTCCCTTGTACCAAACAACAGAATCCGAAGGAACATTACCTTTAGGATTTGCAGCTTCTACATTTGCATAACCAGCTTGCTTAAGCTTTCCAGCTTCTTGAGCTGCATGACCCTGAATTTTAGTTGCATTAACAACTTTTACTTGAACTGTCTTGTTAATATCTGCTGTCGAAGAGTCATTGTTAGCATTAGAGTCTTTAGAAGAATTCTTATCTTCTTTATCTTGCTTTTTATCTGACTTATTTGTTTCTTCTGGGTCCTTATCCTCGTCTGAATCATCGCCATCAGCTTTGTCAGATTTACTCTTGCTCTCATCAATTTTGCCATTTTTATTGCCATTAGAAGACTTGGAAATTGCTGAATTATTTGCACTCCAAGGCATACGAATATTGTTGATTTCTCCAGACATAACCGCCCATGCCAGAAGACCCAACACAACAGCAACAACTAGCACAACAACATATGGGAACAATACAGCATACCACGCGCGATTTCCACGATGTACTCCAACAGGACCTTCTGGTGGATTATCGAAATCATCAGTCGTGAATGACACGTTCTGGCTATTGTTCGCCATAATTGTATCCCTTCCAAAAAATCATTAAAACAGTATGGAATACATACTAGCGAATGCCTCGCACAAAACATAAGATAAATGGAAATATAAAAAATTATTATTATTTGCTGCACATATTTGTCATTTATGTTTTAAAGTTATTAACCATGGAGATTAAACAGCGAAAGTCTTTACACGATTTAATAGAACCAGATTGGGCAGACGCTCTTGAGACAGTAGAACCACAAGTTCACAAAATGGGAGACTTTTTAAGAGATGAACTATCTAACGGGAGGCGATTCCTGCCAGAAAGTCACAATATTCTCAGAGCTTTTACAATACCTTTTAAAGAAATAAAGGTTCTTATTGTTGGTCAAGATCCATATCCTACTCCAGGTCATCCTGTAGGGCTTAGTTTCTGCGTTGCTCCAAACGTTAAACCATTACCTAAAAGTCTTATTAATATTTATAAAGAATTAGTTAGTGATTTAAATGTACCAATGCCAAAGAATGGTGACTTAACACCGTGGACTCAAAAAGGCGTTATGCTACTAAACAGGTGCCTTAGCGTTGAAGTAGGTAGACCTAATAGTCATCAGGGAAAGGGCTGGGAAGAAATTACCGATGCAGCTATTACCGCATTGAATAACCGTGTAGATAATAACGGCAAGCATATTCCTCTGGTTGCAATTTTGTGGGGAAGAAATGCTCAAAGTCTTGCTCCTCTTCTTACAAACGCAATCATTATTCAATCCCCTCACCCAAGTCCTCTTTCTGCCTCTAGAGGATTCTTTGGTTCTCGTCCATTTTCAAGAGCAAACCAGGCTTTAATATCGTTAGGATCAACACCAATAGATTGGACTCTCCCTAGCGAATAGTAAAGATTATTTAAAGTAGTAAAATCATCTAAAGTAGTAAACATCAGTTAGAATGAAACGCATGGCATTATTCCCTCCACAACCAAGCAAACAAAACGATAACGCTAATACTGGCGTATTTAATCTTCCTCCACAACCACGTGCAGTTACACCTAACAATACAATGGTCAGCAATACAATAGCTAATCAAATTGTTGACTCTATAAATCAACCAGTATCTGCTGGTGTTTCTAATGAAGATATTAAACGAGCTCAACAGATCGCTGATATTCTTCGTTCTAGGTTTGCACAAACACTTGTTGGGCAAGATTCTCTCAGAGAATCACTTATTTTAACTCTTGCTGCTGGAGGACATATTCTTATTGAGTCCGTTCCTGGATTGGCTAAAACCACAGCGGCTCAAACTCTTGCTACAGCAATGTCTGGAAGTTTCAAAAGAGTGCAATGCACTCCTGATTTAATGCCAGCAGATTTGGTTGGAACACAAGTTTTTGACTTCGCTTCTCAAAGATTCACAACACAAATTGGACCTATTCACGCTAACGTAATTCTTCTAGATGAAATTAATCGTTCTAACGCAAAAACACAATCCGCTATGCTTGAAGCAATGGCAGAAGGCGCCACAACTATTGGTGGAGAACGCATTAATCTTCCTCAGCCTTTTATGGTTATCGCTACACAAAACCCTATTGAAGAAGAAGGAACTTTTAATCTTCCAGAAGCACAAATGGATCGCTTTATGATTAAAGCAATTATGTCGTATCCTTCCTTCAACGAAGAAGTTAGTATGCTTAAGCTTTTAACCAATAGAGGCAGCGACGTTTTCAATCCAGAATCTTTAAATAATCAAAAGATTAGCCTTCAGGATGTCACTTTCTTAAGATCGGCAACTCGCAGAGTACATGTTTCGGAAGCAGTTATGAAGTATGCAGTAGATATTGTTGCAACTTCTAGAGGAGAAGGTAGTCACCCTCTTAAAACTATTTCTTCTCTAGTTAGAATGGGCGCAAGCCCTAGAGCTTCTATTGCTTTGATCCGCATTGGTCAAGCTCAAGCTTTGCTTTCTGGAAGAGATTACGTAATACCGGAAGACGTTAAAAAGTTTGCTCATGATGTTCTTAGACACAGGATTCTTCTTACTTTTGAAGCTTTAGCCGATTCTATTACAAGTGATCAGATTATTGACGCAATAGTGAAAACGGTTCCTGCACCATGATCTTTGCAAATCCGTTTTTTACAAGAATGTTAAAATCTTTTACAAAATCTGATTTTGTGGTACAAGATACTAAAAGAAGCTTATTAGTTTCAAATTCTGCTAAAAAGATTAGGCGAAAGATTGAAGAATTAGATAATCGTCTGAATTTACCTGTAGCCAAAAAATCGTTGGGTGTTTTTGAAGGAGAGCATCCGTCCAATCATAACTTTGGAAATGGTGATTTAGTTGACATTCACTCATGGCAGCCTGGTGATGAAGCTAGAATGATGAACTGGAAAGCTAGCGCTAGACTTGGCGAGCCAATGGTCTCTTCTAGAGAAAGAAACTGTTCTTCTAAGACTTGGATTCTTGTAGATTCTAGCGCGAACATGAATGCTTCATGTTCTTGTAATGGACTTAACGAGTATTTGTACGAGGCAGCTTCTAATTCAGCGTGTTTCTTTGCGTCTTTAAGTATAAAACGTAACGATTCATTAAACTGCGTTTTATTTGACGGTAACGATATTATAAAGATTCCTTCATCTAGGAATCTTCCTGATTTTGAACGTAATTTGGATAAAAATATATATAAAACACGTAAAAAACTTAGAGATACAAATACGATCATAAATTTTGCTAATTCAATTAATCAATCACGCGGATTAATAGTAATTATCACGGATGAATATGCAATTTCGTCAAAACATTTTGATGATTTGCAAAAAATTTCAAGACTACACTCATTGATCGTGGTAACAATATGTCCAATTAATCCATTTAATTCATATAAAGTTACGCCAATAATTGACGGTACAACAATGCGAGAAATTCCAGCATTCTTAAAAGATGATTCTTGCGCTAAAGAAGTTAATACACATAGAGCTTTTGTCAATAACGCATTGCACGAAATTCTAAATAACACAGGATCATCGCTTATACGCGGTTCTTCTAGTGAACAAATATTCCATTCTTCGACGAAATTTATATCGAAAGCTACCTTACAGAGTATGTTTTCTGGCGCTAAAAGCAATAAAGATTTACGCTTGAGTTAGTGTGGTAAGTCGATGAGTATTCTTGATGTTAATAAAATTCTAAACGATGATTCAATGCTATTTGCATTTATTGGCTTAAGTCTAATAATCGCATGCGCTGCTTTCGTAGTTCTATATGCTGCAATTTATAAAATAAACACTAAAGGGGATTCTAAGCAAAAAGTTAAAAATGCTGCTCATACATTGAATGCAAATAAGCAAGAATGGCGTAAAAAGATTGATTTAGTGGTAAGCCAATATCATGAAAATAAAATTGAGAAAGATCAGGCTTTTGCAAAATTAGCGCAAATAGCTAGACAATATGTTTCCATAATGAGTGGCGAAAACATTAAATCGCATACACTTGGAGAAATCAGTTCACTTAGAAAATCTTGGAAAAACACTCATGGAGCAGATCTTTTAAGACAAACAATCGCAGCATTATATCCTCCTGAATTTGCAGATAGCACATATAATAATCAAGCTAAAAATACAGATGTGGATCAGGGTGCAAGATGGGTTCTTATTCTGCTAGAAAGTTGGAAAACAAAGGAGAATAAAAGATGACATTCTCCACATTATCATTCTCAACATTATGTAACTGCCAAATATATAATTATTCAACACTCGTTTCATCTATTTTCTCTATGCGACTTAAATGGCCAATAGTCCTGTTTTTTGGTGTTTTAGCAAGCGTAATAATTCTTATAACTGTATTAGTGATTAGCGAGGTTAAACGACACAACTTAAAGAATCATTCGTACAATTCAAAAAACATTTTAGAATCAAGCTTTTTGAGAACATTTACTTTAGACGAGGATTTGCAAGGAAGTTTATGTGCTAGAAAATGGAGACTATGGAATATTCTTCGCAAATTCTCTTTTATAATGCTTATCCTAGCTCTTATATGCACTACAATTCTCAGCTCTAGACCTTCAAGAGTTTTAAACGCAAACGAACAATCAAGCTCTAGAGATATTGTTTTATGCTTAGATGTTTCTGGATCTACTCTGCCGTATGATTTGGAAGTTATTAACGCTTATTTGAAATTTGTTGAGCATTTTCAAGGCGAGCGCATTGGTTTGAGTATTTTTAATTCAACTTCTAGAACTGTTTTTCCTCTTACAGACGATTATTCACTTGTTAAAAAACAGTTGCAGTACGCTTCTAAGCTGTTGGATGGAGTTCAAACACAAGACAAAATCGACAATATGCAACAAAAGCAGTATCAGCAGATTTCCACGTGGCTTGATGGTACGCAAAACCGAAAAGAAGCAACATCGTTAATTGGCGATGGTCTTGTTAGTTGCGCTGCAATGATTCCTGGAGTTGTATATGGTTCTTCTAGCAACTCCCAAAAACCTCATAATCGTCTTAATCGTAGTGCATCTATTGTTTTAGCTACAGATAATGTTGTTTCTGGGAAACCAGTTTACTCTCTTAAGCAAGCTTTAGATCTAACAAAACGAGCTAATATTCAAGTCGATGGATTGTATTCTGGATCTACTCAAAGCGAAAATGAGAACACTACTAATCAGATGCGTGAACTTATTGAAAAAAATGGTGGCATTTTCTTAACTCAGCATAATTCTGATTCTGTTTTAGCTTTGGTACGTAAAATTGAACAGCAGCACACAATTATGCAAAAGGACTCTACACAATCAGCGTTAAGCGATGATCCTAGTATTGCAACAATATTTGCGGTTATTTTTGTAACTCTCTGGCTTATTTCAGCGAGAAGGATAAAACGATGAAAATATCTTTTAGTTGGATTTCGCTAGTTGCTATTGCGATTCTTGGCATTTTGGCATTATATGAAATTTTCCCAATTAATCGCAAAAACCTTAGTTCGGACGAAACAATTTATATGAGGGTTCGAAGAGTGTTGATATGCGTTCTTCTAGCTATTTGTGCATTATGCCCTTGTGTTATGAAAAGCACCTTGCAACGCTCTCTTAATGCTACAAATGTTATATTTGTTTTAGATGTTACTGGCTCTATGAATGTTAATGATTCTAAGGATTTAAACAACAACACAACCACTAGGTTTAATTCTGCAAAACAAATAATAAAACAAATTACAAATAATTACATAAACGCAAGTTTTACTGCTATTAGGTTTGGAGCGTCTTCTAGTGTTGATGTTCCACTTACGCCAGATTCTAATGCAATTGAAAATTGGGTTGATACTATCAACACTGAACCTGTTGGAGTTTCAAATGGAACTAGTTTGGATGCTCCCCTAGATAAAACTCTTCTTGAAGCTAAGGCAATTCATGACGCTCATCCGCAAGACGTTACAGTTTTATATTTAATAAGCGATGGAGAAGAAACAACTTCTAGAAAGCGTAGAACATTCTCATCTCTACGCGGATACGTGAATCATGCTTATGTTATTGGCGTAGGTTCTAAAAATGGCGGGAAAATCCCAAATACCACCACTAAGCTAAATGATTTAGATGATATAAATTCTACAGATTCTTCTACAAAACAATCTGGTAAATGGATTATTGACCCATCTACTGGAAAACCTGGAATATCTAAGATGGATCCGCAGAATCTTAAGAATATAGCTGATGAGATTAGTGGAAAATATGCTGACTCTAGCAAAAATCACTCTATTGGATTAGAAGCAAAAAATATTCTTTCTAAACAATGGAAACAGAACAATACTGTTAAGCCAAGACTTAGACCTGAGCCAATCGTTTGGCCTTTTGCTATTCTTGCAAGCATATTGATTCTTTGGGAATTATCATGCTGGATTACAAAATCAAGGAAGCTTATATGATTAGCAGAATCACACCTAAGTCACTCCTAAGATTTTCTCTTGTTACTTTATCTTCTATTGTTATAGCCTTATGCGCTATATCAGCTTATTTGTCTATTACTAATCTTAAAGCAGAATCAAAGTATAATTCTGCCACAAAATCACTAATAAATAACATAAAAGCGTCAAAAAAAGTTGATGCAGATATAGAAATATTGCTCGTATCTCAAAAACAGGTTGATGATCAATTTAGCGAAGCAAAATCGCCATACACTATTCTTTTACCTCACATAAAAAATAGTATTGAGCACAACGCACTAATATCTAAAAGACTTACTAGATTCTTACAAAAACAAATTGATGAAGATAAAAAGAATACTGATTCTAGTACACAATCCAACTATAATGACCGAAACCAAAAAAATAATTTGCAGGACAAATCTGGGAATTCTAGTTTAAGCGATTCTCAAAAAAAGAAGGTCGAAGACTTATTAAAACAAAACAATCAAAAAGATCAAGACCAGAATCAAATAAACCAATCCGAAAAAGATTACAGCAATAATGATTCAAATAGTAAGTCTGGAAAAACAAAGTCTTCTAAACAAGAAGATTCAAGTAACAAGCCGTGGTAAAGGTAATAAAAAAATATCTAATAGAATATAAACCCTTATATTTCAATATTTTGGAACCTTTAACCACATTAAAAGATTTTTCGTGACTATTTAAAAAACATTGTGTGTAATACTTTGTATGCATACATTTAATAATTATTACTGGCTGATAGCAAGAACAGAACAATGTTCTAACAGCGTGCTTGGCGAAGCACATTCAAATACTCTTAAAGATTGGCATGGAAAAGCCGCAAACGCGTTCAATGAAGAAATGTTTAATGTTGCCAAAAAAGCATGCGAAATTAGCTCTATTAACTCAAAAATCAACTTATGGAGGTGAATTTAATGCCTTGGAGAGTTAAATCAACAATAACAGGTGGGAAAACTATTAGCGTAGCTGATGCTAGCGAATACAAAACAAAATCCGCAAAATTACAAGAACTATCCAACGATTTCCACTCGTTAAGCACAAGCTGGATGCAAGCTGCGATGCAGATTGAAAGTCAAAAATCGTCTGTTTTCTCTGAAAATAACAAAAATTTTAATGGTTATTTTAATGACGATTCTTTACAACCGCTATTGGATCCTGCAGAATGCAGAATAAAATCAAGCCAATGTGAATCGTTATCAAATAAACTTGATGAATTATCTTCTCTAATAATCAGAGCAAATAATCTATATGCTAACGCAGAATACAAAAATAGAGAAAACTTAGATAATCTTGTATCGATTGGTACAAGTATATTTCCTATTACAGCAGTACCATTCTTTGCAAGCGTAGGATTTAGCATACTTTTAGATATGACTCAAAAAAGCGGTATGAAAAACTTTTCTAAATGGAGTCATGAAACTGCACCAATTCAACAAGGCTTTATTAGAGGCTTTTCTAAGCATTTTTTAATAAACCCCGTAACAGGAATCCCTATTCGTCTTTTTTCTAGTATTCAAGAAAAGAACGATGTAAAACATTCAAAAGCACCAGTTTCCACTTTTGCAAGCGCATTAAGCTTGTTTAGCGCAAAAATCAACGATGCAAACCAAGGGAATAGTCTTAAAGTAACAAAAATTAGATTACCTCACAGAGAATATTCGAAAATATTGCATTACAGAGGAAGCAATATTAGTCAAGCTCTTGCAAATCTAACAGATCTTTCAAATGGAAATCTTGGCGTAAAACCGCCTAAAATAAACGCAGATGGAGCAACAATAGCAATACAACGATTTAAGAAAAAAGACGGTAGTATATCTTGGCTTGTTACAATACCTGGAACAGATGGCAAACCAAAATCTCCTTTTGGATGGCCACAAAACGCAGAAGTTATGAGTAGTTCTAAAAACGTAAGACAAAATGCAGACAGCACAAAAATGGTTATAGAAGCCATGAGAAAAAGTGGAATTAAAGCAAAAGACTCAGTTATTCTTGTTGGACATTCACAAGGAGGAATTGTAGCTGCAAGCATAGCTAGCGATTACTCAAAACAATACAACATAAAACACATAGTAACTGCTGGATCTCCAATAGCAAACCATCCAATACCAAATAAAACTTGGGTCACAAGCATAGAAATGGAAGACGAACTAGTTCCTACCTTAGATGGCGCATCTAATCCAAATAGAAATAATTGGGTTACAATACATGGAACTGCAAAGAAAAGCGCTACTGCTCACAATGGCACAATCGCCCCTAAAACAGCTCATAATGCAATATACAATTCACTTGTTGTAAATGTAATAAAATCGCAAAACAAAAATAAAGAAAATAATAAGAAAAACAATAAACAATACAGAACTAAAAGTTATAAAAATGAAAAACTTTTTGAAAAAGATGGAATCTTAGTAAAAAATGTACCAGAAGAAGGAACGCTCACACATGATTTGAATTATCATAAAGCAGCTTATGAAGACGCTCATCAACTTGGATCTAAAGAGATACGAATGCAAGAAGAGCATTTTAGAAAAACACTAGGTGACGAATTAGAAGAAACAACACTATGGCAAGGAATTATGAGCCATTAACTATGCGCCATTAACTAATAACCGCTCAAAACACCTAGTAGTTTCATGCCATGCTGTAACCTTTAAAGTATGAAGCTTACTGATATTTGCCCTGCTATTGCTTTGACTCCGCTAGACGGAAGATACCACAATCAAACTGTTGATCTTGTAGAATTTCTAAGCGAACCAGCCTTAAACCGCGAGCGCATGCGCGTAGAGGTTGAATGGATGATCCTTTTAGCAAACGGATACAAGGGAAACGGATTCAAAACCATTGTAGACGGCGTAAATCCTTTAATAGATGAAGAATGCGATTATTTGCGTGCAATTCCAGAAAATTTTGGAGCAGAAGGAATAAAACGCCATGCAGCTCACGAAGCTATAACACATCACGACGTTAAAGCTGTTGAATACTACATTGACGACGAGTTAGACAAAGCAGAGCAAGTATTAGGGCATAAAACCCAGCTTAGCAATCTTAAAACATTAGTTCATTTTGCATGCACGAGTGAAGATATAAACAATCTTTCTATAGCGAGGTGCGTAAAAAACGCGGTTGAAAACGTATACACGCCAAATTTGAAAGCTATTGTTGATTACCTAACCCAAAAAGCACAAGAGTATAGAGATATGCCAATGCTATCTCTCACTCATGGTCAGCCTGCCACTCCTACAACTTTAGGTAAAGAGCTTGCCGTGTTTGTTTACAGGCTAAATAGACAGCTAAAACACCTTAGCTGCCAAGAATATCTTGGAAAAATAAACGGTGCTACTGGAACTTTTGGCGCTCACCTTGCAGCTTTCCCTAATATCGACTGGCTTAGCGTTTCTAAAGAATTTGTAGAAAATAGAATGGGTCTTTGTTTCAATCCTCTTACAACGCAAATCGAAAGTCACGATTGGCAAGCAGAGCTTTACAGCACAGTAAGTCATATTAACCATATTCTTCACAATCTTGCTGTAGACGTGTGGATGTACATTTCTCGCGGCGTTTTTGTACAAGTTCCAGTTAAAGGAGCTACAGGATCTTCCACAATGCCTCACAAAGTGAATCCTATTCGATTTGAAAACGCGGAAGCAAATCTTGAGATTTCTTGCGCACTTTTCGACACTCTTTGCGCAACTCTTACCGAAAGCCGTTGGCAGCGAGACTTAACAGATTCAACTACTCAACGAAACGTTGGATCCGCATTCGGCTATGCTCTTCTTGCTTTAAACAATCTTCTTGGAGGCTTAAAGTCGATTCATCCAAACACGCAAATGATGAGTGAAGAGCTTAACAGCAACTGGGAAGTTCTTGGAGAACCAATCCAAACTGCTATGAGAGCTCAAGAAATTGCTGGCGTAGAAGGAATGGAACGCCCATATGAGCAGGTTAAAGAATTAATGCGCGGTCATAGTATTTCTAGGCAAGATGTTGAAAAGTTTATATCTTCTAGAAACTTTGATACAGAAACAGCAAATAGGTTAAAAGCTCTTACACCAGAATCTTATACTGGTATTGCATCTAGGCTGGTTGATTTTATTCGATAAATTTTATTTAATAAATAAACGGTGTGGTTATGCAATCGCAAGTAGAAGAAAATTTGGTTATTAATGACACGAGGCCTAAATTAGTTCGTAATTGGGCTGACTTGATTTACGCGATTATATCTATTGCACTAGGAACTGCGGTTGTACTGTTTACAATGTGTTTTTCTGGCACAACCGCAGGCGTAGAGCACGATGCAAAAAATGCTGGAAAAATTATTGTGTGGATTGTAACTGGATTACCATCTTCTCTTTTCCAGCAAGCAATTACAATCGCCATAGTAGCTAGCGTAGTAATTTCTATGATTAACGCAAGACGTTGGATTGATACAACGATATCTACACTAACCTTGCTATTAACATATCCTCTAGTATGGTATATTTCTTATCTTCTCACTGCTTTAAATAATGCTCCACTATTTACATCATTCAATTCGATTTCCAGCAGTCACGGTACTGAATTATTGCCAGACATATACGCGGTAATAGTTGCTTTTTTAACCGTTAGTGGACCTAGACGAGATAGTAAAGTCGTAAGAATATCTTGGCAAGCATTAATAATTGCTTCACCTATACTAATAGTCACATCATGGCATTCACTAACAGGTGTTTTAACATCTTGGTGTATTGGTCGCGCTATAGGTACAATAATCAGATTTATTAAAGGCACTCGCAGCAAAGGTGCTTGGGGAAAAGATATAGTTGACGCATTAGAAAATATTGGAATTACTCATCTTGTTCAATTAAACAGACGTACACTAACTACAGACCATAATGGTGTTCTGAAATCTAGCCTTGATGACGATCTGATTGAAAATTCAAGGCTATACGATGCGATTGATATTCATGGAACAAGATACGTGATTTCGGTTCTAGATAATCAGGTTCACTTGCCAGGATATCTAAATCAGCTATGGCAATGGATTAAGCTAATAGATATACCAGTTAGACGAGATCGTTCTGCAAGACACTCCATACATCATCATCTTTCAATGCTTCTTGTTCTTAGGAGCTTGCACTTAGCTACAGCAAACGTTTATGGAGTAACAGATTGTGGAAAATCTTCAATAATGGTATTCCACACCGATAATGTACTTGTGCCATGCAATTTAAACACGCTTACAATTAAAGATGCGGAAAGACTTATGCGCTACCTCGATATTGCAAACAATCGAGGAATAACACATAGAAGAATAAGCCCAGAAACACTTGCAAGGCTAGAAGATGGAACTCCGGTTATTGCAGGATGGCAAAATGGCGATGTGGCTAGCGACGACATCAATATTGCTTTAGACAAAGTACAACTTTTATCAATAATCGCAACATGCATTGATACAAGTAGCGCTATAGAAGCTGCTATGAATACTTGGGGCGCAGATAAGCTAGCTCAAATAATGCCTTTTATGCAAAAAGCTGCTATTCCTTCATCAACTAGAGCATTAACGTCTTGGAATAAGAAATTGTTTGAAGAACTTAAAACTAAGCTGGGTGAAAAGGTATGCGAGCACACAGATGACGAAGATTATGATACAGTGCGATTAGCCCGTTTTAATATTAGATTCTTCGTTACGCTGATTCTTATTGTTGCAGCTCTGGCTGCTATTGCAACACAATGGCATCCTCAAGAAATTGTATCTGCTCTTAAACGCGCGGATACATTAATGGTTCTATTATGCTTTGCGTTCAGCTTGCTAGCTTGGGTAGGTTCTGCGATTACAGTTGGATCTTTTATGGACGATTCACGCCCTTCTGCTGGCGTTCTGTTTACATCACAAGCTGCTTCTGGGTTTACAGCTGTTTCCATGCCAGCTGGCGTAGGACCAGCCTTTGTGAACATGCAAATTATAAAAAAGAATGGGTATTCGGCTGCTCAAGCCACAGCCATTACAAGTGCAGTTTGGCTTTTACAAGCACTTGTTACAGCTTTAGTTATGTTCTGCGTAGGCATTTTTACTGGTAAAAATGTGCTTTCTGGAATGATTCCTACACACATGCTCATAACAGTAATAGGAATAGTAACGCTAATCATATGCACTTTTATGATTATTACACCTATTCGAAAATTTATACGTAAAAGATATCTTCCTATTCTTTCAGATTATGGTAAACAGATTAAAGAGCTAATAAGTAGCCCTAAACAGCTCATTAAAGGCACTGTAGGCGGTCTTATTCTTGTTTTTGCAACAGGACTGGGATATTGGGTAGCTCTTCTTGCTTTCGGCTACTATGCAAACCCTTGGGAAACAGTGCTACTGTTCCTAGTTGCCAATACTGCTGGTTCCGCTGTTCCTACACCAGGTGGATTGGGAGCTGTTGAAGCTTCACTTACTTTTGCTTTTACCTCAGTTGGAATTCATCCAACTATCGCATTATCTGCTACCCTACTTTACAGACTCATGTTCTACTGGCTAAGAATACCAATAGGCGCTTTTGCTATGAAAAGTCTTAGTAACCGCGGATTAGTTTAGACCATGTAACATATGCTTAAAAAGCTAGACAGCTTAGTATGGTCTGCTTAAAATCTTGAAAAACCAACTTTCTTATTATATAAGATTATTTAGTTGATAATAGTATAAATAAACCTATATAAGGCATTTCTACGATTTTAAAGTATTTTATCAAGCAAAAAATCTAAAAAATCGTAAAAAAATCTCGGAAAAACGGCGAAAAACCGCGCATTTGTAGGGAAAATGTATTAATATCTATGAGTGAAAGTGGTCTTTGGAAGAGAAGGCCCCTAACACAAAGGATGCTTGTATGGCATACAACAAGTCTGATCTCGTTTCGAAGATCGCTCAGAAGTCCAACCTTACCAAGGCACAGGCCGAGGCCGCTGTCAACGCATTCCAGGATGTGTTCGTTGAGGCTTTGCAGTCTGGTGAAGGATTGAAGCTCACTGGCCTGTTCTCCGCTGAGCGTGTAAAGCGCGCTGAGCGCACTGGCCGCAACCCACGCACTGGCGAAACCATTAAGATTCCTGCATCTTACGGTGTTAGAATCTCCGCTGGTTCTTTGCTCAAGAAGGCAGTTACTGAGTAGGTTTAAACGATAAGCGTAAGACTTACAAGCAAACGAGGAACGCTCCCAATTTTGGATTTGTTCCTCGTTTTTTTATACCTAATATGATTTTGTATGCGTTAAGCGGAAAACAGAATAAAAAAAAAACGCGGTGAAAATCACCGCGCCACCTGTGCGCCAGACAGGATTCGAACCTGCAACCTTCTGATCCGTAGTCAGATGCTCTAATCCGTTGGGCTACTGGCGCATGTTTCCGAAGCCTTAGGAAATCGTTCCCTTGTTTTCGGCAACTTGACTAATATACAACCATATTCACAAAAACACAACCCTTGGCGTGTCGCCAAGGGTTGCAGCTAAAACATAAAAATCTAAAAAGTAAAAACTACTTAAGACCTATGTTCAAGAACTTCATCTACCATACCGTATTCTTTAGCCTGAGGAGCTGTAAGAATCGTATCCACCTCAATATCTTTACGAATACGCTCAATATCCTGACCAGTATGCTTTGCAAGAGTGGATTCCAACCATTCGCGCAAACGCAACATTTCCTTAGCCTGAAGCTCTATCTCAGTAGCCTTACCAAAATCCTGACCCATAGCAGGCTGATGAATAAGAACACGAGCATTTGGCAGAATCATACGCTTACCAGCAGAACCAGCTGCAAGCAAAATCGCAGCAGCCGAAGCAGCTTGCCCTAAACACACCGTTTGAACATCTGGCTTAATATACTGCATAGTGTCGTAAATTGCCGTCATAGCTGTCATAGAACCGCCTGGAGAGTTAATGTACATCATTACATCCCTATTTGGATCCATGCTTTCTAGAACCAAGAGCTGAGCCATAATGTCATCAGCAGAAGTGTCATCAACTTGTACACCCATGAAAATAATACGATCTTCAAAAAGCTTAGTGTACGGATCTTGAGTTTTCATACCATAAGGAGTCTGCTCGCCAAATTGAGGCAAAACATAACGATTCGTAAACACACCACTGGTTTGACCAAATCCACCCAAGCGCTGGGCGCGTGCAACAAACTTTGCTTCTTCACTTGCCATATAAAATCACTCCTCCCCACGCATAGAAGCTGGAGTGGTGACAATCTTATCCACAAAACCATACTCCAAAGCCTGCTGCGCAGTAAACCAATGATCATACTCATTGTCACGGTAAATTTCTTCAACTGTATGACCAGTCTGCTGCGCAGTAAGCTCAGAAAGAGTCTTCTTCATATCCATAATTAACTCAGCATTAATACGCACATCAGTTGCAGTACCGCCAACGCCACCAGAAGGCTGGTGCATAAGAACACGTGCATGAGATGTAATAAAACGCTTACCAGGAGTACCAGAACTCAGTAAGAACTGACCCATAGAAGCAGCCATTCCCACAGCAATAGTAGCCACATCTGGCTCAATAAGCTGCATAGTATCATAAATCGCCATTCCTGCCGTAATAGACCCTCCAGGCGAATTTATATAAAGCCAAATATCTTTTTTAGGATCTTGCGCAGCTAGCATAAGCATCTGTGCACAGATGATATTAGCATTTTCATCCTTGACTTCAGAACCAAGCCAAATAATACGATCCTTTAAAAGTTGATTAAAAATCGAATCCATTGGATTTTGTGGCTCCCCTTCTTGCATAATGGGAGAAGCCGTAAACAGCTCAGTCACCTTATCTCCTTACAAACATTTTGAATATATCTAGACTATCGTGTGCGCGTGACCGCAAAAAAATGCGAAATAAATCGCTCAACACAATTAGCTACGCAATTGGACACAATTGCAGCAAATAGCATAAGAAAAAGTAATGCAAACGGCGCATTTACTAATTCAGCAACTAAAAGCCAAGCCATAATTGGAGCTTTTCTGGAAGATGCAAGTAAAGAAACAGCGCCAATAATAGATACAGAAATTGCAGAAACTTGCGAAATGTCAAAAACTTGCGAAAGCGCAGACGTTGAAAAAATAGCGTATAAAATCACACCAAAGCAAGCGCCAGTCGAAATACTCGGCTGCAAAACGCCTCCAGAGGCACCGTAACGCAAAACCAACAAAGTCGCAAGCATTTTCATCATTGCAAGAAGCAATAAAATAGTCACAATATGTGAACTTTCTGCCAAATACGGAAAACTAGCTACAGAAAAAGCAAGCTGAGAAAGCGACCTACCATTCCCCATAATATGCGGAAACCAACAAGCCGCAACACCAATAACTAAGCCAGCTACAGGCATAAAACACAGCATTTGTATGCCACGCAAAGCATGAGTTCTACACCAAATAATACCCAAGCGAAAAACGTAACCAACTAAGCCGCACGCTGCACCAACAACAACAGTTAAAACGCAAATTTGCCAAGAAATCACGCAAGAAAATTGCGAAATATTGTAGTATCTAGAATGATGCAATAAAAATTCAACAACAAACGCAGCAACATAATTCATAACAAGAGCAAAAGGCAAGCAATGCAAACGCTCCGAGCGCGCAATATTTTTAGCTGCATTATCTATTAGCGAGCCATTCTCGCGATTTAGCCACGCATAAAAACCAAAACCTTGGGTTTTACTAAGCAAACCTAAAGAAAGCACGGTGCCAGCTAAAGGCGCGTGGTACACTGCAGCCAAGCCAGCACCTGCAGCAGACGCAACTAGTATACGCTGAGTTTTAACAGACATATGAAAAATACTGCTGCAACGCTGAGCAATCATTGCAGCTAATTCTCTAGGAGCTACTTCCCTTCCGATTGAAATTCCAGAGCCAACAATGCCGATTTGCAATAAAACATGTGCAATAGTAGAAAAAATTGGCATTCTACTGCCACTAACGGCTTGTGGAATAGTAACGATTCGAGGAGGATTTTCTCTTTTTCGCAAAAAATACCAAGCCAGTGCAGCAATAGTCATAGCAATTGTGCCAGGTAGCACGTATCGATACCAAGGAAGAGCTGAAAATACAGTGTTTTTAGCAGATTCAATTGAGCCAAAAGCAAGGTATTGTACAGCATAAAAAATAAGCGTAAGAACTGTAGCTCCTAGGCCAATAAGAACGCCAAGGGCAACAGAGACTGCAATAAAACACGCTAGACGAATTGCAAAACTAAATAACTTGCAAGATTTACCGAATCTGCCAAATCTGCAACAAGCTTCATGCTTAGTTTTAGCACTATTATCCATAATGTCTCGCAATTCTTAAGATTTTCCTATAATAATCGTAATTATTTAATTAGATATAAGTAAGACCCAGCGGAGCTAAACTCCACTAGGTCTTAGATTAAAATCTAATAGAAGATACTAACTTACTTTTCAGAGGTAAGCTCATCAGCTACTGCAGCAGCAGCGGAAGCAGCTTTAACGCTTTCGTCTTCTGGCTCCTCTTCTTCCGTTAAGAAAGCACTCAAGTCTATAGCCTCTCCACCAGCAACGAATTTCACAGCACGCATACCAGCAAGCAAGCCCTTAGAACGAGCAACTTCCTGAACAGCGGAACCAAGCTGACCATTACGAACAATAGCGTTAATAAACTGGCTTGGATCCATACCATACTGCTGAGCAACAGAAACCAAGAAGTTAGTGACATCTGCCTGAGATACAGAAACATCGAGGCTTTCTGCCAAAGCGTCGAGAACCATTTGGTCACGAAGCTCCTTTTCTGCAGCCTTCTCAGCTTCTTCCTTCTGCTCTTTAGTAGCCTTTTCAGGATCTGGAGTCATACCCTTAAGATGTTCAGCAACAGCCTTTTCTTTAACACCCTTTGGTACAGGAATCTCAACCTCTTCCTGAATCTTAGCAATAAAGGCATCGCGAGCCATAGTAGCCTGACGGCCTTCATTTGCCTGCTCGCAAGACTTACGAACATCAGCTTTAAGCTCTTCGAAAGTATCAAACTCAGAAGCTTCCTGAGCGAAGTCATCATTAAGCTCTGGCAATTCCTGAGTCTTAACAGAGTTAACCTTCACCTTAACCTGAGCTTTTTTACCCTGGTTCTTTCCAGCCTCAAGAGTGCCTTCAAAAGTGGTCTCTTCGCCAGCGGAAAGACCTTCCAAAGCTTCATCCAAACCATCAAGCATGGTGTTGGAACCAAGCTCATAGCTCACGCCATTCTGAGAATCAGCAACCTCATCGTCGATTCGAGCTTCCAAATCAATGTTAGCAAAATCACCCTTCTTAGCTGGGCGATCAACACCAACAAGAGTACCGAAGCGCTGACGCAAAGCCTCAAGACGAGCATTAACATCTTCGTCTGTAACTTCTGGCTTTTCTACTTCGATTTCTACACCCTTGAACTTGTTAAGCTTGAACTCTGGACGACGCTCAACAGTTGCAACAAACTTAAGCTTAAGTTCGTCTTTAGCAGATTCTGGGACTTCCTGAACATCAAATTCTGGCTGATCCATTGGGCGAATCTTCTTTTCTTCCAAAGCCTTAGAATAAAGCTCTGGAACAGCAGAATTTACAGCTTCACCGGCAACAGCTCCGAAGCCAACTCGCTGATCTACAATCTTGCCTGGTACGTGTCCCTTACGGAAACCTGGCACGTTGATTTGCTTTGCGATCTCTTTACGAGCCTGATCCATAAATGGCTCAAAATCTTCGAGATCTGCGGTAATGGTGAGCTTAACCTTAGTTGGCTCAAGATTCCTGACGCTGATTTTCACGCTTCATGCTCCTGAAATTACGTTTTCTAGCTTCTGCCATATGGCACAACCGTTACATAATAGCGCGAGTTACGGACTCTGCAATTAAATCGCTTTGCCACGTTCTTGCGCCCTGCTCTACAAGAAACTCCTTAACGTTAATATGCTCAATATTATCTTGCCAACAAAGATTGCGAATAATTTGCGGTTTAATAATGATTTCTGTAGGAGTATGCGTATCTTCTGCAATCTTGATTAAAGACTGCTTTACATTTTGTAAGCGCTCATATCTTTTGGGATGATGATCACGCCAATACTTCATAGATCGTGGAGCTGCTTGCGATTCTTGTGCGTCGCTAGAATCCGCAGAATCGCCAGCATCCGCAGAATTGTCAGAATCGCCAGAATCGTTGTAATTGCCATATTTACTACTTGAATCATCAAGCTTAGAAACAATAGCAACTTCCCCACTTTTAGCGCGACTAATCGCGTCTTCTATAACAACTTTCCACACATTTGGCTTGATTTTGCGCTGAATCGGAGCATAACGTTCAAACATCTTGTCTTGCTCGCTGCCCGTGTGAATCCTAACGCGTTCGTTAAGAATGCGAATTGAGCGAAACTCCCTAGAATTACTTGGTTTTCGCTTTCCTGCTTCAATAATCGCAGCATCCGAAAGCAATAGAGTTGGCGCAATATCGTATTGACAAGCAAGCTCATCTCGCTTTTGCCAAAGCTCTTTTGCAATCATTAAGCCGATTTTATCGTGCATAAGAACGCTTATATGAGATATTCTAAGCCAAGGATTTGGGTGAGGAGCCTTCTTTTGCGCACCTTTACTTAATAAGTGTGCAAACTCTTGATTTGCCCATAAAAGCTTGCCTTGCTTTTTTAACTCGCCACTCATTACTTCTTCTAATTCGATTAGCAATTCAACGTCTAAAGCCGCGTAATTTCGCCAATCTCTAGGAAGAGGTCTATATGACCAATCCGCTGCAGAATGTTCTTTTGCAAGAGTAAGCCCCAAATAATATTCAGTTACAGAGCTTAATCCAAATCGCTTTCTACCAAGCAATTTAGCTGCAATCTCGGTATCAAATAAGGCGCGCGGGCGCAAACCAATATCGAAAAATCCTGGCAAATCTTGCATAGAATCGTGAATAATCCAAGGCGCGTCTCCTACTGCCTTGTTAAATTCATGCCAATCAACGCCAAGTTTTCCTAACGCTATTGGGTCCAGCAATCCAATTCCTGCACCTTTGCGTTTGAACTGAATCAGCCAATCTTCGTGACCATATCTAAAACCAGATGCGCGCTCTGCGTCTGCAGCCAAAGACCCCGACCCTGATGCTAACAAATTACAATATTCTTTATATGCTTCAAGCGTATCAATGACTTCTGGAACTCCTTCTCTAGGCTCTTTTAAGAGCTTTGGTTCCTTATTCAAGAACGCCTCCCGATTTGCATGCTCTAGCCAAAGTCTTACGCTTTTTGCATCTTGCCTTGCAATTTTTTGCAAAATATCCGTAAAAAATATTTAAGCCGTGTTATAGATTGTGCATCTTTTAACACGGCTTCAACTTTCGCACACAACTACGACTAATCAAAATAAATAATCAATTAAATAATCATTTAGATAATCAATCTGTTTTATTATTTACTATTTCTCCATTTATGCGCTTAACAAGTTTAGTTTTAAGGAATCTAGTAAGAGTAAATGCGACTGCCGAAACTAAAACTGTTGGGATAACGTAGAGAGCATGTAAACCTAAATCTCTTATTGGGAAAGTGGCAAGTTCTGTAGCAATAGTTATAGCAATAGATATTATCGGCACTTCGATAAGAGGTTTCTTATCGAAAGCCGCAACGATATTTATCGGCAACAAAATTATCGGCAAAACAATTAAAATAATAAGCGCTGTGCCAAAGCCAAACTGATCGTTACACCGTGCAAAAATAGCTAACGCTAATGCAAAAGCTAATGCAATCCAACAACCTATTCTGCGCTTCATTGCGTATCCTTTCTCTAAAAAGGGTATTTGTATAATTATACAAAATCCTTCAAAAAATACAATACACAAAGATTGCCTAAAACGCATCGAGGTTCAGTCTAATACACTACAAAACCGTGGTCTTTGAACTGATTTACAACTCGCTCTTTTAATGCTCTAGAAGGTCCTTTTTGATTCTCAAGTGGGTACGGAATCCTAAGCTCATGCCACTTTGGACGGCCTAGTTGATGGAATCCAAGCACGTCAATATGCTCAACAGCATCTCCAAACGAATCGCAAATCTCAGCAACTTTTTCAACATTTTCTTCACTGTCTGTAAGACCTGGAACGAGCACAAAACGCACCCAAATCTTCTTACCAGCCTTCGCTAAGCGCTGACCAAAGTCAATAGTTGGCTGAAGCAAGCCGCCAGTTACTTTTTTATACGTTTCTTCAATACCAGATTTAACATCTAGCAAGCAAAGATCAATGTCGTCAATCATTTCGTCTGTATAATTGCGATTCAAAAAGCCCGAAGTATCTAAGCAAGTATGCACGCCCATTTCTTTTGCTGCACGAAATACTCTAGATACAAAAGCTGGTTGCATCATGGATTCGCCGCCAGAAAATGTGATTCCGCCACCAGTTGCCTTAAAAAGACTTTGATAACGGTCTACTTTTTTAATCATTGCATCTAAGTAGACTGGCTTGCCATCGCGCATTTTCCAAGTATCTGGATTTTGGCAATATTGGCAGCGAAGTGGGCAGCCGCTCATAAAAACAGTCATACGAGTGCCAGGGCCATCAACAGAAGTATTAATATCCCAAGAATGCACAAATCCAATATCGCCAGTTTTAAGAGCAACTAAGCGGTCTTTTCTGTCTAATCCAATTGGAGATTCAAAACCAGAAAGACCACCCATTAAAGTTTGTCGGGCATACTCTTTTGACTCCTTTAACATGTGCTGAGTCGTGGTACGAAATGCTGTGTTTTCAACCATCTATATGCCCTCCTATAACCGTCTTTGGTTTAATTTATTCGATTTTAAAAACTACGTTTATTTTAAAAGCCGCCAGGAGCAAAACCTACTCACTCCCGGCGGCATTCGCAATCAATCAGAATCAGTCAGTAACTGAACCCTGGTGGAATGTACGAGAAATAACGTCGAGCTGCTGCTCCTTAGTGAGCTTTACGAAGTTCACTGCGTAGCCAGAAACGCGAACCGTAAGGTGTGGATACTTTTCTGGGTGCTCAACAGCGTCTTCAAGCTGTTCCTTGCGCAAAACGTTGATGTTTGCGTGGTACAAGCCGTGACCGTTGCCAGCGTCCAAAATACCAACCAAATTCGTTATACGCTCGTCTTCATCTCTTCCCAAACCATCTGGCGTAATGGTGTTGGTCAAAGAAATACCATCGAGAGCATCATCATAGTCAATCTTGCCAACGGAGAACATGGATGGAAGCATACCGTGAGAATCCATACCATTTTCTGGGTTTGCGCCTGGAGCGTAAGGAGTACCCTTCTTGTGACCAGATGGGAAGGAACCAGTGTTCTTGCCGTATTCAACGTTAGAAGTAATAGTCAAGATAGACTGAGTTGGAACAGCATTACGGTACACAGGCAAACGCTTTACCTGACCCATAACAGTGCTTACAACCCACTTTGCCAAGTCATCAGCACGATCGTCATCGTTACCGTAGATTGGGAACTCTCCAACCGTCTTGTAGCCAACGATTAAGTCGTCTTCTGCGCCTTCGATGTACTCATACTCATGACCTTCAGTGGTCTTAGCATCCTTGTTGTAAATTGGGTAAACCTTTGCATACTTCAAAGCAGCCAAGGAATCTGCAGCAATAGACAAGCCAGACATACCGCAGCCGAGTGTACGATAGACTTCCCTATCGTGCAAAGCCATCTCAATGGACTCGTACGCGTACTTATCATGCATGTAGTGGATGATGTTCAAAGCCTCAATGTAGGTTTCGGAAAGCCATTCCAAAGCCTTCTCGTAATTGGCCTTAACCTTCTCGTAGTCAAGAGTTCCGTCGGCTTCTGGCTTGATTGGGTCAATAACACCCTTATCAATAACCTGCATGCCAGTCATTTCATCGCGACCACCGTTAATCGCGTAGAGCAAAGCCTTTGCGGAGTTAACGCGAGCAGCGAAGAACTGCATTTGCTTACCAACGCGCATTGGGGAAACGCAGCAAGCAATAGCAGCGTCATCGCCCCAGTGCTCACGAATATCTTTATCGGACTCGTACTGAATTGCAGAAGTGTCGATAGAGATTTGTGCGCAGAAACGCTTGTAGGCTTCTGGAAGCTTTGGATCCCAGAAAATAGTGATGTTTGGCTCAGGACCTGGCCCAAGATGCTCAAGAGTCAAAGTGTTGAGCAAACGGAACGAAGTCTTAGTAACAAATGTGCGACCATCATCGCTGAAGCCAGCATCGGACCAAGTTGCCCAATATGGATCTCCAGAGAAGATTGCGTCGTAATCCTTAGTACGCAAGAAGCGAACAATACGAAGCTTCATAACCAAAGCATCAATGATTTCCTGAGCATCGGTTTCGTTGATTAATCCAGCCTTCAAATCACGCTCAAAGTAGCAATCGAAGAATGCGGAAACACGTCCGAAGCTCATTGCAGCGCCATCCTGACTCTTAACAGAAGCAAGATAGCCCATGTAAGTCCACTGAACAGCTTCCTTAGCGGTTTGAGCTGGGCGGCTCAAATCCAAGCCGTACTCGTTACCCAAGTTGATAAGCTGCTTCAAAGCCTTGATTTGCTCATCGTGCTCTTCGCGGAAGCGAATCCAATGCTCAATCTCGGTCTCAGTAAAGTCGTTGCGGTATGGAATCGAATCCTTATCGCGCTTCTTGAACTCAATAAGCATATTTACGCCGTAAAGAGCCACGCGACGATAATCACCGATAATACGACCACGACCATAAGCGTCTGGCAAACCAGTCAAAATCTTATTGTGGCGAGCAATCTTAATATTCTTGGTGTAAACACCAAACACGCCATCGTTATGAGTCTTGCGATAAACGGTGAAAATCTTCTTAATTTCTGGATCTACTTCCTTGCCGGCTTCCTTAATAGCCTGCTCAACCATTCGCCAACCACCGTTTGGCATCATAGCGCGCTTGCAAGGTTCGTCAGTTTGCAAACCGACGATTACGTTATCTACTTCTGGGCTTTCAATGTAGCCTGCTGGCATTGCGTCAATGCCTGCTGGAATATGAGTTTCAACGTCGTATACGCGGCGCTCACGCTCAACTGCCAAGTAATTGTCATCGAGATACTTCCACATATGCTTCGTTTTCTCGGTAGCATTCGCCAAGAAGGATTCGTCGCCTTCGTATGGGGTGTAGTTCTTTAAAATAAAGTCGCGTACGTCAATATCTTTTTCCCAATTGCCGCTTGTAAATCCATCCCACGCTTTTGCACGAAGATCCTCTTCGGTGAGAACGGATGCATCCACTGATGCCATATTTGACTCCTTTCGTATCCACGACGCTTCTTCACGCCGTCTTCTCTACTATGTTAAAGCAATGTTTAAACAGTACACGTCGATTTTTTACTATTTTAAAGTGAGTTACCTCACATTTTATGCTTTTATGTATTCAATTTAGTAAAAAACGCTAGTTTGAATACTCAAACTAGCGCATATGCAATATGTAGTTAATCAACGGATGCTTGCGACTTTTCCCAAGACGTATCCAAGATTTCGTCTACTCTCTAAACGCGGTTGTTACTGGAATTCGCCTATCTCTTCCAAACGCAATCGCACTAACTTTTGGCCCTAACGGATACTGCCTACGCTTCCATTCTGCGCGGTCTACAAGCCTAATAACTGTATCAACTGTGCGCTCATCAAAACCGTCTGCAAGCAAATCTGCGCGACCGTGAGCAAGCTCAATATGAGCTTCCAACACTTTATCTAGCAAATCGTATTCTGGCAAAGAATCAGAATCCTTTTGCCCTGGTCTTAGCTCTGCGCTTGGAGGCTTAATAATCGAGTTTACAGGTATAAGAATGCTATCTTTTGGAGCATTGTCTTTAGGAAAATCTTCTCTTCCAGCAATAGGTAACATTCCAAGACCTACTCCATTTTGAGCAGCACGATTTCGCCATCTAGAAAGCGCCCAAACGCGAGTCTTAAACAAATCTTTAATAGGAGCATACCCTCCTACTGCATCTCCATAAATCGTAGAATAACCGCATGCAAGCTCCGACTTATTGCCAGTAGCTAGTGCCAGCAATCCTTTTGAATTAGAGTACGCCATAACAATCACGCCTCTAACTCGCGCTTGCAAATTTTCTGCAGCAACACCTTGTAAATCAAGCTGATTTTGGAATGACTTAAAAAGTGGCTCAATGGGCTGAATATCGTAATGTGCTCCAAGTCGCTTAGCTAAATCGCAAGCGTCGTCTTTAGAACCAAGCGAAGAATACATGCTTGGCATTGAGATTCCCCAAACGTTTTGCCCTCCGCAAGCATCTGCCGCCATAGTTGCAACTAGCGCAGAGTCAATTCCGCCAGAAAGTCCTAAGCAAACGCCCTTAAATCCGTTTTTGCGCATGTAATCTCTAAGTCCCAATACACATGCGCAATAAACTTCTTCGTCTGGGTCTAATTTTTGAGCAATCGTTGAGCATTTTTGTGCATCTAAATCTGTATTAAAATCAACAAAACTTAAGTCTTGATCAAACATTTTAGAACGCTCGATCAGGGATCCATCTGCGTTTACTACAAAACTGCCGCCATCAAAAACAAGATCATCTTGAGCACCAACTTGATTTACGTAAACAAGAGGAGCATTAAGCTCTTTTGCACGCTTTTGCGCCAGCTTTAAGCGAATATCCGTTTTGCCTTCTTCGTACGGAGAACCGTTGATTGTTACTAAAACATCAATCCCCTCTTTAGAAAGACGCGCAACTGGGCCGCCATCTTGCCAAATGTCTTCGCAAATCGCAAATCCTAATTTTGCGCCTTTAACGTTTAGAATTCCGCAATCATCTCCAGAAGAGAAAATTCTAAATTCGTCAAAAACGCCATAATTTGGTAAGAAATGCTTGTCATAAACAAGCTCCACTTTTCCATCATGAATAACAAGTAAACGATTTCTTGGCTTACCTAATTCATCGTCTACACCAACTGTTCCAACAACAACGTATAAGTCAGCTAATCCGCTATCTTTTAAGATTTTTGCAAGACTGTAAGCAGCGTCGCTAGCTGCTTTTCTAAATGTTGCACGCAAAGCAAGGTCTTCGATTGGATACCCTGTTAGTGTCATTTCTGGAAACACAACAATATCAGCGTTTCCACTACTTGCATCTTTGCAAAATCGCAATATTTCATCCGTATTTTTGCTTATGTTTCCAACGCAAGTGTCAATTTGAGCTAAAGCTAAACGCAAAGAAGTCATGTTTTTATTATAATCCATGTTGCATAAGCCGCATTGTATAAAGTCATATTGCAATAAAAGCATCCACTAAACAGAAAAATCGCAAAACGCCAATCATAAAAAACAAGCGAAAAACAAAAAATCAATCGCAAGTATAAAAAATTAATTGTCACATATCTGCCTGATTTCATTAGTATTGCTAACTCGTCATAAATTATACAAATAGAAAATAGGTAGCGAAGAAGATACAAAATCGCATATATTGATATTCCGTTGCTAAGAAACAAAACATCAACGAACAAAAAACATTAAAGGACAAGGGGAAAAATATGAAAATCACAAAGAAGAACACAAAGATTATTGCAGCTTTTACAGCACTAACTGCGATTTTGGGGCTTTCACTAAGCGCATGCGGATCTTCTGCAAATGGAGCAACTAAAGACGATAAGGTGATTAAGGTTGCAGCTTCCCCAACTCCTCACAGCGATATTTTGAACAAAGTAGTTAAGCCAATTTTGCAAAAACAAGGCTATAAGTTGGTTGTTAAGGAATTTACTGACTACGTGCAACCAAATACTGCTGTAGAAGAAGGCGAAGCAGACGCAAACTACCATCAGCATTTGCCATACTTAGATAACTTTAATAAAGAAAGAGGAACGCATATTATTTCTATTGCTGGAATCCACTTTGAACCATTTGGACTTTACCCAGGAAAGACTAAAACAATTAAGGACTTAAAAGATGGCGCAACAGTTGCGGTTCCTAGCGACCCAACCAACGAAGCTCGCGCACTTCTTCTTTTGCAAGATGCAGGTCTTCTTAAGCTAAAGAATCCAAAGGATGTTAACGCAACAAAGAAAGATATTGTTTCTAATCCAAAGAATCTAAAGTTTAAGGAAATAGACGCTGCTTTGGTTCCAACAGTTGTTAAGGACGTTGATTTAGCTGCTCTAAACGGAAACTACGCTATTCAAGCTGGATTTAACCCAACTAAAGATCCTCTTACAAGCGAAAAAGTTGGAGGCGTAGCTGCTAAGACATACGAAAACATTATTGCTGTTAAGAAAGGATCCGAAAAGCTTGCTAAAATCAAGGCTCTTGTAAAAGCGTTAAAAACAGATGCAGTTCGTGATTTTATAAAGAAAAACTACAACGGCGCTGTTTTGCCAGTTTTCTAAGATGATTGCATTGTTCTAACCTTAAGCAAATATGAGACATGTGCCTCACAAAAGCATAGAGGCACGTGCCTCATATTTGCTTTTCAAAATCAGTGAGAGATAATATGATTCAAATTGAGCATCTTTATAAAACTTACTCAAGTGGTAAGCAATCGCACGAAGCACTTAACGATATTAATTTAACTATTGAATCAGGCGAAGTATTTGGTATTTTGGGATCTTCTGGAGCTGGAAAATCATCATTAGTCAGATGCATGAACTTGTTAGAACGTCCAACATCTGGAAGAGTGCTAATAGACGGAAAAGATATTACGGACGCCAAAAATAGAGATTTATCTAAAATAAGATCGAATATTGGAATGATTTTCCAAAACTTTAGTCTTTTTCAACAGCGAACTGTGTTACAAAATGTGACTTTTCCTTTGGAACTAAACAACACTCCTAAAGAAAAAAGAGAAGAACGAGCAAAGTATTTACTCGATTTAGTTGGATTAAAAGATTTAGCAAACCGCTACCCTGTTCAGCTTTCTGGCGGACAACAGCAAAGAGTTGCAATAGCGAGAGCACTTGCTAATAATCCTTCTATAATGCTTTGTGACGAAGCAACAAGCGCCTTGGATTCAACAACTACAGCACAAATACTTGACTTGCTTAGAAGAATCAACCGAGATCTTAACGTAACACTGGTTATTATTACTCACTCGTTAGCAGTAGCAAGAAATATTTGCGATAGGGTTGCTATGATTGACGGCGGAAAAATCGTAGAGATCGGTGACACTTCAACACTTTTCAAAAATCCTCAAAGCAATATTTTAAAAACGCTTATTGCAGACGAACATGTTGAAAACCATAGGGGAACTAAATCCAATAATAGTAATTCCGAAAATGGAATAACCACTAATAGCGCAACAAACAATGGGGTGAAATAAAAATGCCAGAAAATATTTCACAATTTATAGACGAATATGGAGAACTACTTATTGAAGGCACAAAAGATACAATATCTATGACTTCAATATCTACACTATTCGCATACGTAATAGGATTACCAATAGGAGTTCTTCTTATAACAAGCGCAAAACAAGGAATACGTCCTAACTCATATTTGAATGCGGTTTTAGGTTGGATTGTAAATATTGTTCGCTCAATACCGTTTATAATCCTACTTGTTGCAATAATTCCACTTACTAGACTTATTGTTGGAACGTCTTTGGGAGTTTCTGGCGCTATTGTTCCTCTTGTTTTAACAGCTGCACCATTCGTAGCGCGAATTGTTGAGCAATCTCTTGCAGAAGTTGATGGAAGTCTTATAGAAGCTGCACAAAGTTTTGGCGCAAGCAATACGCAAATAGTATTCAAAGTATTGCTTTTTGAAAGCTTGCCTTCATTAATTCGTGGAGCGGCATTGACTTTCATTACACTTTTTGGATTCTCTGCAATGGCTGGAACTGTTGGCGCAGGCGGTCTAGGAGATATTGCAATTCGCTACGGATATCAGCGTTACCAATACGATGTTATGAGTGTTGCTGTTATTTTCTGTATTCTTCTTGTGCAAGTAGTACAAACTGTTGGAGATTTAATATCCAATAAAATCAACCATCATGAACGTCGATAATATCCAATAAAAAGTCACAAATAAAAAAGTCACAAATAAAATCCTAGTAGCGTAAGATACAGTAAAATCTATTAATCGCTTCTAGGATTTTCTATTTATCAAATGATCAACCATTCAACATGCCTACGATTTATTAAAAAGATACCAAATAATGTAGAATGTCTGAGTCACAACATTTTGCAGGGGTGCTTTCTTTTTAAAGAAGGCTGAGATAGGCGAAAACCTGACCCTTCGAACCTGTTAGTTAATACAACGTAGGGAGCAACGATTAAGTATGACCTCAAACTATCCATACGCATCAATGCGTGACCAGTTCAACCTAAACACATGTTTTATTGCAAATCCTAAACTATGCAAAAGTCGCGCACTCACGGATATAGTTGACGACTCTTTACGCGCAGGATCAACATTTATAAGGCTTAATTGTGCGGATGAAAGCGCAAAAGAAATCACATCAATCGCACGAGATATTGCACAAATCATAGAAGATAACGATAAATGTGATTCAGTAACTTTCGTAATAGACGGAAGAGTTGACGTTGTCTGGCAAGCAAGAAATCAAGGAATTAAAGTCGATGGAGTTCATCTTGCACAAAGCGACATGGAACCAAAAGAAGCACGAGCACTTTTAGGAGAAGACACAATAATCGGCTTATCTGTTGAAACAGAAAGTCTTGTTAAGATTATTAATGAACTTCCTGATGGCTGCATTGATTATATTTGTGTAACAGCAATGCATAATCCAGAAGATGGTTGCGAAAACACTACTCCAACTTACGAATTAGAACCAAATCACACTATTTTAGATGAAGCAAAGATTAATACTATTTGCTCAGCAAGCAATTTTCCAGTACTTGTTGGAGGAAGAACATCTTTAGAAGATGTTGAAATGATTGCTCGCAGTAAGGCTGCAGGATTGTTTGTATCTGAAGCATTGTACGCAAGCGAAACACCAGAATCCACAATGAGTGAATTCGTGGAACGCTTTACGCAAATTCGCGGCAATCAAAAGCACGGTTATGCAAAACGCGTTATAATTCAGGAAAAAGCTGATGATAAAGCTAACAATACGCCAAAGTTCATTAATGCTAAAGAAGCAAAAGATGCTGCAAAATTAGCAAAGCAACAGCGCGTTGATATTGCTTCTCGCGGATGTACTCAGAGGGACAAAGCTCATATTCGTAAAACTACGCCAGTTCACTTTGAATATGAATATGGTTCTTACGATTTGGAAGTTCCTTATACAGAAATTAAGCTTTCTGATACTCCAGGCGTTGGTCCTAACCCACCATTTAAGGATTACAACACAGAAGGTCCTAAGTGCGATCCTAAGGAAGGCTTGGCTCCACTTCGTCTTGATTGGATTAGAGATCGTGGCGATATTGTTGAATATGAAGGTCGTAGTCGAAATCTTCAAGATGACGGCAAGCGAGCTATTAAGCGCGGTAAAGCTTCAAAAGAGTGGCGTGGTCGCACTCATAAGCCAATGAAGGCTGCAGATCATCCTATTACCCAAATGTGGTACGCGCGTCATGGAATTATCACTCCAGAAATGCAGTATGTTGCTACTCGCGAAAATTGCGATGTGGAACTTGTTCGCTCTGAAGTTGCATCTGGTCGCGCTGTGATTCCTTGCAATATCAACCACCCTGAAGCAGAACCTATGATTATTGGTTCTCGCTTCTTAACTAAGCTCAATGCCAACATGGGTAATTCTGCTGTAACATCTTCTATTGACGAAGAAGTAGAAAAACTTACGTGGGCTACTAAGTGGGGTGCAGATACCGTTATGGATCTTTCCACAGGTAACGATATTCACACAACTCGCGAGTGGATTTTGCGTAACTCCCCTGTTCCGATTGGTACCGTGCCAATGTATCAAGCTTTGGAAAAAGTTGAGGATGATGCTTCTAAGCTCAGCTGGGAGCTTTTCCGCGACACTGTTATTGAACAGTGCGAGCAAGGCGTTGACTACATGACTATTCACGCAGGCGTACTTCTTCGCTACGTGCCTCTTACTGCAAACCGCGTAACTGGTATTGTTTCTCGAGGCGGATCCATTATGGCTGAATGGTGCTTGCAACACCATCAAGAAAGCTTCTTATACACTCACTTCGAAGAATTATGTGAGATTTTCGCCAAGTACGATGTTGCATTCTCTTTGGGAGATGGTTTACGACCAGGAAGCTTGGCTGATGCTAACGATGCTGCTCAGCTTTCTGAGCTTATGACGCTTGGTGAACTTACTAAGATTGCTTGGCAACACGATGTTCAGGTTATGATTGAAGGACCAGGACACGTACCATTTGATACGGTACGCATGAATATTGAAATGGAGAAAGCAATTTGCCAAAATGCTCCATTCTATACTCTTGGTCCTTTAACAACCGATACTGCACCAGGATATGATCACATTACTTCCGCTATCGGCGGCGTTGAAATCGCTCGTTATGGTACGGCAATGCTTTGCTACGTCACTCCTAAAGAGCATTTAGGACTTCCTAATAAGGATGACGTTAAACAAGGTGTTATTGCTTATAAGATTGCTTGTCACGCTGCGGATCTTGCTAAGCATCATCCGCATGCCATGGATAGAGATAACGCTATAAGCAAGGCTCGTTTCGAGTTTCGCTGGCTGGATCAGTTTAATTTAAGCTACGATCCAGATACCGCTATCGCTTTCCATGACGAAACGCTTCCAGCAGAGCCAGCAAAAATGGCTCACTTCTGTTCCATGTGTGGACCAAAATTCTGCTCAATGGCTATTTCTCAGAATATTCGCAAGCGTTTCGGTGGCGCAGATCAACAAGAACAACTTGTTGAAGAAGCCCGCAGTCAGGCTATTGCCGAGGGTATGAAAGAGATGAGTAAAAAGTTCCAGGAAGCTGGTTCAACGTTGTATCAAAGCGCCAAAGCGTAGAGTATCTATGTTTCTAAAGTTTTGATATTACGAAAATAAGGCGAGTTAATGCAAGATTAATCCTGCTCAAGCTCGCCTTATTTTTATTTGCAACAGTTTTATTTGCAACAGTTTTGAACAGTCTTTAACATATGGGAAAATCGCATTATGACACTTATCAATATGCATACGTCCGAAGGCGATATAAAGATTAATCTTTTTGACGATAAAGCGCCTATTACAGTAAAAAATTTCGTTGACTTGGCGACTGGTTCAAAAGAGTGGATGAATCCTTTTACGGGAGAAAAATCCAACGAACCATTCTATGACGGTTTGACATTCCATCGTATTATCAAAGACTTTATGATTCAAGGCGGATGCCCTCTTGGAAACGGAATGGGTGGTCCTGGCTACGAATTTGACGATGAGATTGACCCATCCTTAAAGTTTGATAAACCGTATCTTCTTGCAATGGCAAATGCTGGAAAACAGCGCGGACGAGACGGACGCTTACACGGCACGAATGGATCTCAGTTCTTTATAACTACCGTGCCAACTCCTTGGCTTGATGGTCATCACACCATTTTTGGAGAAGTCGTGGATGATGAATCTAAAGCTGTTGTAGATAAGCTCGAATCTGTTCCAACAGATAGGTCTGATGCCCCACTAGAGCCAGTTGGAATTATATCTATTGAGGTTATTAAGTAATAACATTAATTAAAATAAAGCATAAATAATATAAAATTGCAATAATAAAACTTCCAGCCAAAACATTATTTGACTGGAAGTTTTATTGTTTAGGTTTTCTTGTTTAGTCGCGTTCCATTTTTCTGAGTCGCGGTTCCGCACTATCTTTTGCGCCCGTAATTCTATAAACGTCAAAAACGCCATCAATCTTACGAATTGCAGCAAGAAGAGTGTTCAAATGCTGAGGATCTGCCATTTCAAACGTAAATTGACTTGTAGCAACGCGGTCATCTCCAGTAGCAATCGTTCCCGAAAGAATGTTTACACCATGATCCGAAAGAACTCGCGTAACATCCGAAAGCAAATGCTGACGATCCAAAGCTTCTACTTGAACTTTAACAAGGAACAAGCCTTTATCGCTAGTCCATTGAACAGGAATAACACGCTCCGACTGTGACTTTTGCAAATCAATCATATTCTGGCAATCCGTTCTATGAACAGAAACACCCTGATTTCTAGTTATAAAACCAACAATGTCATCTCCAGGAACAGGCATGCAACAGCGAGCAAGTTTAACCCACACATCTCCAACGCCCTTTACGGAAACACCAAGAACACCATTAGATTTGCGATTACGCTCAACTCTCCTAAGCGGAAGTGCTTCTTCCTGAGCTTCTTCAGCTACTTCTTCACTACCAGCATCTTTAACAAGACGAGAAATAACGTTTTGAGTGGAAACTTGACCTTCGCCAATTGCAGCGTAAACAGCTTCTACATTAGCAGTTATATTAAGCTCTTCTGCAACACCTATTAACGCTTGTGGAGTAAGTAAAGTAGATAAAGGCAAATTACGTTTACGCATAGCTCGCGTAAGCTCGTCTTTACCCTCTTCAATCGCCTCCGAACGGCGTTCCTTGCTAAACCATTGACGAATCTTATTTCTAGCTCTAGGGCTTTTTACAAAGCTGAGCCAATCTCTTGAAGGACCAGCAGTATCAGACTTTGATGTAAGAACTTCTACAGTATCGCCATTGTTAAGCTTAGTGTCAAGTGGCACAAGCTTTCCATTTACGCGAGCGCCCATCATTCTGTGACCAACCTCAGTATGCACAGAATAAGCAAAGTCAACTGGAGTTGCATCTTGCGGAAGAGCAACAATACTTCCCTTTGGAGTAAACACGTAGACTTCCGAAGCTCCAAGATCTTGCTTTAAGGAACCCAAGAATTCGTCAGAATCTGGCGTTTCACTGGTCCAATCTGCAAGCTGCTGAATCCACTTTAAATTATCTAATTCGCTAAGCTCTTTGTTTTCTTCTTGTTCACGCTTAACATCACCTTTATCTGGCTTACTTAAAGCGCGACCAGCTTGTCCGTTTGCCTTATACTTCCAGTGAGCAGCAATACCAAATTCAGCACGCCTATGCATGTCCCATGTGCGAATCTGAATCTCCACAGGCTTTCCACCAGGACCTACAACAGTAGTGTGCAAGCTTTGATACATATTTAGCTTAGGCGTTGCTATATAGTCCTTAAAACGTCCAGGAACAGGACTCCAGCGCGCATGAACTGCACCTAATGCAGCATAACAGTCCCGAATAGAATCAACGATTATTCGCACACCTACAAGATCGTAAATATTTTCAAAATCATGACCGCGAACAATCATCTTTTGATAGATTGAAAAATAATCTTTTGGACGCCCCTTAACAGAAGCTTTTACATGTTGCTGGTTTAAATCTTCATTGATTTCTTCTAGAATTTGACGCAAATAAACTTCACGTTGACCAGCTCTACGAGCAACTAAAACTACTATTTCGTTATAAATTTTTGGATATAAAACTTTAAAGCTTAGCTCTTCAAGCTCTGTCTTAATTGCGTTCATACCGAGTCGATTTGCAAGAGGAGCGTAAACATCTAGAGTTTCACGAGCCTTTTTATGCGAGCTAGATGGCTTAACGTATCTCCATGTACGAGCGTTATGCAAACGATCTGCAAGTTTTACTACCAACACTCGCACATCTCGGCTCATTGCAACAACCATTTTTCTGATTGTTTCTGCCTGAGCGCTTTCTCCATATTCCATGTTTGATATTTTTGTAACACCGTCGACTAATCCTGCAACAGTATCACCAAAATCAGCCCTACACTCTTCTAGCGTGTAATCCGTATCTTCAACAGTATCGTGTAATAATCCTGCAGCAACAACTATAGGACCCATTCCTAGGTCAGCTAAAATCTGAGCAACAGCAAGAGGATGAATAATATATGGTTCGCCTGATTTACGCCTTTGACCAGTATGCTGTTTTACGGCTCTAGCATAAGCTTTGTGCAAAATCTCCATATTCTCATCGGGATGATGCCACTTACACATTCGCAATATTGGGCACAATGGGTCTCGCATATCTTCGCTAATTTCACATCCGAGCATGTTAGCGCCCTTAATGTCGTCTTGATTTTCACCCATCGAATATCACCTCCCGATTTATAGTTACTATCCTACATTGTAAAACAAGCTAAATCATACAATAATCTACATGTCTAATATTAAACACAATAAACTTAATATTAAATACAATAAATCCGACTCAGTCTAATAAACTTAGCTCTGGCCGGATTTATGTAATTTATTGCACTCCAGTAGATCCAAATCCTTTTGTAGATCTATCTGATCCTGGAAGCTTATTTGCTTCAATAAAATTAGCTTCAACATAACGCTGGATAACTAGTTGAGCTATACGATCTCCACGATGGAACTGCACAGTATTGTTCGGATCCATATTTATCAACGGAACCTTAATTTCACCGCGATACCCAGCATCAACGGTTCCTGGCGCGTTAAGAACTGTAACACCTTGTTTTACAGCGAGACCAGAACGCGGATGAACTAGAGCAACGTATCCAGCTGGCAAAGCTATAGCAACACCAGTTGGAACCAGAGCACGTTCAAATGGGCGCAAAGTCACATCTTGCGTAGTTCGTAAATCCGCCCCAGCATCTCCAGCATGAGCGTAAGAAATATGTTCCATAGCAGGCTGATTACTATCAGTATCATTCAAATTATCCAAATACTTGATAAGAACTTCTACCTGTTCTGGACCAGTGTAGGTCTCGTCATAAGACATTAGGCTGCGCACTCCTTACAAACTGGCTGACCATCTTGAGACATTTGTGCAAGCTGACTACGATGCTTTACGAGGAAACACTCTGAGCAAATAAATTCATCACCCTGCATTGGTATTACTGTAACAGACGCATCTTCATTGCTTAAATCTGCACCTGGCAACTCGTAATCTTCTGCAATAGCATTCTCATCATCGTCTATATCGTTAGCAGAGCTTTGTGAACCCTTACTCAACGCTTCCAATGACTCCTCGTCTTCGTCTTTACTACGAGGAGAATCATAATCCTGTGCCATTATGGTCCTTTCGTTTTTAAAACTACTTACTAAATCTACTTTTATACTTTTAGCTATCTAATAAAAGCTACCTACGCGCATAGCATACATGAAAGCTACCCCGCATAGAATACTCGCTTTTTTATTCATAGAAAATGGCAAAGAAGGCAGACTATGGACTAAAGTATGTTATAAGTAGCGTTAAAAGCGAGGAAAGTGGTGCACAATGCTTGAAAATCCGCCAAAAGAGGCGAGTTTCGATCATGTGGATAATAATGGCGATTTAATTTTTATTTTTGAAAACACGCCGTTAAAAATTCATGTTGACGACACGCTGGAGCGCGCGATTGCCGAATCAAAAAAACTAACAAATGTTGGTGGCGATAATCAAAACACAGTTAATTCTATTGGTAAATCTGATGATTCGCCAGCTGCTACCACGGCAACACTACCTATATCTCAGATACAAGCACTGATACGTGCTGGTGTCGATCCAGAGCATGTTGCAAAGCGATATAACGTAAGCGAATCTCAAGTTAAAAGATTCTCTAGTGGCGTTGAAACAGAAAAACAGTATGCTATTGAGCAATTCTTAACAGTTCCAGCTCCAAAACAAAGCAATATGAGAACTATTTCAGATTTGATTGAACGAACTCTCGCAAAAGCACACATTGGAATGGAAACTGTAAAATGGCGTGCCACAAGACGCGGACTTGAACCATGGCTTATAACAGCAGAGTTCAACACTGCTACTCGAACAATAAAAGCAGAGTGGACTTGGAATATGCACGACAACTCTATTACATGCGCAAACCCTTCATCTAGATTGTTGCTTGGCGAAGAAGTCATGAACAATGATTCTTCTTCTAAAAAATCACAGTTTGGAGGAGCTTATAGAGACACAGTAAGCATAAACTTCCCATTCGCAAATGATGAGCTTCCAGGAAATTCGATTCGTTCTGCAAGAATAGAACGTGCTGTGAGTCAGTGGGAATCAAGGAATAGCGTTAATCTTGCAAATGTTGCTATTCAAACAGAGGCTGCACAAAAAGAACAAAACAGCAACAATACTAATAATTCTTTAGATGGTTATACAGAAAATCCAATTCTAAGCGATTTGGTATCAAACTCTACTCCATCTAACAATCCAGATAATACAGAACAGTCTTCTGCAAACGTAAAAAACATAGAAGCCGCAGAAACTGCTGCAAATATTGCAAACTCTTCTTCTAATTCTGGAATCTATAAGTCTAAAGAAAATTCAGAAAATGAAGATAGTAGCGAAAATGCGAGCGCAAACATTTCACAAGATAATTCTAGTGAAAATGCGGTAGTCGATTCTTCCAAATCTGCTTCTGCAAAAAGCAAATATGCAAATTCTAAATCAAACACTTTTGGATCAGATTCTGAAGATGCGCATGTTCAAGCAGATAAAACAGTTGCTATAGAAACTCCAAAAACTGAACCAAAACAGCATATGAACGAGCATACTAGGGCTAAGAAGAGCACGAGAGCTGCTGTTCCTAGTTGGGATGAGATTCTTTTTGGAGAGGCTTAATTTATCGTAAATCAAGCTATATCAACTAAACATGGAATATCCATTTCCATGTGACTCATAGAGCCATGAACGCTTGGTAAGCTCATGGCTTTTTCTGTTTCTATCCTAGAATCCACTATGGTTACGGAAGACTTTGCTTGAACAAGAACATCACCTATGACGCTTAATGCTAACGGGCTGACTTTCCCAAAAACACCATCTTTAACAGCTTGCTCTTTAGTTCTGACACGCGCTTTATCTTGCAAAACGTTAGACCATCTTAACGCAATGTCATCTGGATTTTCGCCATCTTCCGCGTAAAGCATAACAGACCTAGGCTCTCCCCCAACAAGCTTAACTCCTTTAGTAAGACGACTATCTTTTGCAATATCTATTTTCAAATCTGGATTTGATTCAATCATTCCATGGTCTGCAGTAATAACAATCAAAGTGCCTTTTTGACAATTCTTTTTTAAAAGACTCAGTTGCGCGTCTATCTGCTCAAAAGCTGAAACCCAATTCTCAGATTTCCAACCATAATTGTGACCAACTTTATCAATATCTCTAAGGTACAAATACGTTAAACCAGGCGTTTTAGTACTATTTGCAGCATTCATAATTCTTGCTCTAGGAGTTGATCCACTTATGAATTTAGCTCCCCTAAAAGCTGCTTGAGTTAGAGGAGAATCCTCAAATTTTGAAAGACTTACATGATTCGCTCTAACACCTAAATTAGAAAGCGACTCAAATATTGTAGGCTGGCGTTGCAAATCTAATGGATCTGGAGCATCCCTAAATTGGATTAATTGAGATAATGCACCCGTTTTAGGATTTTTTTGAGTGTATCCCGTCATTGCAGTAAGACCAGGGCATGTTCCAGTGCCAAAAGTTGCCATTGCTGCAACCGTAGTACTCGGAATACAAGTCTTTATTGGACGCTGATTTGCGCAATCGTTAAGAAGATAGCGCAAATAAGGAGCATGACCTTTTCTAATAGCAAGATTCCAATAGCCAAGTCCGTCTACAAGCACAACAACAGCACTCTGTGACTTCGGAAATCCAAGACTAATGCGCGCAGTATCAGGATCATTATAAACATCTGTACTAATCGAAGCATCAATCGAAGAGCTTACTGCTGGAAGAATCGCAGACAAACGAAGATCGGAGTTACACGAATCATCAACAAAATTCAGCAAATCATCCACAGACGGAATCTCAATACTCATAAGCAACATTGTAGTCAAAACACAAACTATACAAAATCATGAATAATGCATAACAGACTATGAGTAAAATAAGCATTTAATAAAGTTTTGTGCACATAAATTGGTATTATAAAGGCTTGTAAATCACTTCAAGGAGTTCAAAACCATGCCTTCACGCAGCAAATCAGCAAAACAAACCTTCGACCCTAGAAAGGTTAAGGAAAACATTGTTGAAACGCCGCTTAACGAAGAGATGAGCAAATCTTTCTTGGAATACGCATACTCGGTGATTTATGCACGCGCACTGCCAGATGCAAGAGACGGAATGAAGCCTGTACAGCGCCGAATCGTGTATCAAATGGGAAACATGAACCTTACCCCAGAACACGCATACATGAAGTCTGCTCGCGTTGTAGGCGAAGTGATGGGAAAGCTACATCCACATGGAGATTCCGCGATTTACGAAGCAATGGTGCGTTTGGCTCAGCCATTTTCTCTTAGACTCCCCTTGGTTGACGGTCATGGAAACTTTGGTTCCTTAGATGACGGTCCTGCAGCATCCAGGTACACGGAAGCACGACTAGCTCCAGCAGCGCTTGGAATGAATGCAGACATAAACGAAGATACTGTTGACTTTGCTCCAAACTACGATAATAAGCTAAAAGAGCCAACTGTTCTGCCTTCTGCTATACCAAACTTGCTTGTAAACGGAGCTTCTGGAATCGCAGTTGGAATGGCTACAAACATGGCCACTCACAATCTTGGAGAAGTTGTAGCTGCAGCAAAATACGTTATGAAGCATCCAAATGCTACCCTAGACGATTTAATGCAAATAGTTCCAGGACCAGACTGGCCTGGCGGCGGCATAATTATCGGTCGCAGCGGAATCCGCGAAGCGTATGAAACTGGAAGAGGCGCTTTTACAACTAGATCGAAAACGCATATTGAAAACGTTACAGCACGCAAAAAGGCGATTATTGTTACCGAATTACCATTTATGGTTGGACCAGAGCGCGTGCTCGAACGCATATCTCAAGGTATAAAAGCACGCAAACTAGACGGAATATCTGGAGCAATCGACTTAACAGATAGACATAACGGAACGCGAATCGTAATCGAAATAAAAACAGGATTCGACCCAAACGCGGTTCTTGCACAGCTTTTTAAGCACACTCCGCTGCAAGAAAGCTTTACGATTAACAACGTTGCACTAGTTGATGGAAGACCTCACACAATGGGTCTTCGAGAGCTTCTAGATGTGTGGATTTTGCACAGAAGAACCGTTATTAGAAGGCGCAGCGAATTTAGACTAAACAAAGCCAAAGAGAGACTGCACCTTGTAGAAGGATTGCTTCTTGCAATGCTAGACATTGACGAAGTAATTCAAGTAATTAGGTCTTCCGAAGATGCAGAAACCGCAAAATCAAAGCTTATTAGCGTATTTGATTTAGACGAGATTCAAGCGCAATACATTCTTGACTTAAGACTTAGAAGACTTACAAAAATGAGTCGAATAGAGCTAGAAGGCGAAAAAAACGATTTATTGCAAAAAATAGATGAACTTAACGAGATTCTAAGCTCAGCGAATCAGCTAGATAAAGTTGTGATTGCAGAAATGGATTACGCTGTAAAGCAGTGGGATACTCCTCGCAGAACGATTCTTTTAGACGAGCAAGAAGATGGCAGCTTTACGCCTGTTTGCACTAAGAACAGTAAAGAAGTTAATTCTGATTCAGCCATGGACGCAGTTATTGCAGCAAATCAATTGACAAATGCCCAGGCAGATGTTGCAGCAGCCGCAAGCGCCGCTCGTAAGTCTGGAGACGCTGACGCAACCTCAGCGGCTTTGCAATTAAGCGACGAACCGTGCGCCGTAGCTTTAAGCACATCTGGTCTTATAGCAAGAACTAGTGTTGAAACATTTAATAGATGGCAAGCACATTCTTCAAATATCTTTGACACTCCATGCTTAAACGTGTTTACTACTACCACGCGAGCAACATACGCTTTAATAACATCCGCAGGGCGATTAGTAATAGCGCATGTTGCAGACTTGCCACATTTAAATCAAGGAGATGAAAACGTTTCGGAATCTCTTTCCAATGGTGTTAAAGCAAGCGAATTATTAACTTCTACTCAAAGCACAGACCCAATTAGAGGAGAAAAAGTCGTAGCTGCTATTGCGTTGAGCGAATCTGATTCTAAAACTCCTCTCGCAATCGGAACAAAGAATGGCGTTGTAAAACGATGGAATTTTGAATCACCAACAACAATGGATTCTTGGAGCATTATTGACTTAAAAGACAACGATTCAGTAATTAATGCAGCACTTGCTAATGATGAAGATAGGCTTGTGTTTATAAGCAGCGATTCTTCCCTACTTACATTCGATGCAAAGCAAGTACGTGCGCAGGGGCGAAGCTCTGCAGGAATGGCAGGAATTAGGCTTAATGAAGGATGCACTGTTTCTGCTTTTGCTGTAGTTGCTAAAAATGATGTTGAATGGAATTACGAAGAGGGCGAAAATGGTCTATTTTCTGCTTCTGGAAGCGTAGTATTCACTCTTGCTGGAGATAGCGACGCGCTTGCTGGAACAGAAAACGGAGCTGCAAAGATTACGCCGCTAGAAATGTACCCTACAAAGGGTCGCGGCACCGGAGGCGTGCGATCACAGCGATTCCTTAAGGGGCAAAACACGATTTTGGCAGCATACATTGGAAACTATCCGCTTTACGCAACTACACAACGTGGAGCAAACGTAGAGCTGCCTAAGCCAGATATGCGAAGAGACGCTTCTGGAACCGAGCTGGTTTCCCCTATTGCGCATATTGGGTAATCATCTTTACTGCTATAGTTGCGATTTTGTTACTACAGTGGTAAAGAACTTGAACGATTTACGCATCATGAGGAGCCTTGGATACTTACTCGCGGCAATCTAAAAACTAATGATTCATCAAATAAAATAATCAGCAAAAACACAATAAAATCAAATTCCCCCTGCGAACAACCATACGAGTTACACAACAGGGGGAATTCTTGAATCACAATATCAACACAACATAACTAGATTCTTACATAAAATCAACCTACTACATGCATATTTAATGCTTGCGTCGAGACTTGAACATAGACAAACCAAAACCAGCAAACAAAGACACAAACAAAGTACTTATAGACATAACCAGTGAAACACCAGTATCAGGCAAATGCTTAGCAGGAGCCTTAGCACTATAAGCCTCACCAGCATCAACAGCCTTAAAACGCTGCTCAACAGAATGCTCCACTGGCTTATCCGAAGAATGAACAGGATTCAACACAGGCTGCTCAACAACAGAATACTCTGGATTCTCAGGAACAATCTCAGGAAGAGGAATCCACGAATCGTCAGGCACATTAGGAACATCAGGAACAAGCTTCGGCTCAGGTTCAGGAGTCGGTGTAGGTGTTGGAGTTGGTTCAGGTGTTGGAGTTGGTTCAGGTGTAGGAATTGGAGATGGTGTAGGTGCAGGAGGTATTTGCGTATAAATAGCGTAAACAGTAGTATCCTCGCTTACAATTGTGGACGCAGTAAACGCATCCCCAGTTCCATTTTTATCCTTATACCAACCATTAAAAGTAAAACCAGCTTTAGTAGGATTAGCTGGCATAGACTGATCAGTTAAACCATCACCACTAATAGAGAGACCTTGCTGAACTTTCACAGTAGCATACGGTTTCTTGTCATCATCATTTATAAATTTGACGGTAGCAATCTTTCTTCTCAACACAAAAGTAACAACTTTTTGAGTAGAAATTGAGTTATCCTTATGAATCGCAATATTAAATTTTGCATCAATTGTAGCGCTATTAATATCTGCTGAATTTTCTGGTTCAACAACCCACTCATAGTTTGTAGGCGCTTCAGCAGCAGACTTTACGATGTAGTTTCCAGGAGACAAATAAGCAAAACCATTGGAAAGATAACCAGCAGCTTCACTAAGCAAAGCCGTATTTTTATTTGTTATCATTGATTGTAATGCGTTTAACTCTGGAGCTGCGCTAGACTCAGATGACTTGAAATCACCAGCAATTTGCTTATCGCCAACGTAAAGTCCAAATTTCTTACCACTCTCGATCTTGTTTTGCAAATCTTTGTATCGCACAACAAGCTGAGTAGGAATTGGTCTAAATGTCACATAATAATGCTTTGTATTTAGTTGATTGTCATCTTTATCTCGAACAATACCGTAATTGAAATTTCCAGGTTTTTTGTCAGCATTTTTAGTAGTAAAAGTACCGTCTTTTGGCGTGTCTATATCATTACTGTAATACAAATAACCAGTGATTTGCGTGTTTTTAAGCTCTTCCATAGTTGGGCGCTTAATAGAATCTTTCTTGGGATCGCCTTCGTAGCTTAGAAGAGGCGTATACATATTTCTGACAACCTGATTATTACCAAACCTAACTTTGGAAATATTTTTCGCGTCAGACAAATCGGATAAATCCAACTTGGTAAACGGTTTAGTAGAGAACCTATCAGCTTCACCAGAACTACGTTGTGGAAGATCATCATTCCCTTTAATGTTTGCTGCCTTGCGATATTGCAAATCATCTACAAAGTGAAATTGCGCGCCACATTCAGGTAGAAAGGCGACATATCCAAAAATTCCAGATGAGTCTTCATGATTAAATCCTTCATAGCCAAAAATAGCTTCATGAGTGTTGTCACCCTCCATAACAACATGAATAAACGTTTGGTTCTTTCTCATATATACTGTGATATTTGTCTTATCAGCCAAATTGGATCCAATAAGCTTCCCATTTACCTCGAGCCTGTATGAGATCTTATTGTCGGGAGCTTTATTAAAGTCAAAATCTGCTGATCCATCTGGATTTTTTAGTTCGCGGGATGATCTGTATGGGTAAAATTGACCATCGGCAGTATATACACTTTCTTTATCAACCCGCGGGAAAAATATGAATGTATCAACTCTTCCAAGCCTGCCATTATATGTATTGATAATCTCATTAATACTTCTAGTATCGCCAGATGCTTGACCATTCTCTACAGAAAATTTCTTGCCATAAGGCGTATAAAAAATCTTTTGAATAGAAGGCAGAGGTCTAACAGATGTTGTTTTATCCTGCAGCTCTTTGACTTCAGCAGGTGTAATAACATTCGGGAACGGATTGGTTACATTCTTGTCATTACTAAAATCATATATGCCATCTTTATTAGGCTTAACTTCGCTTTTCTTCTCGCCATTATTTGTAGAATCTGTTGACGCCCTATCATCTTTTGCTGCTTTAACTGATTTTTGTGTACTTACTTCATCGTTTTTTGGTTTATCCGCATCAGTAGGATCATTTCTTTTATCAGCTTTGTTATCGGCAACAGAACCACTATAGTCGGAGGAAGATGTCAACCTAGTTTCACTACTGGAAGGATCAGCATTAGCAAAGTTAGATTCATGATCTTCAGAATCAGACTTCTGTTTTCTAATAATTTCTTGTGACTGTTTAGAAGCATGTGACTGCGCCAAATCGCGCGACTTTGCAGATATATCATTCTGCACATTTTCTTGTGATTTTACAGATTTTTGTGACTTTGCTAAATCACCAGGGAAAGCCCCCCCCCCCATTAGAAAAATCAACACTAGTGACATTCTGCTTCACATCTGATGCAGAATTATTTTCAGACGCATTCGCAGTTTGAGCCATGCAAAAAGCGCAAGCCGCAGTAGCAATACTCATCATCGTCGTTGACAACACGATTGCAGTTTTTTTATTCATTTTAGCCTCTTCACTAAAAACTCATAAAATTACATAAATTGTACAAACAACCATTAAGCAAAGCTTAAATCCACAAAACTTATAAACACTTTTGATTATACAATAAATAAACATTAAATATAAGTAGATGCACACAATATTTGCTTGAAAGTAGACAATACGATAGTAACGAATTTCCCCCTGATATATAAAACATCAGAGGGAAATTATCAGCATTCGCTCAAAACATTCATAAATGCAATACTAATTTTTGCGTTTAGCTATTCCAGCAAGCAAACTAGAAAAACCAGCGAAAAGGGATATGATTGAAATCACAAATGTTGAAGTTGCTGAAACACCAGTATCAGGCAAATGCTTAGCAGGAACCTTAGCACTATAAGCCTCACCAGCATCAACAGCCTTAAAACGCTTCTCAACAGAATACTCCACCGGCTTATCCAAAGAATGAACAGGATTCAACACAGGCTGCTCAACAACAGAATACTCTGGATTCTCAGGAACAGGAATCCACAAACCACCAGGAACATCAGGAACTGGTCTTGGCTCAGGTTCAGGAGTCACATCTGGCTCAGGAGTCGGTGTTGGCTTAGGATTAGGCGTAGGCTCCGATTCCGGCTCTGGAGTTGGTGTTGGAACAGGAGATGGCGTTGGTGTATAAATAGCATAAACTGTTATGTCACCCTTTACTGTAGTTTTTTCAGTAAATATTTTGCTTTTATCCTTACCTGTAGAATCTGCATTCCACTCTCTAAAAGTGTAACCTTTCTTAGAAGGATTCTTAGGCATTTTCTGATTGTCAACACTATTTTCACTTATGCTTTTGTTTTCCTTAACTTGCACAGAAGCATAATTTTCATTGCTATCATTCACAAAAGTGACTTTGTAGATCTTAGTTTTAGGAACAATGTTGTAGGTAAAGTGCGAAATACCAATTATCCTAAATTGTCCATTGATAATATCGTAAAACAGGCACTGACCTTCAAGCTTGCCAGATTTTACTGCTATATATTTGCCTTCTTTATTCTTCTTAAAATAAGATGAATTTTCAATCTGTACTGGAGTACCATCTTCTTTGAATCCTTCCACTACATTAATACTCTGATTGACACCTTCTTTCGTAATTTTAATAGGACTTTTATATTCGTCTCCTACTTCAATAGTGAAAGTTCCAGGATTCTGGTTATCGAACACAGAATCGCCCTTCTGCGGATTATTAGATGGGAATAATTGATACTTAGCCAAATTATCTTTTACATCAATTTCAGTAATTTTATTACCTTGGAAAGCATCGCTACCAATTCCAGAAAGATAATACGGCTTAGAGTCTGAATCGTGCTCTTTGCCCTTGTCATCAATTACGCCTTCAAACACAACTTTTTCAATTTCATTAGCTACAAAAGCACCATTATGTATTGAAATTACACTTTTCGGAATAGTAACAGTTCCCTTAATTTTGTTCCAGCCGAACGCACCGTATTCGATGATTTTAAGAGATTGCGGAAGAGTGACACTTTCTATATAATGTTCACCCTCGATATGCTCATGATTTTTGCCAACTTGTTTCGCTTTACCTGTAAAAGCAACTTCTCCAATTACTTCTATACCTTCTGGAATTACAATATGTGGATTTTTCTTAAGCTTGGCAAGTCCTTTTTCGTTAAGACCTGGAACAACTTCATTAACAGTACCAGTAGGAGTACTAATGTCTTGTCTATATCCAATCTGCTTCCCATCTTTGGTAATATTAAAATCCTCACGAGTCCAAGTTAAAGATGCATCATCTATAGTACCCGAATCAGTTGAAGCTGCTCTGGATTCTTCAGATGCAGTTACGCTTCTATCTTCACGATTATTTGTTTGAAGATTAGTATTGCTTACATCAATAAGAGTTTGAGTAAGTATAGCATTTTCAGAATTTTCAGCATCAGTTACAGATTCAGAAGCTTTAGAAGATTTAGTAGATTTTGCAGTTTCGGTAATTTTTGCAGCTTCATTAGAATTGGAGGAATTGATATTTTCAGAGGATTTTACGGAAGTGCTATCTAAAGCCCCCCCCCCATGCTGGTTTTTACTAGAATTTGCAGCATAAGAGTTTGCGTTAGAAGAATTTACAGTTGTATTAATACCATCACTCACTGAGGTATCGGCAGCATTTGCACTTTGCGCTACACAAAAAGCACACGCAGCAGTAGCAATACCCATCATAGTGCTAGTCAAAATTATGTTAGTTCTCTTACTCATTTTTCCTCCCGCAAAACCAAATTTTCTAGAATAATTACCAAAATAACGGAATCAACACCAAAACAAGTATAATACAGGCATTTAACAGCATTGAATCTTCAGACATTCTACAACTTACAACTTCAATCTCAACAAAATGTAACCAAACTCACAATAAGCTTAATAAATCTTAAACAAACAACCATTAAGCCAACAATCACACAAAAACATTCTCATACTCAACTTTTGCAAGTCCGAAGCAATTGCATATGCATAAACGCCATTATAGATAGCAAAATAATCAAATATACTGGAAGCAAAGACATAGACACGTTTTGACCAATAAACCCAAAGATTGCAGGCATCAACATTGATCCAATATACGCGCTAGCCATTTGCATGCCAACAATCGCTTGTGATTTATCAGCTCCAAAATAATGCGGTGTAGAGTGAATAACACATGGATAAATAGGCGCACACCCTAAACCAATAATCACAAATCCTGCAACTAATGCTATATGATTTGGCAATGGCAATAACAACACAAGAATGCCTAGAATCATCACTAGTTGTCCAAGACGAATCATGGTTTCGTCATTAAAACGCATTGTCAAAAATCCGCTTATAAATCGTCCTGCTGTAATACCAACATAAAATAAACTTGCCCATCCCGCTGCAACAACACGGCTAACGGACCCATACAAAACCATGTAACTACTAGCCCATAATCCTGCAGTCTGTTCAATAGCACAGTAGCAGAAGAACATTATAAGAATATTTTTAGCTCCAGGAATGCGCAAAACTTCCGCAAAAGATAGCGTTTTATAATATTCTTTAGATATCTGAATAGATTTCTGTAATTCATGTGCTTTACGATTATTCCACAATGGCAAACTTATAAACAATATTACAGTTAATATCACTTGAACAATCGCAATATACTGATATCCTGCGGACCATCCCAATCCGTGAGAAAGCGCAAAACCCATAACGTAAGGTCCAGCTGAAGCTCCAATACCCCACATGCAGTGAAGCCAGCTCATATGACGGCTTTCGTAGTGCAAAGCAACATAATTATTAAGAGCAGCGTCTACCCCTCCAGCACCTAGCCCGTACGGGATTGCTAACAAAATAAGCACAATATAATTCGGCGCAAAAGAAAAACCCAACAATGCCAATGCAGTTAAAGCAACAGACACAAACGTAACTTTGCCTGCACCAAAACGCTTAGTCATCCTGTCACTCAGTAGAGCAGAAACAATAGTTCCTGCAGAAATAACCATTGATATTCCGCCAGCCCAAGAAATTTGCGCGCCAATATCGTGACTCATAGTCGGCCAAGCAGATCCTAAAAGAGCATCAGGCAAACCCAAACTGATAAATGCTAGATAAATAATTGCAAGAAGAAGATTAATCATATTCACATATTAATTCATTAAACGAGTTATAAGTTTTTGTATTAGGATCATATTTCATTTGCTCAGCTTCTTCAAGTGCAGCAAGCGTATCAGAATTGGGAATATTATATTTCTTGCAAAGAGCACAATCTGTTGTAGAGAGATCAAAAATAGCATCTAAATCAGTCATGCAACACTCCTACTGCAAATATGTGTTACTAGGAAAGACAAAAATTAGCAACAATAAAAATGATACAATATTCAACAGCATAAGCAATACTGTAAGTGACCAAATGAGTTCAACGTCTTATTTAAACTAAATAAAAGTTTCAAATTTACATTTTATTGAAGATAATCTTAAAGGATAAAAACAAGCCAAATACATTAATAAGGCTAATAAATTTTATTCTAGAATGCTTAGAAATTATTTATGCATCAATAGATGCATTTTTCTTGATAAATGCACCTATTTTTTGTATCATACGACTAGAGGTGATGTATGAACAAGAACTATAATCAGAATTACACAAAAGAAGAAATTTCAGCAATACTTGCAAAGATAAAAGACTGCATAAGGAATGACCGTTTTACCATCTCGTTAAACGAAAATCGTCAAGAAAACATAAACTTCATTCGAGAATACAACATACGATCAGATATTCAGAAAAATATACTTCTCAACATAGAAGTGGAAGATTTTTGTCATTCGTTAAAAAACAAAAAAAGAGGCTATGAATATGAAACGCTTTACGTATTCGCACCACGCGTAAAACTATCACACGTAGGTAAATGTGAGATGGTAAACATTTACACGAAGTTTAATATCATTACTATTTCTCAGCAAAATAGAACAGTTGTTATTTCATTCCATAAAGCAAATAAACAGATAGATTATTTATTTAAATAATCTAATAAACAACTCAAAAAGATAATAAATCTGCTAATTTTCAATAAAAGGCTCATAATGAAAGATAATAAGACATTTTGTGAAGAATGCAGGAATGACGTTGAGTACTCAACAAAATCCGTTCCAATGACTGCATCTATCAAAGGAAAACAATATTCCTACACTGGCACAGAAGCACACTGCAAAGAATGCGGCTCTGCTGTATATGTACCCGAAATTATTGACGCGAATCTTCGAGCATTGTATGACGAGTATCGTAAAGAAAACAATATTATTCCGCTTGACAAAATCAACGAAATACCTGCTAAATACTCAATAGGCAAGCGTCCACTTTCACTGCTTCTCGGTTGGGGTGAACAAACGTTTTCTAGATTTGCAGACGGAGACATTCCTTCAAAACAATATTCTGATATTTTGCTACGCATTTATAATGATCCGGAATATTACTTGCAATTATTAATCAGCAATAAGGATAATCTGAAATCTGCAATTAGTTACGAAAAAAGTTATAAAGCAACACAAAAACTAATACGCGAATTACAAAATAACTTTGCAAACAATAACTTTGATGGCAATAAGTCGAGTGACAAAATAAACAATGTAATACAATACTTGCTTATAAAGTGTGAGGATATAACTACCCTAGCCTTGCAAAAATCCTTATACTACATTCAGGGTTTTTATTTCGCTTTTTATAAATCATTCATATTTACCGATGATTGTCAAGCATGGATTCATGGACCTGTATATAAAGACGTCTATTTGCGTTATAAAGACTACACTTTTACTCCAATAGATTCACCGACAACAGAAATATCAGGAATTAAATCATCAGAAAAATTAGCGGATTACAAACATGTTCAAAAAAGCGATGTGACATTATTTACAGCAGAACTAACAACTACACTATCATCTACAGAAAAAGCAGTATGCGATAGCGTTATTGACAATCTTTGCTGCTACAGCGGTAAAGAACTTGAACGATTCACACATCATGAGGAGCCTTGGATACTTACTCGCGGCAATCTAAAAACTGATGATTCATCAAATAAAATAATCAGCAAAAAGATAATTGGCGAATACTTCACAAAAATAAAAGAAAAATACAATATGATAAATCCAGACGATATTCGCCAGTATGCGAAAGATATGTTTGCCAGTAAATAAAGCGAAACAGAAACAAAACACAATAAAATCAAATTCCCCCTGCGAACAACCATACGAGTTACACAACAGGGGGAATTCTTGAATCACAATATCAACACAACATAACTTAGATTCTTACATAAAATCAACCTACTACATGCATATTTAATGCTTGCGGCGAGACTTGAATAGAGACAAACCAAAGCCAGCAAACAAAGACACAAACAAAGCACTTATAGACATAACCAGCGAAACACCAGTATCAGGCAAATGCTTAGCAGGAACCTTAGCACTATAAGCTTCACCAGCATCAACAGCCTTAAAACGCTGCTCAACAGAATGCCCCACTGGCTTATCCGAAGAATGAACAGGATTCAACACAGGCTGCTCAACAACAGAATACTCTGGATTCTCAGGAACAACCTCAGGAAGAGGAATCCACGAATCATCAGGAACGTCAGGAACGTCAGGAACTGGTATTGGCTCAAGTTCAGGAGTCACATCTGTCTCAGGAGCTGGAGTCGGAGTTGGTGTAGTTTCAGGAGTTGGAGATGGCGTAGGAATAGGAGGAGTTGGCTTCTTCTTCAATACAAAAGTAATAAATTGTATAGCAGTAGTCTTTCCAGTTTGAAGTCCGATATTAATATCTGCACTAGTTTTGGAATCCTGCTTATTTGAATCTACAACCCAATCGTACCCTTCAGGCGCTTGAGCTGTAGGTTTTACAGTATAGTTTCCTGGAGTCAAATACACAGCACCGTTAGATAAGTAACCAGTAAAACCTTTAAGAAGAGTAGTGTCAGTTGACTTCATCATAGTCACTAGATCGTTTATACTGCTGGCAACAATATCACCACTCGCAGCAGCAAATTCATTGCCAATTTTCGCATTACCAGAATCTAAAAGCTCGTACTTTGCATTTGATTCAAATGTTCCATCAGACTTCTTATACTTAACGACCAACTGCGTAGGAATTGCTCTAAAAGTAACATAATAATGTTTACGTGTAAGACGCTTAACAGGCTTGCCATCCTTCATTTCATAAGCAAAGGAAAGATAGTGATTACCAGGATCTTCCTTAGTATCCTTATCGTTCGCAAACTCATGATTCTTGTTCTGAGGCTTATCAATGTCATTATCCCAATACACGTATCCTGGAATATTCTTACCAGTAAGATCAGTAAGTATAGGACGCTTCGCATATTTTATATCTGGATCTTTATCAAAAGACAAAATAGATGTCTTACCGTCACCACTATCTGTTCGATAGAAGGCTGCTTTATCAGTTATTACAGCAGAAGTACCAGAAATATCCGCCAATCCCGCAATTTCGTAAAATGGAACCGACGATATTAGAGTACCCTTCTTCTTGTCTGCATCAGTTAAAGATGGATGAGTGTCAGAATTTCCTCGCTGCTTTAACTTACCATCTTTATCTACCCCATTTGGATTCTTAGATCTATATTGCAAATCATCCACAAAATGGAACTGCGCATCTGCTGCAGAAAAATAACGATTATAACTTGTATTGCACCCAGCATGATGACAATAAACATACACAAATTTAAATCTTTCAAAATTAAACTTATACTTATACGTGAGTTTTAGGTATAAGTAATTTTTGAAAGCATACTCAGAGCGAATATCAATAGACTTTTTACAATTCTTTGCAACAGTATAACCATTTAATTCAAAATCAACTGGTTCAGCAGAAGCTGTAATTGTTTGTTCAGAGCCTGCATAAATACTACCATCTTTTGATATAGAACCATTTACAGACACACCCTGAGATGAAGTAATCTGTGACTCATTTTTGCCAGAAACATAATCATTTTTATATACTTTGTAAACAATATATTCTCCATCAACATTCTTTAAGAATCTATTTTTAACAATCTCACTTTTGGGATTAGGATTATCTGAAGTGGCAGCAGGCTTAAAATAAATTTTTTCTACAGAAGTTTCTTTATTCTTAAACGCTTTTTCAATCTCGTCATCTGAAATTACATCTGGAAATGGATTTGTGATTTTTTTAGTATTATTCACATAAGTATACTTAATTTGGTCATCATCTTCACCAGTCTTTTTGTAATTAGCAGCAGTATCAAAAACAGGCGTTCCCTCATGAACGCTTCTATCTTCACCAATAGATTGAGAAACATTTTGCGTCTTTGCATTGCCATCAAGTGAATTGTTTTTAAGAATACTGCCAGTAGACGCAGTAAGTACAGTGTTATGAATATTTTCACTAGTAGTTTCAGAATACTTACTATTTTTCGCAAATTTTGTCGGTTTTGAAGTTTTCGATGGATTCTCAAGTTCTGTAGATTCTATAGATTTTACAGAAGCGCTATTTAGATACCCCCCCCCATCGGCGGAATTAAAACTTACAGCACCTAAATTTTGTGTAACATTGGCAGAATCAACAGTAGAAGATTCAGAAGCATTCGCAGCCTGTGATACGCAAAAAGCACAAGCAGCCGTAGCAATACCCATCATAGTGGTAGTCAGCATAAGACCAGTTCTCTTATTCATTTACCCTCTTAAAAAATAGATAACGAGATAATGTAAAAACGTATACACATTGTACGCTTTATAGTCGAAATACTAATGCAAGCATGATATATCACGCAATCGTTTAATTTATTATAAAAGTCATGCATTAACACACATTTTAGAATTATGCATCTCATCAAGCAGATCTTGGACTAAATATCCATCGCTCATACAATGCATATCCGAAATACCATTACGCATCAAATCATAAGTAACAGAATGGTAAAACACGTCAAGCGCCTGCTCATAACTCAACCCAGCACGCTCAGCTAGCAAACTTACAACCCTAGCATACTTCTTTTGCAACAAAATAGGATTCGCCTTCAAAATCCATCACTCCCCTAAAACTTGCCACACCTTTTTCACGCATAAAGGAAATAATGTCATTTGTAATATACTCTTTGCCTTGAGTATGCAAAACATCATAAGATGGAACAATATAAGACATAAGAATATTACTTTTCTTAGTCGAAGCATCATACGTATCTCGAGGGTTTTGATTAAGCTTATTTGCAACATTTTCAATACAAAATATTGCAAAATCAAGCTTATCTTTGTCAAAGACTTCTTGCTTATTACCAATCATAAACCCTCCTTTTTAAGATAAAGCACAATAGAACACTGACTTACAAAGTAATAATTCTTAAAACAAACCTTTAATACAGTTTACATCAAAAATCGCATATAAAATAAGGCTTCTGACTTTATGTTATAAAACATTTACTCAGAAGCCTTATTCCAATATTTTTTAATTCTTATACGCGTTTATACGCGATTATATGCGATATTTGCGTTTAATGCTTGCGGCGAGACTTGAACATAGACAAACCAAAACCAGCAAACAAAGACACAAACAAAGCACTTATAGACATAACCAGTGAAACACCAGTATCAGGCAAATGCTTAGCAGGAGCCTTAGCATTATAAGCCTCACCAGCATCAACAGCCTTAAAACGCTGCTCAACAGAATGCTCCACTGGCTTATCTACAGGACGAACAGGATTCAACACAGGCTGCTCAACAACAGAATACTCTGGATTCTCAGGAACAATCTCAGGAACAGGAATCCACGAATCATCAGGCACATAAGGAACATCAGGAACGTCAGGAACTGGTATTGGCTCAGGTTCAGGAGTCACATCTGGCTCTGGCTTAGGCGTAGGCTTAGGCTTCGATTCCGGCTCTGGCTCAGGAATCGGCGTTGGTGTTGGCTCTGGTTTCGGCTCAGGTTTAGGCTCCGGAATCGGAGTAGGTTCAGGAGTTGGAGATGGCGTAGGTGCAGGAGTCCTTTGCTTATAAATGGCGTAAACAGTAGTATCAACGTTTACGATTGTGGACGCAGTAAACACTGATCCATTTTTGCCATCAGATGCGGTATTCCACTCCTTAAAAGTAAAACCATCTTTAGTAGGATTATCTGGCATAGACTGATCAGTTAATTCATCTCCACTAATAGATAGACCTTGCTGAACTTTCACAGTAGCATACGGTTTCTTGTCACCATCATTTATAAATTTGACGGTAGCAATCTTTCTTCTCAACACAAAAGTAACAACTTTTTGAGTAGAAACATTATCATCTTTGTGCACTGCAATATTAACATTCGCACTAGTTGGAGCACTATTAATATCTGATGAATCAACAACCCACTCATAGTTTGTAGGCGCTTCAGCAGCAGACTTTACGATGTAGTTTCCAGGAGACAAATAAGCAAAACCATTGGAAAGATAACCAGCAGCTTCACTAAGCAAAGCCGTATTTTTATTTGTTATCATTGATTGTAATGCGTTTAACTCTGGAGCTGCGCTAGAGTCAGATGACTTGAAATCACCCGCAATTTGCTTATCGCCAACGTAAAGTTCAAATGGTTTACCACTCTCAATCTTGTTTTGCAAATCTTTGTATTGCACAACAAGCTGAGTAGGAATCGGTCTAAAAGTCACATAATAATGCTTGACTGTTAACTGGTTATCATCCTTATCGCGAGCGATACCGTAATCGTAGTTGCCAAAATTTTCAGTATTATCCTTGGTAAATTTGCCTCCATTAGGAGTATCAATATCGTTACTGTAATAAAGATAACCAGGGATGTTAGTGTTTTTAAGCTCTTCCATAGTTGGGCGCTTAATAGAATCTTTCTTGGGATCGCCTTCGTAGCTTAGAAGAGGCGTATACATATTTCTGACAACCTGATTATTACCAAACCTAACTTCGGAAATATTTTTCATGTCAGACAAATCGGATAAATCCAACTTGGTAAACGGTTTAGTAGAGAACCTATCAGTTTCACTAGAACTACGTTGTGGAAGCTCATCATTCCCTTTAATGTTTGCTGCCTTGCGATATTGCAAGTCATCAACAAAATGAAATTGCGCGCCACATTCGGGTAAAAAGGCAACATATCCAAAAATTCCAGATGAGTCTTCATGATTAAATCCTTCATAGCCAAAAATAGCTTCATGAGTGTTGTCACCCTCCATAACAACATGAATAAACGTTTGGTTCTTTCTCATATAAACTTTGATATTAGTCTTTTCAGCCAAATTGGATCCAACAAGCTTCCCATTTACCTCGAGCCTGTATGAGATCTTATTGTCGGGAGCTTTATTAAAGTCAAAATCTGCTGATCCATCTGGATTTTTTAGCTCGCGGGATGATCTGTATGGATAAAATTGACCATCGGCAGTATATACACTATCTTTATCAACCCGCGGGAAAAATATGAATGTATCAACTCTTCCAAGCCTGCCATTATATGTATTGATAGTCTCATTAATACTTCTAGTATCGCCAGATGCTTGACCATTCTCTACAGAAAATTTCTTGCCATAAGGCGTATAAAAAATCTTTTGAATAGAAGGCAGAGGTCTAACAGATTTCGTTTTGTCCTGCAACTCTTTAACCTCGGCCGGTGTAATTACATTAGGGAACGGATTTTTTATATCCTTATCATTACTAAAATCATATACGCCACTTCCATCAGGCTTAACTTCGCTTTGCTTATCGACATTAGCAGGCGACTCTACTACCGCCCTATCATATTTTGCTGCTTTAACTGATCTTTGTGTACTTACTTCATCGTTTTTTGGTTTATCCGCATCAGTAAGATCACTTCTTTTATTAGCTTTGTTATCGGCAACAGAACCACTATAGTCAGAGGAAGATGTCAACCTAGTTTCACCACTAGAAGGATCCGCATTATCAAAGTTAGATTCATGACCTTCAGAATCAGACTTCTGTTTTCTAATAATTTCTTGTGACTGTTTAGAAGCATGTGACTGCGCCAAATCGCGCGACTTTGCAGATATATCATTCTGCACATTTTCTTGTGATTTTACAGATTTTTGTGACTTTGCTAAATCACCAAGGAAAGCCCCCCCCCATTAGAAAAATCAGCACTAGTGACATTCTGCTTCACATCTGATGCAGAATTATTTTCAGCTGCATTCGCAGTTTGAGCAATGCAAAAAGCGCAAGCAGCTGTAGCAATACTCATCATCGTCGTTGACAACACGATTGCAGTTTTTTTATTCATTTTCGCCTCTTCACTAAAAACTCATAAAATTACATAAATTGTACAAACAACCATTAAGCAAAGCTTAAATCCACAAAACTTATAAACACTTTTAATTATACAATAAAGATAAACATTAAATATAAGTAGATGCACACAATATTTGTTTGAAATCAGATAAGACGATAGCAACGAATTTCCCCCTGATATATAAAACATCAGAGGGAAATTATCAGCATTCGCTCAAAACATTCATAAATACAATACTAATTTTTGCGTTTAGTTATTCCAGCAAGCAAACTAGAAAAACCAGCGAAAAGGGATACGATTGAAATTGCAAATGTTGAAGTTGCTGAAACACCAGTATCAGGCAAATGCTTAGCAGGAGCCTTAGCATTATAAGCTTCACCAGCATCAACAGCCTTAAAACGCTGCTCAACAGAATGCTCCACTGGCTTATCTACAGGACGAACAGGATTCAACACAGGCTGCTCAACAACAGAATACTCTGGATTCTCAGGAACAATCTCAGGAACAGGAATCCACGAATCATCAGGCACATAAGGAACGTCAGGAACTGGTGTTGGCTCAGGCTCAGGAGTCACATCTGGCTCAGGCTTAGGCGTAGGCTTCGATTCCGGCTCTGGCTCAGGAGTCGGCGTTGGAACAGGAGATGGCTTAGGCTCTGGAATAGGAGTCGGTGCAGGAGTCGGAGACGGAGATGGCGTAGGTGCAGGCGCAGGCTTAACCTTATCCTTAAATTGCGCGTACACTGTCATATTGCTCTTTACAACCGTGTCTTTAGTGAAGGCGTCGCCTTTACCATCTTTCTGAGTGTTCCAACCTGCAAAGTCTTTATTAGCTTGCGTCGGATCAGCCGGCATGGACTCACTTGTCCATTCGTCTCCATCGATCGACTTGTTCTCTTGCACTTTTACTTCTGCAAGCTGGGTGTCGCCATTCATAAATGTAACTTTATAACCCGATTCCACCCACTTTGGAAATACAACAAACGTATGGTTAGTAGAGCAATATTGAGTTCCTAGTTTACTGCCAAACGTATTAACGCCCTTGTTGTCTCGTATGAGGGCAAACAAATACGGATAGTCAATATATGGTTTCGTTCCAAAGGGCGAATATGCAACCGTTGTACTGTTTATTACCTTTTTATCGTCGTCGCTCATACGATCAAATGACGTATATGGCCCACCGTTTGATTTTTGAGCAACATAGAACTGCCAACCATCAAACTTATAGCCCGCTTTCACAGGATTCGTTGAAGGGAACTGAATTTTATTATCTTTTACACGCAGACGCGCAAAAATATTGTCATCATTATACGTGAAATTCCAGTTACCATCTGATCGATAGCTTCCATCACCCTTTTTTGGCTGCTCATACGAGAAGCACTTGTCTGCCACAGACTCATCTTTGGCATAGACGATTTCCAGGACATTCAGGCGGAAATATTTGTTTTGATACGTTTTATTAGACCCTTTAGACGGATTCCACTTAAAGTGGTATATCTCGCCTTTAAATTCGTTTCCCTCATTGGCTGAAACATTATTATACGTCACATAATACGGGCTTGGAATTGTGCTATTTACTACGGATACTTCATATGTATGAGTTGAATCATAACTACCCAAGCTTTTTGTTGCGCTCGTAGCAGTGTTAGGATCATAGGTGCCAGCGGTTGTTGCTACTATTTTATTATCAGTTGTATCTTTTATCTGAAACTCTATATTCTTAAAAGCATTTTTTACATCTTGTCTTGATGAGTCTAGTGTAGAACCAAAATCCCAACTACCAAAATTTAATTGGCCAAAATCGCTATCACTTTTAACAAATGCGTTTTTGCCGCCTGCATATTCCTCATTCATAGTTTCCCAGCATAAACTCACCTTAAGTTCAGTTGTTTGTGTTTGAGGTTTCTGTGATTGATTGGGATCTGGCTTACCACTAGCGAAAAGCGCTTGATTAAAAATTGTTGGAGAAACTGAGTCATCATTAACTTTAGACTTTGAATCAATATTTAATTCAGTCTTTGTATCAGTATTTACAACAGAATCTGCATTATATTTAGTAGTAGTCTCAACTACAGAATTTACATTAGTATTTGCAGAAAGCTTGATACTAGACTTTACATTACTCTTAGTCTCAAGCTTGGATTCAGTCTTTATATCAGACTTCGTATCAATATTTGTACCAGACTTTGGTTTCACATTCTCTTCAGATTTTGCATTACTTTTTTCAGAAGAATCAGAAGACTTTATTACACTCTTATCAAAAGTACCAGTTTTTTGAGAAGAGCTATTTTCAATTGGGGGGGGGGGTAGTAACTTTTGCAGTTGAAGTGCCAGAATCCACGTAAGTATCAGCAGCATTTGCAGTTTGAGCCATGCAAAAAGCGCAAGCAGCAGTAGCAATACTCATCATCGTAGTCGATAATAAAATCACAGTTTTCTTGTTCATTTTTCCCTCTTATAAAACAAATTCTAAGAAAATCAATAAATGCAAAATCCCAGATTCACTTCCACTATTGAAGCAAACCTGCATTCGCAATTATATCATAAAATCATTATAACTTAACTAAATGTCATAATGTAATTACAATTCAAAATTTGTAATACACATTATATAATGCGAAGAAAATTACAAATTAAGTAACTTAACGCACAAGTAAAACAAAATCAGGTATCGATTTTGGAACGATCGAAGTCGTCAGCGTTATCAACAATAAACTGCTTGCGCGGAGGAACATCATCACCCATAAGCAAATCGAATACTTCGCTCGCCTGCTGAGCATCTTCCATACGAATCCTTCTTAGCATTCGCGTTCTAGGGTCCATAGTGGTGTCTGCAAGCTGATCCGCATCCATCTCACCCAATCCCTTGTAGCGCTGAATATCGCTGTTAAAATCAATGCCCTTAGCTTGCAAATCATCAAGTTTTCCAGCCAATTCGTCATCGGAATACGTGTAAATATACTCGCCTTTGTGCTTTCCAGCGAGAGCAATTCTGTGAAGAGGCGGCACAGCAGCATAAACATGCCCGTTCTCAATAAGCGGACGCATATAGCGGTAGAACAGCGTTAGCAACAAAATACGAATATGCGCGCCATCAACATCTGCATCGGTCATCATAACAATCTTGTTATAACGCGCTTGCGAAATATCAAAACTTGCGCCCGACCCTGCTCCAACAACTTGAATAATTGCAGCGCACTCCTTGTTGGATAACATTTGCGCAAGACTTGCTTTTTGAACGTTCAAAATCTTACCGCGTATTGGCAAAAGCGCTTGGAAAGCAGAATTTCGAGCAGCCTTTGCAGTGCCTAGAGCAGAATCACCCTCGACGATGAAAAGTTCTGCAACATCATCGTTTCCAGGCTGGCAATCAGAAAGTTTTGGTGGCATTGAAGCAGACTCAAGTGCATTCTTTCTACGAGTAACTTCCTTAGTTTTACGCGCTTGAATACGCGCATGCATTTCGGAAACAATTTTTTCTAAAACTCTGGCAGACTGTTCTTTGAATCCTCGCTTGGATCCGCTAATCATTTCCCCAAATTGAGCGTCAGTCATTTTTGTAACGATTGGCTTAACTTGAGCAGTTCCAAGAACATCTTTAGTTTGACCTTGGAATTGAGGTTCAGCAATGCGAACTGTTACAACAGCCACCATTCCAGCTAGAATATCGTCTCGCTCAATCTTAGTGTTTGAATCTTTAAGATTTACTTTTAGCTTGCGAGCATTATCTTCAACAGCTTTACGAATTTGCTTAGTCAATCCTTGCAAGAATCCGTCTACGTGCATGCCTCCGCCAGGAGTTTCAACAACGTTTACGAAACTAATAATCGTTGAATCGTAGCCATTTACCCAGCGCATTGCAATGTCAACGCCACATTTACGCGTCACTTGCTGAGCATGTAAATCTCCAGCAGAATCAACAGCTTGTGTCTCCTCTACATACGTATCTTCGCCAGAAATACGCCAAATATCTGAGACTGCTTGACCCTTTGAAAGAAAATCAACGAAATCTCTTACTCCGCCGTTATGCAAAAATTCAACCACTCGAGGATGATGCTTATTTTGCAATTCTCTAGAAGACTCACTATTTGCAACAGATTGCGCAGTGGTTTCTTCTGATTCGCCATCAGATTCAGATTCTTCTGATTCATATTCAGATTGATTTAGCTCATTAGATTCATTATCTACGGTTGCTTGCGATTCATCCTTAAAAGCCAAATCATCTGTTAAATCACTAGTATTAGCATTCGCATCATCACTAGCGCTAACATCAATCTCTTGAATATCGCTAAATTCGCCTTCTGGCACGTGTTCGTCAATAACAGTAATGCGCAAGCCTGGAACCAAAAAACTAGTTTGACGAACTCGATCAATTAACTGTTCATAACTAAAGCGAGCTGTTGAGTTAAAAATCTCAGGATCAGCCCAATAGCGAACTCGAGTACCTGTAGTTTTTGGCGAAACAGTACCAATAATCTCAAGCTCAGTAGGCTTGTTCTTGCGAGTGCGCTTAAACGGAGAAGCTGGAGACGGATGCATTGAATCTGCGTCACTATAAACTCCAGGATGACCCTGATGGAAAGCCATGTGATGCGTTTTACCATCACGATCAACTTCAACATCCAATCGCAAGCTCAACGCATTTACAACAGAAGATCCAACGCCATGCAAGCCACCTGCAGCATTGTACGAAGCATTACCAAACTTAGCTCCAGCGTGAAGCTTAGTTAAAACAACTTCAACACCTGTAAGTTTTGTTTTAGGCTCTACATCTACTGGAATACCACGTCCATTATCTGCAACTTCAATAGAACCATCGTCGTGAAGAGTGACGATAATATGGTCACAAGCCCCAGCTAAAGCCTCATCAACAGCATTATCAATGATTTCCCAAAGGCAATGCATTAAACCTTGACTATCAGTGGTGCCAATATACATGCCTGGGCGCTTTCGTACAGCATCCAAGCCTTCAAGCACAGTCAAACTGTCGGCATCATACTGTTCTCGATCTTTATTAGAGACCACTTCTACCCCTTGTACAACACGAATATTAAGCAACCACTAAGCAATAAGTGTCGCATCCCTGCTAAACAAAGCAACAATACGACACTTTACTTGTTAATTATTCTAAAATCACTGATCTAAGAAGTCACGCAAAGTTTGCGATCTGGAAGGATGACGCAACTTAGACATTGTCTTAGACTCAATCTGACGAATACGCTCACGAGTAACACCATAGACTCGACCAATATCGTCTAAAGTCTTTGGCTGACCATCTTCCAAACCGTAGCGCATTTTAATAACGCCAGCTTCCCTAGGAGACAAAGTTTCAAGAACTTGTCTAAATTGTTCCTGAAGAAGCGAGAATGCTACAGCGTCCGATGGAGCGATTGCATCAGTATCTTCAATCAAATCGCCAAACTCAGAATCACCATCTTCGCCCAAAGGAGTGTGCAAAGAAATTGGCTCACGACCATACTTCTGTACTTCTTGCACCTTTTCAACAGGCATATCAAGCTCGCGCGCAAGCTCATCTGGTGTAGGTTCGCGACCCAAATCTTGAAGCATCTGGCGCTGAACTCTAGAAAGCTTATTAATAACTTCAACCATATGCACTGGAACTCGAATAGTACGAGCCTGATCTGCCATAGCACGAGTAATAGCCTGGCGAATCCACCAAGTAGCATAGGTTGAGAACTTAAAGCCCTTCTTCCAATCGAACTTTTCTACTGCGCGAATTAAACCAAGATTACCTTCCTGAATCAAATCAAGGAAAAGCATGCCTCTACCTGTATAACGCTTTGCAAGAGAAACCACAAGACGCAAGTTTGCTTCGAGAAGATGATCTTTAGCTTTCTTACCGTCTGCTGCAGCCCACTTAAGCTCACGCTTACGCTTAAACTCCATTTGGTCAATTTGCGTATCAAGCAAATGCTGAGCATACAAACCAGCCTCAATACGCTCTGACAAATCAACTTCCTGCTCTGCGTTAAGCAGGCTCACGCGACCAATCTGCTTTAAATAATCCTTAACAGGATCCGCTGTAGCACCAGTGGCGATTACTCGACGCTTAGGATTTCCAGAAGGTGTAAGATTATCGTCGTCATCATCATCTCGAACAATAAAAGCACCTTTTGCTTGTGGAACTTGTGGCGCTTCTTCTTTATTATCGTCAGAATCTTCGGAATCTTCATCATCTGGAATGTCATCCAGATTATTCATATCGTCAACGTCATCTAAATTGTCAACATCGTCTACATCAAGATCATCATGGATTTCATCAAAATCTTCTAAATCCATATGTTCTTCATCTGTATCCATGTCTGCATCAACGTCAACATCTACATCTTGATCATCAACATCTTCTGACATTTTAAATTCCTGATTTTCTTCCTTGCCCATCTTGGAATCGACAATAGATGTATCTTCGCTCGCCAAACTTTTCCTCCTGTAGATTCCCTGCTATGTGCAAAGTAATCCGCCATATTAAGGCATTCATCATACCTTGCTATGCCCTTTAAAGGCATCTCACTATACCACAAAGGCATAGTTATGGCAAGGGCAACTTTTACTTAAGAAGTAAATCATCTTCTAAGGACGATTTTTTCTGCTTCCCTACTTGCGGCGTGGCGAATTTTCTACACCATGCTGGCTCAACATGACTTTTGTATGCATTATCCACAATCATAGCCATAGAACAATCAGGATCAATTTCTAACGCCATTGAAACGTATCTTTCAACATCTCCTAGCTTAAACCACCAGCTTATATAAGACATTAATGCGTAAACTTGTACTTTTAATTTAGGATTATTATCTACAACATAAGTCATAGCTTTTAGCAAGTTAACAACGTCTAGCGCTTTACAAATATCAGGCAACTCATATTCTTCGTTAAATTTTTCTTCTAGAAAATCTCTTAATTCCTTAGATCTTTCTTTTTCTCGTGGAGCTAAAGCTAGCACGAGTAGATCATTTATGTTGTAATACTCGCCTTTACTGTCTAGTAAAGACACAAGCAGAGTATCTCGAACATTAATGTTATTTAGCATTGCAATCGGCAACATTATTAAGTCATAACCCACAATATTGCCGTCTTTTTTAGAAACCATGTTATGCCAGTTTCGTATAGATTGTGTAACAAAAATATCATAACTTGAAAATACAGCTTCCTCTTTTTTAACATTCAAATTTTTGCTCATATAATCTATGCCTATGTATTTTTCAAAAAGATCTGGCGTTAAATCTCTAAGACATTTAATCCAATAATCTTCATAATTATGATGTTTGTTAATATAATCTTTAGGAATATCTAAAACTGTCATACATTCTTTTGGAACATTACTGATATTCACTTTTTCTATACTATTTCCAGCAACACAAGTCATAGCAAAGTACTCTTCAGATATTCCGCAAAACGTACCTGCAGCATATAAATTTGTTAATTCTTTCAAAGTTGAATATTCATGATCATTATCTTCAAAAACTTGCTTGTTTTTCAATTCACTTTTTATTTGCATAATTCCTCCTTATTTTGTTGTGTTTTTATACTGTTTTTAACTTGGTAATAAGAGTTTTGCAGCAGAAACAAATTAGTGCAATAAAAATAACGCAATGTGGTTAAAGGCTATAAAATCCTAGAAAATACTAGAAAAATACTCATTTTGTAATGTCTAAGGCATGTGGATAACTCTTAATATGAGTTTAGATTCGCAAAAGTCATGTATAGAGACGCGTATAAGCGAATTAATTTATGACCAATTTAATTCTTTAGCTTGTAAAAACCTTATTTCTAGTTGTGATAAAACACTTAAAGATGTAGTGAAACAAGCAATTTCTTCTAGTGAAGGCGGCAAAAGACTCAGAGCTTACTTAGCTTTAGAAGCTTTCGATGCAGTACGCTGTAACTGCTCTAAAGACACTGCATATTGCGCAATGCTAGATGTTGCATGTGCTTTAGAAGTCTTTCAAACTGCAGCACTTGTACATGACGATATAATCGACGAATCTGCTTTAAGACGAGGAAGACCAAGCGCATATTGCGCATTGAGCAAAGCATGCAATAGCAAGCATATCGGCATTGGACTTGGATTAATGCTTGGAGATATTTTAGCAACTCAAAGCTTTGACATAACTAGAAAAGCATGTACTAATTTGCGCAATCCTCAAGAAGTTTTAGGCGAGTTTGCAAATATGCAAAGAAATGTTGGTATTGGTCAAGTTTTAGATCTTTCCATAGAAATGATGAGCCTTAAAAATCCAAAGAAACTAGCAGAATCCTCAATAAATGTTTTTCGTTGGAAAACTGCAAGTTACACAACTATAGCTCCACTTGCGCTCGGATTTTTATCTGCTGGACTTAATAAAAATTACGCTATTAAGTTGGCGAATGATATTGGTGAACCATTGGGAATTGCTTTTCAGATTGCAGATGATCTTATTGATATTGTTTCAGATTCTGCTCACACTGGAAAGCCTATTGGAGGCGATATTCGAGAAGGTAAACGCACTGTCCTTTTGGCTGATGCTCTAGATCTTTCTTCAAGCGAAGACCGTCTATTTTTGATAGATGCTTATAATTCTAATAATCGCAATGAAGATGATGTTAATAGGATTATTAACATTTTCAATCAGAGTGGTGCTATAAGTAAGTCTAAAAAGCGCATTCACAATCTTTGGGTTGAATCGCAAGAAAAAATAGATAACAGTACATTATCTGAATTTGGAAAATCCATATTGAACGAGGTTTCTAGCAAATTCATTCCTAGAGAATGGCAGTAAAATCACTGATATACTAAATATTTAGTGGATACTGTATTGCCTGTACACTTTTAGGTAGTTGGTTTAATACGCGTATAAGGGATTTACTACATGAGTGAAGTTCAAGCGCAACCAGGAATGTGTATTGAGAATCGCTATCGCATAATGCGGAAGATAGCAGAAGGCGGCATGGCTACCGTTTATCAAGCGCAAGATGAGCGTCTTAATCGCCCAGTTGCGCTTAAAATCATGCATACTCAACTAGCTCAAGGAGTGCATAGAGAGCAATTTATTGCAAGATTTAGGCGTGAAGCTACATCTGCCGCTGCAATAGCGAATCCTCATATTGTTCAGGTTTACGATACTGGCGAATTTGAAGGGCTTGACTACTTGGTGATGGAATATGTTCATGGAGTAAATCTTAGATACGAAATGAACAAATATGGCACATTTAGCCTAAAAGACACTCTTCGAGTTCTCGCGGAAACTTTAGATGGTCTTGCATCCGCACACCTTGCTGGTGTTGTACACAGGGATATTAAACCAGAAAATATTCTTATTAACGACCGCGGTCACGTGCAAATAACTGATTTTGGTCTTGCTCGCGCTATATCGCAAGCTACACTTTCTTCTACTGGTCTTCTTCTTGGAACCGCCGCATACCTAGCTCCAGAAATGATTGAAAAAAATCTTGCCACTCCTCAAGGAGACTTATACTCTGCTGGAATGATGGCTTGGGAAATGCTTGCTGGACGTGTTCCATTTAGCGCAGATAATCCTGTTACGCTTGTTTTTAAGCACGTTCATGAAGACACTCCATCTATAAAAACAATTTGTAGCGACATCAACTCTTCTATAGCTGATTTTCTTGCCTCTATTACTGCTCGAGAAATGGAAAAAAGACCGAGTGACGCTTCTAAAGCACTTAGTATGCTTAGACAAATTTGCGCTAATATGCCTAAAGAAGATTGGCAATATAAGTTTAATCCAAATTACGATAATGAAGATCAACTTTTAAATACGACTTTAGACGCAATCAAAACTGAAAATAGAATGTCTGATTCAGATAAATTCGATAAAAGAAATTACTCTAACATACCTCTTCCTCCTAATGCGAACGATGCGAATAATGCTGATAAAGTTAGTAAAGAGAATGTAAATCAGAGTAGTTCTAATCCTAACAATATTGGAAATGAGGTATTGTCTAAAACTAAAGACATTGATAAAACAACTGATATTGATAAAACAGCTGATATTGATGCAACTATGACAATAGTTCAAAAAAACAGTAACACTGATTTTAACTATTCCAATAGTCAAAATTCTTCAAACAGTGTGAATCAACTTGAAGATTTTAATGATAGCAATATGCTAACTATTGCTATGCGTGCTCCTCAATTTAATAAGAATGATTTAAGCACTGACGGTAAAAGTCAAAACTCTAATCATAAAAAATTACACAATAAAGTTGTTATTATAGCTGTTAGCAGCGCGGCAGTTGTTGCAGCAGCAATCGCATTTGGTTCTTACTGGTATTATCTAGGACCTGGAAGCTACTGGTCTTTGCCGAAACCAAATACGCAGTCATGCAAAACACAAGAAGCTTGCAAAATCACAAATATTCCATGGTTTGATTACGAGCAAACTCTTAAAATATCCAATATTCCTTATTCTGTTCAAAAAGAATTTAGCGATAATATACCTTCTGGAAACATTATTTCCACTAATCCTGATTTCAGTGGCGGTCATGTATCTAAACACGGAAATAATAAAGTTCATGTTATTGTGTCAAAAGGAATACGACAATCTACAATTCCTGAAGATATTATCGATCCAACATCAACAACTGGTAAGAATCCTATAAAAGCTTTACGCAAAGCTGGTTTTACTTCTATTAATCACAAAGAAAGCAACGACGTTTATTCATTAGATGTTCCTAAAGGCTGTGTTGTAGAAATTTCTCCAACACCAGGAATGCAAATGAATCACAATAAGAACATTACTGTTGTATTATCTAAAGGTCCTATGCCTGTTTCTATGCCAGATGTTGTTAACCGAACAAAAGAAGATGCGGATAAAGCATTTAACGACGCAAAACTTGTTCCAACATACAGTGAAGAGTTCAATGATACCGTTGAAAAAGGCAAAATTATTAGCACATCTGTAGAAAAAGGAGCGCAACTTCATTGGGGAGATAAACTCAATGTCGTTGTTTCTAAAGGTCCAAGAACTGTTACTATGCCAGATGTTCGCAATAAAAATGCTAACGACGCTCGAAAAGCTCTTGAAGCCCTAGGACTAAAAGTAAATGTTTCCGCTCCGCTTGGAGACTTTATGCACACGGTAAGATTCCAGTCTGTAGCTCCTGGTACACAAGTTCGTGTTCTTGATGAAAGAGGAAACCCAACAGTTGTTACATTAACCGTTATTTGATTTATACAAATAACGTAGGTAATGCTACACACACATTGTATAAAATGTTGTATGAAATGTTGTGAGTTATGTTGTAGGTTGTTTGAATCAAAATATTTTTACTCAAATAATCTACAACAAACAATTTACCAGCTTATTTCGCTGATTCTGTCATAATACGCTTTTTAACGGTTTGAGCATATTCGTCAACATATTCTTGACCGCTCATTTTTTGAATTGTCTTGGTTACTCTATCGGTAAGCTCACGAAGAATATCGTGCGTAATATCTTCTGGATTCATTTTTTCAACTTCAATAGGCTCGCCATAAATAGCCTTTGTATAGCCCTTTGCAGGCATAACCTGACCATGCCTTTGTAATTCCCTAGTACCAATAATCGCAACTGGAATAATCGGGCATCCTGTTTCTAAAGCTAAGCGAGCTGCACCAGTATGTCCCTTATATAATCTTCCATCAGGACTTCTAGTTCCTTCAATATGAATTCCAAAAAGCTGTCCATTTTCTAATATCGCACGAGCATGATTCAATGCCCCAAGAGATTTAGAACCTCCAGAACGATCCACTGGGAATACGCCAACGGACGTAAACCACCATTTTTTAAAGCGACCCTTTAATCCTTTGCCTTCGAAATACTCGGCTTTACCCATAAAATGAATCATCCTAGGGCATGTGAGAGGCAAAAGTGCATCGTCAATCACGGCAAGATGATTTGCGGCAATAATAGCCCCACCTTTTTTAGGAATGTTGTTAACGCCTTGAGCAGTAGGATTAATCCGTAAACGCGCAATAAATCCAAACCCCTTTACAAAGAACCAATACAACATTCTAAAAACCCCTTCTAGCAAGAGTTACTAAAAGCGAATCATTACGCAATCAAGCAGACTTGCTACAGTATAATTTATGACTTCTTCTAAGAATACCAACTCCCCTCACCCTGAGGACAAAAACTCAAACAACAATAATGACGATTCTTTTGGCGATAATTCTTTTAATGAGAATTGGTCTGATTTTATTAGAGATCATGCAGAAGATTTTAAAGAAATAGAGAAATCTAAAAGTGCGAAAATCTTTAAAAAACGTATTAGTCAGGCGACAAAACCACTTACTAAAATAGCGTCATACAATAATGCTGGTCCAAGAGATAACGTTAAGACCAGTTGGTTAGATGTTGATGAAACAATGGATTCTTACGGAGACGATTTTGTTCCACCAAACCCACATTTTAAGAATATTTCTATTACCCTCATAGTTTTATGGACTATTCTTATTCTGGGTATTTTGGGCGTAATTCTTAGCGTCTTAGTGCCATATTTCGCAGCATACTCAGGTACTATAAGCGCTTTTCTGTTTCTTGTTGGATCTGCAGGCTTACTTATGAGTAGAAAGAAAAATTATACTTCTAGTGAAGATTACAACGACTACGGAAAAGGCGCACGAGTTTAAGTGCATTTATACAAAAGAATGAGGCTGATGTTAAAGCACCAGCCTCATTTTTTAAAGATTACAACTTAAAATTTAATCTTCGTTTAAACTAAAATTATTTTAATCCTCATTCTGACCATGGCATAACTTGTACTTTCTGCCAGAGCCACATGGGCACTCATCATTCTTGTTCGTTCCTGGGAAGGTACGACCATCAGCCCAAGGAGTCTTCCATTCTTCAACCTTTGGACGCTTACTCAATGGCACTTCACCATCAGCATGGCTCATAGGAGCAGGACCAACGATTCCAGAATGCTCATCTTCTTCTTGTTCTGCTTGCTGAATATCGGCATCAACATAAGAATCATCTTGGTTTTCAGTTTCCGCAACAATCTGCTCGAGATTCATACGGAATAGAAGCTGAATAGACTCTTCCTTAATTGCCTCAATCATTGAGTTATACATCTGGAATCCTTCGCGCTGATATTCAACCAAAGGGTCACGCTGACCCATACCGCGCAAACCAATACCATCCTTCAAATAATCCATCTCATAAAGATGTTCACGCCACTTTCGATCAAGAACAGCAAGAACAACTCTACGCTCAAACTGGCGCAAGTTATCAGAACCCATTCTTTCTTCAAACACAGCGTAAATAGTAGTAACGCCATCTACTATAGTGTCTCGCAAAGCTTCAACAGCTTTTTCTCCCTTAAGAGACTCAATTTGCAGGCGAAGCTGATCCCAATCCAAAATAATTGGCATAACAGCATTAACAGCGTCTTTAAGACCTTCCCAATCCCAGTTCTTTGGCTTATCAGAACCGTTCATAGCTCCGCGAACATAGCTATCGGCAGTATCTTTAATAAACTTCAAGATATCTTCATGAATATCTTCACCTTTAAGAACAATCTGACGTTCTGAATAAATAACAGTACGCTGCTTATTCATAACATCATCGTACTTCAAAACGTTCTTACGCATTTCAAAGTTACGCGCCTCAACAGTCTTTTGAGCCGTGCGCACGCCATTAGAAACATACTTAGATTCGATTGGCTCACCTTCTGGCAAGCCCTTAGCCATAACACGCGCAACAAGCTGAGTGTTGAACAAACGCATTAAGTCATCTTCCAAGCTTAAGTAGAAGCGCGATTCACCAGGATCACCCTGACGGCCAGAACGACCTCTAAGCTGATTATCAATACGACGAGATTCGTGGCGCTCAGTGCCTAAAACATATAAGCCACCAAGCTTCTTAACTTCTTCGTGCTCGTCTTTAACTTGTTCCTTAACTTCTGCCAAAACACCTGGCCAACGCTTCTCGTACTCCTCTGGAGTATCGTCTGGAGAATAGCCTTCTGCTTTAAGCTTTGCATCTGCCAAAAACTCAACGTTTCCGCCAAGCATAATATCTGTACCACGACCTGCCATGTTTGTAGCAACAGTCACAGCACCCTTACGACCTGCAACAGCAACAACAGCTGCTTCCTTAGCGTTTTGCTTAGCATTCAACACTTGATGAGGAATACGAGCAACATCCAAAAGCGAAGAAACGATTTCGGAAGATTCAACCGATGCAGTACCAAGCAAAACAGGCTGACCCTTTGCATGACGCTGAGCTACGTCTCGAACAATCGCAGCAAGCTTTTCCTTCTTAGTGCGGAAAATCAAATCATCCTTATCCATACGAATAACTGGACGGTTAGAAGGAATTGGAAGAACGCCAAGCTTGTATGTTCCCATAAACTCGGCAGCTTCCGTTTCTGCAGTACCAGTCATGCCAGCAAGCTTGTCGTACATGCGGAAGTAATTTTGCAAAGTAATAGTTGCAAAAGTCTGATTTTCTGCTTTTACTTCAACATTCTCTTTAGCTTCAATCGCCTGATGCAAGCCTTCGCTATAACGACGACCTGGAAGAACACGGCCAGTGTGCTCGTCAACAATCAAAACTTCGCCATTAGTAACAACATAATCGCGATCAAGAAGGAACAATTCCTTAGCTTTCAAAGCATTGTTCAAGTAGCCAATCAAAGCAGTGTTGCTTGGCTCGTAAAGATTATCAATACCTAAATAATCTTCAATCTTTGCAATGCCTGGATCCAAAATACCAGCAGTCTTGCGCTTCTCATCAATTTTGTAATCAACATCGCGATCAAGCTTTAGAACAAGCTTTGCAAACTCGCGATACCAACGCGTAACATCACCTTCGGCAGGTCCCGAGATAATAAGTGGCGTACGAGCCTCATCAATAAGAATGGAATCAACCTCATCGACGATTGCATAGTGATGACCACGCTGAACAAGATCGCCCTTTTCCCAAGCCATGTTGTCACGCAAATAGTCGAAACCAAACTCGTTGTTTGTGCCGTAAGTAATATCTGCGTTGTATTGCTTCCTGCGCTCTGGAGGCTGCTGATCTGTAATAATGCATCCAACGCTCATGCCAAGGAACCTGTAAATACGACCCATAAGCTCACTTTGATAGCTAGCAAGATAGTCGTTAACAGTAACAACATGAACGCCCTTACCTTCCAAAGCGTTCAAATAGCTAGGCAGTGTTGCAACAAGTGTTTTACCTTCACCAGTCTTCATTTCTGCAATATTGCCCCAATGCAATGCTGCACCGCCCATGAGCTGAACGTCAAAATGACGCTGACCAAGAGTACGCCTTGAAACCTCTCTTACTGTAGCAAATGCTTCTGGCATTAAATCATCAAGTTTTGCACCATTGTCTAACTTCTGCTTGAATTTTGCCGTTTGCCCTTTAAGCTCTTCATCGGAAAGCGCAGAAATCTCATCTTCTAGCGCATTCACAGCCTTTGCAACATTCTCAAGGCGCTTCAATTGACGGCCTTCACCCATGCGCAAGGCTTTATCGACGATATCTACCACGTTTAGCTCCCTTAGGTCGTGTCTATTATTCGGCTAGCCAATATAGACGTAAACTGTGCCTATATTACGCGACGGCTACGATTTTTGCAGCTAGCGAGTCCAAAACAACGCATAAAATGCCCGCCTAGCTAATTACTAGACGGGCATTAAACTCATATGAGTTATTTTATTTACTTTATTTACCCTTATTCTTCTATTGTTTCTTTACTGTTTTATTACTTCTTTTTAGAAACGTTTTCTGGAGTATCAATTTCAAACACACCATAACTCCATCCATGCCTACGATACACAACCGAAGGTCTCATTGTTTCCTTATTTACGAACAGGAAGAAATCATGACCAATAAGTTCCATTTCATACAACGCTTCGTCAATGCTCATTGGCTCAGCAATATGAAGCTTGCGACGAATCACAATAGGAGTATCTCCAACACTCACCTCTACTGATTCGCCAGGACCCAAGTCGGAAGCAACCGCAGCATCTGCACTATTCGTTCCATCTTCTTGTGCAACTTCTTCAACAGTTGTTTCAACTTCTGGCTCTACAACACCCAAATCAACTGGAACCATCTGCTCATATCCACGACGATGGTCCTTACGACGATCGCGAGTTCTGCGCAAACGAAGCGTCAACTTATCAAGAGCCATATCCAATGCACTGTATTGGTCTGTGCTAGATGCTTCTGCGCGAATAACCGTACTTCCTGCAACTACAGTAATTTCAACTCTCTTTGCAGTATCTGCCTGCCTTGGATTGCCCTCAGTGTTAAGCACAATCTGAATGCGCTGCGCATCTGGAGCAATGGCGGTCACACGATTCATCTTGCTTTCCACAACGTCACGGAATCTTTGCTTAATCTGCGTATGACGTCCGGTGATGACGATTTCCATGCGAACCTCCTTAAGTAATCCGATATAAATCGGTTTGTGTACACGTCAACGGCACCAGCGCCGCTGATACATCCATTATATCCGCTAAAAGCCGCCATTTTCTAGCGAGTCGCAAAATATGCGCAAAATTAAAACGTCTGTTATAATTGGGAAGGTTGAGGTTTCACGATGACCGCGGCTGCAATGTTCATTCGGAGCAGCTGAGGAACTTCCGGGCTCCGTAGAGCACAATGGCGGATAACGTCCGCCCAGGGCAACCTGAGAGATAGCGCAACAGAGAATAGACCGCCTAAACTTTTGTTTAGGTAAGGGTGAAACGGCGGTGTAAGAGACCACCGGGCTTCTGGTAACAGTTAGCCGCATGGCAAGCCTCATTGGGAGCAAGGTCAAGTAGAAGGTGTTTAAGGGCTGCTCGCCTAAGTCTTCGGGTAGACTGCTAGAGTTTGGCGGTAACGTCAAATCGAGATGGATGGTCATCCGTGTGCATTTTGCACGCGACAAAACCCGGGGTATGTGAAACCTCAACTTAATTTTGATTTTCACTTAGTTTTTTGCATAACACTTTTGGAGCGAAATCAAAATCACAAAAAACTGTGAAACAATTATTAAATTCTGGATTTAAATCACTATTATCTAAATCCGCTACACCACAAGTTTTCATTCCAGCCAAACGAGCCGACTTTAAAGCTATAGCTGAATCCTCAAAAACAGTGCAATACTCTGGTTTTACACCTATTCTATTGGACAAATCTAAATAAGTTTGAGGACTATTTTTCCCATCTGATTGTAAATCTTCACCAAAAATCATCAAATCAAAATATTGCCATAATTCTGTTCGCTTTAAAGATGATTCGCATAAAGATTTAGAAAGAGTAGTCATAAGAACTAATTTTGCACCTGTTTTATGCAAATAATCCACGTAAATTTTTGCACCTTTTCTAAGAAGCAGTTGATTAGAATAAGCTTCATTAGCCATATCATTCCATTCCTGCATTAAATCTTCGGGAGAATCCGTAAAACCAAAACGTGCAATAACATAATCAGCCACTTCTCGAGGAGTCATTGTTGCAGTGGAATCAGCAAAATCATCAGGCACTTTAATACCGCGTTTAGCAAAACTCTTTTCGTCTATATCATCCCAAACATGTAAAGAGTCAAGCAAAGTACCATCAAAATCAAAAATTGCTGCACAATTTGAATTATCAACTAACACATTTTCGCTCATATTATTAATCCTGATATTAATCCTGTTTTATAAAAATTACTTTGAATTAGATTCAGATTTTAGATTAAATTTTGCTTGTTTTTAACAATTCTCTAGCATGCTCTAAAGAAGCTTGCGACTGACTTCCAGAAAGCATTCTGGCTATTTCCTGCTCACGCTGTGAATCATCCAACTTAGTAACAGTAGTATCTACGACTAATGAAGAGTTAAAATCATTAGAAAAATCACCAGAAACCGATGAATCACTAAAACTTTTTCTAACCACAAATTGAACATCAGCAAAAGAAGCAACTTGAGCCAAATGCGTTACAACAATCACCTGAGAACTTTTAGCAAGTTGAGCTAAGCGTTTGCCTAATTCCACTGCTGCAACTCCTCCAACTCCCGCATCAACCTCGTCGAAAATAAAAGTCATAGAATGAGAGTCGCTGTTATTGAATTTTGCCGCAACCAACTCCATAGCTAACATAAGTCTACTTAACTCTCCACCTGAAGCACTGCTACCCATTGGCAAATAATCAGACGACGGGAAAGGCTTAAAAAGAAACTCAACGTTGTCTAAACCATGAGAATCTAAGTCAACTACTCCAGTTTCATCTACTTTACGCCTATTAACTTTGATTAAAAGCTGAGCATCTTGCATAGCCAAAGATTCAAGCTCTTTACTAACTTCAAAACTAAACTTTTCTGCTGCACTTTTGCGCAAATCATAAAGTTTATCTGCTAAATTTTTGGCATTAGAATAATACTTATCACAGGCTTTTTTAGCGCGATCAATAGCCTCAGGTGAATCATCTAAATCTTCAAGCTCAAATTGTGCCTTTTTAGCCCACTCTAAAACATCGTCGATCTGTGGACCCCATCTGCGTGTTAAATCGCTTAAATCGTGAATACGATTGTTAATAGCGTCTAAATCTTCCTGACTCTCATCAACATCTAATTGCTGAGCGAGCTGCATAACAATGTCGGAAATTTGGGAAGAAATATTGTCAAGTTGATTTGCAATCGCGCTATAATCTCCATCAACTCGAATTGAGCGAATTGCCTTAGATGCATTGTCAACCAAATGTAATGCGTCAACGGAATCTATTGCGCCGTAGTCAATTTGACTTGCGTCTAACGAAGAAATTGCTTCGCTAATAGCTCCAACGATTTGAGCAGCGTTTTCTATGCGATCTCTTTTAGCTTTAAGCTCTTCATCTTCATTCCGTTTTGGATCGATTTGGCGAATTTTTTCTAGCGATTCTCGCAAATAATCTGCACGCTGCCTAGAAGAAGATTCTTGATTTATAAGCCTGTTATAAGATTCAACAGAATCCTGCCATTCTTTAAATGCCACAGAATATTCTTGTAATTCTTTTGAATCACAAGAAATTGAGTCCAAGAACTCACGCTGTTTTGCACTTGTTGCTATACGCAACTGATCACTTTGCCCATGAATTGTTATTGTTTGCGAACAAATTTTATCCAGCAAAGTCTTAGGAACAGAACAACCAGATACCACCGCCCTAGACCTACCAGATTTTGGAACAGTACGAGATACATAAACATCTATTTTAGAATCATCGCCTTCAGATTCTTCAACATCTATCCCAGATTCTTGCAAAAGATTAGAAACAATTCCTGACTTTGAAACAGAAAAAACGCCTTGCGCCCATGATTCTGACGCAAAAGATGCAATTCTAGAAGAATCAGCTTTTCCTCCAGATATAAGTCTTATAGCGCTTAGAAGCATAGATTTTCCAGCCCCTGTTTCTCCAGTAATAGCAGTCATTCCATATGAGGGAGTAATAACCGCGTGAGAGATTGGTCCTAAATTACGAATTTCTAATTCTTCAAGCAAGGATGCCCCCTACGAGTTTAAGCTATTAGGGTTATGGTAGTTATTTGAGACATTTGGAACATCTGCATAATTCCTATCGGTTTCATTATGCAGATTAGCCTCATATTCCTTAGGTTTGGAAGACTTTTTACGACGATTTTCACGCCAACCAACTACAGGCAAATCAAACTTAGTAACTAATCTTTGCGTAAATGGAACACCAGAAAGACGCGCTAAAAACAGCTCATCTTTGGACTGACGAATTTGAATCCTAGATCCTTGCGGTAAAGCCCTTTGACGCCTACCATCACAACAAATCCAACCACCAGAAGCTGAATCTTCCAAAATATCAATAGTAAAAGTTGAACCTGCTCCGATAATCAATGGTCTAGAAAAAAGCGCGTGTGCAGCCAAAGGAACCAGTTGCAAAGCCTCAACGTTTGGCCACATGATTGGACCTCCTGCCGAAAATGCGTAAGCTGTGGATCCAGTAGGAGTAGAAACAATAACACCATCGCAGCCAAAAGACGACATTTCAACATTATCAACGCGAATCGAAAGCTCCACCATTCTACCGCGATCTGCCCTATCTAAAGTAATATCGTTAAGCGCCCAATCACTTAAAGGATCACTCGCTCCAGGAAGCCAAACGTCTACATGAGCTTCCATTCTATGCTCTAAAAAGTAATCTTTTTGAGCAATTCTTCTAATAGCCTCATCTATTTGGAAGCTTTCAAATTCCGCCAAAAATCCAACATGACCAAGATTTATACCTATGATTGGAACAGGAGTGCAATGCACCAATTCTGCAGCTTGAAGCATTGTTCCATCTCCACCAAGCACAACAACAATCTCTGTGTTTTCATCAATAACATGTGCTGTTTTTTGCGCAAAATCAGATACGGCAGCACTATGAAACACATCTACATGAAAACCAGCACTACTAAGCTGCGTGGTAACTTGATTTACAACGGCACTGTGACTATCAAGACGCGCATGCGTAACTACCAGAGCGCGACGAGCATAAGAAGCATCATCATCTACTAAAAGTTCTGGCATAACACAGCCCCTTTGTGGTTTTGCAAATAACAATAAATATTGTAATTGTTGCACTACATATTGCGCATTGTACTGCTTATGTAAAAAATATTTATCAAATAATTATTTTTAACTATTAAATTGCGCATAAAGAAGATATTCAATATTTCCATGAGTTCCTTCTATAGGAGATTCATGAGTTGAAACAACTTTTAAACCACTATTTTTAGCGCATTCTTTAATATTTTCTAATGCTTTAAGTCTTAGGTCTTTATCTGTTACAATTCCGCCTTTTCCAAGATTTCCTTTACCAACTTCAAATTGTGGCTTTACAAGAAGAACAATATTCGCGTTGTTTTGCGCAATACGCGCGATTACTGGAATAACAAAAGTAAGAGATATAAAAGAAACATCTGAGACTATAAGATTAGGCTTGTAAGGCAGATCTTGCGCGTAAACATTTCTAATATTTACGCCACTCATTTCGATAACGCGCGGATCGCTTGCGATCTTTGGGTGCAATTGACCGTGTCCAACGTCTAAAGCAATAACGCGATTAACGCCATTTTGCAACAAATAATCGCAAAAACCGCCAGTTGAAGCACCAATATCTAGCGCTTTAGTATTTGAATAAACTTTTAATCCTAAATCTTCAAATAAAGAGAACGCACCTTCTAATTTGAGTGCTCCTCTAGAAACATATTTAAGACAAGAATTTTCTTTTTTTGATTCATCAAAACTTATTTCTTGCGCTTTTTCCACTAAAAATGATGATTTATAAACAATTCGATTATCTACTTTTACTAACCCAGACTTAATTAAACGCTGAGCTGTCGTTCTACTTTTCACTAATCCGCGATTTACAAGTTCACAATCTAATCGCTGAACTAAATCATCTCCGTCAGACATTGAAAAATCCTCATACACACATATGCAAACTCATATATTCATAAAGAAAACTCTGGAAGAATGTAGTCTTCAAGCGATTTTCCACTATCCTTTAAACACCAAGCGAGCACACAAGCAGCACGCAAAGCGTTGCAATCATTAGGATTGTTTACTTCAATAAAATTACAAACAATTTGTGCTCTAGAAGTTCCGCATACAAATGTAACGTCGTCAACACGCTTTGGAGACTCATGAGCCTCGTTTAGTCCTCTTAAATCCTTAGAAACAAAGCTTGGTCGCAAGTGTTTTGGAGCCTCAAGCAACATACGCGGATTGGTGACACCAGTAAGCACTAGAAGAGACTCATATCCCCCTCTGGTACCAGCTTCGATGTCTGTATCCAATCGGTCTCCTACGGCTAGCGAGCGCGAAATACTTATTACAGGATTCCCAAACTCATCTTTTTCTGCATATTCTTTAACATCTTCATCATTGTGATTTGCATTTGCAGCAACCAACAATCTCGCTTCGTCATACATTGCGCACTCGGGTTTTCCAGCAGAAGCAATAGGCTCAACTCCAGTTGCATTTACTACAGCTTGAATCATAGAACCGCATCCAGGAGCTATACCAAATTCACGTGGAATTGTTAAATCGCGATTAGTAACAAAATACTTAGCTCCATGCTCTACTGCGAAAGCGACTTGTGCCATTTCTTGCCAAGTCATTTGCGGATACCAGCCTTGGATAACAGCTTTTGGATTGTCTTTACAAGACTTTACTGGATTAAGACCAGCACTACGAACCTCTTGTATGAGATGATCGGCTCCAAGCACTAAAACATTAGAATTTCTCGGAACGTAGCGAGCAACCATTCTTGCTGCAACAACAGAAGAAGTTATAATCTGCCACGGCTCTACTTTTAAGCCGAAACTTTCTAGTTGACTTGCTACAACTTCTTGAAAACGAGAAGAATTATTAGTCGTATATTCAATAAACATGCCATTTTTTTGAGCATTTTCAATTGATTCAGCAGCATATTCAACGGATTTTCCGCCTCTATACACTACGCCGTCTAAGTCAAGCAAAGCTAAGCGAAAATTCTTGCTTAACGCAGATTTACTATTTGAAAAATTCGTTCGTTCATCAAATTGCATAGAATATCCCCGCATGATTTTAAAAATATCAAAGTAGCAAATGCCCGGCTTACTATACTCTCATAATACAGAAGCCGGGCTTAGAAAATATGGTTGTACTATTCCTCTTCAGACTTAACTGCACTCATCTCTATAGTTTCAGTATTGTCTGCGATTTGTGAATCATCGTCTGGATCATCCGAATCTTCGCCCGAATCGTCATCTGAATCATCCGAATCGTCTGAATCATCCGAGTCATCATCTGGAGCAAATTGCGCATCATCTTCACTAATGCCAACTTCGTCCATAATCGCGTCATTAAGATGTTCCAAATCGTAGTCAATCACAACATCTTCTGGATTTTCTTCGTCTTCAATATCTGCGTATTGCTCTTCTAAGCGATCAAGCAAAGAGTCAAGCTCAATAGCCTCATCACTTCGCCCAGCCTCCTCTAGGAAGTACTGTTCCGCTTGAACTGCACGCATTCTATACTCGCCAGGCAAACCCTTAGACCTACCCATTGCGTGAACAAGCTCAATAGCCTTATCTGAATGGTTTGTATCTGCCAAAACACCTGCGTACACAAGGAACATTTCTGCCTTGACTTCGCCAGTAACCCTTCTAGCTTCATCCGACATGCAGATTTCCAAAGCCTTATCAAGGTTGCCCATACCGCGCTCACAATCGGCAATAAATGGAAGATAATCCATGTATCCATTCATTCGCATAGCTGTTCTAAACTCGCGCGCAGCAAGCTTGTAATCACCCTGACGGTATGCAATAAATCCTAATGTTTCGCGCGAAAAATCAATACGCGATGCCTGCTTTGCAGCCCACTTTGCATGTTCCAATGCAAGCTCTGGATCTTCTTCTTGCAAAGCATAAGCTGCGAGAATATGCAAACCAATATTTTCAGAATGTTCCTTAGAAAGACCGCGCAAACGCTCACGAGATTCTTTAGAAAGCATGGAATATTCTAAGCCCTTAGGCATCTTAGGTTCGCCTGGACGCCTATCAGTATAAGGGTTTTGAGATGGGTAAGAAACAGTTCCATCCGAGTTTCTACGAGGACCATTTTCAAAGCGGAAAGACGACTTTGAATCGCGCTTTCTAGAATCATTCTTCTTAAAATCACCCTTGTGGAAGCCACCGCGATTATCTTCAAAGCGGCGATCATTGCGCTCGCCACGATTATCACGATCAAACTTCTTGTACCTTGGATTGCCATTTTCTTCCGACTTGACATCAAAACCACGATTTCTGCGAGTTTCGTGATTATCTTTTCTATCGAATCTGCGATCACTGCGGTTATCACGATCATCACGGTTGAACCTATGATCATTATCACGATGGTTAAACCTACGATCGTTATCCTTCTTAAAACCGCTCTTATTGAATCCACCTTTGTGGAATCCATTGCGTCTTAAACCTTCTGAACTACCAGAATCACGCTCAAAATCGTCACGACGACCGTTCTTATGATCATCATATCTGCGATCATTGTGCTCAAATCTACGTTCGCCATCACGGTGATTAAACTTTCTGCCACCATCTTTGTGGAATCCACCCTTATGGAATCCGCCACGATGCTCGCCGTTTCCACCATTTTTACCGCCATTTTGACGGCTAAAATGGCCACGATTACCAAACGACTTACCACTACGCGATCCGCGTTCTTCGCCCATTATTGGCATACCTTTCAAATTCTAAAAATATAAAATTATACTAAAAATCTAATATTAAAAACAAATCAAACACGCTTAAAAAACTAAGCACGCTCAACAGCGCCAATAGCCTTCTTGCCCCTACGAATCAAAGCAAAACGACCATGCAAGAATGAATTATCATTCAAAATGTCATCGACACTGTCTACTCGATTATTGTTAACGTACAAACCACCGGCTTCAATAGCACGACGAGCTTCAGAAATTGTGCGGAACAATCCAGCAGCAACAGCAGCTTCAACAACGCGATCACCACTATTTGCTTTAGCAAATTCTAAACTACCATCCTGCGCCTTAACCTTAACACCATCCAAGGCAGCTTCAAGAGTTTGCGCATCAATAGCGTCTAAATCACCCTTACCAAACAATGCCGAAGAAGCAGCAATAGCCTGATTCGTAACATCTTCACCATGAACAAAGCTTGTAACTTCCCAAGCGAGAACACGCTGAGCTTCACGACTTCCTGGGTCTTCTTGAATTTGCTTGTTCAAACGCTCAATCTCGCTCTTAGGCAAGAACGTAAAAGCTTTAAGAAGCTTAACAACTTCATCGTCTGGCTGATTAAACCAGAACTGATAGAAGCGATAAGGGCTAAGCATTGTAGGATCAAGCCACATTGCGTTACCCTCCGACTTGCCAAACTTACGACCTTGATTATCCGTAATAATCGGGCTTGTAAACACGTGCACAGAAGCTCCGCGAACCTTACGAATCAAGTCCATGCCAGAAGTCAAATTACCCCACTGATCAGATCCGCCAAGTTGCAAAGTAACATTGTAATTATCAAACAAGTACAAGAAGTCGTTTCCTTGCAAAACCTGATAGCTGAACTCAGCAAAAGAAATTCCTTCGTCGGAGTTTAAGCGGCGAGCCACAATATCCTTAGAAAGCATTGTGCCAACACGGAAATTCTTACCAACATCACGCAAAAAGTCAATAGCAGACATCTTAGAAACCCAGTCGTAATTGCTAACAAAACGAACAGGATTTTCACCATCAAGAGGCAAAATTCTGCCAATCTGCTTGCGTAAGCGCTCTGCCCAACCAGCCACAATATCTTTAGAATTAAGCGTGCGTTCTCCACTTTGACGAGGATCACCAATCAAACCAGTAGCACCACCAACTAACGCAATAGGATGATGACCTGCAGCTTGCAAATGACGCATATTAATAAGCTGAACAAGATTACCAATATGCAATGAAGCAGCAGTAGGATCGTAACCGCAATAATACGTTAATGGTTCTCCGTCAAGCGCTTGAGCAAGCTGCTGCTCATCAGTAGATTGTGAAATTAATCCACGCCACTTTAGCTCTTCAAACAAGGAAGCAAATCCAGCTTCCTTGTAATTCCTGACCTGAGCCATTCGTATCTCCTTATTATTGCCAAAACTTACCTAGGCATCGGGCGCTAAAAGCGCAATCCAAGCCTTTCAATTTTGGCAGCACAGGGCGACACTCTTATAAGCAGTTCCATCACTTACAGATTCAGAAAATTTCTTATACTCATCAATCGCAAGCTGAGCTTGAGTAATTTGTTCTTTTACGCGAACAAAAGCCGTTCCACCTTTTCCACATCTAGAAGCTACTGATCCATCACTAGAAAGAACAAGTTTAAGATTCTCAATATCGGCTCGATCTACAAAATCATTCAGAATATTATCAAAATCATCATCACTTAAAACGTCTAAATCCCCACCAAGTTCTTCAGCACGTTTTACGCATAATCCTGATAACTTATGCGCATTTCTAAATGGAACACCTTGTTTTACAAGCCATTCAGCAATATCTGTAGCTAAGGCAAAACCAGTAGCCGACTGTTCACGCAACCTATCAATATTAAATCGCATTGTTCTAACCATTCCTGCGAATGCTGGAAGCAGAACTTCTAGAGTGTCAATTTGGTCAAAAACTGCCTCTTTATCTTCTTGCAAATCTCTTGCATAAGCAGTAGGAAGACCTTTAAGAGTGGCCATTAATCCAGTTAAATCTCCGATTAATCGTCCTGCTTTTCCTCTAGCAAGCTCCGCAATATCTGGATTCTTCTTTTGAGGCATAATCGAAGACCCAGTAGAATAAGCATCGTCTAAAGTTACGAACGCAAATTCTTGAGTATTCCATATAATAATCTCTTCGCTTAAGCGAGAAATATCAACGCCAATCATGGCTGCAATAAACGAAAACTCCGCAACAATATCTCTACTTGCTGTAGCATCAATAGAATTCGCGCAAACAGCAGAAAAACCAAGTTCTTTAGAAACCTCTTCTGGGTCTAGCCCAAGAGTGTTACCAGCCAAAGCTCCTGCTCCGTATGGGCTTTTGTTTGCGCGCAAATCCCAGTCCGCAAGGCGATTTACGTCTCGCAAAAGCGGCCAAACATGAGCCATTAGCTGGTGTGCAAGCAAAATAGGCTGAGCGTGCTGCATATGAGTGCGACCAGGCATTACAGCGTCTTTTGCTTCTAAAGATTGAGCGACTAAAGCATTGCAAACATCTAACACTAGGGCAGCTAACGCGCGCGCATGTCTGCGCAAAAACATGCGTATTAAAGCTGCGATTTGGTCGTTTCTAGAGCGGCCAGCTCTAAGTTTTCCGCCAAGATCGTTTCCTGCAATCTCAAGCAGACCACGCTCTAATGCTGTTGCTTCATCCTCGTCTTCTTCAATTGGCGCAAAAGTGCCATTATCTACGCGATTTTGCAACTCGTCTAGAGCTTTTTGAAGATCCTCGTATTCTTGTTTTGTTAATAAACCTGCACGATGCAAAGCGTGGGCGTGCGCGCGAGAGCCTGCAATATCGTCATCCGCTAATCGCCAGTCAAATTGCGTTGACTTGCTAAGCCTTGCGAGTTCTGCAGAAGGTCCTGAGCTAAAACGTCCGCCCCACAAGGCTATTGGATGATTAGTATTGGTATTTGCATCGTGCATAGTCGTCATTCTTTCCTCTTGTTAGTTGTTCTTTGCAACGCGCATATCTCGAGCGGCTGCAACCTTGCTAGACAATCCGTAGATTTCAATAAATCCGTTGGAAGCTCGCTGGTCGAAAGTGTCGGAAGAATCGTAAGTAGCTAAGTTAAAGTCATACAAAGACTCATCCGACTTTCTGCCTGTTACAACAGCCTTTCCTGCATACAAAGTCATACGAATATCGCCAGAAACATGCTCTTGAGTTTCGTTTATAAACGCATTCAAAGAACGCACAACTGGCGAGAACCACTGGCCGTCGTACACAAATTCCGCCCACTTTTTATCAAGAGCACGCTTAAGTCTATGCTGTTCGCGCTCCAAGCAGCAATTTTCAAGCTCTTGATGAGCCGTAATCAAAGCTTGCGCGCCTGGAACTTCGTACAATTCGCGGGACTTGATGCCAACCAAACGATCTTCAATAATGTCAATTCTGCCGATTCCTTGAGCACCAGCTCTCTTATTCATCTCTTCGATTGCTTGCAATGGAGTTACGCTGTGACCGTCAATTGCAACTGGAATACCTTTTTCAAACGTGATTGTAACTTCGTCTGGAGTTGTAGATTCCAAAGGATTCTTTGTGTAAGAGTAGCATTCTTCGGTTGGAGCATTCCATGGATCTTCCAAGAAGCCTGTTTCAATAGCCCTTCCCCAAACGTTTTGATCTATAGAATATGGGCTCTTCTTGCTTTGAGTAATTGGAAGTTTGTGGTCATTTGCAAAAGCGATTTCCACATCGCGAGTAAGCGACAAATCTCGAATTGGGCTAATTGCCTTTAAATCTGGGTCCAAAGACTGGATTGCAACTTCAAAGCGAACCTGATCGTTTCCTTTTCCAGTGCAACCGTGTGCGATTGTATCAGCATCAAATTCGTGCGCTGCGTGAACTAAGTGACGAGTAATAAGTGGTCTAGAAAGCGCGGAAACTAAAGGATACACGTCTTCGTACATTGCATTTGCTTTTAATGCGAGCATGCAATAGTTATCCGCAAATTCTTCACGAGCATCAACTACATACGATTCAACTGCGCCACAAGCCAAAGCACGATTTTTAATGACCTCGAGCGCTTCTCCACCTTGACCAACGTTTAGTGACACAGCTACAACGTCTTGACCTGTTTGCTCTTTAAGGTACGGAATAGCTACAGATGTATCAAGGCCACCCGAATACGCCAATACAATACGTTTCTTACTAGTCATAGTGACCTCCCAAGGTCATATATTGAATAAATAAACAATATATAGTATATTATACAACCATAGATAAAATCTCAACACGCTTAGAAATACAACGTTTCTATCACATTCTGAAAAATAATATTTAGAAAAATAAGACAATAGGAATAATACTTATGCAATTGATTGTACTATAACAAAGTGCAAAAACCACAACGCTATAATCTTTGCAACAAGTATTATAAATTCAACATCCATCGATGCATATTAGACACAAATATAACTATAAAATGAATAAACTATATACAGAATCACCTAGATGCAACTGAAAGCATCCAATTAGCTCGATCTTCTGCTTCTTCGTTAGAAACACAAACCATAAGCACTGTATCATCGCCAGCAACAGAACCTAAAATACCTTTTAAAGGCTGCCTATCAATAACACTTGCAACATATTGAGCAGCTCCAGAAGGAGTGTGAATCACAACTATATTATTAGCAAAGCCAACTTCTGTAATAAGCCCAGAAAGAGTCCTAGCAACCTGCTGATCAATCCTAACAGTATCCATCGCATGACGATTACCAGTTCCATCTCCTAGAACATAAGCAATTCTGCCGTCTGTAAGACGAATTTTAACTGCATTTATTTCATCCAAATCTCTACTCAAAGTTGCTTGAGTAACCTCAAAACCATGACGAGCCAAAACTTTAGCAAGCTGAGACTGCGAAGTAATAACCTCACTTAAAAGTGCCTGTTCAATCGCATTTAAACGTGCAGCTTTAGTCGTAGGACGCTGCTTTCCAGCGGATTCAATAGAACCAAAATCGTCATTATCATCAAAAGCATCGTCAAAATTATTATCTTCATTCACATAACTATAATTAAGCTCATCATCGCCGCTAAAATTATTTGAATTCCTATTAGACTCAACCATAATTGGCAATACCTTTCTAAAGAGCACTCCAATCTAATATACATGAATACATAAATATATTCATGCATATATACATTTTAACAAAGCCATAAATACTGTTCTATTTATTAAAAAATACGACTGAACAACCAGATAATCCGATCATTCAGCCGTATTAATTTAAAAAACGCGACTCTGTAACTTATACTCGAACTTATACTCGCAATGTTGCATGCAATTTTTGAGCAGACTTTGTAATAGCCTCTCGAACCGCTTCCATATCATCGCTAGAAAGCGTTCTATCAGCAGCCCTAAATGTTACAGAATAAGCAAGAGATCTTAGCCCTTCTCCAAGTTGTTCGCCTTCATAAACATCGAACAACTCTACAGACTCAAGCAAATCACCAGAAGCTTTAACAATAGCTTCCTTTAAATCGTGAGCAGTCAAAGAAGAAGGAGCAACAAACGCGAAGTCCTGCTTAACAGGAGGGAATGTAGAAACAGGTTTTGCCTGAACAGGCTTAACTTGCATAGCATCAAACAATGCGCTCAAATCAAGCTCGAATGCTGCAGAGTGCTTTGGCAAACCCAAATTCTCATCAACCTGAGGATGAAGCTCTCCAACAATACCAATTTCAACATCGTCGGCACCATCAACAGGAATATACACCTTCGCGGTACGACCTGGATGCCAAGAAGCAGGAACATCATCAGAATTAATCTGACGAACGTCAAAAGCAACGCCGATTCGCTTTCCTAAACGATTAACAGCTTCTACAGCATCACTCCAATCAACTTCTCTATGAGTTCCAAGCCAACCTGTTTCTTCAGCATTACCAGTTAAAAGAGCTGCAACATGCAAAGGCTGCTCAGGCAAACCTGCATCCAACGCAGCAAGCTGAGCATCCGTAGGACGAACCGAACCAGGCAAAGCAGGAATAGCTGGAGCATTAGGATCCGCAAAATACACGTGACCAAGCTCATAAAGAGAAACATCACTTAAGCCACGACGAATATTTCTGCGAACCGTTCCAGCTAAAGTGGTAAGAACATTCCTTCGAAGCCAAGGACGATCGCCAGCCAAAGGATTTGCGATTTTTATGCTGACTTTAGCAACAGAATCAACGTCTTCACGGAAAGCTTTAAAATCTTCCTGACCAACAAACGGGTAGCTCAAAGATTCAATCAAGCCCATTTCAGCAAGTTCATATGCAATAGCTCTACGAGTTGCTTGATCTTGCGTTAAACCAGTTTTGCCAGTAACAGGAACAGCTGGAACCTTAACAGGAATCTCATCGTAGCCAACCAAGCGCGCGATTTCTTCGACCAAATCGCATGGCTCATTTAAGTCTGGGCGCCAAGTTGGAGGCAAAACAGAGAAGGATCCGTTTCCGCCGCCAGCAACAGAGCAACCAATATCCGTAAGAATATCGCTAATACGATTCAAATCAATGCTTAAGCCAGAAACACGCTCTACTTCGCTAGCTTTGAAAACAATAACACTTCTATCAACAGTATTGTTTACGTCTGTAGGCGTATTAGAAGGCTCTCCAGAACCAAAATCGCTGAGCATTGTAACAGCCATTTGCGCAGCTGCTGGCTGCAAAGCAGTATCAACGCCACGCTCAAACCTGCGAGATGCCTCAGTTGGAAGCTTATGTCTACGAGCTGTACGTGCAATAGAAACGGGGTCAAAGTGTGCAGCTTCAACAAGAATATTCTTCGTTTCGCTCGTTACTTCTCCATACATTCCGCCCATTACGCCAGCAAGTCCAAGAACACGCGAACCGTGATTTCCCTTTGGAGAATCGCAAATAAGCAAGTCCTCAACGTTAAGCTCTCTGTCTTTGCTATCTAAAGTTGTTAAACGCTCTCCAGCTTTAGCGCGGCGAACAACAATAGGACCTTCAATCTTATCTAAATCATAAGCGTGAAGAGGCTGACCTAAGTCGAGCATTACGTAATTTGTAACGTCTACTGCAAGAGATATACCACGCATTCCAGCACGAGTTAAACGCCTACGCATCCAATTAGGGCTAGAAGAATCTGGATTAAAGTTTCTAACAACGCGAGCGTAGTAACGGTCGCATCCAACAACACCATGAATAGGATTATTATCTTCAATACTAACTTCTATATCTTTAGAAGCTCCATCAGACATAGAAACTACTTGATCAGCTTTATTATTAAGTTCAATTACTGGATCAGTGTAAGTTGCACCAGTTGAATGGTGATATTCGCGCGCAACACCCCTATAAGAAAACGCGTATCCACGATCAGGAGTGATGTTAATTTCCAGCAAAGGCTTGTTTAAGTGAAGAAGCGACATTGCGTCGTCTCCAGGTTTCAAAGCATCATATTCAGCTTTAGAGAAACCGTATTCGCGAAGCAAAATAATGCCATCGTGGCTATCTCCCAAACCAAGCTCGCGCTCGGATGCGCACATTCCATTAGAAATGTGGCCGTAAGTTTTGCGAGGCTCAATCTTAAAATCGCCAGGCAAAACTGCCCCAGGAAGAGTTACAACAACTTTTTCTCCAGCAGCCATATTTGGAGCGCCACAAATAATTCCACGAGGAACTTTATTGCCATTTTCGTCTACCTCGTTGTATTTATCTCCAACATCAACATGGCACCAATTAATAATTTTGCCATTTTTTTGCGGCTCAGGAATAGCATCAACAACGTATCCTACAACAATAGGACCTGTAACTTGAGAGTCGTGAATCTCTTCTTCTTCTAAGCCAACTTGCACCAAATCTTTAGCAAGCTGCTCATAAGTCAAACCTTCTGGCACTTCAACATGATCTTTAAGCCAGTCAATATCTACCATTGGCATGAGTACTACTCTCCCATCACAAACTGTTCACTGAAGCGCTTATCGCCTTCAACCAAATCGTGCATATCGTTAATATCGTGACGAAGCAGCAAAGTGCGCTCCAAGCCAACACCGAAAGCAAATCCCGTATAAACATCTGGGTCTAAGCCTGCAGACTTAAGAACATTCGGATTCACCATTCCGCATCCGCCCCATTCAATCCAACCTGGGCCACCCTTCTTATCTGGGAACCAAAGATCCAACTCCGCACTAGGCTCCGTGAACGGGAAGTAGCTTGGGCGCAAACGGCTTTTTGCATCTGGACCAAACATTGCAACAGCAAGGCGATCAAGAACACCCTTTAAATCAGCCATGCTCAAATGTTTATCTACTGCCAAAGCTTCACACTGATGGAAAACTGGAGTATGCGTTGCATCAAGCTCATCCGTGCGAAATACTCGGCCTGGGGACGCAATATACAGAGGTACTCCTCGCTCAATTAACGCACGAACCTGATCGGAAGAAGTTTGCGTACGCAAAACCATGTTAGATCCAACAAATCCTGCAGCATCCTTTGCTTGATTACCTTGCACATAAAAAGTATCTTGCATTTGACGAGCAGGATGATCTGGACCAAAATTCAACGCGTCAAAATCGAACCACTCTGTTTCTACCTCTGGTCCTGCAGAAATCTGCCAACCCATAGACACAAAGAAGTCTTCAAAGTCTTCAATAATACGCGCAATCGGATGGCGAGCGCCAAGCGGCTTACGATTTATTGGCAAGGTCATATCGACTGTTTCTTTTTGAAGCATATTAGCTTCTTCAATAGCCTTAATACGCTCTTGGGCTGCTGCAAATTCACGACCAAAATCAGCGCGTAAAGCCGACATTATCTTGCCAGCTTCTTTCTTTTCTTCTACTTGAAGACTTCCAATAGACTTGCTGGCAAGGGTCATTGCAGACTGAGCTCCTGCATACTTAGTTTTTGCCGCTTTCAACTCTTCCATTGTTTTAGCGGCTTGAACACAAGCTATACCCTCTTTTACTACCTTTGTAATTGCCTTCGAGTCGAACGGCTTACTACTTGCCACAGCACCCTTCCTATCCGTGTTATGTGTACTTTTGTGAAGCATTCAAAAAACGTCTCAAATCTACATTTTTCGCTCATGACTAGACATAGCCAAGCCCATTAGCATTACTGCAGCGCTGGTTGCCAAGTTCATTGATTCTGCTTTTCCGTAAATAGGTATTACCGATATTTCGTCTACTTTATTTAATATTTCTTCTGGCAATCCTCTGGCTTCGTTTCCAAATAATATTGCATTAGATACTTCGTTATATCCTTTATTTAAATCATCACTTAGTGGTTTTAGAAGATTTGCAAAAGACTTTGGTTTTTTATTTTCCGTTCCATAAATATCAGCTGCAATAACCCTTATTTTTAATGACTTTGTCCAATCAAACCAATCATCCTCACTCATTGTCACTACTGGCAAATGGAATAATGAGCCTGCAGTAGAACGAACAAGCTTTGAATTAAAACGATTCACGCAATCGTCAACAAAAACAACGGCACTACAACCAGCTACATCTGCAACGCGAATAATCGCACCAGCGTTGCCAGGGTCTCTTACCTGCCAGCAGGCTGCAATCAATATAGGATCATAAGCAAAACCAGACTTATATTTGCTTTCTACCCCAATACTATTAAATTCTTTTATAAATTCTTTATCTAAAATAGTAGAATCACAAACGGCAACAATCCCTTGACAATCCGTACTGATCTTATGCATAACTTCTGCTGTTGCAGGGTGCACATAGCACTGATTTTTTAAGGATTCGTCAACAATTTTGCTTATTGTTTCTAAAGATCCATTTTGCAAAATGCCATTTTTAAGATTTTTAAAAGAATTGACATCAATGTAGTCACTATTAACAGCATCTTGCAAAACGTAAATGTCTAGAATCGACTTATGCGCGTACCTTACCGCTTCCCTAACGCTTTGCGGACCTTCTACTAAAAAGCGCCCATCCACTCGCGATTTTGCACGACTTATTGCGCAAATACGCTTAACGCGATCGCTATGCGCGTTGTCTATTAACTCTTTTAACGGCATAATATCACTCTACTTTACATATAGTTACAACACGCGTAAATGTTGCAATACAAAACTACTCAACGAAACTACTCATGATGTTCCGACGAACTTTGAGTGGTATATCCTTCAGGTTCTAGTTGGAATGTGGTGTGCGAAACAGAAACTGGAAAATGCTCACGCAAACAATCTTGAAGCTGGCTTAAAATATCAGCACACTGATCCATTGTTAAATCGCGCTCTACAACAACATGTGCCATAAAAATAGGCATTCCTGTAGAAACAGTACTTGCATGCAAATCGTGAACAGCAAGAACATGAGGAACGTGTTCAAGATGATCGCGAACTTTTTCTATATCCAATCCTTCCGGCGTTTGCTCAAGCAAAACTTTTACAGCATTTTTAAGCAAATGTAACGCTCTAGGAATCATCAAAATTGCAATAATCCCGCCAGCTAAAGCATCAAATCCATTCCAACTAGTACTCATCATTACTACAGCAGACACTACAACAGCAACAGATCCCAAAGCATCGTTCATTACTTCTAAAAAGGCTGCTCGCATATTCATGTTGTCTTTAGATTGAGAAACAAGAATTACAAGAGAAGCAAGATTTGCAAGCAAACCAAGAATACCAAAGAAAAGAAGCTGATTTACATCATGTATTCCATTATGATTTACACCAAAAAGACGCATACAAGATTCCACAATCGCATAAATGCCAACAAAAAGTAGAACAAGAGCACCAGCAGCAGCAGTAATTACCTCTAGCCTAGCCCAACCCCAAGTGCGCTTTGCATTAGGTCTTTTGCGCATCAAAATCGCAGTAACCGTAGATGCAGCTAAAACAGAAATATCTGTTAACATATGTCCTGCGTCAATTAACAAAGAAAGTGAATTTGTTAAAACAGATCCAATTACTTCTGCCAAGAATACAATAGACGTTAAAGCCAAAGTGATAGTTAGCTTATGCTGATGCGCATGACTTGCTTTAATAGCATCTTGCAAAGAAGCGGCATTAGTTCCAGAAGTACTTAAATCATTCTTCTCTAAGATTTCACTGGAAGAGTTTGACAAATGATGATTATTCACACAAATCTCCTATGTTCATACAAATAAGTATCTCGATATCGTTTCTCAATATCATTCCCAATATGCCTTATACGCAATGAACCCCAGCCTAAGCTAGGGTTCACGCATAAACATCTAAAGATTAATTATCTAAAAACTTATTCTATTATTACTATTCGTCAATTAACGCGCCGAGATGATGGGAAGTTGATTCGGCAATCAAATCATCTTTAAAATCGCCATTATCAGCAGCATTAATTATCTTCATTGAGACATCAACCACATCTGGCTGCAAAGCATTAACCCAATGAATACGCGAATCTCTTCCAAACCAACCCATTTGTTTTCTAGCAAGACGTTTAGTTTTCTGAGCAATATCAGCAAAAGCATCATCTTCGCTGCATAAGCCATCTAAATAGTCCATTATTTGCTTGTATCCCAAAGCTCTACTCGCAGTAACACCAAGCCTTGAGCGAATCTCTTTAACTTCGTTTACAAAACCCTGCTCGCGCATCATTTTTGTGCGAAGCTCCACTCGCGCATCCAAATCTTCTCTGTTTAAGTCCAATCCTATTTGCACACAATCAATCAAATACTTGTATTTTGGCAGAGTAGCAGAATACGGCTTTCCTGTTAACTCAATAACTTCTAGAGCGCGAATTGTTCTGCGCGAATTTCTTGGATCCATATTTTTAGCCGCCACAGGGTCCAGTTTTTGTAACTCTTCAAAAAGAGCCATTGCTCCTTGCGACTTTTCACGATCTTCCAAAGCTTTGCGAATATTAGGATCTGTACCTGGAAAAGTTATATCATCTACAGCCGCACGTGCATATAGACCAGAGCCTCCAACAAGAATTGGGCGAATACCTTTTTCTTGCAAATCGCGTATGCATTGCCTAGCAAGCGTTTGAAATTTTGCAACGCTCATGGATTCTTCTGGATCAATAATATCTATTAAATGATGCTTAATCTCGCTTTGCTCTTCTTTAGTGGCTTTTGCTGTACCAATATCCATATAACGGTACATTTGATATGCGTCTGCGTTTATAATCTCCGCTTTTACACCACGTTCAGCAAATTTCTTTGCAATTGCAATACCAAGACTCGTTTTGCCAGATGCTGTTGGACCTACAATCGAAATCACTTTCGGCGGTTTGCACACAATGCGCTCCTAATAATCATATTAAACGAACTAAAATCAACCTTAAAGAAGAATCTTTTCTACAAATTTACACAATCAAACATACATAAAAGTCAATAAAAGTAGTAGGAGATTTTGCTTCGACACCAAAGCAGTAGTTGATTACCACACTGTATTACAATCCCCATTGAGGACGACACGCGCTATTGTTGATGTGTTTTATTTTATATGGTACCGTTTTCGCTAACTTAAAACCGAATGATTTTTATTGTTTACACGTGTTCGTGCATTTTACAACTAAAATTATTCGTTCAACGTGATTTATAAAAGGATTCTATTTGGTTTTACGTTAATCATTTTGTTGTCTTTTCTGCACCGATGGAGAATAGATATGATTACTATTTCTCATGTAGCATATGCGATTTTAAAACGTTATGGGAAAATGAATATTAATCGCTTACAATTACTTTCTTACTATTGCCAAGCTTATAACCTAGCATCCACTAATTCTCCTTTGTTCTATAACAATTTTCAGGCTTGGCGCAACGGTCCAGTATGCCTAGATTTATTTAAGATGCACAGAATTAATGATGTTTTTATAGAATGTAAAGATATTGTTCTAGGACCTTATGAACTTAAAAATCATCTTACTTATTCTAATTTACTCACTATCTATAACGTTTGCGACGCTTTAATTGATTTTAGTATTGAAGAACTAGAAAATCGCGCCCGCAGTGAGATGCCATGGATTGATGCACGCAGAGGGATATTACCAAATAAGGCTAATGAAGTAGAAATATCTAAGAAAATTATTCATGATTATTACGTAAAACATCCAGTAATTAATACGAATTCACAAACAACACGAAGCAAAGAATTTAGAAAAGATGATGAAGAACTACAAAAAGACATACAAGATATAATTTCTGAACAAATTGAAAAATTTAATCAATATAATCAAGATGAAAAAGTTAGAAGAATAAGACGGGCTGAAAAAATTTTAAGAGAAAAATTAAGCATATTGAATGGGCTTAAAAATAATAAAATTTATTTTGATGAAAACATTGTTCGTATTACAGCACGACATTTTGTTGACTACATAAACAATGATATTAATGATAAAAATAAAAATAAATAAGTGGTATAGGTCAAAACATACGGCGCAAATAAGTATGCATAGGAAAATCAAAAAGCTCTAGATCTTATACCTAGAGCTTTTGCTCTGATTATTTCCGTCTGTTGTATGTGCTATATCACATATCGTACATACTTGTGTGCAAGCGGTAAACAACGCCCACTGTTCTATGCTAAAGGCGTTGTAAACATTGGGTTTTGCTACAAATAACGCCACTGTTTGAGCAGTGGCGTTTTTGCGTTTGTGGAGCCGCGGGGAATTAGCATTTAACAGCCGCTAATGCTTTATTTCTCTAAGAGTTTCATAGAATAACGTTTTAGTACCAATGCGCTCAATATCGCCTTATCTTGTATTTTTGCGGCAAATATTAGAACATCTTTCACGTTTGTTATCGTGTTTGAATTCTATCAAATATTGAAGAAAATTTCTTACTATTTTTTCTAGCTTACTTTACTTTATATAATAGCTGTGCTATTATATAAAGTAAAGTAAGCTAGAAAGGAGGTGACATGCATGTAGTGGAAATACTTGTTGCGATTGCAAGTCTACTGGTCGGCATTGCAAAGATTATAGAAGCAATAGCAAAGCTCATCAAAGAGTTGAAACGCAATAAGTAAATAAAGAGTCCCGAACAGTCGAGGTGTCCGGGACTCACTATCCACTATACTGCAGGCTCATTATGAAATTAGATGCAATAGTATCGGCTATGTTCTCACTTGTTATTATCGCTGGAGTATGGTGTCATTTTTCACCTTGGCTCATTACTGGCTGTGCTGTAATCAGCGCCGTGTGTGCGTTAGACGCTGGAAGAAAGCGTAAAAAGTAGCATGAGTGAGCGTTATTTGAGTTATACGGAAGTTGCTGAGCTTATTGGTGTGAAAACTGGTGCGCTTGGCAACTACAATCTTCCAGATCCAGACGCGTTTATTGGTCGCACTCGTGGTTGGAAACGTGAAAGTATTGAAACTTGGAATGCGAGCCGTCCAGGTCATGGCGGACGCCCTACTATGCAGAGTGATTAAGAGTAGTTAAGGCTATAAAAAATTACCCCCCGCGCGAGGCGAGGGGTAATACTAATTTTCAACTTGTATTCTCAATTAGAGAATACTTTGCGTATATCGCGCGCTACTTATTTTCAGCAGTAGTGTCGTCCAGGATTTTGCCGCGGCCATCCAACTCGGCATCAGCTTCGGTTGCGGCGGCATGCTTGCCTGTATTGATAGAATTATCTGTCTGCCCATCAACATAAGTTTTTACACACGCAAGCACAGATAAGAGGACTCTTAGAACCCTTGTTTTTGCGATTTGCAGATTTAATGCTGATACATTTTCGGCAAAACTAACGCCTTCTATCCAAATAATATATCCACTCACAATACCAACAAGCGGCGGATTAATACCTAAGTTTGCTTTAGTTTGAGCATACTCCAGCAAAATCGAAAGAGCTACTATCAACACGTACGCAAATTTATGAAAGAGTCCGTCACGCATTTTACTGCTAGACACCGAACGCAAGTAGACTGCTTTCGCAAAACCACTAATATAGTCGAGCAACACAAGGCCGCCAGCAATTTCGAGCAATAAGATTTCAATATCATTCATTCTTTTCTTCTCCTATTTGTTATTTTGGTTGGTTATCTTTTGTTACCCACGCGCCACTAATGTGCGTAGTGCAATCTCGCGCATCGCCGTCGTAATAGATTGAGCCGTCTGGCTGTACTAGAAACGCTCCGCGTCCGCCAGTGAGTGCAATTGTTGCGAGCGAGGTAGGTCTGAAGCCTTCGGGTATTGTTTCGTTCGCTTTAGCCCATTGCGCGTCTCCTGCTTTAATTCCTCCAGCGCCATTAGCTGTCACAACATTGCCCGTGCGAGTTAAAGTCATGCCAATACTGTTGTTCACTCCCCAAGGCACGTGGATTTCAACGCTGCTAACGTCTCCGTCAACTACTATTTCGCTTTTAATCATTGGATATTCCTCCATCGTCCTAGTTTGATTTTGTGGTTTTATAACTCCTGTAATTGCGTCGTACCAGTCTCCAGCACGTTTCATGTAATCTGAATTTTGAGAATCTCTGATACTGCAAGGGCAAGCCGTTGCATAAAAATATGAGTGTGGAAAAACATTTTTCATCCATGTAGGTCTGCCTAAACCGTAAAGCTTGCATAATGCGGCAACTAAATGCGCTCCGTTTTCCAAGCATTGAGCGCTGATCTGCCATGGCGAGGTACTGATATCTGCATGTTCGATTCCGATTGATGTAGCGTTTGCTCTCCAGTTCCCAGCGTGCCACGCTGTATCGTAATCCCACACGAGTTGCCCAACTCGCCCGTCTGACTGTACTTGATAGTGCGCGCTTGCTTCGCGCGTTTGCCAAACGTTGTAACAGTCTTGAATGCTTAAATTCCCCGCGTTGTGATGTAACACAATCTTGTTGATTTTTAGACCTTGCCGCCCTTTAGTGTAGTGTTTTGTGAGCAGCTTAATTTCATCTGCGTCACAAGTTTCCCAGTTTCTCATTCTTCCTCCTTTATATTAAAGCCACGCTGTTTGCGTGGCTAAAAGTGTTAAAAGATGCAGATAAGCTGTTATCTATCCAATGCAGAAGCACAGCAAAGCGCGTTTAGCATTGTTACGGCTTCGTGCGTAGCTTGGTTTTCCCCCATTCTCTACGTCTGTAGTACGCCCTGTCTTATATTCAAATTGCCTATTAGAATTTATACCTACCGTTATTGTTCTAAGCCAACAATCATTTAGCTCACTGATGTCATCTATAGAGTTTTGATATATTTTTGGCCATAGAATGAAACTTTCTTTAAATCTGTTTTCTACAGAAAAAGACCTCTCGGAGCAAAATTCATTAACACTTGGTGTAAATACTCTCGTTTCATAAAAATCAACCTCCCATTTTTTGCGATCCACATTAAGATATGCACATGGAACAGATGACACCAAAATATTGTCCTGGAGATAACCTGGCATTTTTTTGTAGAAATAATTGCAATACTGAGCAATCCTACTATACCGATATACCCATTCATCCACACCTGCAGGGATCTCTTCACCCTTAAGGGGAGTTCGAATATCCAGTGAATCTGAAGCATTAAACTTCATAGTAGATGGCTTGTCCGCCATCATTAATGCAACTGGATAATTCTTATATGGAGTGATGCCTATTTTTACTATAATGAACTTGTACTGTGTCCCTAGTACTGTTTCGCGAATGTAGTCTCCTGGATATATACCTACTCTAGAATGATCATATACCGCATTCCTAATAATTAGGGCTGGATTAGGCCCATATCTCTTGAGAGGTTTCCACCCTTCGATAGGTTCAAAATCAGGTGTAATTTCTTTTCCTTTGTATGTTCCTGCGGCTACTTCTGCTAGACGTGCATTGTGCCAAGCTATTTTTTCTTCTTCACTAATTGCATTAGCAATTATAAATGGCATTTGACATACTGGCATTATCTCTCCTCTATAGGTGATTATTTATATAAGATTCGTTTGATGTACCGCCTTTTTTATCGCCTAATGCTATAGCTATAAGACGAAGGCTTTCTACAGTTTTTTGTGCAGACACGGTTACTTTACCCGTGTAGACCCCTCCGCTAAACCCAAAGTTGAAAACTGGTTGCGCCTTTGCGTATTCTTGCAAGTTACTTGTTCCACTTTCTGGATATACGATGATTGTTTTCCAATCGGGTATACCTTTGAACAGTGGCACATCAGCTTCTTTATTGCTCCCGCCATCGACACTTACTTTGAATCCACATACAAGAGTTTTAGAATCTTCATTTACTGAATTTTTTGCTTCTCGTGCTGCGGTTAATGCCTGTTCTGCTGCTCTTTGAGCTGTAGCGGTGGCTTCTTCTGCTTTAGTGAGAACATCAGAAGATTTGGATAATATAGTTTCTGCGGCGGATGATGCTGCATTGCATTTTCCAATTACTTCATTTATACCTGACACAGAAGCATCGGCTTTCTCGGCTGCAGTATTGGCACTCTCTGCAGCCGCATTTGCTACTCTTGTTGCTTCAGACGCTCCGTCTCTAACTGGTTTAAGCTCTTCGACTGCTGATGCAACTCTTTTTGCTATTTCGCTAGCTTCTTTGACTGAGTCTACTATTTTTTTGGCTTCGCCAAGAATGCCAGCGGAAGCATGTACTGTGTCTAATGCTTCGTGAGCTGCTTTGTCTGCTTCTTTTGCTTTTGTGATTGCAGCATCAATTTCAGCAGCATTGTTACGATACCTACTCTCAGTTTCATTAGCTTTTTGTACAGCAGATTCGGCGTTAAACCCAGCTTTTCTGGTCTTCTCCGTTTCTTGTTCACATTTTTCAATTACTTCATTTACGTTTGATGCAGCAGTATTGGCTTTTGAGGCTGCAGTATTGGCATTCTCCGCCGCGTTAACTAAAGCCCCTAAATGTGTTTTAGCGTGCTCTGCTTCTTGTATGATTGATTCAACTTTTTGTGAAGCATTTGATGCTCTTAATGCTTCAGAGTTTGCGGATTGTGCGGCGTTATTTGCATTCCCTGCTGCAGCTAATGCTTGTTGTGTTGCTTCTAAAGCAGATTTTTTTGATTCATCTATATTACCTGCTGCCTCTAAAGCTTGTTTTGATGCTTCCAAAGCTTTATCTTTTGCATTGCGAGCCTGCTCTGCAGCTTCAGCCAATGTTAGTTTGTACGCGTTTGATTCTGGAGCAAAATCGTCAAAAACAGCATGGTCTACTATAGCTGTGAAAGTTCTCGAGTATAGGACTGAATCACCTTCTTTTATTTCAAAGCTCATAGCAACTTTGCCAGGCATGCGACATGCATCTGCTGGTATTTTAGATGAGTAAATTATTCCATTTTCTGTAGCTTGTTTACTCATTGCAACTTTGCCGCCCATAAGAACTCCAAGCTGCTGATTATATACAAGATCTACTGATATGTTTTCGGAATCAACTGGCATGCCATTGTTTAAGAGTTGAACGTTGATAACACGCCCTTGTTTATCTCCTGCATTCACTCGTATATCGGGGATAAAAGCATTGGCATAGTCTAAGTGGATTATGCTAACTGTTGCATCTTTATAGCTAGTCATATCAGTGTGCTTCCTCTTTTGAACTTGTATTTTTTAATTCTTGTAATTGTGTTTCTAGATTTTGTATTTTTTCATCTTTTGCTTCGCATAAAGCTGCGAGCGTTGCTATTCGACCGCTCATATCCGCAATTATGCTTTGTAGGTTATTCGCTATCCGTGTTTGGGTGTCATTATTCTGCATTGGTGTCATTATGGTTCTCCTTTAGTTGGTTGGTCTTTCCCATTTGTAGTATTTGTAGTATTGAGTCTAATTTTGTGTTTATTTCTTCCTGTAGTTGCATAGAAGATATGCCTGTTGAATGTGCTACTTCTAAACCTATAAATTTTTCTATAGGACGTGGTTGGTCTTGTGGCATTACAATTATTTGATCGTTATCCATATCATTCCTCCCTTTTATATGACGAACCCATGTTCAAACCCGAATGTAACGATTTTCCATTCCGTTACTGTGCCAGTATGCCGATCAATTATTGTGGGCAGCAAGAATTGCTGTTTCTGCAGATTCGTCCCATTCTCATACCAGCAACTGCTATCGATTTTTGCCTTACTGATTGAGTAGTTATGAAAGTCCGCATCACAAGAAAAATTAATGCCTTTACTGTAGTTGTCCCAGTAATCTGGCGAATATGTCATCATGTTAGTGTACGAATCAGTAGACCCTTCTTCCCTACATGCCCACGTCGTGTAATTTATGCCCTCTAAGTTGAATGCCAGTACTTTACGCCGTGGATCTTTTTTCATTTGTGAGCACGTTATCCTACCAATGTGTTCATCGCCTACTGTAAAATCCATTCCATTTTTATCAAAACGCATAATTTTGTTATAAATAGCGTTATCTGATATTGTCATTCCACCAATTGTTGCGTCAGTAACCTCCATGTGACCAGAAACCAAGTCCCAGAAATTATTTTCATATTTATCCTGAATTATGCCAGCACGAATAATATTTGCAGACAGATAACCGCTTTTTATGTAAGACGCGTTCAAATACAACTTTCCACCGTTTAGGTAAATGCCTTGAGCCTCACCGTCATTAGTGAGCTTGTTGAAAATCGCTTCCTGTGTTAGTTCCTCGTCCATTTTTGAAATCACACTATCCGCGCTATCGTCAACGATTTGCTTGACTGTTTTGCCGCCAATCTTCGTCGCCGCTTGCAAGCTAAACTCGCCAGTTTCCATGTCCCACCAGTTGCGGCCTTGAGCATCCATCAACTTGCCAGTAGTAATCGCGTTAGCGAAAATACCCTCGCCAGACGCAATATTCTTCCAATCCCAGTCACCGTCTGGTTTCCTCGAATTAGCAGTGCGCCAGAACCCACCACCGAGCTGGATAGCGCGAGTCGGGTGCTGATTCTCAGGCTTATCGTAAACCGTAATACCCTCACCTGGTTTCAAATATGTATAGCCGCCAACACCGTTCATCACATCATTCACGCGCCCAATAAGGTCACGAACATACAAGCCGTTGCCTTCAGTGACGGCATTCCATTCGCTAGACTGAGCGATAAGCGCATCAAGCTTCTGTTGCATTGCGAAGCGTCTCTGAGTGTACGACTCGCAGATATTGCCGAGCGTAATACGTGTAGCATCAACAGAATCGAGTAAGTCTTCCTCTATTTTCAGCACACGCCCTTCCACGCGAATAGGAGGCGTGAACGTAGTATCAACAATCTGCACAGCGTCGCCAACACTCACGCCATGCGCATCAAATCCAGCACGCCCAAGATTCACCACGTCCGCTTCGTAAGATACTTGAGGTTTCGACACTTGAGCCAATCGCGCATTGGCAAGCCGCAATAGCTCATTACGGTCATCGCAATCGTCAAAAACCGCGTCGCCTTCAAGCACTCCCCAATACTGTTGAGCCTCAACATTATCAAGGTACGGTTTGCCGTTGTTTACTTCTTTAAGCCCAATGCGCCTTGAGTATCCGCCAGTAGCGTTACCATCATCGTCTGTTTTCTCCTCACCTTTACCCCAAGCGTAAAGACGCGTTATAACCTGGTCAGCCATAAGAATGCGCTTAACGCTCTTCAAATCACAGCCGTACTCGAAACGCCTTTCAGCATTCTTATTGCCGCGCCGCTCAAGCAAGTTCACTGTGCGCGCCGTAACCTTACCATTCTCAACGCTTATGATAGTTTCAATCTCAAGCCCGTATGTTTTTGCAATGTCTTGTAAAGATTTTAGAACGCTTTGATGGTAGAAGTTTAGATCAGCGTAATGGCGTATGGTACCGTTATCTACAGTGCCAACGTTCCATCGCGTGCCTTCTAATGCTACTTTCGCGCGCTCTGGTGCGGTTGTTTTTCGCCCTCGTTTGTCTAGTATGTATACGCTTCCAAGTTCTGCAATAGAATTCACACAATACGCTGTAGTAATTGGCTTGCCTTCATCTCGCTGCGTTTCAACGCTTTGTACAATATCCTCATGCCACGAGGCTTTGCTATCTAAGTAAAGCAAGCGATCATTCTTCTCCACCCCGCTATCAAGCGTAGTGGTGTCAAGCGTGTCTATACCGTCTACTGCGCATGTGCTTACCGCTTTAGTAATAGATGTAATATCTGGCTTTAACGTGCCGTTGTAGCTTACGTGAGCAAATCGCATTGATGCTCCTTTACATTAAGGTTAATGGTGTTACTTCGAGCGTTCCGCTGCAACCTGTACATGTGATTGTGTTTGCGCCTGGTAGCAGCGTGAAGTAATCGGAATCGATTGTTGGAAGAATAATATTGTTGTTGATCCTGCAATTTCTGCTTTGCGGACTTGTATCTATGGACAATACGCCATTCATGTGCGAGCCTGTACTAAAGGTAAGAGTTTTGCCATCTTGCCTAGCTATTGACGCTGCGTCCGTGTCAAGGGAGAGCGAGAATTGCGGCCACACTGGACTGCTGCCTGGTATTGCCACGTGGTTTTCGCCTTCATGCAGCCTGAATGTGTGCTTTTTGCCATAAACGTATGGATCTGCATCGAGTGATAGTTCTAGCAGTAGTGCACAGTGGAATGAATCTTGCCAGTTTCGTATTATGTTCCAGTTTGATATTCTCCATCGTCCGCGATATTCTCCGTTTGAGTCGCTTTTTTGTAAACTACCTTGCTTTCCGTGAATTTCTTTGGCAATATGCTCAAAAAGAGCGCTTACTGTAGCTGAATCGCCTAAAGCGTAGAGGCTTAATGTGATTGCGCGTTTTTGTAGGAACGCTGTGTGCGTATCGTCTTCTACTGTTGTATCTAGTACGCCATTAAGTCCAGGAACTGTAATGCTGGAAGTAGTTGGTTTTGGTGATTCTATGCTGATTCCCTTTTTTTCGAGATTCAGCCCCCATTCGTCGAGTGGGATTTTGTTGATTCTACATTCCAGCATTATTGTTCCCTTCTTTTATCTTCCTAGTGTTGCCATTTTGTTTAGCTCATTGTTCATTGGTTTTGCGAGTATTCCAGCCATGACTTCTCCGCCGCGACCGTTCAGTTTCAGTGCTACGCCTTGGCTCATTACTCCATCGAACGCATCGTATAGATCCTGCTTTGTTAAGCCTGTTCTTGATGCGTCGACTTCATAATTTGCTGCAACTTTTGCTATCTGGTTTTGTTGAGCGTTCCACCCTCCATCAGGTGGCACAACAGTAGTTTTCAGACGAATAGCATTAGAATCGTTGAACCAATTTCCAGATTGCTTTGTGAATCCTGCAACCTGCTTTTGTACGCCTTGCCATGAATCGCCAAGCCCTTTGCTGAAGCCTTGCATGATGGCGTTACCAGCTGGAATAAGTAGCTTCTTATCGTAGGATATTGGTCCCTTGTGCTTGGCAATCCACGAGCCAATGCCACTAACGAAGTTGCAAACACTCTGCCATGCATGACGTAAACCAGCAAGAAGGCCATCAAGAATCGCGCGGCCAGCATTCAAAAGCCATTGGCCAGCGCCGCTGAAGAATCCAAGTATTCTATCTTTCAAACCAGCAATAAAGTGGAATACTGCATCAACCCCAGCTTTGGCACCGTTTTTAATGCCATTCCAAACGTTACTGAAGAACGAACTAATACAATTCCAAGTGCTATTCCAAATATTGCTGATACACCTTAGCACGTTGCTAATAGCGCTACTGATCCAATTCCATGTCGACTGGCCAAAGCTTTTGATACCGTTCCAAACGTTACTGAAGAACGAACTAATACCATTCCAGCACTCGCTCCAAGCGTTGCTTATCGATTGGCAAATAGACTGTAGTTTTGACGTGAGCCAATTCCAAGCAGCTTGTGCCGCTGCTTGTATACCGTTCCAAACGTTAGTAAAGAACGAACTCACAGCATTCCAGCCCGCGTTCCAAGCATTGCCTATATCATTGAGCGTTGCTTGCAGTGCTGTCCCTATAGTATTAATAAAGCTCATAAATGCATCACACAAACTCTGCCAAGCTTTTCGCCCAACTTCCGTTTGTGTAAAGAACCAAATAAGCCCAGCTACAACAGCTGCTATAACTGCAACTAGTGCACCTATAGGATTCATGTTCATCACAACGTTAAAAGCTGCTTGTACTGCTGTAGCTATTTTTGTTACAGTTGACCAGATTGCTGTTGCGATTTGTACTGCTTTTATCGCCCCAGCCCAAGCTAACCAAATACCAGCAAGAGGCGTTAATACTGGAGCAAGGAATTTAACTACTTGCAAAACGCCATTTAGTAAATCGAGTACAACTTTTAATGCTACAGCAAGAGATTTAGGGGGAAATAGCGCACCCCACCCTCCGACAATGCTGAATACCTCTTTGAAAATGTCGCACAGCGATTGCCATATTGCTTTGAAAGACTCGAATACTCCAACGTTTTGCATTGCTGCAAATAGTTTTCCAAACCAGTCAACAACTCCACTAATGGCTGCTGACAATGGTGCTTGCATTGAGTTGGTTAGGTCTCCGATTGCATCTGCAATTGCGCTCATTGCTTGAGTTGTTGGTCCTTTGATTGAGTCAAAGATTACCATTCCAGCTTTTACAACGGACGCTTGCAGATTCCCCCATGCGCCTTCGATTGTTACTGTGCTTTGTGCGGCTTTTACGGCAACATCATTAAAACCTAGGTCAAGCAAAGCTTGATTAAATGCTTCGCTGGTAATTTCGCCTGCGCGCATCGCGTCAGCAAAATTACCAGTGTATACACCGTTTTTCTTAAGCTGTTCCTGAATCTTGCCAGATGCGCCTGGTATTGCCTGCGAAAGCTGTCGCCAGTTATCTGCTGTGAGTTTTCCAGCGCCAGCAGTCTGAGTAAGCACCATTGCTACGGACTTAAAGGTGTCCTTATTGCCGCCTGCAATTGCGTTCAAGTTGCCAGCCGCCTCAGCGAGCTTATCGTAATTTGCTACGCCGTTTGAAGCGAGCTGTGCTGTAGTTGAGCGTATATCTTCAAGATCATACACAGTTTTATCTGCATACGTTTGTGTTGATTTGGTAAGCTCTTTAATCTGCTTATTGCTTACTCCTGCGAATTGTAAGGTTGCGCCAAACTTTTGTGCAGAGTCAGACGCGCTCATGATTTCGCTAGTAATACCGCCAAAAGCGCCAAGAATTTTGCTGGTAACAGATTGTGCTATGCCGCTAATCATGCCCATTTTTAAGCCAAAACCTTTAGCAAACCCATTACCTGCGTTTTCACCGCTTTTTTGCGCATGAGATGCCATAGAGTTGAGTGCTTGCTGGATTTTCCCGCCTATCCCTGCTGCTTTTTGCGAAAAAGTGCTTGCGTAACCTGTGCCTGCTTGTGAGCCTTTTTGTATAACAGTAGAGTTGGCTGATGTTAGTTTTTGGGCAATATTGCTTCCGATTTTGCTAATGTTTTGATTGAATCCAACTGCATATTTTTTGCCAGATTCAGAACCTTTTTGAGAAACACTATTGTTGGCATTGTTGAAAGCATCACAAATAGCCTTACCTACGCCTTTTGTAGATGGCACTATTTCTACGAAAGCGCGCGCAATGTTAATACCGGTATCACCTCTTGCCATTATTTGCCTCTTTCTCTATCTATCCCAAGCAAAGCGTAAAATTCTTCACTGCTTTCCGCATGGCCTGTTTTGATTGTGGTGCTGTTACCGTTTGTTTTCGAGCCAGGCCGCTTAATCGTATTGCTGAACTTTTTGCCTTTGCTTGCGTCTTTTGTTTTGCAAAATGCTAGAAAAGCTGTATTGTCTGCAATATTTGCAAGCAATTGTCGCGTTGTATCCCATTGTGCTTGTGGGTTGATTTTTCCCCAAATAAGTGCACAGTCTGGCAAATTTGCTGCCAAGTCAGCCATTCGCCTAACGCGTATACTTTCGCCTGTTTCATCTAAGTTAAGCCCGTAGAATCTTTGAATGTCCGCGCGTAAGGTATCTGGCGCGATGCGTAGCATTTCTACGAGCGTGAGGAGTTTGGGGAGACTTTACGCAAGTATTCAGATACGAAAGAGGATACTTCTTCCATAGTGATTCGTCCTGTTTCCTTATTTCGTAAAGCGTTTTTAACTTGCTTATACTTTTCTCCAAAAAGTCGTTTAAGTAATGGAATAAGTGCGAAAGCGTTAGGTTCTGTATCGTCTGCTGGGTTTAATTGTGAAAGAAGCTCCAATGTTTCCAGGTCGTCTAGCACTTGTGGGTCGACTGTAAGTTCTACGCCTTTGATGGATACAAGAATTGGCTCATCTTTAGGCACGATTTTCTTTTCTTGTGTCATATTTATTCCTTTTTTAAGAATATGTAAGAGGGTGAAATTTCCTTTCGGTTTGTTAAGAGCTGCTCACGTAAGTGAAAGGAATAAAAGCCCTACGTGAGCAAGATTTATCAGCTGTGATTAGTCTCTGAAGATGCACCACTAACTGGCAACGATGTTCCCAAATCTGCAAAGTAATTGTACGAGTTATTGCCTTGCTTATCTGGGAAAGTGTTAAATGTTACGCTGTATGTAATGGCATCTCCGGCATGATATTGAACATCATCAGAATCCGTAAGAATTGCATCGGGGAATACTTTGCGTTGCTTTTTGTTCATACCTTCTAAGAGAAGCTCTGCAACAATGCTTATATGCTCAGCCTGTGGCATTCCTGTAGTGTAAGAAGTTACATCTTCTCCATTAGCTATGACGCGATTGCTTCCGTATCGAGTTCTAAGCACTGTAGCTGTTGTTTCTAGCATCGTGAACTGAACTTTTTCTGAATAAGAAGCGATAAATGACGCTGCTGTTTTCCCATCCATATCATCGATGTCTGTAGTGTCCATGTCGGTGCTGGTGGTAATTCCGTCTTTGTTCAAGTCTGCTACATTCTTAAAAGCATCGTCAAGCTTGTCTGTAGCATTTGTAGGCAACGGCGTGCCTGCTGGCGCTACGAAAAGTACTCCGCCTGGGAATTGTTTTGTTATAGCAATTTTTTTAACCATAAAAATCTCCTTTATAAAGGTGTGTTAATTCTGAAATTCACCATGAAACGGTGATGATATGGGGTGTCTGGGTCTGGGTAGATTGTGACTGTATCGATGATCACGCTTGCAACGTTTTCTGCATGCTCTGGCATTGCCATAAGTGTGAATGCAAGAGCATCTGCAGCTTCTGCGGCTTTTATTTGGCTTGGTGCATAAATTGATGCAGAAAGAGCGTAAATTCTTTTTCTGTCGCTTATACTTATGCCATTTTTTTCCACCGTTATGAAGCTACTTGAGCTTGTTGCATTTTGTGGCACAAGCCCTGACGCTTCAAACCCGTCAATGCGTCCATCAGTGTTGAGGTAAGTGATAACTGTTTCTTCGATGGTTTTCATTTACCTGCTCCTACAGCTTTTGCTAACCAGTGATGTCGTCCTTCTGATCGCATTGTTGCCAGCCATTCTTTGGAAGGATTGCTTGCTGCTGTAACGATTGCAACGGCACCGTGTTTAGTATCTTTTACTGGCAACGCCACATATTTCGGATGTATTCCGCTTTTTGTGGTTGTTGCCATTGATGTAGCATTTGACGCAATTTCTTGTGCTACTTTTGCTACTACCGTGTGTCCTGCTGCTCTTCGCAGCTGTAGGAAGCCGTCAAAGTTCAATTTAACGTTATTTTTACTCACATCATCCTTCCTTATCTGTTACGTCAACTTCGAGATTCCAAGCAGTTGGGCTCATTCCGCCGTCTAGTGGCTCTGGATCTCCTAACACTGAATATTCGCGCCCTCGAATCCGAATTTTTGCTCCTCGTAGGCTTTTGTAAGTCCATGAGCGAGGGAAGTAGCAGATGCGTGACACTTCTATGCCGTATGGTTGTAGTTCACTATCCGCATTTGCGTTAGCAAATACTCCGCTTCCTGGAGAAACAAGCACATTCTCTACTTGTTCCTCTTTTGGTTCTGCTTCTATAGGATTGTTTAGCGCGTCAACGCCGTTAAATACTGGGAAAAGAACGGTTACTGTTTCACCTTTCATCTGAATCTCCTATAAGGTTCACATGAAAGCCTGTTTGCGCTCCTTGCCCTCGTATTAAGCGTTTTTCAGCACGAGTCAAATACAAGTCACCAGCTGGATTCGTAAAACTCCACGATTGTGAGAAAGCTCCCACGGTTTGTGACGTTTGCGTTACTCCAGTCATTCCGTCGCCGACATTTTCAGCTGCTGCAAGAGCGCGCCTTACTACACTGCAACAAACGAAGCAAAGTAGCCGCTTGTTGTCTGTGAGTTTTGGCGCGCTTGCTTGCATAAGAGCTGACGCATCAGATATCAGTGTTTCTACCGTTTCACGGTTTCGCGTTGAGGCTGCTGGGTAGCGAGCCTTTACGTCGTCAAACGTTGCGAACACTTCCATGCCGACGCCTCTCTATTAATGGGACACTACTGCAGATCCAGCTGGCGCTTTAACAACAGCGAAACGTTCTGCGAATACGTACCATGCGTACTGAACTTCCAAACGCAATGCAATCTGATTCATGCGCTTCAAATCGCCCTGACCATCTGGGTCGCCGTATTGGATAAGCTCCAATGGAAGATTGCGCTGAATGCCCCAATATACGCCATTAGTAAAGTCACCAACAATAGCTTTAATGCCACTGTCTTGCTTCATTTCAGGACGGCCGTCTACGGTAGTAGATACAGCTGTCTTAATGCCCTTATACTGAGTCATTCCAGTGCCGAATCCAAGTTCCGGATACATTAAATGACCTTGCTTGTCCTTGGCTGTAGCAAGAGCGTAAGCAGCTGGCTTGGAGAGTGCTAAACCGTTTACGTCAAATCCTTCGCCGTCTGTTAAAACTAAGCCAATTGCCTTCTCAATGTCTGCGTCAATGCTTGCAGTAGCGTCAACGGTTTTCTTTGTAGAAGTAAGATAGTTCGTCCAGTCGGTTGTTGTACCGTTTGCTGGGTTTACACGATGGAAGACTCCGAAATCAAGTGCACGAGCCAACGCTACAGCGCCTTCGTCTGAGAGAGTTTGCATAATGCCAAGCTGGTAGTCTTCATCAGCCCACAACACTTCGTTGCTAAAGCGCATTGTTACCTGAGTTTTATGTGGAGCTACGGTTACATGCCCAAAACTTGCGTTAGTTGCACCTTTATTAGCGCCTTCTGCAACAAATTCTGCACGCGGCTTCGAGTCCAAGGTAACAAGCGTGGAATTACCAAAAAGTGTTGGCTTTGCGGCAGACAATGCTGCAACAGCCGAGCCAGAGGTTACACCTTTTACAATTCCCTTTACCAAGTGGTCAGGGAGCTTTAGGTCTTTAGATTCTAAAATTGACATAATTTTTTACCTTCCTTACATAGGGTTTTGTTTAATCATTAGAAAAAAGTTTGCGAACAAATGCACGTGTATCGTCTACTTTTAAGCCGTCTGGCTCATCGTTAAGGCGAATGCTGTCTGTTCGTGGTTTGGAAAACTCTTTAATTACCGCCGCGTGATCGCGTAATTCTTTTTCTGTTGAACCGCGCAATAGTGCAGCTGGTACGCCAGTTTCTTTTGCGACGAGTTGTGTGAGTTCATCGTGTTTGCGCTGTGTTTCAATAGCAGATAGTTTTTCTTTCAGCTTTGCTTCAGATTCTTCTACTGCTTTGAGTTTTTCAGCTGCTTGTTCTGAACTCTTGGCTCTGGCTTCCCATTTGCGTGCAAACCCGCGCCATTTTTCAGCTTCCGCTTTGTAATCTACTTCCTCGGTTTTTTCTTCCGTTGAAGTAGTTTCGGCATTGTTGAGTTCTTCGACCTTTTCGGTTTCTGTCTCTTGTGTTGTGTTTTCCAACTTTTCTCCTTAATAAAAAAGCCCCATGCGGGGCTGGTTAATAAAAAACCACCTTTTGCAAGGTGGCTAAAATCTGATAATTGCTATAAGTTATAGCGTAAATTCGTTAGTATCGTTTAAGTATTCTTCTTTAAGTTCTCGTTCAAGTTCTGCTCGTTTAGCACAATAGACTTTTGCACAATTAGCACATAAGTGGTGACTGAACCCAACATTTATCCAGCCTTTAAGTGGAGAATCTTCCCTCAAGTCAAATCCTAGTGTTGGTTCTGCTTCGGGTGCACATTCGACTTTAGCTTTGCAATGGTCACAGAATAGTGCAGCTTTAGCAAGATATGTCATGTTAATCCCTTTCTAAGTATTGAATAAGATAAAGCCATATGATAGAATTGAAATGAAAGCTAGGGCTCCTCTTACCCTTTAAGCTCGTAACGAGTTGGTTTGAGGGTATGACTAGCTTTCGTATATTCCAACTGTTTTGCCATCTTTAATAATCCATACTTTACTTAAACGTACCTCTACGCGCCGTAAGCGAGATTTTGCTGTTTTAATTATTTCGCTTTCACTTATAGGAGTATCTGTAATATCCAATATGAGATTATTGCTTTGCTTGCTACCATGCTTGAGCGCGTTCATTATAGTGTTTTTACCGTTGCCTGAAATAGTTTTTAATTCCCATATTTCTTTATCTATTGTAAAATCAGGGTTTTTCTGATTTTGTATATTTTTAACTGGGTTTGCTGTAATATTATGCCCTGATTGTGCAATCCATTGCATAGCACGCTTTTCTTTACTGTTAACACGCGCTCCGTCGGGTATATTTATTGAACCTTTTGAACTCTTTGCGTTATTAACTGGCTTGCATTCGTCAGAACAAAGTCCAGGAGTTTTCCGTAACTGTGCAAGAATTTCTTTCATGCTTGGTTCAAAAACTTCGCTAGCTTTTTTACCGTTTTTGCGAGCTTCCGCCTTATTTTTCTCCCAAACTATTTTTTTAGCTTTATCCCATTCATCACTAAGCGCGTCAGGGTTGTAGCCTCTAATTTTGTTTGGATTTGCATCCCACTCAGGGCAAGCTACGCAATCGCAATGATTGTGCATAGCGTGAGCTGTTTCTTTAGACTTGTACACAAACCCACGGCCTGCGAGCATTGTGCAAAAAGCGCATGTTTTGCCTTGTGGCACTAGTGCATAGCGTGGTTTTTGGGGGTCGCGCTTGCAGTTTTCTGCGATTGTTGCGCGTCCTGGTATTTTGACCCATCTATCCATGGCATCAACTATTGCTTCGTCAAACTTGTTCCTGTTTGAAAGTATGTGATCGTGTATTTCTTCAACGATTGCTTTCTTGGAATAAGTTTGTGCGAGTGACGCTTCGAAGCCATCATCAACATCAGGCAATGCGTCTGCACGGACTTCTTCATACCATTTTGCAGCAGCCATGGCGATTTGTTCGCTATATTGTGATGCTACTGCTGGGATTAGTTCGTCTATGAGAGCAATTCGAGCAGCTTCTGTTGGTGCACTAGCTATTTTCTGCAGTACTTCCTGTGCTGCTTGTTGCGCTGAGTCGCTTATCTTCTTGTTGGCTGCTGCTAGACGATTCGTATCCTCCCTTGTTACCAATTGTCGTCTCCTTGCCTAGCAAATTGTTAAGTGAATCAAGCGCACGCGTTTTTCGTGCTTCGCTGAGTAGGGCCCTGCTTTCTGCGTCACTGAACCCTAGTTGTCGCCATGCGATTTCGTTCATTGCGTACGATGGGCATGTTGCTGCAACTTTATTGAAGAAGTCGCCTCTAGCTCCCATGCTTACTTCTTGCGTTGGTTTCCATACAACTTGTGCCGCATAAACATCTGGAGGAATTGTTGTCATTCCGTCATTTTGTAAGCAAACTGCAATGCCGAGCGCTTTGATGATTGATTGGCTAAAAATCAGGTTTTGCCTATCTGCTTCGCGCGTTAATTTGCGTTCTGCTACGCTCATTGCTTCAGCACTTGTTGGGTTTGATGTTGTAATACCAAGGTCGCATGCTGGCAAACCTGTTTCACTAGCTACCATGAGTGCAATCGTTTTTAGCATTTCCGAGTGTGGAGTCATGCTTGCTTGCGTAATCTGTTGCAAGGTTGGAGTGTCTCCGTCCTCGTCTTTCGTTACACCGTTGATTGCACTAATGTAGTTACTCCATTGCGCCTTTTGTGCATCTTCAGAAAGACCTAAGAACCATAGCTTTGGAATACTGTAGAATTCTGCAGTTGCTTCCATTCTTACGAAGGTTCTAATTGCCATATCTGTATAGCTCATAAGCGGTCTTGTGATTCGGCTTCGCCCAAATGGCCTGTCGAGCTGTGGATCGTAGCAAATTGGTACTACGGATACGCCTTGATAAGACTGTTTAGCGAGTGTTGCTTTCCATGCGCCTTCAACTTTTTTAACTTCGTATGAGTAGCCTTTGAGCCAGAATCTTATTTCGTTGACTTCGTTTTTCTCATTTGTTCCTGTAATGGTCATTGCGGCTTTTACTTCTTGGTGAGCCATGTCCCATAATGCGGAACTATTGAGCGCACTTCTAGGTACGATTCTTACTGCTCCATCTGCATCAGCGTCCTTATATATTGCCAAGAAGCTGCATGAATGCTTGTATGCACTGATGATAGCTTGTGGCAAAATCACACTGAACTGGTTTGCTTCTGCGATTGCGCGCATGTTGTGTACATCGTCGCCGTTGATTTGTAATCCGTCGTAAACGCTTAAATCAGCTAATGCTCTTACTGCTTTCGCGCTCCAACCAACGACTGCTTTAACTCTGCGAGCTACATCTTCTGGAATGGAAATGTTCAGGTTTTTAACTGTTTCGTCTGCGTTAAAGTATTTTGTTCGTTTTTGATTACTTTCGTAATGTTGTTGCCATGTGTCGTAGAGCCTTTTAATGGTTGGCATGTCTTTTTCGTCTACGCCATCAATTTTGCTACCGAATGACAACAGTTGCGAGCTTGTGTTCTCAAAATCTTGTAACGTCATACTAATAGCCTCTGCTTTCTTCCAGGGTGTCGTTTGCTCACGAATGCTGCGTGTAATGCCATTGTGCAAGACACGAGTGGTGTGGTATCTACGTCATCGCCTAACTTTCCCCAGGCAAAAAGTCCGCTTTTGCCAAGAGGTCTTGTTGATGCGCCTTTTACTGCTGCTGCGAGTGCTGGCTGATCTTCATCTGGTAGGTGTGTAAGTTTCCCAGCTGCTAGCATGTCCATGAATCTTCCGCATGCTTGCCCTACGTCTCGCATTGTTAGCGATATTGTTGGGATGTGTGCGTCTGCGAAATCTTGTAAGAGTATGCCTGTTGCACTTCCTGCGTCTATTCCGACTCCTAACATGTTGCGTTTGCGCTCTGCTAGAAAGTCGATGAGCCAGTCTGTGCCTTCTGTGAGTGGATGTGATTCTAAAAATTCAATGTGTGCGTATCCGTCGGGGTATTTCATACAAGCAGATAATGTTAAGCGGTCTCGCGATGGTGGAATTTCTACGCCGTATGCTTTAACGCCGCCTTCTATGCGATTGCTTATTGTTGCCGCTTGCCATTGTTTGTCGCTGATTGCGGATGTTGCTAATGCGAGTTCGTCCCATACTCCAAGAGCTTCGCGCCTGAATGAATCTTCAGAAAATTGTCTTCGTAAGCGTAATATAGCCAGTTCGCTTGTTCTTGATGGATAAGATGGGTTTGCTTTGGCCCATTCTTCTCTATCATCTAAGTTGCAATCTCTGTCTGCGCTAAATTCTAGATATATTCCATCTCTATCTGATCCTTTTAATAATGCTGTGCGCTTATCTCTAAATACTTCTCCAGGGTCGCATGGTCTCGGCGGCGTGCCCATATAGAAAGCTAATGGGTTTGAAGCTGTATTTAATGTTGGCAATGCGTTGTCAAGTGCTCTATTTGTTAAAATTTGCGCTTCGTCGAAAACTATAACGGAAACTTCATGTAACCCTCGAAAGCCTCTCTCGCGAGAACCGAATAAAATTCGTGATTCGTTTGTAAATTCAATCGCTTGTTGACCGTTTGCTTTGCGTATTTCTTTTACAAATCTTGCTATTCCTCTGTTGTTTTCTATCAGTTCTTTCATGTCGCGAAAAGTTTCATCGCTTGTTCTTGAGTGATGTGCCGTCCAAACAGCAATAGTTTTCTCGTGCATTAAACATAAAAAGACTACAATCATTCCGATCGTATACGTTTTTCCAACTTGGCGAGGCAAGCTCATTACTACGCCAGACACTCCTGCAGCAAACTTGCCATTACTGCGTTTGCCTAATATGTACATGCCTAATTCAGACTGCCACGAGTCAAAGGTTACGCCGTATCGTAATGCTTTCTTTTGTAATGCTGGGAATTCTGATGCAACTATTCCATCTGGGTATATAAAGTGCCTAGCTTTGGTCTGGAGTAAAGACTGCGTCAAAAGTTACCTCCGAATCCATATTTTCGTCGTCTTCTTTTTCGTCATCAACTACGCCTGCTAGCTTTTCTGTTATTTCTATGTATTGTTTTGCCATGCTTGCCAATGCGCTTGGCGGCGTATCTGGACTTATGAGAGCTGCATGCAAAATGTCGCGCGCGAATCTTAACTCGTCTTCAAGCCTACTGTCACACATTCTATCGAATGCGTCTTTTGTTAATTCGTCGGTCGGTATTGTCGTTTTTATTGGTTTTGATTCGCCTGGAATCTCAAAAAGTACTTCTTGTCTTTTTGATTTTGTTGATTTTGGGTTCTTTTTTCGGTGCGCATCGACTCTACATTTCTCGCTACAGTACATTGGAGCACGTCCGCGGCCTGTTGTTTTGAAAAAACGACCACAATTTTTGCATTTCATGGCTATTTTTGCTCCTTTTTGTAATGAAAAAATCACCGTGTAACGATTTGGCTGTAACGTAATGGCTATTTAGTGGGGGGATTTTAGCCCTTTGTCCGGCTTGGTTTCCTTTATAAAATCGGGGGGTTACTCCCCCTGCCAACATGCTCTAAGGTTGCAACGTTTTGTGTTGCGTTACTCGTGTCTACCAATTCGAGTGTCTGTTTTTCTGATTGTAAGCGTCGCAACATGCTTCAGGCGCTACACCTGTGTCTAATCCGTGTTCTTTCTCGTATATTCTTGCTTGTGCCCAAGCTGCAGTGTGTGCTTTCTTAAGTTGATTGCATTGCCTGTGTGTAAGTCGAACGTTGTTCCAATCCGTTGGACTTCCACCTCTACTCACTGGAACTATCTCATCTACTTCAGGACTCAATGGGTCTGGAGTCTTAATAGTTTTATCTACTGGCTTGCCGCACAAGTAGCAAGTGTCATAGTAAGCAAGCACTCGTTTGCGCATTGCTTTGCGTCTGCTCCCATACTTACTACGGGGGTTACTCTTTGGTTTCTGTGGCATATGATGTATTTAATATAAGACTAATAAAAGCGAAAGGAGGTGGTATTTGTGTCTATTAAAATAAAAGTTGATTCAAATGCTTTGAACCAACTAGCCGATGAAGCTATGAGCCAATTTGTTGAACAATCTAAAGGTATGTGCATTGTATGTGGAAACCCAATTGAACCTGTAGATTGTCCTTCTAATAACATTGTCGCTATTCATCCTCAGTGTGCATCTGAGCTTGAGTAATGCTCTTATTCTGTTCGTTTGCGTATTCGTCTATCCAATCTGCGAAAGCGTGAGCGAACTTTTTTATTTCTGTTAAATCAGGAGTAATAGTAAGTGTAATTGTGGGCTGATTCATAGTTACTTCCTTGTGTATGCAAAAAGCCCCGAGGTATTAACCACGAGGCTTTCTTTAACGTCTTTTATTTTCTAGTGCGTGTGGTTTCTTTCTTTGCGGCCACTTCACACCTCAGTGTGATTATATCAAATAACTGTGAATCTTTGTCAAGTACTTTTCTTTTCGGGAGTGTTGAATGATTAAAACAATTTCTTCTTTACTATTTCTCCTATTGGCCATTTAATTCCATTTACGCTTTTTGAAATATGAATCCTTCCAGTACTTGACAGTTTGCGCAAAGTAGCAGGCTTTATATCTATGCCTGTTTTCTCTCTGATAAACTCCGACGCTTGCTTGCTACTCCCAACATAAGTAAGCTTTGATAATTCTTTACGAGTATTGCTTAAAACTTCATTGCTATTCGTCACTGATCTACATGATTGGCAAGTAATGCATTCTTTAGTGCTTTCATACCTCAATGGCCTTCTGCAATTTGGGCATAATCCAAATGTTTTTAAGAATTTTGGGTTTGTATCTGCTAGCACTTTATCTCTAATATTTTTTAATTGCTCATAAGATATTGACGCGCTGGCCAATAAGACTATTTCTTTTGCATTATCTTTAAGTGCTTTAACTACTGTAATGATTGGTGAAGTTTGTGCAATCGCTAAATTGTTGCTGCCGAGTTGGCTTAATATTTCACGCTCTAAACTTTCCAACTCATCAAGTTTATCAAGCGCGCTCAAGTTTACTGGAGTTACACTTCTGTTTACATGAGTATGATACCCCGATTGATTACGCTTTACTTCGCAATATGCCAACATTGATAACTGCTTATTTAACGATGGAAGCGAACCAAGAAGCTTCATATATTCACGTTGCTCTTTTACAGTGTAGATCATAAGATTCCTTCCAAATGATTTATAAGATTTTCAGTATTCCAGTAGCGTATTCCATGTTTCTTAAATGGTCTCGGCATTAAACCGCTACTTATAAGTTGTTGCAATGCATGAATCCCATGTATGTCATACTTACTTAATGTTCTTAATCCGAGTGCAGTAATAATGTAACTTTCATCTACTTCTATTTTGTGTATTGAGTTAAGAATTTTGTACAAGTAAGAAAGTCTAAAAGTAAGTTTTTTTAACCTCTCTTGTTTTTTACTAATATTTTTATCTTGACTATGTTTCACAATTTCCTCCTCTCGAAAATTCCATGTACTTTCGGTGGTGAATTGCTTGAGTGGGACGACCTAGTCAAGGGGAAAAATAAAAATTGAGAAAGCTTTTTCGGCTTTCTCAATCTCATTTTCTCAATGACTTTTAGGTCGTCCATACAGCGCTTTCGGCGGAGCCATGCCATCGCGTATGACGAGTGAAAAAAAAATATCCACACGGCGGTTTGCTGTAAGGCTCTGGCTTTGCCATGTTCGCTTATCTGGTCGTCCTGTCATAAGACACCTTGCAGCATCAATTCCCGACTCTTTCCGCTCAATACCGCGGAACGCTTATGTTATCGGTAGGGAAACCGATATAGGTCTTTACAGCGGCTATTTACGCTGCCTAAGAGGCGTAAGTCTATGCCGCATTAAATTGTCCCGCATTTGGCCAATGCGAGTACTGTAGAGGAACTAGAAAAACTTTTACCTATTCCAACTGCCCCCTGCAGATTTAACGTTCTAATATGCCTTAAAAGGGTTTACGCTGATTTTTTGTTTTTGGTTAGAACTCGCTTTTTCATCTTGCTCATTTTTTGCCCAATACCCATAAAGTTCTAAAGCATACGGATATGATCTATTCGTCTTGCAACTATGTGCATATACAAGCTTGTTGTAGTTTTGTGGTTTTATTACAACTTCTTGCCTATTGGCAAAAATGGTTTTATTGAAGTACTGCGAACCTGTAAGCGCAACTGGAACTATCTCAGGTTTTGCGTACGCGCTATTAGCATAAATGCGATGCGCCTGTTCAAAATATCTCAATCTCGGATACAAAGGTTTATACTCAGAATATCTTTTTATCATTGTTTACTCCCTTTTACGCTGCTTTTTGTGGAACATATTTCACGTATACCGAATAGGATTCATCACATTGCAGTATTCGTGCCTCAAAATGGCCTTTACTGGCTACAAACGCCCTATATCTAGCATTCCTTACTCGTAAAGCCGTATCAGATGCTGTATGCCTTGTAAGACCTTCTTTGAACAGCGCCACACGATTTGGATTAGCTTTACATTTGTCAACAAAATCTTTGTAATGCAATGGATAAGCAAACTTCTCAAATGACCCTTCAGGCCAGTTTTCAAGCAACTCCTCCGAATTTGTAGAAATATTGTTGCTTTTAGATTCTGGCTTTTTCTGTTGATTAAGATTCTTTTCTTTTGCTTTCCTTGGTTTTTGCTGATCCTCAGGAGCTTTCTTTTCTTCTAAAGCCTGCTTGTAAGCTTCTTCTAACGATTCCACGCCTATTTCTTGCATGTATCGTTTAACAAGTCTCAATTCTCTAGAATCTAACGTATTAATACCATCGCATTTTGCGATAATAACCAATTCGCACGCTTCTTTTCGCCTTGCTGCAGATAGTGGTGCCATTATTGTTCCTTTCGTAAGGTTTGTATATAGTTTTCTAAAATTCGTTAATTTAGTTATTAAAATGCTGGTTCTTCGCTGTAGTAGTTGTCTATATTGCTTTTTGAAGCCCAAGGTTCTTGACTAGCCGCTTGAGCTTGTTGTGATTGCTGCATTGTCTGAGGCTGTGAAATCATTTGCTGAGTGCCTTGCTGCTTTATTTGCGTGATTTGCGCTGTTGCAAATCGCATTGATGCTCCAATATCCTCTACGCTGAGTTTGATTGAAGTGTGACGTGAGCCATCTTCTGCTTCGTACGTGCTTTGTTCTAGCTTCCCATACGCGATAACTCTCATGCCTTTTGTAAGGCTTTTAGCTACATGTTCTGCTAACGCTCTCCATGCTGTGCAGCGCATAAAAACGGTGCCGGCATCTTTGTATTGCGAGGTTTGTGGATCAAGCACACGAGTGGTTGCAGCAATTGTGAAATTCACTACAGTAGTGCCGTTAGGAGTAGTGCTTACTACTGGGTCTTTTGTAAGGTTTCCTGCAATGTAGTATGTGTTATCGCTCATGACTCTTCCTTATTTAGCTAGTTATTCAGCTAGTAGTCCTGCAGTTTCAAGTTGTGCACGATATTTTGCTGCTGCTTGTACTGCTTTTATCCATTCATTGCCGAGTATTTCAATGGTTTCTTGGACTTTTTCTAATGCTTGATCTACTTCGTATTCGTCGTACCCGTTTGGCATTCCAAAAAATCCAGGGCACTCCGTGAATTGCATATTTTTTACATCTTGTGGCGTTAGCAAGGTAACCATTTCATTCACCTACATACTTTTCTATGCTTGTGTTTGTAATGTAAACTTTGCTGCCTGGTAAGCGTCCGTGAGGCATGTGCAAGATTCCTGCGTCTACAAGCTTCATCACGGCACGCTTATCCATGCTAAGTTGATCGCATACTTCTTTAAGGCTCCATAGCCTTTTGTATGGGATTCTTGGTGTAAGTGCTGATGTGCTCATTGTTTGTCCTTTTCTATGTTTTTGCTGCCTGTAATTTCAGTTGCCGCTATTACACCCGTAATTCCCATGAGTATGAGGAACAATCCGAGTGGCACGCATAAGTAAAGACTTAAGTTGTAGAAAGCGCTAAATACAAGCGCTAGGCCGCTTATTGCTATAAGCACACCGATGATCATTGCTATACGCTTTTTCATTGTTCTAATAGTCTTTCGTCAATTATTGATACTGAACGAACTTCAAAAACAACTGCAATAATTGTTCCTGCAATTCCCAAAATGTTTGCTCCGTTAAAGCAATAAGCCATATTCCTTATTGCCGCCCAAAAGCTAATAGCAAAGCACACAAGGCTTATGAATGCTGTTATGTACGGGTATTTTTGTACGAAGCTCATTTTGCCTCCTTTGTAAGCTGTAATTGCAGTTCTTGTAACTGCTGTATTAAAAATTGTTTTGAAAGGTTAAATTATGGATTATTCAAATCAGCAAGAAATTAAAGAAGGCATAGGCAATATAGAGTTTGGTACTAGCATTGCTGCAGACCTTCAAGATTCTGCTTCTAGCCGCGAAATTAGGGAACTTGCTAAGGCTGTGCATTTTATTGGGTTTGGCGCTCAACAAGTTGCAAAACATTTGCAAAACTAGCATTTATGTTTGCTGATTATTACTGCTAGTAGAGCTACTACTAACGCGCTTATAGCAATTATTGGGGTCATTGCTTGTGCTTGTTTTTTACATGCAGTGACCTTATCTTTTGCCCACTCATCAATAACGTGGTACATAAAAATTCCTTGCTGAGCGTGTTTTAGCTCATATGTTTCTTGTGATTCTGGCACTTCTGGTTCCCCGTTCTTGCTCATTGTTCTTCCTCTGAGTCCTCTTTATATTTTTCGATGTAATCTTTGAATGCCTTGTAGGTTGCAAATAGCTGATATTCGTATTCGTGCTTCGCTTTTATGAGCTCTGCTTTCTTGTCGTCCAAACGATTGCATATAACTAGCAATTCAAGATTGGGGTTATTCTTACGCACTAAGTCCTCCAAGATTCGCATGTCCTCCAAAGAAAAAGCTGAGCCCAGAGTTTGGTCAATCTCATCGTCAAGATTCGTATCATTTTGCACGTCAACGAGTGAAATAGCTGTAATCATATCCAAGAAAGATAGCAACGAAAGCCATGTTGCCTGTGCCTGACTTTCACGCACACAATGTTTGGTCATGTACTGTTGGAGATTTATGTTTAGATCTTGAAGCGTAGAACGAAGCTCTTCTGGAGCTTGTAAAACGCGTTGAAGCGCTAGAATGTAAAGTCCTCGACTACGTTCCATAGCTACGTTTTTCACCTCTTTGCCCTTGCTATCAGCTTTCTTTCGCATCACTCTTCCTCGCTTTCTTTTTCGCCAGCGTGGGCGAGCTTGCCACTAACGCGGCAGCGAAGTTCGAAGGCTTTTTGTCTTGTTTTGCGATATTTATCTATCTGCTCGGCGTATGCTTCGTAAAAATCAGCTTCCACGCGCTCGAAGGCTGCTCCTTTAATGACGTTTGCGCCTCTAGGAGCTTCGTCATACGCTTTTTGCGCTTTCATGTAGCCAGGGAAATTCTTCTTTGCTTCCTTTACGAATGCCTCAAGCTGGTTTTCCTTAACAGAAGCCTTATACGCTTTCTTAAGCAGCTTCTTGAGCTTCTTGTACTCTTTATTACCTTTGCGCTCTTTGCTTTTTTGTTCTTCCATTTCTGTTCCTTTCTTCCTTTACACTTTTGTGTATGCCTAATATTGCTGAGTTAATAACGCTTGTTCTTACGTTTATTGCCGTTTCGCTGACTTTCTGGCAAATTTGCCGCACTGAGTGGTCTCGCCCTCAGAACGCTCTACGTTTGCATGATGTAAAAGGATTAAATTCGTATTATCAGCATGCAGATGGTTCTATGTGGCGTGATATCACTTTTTGTGTTTCTTCTTGTGGCGATGCTCCGATTTTGAATGTTTCTGTTCATTGCCCGGAGTCTTGCAGAAAGTTTGTTCAGTCGGATTCGCAGAACAAGATTGAATATTTGCATTATGATTCAAAGAGTTTGTTTTGCCATTTTTGCGCTCCTCGTGATGCTCTCGTTGAGTTTCGAGTGCAGGGGTTGCGCAATTCGCTGGTTGGAGTGCACCCTGTTGCTTATGGCTGGAGGATTGTGTTTGAGCCAGATTCTCACCCGCGAGTTGATTGGTGGGTGTGGTATAAGACCGCTTACGCACGAGTGTTGGTTTATAATAGCTTATGCCTTCTGCACAAACTATTTCGCAAGAAGGCTCGTACTCATCGTTGGCTTGAGCCATGTGCTCATTACGTTGAGTCGTGTTCGCAACGTCGTCTGGCTCTTGGTAAATATATTGTTTCTCGTGAGCCATATTGGAAATCAGCAATTCTTGATGAATACGTTGCAAACGAGAAAAAATCCCAGACAAAAGAATATCGACACTAATTATTGCCAATACAATTGATAATGTTTGTATTGCGCTGTGCATTGCCTCCTCACCTCCCTATTTCGTTGAGTAGTCGCGTTTCTGCGTCTTTACTGGCGTGATGCGTTTCACTGACTTTGCAGAGTAGTTCTGCATTGTCTTCGTTGAATTTGTCTTGTTGCTTATTAAGTTCTTGTAGCGCGTCGTGATATTTTTGTTGCGCGTCTCTGACTGCTTGTTCTGCTTTCTTTATTGCTTGGCACTTGTCTCGCGCTTCTTTGACTTTGTTGAGCGCGTTTTCTTCTTGATCGAGTGCATTGCGATATTCGGCTACGAGTTCCAAGATTTTGGTTGTGTCCACGCCGCAGTCTGTGTTGAGCACGCGGTTTATTCCGTCTAACATGGTTGACTCTTTTCTTTGCCTGCAAGTGCAGCTTGCTTATGCTTAAAAAAGTCTTCAATGCTATACTTTGTTACTTTTGATAACCTTAAAAGTTCTGACACATCAAAAGGTGAGGTATTTGCAGACTTAAGCCTGCGTGTAAGCGTAGTGCGCGGAATTCCAGTTTTCTCAGCAGTTTCTGAGAGTGTTAATCCAGATTCTTCCAACGCATACTTTACATTATTTGCGACTGTTTCTGCAGTAATTGTGACCATATCTTGCATAGTAGTGACCAATTGGGCTACTGTCAATCTCGACACACCGACCGAGTGGGCATTTTTTATTTTATATACGTGCTGTATGATGACCATATGGACATAAACGAAGCAATGGCAAAATCAATTTCAGCGGAAAGAGCTGCTGCTGGATTGACCATTAAAGAATTAGCAGAAAAATCGACAATCAACGAAAGAACATTGTTGAGACTGCTGAAAAGTGAAAGAAATATAAATGTGCGTCATGTGGCGCTACTTGCTGAAGTTTTTGACTTAAAACCGCACGAACTTGTTAAACAGGCTGAAATTTATATGCAAAGAGAGCTACGTAAGAAAATGGAGCAGCCAGAGCTATCTGCAAATCCCGAGTCGAGTGCGTCTTCTGTATCTTCAAGCAACTTGGATGATGACTATGTGAGCCACGTTGCTGACATGATTGCTGCTGATCCTTCTCAGTTTGCTCTTATGGCTCATACCGACCCTAACAAATTCCTCGAATCCTCCACCCCTCATGACTAATTGCATTACTTTCCGTAGGTTCTACACTATGCAAAAATTTGTAGAACCTACAAAGTAATATGGCAATTATCCGCAATTTAGCATTTTTTCTATGTAGGTTCTAAAGGTGTTACTATGGTTTTTCAGAGAATTAACATTACGGGTTCTGTGCAACCTATGCTTTCTATTCTTTCGTCAATACGAAATGTTCAGGCTAATGGATTGGATTTAGCTCCTGACTATCAGCGTGCTTATATTTGGTCTGATGATTATAAAGACCAGCTGATTCTTAGCATTATTCTTAATTATCCTATTGGGAATATTGTTATTAACAATCTTGACCACCCAAATTCTCGCAATGCTAGGCAAGAGCTGGTTGACGGTAAGCAACGTTTGACTACTATTTTGCGCTTTATTGAATCTGGGAAAGTTTCACAATGGATTGATGATTCAGATGATTGGTATAGACTTAGTAAGAAAAATTCTGACCAGGCTAAAGAAATAATCAAGGGTATTGTCGGTAAGTCTGATCCTGAAGGCATGGAAAAAATGATGCGTGCCTCTCGTTTATCTTATAGTGACTTACCATCTAGTATTCAAATGAATTTTAATTCTTACGGCTTGCCTGTTTATACTATGCAAGCTGCAGACCCTGCTCAAATTAGAGATTATTTTAAGGTTCTTCAGAATCAAGAAAAACTTCGTGCTGGAGAAATTATTCATGCAATGCCAGATAATCCATTGAGTCAATATTTTTACGATTCAAATACTGTTGGTTTTATGGAGAAGATTTCTGGCACGTACCAGCGTGCTGATCTTGAGAAGATTTATTATACGATGATTGGATTGTGGTCTGATAAAATTTTAATCAATTCTGCAGATACAAAGACAATTAACTTTGTTGAGAATCTTCACAAACCAACCAATGAGCAAATTCACTATGCTTCTTGCTTAAAAGAAACCATAAACAGAATTGCGAATATGCCGTCAGGTATTACTACTCCTAAGTCAAATAAGCGTACTGCTAAATTATTGTTTGGACTAGGATTATTAGACCCTGATTTTTATAACACTAGCAAGATTCTTGATAGAGTAACCTACGTATGTAAATTATCCCAAAAGCTAGCGGCGTTTAACTCTAGCGACTCAGACGATGTGTCGTTTTCTAAGTATTTCGGAGATGAGTATCGTAATAATAAAGAATATTTCGCGAGTACTCGTTCTTCGATGTATCGTTTTATTTATGCTGCTTCATCACGCAGTACAAGCAAAACAGATTTTACTCATGCTATGAAAATTATTAAGCTGTTAGCTTCTGAATCTATTCAGGCTGCTGAAGAATATTATAAATCGCTCGTATAGTTACTTGAGATGCACAAAACAATAAAAGCAAAAAGCTCTAGACCCCCCACCTAGAGCTTTCGCCGACCGAGTACTCCCAATCCATTTCTATTGAGTATAACGCATTGTATTGATTTCGTTGGGGTTTGCATTATGCTTCATTTTGATTCGCTTTATGATGAAGCCGCGCGCCTTGGTGTGCGAGTTGAAGAGCGCAGACTCTCTGGTAGTGTGTGCGGCTATTACTACGATGCTTGCAAGCTAATTCTTCTTGACGAACGTTTGGCTGATCATCAGCGTTTGTGTACGCTGTGCCATGAGCTGGTTCATGCTGAGTATCGTGATGTTTCTTGCGGATTTGATTCGCGCTTTGAGACTCGTACAAGACGCATAACGGCTTCTAGGCTTATTAGTGATGTTGATTACAAGCTTGCTGAATCAATGTATGGCACTGATGTTTGGCTTCTTTCTGAAGCTCTTGGTGTTACTTGTGATGTTATCCAGGATTATCGCTCTTTCCTCTCCACTCCCGTTCTTGTGTGATGTCTTAACTTTCATGTAAATTCTTATACACAGGCATTTATTGCGCTGTATACGTGGGTAACTGAATTAACGTTTAAGCGGCGTGTTCCGTCGTCAGTCCCACGGCTAGAAAAGGCCGCGTTTGCGGCTTTTTCTATAGTTAGAGGATTGTTATATGAATATTTTTGTGTATGCGGATGAATCTGGAGTGTTTGATTATAAGCACAATGATGTGTTTGTTTTTGGCGGTCTTATATTTTTGGATAAAGATGAAAAAGATTCTGCACAGCGTTTGTATATTGCAGCTGAGAAAGTTCAGCGCGATAATGGTGCCGCTAGCGGACATTCAGAGATGAAGGCAATTTATCTTGAAAATAAGCAAAAGTATTCCATGTTTCGCTCTATGAATCATTATCATCGTTTTGGCGTTGTTGTTGAGCAAGAATATGTTAATAAGAAGATTTTTGATAACAAGAAAACTAAACAACGATATTTAGATTATGCTTTTAAAATTGATGTTAAATCTGAGTTGCAGAAAATGCTTTATAATAATGAGATACGCAAAAATTCTATAGAAAACATATATGTTTTTATGGACGAACATACTACAGCAACAAACGGTAGATATGAATTACGTGAAGCATTAGAGAATGAATTTAAGAATGGAACGTATAACATGACTTGGGAAAAATATTTCCCACCATTGTTTCCTGGCATGAAGTCAGTTGATTTGAAATTAAAAGATTCAAAACAAGATGCACTTATTAGAGCAGCTGATATTGTAGCTAATAGGTTATATTGGGCTGCATCAAATAAAAATTATAATCAAGTAAAAAATTCTATTGATTTTATTTTTCTACCTAGGCAACACGAATGCTAAAAGTATTTAACAATAACAACCAAAAGGCGTTGAAAATTGCGATTTTTGCATTTTCAGCGCCTTTTTTGCGTGTTTTTTGCCTAAAGTAGCCGTGAAAGTAGCTGAATTTGATTTTCTGGCGGCATTTGGCTGATTATTGTTGCTTGTCTTGTTTTGTCTATTGCTTTGAGTGTTGTTACTTGCTGATCTAGTGTGAGTGCTGCTAGTACTGCTATGAGTGGGTCTTTTTCTTGATTTTGTGTAGGTCCTACATTACTTTGCGTAGGTTCTACAGTTTTTTGTGTTTCAACGCTTTGTTGTTTTATGCCGAGTTGTTCTTCTTTTGCTTGTTCGTTAAGTCTGGCTGATGTTCTTTTGCGTTGTGCTTGGCTGATTTGCTGGTATACGGATACGGTTTTAATGTCGCTATGTCCTGCGACTTCCATGAGTTCTGCAAGGCTTGCGCCTGCTTCTCCGTAGTGTGTGAGTGCTGTGTGCCGAAGGTCGTGGAAGTGCATGTCTTTTAGTGATGGCATGTGTGCTATTGCGCGGTTGAAGCTTTCTCTAAGGCTTGCTGGTGCAACGAACGCTCTAGGTGTGCGAGTATGTAGTATCAGCTCATCTGGTTTGCAGCTTGGCATTTGTTGCCGCATGTGCATTTCAAAGTATTCGCGCGTCCATTCTGGTATTGGTACTTTTCTTATGCTACTTGCTGTTTTTGGCTTGCCTACTTCAAGACGTCGTTTTTGTCCTAAATGGTTTATGCTTTTTAGACTTTTGTTGACGCTGATTGTCATTGCGTTAAGATCTACGTCATTCCTGGTGAGTGCGCAACATTCGCCTTCGCGCAATCCGCACGCTCCAGCTAGCATGACTCCGATGCGCAAATGTGGTGCCATCATGCTGTATATGTCAACAAGTTGCGCAATGCTGATGGCAATGCTTTCGTGCCTTGTGCGTGGTTTTTTGAGTTTGAGCGTGCAAGGGTTGCGCTGCAGCAATGTTTCTCCAGTTGCGTTTACTTCTTTTGCACAAGCGTAGTTGAATATGCTTCTAAGTAGTGTGTAGCAGTGTGATCGTGCTACTGTGTTTCTTCCTGTAAGTTCGTCACAGTCGAACGCGTCGTACCAGTTTTGTATGTCTTTGCTTGTGATTGTTTTGATGCGTCTTTCACCAAATGCTGGTAGTAGGTAGTTGCGCAATCGTCCTTCTTTGTGCGATTGCGTGGTTTCTTCAAGCTTGCTTCCGTCTGGTTTGCGCTGATTTTGCATATAGTCGTCTGCTAGCTGAGCGAATGTGATTGAGCTTTTGTCTATTTCGTGACGGTTTATTTTAGCTGGTGGTGTCCATGTGCCTAATGCTATTTCTTTTTCTGCGTGAGCAAGCCATGCTTCTAGCTCTACGCGGTAGGCTGCTGGCAATGTTCGAGTAAATTCTTTTGGTAGCGATGGGTTTTCTGCTAAGGCTGCTGGAGGTGTTGGATAGCGTGCTTCGAGTGCTTGCCCGTATGATCGTGTTACTTTTCTGATTTTTCCGAATTTGCGCCGTGCCATTAACGTTCCCCTTATTTAACAGTTTTATACCGTTAGGACGGTGAGAGGCGTCAACTTTTGTACCTTGATTTTTTGACGCCCTCTGCAACGCCTTTCATAATGTATTATATGGTAGCAAAATGTATTATTTTGCACAATTCAATATTAAAAGCTTTTGAGTCTAAGGCACTGAAAACACTGGGATTTGCTACAAAAAACGCCACTGTGTGAGCAGTGGCGTTTTTGCGTTTGTGGAGTCGCGGGGAATTGAACCCCGGTCCGGAAACCGTACCCTCAGTCTTCTACGTGCGTAGTCTGCTGGCCGTACGGCAGTTTTTCTGCCCCCATGTTATCGCAGACAATTCATGGCGAGCATATCTACAGTAAAAGTCCCTGAACTACCCTGCAGCTCGGCAATTCAAGCAAGTCTTCTAATGACGTTTAGCACCACTCCGAAGACGTGAGTGGGTAAACGGAGCAGCTGCTCACTGGTTAATCCTGGCGCGAAGCTCAGGCAGCAAGAGCGAACTCAGTGCGATTAGATTTAGCACTTATTCTTTTGCGAAAGGACGTTTACGAGTGGACTTTCGCATTCTCGGCACGCTTCCCCGCGGCGAACAGATCACCGTCGAAACCGATCGACCCCTTTTGATTTATCAAACTATCAATTAGATACTGGCATAAAGCCAGAATAATCATTATAAATAAACGTTTTAACAGAGTCAACCTGTTTTAGAATATTGATTTATTTCAGACTCCCCCAAAGCTCACATAAAGCTCAACTAAAGACTCACCTAGAGCTTATTCCAGACTCACCCAATAAATCACTTACCTTTAGTCTCACCTGTTTTAACACCATCACTATTGCCTTTGGCAAGCTTCTTCGATTTTTCAACAAATCTTCTAGTAACAACAAACGTACAAATTGACGCAACAAACACGCAAATAAATATTGTAACGTTTCTAGCTCTAGCATTTCCAAGACTTTTTACAGCATTAACATGAAGAGCAACAGCAGATTCCGCATCAACAGTGGTCTTTACTTTTCCGCCACTAACGCTCACAGTTTTAGTGCAATCTTTAGACTCATAAACATTGCAATATTCACCATCTGGCAAGTCAGTCTTATAACTCACTTTTTGCGGCTTTTCCGTATTGTTAATCGCAAGAAAACCCTTGTTTCCTCGGCTAAATGCAACGTTATTATCGTCATCATCTTGCCAATTAGTAACCTTAGTGCCCCTAACAGCGTTGTAGAACCCAATCATTCCGCGAATCGAAGTTAGCCTTTGCGTGCATTGCCACTTAGAATCCTTTGCACAACTCACATCAGGAATCGAAGTTTGCGTAGCTCCAGGTGCTCCCTCATCTCGTTTTGTAAACTCATAACCAGAAAACACATTTGGAGTTCCATATGGATACGCCAACATAAACGCGTTTGCAAGCTCGTATTTTTTACCATCTTTATACGTCAAAACTCTGCTTGCATTATCTCGCTCAGTATCCCAATTTGTAACGAAAATCGCAGCTTTTTTGCTTGGAATTAACTTATCTGTGATATGTTTAAGATTCTCAATAGACCCATAAAAATAGTTTCTAAGCCTATAAGAGTACTCAAATTCATTCACTTCACCAGTTTGCAAATATTGGTCTGGCTGAATTCTAGGGTCTTGCTCAGAAAACCCTATTGTTTCTTGCATCCACCAAATCTTATCTGGCGTTGTTCCAGCAGCATCCGCAGCCGCAGCTTTTATAGCCTTTACATCTTGCGGAGACATGTGTTTTGCAGCATAAACTCTAAACCCAGCCACTCCAAGCTTTAACATATGCGCAAAGTACTCTCCCAAAGTTTTTTGCACATGAGGATTAGAAGTGTCTAAATCCAACAGTCCAACAAGTCGATGCGTCCAAACGATTTCTGCTTTTCGATACGTGTTGATATTTTCTGTTGACTTATGAAAATCGTCTTTTGTATATCCAGCATCTGGGAACGATTGATTTGCAGCATCATACTTGCTTCCACCAACGCCAACAGTGTCTTTGTTTGCAAAACCAGTTGTGTGGTTTATTACCGCATCTGCAATAATTCCAACACCCGAAGCTTTGCACGTTGTAATCATCTTTTTAAACTCGTCTTCTGTGCCAAGTTTTGAATTTAGCTTATAGCTTACAGGTTGATAGCTTGTCCACCATTGGTCACCTTTAATATGATCTTGCGGAGGTGATACTTGTACATATTTTACGCCTTCTGGGCCGTACGTTTTTTTGCATTCCTTAGCTATACTTCTCCAATTTTGTTGGAACGCTGTTACGATTACACCTTTTTGTGTAGTTTTTTGAGATGATTTTGCACCCTCATCTGCAATCGCTGGGCTGCTTGCGACTACTGCTCCCGCCAAAATTGTAGCGACGCAAGATGTTATAGCCGCAACTCTTGCCAACACAAACTTTAACTTTACAAGCGCCTTTTTATTGAAGCTCGTAAATACTTCTATGCCGTGGATCATCATTGTTCCTTCCTGCAAGAATTGCGGCTTTGCTTTGTTCTTACTTTATTCTTTTTAGAGCTAGATTCTACCTCACTATATTGGAACCATCTATTCCCACTCAATCGTGGCAGGCGGCTTAGATGTAACGTCTAACACAACGCGATTAATCTGGCGACATTCGTTTGTGATTCGAGTAGAAATCTTTGCTAATACATCGTAAGGAACTCGCGACCAATCAGCAGTCATAGCATCCTCAGAACTTACTGGTCGAAGCACAATTGGAGATCCATATGTGCGCTCGTCTCCTTGAACTCCAACAGAGTGAACATCTGCCAAAAGAACAACTGGGCATTGCCAAATATCGCGATCTAATCCAGCTGCCGAAAGCTCTTCGCGCGCAATCGCATCTGCTTCTCTAAGAACAGCTAAACGCTCGCGAGTAATCTCGCCAACAATGCGAATTCCCAATCCTGGGCCTGGGAACGGCTGGCGCCACACAATAGCATCTGGAAGCCCAAGCTCCGTACCAATTGCGCGAACTTCATCCTTAAACAAAGTGCGTAAAGGTTCAATAAGCTTAAACTTTAAGTCCTTTGGCAAGCCGCCAACATTGTGATGCGACTTAATATTTGCAGCACCGTCTCCGCCACCAGATTCCACAACATCTGGGTAAAGTGTGCCTTGTACAAGGAACTTAACTTCTGCTCCAGATTTTCCAGCTTCTTCAATAACTTGGCGCTGTGCTTTTTCAAATGTGCGAATAAACTTTTCGCCAATAATCTTGCGCTTGCGCTCTGGCTCGCTCACGCCTTTAAGCGCATCTAAAAAGTCATCTTCTGCATCCACTGCAATAAGCTTGATTCCAGTAGCCTCAACAAAATCGTGCTTAACTTGCTCAACTTCGCCTTTACGGAGAAGGCCATGGTCTACAAAAACGCAAGTGAGCTGATCTCCGATTGCTTTATGCACTAGGGCTGCTGCAACGGCGGAATCGACTCCTCCAGAAAGTCCGCAAATAACTTGTGCATCTCCAACTTCAGCGCGAATCTTTGCAACCTGATCTTCTATAATATTCGAAGGATTCCAATCATTTTCCAATCCTGCACACTCGTGCAAAAATGTGGAAATCAGCTTTTGACCTAAAGGCGTATGCTTGACTTCTGGATGCCATTGCACTCCGTAAAGCTTGCGACTTTTGTCTTGCATAGCTGCAACTGGAGCGCCTTGAGTGTGAGCAAGCACCTCAAATCCTTCTGGCGCGCTCTTAACTGCCACTCCGTGACTCATCCAAGTATTTTGATCTAATGGAGAATTAGCAAGCAATCCTTCTGCTTCATCAATGGTTGCATGCGTTTTTCCATACTCACCCAATGCAGCTTTGTCTACAACTCCGCCAAGCTCATGAGCCATAACTTGGAATCCGTAGCAAATTCCGAGCACTGGAACTCCTGCTTCAAAAATCTTTGTGTCAATTTTTGGCGCTCCTGGTTCATAAACAGAAGCAGGCCCGCCAGAGAGAATTATGGCTTTTGGATCTTTTGCCAGCATTTCTTCTACTGGCATAGAGTGTGGAACAAGCTCCGAATAAACGTTTGCTTCCCTCACTCTTCTAGCGATTAGCTGGGCATATTGGGCACCGAAGTCAACTACAAGTACCGGACCTTTTGCCATGATTCTCCTTATTTACACGCTTCTTATATATTCCTTATTTATCACTTTATTTTTTGCAAATGTTTTAAAGGCGATATTTAAGGCTGATTCAATTTATACTAATGGCGCTTTGCGACGTTGCAGCGCTTCGAAACGCCGTGACTTATCTAGTTTTAAAACCAATCAAGCTTTATATAACAATAAAGTGAACATAAAACATAACATAAATGATAATTTTAAGAAGATTTTTGCGAACACTTTAACACATTTTTTCAACAAAATCGCACGTAGTGAGTAATCAAACGCACAAAAGTCAAAAGCTGTTACTATACTGAGAATGATGGAAAAAGAGGCTAATACATTCGTTTTTCAGCCTCTATAACCAAATGGTAATGATTAAAATTGCACTGAAAAGTGCTTGAGTACAGGAGTACACATGACGAGTCCTGTTATTGGCACCCCTTGGAAGAAGCTAAATGCTCCAGTTTCTGAGGCGGCCATCGAAGGCGTAGACAAGTATTGGCGCGTAGCAAACTATCTCGCAATCGGTCAGATTTATCTTCGCAGCAACCCTCTAATGAAGGAGCCATTTACTCGCGAAGATGTTAAGCATCGTCTGGTAGGTCACTGGGGCACTACTCCAGGCCTTAACTTCCTTATTGGACACATCAACCGTTTTATCGCTGATCACCAGCAGAATACTGTAATCATCATGGGTCCAGGCCACGGCGGCCCAGCTGGTACTGCTCAGTCCTACCTCGACGGCACATACACTGAATATTATCCAAAGATCACTAAGGACGAAGCTGGCTTACAGAAGTTCTTCCGTCAGTTCTCTTACCCAGGCGGTATTCCTTCTCACTTCGCTCCTGAAACCCCAGGTTCCATCCACGAAGGTGGTGAGCTTGGTTATGCACTTTCTCACGCTTACGGCGCTGTTATGAACAACCCAAGCTTGTTCGTTCCAGCAATCGTCGGCGATGGCGAAGCTGAAACTGGTCCTTTGGCCACTGGTTGGCAGTCCAACAAGCTTGTGAACCCACGTACCGACGGTATCGTGCTTCCAATCTTGCACTTGAACGGTTATAAGATTGCTAACCCAACTATTCTTTCCCGTATTTCTGACGAAGAGCTTCATGAGTTCTTCCACGGCATGGGTTACGAACCATACGAGTTCGTTGCTGGCTTCGACGATGAGGATCATCTTTCCATCCACCGTCGCTTCGCTGATATGTTCGAAACCATCTTCGATGAGATTTGCGATATTAAGGCTGAAGCTCAGACTAACGATGTAACTCGTCCTTACTATCCAATGATTATCTTCCGCACTCCAAAGGGTTGGACCTGCCCGAAGTTCATCGATGGCAAGAAGACCGAAGGTTCTTGGCGTGCCCACCAGGTGCCACTGGCATCTGCTCGCGATACCGAAGCTCACTTCGAGGTTTTGAAGAACTGGATGAAGTCCTACAAGCCTGAAGAACTCTTCGATGAAAAGGGTGCTGTTAAGGAAGACGTTCTTTCCTTCATGCCAAAGGGCGAACTCCGTATTGGTGAAAATCCAAACGCTAACGGCGGCCGTATTCGTGAAGATTTGAAGCTTCCAAAGCTTGAGGATTACGAAGTTAAGGAAGTTAAGGAATTCGGTCACGGCTGGGGTCAGCTCGAAGCTACCCGTCGTCTTGGTGTTTACACTCGTGACATCATTAAGAACAACCCAGATTCCTTCCGTATCTTCGGACCAGATGAGACTGCTTCCAACCGTTTGCAGGCTGCTTACGAGGTAACCAACAAGCAGTGGGATGCTGGCTACCTTTCTGGCTTAGTCGATGAGCACATGGCTGTTACCGGACAGGTCACCGAGCAGCTTTCCGAGCATCAGATGGAAGGCTTCCTCGAGGGCTACTTGCTCACTGGTCGTCACGGCATCTGGAGCTCTTATGAGTCCTTCGTACACGTCATCGATTCCATGTTGAACCAGCACGCAAAGTGGCTTGAAGCTACCGTTCGTGAGATTCCATGGCGTAAGCCAATCTCCTCTGTGAACTTGTTGGTATCCTCTCACGTGTGGCGTCAGGATCACAACGGCTTCTCGCATCAGGATCCAGGCGTAACTTCCGTGCTCTTGAACAAGACCTTCAACAACGATCACGTAATCGGCATCTACTTCCCAGTAGATTCCAACATGTTGCTTGCTGTTGCTGAAAAGGCTTACAAGTCCACCAACATGATTAACGCCATCTTCGCTGGTAAGCAGCCAGCTGCTACTTGGTTGACTCTCGACGAAGCTCGCGAAGAGCTCGAGAAGGGTGCTGCTGAGTGGAAGTGGGCTTCCAACGCTAAGAACAATGACGAAGTTCAGGTTGTTCTCGCTGGTGTTGGTGATGTTCCACAGCAGGAATTGATGGCAGCTGCCGACAAGTTGAACAAGCTTGGCGTTAAGTTCAAGGTTGTTAACGTTGTTGACTTGCTCAAGTTGCAGTCCGCTAAGGAAAACAACGAAGCTTTGACTGACGAAGAGTTCACTGATCTCTTCACTGCTGACAAGCCAGTCCTCTTCGCTTATCACTCCTACGCACATGACGTTCGCGGCTTGATTTACGATCGTCCAAACCACGACAACTTCAACGTTCATGGCTACAAGGAGCAGGGCTCCACCACCACGCCATACGATATGGTTCGCGTTAACGACATGGATCGTTACGAGCTTACTGCTGAAGCATTGCGCATGGTTGACGCCGCTAAGTATGCCGACGAAATCAAGAAGCTCGAGGACTTCCGCCTCGAAGCCTTCCAGTATGCAGTCGACAAGGGTCTTGATCACCCAGACTACACCGATTGGGTATGGCCAGGCGTTAAGACCGACAAGCCAGGCGCTGTCACCGCTACCGCTGCAACCGCTGGCGATAACGAGTAGTTTTAAGCTATCAATGCTAAAATTGCTTAGCTGATTTTTAGGGAGTCAATCGAAAGGTTGGCTCCCTAAAAAATTAATAAAAAATACGCAAAAAATTAAAAAATCAGCTTGTTGTCCCGCAAATAGCTCTAAAATAACTAGAGGATTCTTCGTTTGATATGCAAATTTTTCAACGTTGAAATACGAAGAATAGCAAAAACGAAAATGCGAAACAAAATAAAAATGCAACGCAAAATAAAATAAACGCAGACGCATCAAAGGAGAAAAGTCGTGTCGTTAGTTAACGTAACTATTATCAGCGCAGATTGCGCACAAAGTCGCAATGTCGTAGCACTAGGAGTTACAAAAGCTCTTTCAAGTCATTATCCAACAACTGTTTTTAGGCCATCCGCAAAACATGATGACGCGTTTACAAGCGAATTAATAGCATCAAGCAACACAAAAGCTACTCTAGAACAAGTAATCGCAGCATGCCCATGCGCAGTTCGTAAAAACAAAGACACACTAAGAGGAGATATTGTAGCTCACTTCAACGAGCTGATTAGCGTAACGAACGCTCAAGGATGCGTTATTGTAGCAAGCGATTCCACTTCTGTATTTGATCCAGATTTATTCCGATTTGATGCAAGTGTGGCAGCTGACTTAGCTTCTCCTGTGTTCCTAAGCATTTGCGCAGAAGGCAGAGATAGCAAGCAAATCTTGCAAACAATCGAAGCACAATGCGCAAGCGTTAGCAAAGAATACACAAAAGTATTCGGCATTTTTGTAACTGATTGCAAAGAAGACTTAGCAAAAGAACTAAAAGAAGACTATGCTCAAAGCAATAATGGCGCTCCACTTTGGACTTTGCCTTCTATAAGCGAATCAGAATCAGATAAATTCAACGATTATGTTGCAGATGGAGAAATCATTAGCGCTTTGCAGCAGCCATTTGCCGCTCCTACTACCCCATATGCCTTCCAATACAGCTTGCTTGGAAAAGCTAAAGCAAATAAGAAAACAATAGTACTTCCAGAAGGCGAAGAAGATCGCATTCTAAAAGCAGCTGATTACTTGCTAGAGAGAGACATTGTAAACCTCATTATTGTTGGAGAACGCGAATCTATTCTTGCAAGAGCACAAGAGCTTGGATTAAAGTCTCTTAACAAAGCAAGCTTCCAATCTATGAGCGACGAAGAAATTCTTGGCAAAATGATTAGCAAGCTTTGCGAATTGCGTGCAAAGAAAGGCATGACAGAAGATCAAGCTAGAGAGCAGCTTAAAGACGCAAGCTACTTTGGCACAATGCTAGTGGTACTTGGATTAGCAGACGGACTTGTTTCTGGCTCTGTTAACTCAACGGCAAATACCGTTCGCCCTGCTCTTCAAGTTATTAAAACTAAGCCTGGATCTAAGCTTGTTTCTGGCGCATTCATTATGTGCTTTAAAGATCATGTAGCAGTATTTGCTGATTGCGCTATTAATCTGAACCCAGACGCTGAACAATTGGCTGACATTGCTCTTCAATCTGCACAAACCGCTAAAGCTTTCGGATTAGATCCTAAAGTTGGAATGCTATCTTATTCAACGCTCGGATCTGGAAAAGGCCCAGACGTTGATTTAGTTGAGGAAGCTACAATGCTTGTAAAAGAAAAAGACCCAGATTTGAAAGTTGTTGGATCTATTCAATTTGACGCTGCATGGTCTGAAACTGTTGCTGCGTCCAAAGCTAAAGGAAATGATGTAGCAGGTCACGTAAATGTGTTTGTGTTCCCAGATTTATGCGCTGGAAACATTGGATATAAAGCTGTTCAGCGTTCTAGCGGCGCTTTAGCTGTTGGACCAATCCTACAAGGATTAAACAAGCCTGTTAACGATTTGTCTAGAGGAGCGTTGGTTCAAGATATTATTAACACTGTTGCTCTTACAGCATTGGAAGCACAATTCTAATAATAAATAACAAATTTAATAAATAGGTAAGTTCCTGCAGAGATTCTGACTAATAAAACCTACTCATTGTAGGAACTTACCTGTACACTTAAACGTGGCAATTTACTAGCCTTATCAACACTTTATGGAGGATTCCCTCATGGCAAAAACCGTTCTTGTTATCAATTCTGGTTCTAGTTCGATTAAATACCAGCTCGTCGATTTGGAAAGCGGCGAAGGTATTGCATCTGGTATTGTAGAAAAAATTGGCGAGCCAGTTGACGGACACTACAAGCACGTATTCAATGGCGAAAAGCATGAGTTTGACGAGCCAGTGCATGATCACGAGCAAGGCTTAAAGCGCGTACTCGGCTTCTTCGAGGAATATGGTCCAAATCTTTCCAAGTCTGGAATCGTAGCTGTTGGACACCGCGTTGTTCAGGGTGGCTTAACATTCCCTAAGCCTGCATTAGTAAACAAAAAGACCATTAATAAGGTGAAGGATTTGGCTGTTTTGGCTCCACTTCACAACGGTCCTGAGGCTGTTGGCGCTGAAGTCATGACTGAACTTTTGCCAGATGTTCCACAGATTATGGTGTTCGATTCTTCGTTCTTCCACGATTTGCCACAGGTTGCTGCAACTTACGCATTAAACAAAGATATTGCAAACCAGTACCACATTCGTCGCTATGGCGCTCACGGCACTTCCCACGAATACATTGGCTCTGTAGTTCCAAGCGTTGTTGGAAAGCCTGCAGAAGGCTTAAAGCAAATTGTTTTGCACATTGGCAATGGCGCTTCTGCTTCCGCTCAGATTTCTGGCAAGCCAGTTGAAACTTCTATGGGCTTGACGCCTCTCGAAGGTTTAATGATGGGCGGCCGCACTGGAGATATTGACCCAGCCGTAGTGTTCCACCTTATTCGCAACGCTCACATGAACGTAGACGAGCTTGATACGCTCTTCAACAAGCGTTCTGGCATGATGGGTATGACTGGCCACGGCGATTTGCGAGACATTCACAATCTAATTGCAGAAGGCGACGAAGACGCTAAGCTTGCTCTCGGCGTGTACGTTCACCGCATTGTTGGCTATATTGGCAACTACACTGCTCAAATGGGCGGCGTGGACGTAATCACATTCACCGCTGGCGTTGGCGAAAACGACGAGATTGTTCGCGCTCTTGTGTGCGAAAAGCTTGCTCCATTCGGCGTTAAGCTCGATAAAGAGAAGAACTTGGTTCGTTCTAAGGAGCCACGCATTATTTCCACTCCAGATAGCTCTGTAATTATTGCTGTAATCCCAACTAACGAAGAGTTGGCAATCGCTCGAAAGTCTGCACAAATTGCAGAAGATGGAGTCGATTCTTACGGCAACAAGTTTGAACGCTAAATCGTAGTATAAAACAACGTAACGTAAAAACGTAACACATAAATAATCCCGGGTTAAAAAAACTCGGGATTATTTGTTATTTAAGCATATTATTTAAGCTCACTATTTAGGCTCACTCTTTAAGCATGTTATTCCACATTGTTGGAAAATCAGGAAGCGTTTTGCGCGTAGTGGCAATATTTTTTACGCTTATATTAGATATACGAAGCCCTAACATTGCCGCAAAAGTTGCCATGCGATGATCCGCATAAGTCTCCATCACTTCCCCATGCATATTTTTGCTAGGAATAATACGAATTCCATCATCTAGCTCTTCTGCGCCTATTCCAACGCGATTTAGTTCCGTAACTATTGCACTCAAGCGGTTTGTTTCGTGGCCTCTTAGATGCGCAATACCGCGTAACTCGCTTACACTGTCTGCAAACGCAAGAATCGCAGCAATACTTGGCGCAACCTCGCCAGCAGCAGCCAAATCAAGCGACTTAATAGCACGAATTTTTCCGCTACCAGTTACGCACAATGTTGAAGAATCTGATCTAGAATGCTCAAAAACAATTTTTGCGCCCATTTGCTCAAGAATCCCAGGCAACAACCCCCCAGGCTGAGTTGTTTTAAGCGGCCAATTAGGGATTTTAACGCATCCGCCAGCAATCAACGCTGCTCCAATAAAAGGCGCCGCGTTAGAAAGATCTGGCTCTACAACAACTTCATGCGGCAAAGTCAAATCATGCTCTTTAACACGCCATACTCCACTTTCTGGCATATCTACCACTCCGCCAGCTTTGCGCACATCTTCCATTGTCATTTGAATATGCGGCATACTAGGCAATTTGCTTCCAATATGCTCGATTTGTAGCCCTCCTGGAACACGAGATGCAATTAGCAGAAGTGCAGATATAAATTGAGACGATGACGAAGAGTCGATACGAATAACGCGATTATTGCAAGAATTTTGCGCGTCATTTATACCATATGATTCAAGATTTTTAGGCGGAATAACGCTAAATGGTAAGAATCCGACTTTTCCGTGATATACGATTTTTGCGCCCAATTGTTCCAATCCATCTAGAACAGGCTTCATTGGACGAGCATATGCTTGCTCATCTCCATCAAATTTCACACAATTATTTGCAAACAGCGCTAAAGCCGTTACAAAACGCATAACCGTTCCAGCTAAGCCGCAATTAACAACCGCACAATCATCTACACTAAAAACGCCATTTTTGGGCGGAATAACGCAAATTGTTGTACCATCGCAGCTTAGCGAATCGCATTTAACTCCAAATACGCTTAGCGCGTTAATCATAAGTTCCGTATCTCTTGACCGCAACAATCCCTTTAGAACAACTGGTTTTTTACCAAGAGCTGCTAAAATCAAATAACGATTAGACAATGATTTGCTTCCAGGAATATTCACTGTTGCATTCAAAGGCATATTGCACGATGGAGCTTGCCAAACATCATCATGATTATAAGGATTCATTATTTCGCTCATATTATGAATACTATCTATAAATATGTACGCATTGTAATTTTCACAATGCTTTACATATGAATAAACGCATTATGCCAATATCCTGTTTGTATTGAAGCATATAAAGCAATAGCAGGAACAGCAATGCAAATTACATAAAATATCCAATCGTATGCTGTTAACTTCGATTTTCGTGCTGGAACACGTTTAATACTACTTCCAAAAGCCCTAGCTTCCATAGCTGTAGCAAGTTTCGTACCTCTGCGAATAGATAACACGAGCAAACCAAAAGATTGCGAAAGCATGCGCTGTAACGCTTTACCATCCGATATACCACGAGACCTGCGAGCTAAACCAAAAGCACGCCAATCATTTTGCAATAGACTAAACATTCTCAATCCAGCTAATGCTCCGTACACAAATCGTGGAGAAAAATGCAAAATCTGCACTAAGCCGTCTGCTAAATCAGTTGGATCTAATCCAATGGCTAATATAACGCCTGGAACTGCTACAGATGCAACACGAACAAACGTACAAATTGCCAAATACAATGATCCTTGGCTTATATGCATCCAGCCAAACTTAAATATATCATCTCCAGAACTTTGGCCATATAAAAGCACAGATATAAAGCTACCAGAAGCAGCAATCCAAACTGGCCAAGTATGGCGTAAAACATACCAAGGAGTTACTCCAGCAATTGCAAATAACAGTATATCTAAACCAAATGCAATAGAAGCAGAAACAATATCTAATGTAACGAACATAGGCAAGCAAAGTAATAACGCTCCAATAAAACGACTTATTGGATTAAGCTTACGAATAAACCAAGAAGGCGAAACTAGTCGTTCACTTTCTAAACGTTTAGAAGACGCTGTTACATCAATATGCGAAACTTTTAATAAACTTTCAAAGTCTTTAACTTTAATACTAGACGATTCTTCTGCACTACTAGTTTTATTCACTTCTACTCATTCCCTTCGCTATAGTTATGAGCGGACTCTACGATTTTTTCGTACTCAACTCTTATTACTCTTGCCTCTAAAGACTTTACAAGCTCATCATCGTGAGTAACCATAATCACCGCTGAGCCACTATCGCGGATTTGCGCAATAAGTTTTACCATTGCTGTCCAAGTTTTAAAATCTTGTCCAAAAGTAGGCTCATCCATAATAACAACACGCGGAGCAGCAGCTAAAAGCGTAGCTACAGAAAGTCTACGTTTTTCTCCTCCAGATAATGTGTAAGGATTAGCAAGAGCAAAACGCTTCAAATCCATACGTTCAAGCATGCTATCGGCAATATCGTAAGATTCCTTTTCGCTTTTTCCTTGCTTTTTAGGTCCTACAGCAACTTCATCTCTTACAGAAGATGTTATGAATTGATGTTCTGGCTCCTGAAACACCATGCCAACTCGCCCTAATAATTCTTGACTTTTCCAAGTAAAAAGATTATTTTTACGTCGTTTTGGCACATACTTTTCCATCATGCACACACTGCCAGCAATTGGTTTTAACAAGCCTGCAAGCGTTAACGCTAGCGTAGTTTTACCAGCACCATTAGGTCCCATTAAAGCCGTTACTTCACCAAAACGAAAAGCTACATTAACATGTTCCGCTAGTGGCAAAGTTCTTCCAAAAGAGCAATCATTAGTATAGAGCGCAACAGATTCTTCCGTATCTTTGATCTCGTCTTTGATCTCATCATCGCAATGTTTAGGAGCAAAAGATTTAACTGTTCTTCCTGGAACCCAAGCACCACCTTTTGCAAGCATATCGCCATATTTTTCAAAAACATCCTCAGGCTTACCGTCTGCAATAACGCATCCTACATTTGCATCATTATTATTTTCATTTTTTCCAATAACAATAACTCTATCAATCAAATCCAGCCACACATCAATATGATGTTCAACTACAATCATTGTAGAACCTGTTTTTTTAAGAATATTCGCTACAGCATCATGCACTTGCTGAACACCTTCAGGATCAAGATTAGCTGTAGGCTCATCTAAAAGCAGCAATCCAGGATGCATTGCAAGCACTCCTGCTAAAGCAAGACGTTGCCTTTGGCCTCCAGATAAAGATTGTGTTGAGCGTCTAAGACCCTGACTTCCTTGAGTAATATTGTCTAAACCAACAGCTTTTAGCGAAAGCTTTACGCGATTCCAAGTCTCTTCGCTATCAACTCCAAGATTCTCACTTCCAAAAGCTACATCGTCGCCTACTCTTTCAAGAATGATTTGTGAATCTGGATCTTGCATAACAAGTCCAACTTTTCCACGAGCATCCCTAGCATGAACACCACCGATTAGAAGGCTACCTTCTTCCATGCCTTCTGTTTCATCGCCTAAAACACCTGCTAAACCAGCCATAAATGTGCTTTTTCCAGCGCCAGAAGCACCTAAAAGCAACACATGTTCACCAGGCTTAATATCAATATTTACATTCCTCAACACAAAATCTTTGCGAGTAGCGTGTCTCCAACCCCAGTCTTTAGCAACTACACTAGCTGGAGTCCATTCAGTTTTATTCACAAATTGCATACAAACAAACTTTCATTGCATAGCAAAATTTTCATTGCATAGCAAAATCTAAAATATAAAAATTGCATAACACAATTTCAAAAATATAGAGTAAAACAAATACAAAATATAAGCGTCATACGAGTAAACTACCGTGTTTTGTACTTTTTACACAAAACACGATAGTTTACAAGCTGCAATGAGTATTTAGATATAACTCACACTAATGCTTGAGGACGGCCTGATTCAAAACGATCAAGCACGCCCGTTGCAGCTAATGCCTTTTGAACAAACCACACTACAACGCCTGCAACAATAAAACCAGAAATAATAGAAGTAACTAGATTTGCAACAATATACTGAGTACTCCAGCCTTGACCGCCGCTAACCCAATTATAAATAAAGCAAGCTACGCCTGCTAACGATCCAGATATTGCAGTGGAAAGCAAATTCCATGTTTTATACATAAAGAAAATGAATGCAAGTTCAGCGCCAACACCTTGAATAATGCCGACGATTAACGATCCGCCAACACCCCATTGATTTCCTAACATAAGTTCCACAAAAGCAGCAAGAGTTTCAGCAAACAATGCAGCACCAGGCTTACGCACGATTATTGCAGCTAAAGGTCCAGCAAAAAGCCAAAAACCATTAGATAAACCTTCAGCACCAGGCAACAGGCTTGCAAAAAGATTAGTAGGAGCTGCGCACACAATATCCCAAGCCCAGAATAATACGCCAGATGCAACAGCGATAATAGCAGCTATGACGATATCAAGAATACGCCAGCGATTAGAATGTTCCATTGAAACATTAGTCATAATAAGTGCCTTTCTTCAATATTGAAAGATTTGGGCACGGGAAAAGAGCGACATCCGTTGCTAACATTACTTAGCACACGTTCAATCGGTCGAAGCTTTCGCTTCCTCTCAGCCAGAAACGGCTCCCGAGTCAAATATTTATAATCACAATGTAAGAATCCAACGCAAATAATGCATCAAAAACTCACCTTTACAAGAATACACATAGAGTACTTTTTTGTATAGTAAGTGTTGAAAATGCAAATACGCAATTTTATATAAGCACATTTATATAAGTACACAACTACGTACACAGTTTAATTAAAAATTACACAAAAACAAGTAAATACAAGCAAATACAAAAAAGTCGGGGTGACAGGATTCGAACCTGCGACATCCTGCTCCCAAAGCAGGCGCGCTACCAAACTGCGCTACACCCCGAGGCTTCCAAGCTGACTACCAGCTCCAAGCACAATCAACTACAATAGCGCACATCGCAGACAAACGCAAATTTGCAACACGCGCGATAGAATATAAATAGCATTGAAAATAGGCGATAGATTTTAGAGGTTAGCATGGGGCGTTTTCAGCGTGCAGAAGCGGCTGGATTAATAGCTTTTTTAGCTTGTGCAATATTCAGCATAGTCGTAATGTCTGTATACATGAAAACTATGCCAGCGATTTGGCAAGTTACGCAACGATTATTTACGGTAGCATCTGGAATAGTGGCTATTTGCAGCATGTGTACTTTTGTAGTCGGATATTTAAGAACACACAAAGAAATACTTAAAAAGAATTGGCTACAAATTGCAAAACATGCTTTTGAAATAATCGCATTATCTACGATTTATGGCGCAACAATGCTGCTTATGTCTTTCGCTCTGCTTTCTATAATCAATAGCATTATTGGAAGAAGCGCAGTAAACAGTTATCTTCCTGTACTTTGTTGTGCTTTAAGTGGAATTGTTGGATACGCAACTCTGGTTCAAGCGGAACTCTTAGAGGCGAAAACCGTTGCATCACTGCTACCACTATTTGTGATTTCTGGTGCAGCAACAGCTGGATTGACATCCGACGACCCGTATTGGTACAACAATAACTTCTCTCAACTAGGAGATAAAACAACATTTGCTGCAAGCATGTTTAATGCTACGCTGATTTTATCTGGAATATGCATTATTATTACAAGCTACTTTGCTATAACAGAGTTCGTTGCCACTCAGAAAGAAATTTTGCAACATAAAGACACTAATATTACAAAACACTTTAAAACTAGAACCACCATTATGGCTACATTACTAATTTTGGGGGGAATTGCGTTTATTGGCATAGGAACATTTAGATACACTCCTCACCCAGTTATACATGATTTATGTGCAAGAGGTGTTACTGGTCTTATTTGCACTATGCTTATTTGCCTTCCTTGGCTTGCTCCTAGACTTTCTAAAACATTCTACGTAGCTTCAGATTTAGCAGTAGTCCTTACCGCATGGGTTGGAAATCAATGGGTGCAGGGTCATAACACATTAACTAATGTAGAAGCATTATCTTGTTTACTCTTTTTAGGATGGATAATAGTATTTTCAAGACAGGTCGCTGCAATGCAAAGCGACCGTTTGCAAATTAAAATAAATGAACATTCTAAAAACAATATTCAATATGATATAGGTTAATCAATAAAAAAGTTGAGGCTTAGAATCTAGTTTTTAGAATCTAAGCCTCAATTAGTTTTATATATGAATATTTTTATGCTAGATTATTTTCTTCTTGATTTTCACTCATAAGCAGAAGGAAACTTCGCGATTGAGCAACAATATTGAATCCTGATTCATAATGCAATTGCGGTCCTTTTGGATTATGAGTGTCCACAACAAGAGTCCACTTTTCACCATAATTCTTATCTGGCAAAGTAAATGTTATAGGCTCATAATGCGCATTGAAAATAAGAAGGAAGTCATTATCTACCATTCTGCTTCCATACCAATCGGTTTCTGGAATATCTGAACCATTCAAATAAATCATTACCGAAAGAGCATGAGTATTACTCCATGCCTCCATATCCATAACAGAACCAGTATGATCAAACCATTCTACTTGTGGAATCTCTGAAACATCATCCCCTGGTTCTCGACCAGTAAAGAATCTACGCCTGTGAAGAACAGGATGATCTAGTCTTAAATGAATAAGCTTAGAAACAAAATCAAACATATCTTTTTGTGTGGAATTAAAATCCCAATTAATCCAAGAAATAGCATTATCTTGGCAATATGCGTTGTTGTTTCCATTTTGAGTACGCATAATCTCGTCACCAGCGCAAATCATAGGAATGCCCTGGCTCATCAACAAAGTTGAGAACAGGTTTCGCATTTGACGTTGACGAAGTTCGTTAACATCGTGAATATTAGTAGGACCTTCTACTCCACAATTCCACGAACGATTATCGTTAGCACCGTCGTTATTGCCTTCTTTATTCGCTTCATTATGCTTTTCGTTATAGCTCACCAAATCGTTCATAGTAAAACCATCGTGAGCGGTAATAAAGTTTACAGAAGCTACAGGCTTACGTCCATTTTGCTCATATAAATCGGAGCTTCCCATAAGTCGGCTTGCAAATTCAGGCAAAGTCGAAGGCTGCGAGCGCCAAAAATCGCGTACGCAATCTCGGTAGCGACCATTCCACTCGGACCAGCTTGGAGGGAATCCTCCAACTTGATATCCTCCTACGCCAATATCCCAAGGTTCTGCAATAAGTTTTACGCTAGAAATAATAGGGTCTTGCTCAATAATGTCGAAGAATGCAGAAAGCTTATCTACTTCTTGGAATTGACGAGCAAGCGTTGCTGCCAAGTCAAATCGGAATCCGTCTACGTGCATTTCAGTTACCCAATAGCGCAAGCTGTCTGTGATTAGTCGCAATGCTTTAGGAGAACGCATAAGAAGCGAATTTCCAGTACCAGTAGTATCGAAGTAATGTCTCTGATCGTTATCTACAAGACGATAGTATGCGCGATTGTCGATTCCGCGGAAGCTTAAGGTTGGACCTCTATCGTTTCCTTCAGCGGTATGGTTGTAAACAACGTCTAGAATAACTTCCATTCCTGCAGCATGGTACGCCTTAACCATTGCCTTGAATTCGTTAACTTGCTCGCCGCGTTGTCCAGAACTCGAGTACGAATTCTGAGGAGCAAAGAATCCAATGGTGTTATATCCCCAATAATTGCTTAATCCCTTATTTTGCAAGAAAGAATCATTTACAAACTGGTGGATAGGCATAAGCTCAATAGCAGTAATACCAAGCTTTTTTAAGTAAGATATTACACTTGGATGAGCTAAACCTGCGTATGTTCCACGAATTTCTGGAGGAACATTACGATTTAAATTCGTCATTCCTCTAACATGAGCCTCGTAAATCACGCTATCGTGGTACGGAATCATTGGATGCTGGTCGTTACCCCAATCAAAATATGGGTTAATAACAGCTGCTTTCATAGTGTGATCTGCAGAATCCAAAGTGTTCATTGCGGCTAAATCATCTGGATTAGCAAACCAATACGAAAATAGGCTTTCGTCACCGTCAATATTGCCTTCTATTGCCTTTGCATAAGGGTCCAAAAGAAGTTTGTTTGGATTACACCATAATCCATGATTTGGATCATACGGTCCATGCACACGATAACCGTATCTCTGCCCTGGCTGTATTCCAGATATGTAAGTATGCCAAACGTAAGAATTCTGCTCGGTCATATCGATGCGAGTCTCATTGTCTTGCTCATCGAACAAGCATAGCTCAACATGCTTTGCCACCTCAGAGAACAATGCGAAGTTCACGCCTGCACCGTCGTAGGTAGCTCCAAGCGGATACATAGAACCTGGTCTAATTTGCATAATTCAAGTATTGCATATATTTATATAGTTTTCATTAATACTGTAGGCGATTCTTTATAAAAGATGAAAAAGATTTGAAAATAATCATAATTAACGCATAATAAAAAAAATATGAATTGTATTTATGTGCTAATTCCCCTTTAAAACCAACGCAACACGCCAAAAACATCCTTTAACCACATTGATTGAAAAATCTGGTAATTCGTTTTTAGTGTTGATGAAATAGCAATATGACATATAAGCAAAACGAATATTGCACGGATGGCGTGGGATTAAAAGAAGAAATTTTAAATCGCATAGCAGAAATTGAAGTAGAACTATGCGATTTTTCAATCCCTAATAAAACAATAGGAAATCTTGGAGAAGAATATGCATCTCTAAAACTAATTCTTAAAAATTGGATTCTATTAGACCGAAATTGGCATAGTCGTTTTGGAGAGCTTGATGTTGTGATGATGGATCCGTTTGGAAGAATTGTATTCATAGAAGTAAAAACGAGACGAAGCGTAAGATTTGGAACTCCACTAGAAGCAGTAACAAACGAAAAATGCTTAAAAACACATAAAGCTGGATTTAAGTGGTTAGACGAGCATAACTTTTTTAAACACAGAAAAATACGATTCGACGTTGTATCAATACTAATTTCAAAAGATAAAAATATTCAACTACGTCACATTTTAGGAGCATTCTAATGGTTATTGGAAACGCATTATCTGTAGGATTACTGGGTTTGAAAGCCTTTACAATACAATTGCAGGCATTCATATCTAGTGGATTGCCAGGATTCTCTATTATTGGTCTTCCTGACACCTCTTTAAGCGAGGCGAGAGAACGAGTTAAATCAGCATATACGTCTTTACGCTGCGAATGGCCAGAAACAAGGTTAACAGTGAATCTTTCACCTGCGTCTATGCCAAAAAGTGGAGCATCTTACGATCTTGCAATTGCAGCAAGCATACTTAGTGCTAGAGGAATTATTCCACTTAACGAGCTAGAAAATACGATTATTTTAGGAGAACTTAACTTAGATGGGTCAGTTCTACCAATTCAAGGCATGCTACCAATTTGTTTATATGCCAAGCAAAAAAATATTACAAAAATGATTATTCCCTACGAAAATCTTTCAGAAGCCAAGCTGATAAATGGAATTGAAGTAATTGGGATTAAACACATTTTAGATTTGGTAGACGAACTAAACGGGAAATTAGAAAACAAGGCTAGACCAATTGCCGAAAAGAACAGAGAACGAGCATTAAAAGCAATTAACCCTTATGATCATCTTCATATTAAAGAAATCGATAATACAAGACTCTATTCCAAATCAGCGCTTAACGATAATACGACTTCAAACATGAATAATACGGATAATGTTGATCCAATAAAAAGCGCCAATCCGTTAGGAGAAATCGGTGATATGTCGGAAGTATTAGGGCAAGAACACACAAAGTGGGCATTGCAAGTAGCGGCAGCTGGCGGACACCACGTTATGATGATTGGACCTCCAGGATCTGGTAAAACTATGCTGGCATCTAGAATGCCAAGCATCATGTGTCCACTAAACGAGCAAGAACAGCTTGAAGTGGCATCTATTAGGTCACTTTGTGGAACACTACCATACTATGGGATAACAGATGTTCCGCCTTTTGAGGCACCTCATCATACATCTTCTGCAGCATCTCTTATAGGAGGAGGCGCAGGTCTAGCCAAGCCTGGAATAATAACTCGTGCACATTGTGGAGTTTTGTTTATGGATGAAGCTCCAGAATTCTCACCAAGAGTTTTGCAAACTCTTAGAGAACCATTGGAATCTGGTCATATAGCTGTTTCGAGATCTAAAGGAACAACACTATATCCTGCTAAATTCCAACTTGTTATCGCAGCAAATCCATGCCCATGCGGATACGCCTATGGCAATGGCGAACGATGCACATGCAAAGAGAAGGAACGAATACGTTATTTTTCTAGACTTTCTGGACCAATTCTAGACAGGATTGATATTCAAATGGATGTTCCACCTGTAGAAAAAATTATTACTTCAAAAGCGCAATTAGAACATGGATCTAGTCAAATGTCAGAAAAGATTCTAACTAGTGCAATGATGCGAGAAAACGTAAAAAACGCAAGGCTGGTTGCTCAAAATCGTTTTAGAAAACTCGGATGGAGTTGTAACGCTCAAGCGTCTGGAACATGGCTTAGAAAATACACATCTAAATACGCTATTGAGTTGATTAATAAATCACTTGAAAACCACAAGTTGAGTTTACGCGGAGCAGATCGGGCTTTAAGGCTTGCATGGACTTTAGCTGATCTTTATGGGCACACTTCTCCAGATTTAACTGACATGGCTCAGGCAATTAGTTTAAGGACCAGAATATGAACAATATTAGTAGCATAAATGGCAATAACAATACTTACAGAATAGATAACGATACTTTATCGCGCGCAATACTCACATTTTGTATTGATGGCGCAGATGCAATAATGTACACACTTGTAATAGGGTCAGTAAACGCTGGCAGTATTGTGGAAACACTTCACCTTATTTGCGAATCTATAAGTGAATCTATTGGTAAAACAAAAAACAAGCAACTAGAGTTAGATCTGCAAAATAGCTGCTGTCAGGATGATTTTTACATAGACGGATCTTTAGAAAACCAGACTAAATCGAATTTAAATGATTTAGAAAATGATGGAAAAATTCTTAATATTATAAAAAATCACTCGAAGGTTTCTGTTTTAGAAGAATATTTTCTAAATGGTCTTAAAATATGGGGAAGCAATAATGCTGACAATAAAATTGCTATTAACAATTTTGATATATTACACAGATCCATTAAAAAATGGTGTTTAAGACTAAAACAATTGCCTTCTTGGGATTCAAATCAACTTAAAAGATGGTTTAGTTCTAACGGAACGCAATGGATTATTTCACCAAACAGTAAATATTGGCCAAAACAGCTACAAGATTTAGCAACCCAATGCCAAGTAGCTCCCCCATTGTGTTTGTGGGGAATTGGAGATCCCAACGCGCTTATTCAATGTAAGCAGCCACTTGCGATTGTTGGCTCTAGAGGTTGCAATGACTACGGATACGAGCTTAGCTTTACATTCGCTAAATCGTGCGCTAAAAAGGGGCACACAGTTATTTCTGGCGGAGCTTATGGTATTGACGCTGCAGCTCATTGGGGAACCTTGGATGCTTTAGACTCTCATGCAGCAAATGTTAATCCTGTTGGCAAAACAATTGTTGTTTTTGCTGGAGGTTTGAACAAAATGGGACCTTCAAGCAATGCTCAACTTTTTGATGCGATTCTTTCTAGCGGCGGAGCATGTATTAGCGAATTATGCCCAGACACTACTCCTGTTGCACGTAGATTCTTACTCAGAAATCGCCTTATTGCGGCTATTGCCAGCAAGGTAATAGTATCTCAAGCACGATTACGATCCGGAGCTTTAAACACAGCAAACTGGGCGAATAGCTTAAATCGCGAGATTTATTCTGTTCCAGGAGATGTAACATCACCGAGTAATGCTGGATGCAATATGCTTATTCACGATGGAAAAGCTATGATGATATGTTCACAAAATGATATAGATAGTATCTATCCTAATTCCCACCATTATTTGCCACACTCTTTAAGCAATAACAATATTATTCCAGATACGTGTAATGATTTTCAAAAAATTGTATTGAAAGCAATTCAAGAGTGTAAGAGCAAAAAAATATGCGCAAACATTGACAATATACATGCAATCATGCTTCATACAAACTCAAATAATGATTTTTCAATATCTAAGATTTCTGGAGAAATAGCAATTCTTGAATTAAATGGAATAGTCAAAAACCAAAATGGTGTTTTTAGTTTAAATAGGAAAAATCTTAAATAAAAAGCAGAAAATATGAGAAAATAAATGTTATGCAGTCAAACTTGAGTCAGCAAAAAGAAAATACTACTACAGTTAAAGAAAAAACTGTGCAAATACAAGTAGAGCAATCATCATACGATGTTGTGATTATCGGCGCAGGAGCAGCAGGACTTTCTGCAGCACTGGGATTAGTGAAATCTGAAGAATATAAAGCGCTAAAATCTCAAGGAAAACAGCCTAAAATATTAGTGATTTGCAAGCTTCAAGCGTTAAGGTCTCATACAGGTTCTGCCGAAGGTGGAATCGCAGCATCATTAGGAAACATAGAAAAAGATTGCTGGCAATGGCACTATTACGACACCGTTCACGGTGGAGACTGGTTAAGCGATCAAGACGCAGCAAAAATGCTAGCAAAAGAAGCTAGAGATACAGTTATTGAACTAGAACACTTTGGAGTTGCCTTTTCTAGAACAGAAGATGGTCATATTAATCAAAGATTTTTTGGTGGGCATACTGCCGACTTCGGTCAGCAGCCAATTAGACGAGCTGCGTACGCTGCAGACAGAATTGGACACCAAATTCTATACAGCCTATGGCAAAAATGCATAGAGGAAAATATTAAAATTGAAGAAGATATTTATGTAACAGACCTTGCTATAAACCACAAATCTAATAGCGTAGAGGGCATAATCGCGCTAAACGAAAAAAGTGGAAAAGTAGAAAAAATATGTGCAAGAAATGTTCTTATAGCAACTGGTGGAGCTGGAAGACTATTTTCAACAACATCTAATTCCTGGGATTTAACTGGGGACGGAATGTCTTTAGCACTAAACGCAGGATTGCAACTAGAAGACATAGAGTTCATACAATTCCATCCGACTGGTCTAGCTCATACTGGAATATTGCTTTCGGAAGCAGCTCGAGGAGAAGGCGGAGTTCTTAGGAATTGCAAGAATGAAGCATTTATGAAAAACTACGATGATACGCATGCGGATTTAGCTCCAAGAGATGTAGTAAGCAGGTCGATTGTATCAGAAATAGATGCTTTAAGAGGCGTTGAAGATACTACTAGCAACATTGATAGAAAAGATTGCGTATGGCTAGATATGACTCGTATAGAAAAGCAACATATGCTAGAAGCTCTTCCACAGGTTGTAGAAACTATTGAAAAATACGCTCATCTTGATCCATCAAAAGATCTTATACCTATTAGACCTACAGCGCATTACACGATGGGGGGAATACCCATATCACTTAACGGGCAAGTTTATAAACTGGTTAATAATAAAAAACAGAGAATAATAGGATTATATGCCGCAGGAGAATGCGCATGCTCGGGAGTACATGGAGCCAATCGCCTTGGCGGAAACTCTCTTCTTGATGCATGCCTGTTCGGAAAACTAGCTGGTAAGTCTATTGCAAAAGAATTAAAAGAACAAAGTCAGGAGAAAAGTCAGGAAAAACACGAGGAACATACAGCAGATACATCAAAAAATGTGTACGATAGCACTCCTAATACTTTTGAAAATCTAGACAAATTATCAGAAAATCGTGTACAAGAGATAATCGGTCTTATTCAAAATACAAGTACATCTAGCAACACAACAAACCCATATAATCTACTAGAAAAACTAGAAAATATTATGGAAAATGCTGCAGCGGTTAGGTGCAGTGAAAATACCCTTAAAGATGCTTTGCAAAAAATCGATACGATTATTATTCCGCAAGCTAAAATTCTTATTTTACATTCACAAAATCTTGTTTTTAATCAAGAGCTAATTGCTATTTGGGAATTACAAAACATGATTACGCTTGCAAAATCGGTTCTGCAAGCATCACTTGCAAGACATGAATCTCGTGGAGCATTCACAAGATTGGACTATCCAAAACGTAATAACAATCAAAATCCACAACATTCTATAGTGGATTCAAGCGGTGAAGTACAAAATATTCCAGTAATAATTGTCGATTTTGACCCAAACAAGCCTATTAATCATCAAAATAAGGATGAAATTAACAAAATTATGACAAAAATAGATTAATTTTCAACACGCCGAAGCAAAGAGTTAAAAAAGATGTTATAGTTCTATCTGTTGTCTAAAACACCCGTCCGGGTGGCGGAATGGTAGACGCGCTAGCTTGAGGTGCTAGTGCCTATTTGTACAGGCGTGCGGGTTCAAGTCCCGCTCCGGACACGGAATGAAGTCTTGCTGAGAAATCGGCAAGACTTTTCTGTTTTTTCATATTCATATCCGCTAATCGCGCTGATCGATCACTCTAATTAATCACATAATTCCAAGGGTCGAAAGCTCTACCAATCCAAGAAACATCCAACGATTCACCAAAATTCTTGTATATAGAATCATGAACATCTTGCACAGCATACTTAAACCACAACGACTCAATGGCACTATGAGGAGTGTTTATAAGCATAGGCTTAATAATATTAGAGTGCGTTAGTTGCGATTCATAAATAGCTTGCTCATACGCGTCCGTTGCAGGATGATGCCTTAAATCACTTGTTACATACACATCTGCTCCGCAAGCGCGAACTTCATCAAATAAAGAATCACCTGAACCTGGAAGAACAGCTATTTTGCTAACCATAGCATTAATATCTCCACACACTTGAACGCCTAGATTAGTAGTAGGCAAAGCGTTAAAAACGCGTATAGCAAACTCTTTAAGCGTGATTTTTTGCTCAAGCACTCCAACTCTACCAAGACCAAGAGAAAGGTCATTATTACTTGCTGGAACAAGAGGATGCAAATCTTTAAGACCAAAAGCATTAGCTGCAGCATCCGCCACTCCCCTAAAAGCCGCATCCGCATTAGTGTGACCAACCCACAAGCCACAACGATTTTCAATAAGCGTCTGAACTATTTTTCCTCGAACAGAAAAACCAGAAACTTCATGAACTGACCTAAAGAATAAAGGATGATGAGAAACAATCAAATTAGCACCCATTTTGCACGATTCTTCAACAGCTTCTAAAGTTGGATCAGATAAACAAACTATCTTATTCACATTATCCATAGGATTTCCAACAATTAGTCCAGGATTATCCCAAGATTCAGCAAGATTTAGAGGATATAAGTCTTCTAAAACCCTAACAACATCAACTAAAGTTGCCATATTCTACACCTTTACAATAAACCTACAATAAACCTACATTGGCTTTACAATAATTCTCACAAATAAAATCAGTGAGCAGCAAGCTGCCAGTCAGCTCCCAATCCAGTAGACACATTAAGCGGAACGTCTAGCTCAACAGTATGTTCCATAGCGTTTTTAACAATATTTTCTACAATATCTGCTTCGCCATGTGCTATTTCGAGAACAAGTTCATCGTGTATTTGCAAAATCACACGACTTTTTACTTTAGCTTCTCGCAAATCCTTATCTACTTGAATCATTGCAAGCTTCATAATATCTGCAGCACTTCCTTGAATAGGAGCATTTAAAGCTGCTCGCTCTGCAGCCTCACGAGATGCCCTATTCGTGGAATTTAGCTTAGGAAAATACCTTCTACGACCAAACATCGTTTGAGTATATCCAAGCTTTCTAGCTTTATCTACTAAAGACTCCAAATAGTCATGCACGCCACCAAAAGTATTGAAATACTTTTCTTTAAGGACTTCTGCAGCAGCAGGACTAATAGAAAGCTGTTTTGCTAAACCATAAGTACTCAGCCCATATGCCAATCCGTAACTCATTGCTTTAACATGCGATCTCTGATCTGAGCTAACTTGTTCAACTGGAATCTTATAAACCAAGCTTGCTACAAACTTATGAAAATCAACACCAGACTTAAAAGCTTTAATAAGTGTTTCATCTGCAGAGGCATGAGCCATAATTCTAAGCTCTACTTGAGAATAATCACAACTCATAAGCTGATCGTATTGGTTTCCTGGAATAAAAGCAGCTCTAATTTCCCTACCAACCACATTCCTATTCGGTATATTTTGCAAATTTGGGTCCGAAGAACTTAAACGCCCAGTAGCTGCAATAGTTTGTTCAAAAGTGGTATGAATCCTGCCATCTTCATATCTTGCAGAATCAATAAGACTCTGTACAATCTGCTTTAACTTGTTTGTCTCACGATGTTTTAGCAAAGCCCCCAAGAATTGACTAGCTTTTTCATCTGGATCAATTTTTGCATATAATTCTTGCAATGCTTCTGCATTAGTAGTATAAGATCCACTTTTCGTTCTTCTTGTAGGCTTTAAACCCATATCCTCAAACAGCAATTGTTGAAGCTGCTTAGGACTTTGCAAATTTATCGGCTTGTTCGCCACATCCAAAGCCATTTTTTGGGCAAATTGAGCTTCTGCCGCAAAATTATCTCTCATAGATACGAGCCTGTTCATATCTACGGCAGCACCTGCATCTTCCATGCCTCTTAACACCCTGGAAACAGGCATTTCTACATCGACCATTAAGCCTGTTTGTTTACGTTCATCTAGTTTTATAGCATATTGCTTTGCCAACAATCTTATTGTTATAGCAGTTTCCAAAATACGCTTTTCTTGCTTTTTACGCTTATCCTCTTCTTGATTTAACTCTTCAGGATTATCACTATCTTCTAAAACAAAATCAAGCTCTCCTTGTGCAGGCTCTTCATTAGATTTTTCATTTTCTACATGAATATTTAGAACATGTTCCGCCATATCTTCAATATTTTCATTGCGAAAATCTGGTTCTATCAAATAAGATGCTAAACGAGTGTCAAGTAATGGATTAAAAGAGTAATTATTATCTACAATTTTCAGCGATTTAAGAAGAGCTATATGTTTTTTGTAGTCATGCAAAACAATTGAAGATTCATACATTTTTATGAAATCTTTTAGCTTGTGGCAGATTTCATTACAATCTTCGCTAGAATCCCCATTAAGAACATCAGAATACACAATTGCAGCATTATTTTGCGATAGCATTACTAGCACATCTGCATAAATACCAAACTGACTACTATTATTTGGTTTTTGCAATGCATATATAACTAGTTCTTTGTGATCTTTAATAGTTTTTGCACACTCTAAATCATTTCTTATAAGATTTAAAGAAGGTTTTTCTTGAGACTCAAGTAATTCAAACAAATCTACGGTTGCTTTAGATTTATATTCCGTATTCTCTTTAACTAATTCTGACGATCCATTTGACTCACTTTTCTCAATACATGGTGACACGAGATTAATCCAATTATCTAAATCAGATTCTGAATAAATTTTATGAATATTTATTTTATCTACTATAGTTTTGAAATCCTCTAAATCATCTGAATTATCAGACTCTGTAGAACTAACATCACTGCCAGCATGAGTGCTTCCAGCAGAAATCATCATCTTAATGTTCTCTTCTAAAAGCTCTTTGCTTCCACGCGTAAATTCTTTTAAAATCTTCCTTCTACTGCGAGTACCAAATTCGAGTCTTTCAAACAATTCGCCAACTGACGCGGCATCAACATTTCCAAATTCAAGATCATTAATACCAACACCAAGATCTAAATCTTTAACAAGAGTATTTACTTTCTTATTCAGACGAATCTGATCTATGCTTTCTCGCAAAGACTCACCTTTTTTGCCAGTCACCTGATCCGCGTGTTCTATAATGCCTTCTAATCCACCGAATTGATTAATCCACTTTGCTGCATAACCATCGCCTACGCCAGGAACACCTGGAATATTATCAGAAGTTTCTCCTCTAAGCGCTGCTAAATCTGAATATTGCTTAGGCGTAACATTATATTTTTCAATAATCGCATCAGTATCCATTTGTTTTAAATCTTTAAAATGCCTGCCTGGATACAAAACATTTATATATTCATCAATAAGTTGGAACGCATCACGATCTCCAGAAAGAACAAGAGTCTTATATTTAGCTTTAGCGCCCATTGTGGCTAAGGTTGCAATAATATCGTCGCCTTCATAACCCTGTTTTGTAATATATTTAACACCTAATGCATTGAGCAATTCTTGTATAACAGGAAGTTGAGCTAGAAGCTCTTCTGGTGCAGCTTCTCGAGTTCCTTTATATTGCGGCAAAAGTTTATTCCTAAAAGTTCCGCCTTTAACATCAAAAGCAACAGCAAGCTTATCTGGTTTTTCTTTTTCAATAACCTGAGAAAGCATTGTTGAAAAACCCCATATTGCATTGGTTGCAAAACCAGATTTTGTTGAAAAATTATCCGCAGATATTGCGTAAAAAGCACGAAACGCAAGTGAGTGGCCATCTACCACCAACAACGTTCCATTTTCATCCTCATTATTCAAAGAATCCTCGTTTGCAACGATGCTGGCATTCACTTAACTACCCACCTGCGTTCTCGTAAAATAAATTTTTTATGAAATTATTTACCATAGCTGTCACAACCATTAATTGTAACAACTACAAAATATTGTTTTTAAATAATGCTTTGGAATACTGTTTACGCTTCTGCAGATGGTTTTTCTTCACCATACTTAGCAATAATAGCCAAAGCAAGACGCTTCTTTGGAATACGCTGATCCATAGAAGTTTTTTGAATCCAGCGGAAAGCACCCTGTTCCGAGAATCCAGCCTTGTCCATAAGCAAACCTTTTGCCCTGTCTACAAGCTTACGCTCTTCAAGAGTATCTTCAGCCTTCCTAAGCTTCTCTTCTGCTTTACGAAGCTGATCTTGCGCATCCTGTAGCTTATTTTCAGTACGCTCAACACTATCTAATAAATCGTTAATTTCACTAAACCTACCCATAGCTACTTCTAGAGCAGGTAAAAGTTTTGACTCCTCATACGGCTTTGTAACATAAGCCATAGCACCAGCGCCAGTAGCTCTCTTAACTAAATCAGATTGAGAAAAAGCAGTGAGCATAACAACTGGAGCAATATTCTCGTCACAAATAGTGGCAGCTGCTTGAATACCATCTACTACTGGCATCTTAACGTCCATGCAAACAACATCTGGATGGAATTGACGAGTAAGATTAACCGCTTCTTCTCCATTAGCTGCTTGTCCTACAACCTTGTAGCCATTATCTTCCAACATTGCTACAAGATCCATACGGTTCACTGCCTCGTCTTCTGCAACTACAACAGTTTTTTCAGCATTTTCTTTTTTGCTTTCACTGTTATCATCGTCTTTTTTAGGAGTAGACAACTCAGCCGCATCTCGCAACTCATCATCGGTAAGCACAACTGGCGACTTCCCCATCTCTTCATCGCTGGTTACAGCAGACATTTTACAACCTCATTTCCTTACCCTAAAACACAAGGCAACAGCGCTATGTATTCCACCAACACACATTTTGCACACTCTAATACACGCCAGCTTTGCGGTCATTGCGTGAACCAGCATCATGCATATTCATTGCACAAACACTAAAAGCACACCGTGCGCGTTGCCATACGATTTTACTAGTACGCATGTATAAAATACATTATAAACCGCTTTTTAATGCGGTAAAGCTAGCATGCAAATATTGACAATACAAAAGTCAAAGAACCAAGCATTGCTAAAGATACGCATATTGGAAAAGCATTAGCATAATTCCCACATATAACCGCATATGCTAGCGAATACGCTTTTTTAATAAACATGTAGGTAAGCAATAATAACAAAATGCAGCAAACAATAAACACACCCTGATTAAACAAGAAGCAATTTATTCTGAAAGCATTTTTATTCAATCTGGCTACATTCCAAATTATTGTCATAAACTTAGCAAAAAATATATTAAGAAAAACATAAACACACTGCAGAAGCGTAAACATAATTACAACAGAAACGAATATAATTCGCCCTATATTCTCCCCAACAATTGACATTGCTGTAAATTTTGCGTGTTTTGTATCACTTTCTATATCTCTTAAATTGTTAATCATCATAAGACAAGCAGAGAATCCGCCTGGAATAATGGACAATAACACACAAAACACAATTTGTGGAACGCTTGCCGTTGTTATTGATTCTTTAGGAAAACCACTTCCAAAACTAAGAGCACACAATGTTCCTAGAAAAGCAACAGGTCCAAAGAACAAAAACGCACTAAATTCTCCCCAACCACGGTAACCGTAAGGATGCGATCCTCCCGCATAAAACCACGCTCCCATAAGACAAACTAGTCCAAGAAGAATAAATATCCAAATTCCACTTCTAACAGTAATGATTAACCCAAAAACACATGATACTAAGGCAGATATGCAAACAGCATACAAAACTGATTTTGGTTTAATACCAGCGTCTGCAAGTCTCCAAGACACATCACACAATGTTTTATCGCCTAAATCTCTATTAGATCTTTGATCATCTAATCCGCGCAAACCATCACAATAATCATTCGCATAGTTCACTGAAATCTGCATAAAAGCAGCAACACCTATACACAATAGTGATTGAATAACAAAATTTTCAATATTATAAGGTTTTACAAGTATTTGACCACTGAATAAATATCTTGCAAAAATCGAAATCGCCATAATAACTGGCACTATTCCGATTGGAAGAGTATAAAGTCTTGCACCTTTAAGCCAAACCTTTAAATTATTCATCAAAAATCGCCTAGATTCTAGAATTTTTTAACTTATTCTAGATTAGTTTAAACTATTTTAAATAATTTGTGGAGCTAATATAGACACAACTATAGGCAAAGCAATCATAATCGCAGATATTACAATAAGAACAAGCCCACGCCATCCAAAAGTGTACTTTTTATAAGATGACTTACGAGTGCGCAAATAGAATCCACGTTCTTCCGCAGCCAAAGCACAACTATCGGCTTTACGAACAGACAAAACCAAAAGAGGCACAATCAAAGGCATCATCAGCTTAATCTTTTTAAAAGGATTCTTAGTATCGAACTCAACTCCTCTTGCCATTTGAGCTTCCGTAATCTGAGACATTTCGTACGCAAAAATAGGAACAAAACGCACAGCTGTAGTAATAGTAAAAACATAACAGTAAGGAACATGTAGATATTGAACAACAGCATTAGCTAAATCGTTCAATTTTGTAATGCTAAGAACGCTAACAAGAGGCAAAGCAAAACAGAATAGTCTAAAAGATGCTCTTGCAGCAACAGAAATTCCTCTTGATGTAAACCACAAGAACATATAATTTCCACCCTGAGCAATAATCGTTTGCAAAAAGAACATTACAACGCCGAGAATAAGCATTGCGCGCACAAGAGGAAACAGAGTTTTAAGAATCCCAGCCATAGCCATAGCAACAAGAATCAATATTGCAATAGTTACAAGAACGCTAAATTGTTGAGCTATAAAAGCAGACACAACAACGCTTATAGCTAATATAAGTTTTGCAATAGGATTTGCCTTGTGCAAAAAAGTTGAACCAGCATTATAAGTAAGAATCTTAGTTTGCATAAAAATCACCCATTTGTTTTACAAATTGCAACTCTTTTTAAGAGCATTAACCAACATATCTCTCTTATACAATCCTTTACACTTAGCAAAACCATTTTTAACTAAGCCCTGAGATACAGCGCACAAAAGAGGAGCACATAAAGCAGCTTCATCGCAAATACTCTTATTCTCAAACACATGGCTTATGCTTCCGCCTTCAAGAATATGTCCATCATTTACTACGATTAAACGCGTTGCAAAATCAAGAACCACTTCCATATCGTGACAAACCATTATTACGCAACAACCATGGTCTCTAAGGTCTTCTACAACTTGCATAATTCTCAAGCATTCCATGTAATCCAGTCCGCAAGTAGGCTCATCTAACACAAGAATCTTAGGTTTAGTTACAACAGTTGCAGCCAAAGCAACCATCTGACGCTGACCTCTAGAAAGCATAAAAGGGCTAGAATTAGGATCTAAATTAAGCTTTTCAATCACTTGCATAGCATGATCATTAGCTTCTTTAACAGACTCACCTAAAAGAATACAACTAAACGCTACTTCTTCTAAAATAGTATCTTTACAAAGCTGACGATCTGGATTCTGGAAAAGAGTCGAAACATAGTGAGCAATTTGGCTTATTTTCATGTTGCTAGTATTTTTGCCATCAATAAAAATACTTCCACTACTTGGCTTAAGCAAACCGTTTATTATCTTAGTAACAGTTGTTTTTCCAGCACCATTTCTTCCAACAAGAGTTACAAGCTCCCCAGGATAAGCGTCAAAAGACACGTTTTCTAAAGCACTAACACCACTCGGATATGAAAAACTAACATTTTGCAAAGAAAGACATGGTGAAGAATTTTGTGCTAAGTTTTGCGATGCATTGGAAAAGTCGAAAGCAGCCGCACATTTATCTTCATCGCATTCACTATGTGAATCATCATGTGAAACTAAAGAATTTCCACTATTAATCGTATTAACAATAGTATTTACTGTATCTTCTACAGACACAGGCAAATCGCTTTTAGAGCAAACACTCTCACGCTGTAAATCATTAACTAAATGCGTAGTGCGCGGATAATTTATTCCAATAGAATAAAGCAAATCCATATTTTTTAGCGCTTGTCCAACAGGAAAATCCAGTGATAAAGTGCCATTAGAAAGCACAACCAAACGCTTGCAATACTCGCTTAAAAGCGCCACTTTCTGCTCAATTACAACAACCGTTATTCCAAAATTCTTATTCAAATCTTTAAGAATCGAAAAAATCATTTTAGAAGAAACAGGGTCTAAAGCGCACGTAGGCTCATCTAACACCATAACTTTAGGTTTTAGCGCAAGAATAGCAGCAATCGCAACTTTCTGCTTTTGACCTCCAGAAAGAGTGTCTAAATCGCGGTTGCGCAAATCACTAATGCCAACAATTTGTAAAGCTTCATCGATTCGATTCGGTATTTCATTGTGCGCAACACCAAAGTTTTCTAGACCAAAAAGAATCTCATCTTCTACGTTTGCAGCCACCATTTGCGCATCAATATCTTGGATAACTGATCCAATTAAGCAGGCTATATTAGTTAAAGCAAGATTTTTAGTTTCTTGACCTGCAATCTTAACGATTCCAGAAAGTTCTCCAGAATAATGATGAGGAATAGCACCAGAGAAAATAGAGGCAAGAGTTGTTTTACCAGATCCAGATGGTCCAATAATTCCAACAAATTCGCCAGCTTCAATACTAAGGCTTATATTGTTCAAGGCAAAAGTGGAATCTTGTGCCTTTGCAGAGTCTAAAGAATCATCCTTATTATGATTCAAATATTTAAAAGATACTTCCCTAAGCTCAAGCAAAGACACAACAATTCCTAACTCTTAAAAATCCAACAATACTATAAACATTACTTATTGATTACTCTCTGACGATTATATGACTTATTGGATATTATCCAACACAAATTCAAATACTTACTTGTGTAGAACGAGTCGAATTGGAGTGTAAAGAACTTCAACAACAACAGCATTAAACACAGCAGTTCCCAAAATGATTGGAAGCATAACAAGAATAGTCTTAGGAGAATGAAGAACAAAGAAAGATGCAGTAGATGCAAATATTAAACCAGAAACAACTGTAGTTATAAAAGTTGCTATAAGTGGGAAAATACTGAACTTTCTAGCAGCATCCTTAGGGAAAACGCGGACATAAGCCATAATCATCAAAGTCATAACAATTGCTGCTGGAATATCGCAAACATAATTAAGACCAGGAATAGATGCGTTAAATTGCATTAAAGTCGCAGCCAAAGCACCAATAATCGCACCCTGAATAACATTTGGACGAACCAGCAAAATCGCAAGGCAGAATGATGCGATTAAGAAGTTTGGTTTAATATTTCCAATTGAAAGTGCTTTTGCAACTGTAAAGTCAAGAATACATCCTGCTGCAAAAAGAACAGCCACCAACACTAAAGACGTAATATCTAAAGCGTGCTTTTTAATACTTACAGCATTAAGCATATTACCTTCATGTTCGTTAATTTCCTGATTCATAATCTTCTCCTTTAAGTTGCGATAATCAAGTTTTAATTATCGACTTTTGTTATTTATATATGTTTTGATATTTATTTATATTGATTTAAATTAATTTGTTTAATTATTTTTCAATTCTGATTTACTTGTGTAAAACGAGTCGAATTGGAGTGTAAAGAACCTCAACAACAACAGCATTAAACACAGCAGTACCCAAAATGATTGGAAGCATAACAAGAACAGTGTTTGGAGAGTGAAGAATAAAGAAAGATGCGATTGTTGCAAAAATCATTCCAGAAATAACAGTTGCAATAAAGGCAGAAATGAATGGGAAAACACTGAACTTTCTAGCGGCATCCTTAGGAAAAGCCTTTAAATAACCCATCAACATCAAAGTCATAATAATTGCTGCTGGAATATCGCAAGCGTATTCAAGACCAGGAATTGAAGTGTTAAATTGAATTAAAGTCGCAGCCAAAGCACCAATAATCGCACCCTGAATAACATTTGGACGAACCAATAAAATAGCAAGACAGAACGATGCGATTACAAACTCTGGCTGAATATTTCCAATCGAAAGCGCTTTTGCAACTGTAAAGTCAAGAATACATCCTGCTGCAAAAAGAACAGCCACCAACACCAAAGACGTAATATCTAAAGCATGCTTTTTAACATTTACACCTTTAAGTAAATCCGCAGCCTGATTAACACTAGATTCAGCAGAAGTAAATGAGGTTTCCTGCTTAGTTTCATTAATTTCCTGAGCCATGATTTTCTCCTTTTATGTAGATTTTTATGTTGATTGTTTTAAACAATTTTTTAATTGTTTTTTATGTTTATAGATTTGTTTTAGACGTAAAATTAATCCAAATAGATTTGGCTTTCTGGAGATATAAAAAAGACCTCCAGGTTTACCCTAGAGGTCTTTTACAAGCCTAAACAAGCAGCTTCTAAAACTTTAGAGTAAACTACGCCAAAGAGAAGTCTGCCACCACCACATACGAGCAGCATCAAAAGTATCGCGAGCTTGAGCATTCATGTTACGCATGATAGCCGCCTCCTTAATACTTAGCTGCAAAGCTAAACGCTTAATGTGGTCAATCACAAATCCAAAATCGTAAATCGTAAAATTTACGATATCTGTTTGTGTTGTGTTTGATGCTAACACTATAAAAGTACAAATGCAAACAAAAATAAAAAATTAATGGAAAAATTTTATAAAATCTAAAACAATAATCTTCAATCATCCCCGAAATTTCAAGCGAAACAACGCAAAACGCGCGAAATAAAATATTACATAGCCAAACGTCATACACAAACGATATAGTCAAATTCGGTTCGGGGTGCGTAAAAACGCTGAGATTACACCCGTTAAACCTGATCTAGGTAGTGCTAGCGAAGGGAAAATCATGGAAGAATTAAACGAATCAAATGCAAATATAGATACAAATATAGATACAAGTTTTAGCGTTCGCGCAAGAAGACGAATGTTTCTAAATGACGTTAGATCATGCATAGAAAGAGTGAGAGCAAAGAAGCCACTAACTCATTGCATAACAAACAATATTGTTCAAGAAATAACAGCAAATGTACTACTTTCCGCAGGAGCTACGCCAATAATGGTATGCGACCCAGATGAAGCAGCAGGCATTGCAAAAATAGCGTCAGGCGTTCTAGTAAATGTTGGAACATTCGAAGAGATAAAAGGCAAAGCCATACGCAAAGCAATAGAAACTTGCGAAGAAACACAAACTCCTTGGGTACTAGATCCAGTTGGAGTTGGAGTAGACGAATTAACCACTAGAACAAAATTTGTAAGAGAAATAGTAAAACGAAACCCAACAGTAATACGAGCGAACGCAAGCGAAATATTAGCTTTAGTTGGGCAAAACAGTCAGATGAAAGGCGTAGATGCGCAAGATCCAGTAAACTCCGCGCTAGAAGCAGCCAAAAAACTGGCAAAAGAATACGGATCTGTAATATCAATATCTGGAGAAAAAGACGCGGTATACGGTCACGGATGCCTAGTGCGAATAACTGGTGGACACAAGGCTATGACAAAAGTTGTAGGAACTGGGTGCGCTCTTGGATCATTAGTGGCGGCATATGTGGGTGCAAACCCAGAGCGCCCAGTGGCAGCAACAGTGGCTGCACACGTGCACGCTGCAGCAGCTGGAACGTTTGCAGCAAGACAAACAACCGCACCAGGAACATTCAAAACACTGTGGATCGACGCATTGCAAACATTAAGTGTAAACAACATGTTTGAACTAACAAACATTGAATTTAGCATAGAACCAACAGATTGGACGCTTTACCTAGTCACAGATCCACGAATGGGAAACCGTAGCGAAGAACAAGTTGCAGTAGAATCCATAGATGGAGGAGTGACAGTAGTTCAATTGCGAGATAAATACTCCAACGATACTGAAATATCAGAAAAAGCCATAAAGTTACGCAAAACACTTATAAAAGCAAAACATGGAGATATACCGATTTTCATAGACGATCACGTTGACACCGCAGCAAAACTGGGATTCAACCTGCATATTGGTCAAAAAGACACGCCTTTCGTTACAGCACGTAAATCCATGCCAGCCGAATGGATGATTGGACTTTCTTGCGCAAGAGTAGACCTAATGGAAAAAGCATATAAAGAGTGCAAAGAGAACGATACTCCACTTCCTGATGTTATAGGAATCGGAGCTGCATTTGCCACAAATACTAAGGCGCATGATGTTCCTCCTCTTGGAGTTGAAGGCGTAAATGAAGTAGCAAAAGTAGCACACAGCATGGGTGTAAAAACTCTAGCGATTGGTGGAATACACGAAAACACCGTTTTTCCAATCAAAGACCTAAGCATTGATGGAGTATGCACTGTATCTGCTCTCATGTGCGCTGAAGATCCTAAAAAAGTAGCAAGCGATCTTAAAAGCGTAATAACTCGCTAAAGTATGCATTAAAGTCACAAAGATTGGCTAATAGCGTATACTTTCAATCCCTAGCAACGTGTATACTTTCACAAGTTGCGGGCTTGTAGCTCAGTGGATAGAGCGTCTGCCTCCGGAGCAGAAGGTCGTGGGTTCGAATCCCATTAAGCCCACATTGTATGTTAGTATTAATTTCCTCCAAGAAGAGCAAAAGTACCGTAATATACAGCAGCGATTAAAGCGATAGCAGGAATAATTAAGCACCCAATCATAAACACATAATCGCGTTTATTCACATGGCTTATACGTGCATGAGATCTTGGGTTTTCTCCGCCAAATCCACGAGCTTCCATAGCCGTAGCCAAAGTTGTAGATCTTCGAATAGACAGCACCAAAAGAGCAAAAGCTTGAGGCATAAAAGCCTTAATCTTACTATCATCGCCAAGTCCGCGAGAACGCCTAGATGCACTGAGAGCAGCCCAATCATCTTGAAGGACGCTAAACAATCGCATACCAGCTAATCCACCGTAAACAAACCTATCTGGCAATTTCATAACTTGACTAAAGGCATCAGCTAAATCAGTTGCATCAATGCCAATAACAGTAACAATAGCTGGAACACCGATAGCTAAAATTCTGATGAATGTTGCAATTGCAAGAGTTGTGGAATGATCACTTACATGAATAATTCCCCAATCAAACCATGTTGCTCCACCTGATTTACCATACAACCACACTGCTAATGCAGATCCAGGAGCACCAACCCATACAGGCCAAGAAAGTTTAATAACTCGCAAAGGGTTCATTTTAACAACCCAAAGAATCACAAACTCCAAAACCAAAGCTATTGTTGCAGAAAGCCAGTCGAGAGTAAACAAAAGCGGAACCGAAAGTAGGAAAGCTCCAAGCATCCTATACACAGGATTCAAAGATGCCAAGAATGGAGAATAACTTGATGCGCGAGCTGCCTCATCACGATGGTTCACATCGCTAACTTCTATTCGAGATATATTCGTTGCATCTGTTGACGAAGATAATGCTAAATATTCTTGTGAATTATCTACATTTTCAGACTCATAAGATTCGTTATTAGTGGAATCCACATTAGTTTTAAGTTCCACTAAACGCGCTCCAAGCGCATCTACTAACTCTCTATCATGAGTAACAACAATAACACTAACGCCATCTGCGCGAAGGCTTGCAATGAGTTTTATAATTTGTAACCAAGTTTTACGATCCTGTCCAAAAGTCGGTTCATCTAAAATTAAAACTCTTGGAGCTGCAGCCAAAGATGCAGCAACAGTAAGTCTACGCTTTTCACCTCCAGATAAAGTGTATGGGTTTGCGTTAGAATATCTAGATAGGCGGAATCTATCTAATAAAGACTCTGCTTTAGTTTTAGCGTCTTCTTCACTCATTCCAGTTCTAATAGGACCCAGCATAACTTCTTCAAGAACAGTTCCACACGCAAACTGATGTTCTGGATTCTGGAAAACGTATGAAATTCTTTTAGCAAGATCAGTAGACTTCCATTTCATAGGATCGGTGCCACCAGCGCCTTCGCAAAGATCCTCACTAGCTACAACCTGACCTTCTAAAGCTGGAATTAATCCTGCCAAAGTTAGAGATAAAGTGGATTTTCCAGCACCATTTGCTCCAACTAATGCTGTGATTTGTCCAGAATTAAATTTCAAATTGATATTTTTGGCTATTGGAGTACTCGTATGACTAATCGCAAGGTTTTCTGTTGATAGAACTACTCTTCCATCACCTTTTGCTGGATCGCAATCTGGTTCACATTCAACATAAATCCTACCAATTCTGCGATCTTGCGGATCTTTATACTTGTCAGGAAGCCAAATCCCAAGGTTTTCAAAATCAAGATCGCTTCTACTGAACACTTCGTCTGGAGTTCCATCTGCAACAATAACTGTTTGCGCAAACTCGTCTCGCGCAATATCATCATCGTGAACATAATTATTCTCTTCAGTATTGTTCACAGAATTATCAAGACCAAGAACCACTACTCTATCAATCAAATCAATCCAAGGCTGCGCATGATGTTCTACAAGAACCATTGTTGCATTGGTATCGTCTAAAACTTTACCAACAGCTTTTACAATCTGATTAACACCATCTGGATCTAGATTCGCAGTAGGCTCATCTAAAAGAAGCACACTTGGCTTCATAGCCAATGCTCCAGCCAATGCCAGACGCTGCATTTGACCACCACTTAAATGGGCGGTAGAACGGTGTAACTGTAATCCTTCTAAACCTACTTCTTCAAGACTTTTATTAACAAGATCCCATATTTCTTTACGAGGAACATTCATATTTTCAGGACCGAAGGCGACGTTATCCCCTAAACGCTGAAAAATAGCTTGAGCCTCTGGATCTTGTAACACTAATCCTACTCGCCCACGCGCTTTATGAACTGGTAAATCATCTACGAATACTGAGCCTTCGCTTACACCGCCATCTTCATCTTCTACTAAAACATTCTTCTTCGAATCAGGCTTTGAATTATTTGAGCTAGATTTAACAATATCACTACCAATCAGCCCAGCAGCACCTTCAAGAATTGTGGATTTGCCTATGCCCGATGCACCAAGCAACAAAACTCTTTGCCCTGCTTCAATTGTTAGGTTCAACCCGCGTACAGCAAAATGTTTGCGAGAAGCATGACGATAACCCCAATTATCAAAACGTAGCTGAGCATTGCAGCTAGCCGATGGAAGGAATGTTTCGGCATCCTGCGTATTAGTTTTGTTCAAAACTGGCGTTTCAAATGCATCGGGCATAGCAAAATCCTTTATGGCAATGATTTTTATTTAATTATTTTCTATCTATTTTTTAATTTTTTCTTTTAGAATCATTTAGATCTGCTACGGACTTTTTAACGACCTAAAAATCCTAAAATGTCTTTATTACAAACACGTTTTTGACTTATCCTAATAACAAAACGTCATATCAGTGATTTACATCGCTGATTGCATTGCAATAAGACATTTTCTTTCGACATAGATATGTGCTTTACTGTTCTTTCACTACGACTTATGCGTTGGCTTAAATCGTAGGTCACCATTAAGGCACGGGAAAAACAGATCTCCGTGCGCCAGCATTACCTGGATTCACGTTCAAGCGGTTTCTCTCAGCTTTACAAATTAATGCAAAGCACCCGTGTCGTGTGAAGATTTTACGTCATTGCGTAGACTCGTATACAAACGCTAAAATTTTATATAGCGATTGTATACGAGTTGTTAAGTTTACTTAGTTAGACGATCTAAAAGCAAAGCTTCAGTTACGATATTCGATTTCAAGCCAGAAAGAGAAATCGACTCGTTAGGACTATGCGCATTAGACTTTGGATCTTCAGGTCCAGTCACCAAAACCTGAGCTTTAGGGAAAATTCGTTGCAATTCTGGAATAAATGGAATCGAACCACCTTCGCCCTTGTTAATAGGATCCACGCCAAAAGCATCCTTCATAGAAGCTAAAGCGTCCTTAGTTGCTACAGCATCAGGATCCATAGCCCAACCCATACCATTGTCAACTGGCTTTACAGTAACTTGCGCACCGAATGGGGCGTTTGCAACAAAAAAGTCGCTCAAAGCTTTTTGCGCTTCTTCTGGACGCTGGCAAGGCGCAGTTCTAAGCGAAAGTCGCAAACGCGTTTCGTGAGCAATCACATTAAAGCTTTCCTCTACTGGATGAGCATCCATACCAATAACAGTCAAGCTAGGCTTAGTCCACATACGAGCAGCAAGGGAACCAGTACCAGCAAGCTTGTAAGAATCCACTACTGAAGAATCTGCGCGAACTTGAGCCTCATCCAAATCACGTTGCAAACCGCCAACAGGCTCTTGCGATTCAATTCCAGGAACGGCCAAATCACCTTCCTTGTTATAAAGAGAAGCAATAAGCATTGAAGCAAGCGTGTATGCGTCTAAAATTGGTCCGCCAAACTGTCCAGAATGAACCTGATGTCCAAGAACTTTCACTTTAACGTCTACAGTAGTGTTTCCGCGCAAACTAGTCGTAAGACTTGGAACATCCGCAGACCAATTTCCAGAGTCGGCAACAATAATAACGTCTGATTCAAACTCATCTTTATGAGCTTCGATGAATGGAATGAAACTTGGAGAGCCCATTTCCTCTTCACCTTCAATAAATACCTTAATATTTACGCCTAAATCTTCGCTTAAAGCGCGCAAAGCACCGTAGTGAATTGCAATTCCGCCGCCATCATCAGCACTACCGCGGCCATACAAGCGACCATCTACTTCAGTTCCTTTGAAAGGATCAGTATTCCATTCGCTTGCATCTGGAACAGGCTGAACATCGTGATGAGCGTAAAGCAAAACAGTTGGAGCGCTAGGATCCACAATACGAGATCCAACTACTTCAAAAGCTCCAGGAGTACCATCCGGATTCTGAGACTGCTCAACGCGAGCATCTACACCCACTTCGCGCAAAACTTCAGCCACATACTCAGCCGAAGCACGCATATGATCTCCAGTAATGCCTTTAGCAGAAACAGCTCCTAAAGAGATCTTCTTATTTAATACGCTAATAACGTCTTCCCAAGCGTTTTGCACGCGCGAACGCACATCAGCAACCTCTAAACTAGCCATAAGTCCTCCAAAAAACAGTAGATTAGTAAAAACATTAGTTGAATTACTACTATCAGACTATTCATAACCAACGAAATTGCTCATAACGCGTCTAGTCTGTTGGGTAATCTGCAAACATGACATGGAATCCATTCGTAAAAAAATCTGCTGATAATGGTGCACAAAATGGCAATCAATCAGCGACTAATGAAAATAGTGAAAATAAAATAGAAGATAAGGCAAAGACTCGCACAAAAAACGCTCCAACGCCGAAGCAAAGCGAAGCTACAGCGCAGAATCTTAGACCGTTAGTTCCAACGGATAGAAAAGCAAGCGCAAAGGCTGCGCGAGCCAGATTGCGCGAAAAAGAAAATGCTCAATACGATGCGATGAAAAATGGAGACTTAGCTCATATGCCAAAGTCAGAGCAGCTTCCATGGAGAGTTTATATTAGAGATTATGTAGATGCGCGTTTCAATATTGGCGAATTTTTTGTGCCGTTTGCAATCGTTATTATGCTCTGCATATTCTTAACTCAAAACTTCTTATCCACTAAGTATATTGCTCTATATTTTGCTCTTGCGATTGTTCTTTACGCATATCTTTTTGCTGCAATTATTGACGTTATAATAATGTGGCGCAAGCTTCGTAAAGAGCTTGTTAAGCGATACGGCGAAGTTTCTGTTGGCAAAAGCTCTAGATCTGCTATGTATGCTTGCAGTCGAGCAATACAAATGCGCAGATGGAGACTCCCAAAGCCAAGTACACCAAAGCGCGGTAATTGGCCTAAATAAATCGCTAGTATACTAACAAAGCTATGATTTATAGCATAAGCGTGTTTAGGGTATGATTACTAAGCAATAAAGCAACAAAATACAAAGCAATAAAACGCTAATATTATGTATTAGGGGATAAACGCAAATGGCAAACGATAAACCAAAAGGCATTAAGAAGCCAGGCATGATTTCACAAATTATGCGTATCTACAAGTACACGCATACAGACGATAAGCAGCTTCCACTTTGGCTTGGCTTAGCTTTTGTAGCTCCTGTTGTGCTGTGCATTGTAGCTGGTGTTATTCTTAGATGGTCCATTTTGACTTGGATTATGATGGTAATAACAGCACTTATGCTGGGTCTTTTACTGTTTACTGTTGTTCTCACTAAACGCGCAGATAAGGTTGGCTATGCAAGACTAGAAGGAAAGCCTGGAGCTGCGGCTGGCATTGTATCTGCTATTAACAAAGGCGGATTTACTTTCCCTCAACAACCTGTGTGGGTTGATCCTCGCACAAAAGATGCTATTTGGAGAGGAACTGGTTTTAACGGAATCTTCCTTGTTGGCGAAGGTAACTATGAGCGTTTAAGCCAAGCTATGAATCGCCAAGAGCACGCGATTAAAAGTGTTACAGCAGGATCTAATATTCCTGTTTACCGCATTTGCGTCGGTAATGGTGAAAATCAAGTTAAACTTAGGGATCTAAGAAGTAAGGTTTTAAAATCTAAAACTTTAATGCCTACAAATCACAAGTTTGCTTTGTTTAAGATGATTCACCCTAATCGTCGCTTCTTCCTCACTAAAACTGAGCTTGCAATTTTGAATGATCGTTTGCGTACACTACAGGGCAAATCTGGGTTCGGTATTCCAAAAGGAATTGACCCAACTCATGCTCCTCGAGTAAGTCGCAGAGCTTTAAGAGGAAAATAAATCGTAGGTTTTATTTAAATAAAAGGCATAAAAATAAACCAGACGTTCCAATTGGTTCGTCTGGTTTTAATATATTTTAAGCGACTTTATATGACTTTACGCAATTATTATTCGCGCGTTATCTGCGACTCTACCCAATCCACAATGTAAGGAGCACACTCCTCCACTTGATCCATTGCAATCTCAAACTCTTTAGGACCTCCGTACCATGGGTCCGCCAAATCCAAAACAGCTTCGCGACCAACTTGTGGCTTTTCTAAAGACGGATCAAAAGACCTATACATGTGAACAAGACTACGCTTTTGTGGCGGAATAATCCTGAGCAAAGATTGCATATGCGAAGCAGTCATTGGAAGAAAAAGATTCGTCTCTTCTATTTCATCTCGCTCAATCCTATGCGCAAAATGGCTTAACGGCAAAGAATAACCCCTACTTTTAAGCTCTCTTTGCGCACGTCTATCAATCTGATTTCCGTATTCTTCGTCACTTACGCCACATGATTTTACAGCAACAACATCGCTTAATCCTCTAAGCTTAAACTCGTTACGCAAAACAATTTCTGCCATTGGCGATCTGCAAATATTCCCTGTACAAACCGTCATAACAACATACGGATGCTTAGCATCTACGTGAATTTTGTTTAAAGATTCCATACATATCCTTAATCTAGCTTATTTTTAGATTTAACTGGCTCATAAACCATAAACTTATATTTTGTATTGAATTGATTTGCGCCAACTTTTATAGTCGATTCCTGCCAATCACAATCACGTGCAACTTTCCACAATCCATCATCTACAAGTTTCTGAATGTTAGGAGCAAACGTATCAGCTTCTACTCTAGTGTCAATTTGAGTTACATAGGCAGCGTCAACAATTTGCGACTCAATCACTTCTCTAAAAATTGCTCCGCCACCAATAATCCAAACTGCGCTACCATCTTTAGGCAAATCTGAAGAATCTACATGCTCAATAGGATTATCTTCAATCCATTTTTTTGCGTAACATATTGCTTCTTCAATGCTTGTAAAACTTTTTGCACCATCTGAATTAAAATCTGGATTCCTAGAAACAACGATATTTTCTCGCCCAGGAAGAGGACGGAACTTTTCTGGCATAGAATCCCAAGTTCCCCTACCCATTATTACTGGGCAAGAAATTGTCATGGCTTTAAAATAGCGCAAATCTGTGGAAAGTCTCCATGGCATACCACCATTTACACCCATTGCGCCTACGCGGCCTTCCAAATCGTATGCTTGCCCCCAAATTAAACGCACAGGAATATCGTTTGCCATAAAACTCCTAGTCAAAAACTCAAACTAATAAGCAACTAATAAATAAGATCACACAGCTACAGGAGCTTTAATCGTAGGATGATGCTTATAATCAACAACCTTAAAATCACTATAGTCGTAGCTAAAAATTGAATCAGCTTTACGAATCTCAAGCTGCGGATACGGGTACGGCTCACGCGAAAGCTGCTCAAGCACTTGCTCTACGTGATTATCGTAAATATGGCAATCGCCACCTGTCCACACGAACTCTCCTGGTTCCAATCCTGCTTGCTGAGCCATCATCATTGTTAAAAGCGAGTAAGAAGCAATGTTGAATGGCACGCCAAGGAACATATCGCAAGAACGCTGGTAAAGCTGGCAAGAAAGCTTGCCGTCAGCAACATAGAACTGGAAAAGCGAGTGACAAGGCGGCAAAGCCATATTCTCTACTTCTGCAGGATTCCAAGCACTGACAATCATTCGACGAGAATCTGGATGATTTTTAATAAGCTCCATAACGTTTGCAATCTGGTCGATTGTTCGATTAGGATTTTCTTGCGTAGGCGCTGGCCAACTACGCCACTGAACGCCGTAAACAGGACCTAAATCGCCATTTTCATCTGCCCACTCATCCCAAATATGCACACCGTTTTCTTGCAACCAGCGCACATTACTAGAACCTTTAAGGAACCAAAGAAGCTCATATGCAAGTCCCTTAAAGAACACTGTTTTTGTGGTTATAAGCGGAAAACTCTTGCTTAAGTCAAATCGAATTTGTTGACCAAAAAGAGATATTGTTCCAGTACCAGTGCGATCCGATTTTAAAGTACCTTCCATAAGTATTTTTCTAACCAAATCCTCATAAGGTGTAGGAATATCGGAAGTAGGTTTCTGTGGTACGCGAGAGCGGATATCCGCAAGTTCTTCTTGAGTTAAAGCCATGAGATTATTTTATCATTAGCTAAATTCAACACCACCAAAAGTAAATATAAGAAATATAAGAACAAGAATCAAACTGAAATCAAAGCATGCTAGTTATAATAGGTTTGTCTTAAAAAATAAAAGTTAAAAACAAATAGACATAAGCACAAACATAATCACAATGTGTTAATGTATAAAAATGCAAAGGAGCAAAAATGACTAGAAGAATATGGGTTGAACGTTTAGAAGACGGGTCTTGGCAAGCACAAAGTGATGATGGTGCAACACTAAAATTTGGTAAAGGAGAAGGACAATTTTCACCTGTGGAACTAATGCAAATAGCTCTAGCTGGTTGCACAGCTTTAAGCAGCCAATACGCTGTTGAACATGCGCTCGGAGAAGGAAAAGGCGCTCGAGTTCTTGTAAATGGAACTTATGATCCAGAAGAAGGAACTTACTTAAGATTCCAAGAGGATGTAACAGTTGATGCTACAAGCGCAAAACCTGCTTTAAACGATGAAAATGCAAAAGAACTAAAAGAACGCATGGAAAGACATATCAACAAGGGTTGCACAGTTAAGCACACTCTTGAACGCGGTGCGCAAGTGCGTGTAACAGTAAATGTAAGACACTAAAAACGCTAAAAATCACAATTTGTGGCGCAATAACTTACACAATGCTACACTTTTAACGTTGTTAGAGCTATTTATGTAACTGGAGGAAACTTTGAAAATCGCGATTTTTACAGAAACATATCCACCATACATAAATGGCGTAGCAACGCAATCATACATGCTTAAAAAAATGTACGAGGAACTTGGACACGAGGTTCTTGTTGTTACGGTTGGATCCGAAAAACAGCGAAAAACTAAGCTTGTAGACGGAGTTGTATACGTTCCAGGAATACTTCTTAAAAAGCTATACAAGTATAGAGTTGCAATTCCGATTGGAAACATGCGCAAAAAATTCCCTATCAACTTTAAACCAGATGTTATTCATATACAAAATGAGTTTGGTATTGGTGAAATAGGTCTAGAAGTTGCTAAAAAAGAACATGTTCCTGTTATTTATACTCTTCATACAGAATACGATAAGTTCCTGTTTTATATTGGTCTAAAGCATTTTACAGAGTTTTCTAGGAATATTTCAGCAAAATATTTTACGCGATTTTCTAAAAATGCAACAATTATTACTAGTATGTCCGCTAAGGCTCAAGCTTATATTGATCGTCAAAAAGTCGATAAAAAAGTTGTTGTTCTTAGCAATGCAGTTGAATATAAAAAGTTCTTGCCTACACCAGAGCGAATTGCTTTTAGAAAAGAATTCCGTAAAAAATACGGTATTGCTGATTCCACGAAACTCTTCGTTTTTGTTGGAAGAATCGGAGCAGAAAAGAATATCTCTGAGCTTATTGACAACTTTATGTATTGCGATTTTCCACGCGAATTAGCTAGACTCGTTGTTATTGGCGGAGGACCTGATTTAGAAGACTTGCGTAAGAAAGTAGCTAGCAAAGGATTTGAAGATAGAATCTACCTACTTGGCCCTATTGAACACACGCAGATCCCTAAGTATTTGCACGCTATGGACTACTACACTACCGCTTCCCTATCGGAAATGCATTCACTTTCTATGCTTGAAGCCATGGCATCTGGATTATTTGCTCTCGTAAAGCACGATATCCCTAATGAGAATCAGATTATTAGTGGCAAAAATGGTTATCAGTGGGATTCTAAAGAAGACTTTAAGCAAGTGTTTAGTCACGTTCTTAACATGAGTGAAGAAGAGCAAGCACAACTAAAAGCAAATGTTCTCGAATACTCAAAGAACAATGACTTTAAAAAGCAAGCTCAAGAGCTAATTAAAATTTATAAACTTGCTATTGAAATGAACAATAACGAACTTGCTAAAAAACGCGCTGCTCGCGAAAAAAGACGCGCACGATTTTTACTTAAAAACAAGTAAAAATCAAACTTAAACAAATAAAAAGCACATAGTACATGCCTGGGCTAGCTTTGCAACAAAATAGCGTCCAAAACACTGTTTTAGTGCTTTGGACGCTATTTTCTACTACAAGCTACTTCTCTACTACAAACTACTAGTGAAGCGGATCAATAGTTTGCTCGATTTCTTTAGCAGCTTCCACACCAGCTTTTGGAACATCAACTGTATGAACGCCACTTATAGAATCAATAGCACTAGTATCATTACTTACCTTAGACTGCTGTGCTACTTGAGCAGCGCTTAACTCCACATACTTACGTGGAACCACATACACCGGTCTAGAAGAATGCTGCAACAAACCTTGGCTAATAGAACCAAGAAGCAATCCTGTAAAACCACCACGTCCTCGTGAACCCACAACAACCAAATCATTGTTTAAGCTCGCTTGAGTCAAAGCGTTTACAGCAGAACCTGGAACTACAGAACGATGAATCTTTAGATTTGGCAAACGCTGCAAAATAGGCTTTACTCTCTCATCAAGATCTTCCATATAAGATCCCATAACAGCAGTGTCACCTTCTGCACCCTGAACGCTAGGAACAGCAGAAATCACATCTAATTGTGCGTTCCAACTATCAGCCAAATCTGCAGCAATCTCAAGAGCTTTTAATCCCCACTTAGACTCGTCGGAGCCAACAGCAATCTTAGAAATCTTATTATTCAAGTGGATTCGTTGACCATCATCATCTGTATATGGAACAACAACAATTGGGCAATAAGCGTAGGCTGGAAGCGAAGAACTTGTCGTGCCAAGCAAACGCTCAGCCAATCCACCTTTACCTCGGTTACCAATAACAATAAGCTGATAGTTCCTAGAAAGCTCTACAAACACAGAAGAAGGATCGCCAGTAACGATTAACGTTGTTGCATCCACACCCTGTTCTAAAGCTACAGCTTTTGCTTTAGAAAGAATTTCCTGAGCGTCTTGATGAGCAACATTATCATCACCAATCGCAGTATAAGTCGCATCAAAAGATACAGCTGCATAACTAGGTAAAGAATATGCACAAACTATTTGAAGCTGTAATCCAGCATGCTTAGCATAATTAGATGCCCACCATACAGCCTTATAGCTCGCATGAGAACCATCAACACCTACAAGAACAGCTTTTTCTTGTGTAATAACACCTTGTGCCATCTAGATCCTCCTAGCATCGCGCGATTTTTTATTTTCTTAAATACTTTAAATACTAGAATAGCGCGTTTAAGGTAGTCGCGTCTATCGCGACACAACAAACCTAAGGATTAATGGCAAAATTAATTAAAAATAACCTAAAAACGTATCAAAACTACTAACAAAACTAAAAGTGGTATCCATAAAATCATGAATACCACTCAAAATCAAATTGTCAGAAGATTCTACGAATAGAATAAGATCCCGAAAAAACGTATCTAATAGGATCATACTGAGTTCCAGCGTACTGAGAATTAATAACCATTCCATTACCAACATAAATAGATGCATGAGCACCATTGGCAATTATGTCACCAGGCTGGGCCTGAGCTAAACTCGGAACAGCCGTACCTACAGTGGCCTGAGCTCCAGAAGTTCTAGGTAAAGAAATACCCATATTGGCAAAAACGTACTGCACAAAACCAGAGCAATCCCAGCCAGCAGGACTTGTACCACCAGAACGATAAGGCACTTTACCTAAAAACTGAGCCGCAAAATTAAGCATCGCCGAAACAGACTGATTATCTGGAGGAGCAACAAAGTACGTCATAGGTCCAACGCCATTACGCGCTCTAGAACGACTTGCAGTAGCGTCGAAGCCATCAGCAGAATTATTCTGTGCCTGTTGTCGCTGGCGAGCCTGTTCAAGTGCAAGTTCAGCAGCACTCTTAGTCTGCGGAACATCCAAAGACTCAATACTGCCCCAATGAGAATTAGCATCAACATCGGTAGAAGTGGATTCTGTAAACAAATCACGCTTAACATCAGTAATCTTAGGGAAAGAACGTGTAGATGTAACTGCTGATTCTTCAGCAGAAGCGGAAGCACAAGCAAGCGGAATCATAGCAGCAACCAGCGCTGCAGATACAAAACCTGCAAATACAGAAGAAAAAATCTTATCTCGCTTAATCATCACTAGCGATGTTAGCATGTTAATACTACAAACTAAGACCACAAACAAAATTTGCACGCACTATTTACAGCACAACAATGCACGCCTACACGCATAACAGCCAGAATAGACTAGAAAACCGCAAAACGCAGTAACAGATATCAATATTAAAATGTCAAAATATTAAAATGCAAAATAATCTAGTAATGGATAAATTCAAAAGCTGAAGTTTCATTCGGATTTACAACCCTAGAGAAGGTCCTACCATGAAGCTCCGCACTAGACTCAGATGTTTCAATAGAACCATCAGGATTAATTTTTTCAACAACAGCAACATGACCATAAGTACGATTAACGCCAGCCTGACCGCGACCAAACACCATAATATCGCCAACGTGACGAGGCGTACGATCTACCCAATATCCAAGTTTTCGAGCAGTCAAAGCCCACATCCAGCCGTCTCCCATATTAGAACCAACAGGAAGACCAAGCTGATGCCTACGAATATAAACCCACCAAGTGCACTGGCTAAACTCATATGCATTCCCAGAATCACCAGAACTATGATTTGGATTAAATCCAGCAGGCAAAGAATTAACGTCTGAATCCATTAAAATAGCAACCTGCGGATTATTCGCAGAAGACTTAGACATTTCAGAAACTTTAAAATCTGAATTAGAACCTAAATCCCACTTAGACTCATGAGACGATCTAGTAGAGAAAGCGTTTAAATCAGCTTCGAGACCAGCAACAGCACTGTTGAACTTCAAATATTTATCAGCACGATCTAACTTTTCACGCTGACTAGAACGAGAAGCAGCTTGATCATTAGAATCATTGGAAAAACTAATCTCAGAAGCATATTGCTTTGAAGCAAAAGAACCAAAACCATTAGTCTTGCTCAAAGCCATAGACGTCAATGCAGCACCAACTATAGCTACTAAAGACGTAGAAACAATAATACAATTCTTACGTTCTCTAGATTCGCGAGCTAAACGAATCTCGCGACGAGTACGAGGAGCAGAAGACATTTGCAAACTCTGAGCCACAGATTCGCTCAAACCCACAACTGCACCATTATTCGCACAAACCGCTTCGGTAGAACGCTCAGAAGTAGCACTGGAAATATGAGAAGACGAAAAAAGCATAAAAGGCGAAACGAAACGCCCCTTTGCTTTCTTAGCACCATGTGCACCATGTCTCATAAAAAACCACTCCCGAATTGTTAAAGTATCACGTCAAAACGGCACCTACAAAGCTCAAGACTACAACGTGGTACGGATGTGATAAAAATAGTGTCGAAAAAGAAAATAGCAAAATTTAAACGTATATCATAAACGTATATCATCAAAAAAATATAACCAAAAATTGATATTAGACATCACTAGATGTATGGTTAATCATATGAAGCTAGCACCGATTATTAACCCAGATGCACGCAAAGAGGCACCAAAGCCATTGCGCGTAGACCTGTGCAAAGCATTTATGGCTGGAACAGTTTTATGGCTTATAGCATCAATAATCACTGTTGTGCTCGCAATCTTGCACTTTCTACTATGGTTTTTTGCTATAGTTTGCCTTAGCGGATTCGTAATAGGTATTTTGCTTTTAATCTGGGAACACTTTGACCGTTGGGATTATAGAAGACTAGGAAAGTAAAACGCTTAATACGATTAAGCGAACTATTTTGCATCCGATCTTGAAAGCGGAATCGCAAAATTAACCGTAGTACCTTGCCCTGGTCTACTCCACAATGTAATGCTACCGTGATGAGTAAGAGCCACGTGCTTAGCAATAGCAAGACCTAAACCAACACCATCCTGACTGCCGTCATTCTGGTTATCCGAACGATAAAAACGCTCGAAAATGCGAGGCTGATCACGCAACGCAATACCAGAGCCACAATCAACAACACGAATCACTGCAAACTGAGAGTCATCAGACTTTAACGCTGAAATCGCCACACTGCTATTTGCTGAAGAATAGATAATAGCATTCTCAACAAGTTTACGCACGGCAGCGCTGATTTGTGAAAAACTGCCTAGAACACTAAGCGAAGAATCAGACTTAACGCAAAGACGCACATTTCGGCTCAAAGCAAGATCTGAAACCTGATTCTGAACATCTTTTAACACGTTCAAGACGTTCACAGCACTCGCCTTAGACACATCTATAGGCTTCTGAGCACTCATAAGAAGCAGAAGATCTTCCAACATATGTTCCAAGCGTTTAGAAGACCTCTGAGCTTTTAAAGAAACTTCCTTAACACGATTAAGAGCAACATTATTATCCTGCAAAAGTTCTATAAGACTAGAGATCATTCGAGTAGAGCTAATAAGTTGTTGAGAAACATTACTTATAAAATCATCTCTAGTCTGCTCAAAACGATGCGCAGCACTCGTATCATTTAAAATAACAACAACCTTGCCTGCTCCAACACTTCCAACAGTAACATTAAGCCAATTAGGTCTAGAAACTGTAGACGCATCAGACGATTTATCAGTTTTATTCGAGGAAAAGTCGCCAGCAACCGTAGCTGATTTTAATAACACAGCACTGTCACCATCAAAATTACCATTAAAATCAGAGTCTTTACCAATAGTTATATACCGCTCAGGAGTAAAAGTAACTAAATCAAAACTCTCAAAACCGCCAGACTCGCGCACACGATTTACAGAATCCAGAACTCGCGGTTGAACAATAGAATCATCAACAACAACACCAAGCGTATAACTATCAGAACTAGCTCGTAAAACATCATTATCAGCATCGATAACAATAGTCGCAGCAGACAGCATGGATAAAATCGCACACGCATCTGAACTTATATCATCTGAATTATTATCAACTGAATCTTCATCATCTTCATCATCACCAAAATTACGTTTACCTAAAATTTTTAAGATCTTCTTAAAGCTACTACGAAAAATCCTACGCAAACCACCTGCTATAGGATTTACAACAGAACTAAAAAACGGTCTAAAAATACTACGAAATATTGGGAAAAGAGAATCAACAACAAACATAACAACAACAATTGCAACACAAAGCGCAATCAAAGCAAACACTACAAATACAACCAATGGCGAAGATGTAGAATCCTGAAACATACTCTTAAAGAATACTACAATGCTCTCACATTTTAATATTCGACTAACATTCTACAAAAACACAACTAAGCATACGCTTATACGTGCTTTGAATAGTCTATACTTGATTAGGGTTTAGTTTAAAACAAAATAATTTTAAAACAAAAAACGTCAATACACGTTGGCAATATACAACTGCAATATAAGTCAACACAGGCACCAAAAAAGAAAGGACACACCATGCGAGTGATTTTCAACGAAGAAATGAAAGCAGTTGCATCAAACATCGAACGCATGGCTGAGCTTGTTGCAAAAGCAATGAACGATGCTGGAAATGCTTTATTAAATGCTGATTTAGAATCTGCACAAACAGTTATAGACAATGATGCTCAACTAGATTCACTAGAAGCTAGCGTTATAGATCAATGCTTAACATTGCTAGCTAGACAAAATCCTGTTGCAACAGACTTGCGAGAAGTAGTGGCAACCATGCGTTTGGCTGCGACTTTTGAGCGCATGGGAGATTTAACAAGTCACGTTGCGCAAATCGCAAGAAGAAATTGGCCTGATTGCGCAATACCAAGTCAAGCAAAAGAAACTGTTGAAAAAATGGTTGACTTTTTGCATGTTCTTGCAGGTCAATTAACAGACATGCTTTCAAATAGAGACGTTAATGTAGCAGATGCAATTATTCACGGCGACGATGTAATGGATAAGTTGCACGAACACATTTTTGCGCTTGTAGAAGGCGAAGATTGGAATGGCACTAGAAAACAATTGATTGACTTAGTACTTCTAAGCAGATTCATGGAGAGAATCGGCGATCATTCAGTTGCTGCAGCAAGGCAAGTTGTATTTATTGTTTCGGGATTTGACCCAACTAAGAAGCCAGAACCAGATAAAGACACGGTTGTGGCATAAATACGGTTGTGGCATAGAACACGATTTTTGAATAGAAATCTAAAAAGTAGCTTGTAAAACAAAAGTAGGTTTGCAATTAATTTTGCAAACCTACTTTTTATTTAAGTTAATTTAAGATAATTAAGCTAACTTAAGCTAATCAAACTCACTTCTGACCCTGAGCAGCCACGGCGGCAGCACCAGCAGCAGCAGCTTCTGGATCCAAATACTCGCCGCGAGGCTTGATTGGCTTAAAGTTCTCGTCCAACTCGTAAAGAAGAGGAATAGCGGTTGGAATATTCACCTTGGAAATCTCTTCCTCGCTCAAGTTGTCGAGCATCTTAACAATTGCGCGCAAGCTATTGCCGTGAGCTGCAATCATCACAGTCTTGCCAGACTTAAGCTCTGGAATAATATCGGACTCCCAGTAAGGAGTTACGCGAGTCACAACGTTCGCCAAAGCTTCAGTTTCTGGAACTGGATCACCTGCGTAACGAGGATCATTCGTCTGAGAATACTCATCGTTTGGATCAATCTCAGGAGGTGGAGTTGCGTAAGAACGACGCCAAATCATGAACTTCTCATCGCCATATTCCTGACGAATCTCAGACTTGTTCTTACCTTGCAAAGCACCATAATGACGCTCGTTTAAACGCCAGCTACGGCGAACTGGAATCCACAAGCGGTCGGCTGCATCAAGCGCGTAATTCGCGGTATTGATAGCACGACGAAGCAAAGAAGTGAACACGATGTCTGGAAGAACATTCTTCTCTTTAAGAAGCTCGCCACCATGCTTAGCTTCCTCGACACCCTGCTCAGTGAGCGGTACATCAACCCAACCAGTGAACTGATTGGTCTTATTCCATGCGCTCTGACCATGTCGGAGCAATACTAATTTATATGTCATAATTACCTAGTCTATTCGTTTCGTACGACTACTTACATAAAAGTAAGCAAACACGAAAAATTTAATAGAAAAAGCCGATGAATGTTTAAACAACATACAACGGCTTTACAATCTACTAAATCTATCAGTTAGCGAAGAGGCTTTACGAGTGGGAACGTAATCGTCTCGCGAATGGTTGCGCCCGTAAGCGCAATCAGCAAGCGGTCAATACCCATTCCCATGCCGCCAGCAGGAGGCATACCGACGCCAAGAGCCTCAATGAAGTCCTCGTCAATATCCATTGCCTCAACATCTCCAGCCAAAGCATCCTTAGCTTGAGCCACAAAGCGCTCGCGCTGCACAACAGGATCGTTAAGCTCGGAGTAGCCGGTTGCAAGCTCAAAGCCACGCACATACAAATCCCATTTTTCAACCATTCCTGGCTTAGTACGGTGACCCTTAACAAGCGGGCTGGTTTCCACTGGGAAGTCGCGCACAAACGTTGGCTCATAAAGCTTATCCTCATAGAAGTGCTCCCACAAGTGCTCAACCAACTTGCCGTGATTCTCCACTTCGTCGCGCTCAACGCCAAGCTTGTCTGCAATCGCACCCAAATGCTCAACAGAAGTTTCTGGCGTAATCTCCTCACCCAAAGCCTCAGAAAGCGAGCCGTACATGGTAATCTGCTTCCACTCGCCGCCAAAATCGTACTCTTCGCCGTTAAGCAAAGTCACCTTAGTGGAGCCAAAAGCGTCGACAGCAGCCTTTTGAATCAGCTCTTTAGTAAGAGCTCCAATCGTATCGTAAGTGCCATAAGCTTGGTAAGCTTCGAGCATTGTAAACTCTGGAGCGTGAGTTGCATCTACGCCTTCGTTTCTAAAATCACGGTTGATTTCAAACACGCGATCAATGCCACCAACCAAGCAGCGCTTCAAGAAAAGCTCTGGCGCAATACGCAAATAAAGATCAATGTCGAACGCGTTCATATGAGTTGTAAACGGACGAGCAGCAGCGCCGCCGTGAACCGTTTGCAACATTGGTGTTTCAACTTCCAAGAAGTCATGGCTGTCGAAAGTGCGGCGAAGAGAAGCTACAGCATGAGAACGCCTGCGAACCATATCGCGAATCTTCTCGTCCGCAATCATGCCAATATAAGGCTTGCGCGTACGAGTATCGTCGCTTAATTCCTTATGCAAAGCCGGAAGTGGCTGCAAAGCCTTAGCTGCAATTGCCCACTCAGTTGCGAATACGGAAAGCTCGCCAGTTTTAGAAGAAATAACGCGACCGCGAACATACAAATGGTCGCCCAAATCAACCATCTGCTTGAAGCTCTTAATAGATTCTTCGCCAATTTCCTTCTTGGAAACCATCGCCTGAATCGTAGTGCCGTCACCAGCAGCAAGCTTAACGAAGCACAAGCCACCAGCATTACGCAAGAAAAGCACGCGACCTGCAATACCAACCTCGGTATCAGTTTCTTCGCCAGCTTCAAGCTTGCCATCAAAATCAGCACGAACCTTTTCGATAGTATCCGTAACATTAAGATGCACTGGGTATGGCTGCACACCCTCCTTAAGCATCATCGCGCGCTTAGCAACACGCATCTGCACCTGCTCTGGGTGCGCAAGTGGACCAAACTCTTTATTGCTTGGATCAATTGCTTCGTCAAGAGTAGCACCATCATTTACGCGCTTAGCAATAGCCTCATCTTGAGCGAGCAGCATCTCAGCATGCTCAACGGTGTCAATTTCATTGGCGTTATCTGTTACGTCATTTTCTGCGGCGTTTTGTGCGGCAGACATTGCAGTATTCGTGTCAGTCATAAACGCCAATTGTAGCTACTAGGGAATACAGGTAAGCGAGTCGCAAATGCATTTTATTGTGTTACTAGATCGATTGCGCTAATCATTTTTGCAACAAATATACATTTTTATAGAAATATTTATATTTTTCTGTTTTCGAAAGAAAAATACATTTACAGTAAAACTTTTTATTATTTTATTAAGATATACAAAATTATTTACGAAAAGTTACATCATTTTGCAAATATTGCGGAGACCATGCAGCTGCAAAAGAATACAAGTGAATTTTTAATAAAATTTTAAAAGAATTTATTTGACAACGACACACACTGTTAATTTGTAGCAAGTTCACGCTATTATAACCACGTTGTCGGAGTGTTGCATGCGCAATTACAACATGTAGCTGCGTCATGTATTCATAAGATGGATTCACGATGTGCAATCTCTATTGAGTTCGCACAATCGACATCGGGCTGTAGCGCAGTTTGGTAGCGCGCTTCGTTCGGGACGAAGAGGCCGCGGGTTCAAATCCCACCAGCCCGACTTTTGATTTTTTGCACAATCGCGCATATTACAACACTCGTATAAACAAATAATTCGCTATGATTGAGTAGTGAGCAAAACGGAATTTAATCGCAAGAAGCAAGGTGGCTTAAATGTTAAGCGTTTCGCAATTTTATAAAGAATTAGACAATATGTTTGCAAGCCACACAAGCGCGCAAGAAATCGAAAAATACCTGCTAAATGCGCTCAACCAATCGCAAGCAAAAGCAAACCAAGAAGCAACAAACCACGCAGAAGCAAACGCTCAAGCATTGCAACTATCTGTGTTAAACGAGTTGATGGGATTTTATAGGTCTAGAGGAGAACACGCAAAAAACAAGACAATAATTGATAATGCGCTAGATTTGTCAAAAAAGATGGATTTAGCAGGCAGCGAAGCTGGCACAACCACGCTTATAAACGCTGCTACTAGCCTACGAGCCGCGGGCAGCTATGAGCGCGCAGCAGAAATATATTCTCAAGCTATTAAAGAATCATCGAAAACACTAAAACCAAACGATAGAAAGCTCGCAGCTCTGCACAACAATCTTTCAATGCTTTACAGCGAAACAGGCAACACGAGCGAAGCAATTAATGAACTTAATATTGCGCTTGAAATATTGCAAAAATCGAGTATCGATCCTTCAACAGACATAGATATAGCAGCAACTCACACAAATCTTGCGCTTGCGATTTTGCAAGAGTGTTCGCAGCCTAGCGAAAGCACAAACAGCAAATCCACTATCCTTAACTCTGCTTTTGAACACGCTTCAACTAGTATTCGCATGTACATTGCAGGAAATAACCAAAATCAACCACATTACACATCTGCTTTAGCTGGATATGCTCAAGTTCAATACGCACGAAAAGAGTATTCCGACGCTGTAAAAGCATACAGCGAAGCTCTAGATTTAATAGCACAATGTTACGGAAAAGATAGCGAGTCATACGCTATAACGTTGGAGAATCTGCAGCAAGCACAGGATGCAGAAGAAAAATTTACGGCGAAAAGCGCGGCAAATACAATTCAATGCAATTCGGAAAAGTCGCAAGCAAGCGATGAGCCAAAGCCAGAGTCAAATAAAACTATACAATCAAATAAAACCATAAAATCAATCAAAACTGTAAAAACAGAATATAATCCAAAAATCAAAAACGGCATGCAACTTGCAAAATCATATTGGCAAACTTACGGAAAACCACTGCTTGAACTTGAACAATTTAAAGACTATAAAAACCGCATAGCTGCAGGATTAGTAGGTCACGGATCGGAATGCTACGGATTTGACGACGAGATTTCGCGCGATCACGATTTTGGCCCAGGATTCTGCTTATGGCTTACAGATGAAGACTATGCGAAAATTGGCGATGATTTGCAAGCAGCTTACGATTCTCTTCCGCAAGAATACGCTGGTTTTGGCTCTCGCGAAGAAACTCCACGCGCTAAATCATGCGAAGGAAGCAAGCGAGTTGGAATATTTAGCATAAGCGAATTTTTTGAAAACATAACGGGATTTTCTACTGCACCAAGTCAAAACGAGCCGCATTTATGGCTTTCGTTAAGCGAGCCAACGCTTGCTGCAGCTACGAACGGCCAAATTTTTGCAGACCCACTTGGAGAATTTAGCAAAGCGCGTCAAAGTTTTAAGCTTATGCCAGACGATGTGCGAATCTCGCTAATCTCTAGAAGGCTTGGCATGATGGCTCAAGCAGGTCAATACAATGTTCAACGAATGCTAGCGCGAAAAGACGGAGCTGCAGCGTGGCTTTCTATAAACGAGTTTGTGAGCGCAACCGCTTCAATCGTATTTTTGCTAAATAACCCAATAAGTGCAGGATATTTGCCATATTATAAGTGGCAATTTGCAGCTTTACGCAAGCTAAGCGCGCGAATGGCGTCTAGGCTTTCTGGCGTAGCAAATCAACTTGAATCGCTTATGCGACTAAGTAGTGCGGCGTGCTTTGGCGGAATCGGATTTGGCGAAGGCACAAAAGGCAGCAGCGAAGCTGAATCTAAAATAAACGAGATTATTCAAAACGTGTGCAACGAAGTAGTGAAAGAGCTTAAATATCAAGGTTTGAGCGATTGCAATGAAACGTTTTTAGAATGGCAACGCCCGTATGTTGAAGCGCATATTAATTCGCGCGCAACGTGCTTAAGGAGCTTATGATGTGCGATTCATTATCAAATCCAAAAACGCAAAATCCAAAAACGCAAAATCTTGCAGAAGAAATTACAAAACTAGAATGGCAGCAATTCCAGCTTACGCAAAACGAAGGCGGACGCGCGAATTGCCAGGAAGATTGGCAAACATTCCGCATTATGCGCATGAGTCAATTTTTAACTTGGCCTCTGGATTTGCAAGAGTCTTATAAAAAAGATCTTGAGCGCGCTGACAGCAATGGCAGAAATTTGATAACAGAAAAATATGCACGAATGATGGAGTCTACTGCGCCAGAAATTTTTGAGCGCACAATTAAGCCTTATATTAAGCCGATTTTAGAGCCTAGAAAAAGCGAGCAGGAGAAGATTATTTTAACGCAAGTTAAATGGGCGGATGATTTTCGCGATCGATACCCTCATTTAGGTCTTGCAATGCGCGTTCTAAAAACAAGCGAAGATACAGAAGAAAATACATCTTTTGAAACGTATTTACGAGGAGAATTAAGCACGTATTCCGCAGAAACTTTTGCTAAATATAAGTCTTTTATAGAAGATTTAACAGCGAAAAATATAAATCTAACGCAAATGATTATTACAAATACTGTGCGCATGTATGGCTACGATTCACTCGAAGCAGCCGACAAATGTTGAGGCAACTATAGCGTGAATAGTTTATTACAGCATGAATAATTTTGTAGATGCACACTCAATTCTTTGTGCAGTTTTTAAACTACGCAAATCCGATTCAACAAAAACAGTAGAAGATGCGCTCAAACCATTTTTGCTCAAAAAATCTCGATAAATCATAATATTCGGCTTGCGCAAATGATATTCATAAGATGCGCTAACGCCATTTATCTCGCCAAGTATTGGGCAAGTTGTGCGCGCGCAATCAACCCACTCTTGTGAAGCATTTCCAAACGCCCAAACGCGCACACCTTTTGCAGTTAAATCGCGAGCAACAGCCGCAAAACGCTCTCGCTCCCCTAAAAATCCGTGTAAAAAATTCTCAAAATACAAGCGATAAAGCCAAGTTACGGCAGGACCATGATGCTCACTAAACGATTCAAGCGCACACTCAATGCTCCATCCTGATTCACGCAAAGCCTCGTGAAACTCAAAACCCCATTCTGGCTCATAGCTAAACAGCACCTCGCCAATATAATCTGGGTAATACGATTCCAACGTGCGACGCGCATCCCAATCAACAAGAAGATGCAAGTCAAAAACAACATCTGTTATGCCGTTTTCAATAATTTTTTGCGCGCATAAATCGCAATAATCACAACTATTCTTGCAATCATTGCGATTAGGCGAAAAATCTTCTGTGCAAATCATTACAAATCCTAAATTATTCAGTTGGCGAAATTCCTCCGGCATAGGACGACATTCCAGCACCAACACCAATTCCAGCACCAAAACTAGCAGGCAAATTGTTCAAATTATAGCCGAGCGCCTCAAGCTGCGCGCGCCCATCTTCCGTAATATTTTCAACACTCCAACGCGGTTTCCAAGTCCAATCAATACGAAATTCATCAACTAATCCAACAAGCGCACTCGCGCATTCGTCTTCAATCAAATCCGTAAGCGGGCAAGCAGGCGTTGTAAGCGTCATCGTAATAATCGCGCGTCCAAGCTCATCAATTTCAATCCCGTAAACTAAACCTAAATCAACTACGTCAATTCCAAGCTCTGGGTCTACAACATCATGCAAAGCATCCTGAATGTCTTCCTCAGTTACGCGACCGATGCTATTTACGTTGATCTGAGATTGAGCTTGATTTTCTGCCATAATATTCCTTATTTTTAGTGTTACACTGCGATTTTATAAAGCCACATACGATTTTATAAAGCCTCAATAGCCTTTGCAATACCGTCTTTTAAGCCTTCCCATGCAAGCAATGCGCACTTTATTCGCATTGGATATTTAGAAACGCCTTGAAAAACCATTGCATCTTCCAACTCATCTTCGTCTTGCTCGCTTTTTAATCCCGCTCCCCTAGATTCCATAAGCTTGTGGAAAAGCGCGGCTAATCGCAAGGCATCCGCAACAGTTTTTCCCTCAACCAAATCAACCATAATCGAAAGACTAGCTTGCGAAATTGAGCAACCATGGCCATCCCACTTAATACTTTTAACAAGCGCATTGCTTGAATTGTCAACGTTTTTAGCGAGTTCCACATGCATCGTAACCTCATCTCCACAAGTTGGGTTAAATTGATGAGATTTTCCTAATGCGTAATTTTTATTAGCTTCTACAGCACAATTTTCATGATGATTTGTAATTGTTATATTAGAATTGTTTTTTAACTCATCGGTTGCTGGCGACTTATCCGAAGCCTCCTCAACTTTCTCTTCCTGCTCTTCTGCTTTAGAAAGACTTTCTGTGTTTGAAAAATGTGTTTTTCCGTGCGGATTTCTAGCAGCATCTAAAATCACTTCTTGATACATGCTTTCTAAGCCACTACCGTCGTCAACACTCATATCAAACATATGCTCTCCTTATTTGTTATTAAACAGTATTTTATTTGAATTCTATTTGAATTTTATTTGACAATACTATGCACCAAAGTATGCGCGAACATGGGAAACAGCTTCCACAAGCGCGCGAGCTTCTTCGATTGTGTTATAAACTCCAACAGACGCGCGATTTGAAGCATACACGCCAAAATGGCGATGAATCGGCTGAGCACAATGATGTCCAACGCGAATCGCAATTCCTTGCGCATCCAAAAACTGGCCAACGTCATGCGGATGCACGCCTTCAACCTCAAAAGAAACCGTTGCAATACGGTTGTTTAAATCAAGCGGCCCAAGCACGCGAACGCCCGGAACATCCTGCAATTTCAACAATTCTGCAGCAAGTTCCTGCTCGTGCTCTGCAACTCGGTTCATGCCCAATGCGCGCAGCCAATCCGCAGCTACTCCTGCAGCAACCATTTGTGCAACTGGCTGAGTTCCCGCCTCAAAACGGTAAGGCGCTTGCATATATTGCGCTGGCTTGTTAAGCCACGCAAGCTCCACCATAGATCCACCAAAATTGGCTGGTGGAAGACTGTTCAAAAGATTGCGGCGTCCATACAAGAACCCAACGCCCGTAGGGCCGTACATTTTATGCGCGCTAAAAGCTGCAAAATCAACATCTAGCGCATGAAAATCAACTGGAATATGTGGAACGGACTGGCAGGCGTCAAGAACAAAAATTGCACCAACCTCATGCGCACGCTTGCAAATCGGCGAAACGTCCGTAATAGCGCCAGTAACATTGCTAATATGCGTAACTGCAACGATTTTCGTGCGCTCGTCAACAATCGTGCTCAAATAATCCGCGTCCGCCCGCACTCGACCATCTTCACTTACATCGATCCAGCGAAGCTCTGCACCCGATCGAATCGCAAGCTCTTGGAACGGCAACAAAACAGAATGATGGTCTGAGCGAGAAACAACAATATTATCTCCCTCATTAATCACAAAATGTTGGCGCAAAGTTAAGTTATCTTCCGCAAAACCAGTGCGATTTAATCTAGCGTTAATCGTAGCGTTCCCAATAGAAGTGGCAAGAAGATTTAGAGCGCCCGTAGCACCAGGCGTAACAATAATCTCTTCGTTTCCTTCTTCACTACAAGCACCAACGAGTTTTGCAACTTTTGCACGCGCTTCTTCAAAGGCAACTGTCGAAAGCGCCGCCAACTCGTGCGCCCCCCTATGCACGCCAGCATTAATAGTCTTATAAAATTCGCTCTCTGCATCGATTACAACCTGCGGCTTTTGAGCAGTAGCTGCAGAATCTAAGTAAATCAAGGGTTTTGAATGTACTTTGCGACTTAAAATTGGAAATTGAGATCTCAAATCTTCAAACTTGTGCATTAACACAGTATCTGTCTCAAGATTTTTATGATTAAACATTCAAAATCCCCTTTTAAGCAAATTTATACAACCTATACAATCAAATTTTATAAATCTTGTTCATAATTTAAAAGTCGCTCCCCCAAAACAAAGATTGAAGGAACGACTTTCAAAATTTAAATTTTAATAATTAGCGTTTTATGAACAGCTAATATTAATTAGAATCCAAACTCTGCAGCAGCCTGACGAAGAGTTTCCGCAGAACGCTTCAAAGCAGCAAGCTCGCGATCCGAAACTGGAGTGTTCAAGCGAGAGTTTACGCCATTACGGTTCAACAAAGTTGGAACGGACATGCAGACGTCTGAGATTCCATGGAAATCGTCAAGAAGAGAAGATACTGGCAAAATGCGGTTAGTATCGCGAAGAACGGCTTCAACAATATCAACACCAGACATAGCGATAGCGTAGTTTGTAGCGCCCTTACCGTTAATAATCTTGTAAGCTGCGTTCTTAACTTCTTGATGAATCTCTTCGCGCTTAGCTTCATCCAATGGCTCATGACCTGGAAGAGCGTTCCACTCGCACATTGGAACGCCACCAATAGTTGCAGAAGCCCAAAGAGGAACTTCGGAATCGCCATGCTCGCCAGCAATATAAGCGTGAACATTCTTAACATTCACACCAGTTTGCTGCGCAATAAGGAAGCGCAAACGTGCAGAATCAAGGTTTGTACCAGATCCAAACATTTGATTAGCAGGAAGACCAGAAAGCTTCATAGAAACATGCGTAACAACATCCACAGGATTTGTAATAAGCATATAGATAGCGTTTGGAGCGACCTTCACAACATTAGGAATAATCGACTTCATAATGTTGATGGTTGCACCTGCAAGCTCCAAGCGAGTCTGACCAGGCTTTTGACGAGCACCAGCAGTAATAACAACCATGTCTGCATCACGGCAGATTTCAACGTCATCTGAGCCATCAATAGAAACAGCTGGATAGAAGCTAGAACCATGCTGCATATCGAGCACTTCCGCTTCAACACGTTCCTTAGCGATATCCTCAAGCACAATTTCACGAGCAACACCGCGCTGAGCTGCAGCAAACGCAAGCGTGGAACCTACTGCACCAGCACCAATAATCGCAAGCTTAGTTGGCTTAACCTGAGAACTCACCATTAGAAAAACCCCTTTTCCACAAACCGAGTCGACCCTTATAACTTATAAATAGAAAAATACAAGGGCTGCTCTCACATTAAGAGCTATATGTGTATAAACAGTTTTTACTTTAATCACACCACCGGAATTTTGTTTAAAGTGCAATTTGCATAAGTTTTGCAGCCAAAGAATCGCCAACAAAAGCATCTAATTCTACACCAGAATCCTTATATTCCGCGGATTTTACAATACCGTTTTCCCTAACTCTAGATAGCAAAGATCCAGAATAATCACTATAAGGCAATGTAACTTTAACATGAACATGTGGTGAAGGTAACAAATTTTCTATACGCGTTCTTAAGCGGTCAATATTTGTTCCACTTGCAGCAGACACAATTAAAGAATCAGGATACAACGATTGCAAACGTAAACGCATTGGTTCTTGCATAACATCCGACTTATTAAACGCAATAATTTGCGCTATATCTTCCACACCGTCAATTTGAGCTAAAACCTCGTTAACTGCCTCAATTTGAGAAACAGGGTCTGGGTGAGAACCGTCAACAACGTGCAAAATTACATCTGCATTACCAACTTCTTCCAAAGTTGATTTAAACGCTTCTACTAGCTGAGTTGGCAACCTTCGAACAAAGCCAACCGTGTCTACAAGTGTATAAGCGCGACCATCTTTAGTTAAAGACTTTCGAACAGCAGTATCCAAAGTTGCAAAAAGCGCGTTTTCTACAAGTTCTTTAGATCCTGTAAGCCTATTTATAATCGAAGATTTTCCAGCATTTGTATACCCTACTACTGCAACAGTTGGAATATCTTGACGACGCCTAGATCCGCGCTTTGTTTCTCGAGTTGGTGCCATTAGTGCAATGTCGTGACGCAATTTTGAAATTCGATTCCTAATTGCGCGCCTATCCATTTCGATTTTTGTTTCACCAGGACCTCTAGAGCCTATTCCTGCGTCTCCTGCAGCGCGACCACCAGCCTGCCTAGAAAGAGCAGCACCCCAACCTCTAAGTCGCGGAAGCATGTATTGAAGCTGAGCAAGCTCGACTTGCGCCTTTCCTTCCCTACTTGTTGCATGCTGAGCGAAAATGTCTAGAATAACAGCCGTTCTATCTACAACCTTGACTTTAGTGGCATCTTCCAAAGCTCTTCTCTGGCTTGGTGGAAGATCGTCGTCTACTACAATCGTATCCGCATCATTTTGCGCCACAACCGCTGCAAGTTCACGCGCTTTTCCAGAACCAACATACGTTGCTGCATCTGGTCTGTATCTTTGCTGCAACATGCCGTCGCATACTACTGCACCAGCTGTTTTAGCAAGCGCCGCCAACTCTCTAAGGGACTCTTCTGCTTGGCTTAAAGTTCCGCGAGCGCTAGACCATACGCCTACTAAAACAACGCGTTCTAGTCTTAGTTTTCTGTATTCTACTTCGGTTACGTCTTGTAATTCTCCAAGACCCGCAACTCGTTTTAAGGCGTTTCTTGATTCTCGCTCTTGCCAAGCTTCATCGTTACTTTCTAGGCTTGATCCAGTGTTTGTGGAATCTAGTAGTACTTCGGAATGTCCTGAAAGAACGTCTTTATGCTCATTTTTATGCTCAGGCATATTATTATCACCACTCGCCAAATTGCTGTTTGCTAAAGTATCTACCAAAACTATGCCCTTTGCTATTTTGCTTTAACTACTAACGCTAAATCCCCTGTTAATACACGATTTACAACGTTTGTTTTATTATTGTGAATCTAGAAGACATAATTTTTAACGCAACACTAAAATGGCTATTAACACTTTTAATAAAACTAAAAAGACAAGCAGCATTAATGCTACTAAAACAAACAAAAATACTAAAGAAGCTAAAACTGGCGGCGAACAGTATTTTTCCGCTAATCCAAACTCTTTAGACTTAAGACGAACTTTGCATGTTGATTTGCGCGGTCACGAGGTTAGTGTGCAAGTTTCTAATGGAGTTTTTAGCTCCTCTAAGCTTGATTTAGGTACTGCAGTTCTACTTAAACACGCTCCACAGCCTCCAGAAAATGGGCGATTTTTCGATATCGGTTGCGGATGGGGTGCTATTAGTTTGGCTTTAGGTTTTGAATCCCCTAATGCGCAAATTTATGCTGTAGATGTTAATGAACGTGCTCTAGATCTTACTGGTATTAATGCCAAGAATGCTGGATTAAACAACATTCACACTTATCTTGTAGAAGATGCATTAAAAGAAGATGCGCTAAAAGACATTGATCTTATTTGGTCTAATCCTCCAATCCGCGTTGGAAAAGACGTTTTGCACAATATTTTGATCACCTGGCTTCCTCGCCTAAAAGTTGGTGGAGCTGCTTATTTGGTTGTTCAAAAAAATCTTGGCTCCGATTCCTTAATCACTTGGCTTTCTAAAACTCTTGGGGAAGATTTTAGCGTTGAAAAATACGCAAGCTCTAAGGGATACAGGATTATAGAAGTCTTAAGAAAATAAGATTTAGCAAAATTTAACAGGATTGAATATGAACTTTGACTATCCTAGTGAACTGCCGATTTGTGCTGCACACGACCAGATTATTGAAGCCATTAAAGAGTCGCAGGTTATAATCGTATCTGGTCAAACTGGTTCTGGCAAAACCACTCAAATCCCAAAAATGGCTTTGGAACTTGGCAGAGGTGGTCGCGGAAAGCAAATTGTTCACACACAACCTCGACGACTTGCTGCGCGCACAGTTGCCGAACGAATCGCAAGCGAAATGGGTGTTAAGCTTGGCGAAGAAATCGGCTATCAGGTGCGTTTTAACGACGAAAGCTCATCTAAAACAAAGCTTCGCATAGTTACGGATGGTATTCTACTCGCTCAAATTCAACGCGATCCACTTCTTACGCGCTATGACACTATTATCATTGATGAAGCTCACGAGCGTAGCCTAAATATTGATTTTTTGCTTGGATATTTAACAACTCTTTTGCCAAAGCGCAAAGACTTAAAACTTATTATCACTTCTGCAACAATAGATTCTGCAAAATTTAAAGACCATTTTGAGCAAGCGCTGCACATTAAGGTGCCTGTTATAGAGGTTTCGGGGCGAACATACCCCGTGCGCGTACTTTACGAGCCGCTTGGAAGCGCGCCTTCACTTATGAGGCACGTTCCAGGTTTTGCCGATATTGCTATGGATGATGAAAGCGTTGCGCAAAGCCAAAGTCTTTCGGAAAGCGGCGATATTTGCGACGAAGACATTGCTTCTGCTGTAACTCGCGCATGTGCTCAACTTGTGATTCATTCAAACCACACTCAAGGCGCGCGCGATATTATGGTTTTTGCTTCTGGCGAGCGCGATATTCGAGAATTTGAAGCATCGTTGCGTTCTTATTTCGGTGCGCGTGCAAGCGACATGAATCGTAGTGACGCCATTGAGATTGTTCCACTTTTTGCACGTCTTTCTTCTAAAGACCAGCATCGCGTTTTTGAACACCACACGCATCAGCGCATTGTAATCGCCACTAATGTTGCAGAAACTTCTCTTACAGTGCCTTCGATTCGCTACGTTGTAGACCCTGGTTTTGCTAGAATTTCTAGATATTCTAAGTCTGCTAAAGTTCAGCGTCTTCCTATAGAACCTATTTCTCAAGCAAGTGCAGATCAGCGCTCTGGTCGTTGTGGGCGAATTGCAGATGGCATTGCTATTCGCTTGTATTCTAGGGAAGATTACGAAACTCGCCCGCGCTTTACCGACCCTGAGATTTTACGCACTTCACTTGGCGCTGTTGTTTTACACATGCTCTCTGTTGGTGTTGCTAAAACTGGCGAAGATATAACGAATTTTGGATTCATTGATCCTCCAGATATTAAGGCTGTAAGCGACGGCTTTAACGAGCTTAGTGAACTTGGTGCAATAAGCAGAAAATCAGGCTTCATCACTTTAACTCATATTGGACGCGAGCTTTCTAAACTACCGATTGACATTCGCCTTGGACGCATGATTATTGAAGCTGCGCGTAAAACCACTCCTAATACTCTTGCTGCTGTGCTGGTAATTGTGGCGTTTTTGAGTTTGCAAGATCCGCGCGAACGTCCGGAAGATAAACGCGATGAAGCAGATAGATTACACAATCGTTATGCAGACGAGTTAAGTGACTTTTTAACGGCATTGAATATTTGGGATCGCATATTCCAAGCGGATGGCGAAATAAGCAATAACGCGCTAAGGCGACTTTGCAAAGAGGAATTTTTCCACTTTTTACGCCTAAAACAGTGGAAAGATTTAGTTAATCAGCTTAAAGATTTATGCAAAGAACTTCATTATAATGTTGGTGAAGCATTGCCACTTAAGCGCGCACCTTTGCAAATCCGCCAATTACCAAATAATCAGCAAGCTGCTCACAGTCTTTGCTGCACTTGGGATTATCAAGGAATCCACGCTTCTATGCTTTCTGGCTTGCTTTCTATGATTGGCATGCAAGTTATTCGCGAGCCTAAGGCTTCGGATTTTGCAGGTCTTCGCGGAACAGCCAAAATTCGCGCTATTAAGCGTGCTCAAAAAATGGCAAAAAACGATTATCAGGGTGCTAGAAGCACAAGGTTTGCAATCTTTCCAGCTTCATCTGTTTCTAAAACAACTCCTTCTTGGATTATGTGTACGGAATTAGTTGAAACTTCTAGACTTTGGGCAAGGTATTGCGCGCAAATAGACCCTGCTTGGGCAGAGTCTTTAGCTAAGAATCTTACGCGCGTAACATATTCAGATGCTCATTGGAGCGCAAGCAAAGGTGCGGCAATCGCCCAATCGAAGGTGCTTTTGTACGGCTTGCCTATTGTGCAAAATCGCACTGTTCAATGGTCTAAAATCAACCCTTACGAATCTCGAATGTTAATGATTCGTCAAGGCTTAGTCGAAGGAAACGTTCAACAGCGTTTTCCATTCAACGATTTTATCTCCTCAAATATTAACATTTTAAACGATGCCGATAATCAAACAAATCGCACTAGACAGGCAAGCGAAACTGTAAACGACGAGGATTTGTTTACTTTTTACGATAATAAACTTCCTCAAGAAGCTACGACTATTGCAGATTTAGCTAAATGGTGGAAAAATTACAGGCTCCAAGACCCGCATTTTCTTGATTTTAACCCAGATTGTGTTGAGCGCTTGCAATACGCAAATGACACTGATTTGGCAGACTATCCAGATACTTGGCATACGATTGGAACAGACGGTCAGAAAATCAACTTGCGTTTAAGCTACATTTATGATCCGCATGATCCTTTAGATGGTGTAACTGTGCACGTTCCACTTCATGCGCTTTTGCGACTTAAACCTCAAGAGTTTACTTGGAATGTGCCAGGCTTATTAGACGAGCTTATTATTGGCATGATTAAGTCTCTTCCTAAGACTTTGCGAGTACAATTCGTTCCAGCTCCAGATACTGCTCGTAAAATCCGTGAGTGGATAGATGACAATTATGACTATCTTCCAGGAATAAACGAAAATCCACAAGAAGATTTTATTTGGCAAGATTTTAGCGAAGTCTTTACTAAAGCTGCGATTAGTGTTGTTGGAGCACAAATCCACCCAGAAGTTTTAAGCGATGAACAGTTGCAACGGCTATCTCCTTATTTGCGCATAACTTTTAGCGTTGAGCAAAAGAAAGCTAATCAAAATAAATCAAACAATTCCCATAATCAAAGCAAAAAGCGCATTAAGCCTACTGTTTTAGGAACAGATAAATCGCTGATAAGTCTTCAGCATCGCTTTGCAAAATCAGCTCAAGAGTGTGCATTAAATGTTGTTAATAGCAAAGCGATTAAAGCTGCACAAGCTGGAAATGTTGTTGAGAGAGCAGATTTGTTACACAAGTCTGGTGCAACTAATCTTTCTAGATCTCAAATGGTTTGGCAGGGCGCGCTCAATATGCTTATTTTAGATGATAAACGTATTACATCTAGATGGCTCGGAAGTGAGGCTCTGATACTTGCTTCTGCACCTTATAAGTCTTCTAAAGATTTGGCCCAAGATTTGCAAATGGCAGCTATTAAGCGACTTATACCAGATACACAAAAAATTACTAACGATGTTGAGCTTAAGGAAGCTGTTGGAAATATTGCCGAAGTATACGAAGATACAGTTTATGGTATTGCGCACGATGTGATTGCTATTTTGAAGCGTTTTGCTAAAGTTAGCACTGCTGTTGGCGGCAAAGCCGACTTGCCGATGCTTAGCGTTCTTCAATCGATTAGAGAACACGCAGCCTCACTTGTTTTTCCTGGATTTATTGCAAAAGCAGATTCTAGCGCACTTAGTTCAATAGAACGCTACTTGCATGCTGATTTAATTAGACTTGATAAAGCTAAAACAAATAAGGATAGAGATGTACGATGGGCTTGGCAAGCAGATGAAGCTCATAAGCTTGTGCTAGAAGCTCAAAATAGAGCAGAAAGCTTGCCTGCTGGACCTAATAGAGATGAGGCTCAAGAAAAAGCTCAAAAACTAAAGTGGATGTGCGAAGAATTCTATGTTTCTCTTTGGGCACAAGAACTTGGAACAGCATACCCGATTAGTATTCAGCGTATGAAAAAACTATGTTAGCGTAAAAACTATGTTAGCGTAAAAATACGCGGCATAAGACTACAAAAAGTGGCCACTATCCACGCAGCCAAAGATGACTGCAAGATAGTGACCACTAATATATTGGGTAAAGATTAATTACTCTTTAACCATAACGCTACGAACTATGTAAACCACCAAACCTATGAAGGCTACAATAGCGCCCATCATAAGCAAGTTTGAGTATCCTGCAGCTAATCCTTGAATATTCGCAAAGGAGAATCCTTTGAACAGATTTCCAGCAAAGAATCCGCTGAAAATAGAAATACCAATAGAAGCTGTAACGTTCATAACCAAATCGTTCATACCGCAGCCACGACCAGACTCTTCAACAGGCAATGCGCTAAGAACAGTAGAAACGATTGGCGAATACATAAGTCCGCACCCAGCGTAGTAAACGCATGCGCACAGTGTTAATGTAAGGAACCCAGAATTGATGAATACAGCAGCACCAACCCATCCAAGAATCATAAGAACAGCAGCTGTAATAATACCAGCTTTACGTCCAATGAAACCGATGATTGTTCCAGAGCAAGTGCCAAACACTGCTGCTACGACGAATGCCCATACAAGGTAAGAAGAAACCTGAGAAGTATCCATCTTGTATAAAGCACCGCCAATTACATTGTAAATTGGAGGCATGCAATAGTTAGTAAAGTAGAAGATGAATATCAAAACAATGCCCGAAAGCCAACGCTTATTCTTAAAGAATGCAGGAGTCACAAACGGGTTCTTTGCCTTCATAATGTATCCAGCGAACATAACAAACAGCACGATGGATCCAAGTAACAATCCCCAAACTTTGTAAGAGAAGAACAAAGTCAACAATGTCACAGCAATACCGAATATAGTAAAGCCGAGTTTATCAATCTTTCCACCAATACCATTCTTAGTTGGTAAGCATTTAACGAGTACTGGCAAGAACAGAATGGTAATCGCAGGAATAAGGAACAAATATTGCCAAGCAATAGAGCTAAGAGCACCAGCAGCAAATACACCGATAGAAGCAGAAAGCTGATATGCGGCAGTAAAGAGTCCAAAGAAAATAACTTTCAAATCATTGCGCAAATACTTAGTTGCAATAACAAGGAAGGAAGAACCTGCTACCTGTTCACCAGCAGTTTGCATAATGCGAGCAATAATAACAGTCCACAAATTTGGAGTAAAGAAGAAGTTTGCAATAAAACCAAACAAGGAACCAACAAACAGTGTTACAAGACCGATTGTTATAAGTCTGCGAAGAGAAACAAAGTCACCTAGAGAACCGTATATAAAGCACACGATACCTAGAACAATAATTGGCAAGCTTGTAATAAGCGAAGCTTGATCAGGGGCACCAACAGCCTTGCCAATCTGGTCGAATACAAGATTAAATCCCTGCAAACATAATGTTCCAAGAATAAAGGTTATAAGCAACAAAATCAGCGAGTAAATCGCCACTTTGTCGCGGGTTTTTGGATCCTCGTATGGATCTACCGCAGTAGATTTTGCAATTTCAGTCATAATAATCCGATCAATAAATATTTTTAATTTTTACATTTACGCATAAAGCATGTTGTGCAACAAGAAGCGTAGAAGGTCGCAAAATGTTGCGCAACACAAACAATATGATCTCAGCCAGCGATTTTTGCCAAACCAGAAATACGCGTCATAAACTCGTTCAAGAATCGTGGAACGTCTACGCCAACAGCAACTTGCATTGTCTTAACAGGGTCATTCAAGCGCGTAACATCACCGATGGTACGACCGCGAGTTGGACCTTCCACATCAACCTGCATGTTAATTGGAAGCGTTGTAACAAGCGTTGGATCAACTGCAACAGCAACAGCCAAAGGATCATGCAAACCACATCCACCAAGGTGCGGAGCAGTGGTTTCATAAGCTTTGATGTAAAAATCAGTCATATCTGCAAGGAACTTGCCAGCCTTGGTGTTAAGATCACGCCATTGCTTTGTCTCCTTGTAAGTAAGCAAAGTCTGTAAGGTAACATCCAAACCAATCATTGTCACTGGAGCACCAGAACGGAATAGAATATCTGCAGCATCTGGATCTTGGGAAATATTCGCCTCAGTCCAAGCGTTTACGTTTCCATGAATGGTGAGTGCTCCACCCATCAAAACAATCTTTCCGATTTCGTCTTTGATTTCTGGAGCTTTCTTCAACGCAGCAGCAATATTGGTCATTGGACCGGTTGGAACATACACTAAGTCCTTGCCATATTTCTTTACGGAATCAATAATGAAATCAACAGCGGATTCATCTTCTGCTTTGCGAGGAGAATCTGGAATTTCAACATCGCCAATTCCATTGTCACCATGAATAAAAGCAGATATTGGAAGCACTTCAAACGAATCTTTTGTGCTTGCGTGTGAAAGACCTTTATAAACTTTTACTTCTGGATGCCCAAGTAAATCTGTGATTGCAAGCGCGTTACGAACACCTTGCTCCATTAAAACATTACCGTATGTGCCAGTTATGCCAATAAGCTCCATTTCGGGGCTTCCAAGAGCATAAGATATAGCGAGAGTATCGTCAACACCAGTATCAAGATCAAGAATCAGCTTCTTCACTTGAGTTACCTTCCTTCTTATATTTAGGCATGGCTTACAGTCGTTGTAAATCATGGGTGTAATTGAATATCTAACTTGATATTTAAGTATCACCAATTTAAAAATTTTATTATTATAATCTCGAAAAGCAATGGCATATTTAAATAGAAGCAAGAAGACATAATGTTGCTTTAATTGTTAATATTCACGAATTTTGTTATAAAATGTTATAATTTTCAACAAACGTTAATATATATAAACATATGTTTAGATTATAGCTGTGAGCTCAGCCATAAACTAAACATATGAATACAAAAAATTAAAACGCGTGTCAACAATCACAAATAATAACATTTGAAAAATATCCAAAAATATCCAAAAATTTAGATTTGACACGCGCGAAAGCAATGCAAAAGAAAACTAAAGTCTAGGCAAATACTTCTGCAATTCAAAAGGAGTGACCTGACGACGATACTCTTCCCATTCCTGATGCTTATTACGCAAGAAATACTCAAAAGCATGCTCACCAAGTACGCTAGCCACAAAATCAGACTTCTCCATAATCTTCAAAGCCTCATCCAAAGACTCAGGAAGTGGCTGAATACCCATAGCCTGACGCTCAGCATCCGTAAGCTCCCAAACGTCATCGCTCGTAGGCTCACATAAAATCATCTGCTTTTCAATACCATCTAAGCCAGCAGCCAACAAAACAGAGTATGCAAGATACGGATTCGCCACAGGGTCGAGCGCGCGAAACTCCATACGGCAAGAATTACCTTTGCCTGGCTTATATTGAGGCACACGCAAAAGCGCAGAACGGTTACTATGACCCCAGCAAACATAGCTAGGCGCTTCCGCTCCACCCCACAATCGCTTATAAGAGTTCACATACTGATCGGTAACAGCGCAAATTTCCGCAGCATGATGCAAAATACCAGCCGCAAATTGGCGCGCAATAAGCGACATATTAAACTCTTGCCCAGCCTCGTAGAAAGCGTTGGAGTCTCCTTCAAACAAGCTTAAATGCGTGTGCATACCAGAACCAGGCTGATCCGTTAAAGGCTTAGGCATAAAGCTCGCATACATTCCGCGCTCAAGAGAAATCTCCTTAACAACAGTGCGGAAAGTCATAATGTTATCTGCAGTAGTAAGAGCGTCTGCATATCTTAAGTCAATCTCGTTTTGACCAGGGCCACCTTCGTGGTGAGAATACTCAACAGAAATACCCATCTGTTCAAGCATGCTCACAGCACTACGACGAAAGTCCATTGCCGAACTTCTTGGAACATGGTCAAAATACCCACCTTCATCAATAGGAACAGGTGCTTTAGACCAATCGTCTTGCGTTTCAAATAAGTAAAACTCAATTTCTGGATGAACGTAAAAAGTAAAGCCTTTTTCTTTAGCTTTTGCGAGCGCAGTCTTAAGAACATGACGAGGGTCTCCAAGAGACGGCTCCCCGTCTGGCGTTAAAACGTCACAAAACATGCGTGCCGTACCCTCTGGGCCGCCATGCCATGGCAAAAGTTGGAAAGTCGAAGGATCTGGCTTAACAATCATGTCGTCTTCTAAAACGCGAGTCATGCCTTCAATCGCAGACCCATCAAAGCCAATACCCTCTTCAAACGCAGCTTCAAGCTCTGCTGGAGCAATAGCAACCGATTTAAGAGTTCCAAGAACATCCGTGAACCATAGTCTAATAAAACGGACATCACGCTCTTCAACCGTACGCAAAGCGAACTCTTGTTGTCTATCCATATCTACAGTCCAATCAGTATTCAAGTCTTATATTTTTCAACATGTTTTTAGAGCAAAACGCAATGACTATATTATCTCTTATATTTAGTTTTTATTTAGAAATATAGCAATGAATTTACTTACTTTTAATTTAGCGTATTTGCAAGATTAGGCTCACATTTTTTTGCCATATTTATAAAAAATCTCTTTAGCTTGCTCATCACTTAAATCATCCGTATAAGTAACCTCAATCCCAGACTCTTTAAGATCTTCAACTGTCGCATAACAAATCATAAGATCTTCCACACATCTAGCAGACATGGTAAGAACCATAGGAGGAATAGCATCCTGTACTTCTTTTTTATATTCGTAGACTTTTGCATCAATTTTATTAGCTCGATTCACCATTAAAATCGCTGGAATACCGCGAAAATACTCTGTGAATCGTTTAACAGATTTTTCTGGATTATCCTCGTCTAAATCGCATAAAACGGCGACTCCACCGTTCTCGTCACTAAAACATTTAGCTCTAATACCAGCCATTTTACAAAAAGCAGCAAGAAGCTCCCCTGGTTCCATAACAGTTAGAAACAGAGCACACTTGGCTTTTTTACCCAGCAAACCTTCCAAATCTTCCTCAAAGTTTGCTTGCTCAATTTTGTTTACAACATCATCGACAGAATCATGTTTTTGTTCATCGCTAAATTCTTTTTCAAATCCAAGTAACGCATCTTCAAGCTCTTTATCAGTAAAAGATGTGCGAACTTCTTTCGACTCTTTGGAATTAGAAGAATTATTGGAATTTTTCCCATTATTCGCAAAGTTTTTGTAGCTACTATCTTCACTCAAACCTTCATGATCTGCACACATTTTGTACCCCTAACTTATTAAACAGCTAGTTAACGCCACTTAAAAACACTTTAAGCATAATCTACGCGCTTGGCAAACAATTAGGACCAAACAATATTTTGATCTCTGCAAAAAGTGACGTATCTCGCTTAACTCTAAATCTATCTCCAAACGATAACACTTTTGCGCATCCTCTAGAATCAATCAAAGCAAGATTCATTTCGCAACAACCAGGATGTCTTGTAACAATATTTTCAAGCTCTTTTATACGTGACTTTTCTAATGCTTGCAAAGGAAGAACAATTGTAACAGGCTGAGCATCTTCCGCCTCTAAGCTTGGAACTTCAAACTCAGTTGCTCTTAAAGACACTGTTTCGTCTCGAACCTCTACCTGTCCCCTAATTCTCACAACTTGATCAATCGCAAGTTCTGCAGCAGATGACTCATAGACCTTACCAAAGAACATGCATTGTATTGAACTTTCCATGTCTTCAATAGTTACAATCGCCCAAGCATTACCTTTTTTAGATACTCGCCTGTCTACGCTAGTCACAAGGCCTGCAAGAGTTACCTGCTGATTTTCGCCCATAGTTTTAGCGCGATTTAAAAGCTGAGCAATCGACATTTCCCTAAGACCAGCCAACACAGCAGAAAGACCACTCAAAGGATGATCCGAAACGTAAAGCCCAAGCATTTCTCGCTCAAAGTTTAGCTTCGTTTTTTTATCCCATTCTTCAACATCTGGAATGTTGATTTGAGCATCTCCAAGATCACTATCGGAATCATCAAGATCAGCAAAAAGATCAAACTGACCACCTGCCTGTCTGCGCTTAATAGAAATAACAGAGTCAATTAGTGGTTCACAAATTTCAAAAATAGCTCTTCTACAAGGATTAATTGAATCGAAAGCACCAGATTTAATAAGAGATTCAACAAGTCTACGATTCAAAGCGGCAAAAGATACACGGTTTACAAAATCCTTAAAATCAATAAACTTTCCGCGATCACTTTCCCTTTCGCTAATAATATCGTTAACGGCTTTATCACCAACATTCCTAACAGCTCCAAGTCCAAAACGAACTACATCTCCAACTGCAGAATATTCAAGAACAGACTCGTTAATATCTGGCTGCAAAACACGAATACCCATGCGTCTAGCTTCACCCAAGTAGAGCGCTGTCTTATCCTTATTCGTGCGCTCGTTTTGAAGCAATGCAGCCATAAACTCCACAGGATAATGCGTTTTCAAATACGCAGTCCAATAAGAAATCAAACCGTATGCGGCTGAATGAGCCTTGTTAAACGCGTAACCAGAAAAAGGAACCAGAACATCCCAAACAGCTTGTGCAGCTTCTTCTGAATAACCATGTTCTTTCATGCCTTTAAAGAACGGGATTTTTTCTTTAGCCAACACTTCTGGCTTCTTTTTACCCATTGCTCGACGCAAAACATCTGCTTTACCAAGGCTATACCCAGCTAAAATACGCGCAGCTGACTGCACCTGCTCCTGGTAAACAATCAAACCATATGTTTCGCCAAGAACATCTTTTAGCGGCTCAGCAACTTCAGGATGGATAGGCGTTATCTCTTGTAAACCATTCTTACGCTTGGCGTAGTTAGTGTGAGAATCCATATCCATAGGACCTGGTCTATAAAGTGCAATCAAAGCCGATATATCGTTAAAGTTATCTGGCTTAAGTGTGCGCAGAAGGGCACGCATACCGTCGGAATCAAGCTGGAAAACTCCTAAAGTGTCTCCCCTAGCAAGAAGCTGATATGTTTCCTTATCGTCAAGCGGAATTTTAGTGTAATCAATAGGCTCTTTACCATTATGCTCAACATTTTTAAGCGTATCCCTAATAACTGTTAAGTTGGAAAGACCCAAAAAGTCCATTTTCACTAAGCCCAACGTTTCGCAAGTATGATACTCGAACGTTGTTGTTATTGTTCCATCAGTACGCTCCAAAAGAGGCGAAGTATCAGTAATCGGCTCCGAGCCCATGATTGTTGCGCAAGCATGAACACCAGTTTGGCGAATCAAACCTTCAATACCTTTTGCTTCTTCAGTAATTCGCTTCGTATCTGGATCAGTGTCATACATTTCGCGAAACTCGCGCGCCTCCGCGTATCTCTTTGATTTTTCATCAAAAATATCGTGGAAACTCATATCTTTTCCGTTTTTTGGAGGAGGCAGAATTTTTGTAATTTTTTCTCCAACGGAAAACTCGTAGCCCATTATTCGAGCTGAATCCTTCAATGCTTGCTTTGTTTTAATCGTTCCATAAATCACGCATTGAGCTACTTTATCTCTTCCATATTTTTCACCGACGTATTCCAAAACTTTGGCTCTACCATCTGGGTCAAAGTCAACATCAATATCTGGTAAAGATACTCGCTCTGGGTTTAGGAATCGTTCAAAAATCAGACCATGCTTCATTGGGTCAAGCTCAGTAATTCCCATAGCATACGCAACCATTGCGCCTGCTGCAGAACCACGTCCAGGACCAACCATAACACCATGTGCTTTTGCCCAATTTATGTAGTCCGCAACAACTAGGAAGTATCCGCAGAACTGCATTTGACATATAACACCACACTCGTAGTCTGCTTGTTTTAAGACTTCCATAGGAACATTGTTGTTATATCTACGCTCTAATCCTTCTTCAACTTTTTTAAGGAATAGCGAAGTCTCATCCCAACCTTCAGGGCAATCAAATTGCGGCATAAAAGCGCCATCTTCACCATCGTCGAACATAACGTTACAACGACGGGCAATTTCTAGCGTATTGTCACAAGCCTCTGGAAACTCTTTAAACAATTCACGCATCTGCTCGGCAGATTTTAAATAGTATCCAGAGCCATCAAACTTAAAACGGTCTGGATCATCCAAGCGCGATCCTGAATTAATGCATAGCATTGCATCTTGCGCTTCGCGATCTTCTTCGTGCACGTAATGCAAATCGTTTGTAGCAAGAAGAGGCGCATTAAGACGCTTAGCAATCTCAAGCAAATCTTTAGTAACGCGCGTTTCGATAGAAAGCCCATGATTCATTAATTCTATAAAGAAATTATCGCGCCCAAAAATATCCTGAAACTCGCCTGCAGCGCGTAAAGCCTCATCAAATTGACCTAAACGAAGACGCGTTTGAATAATTCCAGATGGGCATCCAGAAGACGCTATAACCCCTTTAGAATACCTTGATAACACATCTTTATCCATTCGAGGATATCGCATTACGCGACCTTCTAAATTAGCTATAGAAGACGCTTTGAGTAGATTTGTTAAGCCTTCATCATTTTCAGCCCACATTGTCATGTGCGTAATCAAACCGCCGCCAGAAACATCGTCGCTTCTTTGCGCTTCAGTTCCCCAATGCACTCTGCTCTTGTCTTGTCTGGCTGTTTCAGGGGTCACATAAGCTTCGATTCCAATAATCGGCTTAATTCCAGCTTTTACAGCAGTACTCCACATTTCGTATGCACCATGCATATTTCCGTGATCTGTAATAGCCACAGCTGGCATACCTAATTCTTTTGCACGTGCAACTAGGTCTGGTATCTTCGAAGCACCATCCAAAAGCGAATAATGTGTGTGATTATGTAAGTGTACGAAGTTTGTTTCCAACCTAGCCATAGTGGCTATTCTATAGATGCAATATGACCTGTTTTACTAAATAACTCTACTTTTACAATTCTTGTATGGCGTGTAAAGCGTGTTGCAAATCTAACGGATACTTCGATTCAACTTTAATAAGTTCTCCCGTTCGAGGATGCTTAAATTTTAGACTCATTGCATGAAGCCACTGTCTAGAAAGCCCTAATTTTTCACTTAATTGAGGATTTGCGCCATACATAGGATCGCCCACTACCGGATGTCCTATTGACGAAAAATGCACACGAATTTGGTGTGTTCTGCCAGTTTCCAGATTGACTTTCACTAAAGTCGCTCCCTTAAAACGCTCTATAACATCCCAATGCGTAATTGCAGACTTACCTGATTTAGTTATTGTAAAACGAAAATCTGAAACTTTTGCTCGCCCAATTGGTGCATCAATTGTAGCTTTATTTTGTTTAAGATTTCCTTGGACTAAAGCGTGATATATTTTCTTCACACTATGATTTGCGAACTGTTTTTTCATTTCTTCATACGCAAAATCTGTTTTGCAAACCAGCATTAATCCGCTTGTTCCAACGTCTAATCTGCTTACGATTCCTTTTCGTGATTCATCGCACACGGTTGTTTTTATTTCAACACCGCTTGCTTCTAGACATTCTGGCACTGTTGGGCCATCCCAGCCTTTTGCTGAATGCGCTGCAACTCCAACAGGCTTATCTACTACGACAATATCTTCATCATTATAAACTATTGGAATATCGCATATAGTGGATTTGCTAGTTGACTTTTCTTTTTGATCATCAACTTCCTCTTGATTTATAACAATCGCATCTCCATCTTGTAAAGTGGAGGATTTTTGTGATTTTCTATCTAAGATTTTTGCTTTGCCACTATCGATTAGCGATATTGCGTTTGCACGCGATACTCCCATAAGTTTCGACAAACATACGTCGAACCTGCATCCAGCAAATTGACTCGTAACTATAAAACGAATATCACTCATCAGCGCGCTCTATAAGAGGAATCCCAATCAAAATAAGGCATATAACTGCAATTCCTGCAAACATAAGCTCAATATCTGCAACATTCCCAACGGACCATCCGTAGTTTATAAAATCTACGACTTTTCCGTTCAAAAAGCCTTGAGCATATTGCGCTCTATCAATAAGATTTCCAAAAGCTCCAGCAAAAGCTAAAGCAAGCGCAATAGTCCAATATAAAGATTTTGTGTGCTTAACAACCGCAATCATAGCAGCGCATGCAACGCAAGCTAACACGCTAATAACCCAAGTAAAAGAAGAGCCTAAGCCAAAAGATGCTCCAGGATTCCTAACAAGAGTAAAAGAGAGCAAATGTGGAAGAATATCAATGTTTTTTCCTCCACTAAGCGCTGCTAATGCCCAAACTTTGGTTATGCGGTCTAAAACCACTCCAATAAAAGCAATCAGTGCAAAAACGGCTGCGCGATTACGCAGCCGTTCTACACGCATATCACAATGCGTCAATGTATTTTCCAATCTAACTGGATTTAGTATAACTACTTTTGATCCTGTTGATCCTGATTTTCCATAGAACTGTAAGTGTTCTCATCGGAAACTTGAGCAACAAGCTGACCAAGGAAGTCAGTCAAGCGAGTACGATACTCAGTTTCAAACTGCTTGAGGCTTTGAATGTTTCCTTCAATAACCTTAGTCTGCTTTTCAAGATTCTCACGCACCTGGCGAGCGTAAGCATCTGCAGCAGTACGAGTAGTGGAATCGTAATCCGCAGCTCTATGCTGAACTTCAGACTCATATTGATCAGCCTGATCGTGAGTTTGCTTAGAATAATCATCTGCAGCCTGACGAACCTTACCAGAATAAGCATCTGCCTCGTTGTGCGCGCGAGCAGCATAAGCGTCTGCATCGCTACGAGTACGAACGGAGTAATCATCCGCATCTCCACGAGTCTGCTTATTGTATTCATCAGCCTCGCTACGAGTACGATTAGAATAATCGTCTGCCTTAGTAACGATCTCGTTATATCGAGCTTGGCTTTCTTCGACTATCTGAGTTGCCTTAGCCTTGCCCTTATCTACATACTGATCGTGCAATTGCATTGCAAGAGTCAACATTGCTGTAGCGCGTTCTGGCTCAGAACCGCCCACTTCTGCACCAGCACCTGCAATCTTCTGCAAGCTACCTGTTTCCGTGCTTGGCTCCATCTTAGCAACCTGCTCACGAAGCTGCTCTTCACGTTTATGAGATTCTTCAAGTTGACGAGACAAATCCTGAACCTTTGCATTTTCCTGCTGTGTTACAACAAGCTGTTGACGGACTTCTTCCAATTCGCGACCCAAATTCTCGCTACTTGCTCTAAAGTCATCGCGTTCGCGAGTAACGTTTTCAAGCTCTTCATGAACTTTCTTATCAGCGTCTGCCTTAGCATTATCAGCATTTGCAGCCTGTGCTGTGAGCTGATCTACCTGAGCACCTAAACCATCCAGCTGCTCTTTGAGCTGCTGATTCTGCTCGCTCAATGCACGATTATTTTCTTCAGCTTCCTTAAGCTTTGCTGCAAGATCATTGTCATTCTTGTTCGCGCTGCTGGATGCTTCACGTAAATCATTATTTTCTTTTGTTAAAGATTCAACTTGCTTTGTCAAATCAGAAATCTTATTGTTCAAGCTAGCAACATCGGCGCCAAGAGACTGCGTGGAAGCTCCAAGCCCCTGCACTGCCTGCTGACCAAGCGCTTCTATTGTTTCTGTAACCTGATCCAAAAAGTCATCAACTTCGTCAACATCATAGCCTCCCTTGAATCGAACGATTTGGAAGGTATGCTCGCGAATGTCTTTAGGCGTTAACAGAGCCATAATGCATTACACCTCACTTTTGGGCGCGCAGCCCTTTTGATATATCTATTCGATGCTATCACGTCTATAGAAAAAATTGTGTAAAAAGCGATTATTTTTTTACGAAATCTACCAATATTTTTCTAAATTAATAACTATCGTGTCGCTTCATTAAAAATTGTGATTAATAAGCATCAGTAAAGCATATTCAAAAACATTTGTAAAACTAGTAACAAAAAGTACACTACCATAAAACTCACGTCTAAACTTATGCTACCTAATCTTGCTGGTGGTATAAATTTTCGCGCAAATCTTAAAAGTGGTTCTGTCATAAAATATATGATTTGAGTGAATTTTTGCAAAATCGCATTTGGTTTAAAAGAATGGAATATAAACGGAATCCAATCTAAAACTGCGCGAATAAACAGTATTACTAGATAAGCGTTTATGAAAATATTCAAAATTAGTATTAAGCGTATTACAAAATTCATTAAGATTTTCCTTTAAACTATTTTCAATAATTTTACACAATAGCTAAGTTAATCGTAAACCAAAATATAAGTACAGAATAAGTATAAATTTAAGGCAGATACCTAAAAGATATCTGCCTTAAATACAAGTTAAGCGTAGCAATCGAATGTTCGGTCGCTGGCGACTAGTCTCATGTTATTTAGCTTTAGGAGAATAAGTCGCGAGCAGATCCGCCATTAGGAGCATCTTCAACTTTTATATTTACTTGAGAAGGGCTTAAAAGGAAGACTCTAGGAGTTACTCTTTCTATAGATCCGCGAACACCAAACACAACGCCAGCAGAAAAATCAACTATGCGATATGCAACGGATTCACTAACACCCGTAAGATTCAAGACTACTGGTGTTCCATCTCTTAAAGCTCTTCCAACTAATTGCGCATCCTCATAAGATTTTGGATGAATCGTAGTAATGCGACTCATACGACCTGCATTAGATCGAGTAGAAGCACCATTACCAGATTGTGCAACATCACCATTATGAAGGCTCATAGGAGCAACACTGTGGTCGTTGTCAAACGAAGTATCCTGTGTTTGAGAATCAACGAAATCATCGTCGTCCTGAACATCACTCATGCCTACATAAGACATCATGTTCTTCATAAAACCAGCCATTAAGATGCCCTCCCCTAGTTATGCTTAACGCAGAAAATCAGGAATATCCAGCTCGTCTGGTTCGTCTTGAGGCTTCACTTGAGTAGCCTGTGTTTGATATTGCTTAACTGGATCAACAGAATCAAACATAGAAGAAACAGGTTCCGCGGTTTCAACAGTGTCCACAGGCTTAGAAGGAGCAGTAGTAGTGGAATGAGCTGGAGCCACAGAATCGACTCCTGCCTGCATATCTACGAAAGCACCTGCTTTGCTGTCTTCAGACTTAGGATGAGAATCGAAACCAGCTGCAATAACAGTAACACGAACCTCGTCTCCATAAGAATCGTCCAAAGAAAGACCCCAAATAATCTGCGCTTCTGGATGTATTGCCTTACGAACAAGCTCTGTTGCAGCACTTGCTTCTTGAAGCTTCAAATCACTTGGACCAGCAATATTAATCAAAGCACCATGAGCACCTTCAATGCTTTCTTCAAGCAATGGAGAGCTAATAGCAATTTCTGCAGCTTGCGTAGCTCTGTCTTCACCCTTCGCTGCACCAATACCAAATAGCGCAGTTCCTGCACCGCGAAGAACAGCGGTAACATCAGAGAAATCAACATGAATATAAGAATTCATGGTAATCAAATCTGTAATACCCTGAACGCCTGCAAGCAATGCGGTATCTGCAGTCTTAAAAGCTTCAATAATTCCGATGGTTCGATCTGAAATTTCCAACAAACGATCGTTTGGAATCACAATCAAAGCGTCTACTTCTTTACGAAGATTCTCAATACCAAGTTTTGCTGATGCAGCACGCTGAGGTCCTTCAAAACCGAATGGACGCGTAACTACTGCGATTGTCAAAGCACCTTGCTGGTGTGCAGCGCGGGCAACAATAGGGCTTGCACCCGTACCAGTTCCACCGCCTTCTCCGCAGGTTACGAACACCATATCGGCGCCCTTTAATGCTTCTTCAATGTCAGATTGATGATCTTGAGCAGCTTTAGCGCCTTTTTCTGGGTCAGCACCTGCTCCTAATCCTCGACTCGAAGCGTCAGATAATGAAATCTTCACGTCAGCATCAGAACGCAACAAATCCTTGGCATCAGTGTTAATAGCCACAAATTCTACGTTCTGCAAACCCTCGGTGATCATTCGGTTGACGGCGTTACCACCGGCTCCACCGACGCCGACTACCTTGATTATGGTTTTGTCGTTGAAATTGTCAGTCTGGGCAATCTCGCTCACCGTTGTCTCCTGTCACTCACACGCACGTTTACGCATTACTTTAGCGCAAAACGCTCGATAATGGCGGCGTTTTATGAATAAAAACTGAAAAAATGTCACCGATTCGATAATACACCGTGCTATACGCAAATCATTAATGCGTTTTATTAACAAAAGTTTAAAATATTAAGCAGTAGTTTATATTATGTTTTATATACTCAAAAACCCTAGAAAACACTAGTAAAACCTAGTAACTTGCATCCATTGGATCATCGCCAAACAACTCCTCACGCTCACTATGAGAAGTTATTCGAGAATCCAACCACCCATATGGCAAATGAACTTTTTTCGCAAAACGAACTCGACCACGCGGCGTGTCTAAAACTTGCTCAGGAAGCTTTAGCGAAGAATCTAACGCATCAATATTACGCTGAACACCCTCAATAGACTCACATTCCATAAAACTCTTACGAGTTCCTCCACCAACTGGGAAGCCTTTCAAATACCAAGCAATATGCTTGCGCAAGTCATGAACAGCCATTCGCTCGTCGCCATCATAAAACTCGACTAAAAGCTCAAGATGTCTTAAAATCACCTTGCAAACTTCACCAAGACTTGGATTAACGCGATCGTTGCTTCCATTGCAAGCAGAACGAATATCAGCAAAAATCCAAGGACGCCCCTGGCATCCGCGGCCAATAGCAACGCCTGCGCATCCTGTTTCTTTAAACATTGCAAGAGCGTCATCCGCACCCCAAATATCGCCATTACCAAAAACAGGAATATCCAAAGCATTTACAAGCTCAGCAATACGACTCCAATCAGAATGACCACCATAATATTCTGCAGTGGTACGCGCGTGCAAAGTTACAGCAGCACATCCTTCTTCTTGCGCAATATGACCAGCTTGCATAAAAGTCTCATGATTTTCGTCAATACCAACGCGGAACTTAGCTGTAACAGGAATTCCTGCTGGATCACAAACAGAAACAACACGATGCAAAATCTCTTGAAGTAAATCTGTTTTCCAAGGAAGAGCAGAACCGCCGCCACGCCTTGTAACTTTAGGAACTGGGCATCCAAAGTTTAAGTCAACGTGATCCGCCATGTTCTCATCAACAACAATTCGAGCAGCAAGCTCTACAATAGAAGGATCTACTCCGTAAAGTTGCAAAGAACGCACTTTTTCGTTAGGCGCAAAACGGCATAAACGCAAGGCTTTAGGATTCCTTGCAACTAATGCGCGAGCTGTAATCATTTCTGCTACGTAAAGCCCGTCCGGACCATATTCGCGGCAAATCACTCGAAAAGGCCAGTTAGTAATACCAGCCATTGGAGATAAAACAACAGGAGTTGCAATATGAATTTTCCCTAAATCTACTGGTTTAATAGAAAAATCCATATTGCTTTAACTCCATTCACTTTAATATATTTTGTTTTTGTTTATTAGCGATTTTTCACTATACGAGTATTAATACAAGCCGCCAGCCTGAGCAATCTTTACAGGCTGCGATTCATCAACACCGTTTTCTTTAGAAACATCCACACCACCGTCTGCAGCGCGAGTACCAACAATCTCTACAGGACCTTGCGGATACTTAACGCGCTTTTCGTTAATGCGGCTTGCTACGTAATCTGCAACCTTATCTAAGGAAACGCGCTCTTGTTGCATAGTGTCGCGCTCGCGGATTGTGACAGCATGATCTTCCAAAGTATCAAAATCAACTGTTACACACAAAGGAGTACCAATCTCATCCTCACGACGGTAGCGGCGACCAATAGCACCAGCCTCATCGTAATCGATAACCCAATCATGCTGACGCAAATCCGCAGCCAAATCCTGAGCCACGGATTGCAATTCTGGCTTCTTGCTCAAAGGCAAAACTGCAGCTTTAACAGGAGCCAAGCGAGGGTCAAGTCTAAGAACAGTACGCTTGTCAACTCCGCCCTTAGTGTTTGGAGCTTCGTCAACGTCGTAAGCATCAACCAAGAATGCCATAAGCGAACGCGTAAGACCAGCAGCAGGCTCAATAACGTAAGGCACATACTTTTCGCCAGTAGCCTGATTGAAGTAGCTCAAATCCTCGCCAGAATGCTTAGCGTGAGCAGACAAATCGTAGTCGGTACGGTTTGCAATACCTTCAAGCTCTCCCCAGTCAGATCCTTGGAAGCCGAATTTGTATTCAATATCTACAGTGCGCTTGGAATAATGGCTTAACTTCTCTTTAGGATGCTCATACATACGCAAATTTTCAGGCTTTACACCCAAATCAACATACCAATTTACGCGTGTATCAATCCAATATTGATGCCAAGCTTCGTCTGTTCCAGGCTCTACGAAGAACTCCATTTCCATTTGCTCAAACTCGCGAGTGCGGAAGATGAAGTTTCCAGGAGTGATTTCATTACGGAAAGACTTACCAATATTCGCAATGCCAAATGGTGGCTTTTGGCGTGTAGCAGTCATAACGTTCTTAAAGTCAACAAAAATGCCTTGAGCTGTTTCTGGGCGCAAGTAGTGCAAGCTGTTTTCGTCTTCAACTGGTCCTAAATGCGTGCGAAGCATCATGTTGAAATCGCGAGGCTCCGTCCAGTTTCCGCGAGTGCCGCAATCTGGGCAAGCAATGTCTTTCAAGCCATTTTCTGGCATTTTGTCGCCGTGCTTTTCGGCATAGGATTCTTCGAGCTTATCTGCACGATGACGCTTATGGCAATTCAAGCACTCAATCAAAGGATCATTGAACACAGAAACGTGACCAGACGCAACCCAAACTTGGGAAGGCAAAATAACAGAAGTATCCACTCCAACAACATCGCCACGCGTAGTGACCATATAACGCCACCATTCGCGCTTAATATTGTCTTTTAACGCAACGCCCAAAGGACCATAATCCCAAGCAGAACGCGTACCACCATAAATCTCGCCAGCTGGGAACACAAATCCTCGACGCTTAGCCAAGGATACGACTTCATCAAGCTTTGAAACAGCCACAATACACCTTTTTCGTAAATCTAGAAAATTTGGGTGAAAACGGTGTTTATTATAGAAAAACCCTGTGACGCTAAAGCAACATATATAAGCATCATATATAAGCTAAACGAATACAATAAAGTGTAAGCATAATTTTGCAACACATATTTTTCACTTTGAGAGGATTTAAAATGAGCGAAAACACTGATAACAATACTTGCGATACTTGCAATAACAAGAATTGCCACAAAACTAATACAGTTGCAGCATTGTGCATTGCTCCTAGCGGAGTTGGGGAAGAACTTAGCGAATATGTAGCAGATTGCGTTAAAGTGATTCGTGATTCTGGATTAAAAAACGAAACGAACGCAATGTTTACAAATATCGAAGGCGAATTCGACGATGTTATGCGCGTTGTAAAAGACGCAACTATGGTTCTTGTTGAAAAAGGCTATCGCACAGGCGTTATTTTAAAGTTAGACATTCGTCCTGGTTTTAGCGATCAAATCGACGCAAAAGCTGCTCTTGTAGACAAGATTCTCGAAGAACGAAATAAAGAAAAATAAAACTAAAATCAAATAATCTCAAAACTCAACAAAGTTATAATAAAACAAAAGAAAGCAGGAATTTATGCTGCAACTTACGGCAGTTCAGAAGATATTATCCGATTTAGATGAAACCCAATCAGAACGAGAAAGACAATACAAATACTTTCATCAACATCCTGAACTGTCAATGAAAGAAGATCATACAGCTCAAACAATTATTGATATTCTTAGCAAGGCTGGGATTGAAACAAAGCGAGTTGGCAAGACAGGCATTGTGGCAGAGATTAAAAACGGCGAAGGTCCTGTTGTTGCTATGAGAGCGGATATTGATGCGCTTCCAATTAAAGAAAATTCAGGGAAAGATTATACTTCAACAGTTAGCACGCAAGACGAAAATGGCAAAACGGTTGGAGTTTCACACGCTTGCGGTCACGATTTTCATATTTCCAGCCTACTTGGCGCCTTGAAGGCTTTTAACAAGCATAAAGATGCTTGGAGAGGAACGTACATTGGCGTTTTTCAGCCTGGAGAAGAAACAGCTCAAGGCGCAAAATACTTGGTGGAAAATGGCATTACGAGCATGATTGCAAAGCCTGACGTTTACCTTGGTCAGCATGTGTTGGGTGCTATTCCTGCAGGAACAGTCGGTATTCGTTCGGGCGCGTTCTTAACTACTGCAGCTTCGATTCGCGTGCACATTTTTGGTAAAGGTTCACATGGATCTATGCCAGAATTAAGCGTTGACCCTGTGGTTTTAGCTTCGTCTATTGTGTTGAAATTGCAGACGATTGTTTCTCGCGAACTTGCAGCTAAAGATTACGCAATTGTTACAGTTGGTGCGCTTAATGCAGGAAGTAAGTCGAATATTATTCCTGATGATGCCGAGCTTTTAATTAACACAAGAACTTATAGCGAAGATACTCAAAAATTTGTACACAATGCTATTGAACGAATTGTGCGTGGAGAGTGCGAGCTTGCAAGATGTCCTAAGAAACCAGAATTTACATACTATGACCGCTATCCGCTTACGAATAATGATAAGAATGCGTCTTTGCGCGTGCGTAAAGCTTTTGATGAATACTTTGGAGAAGACTCTGTAAATATTTCGCGCGCTTCTGCTTCGGAAGATTTTTCTATAGTCGCGAACGCTTTCAATACACCTTACGCATACTGGGGATTAGGTGGATTTGAAGACATGAAAAATGCTCCTGGAAATCACAATCCAGCTTTTGCTCCAGATTTGCAACCAACTCTAAATCGTGGACTTGAATCAGCTGTTGTAGCAGCTTGCGCATGGCTAGCTTGCGACTAATAAATTAATTCTACTAACAGATAAGTTTAAGCGTTTTTTACGCCACCAAACCTGCGGTCGCGATGCGCATAACGGTCAATTGACCTCCACAGCGCTTCGCGACCATAATCTGGGAAAAGTTCTGGCACAAAATCAAGCTCAGCATAAGACGCTTGCCAAGGCAAAAAGTTGCTAGTGCGCTGCTCTCCCGAAGTGCGAATCACAAGATCGCAATCTGGAATATCTGGGTTATACAAGTGTTCAGCAATCATCTTCTCACTAATGCGATCGCCCTTAATTTTGCCGCTTTTAACTTCCCTAGCAATTGCCGCGCAAGCGTCTGCGATTTCCGCGCGACCACCATAGTTTAAGCAAAAAACAACGTCAATCGTAGTGTTATTTTTCGTTATCTCTTGAGCTTTTTCCAACTCGTCAATAACAGACTTCCACAATTTTGGCCGTCTTCCGGCCCAGCGCACGCGCACTCCCCACTCGTTCATTTGCGCAACCCTGCGGTGAATAATATCTCTAGAAAATCCCATCAAAAAATGCACTTCTTGAGGAGATCTTTTCCAATTTTCCGTAGAAAACGTGTACAAGCTCAAATAGCGAACACCTGCTTCTATGGCTCCTGCAATAGTGTCGAAAACCACTGGCTCCGCCGCTTTATGCCCTTCGGTGCGAATCATTCCGCGCTCTTTAGCCCATCTGCCATTGCCGTCCATAATCACGCCTACATGTCGAGGAACTTTGCCTTTAGGAAAATCTGGCACGCGGCTAGGATCACTAAATGGAGCTGCTGGAATATTTAACGAAGTGTAGTCAACGTTTTCAAAACTCATAGTTAAAATCTAACAACCCCATTGAACGAATACTTAAACCCGTTTTGCAAAGCTTAATAAAAGCCAGCTAAATCAGATAAAAAATCCGCCAAAATCCTCTATATTTATATTTCTCGCAAAATCTCTATTAAAGCGTTTAAATATTGCTCTCCGTAACTAGATTTATACCATCTAGCGTGCTCTAAGAACCCAGTATCGTAGCCCCAAATTTTAAAGTCGTAAGATCCATTTGACTTTAAATAATAGTCTACAAATTCTACGCATTGCTCAATTTGACTTACGCTAAGAACAAACGGAAGCAACTCTTTTTCAACATCTGTTAATGGCCGAACGCTAGCATATCCTTGCAAAATTGACTTAACTAAATCCGTTCTAAATGAATCTTTTTTGCCATTCGCAATATCTACCCACTGAATTGTGTTGCGTTCTAAAGTCATTGCTAAATCGTAGATTGCTGTGTTTCTATACGCCATTCCAAAGTCAAATACTGCGCTTGGAGCGCTACCTTCCCACATAAAATTAGATATATGCGGATCTCCATGAGTCCACTGCTTTCTTAGATTCGCGTACCCCAAATCGTAAATTTTTTTGCATGTTGGAGCAAATTCGCTTAAATCTTTTACAAAATCACGATTCTGTTCTTTTAAGAATTTCGCTAAATCGGGCCTATTTTTTAACCAAACTTCGGCATCACTTTGCACGTCTTCGCTTGCACAAAGACTAAATCTTGATTGAAAAGCGTTGATTTCCTTAGGATTTGGCTCGTCAAAACTTTGTGAAGCTAAGGCGATTTTTGCCATCATCGCTCCAAGATTTTTGGCTTCTTCGCACGTTTTAGGCGGATCCCAAGTGTACGCGTCTTTGTATCGGTCTTCTCCACTAGCTTTTAAAGTAACTTCGTAAGCGCAATCGCCTATTACAAGAAGAGTTCCGTCTACGCAAATATCGCCAGAAGTATTCTTTTCTAAACCTAAATACTCGCTATTTTTATTAAAATACAAGTACTTTGGTGTGCTTATTTTGTTTTGTAAAAGATGCTCCGCAAAACGATGATACGGTCTAATTGTGCTAGCTTGCCTCACTTTTGTGCTGCATCTTTTAATATAAACGTCCAAACTTTTAGATTGCTTTGATGCATTATCTTTGTAATGCGCGCGAAGCAATGAACCTGCAGCCATCGGGCGCAAACTATGGCTTAAAACGCAATCTACTTCTAGCGGCTCCTCTAAAAGCGAGCACACAGTATTTGCATCATCTAAATCAACATTTGCCCATCTTTGAGCAACAATATCTAGTTGAGGGTCGTTGCTTTCGTTTTCCATATTCGCTCCATATTTATACAAATATTTAACTACAGGTTCATTGTTTTTCGAGCATTTTTTGCGGGATTATTTAACGCTAAACCAGCTCATGTGCGGCTGCTGGCGACTTTGCTTATGCAAAACTAACGACTATTCTGGCAAATACTCGTTTGTTACGCACCCGTTTTCTAAACTTTTTAGCGCGCAATCAAGAGGCACGCTTAAGTGGCCATTTTCACCCATCCAACGAGTGTAGTTTTCCACCAAAGCCATGTCTGCCGTGCCCCAACGACCATTCTTGTCGTACCAAGACGGAATCACTTCGTCTAGCGAGGCACGCAAAGCCTCTGGGCTAATATGGCAAAGCGCATTCTGCAAAGCATCAACACCAGCCTGAGGGTCTTTTCCTGCCATCTCATAGCCCTTAACTGTTGCGCTTGCAAAGTTACGTATTAATTGCGGATTTCGCTCAATCATCTCTTGGCGAGCGCAAAAATAGTAAGAATGATGCGGCGCTACGCCAATAGAATCGAATGGAAGAACAACAACTTGATCAAATGGAAGCGAACCCTGATATGGCTCCCACCAAGCTACGTTAATAAAAGCATCGCACATTCCGCGTTCTACTGCTCTAATGTCTGGCTCCCATGGGCCTGGGTCAATTGTAATCAGCTTGCTAAAATCGCCGCCGTCGGCAGCAACCGCCTGCTGAAGCTCCGTGTATAGGCGCTTAACGCCCATAGGAATTACTACGCGCTTTCCTTCTAGATCTTTAAATCGCGTAATGCCCGTGTTTTTATTTGTTATGATTCCACCAATTTGCGATTGATTCATTACAGCAAACGACGTTAGCCTGTTTGCACCATTTTGATGAGCCAAAAGTTGATTTAAACGAACAAGAGCTATATCTACTTCTCCACGCTCCAAACATGCTGGAACATCGCCGCGCTCTGTATCTGTGCTTGTAAACTCTACATCTAATCCGTATTGTGCATACAATCCGCGCTTTCTTGCAAGATACATACCTGCGTGATTCGTCCATGGATGCACATATTCAAGACGTACTCTTAGCATATTAACTCCTTTGTTTTATAGTGATTTGTGATTTTATTATTTGTGATTTTATTTTGACTTTTATTTGCAACTTAACTTGCGATTTAACTTGCGACTTTACAAAAATGGGCGAGGTAATTAATCCCCGCCCACAAATCAAATTTATAAGTTGATTTTACTTGTAATCTTACCCGTAAAATCAGGCGCGCACTTCTTTGCCAGAAGCAAAGCGGCTCAATGCGCCAGTGGCAGCAATACCCTTATACAAGTACCACATCAAAACGCCACCGATTACAGCACCAGAAATCATGCTGCAAATAGTGTGAATCACCATGAATGAACCAAAGATTGGAACACCTGCATAGTAGAACGGGTAGGTTGAAACGATTCCACCCAAACCAGCTAATGCGCCAGAAAGTGCGCTTAAGCCAACATTCCACTTGCGATACATGAAGAACAAGAATGCAAATTCAGCGAACAAGCCCTGAACAAATCCAGGAAGAACGGTACCGATACCACCCCAGTGGCTTCCAACAGTCAACTCAACCATTGCAGCAATAAACTCACCGAACAATGCTGCACCTGGCTTGCGAACCATAATAGCAGCCAAAGGACCAGCAAAATAGAACAAACCGTAGTACAATGCGCTGACTCCTGGAACTGGAATAAGCTTAAGAGCAGCAGAAATAGGCTCGCTAATCAAACCGATACCCCAGAAGATAATACCAAGCTACAGCTACAACAACCGTGAGCGTAATATCAGCTACATTCCATCGCAAAGATGGACGCACGGTTTCTTCTTCAACAGATGCACCCATTAGGGTCTCCTTTCATTATCAGTTATCAAACAAAGGCGACCCTGCAGAAAACTCCGTACGTCGGCATTAACCGAATCACGTTAAACGGTTAGACAGTAATCTTCTCAGCTCTTTGAAAGAGCACCCGTGTCTGATATCAATCATTATTGCATCAGACAGCGAGGACAATTATTATAAAATTCAAACAAAAAATTAACAAAAACGCTCACTAAAACGTTCACAAAAACGTTAAATAAGACGCTAAAAAAGCTATATTAAATCACATATTATTTTCTAATAAATGCATTGATTTAATTGGACGCTCAAGATAATATTCACACCACTGCTCAACGCATCTATACGTTAAATAATCAATATCTGTTCCGTCTATATTCTTCCAATCGCCATTAATCAAAGAAATCATTTGAAAACGTGCTAAATCATTACACTTAATTGACTGCAAATCATGATCTTTAGAACACATAACTCCTCCAGAACAAGAGGAAAAATATGATAAATCATCTTTAGTTGCACAAACTACGCATTCATTAAGCATAGGAGACCAGCCGGCTAGTTTTAACGCTCTTAAAACATATGAGAATCCAATTGAATCAGCACTATGCAATCCCCTAGAAAGAGCAGATAAGGCTGCAACTAGCAGATTGTATTGCATACAAGAATCCTGATACTGTGCAGAAGACGAAACCAAATCATCTGCGATTTCAGCAATCATGCTAGCACGACTATACAAATCATAATCAGCACAAATGCTCTCAGCATAAGCAGAAACTAAAACTGCTTGAGAAACAACATCAAAAGTTCTTCCAGTAGCAAAAAGTGCATTCACACGCATAAAAGGTTCTAAACGCGCCCCAAAACGAGATTTTATTTTCCTAACACCTTTTGCAACAGCACGAATCTTACCATGCTTTTTAGTAAGCATAACTACAATTCTATCCGCTTCTCCTAAAGGAAAAGTCTTAAGAACTACAGCCTCATCGTTATACAACGGCATGAAAATCAAAAACTCTTAATCTGCTAATCCAAAGTATTTTTATAGATCAGTTGTGGCTTGGATTCACAAAACCACCGAAATTAGATTCGCCAGTATCATCCAAATCATCTGAATCATTATTGCCAGCATTGTTAGCATTAAAATCTTCAGAAGAAGCATTAAAATGATTCATAACTGGGAATGAAAGATCTGGAATATCTAGATTGAGACTTTGCGACGGCTCAAATTTAGGAGATGCAAGAAGAGACAAATTCAAATCACCAACAGGGTTTGAAGCACTATTCTTTGAATCATTCTTATCATCATCTTTAGTATTAACAGCATTAGCATTAGCAGCATTAACATGATTCTGACTATAAGAATCTTGGCTAGGTGCAGCTGGAATAGCACTGTCTCTTGTATAAGTCTGCGAATAGGAATCTTTCGGAGCATACGATGGTGGGAACGTAGGAGGCATAACAGTAGAAGCCTGAGACATCTCGTCATCAGTATCATCATTAGGCTCTACATTAGCAGAATGAGGCGTAAAAATAGCCCTATCCCCATGGTGCAAATCGTTAAGAGAAGCACCACTATTGTTATCAACACTGTTGTCTACAGGTGCGAAAATGCTTTGCCTATCTTGAGGCATATCTTCAATATGCTGTGCAGAACTATTATCACTACCTGCCACATGCTCAACGACTGGCACACTATCTGCACTAATATGATGCGAATCTACTTCATCAACTGTAGTTCTAGAAAAAATATCATTTGCAACAGGATTATCTGCTTCAACAGTATTTTGAACAGGATTTACTACAAACGAATCCGCATTATGCTCAACGGGAACAGATGGAGGCATAGGATTTGCAGATTGCACAGGCTGTGGCGTCGTCTGACTATATGCTGCGTTAACAGAAGATGCGGCAGCACCATTAGAATCAAAATCTAGGTACTTAGAAACACGATCGTAAGATTCAAGCCTACTAAGCAATCGTATGCAAGCGTTCAAATAATAATCCACTTGACGCTCATCATATCCATGTTTACCAGAACGCTGTGTAAACAACACGTTAGAAACAAACATTGCGTCAATGCCATCAAGATCGCTTGAACTATTACCCCACGTTGGCTTATATCCAAGAAGAATAGAAATCTTATCTAAGGTCTTATTAACAACATTATCGACCTGTTTTTTATCATACGAAGGCTTGCGAGATTGACCAGAATCAAAACGCATCTTGTAATCACGCTGAGAATGATTAAGCAAAACACGGTATTCACTATCGGCTTGTGCTTTCCAAACGATTCTACCGCGATGAGAAATTTCGTATTCGGTTGTTTTATCTACAACAGCACGTTCCAACCTAGAAAGAGCCGCATCAACTTGAGGAATAGCGTATCCTTCATCTTCTAAATCGAAGGACACGTCTTGAATATCTTTTTGTGTAAGACGAATGTCGTCGGACTCATACAAAGAATGGGCACGCTCAAGAAAATCATTAACTTGCTCTACGCTGTAACCCTTCTTGCGCTTACCTACGCGCTCAATACCAGAAGAATTACGCGCAGTATCGGGTTTACTTGCCATAAACAATAGACCTCCTGAACATATCATTATTGAATATACTCTACGCGATTGTTAAGACGCTTCAAAACGCAAAACACAAACTCTGAAAGACACACGCAAATCGCGAATCACGCATCTAGTACACACCATACTGTATCTTGTTTCAAGCGGGCGATTAGCTCAGCTGGCTAGAGCGCCACCTTTACACGGTGGATGTCGGGGGTTCGAGTCCCTCATCGCCCACTTTCCGCTTTTCTTGGTTAGCGTACTTCTCCCATGTTTGTTTATTTTTTCCCCGCGTTTGTTCCCAAAACCACCAAATACGTAAACAATCTCGGGAAAATCGTTCGCGCGTTACGCTTTAATCGCGAAGGCAGGTCTCGCGCAGTATGTGTTTGCCGCGCAAATCTGATTTATTCTTACGCTTTTGTAAGTACCCAGTTACCATGATTGAAATTATCAACAGCGAAAGAATCATAGCAGCTACAAACAGCGTCATCCAAAGCGGCCACTGAAGATGATCTTCTGGAGCGTGCGCTGGGTCCGGCAGCACGCGATACCCCGTAACCAGTAGCCTATGCGAGTTCACACCATACGGCGTGCATGTAAGCAAAGTCGCCAAATCGCGCCCAGGCTCACGCTGCAGCAAACTGATATCCTGCGGGTTTACAACACTAATGCGAAACACCCTGTAGCGCATTGTATCGCCCTGTACATCAATGTAGAAGTAGTCTCCACGCTTCATGTCGATTAAACCGTCAAACATGGTTGCTGTAGGCAATCCAGTATGAGCTGTAATAACGGTATGCCTGTTTTTGCCGCCCACAGGTAAATCTGTACCATACAAATGCCCTGCTCCGCGAGCTAGAACATCGCGCGAAGTGCCATGATAAATTGGTAGTTTTACGCCAATTTTCGGGATTTTTATGATTCCCATAATTCCCATTGGTTCGTCTAGTTGTTTGATATATGACTTATAGTCTACTGTTTTTTTGTAATTGTCACTGCCGTCATACGGGTCGGCTGTAAAGAATTTTTTTCTGCGCGCATTGTATTTTCGCGCACTTCTTAGAATAGATTCTCGCACGCCAGCGGCCTGATTGTAACTTACTTTGTCGTAATCTATAGAAATTTGTTTAGACACGTGGTTGTTCCACAGTGTTGACGCCACTGGGTAGCTGAAGAACAATACGCCTGCTAGCACTAACGCAATCGGCTCTATAATGCGATGTATAAAGGTTTTTTGTGTTTTTAAGTTTTTCTGTGTTTTTTGGTTTATTTTTTTGCTTGAGTTGGATCGTGGAGTTTGCTCTTCGGTTGCTAGCGACTTTTCCGCAGCCACGCCACTCGCACCAGCCACATTGCTCGTGCTAGCCACACTGCTCGTGCTAGCCACACTGGAGGTACGCTTCGCCTTATTCTTAAACAATTTAGCAACAGCGCGCTCGCTCAACAAGCGGCACCAATTGCTAATATCGGCTAGCTTCATAACTCCTCCAAGCTCAAGCTATTTAATGAAAGATAATATTTGGTTTGATTTTGCTACAAACGCAGTGGGATTTTGTGCTTTTTGTTGCTCAAAACGGCAAAATTAACAACAAAATCGGGAAAAACTTACCGAAAATGTTGCTTAAAACCACAAAATCAACAACAAAAAGCGGAAAACGACGGGTTTTGTTGCTTTAACAGTCCACATAGGATTGAGTCTAGGGTTTTTGCCCTAGACTCAATCGTTATAGACTCAATCGTTTATGATTTACTCATCAAACTGAGCAAATCAGGCAGCCTGTTCTTCTTCCTTCTTGCGATTGTTGCGCATGTACATGAATGTACCAGCGCCAACCAAGCCCAAACCGATGATGGCGAAGATAATCACGCCGTAAGCACCAGTCTTAGGAAGCTTGAACCAGTGGTCGATGTTATTGCTCGTTGGAACATCCTTGAACGAGTAAATAAACGTCTGCGATTGAGTATCATACTTAGCATCTTTTGTATACTCCGTAGGAATATTAACTTCTTCAACCTTTGGAGCCAAAACATAGTTGTCTGGAGCCTTAGTTTCCACAACGTAGAACGTTTGTCCAACCTTTGCCTTAAACCCATCTGCTGTCAAACCAGTCTTATCAGCAGTTTCAGTATCAGCAAAGCCCTTAGAAGACTTACTCTTGCACTTATCATCTGCACGAGAAACATCAGCCGCACAAGCGTCAGCATCATTTTTCTTTGCAAACACAGCAAACTTAGCACCCCTAAGACCTTCAGTTGCGTTAGTACTGCTTACCTTCTTAATCTTGAATTTAACAAGAGTTACCTTGGAATCTGAACCTGGGTTTGGGTTAACAGGCTTTGGCTTTTCATTTTCAGGAGTACCTTTCTTATATCCTGGCTGATAACCATACTTGTTAACGAGTTCGCCAGAATCAACTCCTTCTTTAAGAGTGAATTTAAGATCAACAGTTAACTTTGCATTTGGCGAAGTCTTAAGAGCCGTAGCAATTTCACCAAGACCTGTATCTGTAAACGATACGGTAATACGCTTACGATTATTATCATCAGGCGTATTACTAACTGCTACTATATACTTATCCTCTTTGCCTTTAGTATTCGTAATTTCAGAATTACCGATCTTAACTTTCTGCACAACGTTCGCATTGGCATCATATGCTTTAGCCAACGCATCATCCCACACAGCAAAGCCCTGATAATCATCAGCCGTACGATCTTTAACAGGCGTACCACTATTTGTGACTACAGAAGTTGAAATGGTATATAGCAAATCATCCTTTGTGCCAACCATTCCCTTAGTATCAACAGTCTTCTTAATAGCATCCTTAGTATATGCATTCTTAGGATCGACAGTTGGATTGTAATTATATTCTGTGCCTTTTTTGCCACTGGTTATCTCTGGAATAGTCATGAAGAATGGTTCTGGAAGCTTTTCGTATCCATCTGGAACACTAACTTCTTCAACTTTGTATAAGCCAATTTGAAGATTACTGAACGTTGCAATACCATCATTGGTAGTTTGTTCTGGTAATGCAGCACCTAAATCAGTATCTTTCAAAGAACTAGGATTTGCGTTAAGAGATGGGACTTTAGCAGCAACTTTTAGCCAATCATCATACTTCTTAAGATCAATAGCACTACCATCTATTTTGCTAACTGGAGTTACCTTAAACTTTGCACCAGTAACCTTTGTTTTCTTTGTCTGCACACCTTGGTCATTGGTTTCATCCTTGTACTTGGTGATTGTAATGGTACCAGTCTTGGAGGCAGCAGATTTATCCCACGGTGCAGGATCAGTACTAGATGCTGCAGGTGTTACAGCCCAAGCGGAGCTGCCAGCCACCACGGCGCCAGCGACGCACAGCGTGCCAGCCATTGCGAGCGAGGCGATTGCCGCCACGCATTGCTTAGTTATCTTGTTCATAATTTCTCCTTTTTTATTGCTCTTTCGAGCAGGTTTAAGAGATAAGTTTTCTGTTTTGTGTTGCGCACGGTCGGCGGAGCCATTGCAAGCTGCATGAACTCTGCTGTCGGCGTATAAGATTTGCGCCGCGCGCAGCAAGATTAAATCCGAACCATGCTTCGGCATAATTGCCGTCACTGCGTAACGCAGCTGCGTAACGTCACTATGTAACGCAACTACGCAATGCAATTGCCAACACATGGAACGTTGACACTGCAGTTTTTGCGCTGCAGAAAATTTTCATCAGCATCGCCACCTTTCAATGCGCCATTTTCTAGCGGTTTTGCGGATAAAAACTTTAATAATATTGATAACCTCAGCGATGAGCGCACGTCCCCACTTGCTTTGGATCAAGCAGCAACGCAATAAACATCAGAGAAGTGCCAACAAACACAACACCACTAAGAAGCATGTTCCAGTTCATGCCGCCCGTCTTTGGTAATTTGAACGGTTCCACCACGTACACTGGGAAGAATAACACTGTAACATCCTTGCCATTTACAGCATTACCAAGGTTAAGTTTTACGCCGTTACGACTATGCGAATGAGTGTCCAGATTATTGTTAACGTAAGCTTTTTCAAGAGACTTCTTCATAGTAAACATAGCGCAATAGTATTCGCCCGTTTTTGTAGGAGCAATTTTGTTCGTAATAGACGCACGTGTGCGCTCCATAGTATTACCACTATTACTGTCAACATAATCGTTATACAAGTAGTCGCTCGTGTTTGAATTGCAGTTTTTGTTCTTCCTGCAATCCTCATTCTGCTTAAAGCTAGAGTGCTTCCATTCTTTTCTATTCGCCCCTAATTGGAAGTTAAGACCAGGCAGATTCTCGTGCCAGTAATTTTCACCTTTCTTTGTGCACAACATCTTTTGGTAAATTGGTCCAACCTCAGTTTCAGCCCAAGAATCAATACCCATGTCGTGCACAAGACCAACGCCACGCATGACTGTAACGCCAGCGGCTTTATCGATTCCAGCAAGATCTTTAGATGTGCTTATCCACGCACCAGAAACAGAGTTGTCGCTTGCATTATATTGCGAACGCAACTGCATCTTTATATCTGGATTATGAAGATTTGGTCTAGTAACCTTCACTTTAGCGTAGATAGGGTGGTTCTTGTTGATTGAGCCATCGCCGTCCGAAGTAGAACCGTCTGGGTAGTGCACAACAACCTCTGCCAAGTATTCGCCAGCATCTTGCCACTTTGTTGGACGGAAGGTTACAGCGCCGTATTCGCGGCTTGAATTAGGGTCTTTATCTTTTGCTTCATCCTTGCCTTCAGACTTATTGCTTTCGCCGTCTTCAAACTGAGACCAAGTCTCAACCTCTTGTTTCAACGTAAACTTATTAGACTGTTTCTTGTCATCTACTTTTCTAAGTAACTTCTTGATACTAAACCACGTGCCCTTTGGAAGAGGCGTATCGTTATCAACAACGCCTTCTAAATCAGCATCTGGAACACCGTTAGCGTTTTCCGTCTTGCCGCCAACAGTAATCTTCTTCATGCTCTTAGGCTGATCTGTACTTATATTACCTATAGAACCACTAGGCACACTGCCAGCAACAAACTCAGGAATCTTTGTATAAGTAGGGTTGTACTTTTGGTTGTCTTTAAGCTTCACTTTAAAGTAGAAACTGCCATCATTCCAATCTTTACCCTTTGAATTCTTAATATCACCCTGAGTACCATAATTAGCAAATAGCATTTTCTTATAAAAAACACTTCCGCCAGTGTCATTGCCAATTATGTCATCGAAACCCTTAAGACTATCAGCATTGTTAAAAGCAAATACGCGACACTCATACTTACCGCTTTTCTTAGGCGTTCCAGTAATAATCGCGCGAGAACGAGCCATAGTATTAGTGTTGTACTCATCTTTAGTTAAATATGAGTACTTAAAATCATTAAGATTACAGTTTTTATTATTCCTGCACTTGTTTTCTTCATCTTCTGTAGCGATTTTCCATTGATGAAAAGCTGTAAACTTTAATCCGTTAACATCACCAACAGACTTGTTTTTCGCTTCATCCCACTTAAGAAGCGTATAATTATCCTTATTTTCTTCGTGGCAAATAGCGCGGAATTTAATCGGATACTTATTGTTAGCAGACCACGCGTCAGGTATAAGAAGCCTATTCTTGTCTATCGGCTTATCTTTATCGAGATTCGTGTAATGATCCGTATGATACGAACCATAAGTAATACGGTCGGAATAGTTACTACCGTAATCGTGCATACCTGCACCCTCAGCAATAGAAAAACCTAAGTCGTTATTGCCTACAGTAAGTGGAGTTACTTTAACGTGAGCATAAACCTGACCATTATCCTTAGTACTTGAACCATCAGGATAGTAAGCAATTACAGGAGTATCATAATTCTTAGGATCTTGAGGTTTACTTGGAGTAAAAGTTACTTCACCAGTACTAGCATTAGTCATTTTTGACCAAGAAAGCACTGGACTCGAATACTTATTATTTGTACCAAGCTCAAACCTAGTACCTTTCGGAAAATCACCTTTAGTAATCCCCTCATTTTTTGGAACCGACGTAATTGATTTTCCAGCTTGCACCTGTTTTTTATCATAATCTGGATACACAGGCTTATAAAAATGAGACATAGGCCAAACATGGAATTTAGCTACAACCGTCTCTGAAAAAGGCTGAGTATGATTACAGTTGTACTTATTTGGATTAGGGTACGTTACTTTAATCGGTATATAAACTGTATGATTCTTATGCGAATTCGCTGGGTTAAAATACACTTTACCTGTGGACTTGTCAATCCACGCATGACCTTGTTGCAAAGTCTCTGGCTTCGGACTATTAGGATCATCAAAAGTAACTTGAGCATTGTAACTCTTATTGTTATCAAAATAAGAGTTACCATCAATAGAATAAGTAAGATTCTTAGGAATATGATCGTATAGTTTACCTCTTTTATGATCACTACCATAATCAGGAACAAAACTACCCTTATTATTGAAGTAATCACCATCATTCTCTTGCCAGTGACCATCATCAGTATAAGCTCTCACAGAAGAAGCTTGACGAGGCTGCGAATCCTCCGACTCCTCAAAATGCAACCCACCAGGCTTAGTTGGATCGGTACTATTATCCCACTCCACGTTATCTGGTATGCCATCACCATCATGATCATAAGGACCATAAGTTGCATAATCACGCTCATGAGATTGAGCATTAGTAGACTGGTATCCAGCAATAATAGGCATGTAACGAATATCAGTACCATCTGGCACATCTGCAGTAATAACCCAACGGTAGCAAGTCGTAGAATTAGCACTTTCATATGAACGCAGCATTATACCAAAGTCGCCATTGTCATGCCACTTCTTTATTTCGCATAAACTGTAATTCTTAAATTTAGACTCAGAATCAACATTATATCCACAGCCAAAATGACCATTACCAACAGTATCTTCCCATTGATCATTAAAATCGCTCTTACCATACGTATAATGCCAACGAGAAATTGTCCAAGTATGCCCCCAATATTTATCCCAAGTTTTCATTGTTTCTGGTGTGTCATTATCATTCTGAGTTGACCAGGTATTCCACTTTTTCTCGTAAAGGTTTCGCCTATCTCTTTTCACTCTAATAGTGTCTGTAATAAGCTGTTTTGGAAGATCTACGTAAAAAGTGACTCGCGCTGGAATACGCTGTCTAGGCTGAGGATCTAAATGCTCAAGAAAAGCATAGTTAAAATATATTTCATACTTCACATGAGTACCACTAGAGTCCTTAGTAAGCGTTGGCGTAATATGAATATTTTCAACAGCATTACCAATACCATTACCATTAGCAGTAAAATATCCATAGCCACCATACGACCACATAACCTGCGCAGCGCTTGCAGGCTTAGCTGGCACAACGAGAACAGCAAGAATAGTCGCCACGGCAACAATCAACGCAAGAGCCGCGCTACGAATGTAATACAATTTAGAAGCGTTAGCACTAGAGCACCATTCAGTGCACCTTTTAGATTTTAGCGAAGTTATAGAATCACTAGCATCGTCAATCGCACGATGACGGTTAACAAAACTACAAGCTGCACATATAAGGTTAGAGAAACAGCCATGAAGCCGTGACATTCTAACGCCTCGATTTCTTAAAATCTAAAAGCTGCTCGAATACTCATGCTTGTTGGTTTTATAAGCCAACAAGCATTGCCCGGGGTGCAGAACACTGCATTGCAAGCAAAAAGCGCGCAATCAAGTTACGTAAATAAACGTAAGCCGACTCGAAACTACTGATGAAAACTATTGTGCAAGCGTTAAATAAACGTAAGCATACCTAGCTTCCCCAAAACCAGTAGTTAAATTCGCTCCAAACGCTCAAATGCAAAATAATACAGTGCACTACTGCAAAGCACGTATACAGTTGTACCCCCCCCCCATAGGAAAATTCAAGGAAAATCTACACATTTTTTAACATTCGTAAAAATTCCTAGATTCTATAAAGATCACCATAAAATACGTTAAAAATATATTGGAAACTTTATATTTTTCGCTTTTAGCATCGAAATTATCACACTCGGCGTGTCTTAAAACACAATATGCAGCACTTTGCATAATAAAACATACTAAATATAGGATTTTCGATAATAGAAATAAAGAGTTAAAGAAATAAAGAGTTAAAAATGAAGCAACACCTTCTACACCTTCTACATCTTCGCATTACACGTTTTAAAAGACTTTATACTTTTACCAGCTTTAATTTTCTCCAACGCTTTATACGCATCATCTAAAGTCTTAACGCTTACTACGTTTAAACCTTGCGGAATATTGCCAACCACCTCATCGCAATTGCTATTTGGCGCTAGAAACCATCTTGCACCATCTCTTTTAGCAGATATCATCTTTAAACGAATTCCGCCGATTGCCCCAACTTTCCCATTATTATCAATGGTTCCCGTGCCTGCTATTGTTTTGCCGCCAGCCAAATCTACGCCAGTTAACTTGTTTAAAATACCCAAAGCATACATCATTCCTGCAGAAGGACCGCCAATATCGTCTATATGCATCTTAACTTTTACGTTTTTTACATTCACATTAAGATGTTTCTTCGCATAATCCAAAGCCGCCACTTGCGCAGAAGATTGCGAGGAAGTCATCTGCTTATTTGTTTCTTTTTTATAATCACTTGCATTTTGATTTACAGGTACTAACACCTCACGCGGCAAAATCTGCTTTTTTGAATCAAACCAAGATAAAACAGCGTAAATATTTGGAATCTCATACCCTGGCACTCCAGACGTATTTACTGTGACTAAAAGCAATTTGCCACTTTTTGAATGCGATTTTAAACCCGAAACAGCTGAAGCAGCTTTTTTATTAGGATTATTAGGATTATTAGGATTATTAGGATTATCTACGTTTATCACATATTTTCCAGAAGATTTTCCTAAAACGTCTTGAGTTGGTCCTGGTTCTTCAACAACATATGCGCTAGGAAGAAAAAGCACAATAATCGCAAGAATACCAATGATTAGTCCAATAAAATACTGCACGGATTTTGAAGAAAAATATTTAACAAAATAATTAAAAACTCTACTCGTAAAACTTATAACAGTCATACATCCATTATTAAAAACAGCAAATATCTTATTAGTCATAAGAAATAATTCTATACTCAAGCCATACGCATAACGGAATTAGGATTCATTCAAAATATTAAATTAAAAAAGTTACTTAAATTATTGATTTATTGAATGAAAATTGCCGTATATCAGGTAGAATCTGTAATAAGCTGCAAAAAGTCACACTAATAAATGAATACGAAATAACGTAGAAAATATTAGATGACTTTTAACTAAGACTGTAAGGACTTAACTATGAGCGAAGAAGAAATTCACCAGTGGCTCGTCGACTGCTTTGGTTCTGAACAAGGCGAAAAAGCATGGCACAACTTTGAGAACCTCCCTTTTGACATACGCGAACACATCAAGGAAAGGTGTGGAATTGGAGGACTTCCGACACCAGGCGAAGTTCACGCCATGATGCAAGCTTTTTCTACAGGAGGATTAAACAATCCTCTTGAAATGAGAGTGACTCTCGAAGACGGTCCAATAAATAAAAAGCTTGCACAATCTATCGCTATTCAAAGATCAACAAGCGACGGAGGAACCGTAAACGCTGAAGTTGCAGACTGTGCCAGAAGAGCACTTAGCCAAGCAAACTTGTGGCTAGACACAAGTTGCAACTTAAATCCTGCGCCAGGAACACCTGATATTCTTTCTAGATCTGATTGGATTGAAGGAACAATAGATTCGTGGGTTAAATTCGCGAACCCTGTTGCAAAATCTGTGTGCGAGGCGTTTACAAGCGTAATATCCGCAAGATTCGGCGATTCACAAGATACAGAAGTGGATGGCATATACGATGGAATTATGCCAATCCCTATGCCAGATGAGGTAAAACAACCTGACCAGTTTATGAGATTGCTCGGAAATACATCTTTTGCTATGCAACTAGGATACGCTGCTGGAGCATTATCTCACGAGGTTCATGGAAGCTTCGATCAAGGTATAGCATTACTTAACAATCCAGCTGGAGGTCTTATTCCGTACAATTGCATAGATTATGCAAAAACCTGGGGATTAGACGTAACAGAAGTTATGAATTATCTTGCCTTACGTGAACTTGCACACGCTCGCTTGTTTGCGTCTGTACCATGGCTTATGCCACGTTTTGAAGCTCTGATTATAAAGTATGCAGATGGTATTTCTATTGACTTAGATGCTGTAGAAGACCAGCTTAGAGATATTCAAGAAATGGATCCAGAAGCTGTTTCTGGAGCGGTAGATATTTCTAAAGTTGCAGATACAGACACGGAGGGTCAAAAACAGGCTCTTAGAGGATTGGAAACACTTCTTGCTCTTACAGAAGGTTGGGTTGATTGCGTTATTTGGCGTGCTGGAATGGCACATATTCCACACATCGATCAACTTAGAGAGATGATGAGACGCGAGCGCGCTGCAGGTGGACCTTCGGAAATAACTTTTGAATCTCTTATCGGATTGAGATTAAGACCGCGCAGAATGCGAGAAGCTGCAGCATTATGGGATTCGATCACAAGCGAAAAAGGCATTGAGGAGCGAGACTCTATGTGGAATCATCCTGATCTTTTGCCTGATTTACCAGAGTCTCAGGATGAGGAAAGCGCAAGTGATAAAAAAACGAATACTACAGATGAAAATAGCACAGATAATAATAAGCAAATAGATTCTGCAGATTCTACAAACAAAGATGAGGCAAGCAAATCCTATGAGGCTGATTCTACAGATAATGAAGAGTCGTCAGCTTCTAAGATTGATAACGACGAGTCTGAACATGAAAATTCTTATGAAAATAAGAAAAATGATAATGTTGAGACTAATGCTGAAATTAATGCTGAGTCTAATTCTGAATCGGAAACTGAAACAAATAAAGAGTCAAAAGAATCAAGCATGAATATGCCTAATTTGGAAGACTTCAAGAATAGTGAAGATTTAGAAAAGAAACTCAAAGATGTGAATTGGGACGATGAATTAAGCAAACTGTTAGCATCTAATGACACGTCTGACGACGAATCTGATGACGCAAACAACAATGCTGACGAAGATTCAGATAACGGTGAAACTGATTCTGATTCAAATCCCGATTCAGATATAAATAAATAATAAGTGAATAATAAATAAATAAATAATAAATAACAATAAATAAATAACAAATGAATAATAAATGAATAGAAATAATAAAACAGAGCGGAAAAACTTGCGATTTTCTTAGAATTATTTTAAACAAATTATTCTAAGAAATGACTTACAGTTCTTTGCATACCACTTCCATAATCCTTGCAAAGAGCGTAAGAAATATGCAAGGTTTTTTCCGCTCTTGTTATTGCAACATACATAAGTCTGCGTTCTTCTTCATCCTCATCTTCACTTCTACTAACAGAAGATCCAAAAGGAAGAAGACCTTCAGAACAGCCAACCAAAAAAACGTGTTTAAATTCCAAACCTTTAGACGCGTGAATTGTAGATATAGTTACAGGAAGTAAAGATTTTTTAATTAAATCAACATGCTTCTTTTCGGAAACATTATCTACAAACTTATTATCTGTATCAGCAAAGGATAAGTCGCCAGCAACCGATGAATTGGAATTGCTTACTTCTGTATTATCTATATTATTATCGAGCACATCAGGTTGAAGACCAGCATCTTTTTTAACAGAAAAATGTAAGCCCAAGCTACCTAATGTTCTACAAAACATATTCTGCTGAACATTAGTGCGCGTAAGAATAGCAAAATCCGTAGGAAGCGCATCCCCCGATTTAACAGCTTTAGAAATCTGCTGAGCAACAGAAAGAGCCTCATCGTAATCAGTATTATAAATACTTTTGGAAACGCGAGCGCCACCCTTAATATTTGATTTTAATTTTAAATAATCACGCCTACACGCAGATTGTGAAAGAACACGATTAGCAAGACCAACAATACGTTCTGTAGACCTGTAATCCGTATTCAAACTAATATCCGCGTAGATTGGTGCAAATTCTTTTGGAAACTCAAGTAAATCGTAGCTACTAGCACCAGCGAAAGAATAGATGGTTTGGGCAGGATCTCCAACAACGCAAATATTGCGGTTATCGCCCAACCATAGTACAAGAAGCTCATGTTGCAACGGCGAAACATCCTGATACTCATCAACAGTAACCCAACCTATTAAACTACGAATCTGTTTAGCAGCATTAGGGAAAGATCTTAAAATATGACAGGTTAAAAGGAGCAAATCGTTAAAATCAATAAGATTACGCGTATTTTTTTCAATCTCGTACGCTTTATAAACTTCTACGAATTGTTTAACATCTAAGCCCGCAGGGAGTTCTCTATGAACACAAGCATATGCTTTCGCATAATCATCTGGTGCAATAAGCGAAACTTTCGCCCAATCAATTTCTGAAATAATATCTCTTATTTGCACAGACGTCATATTTGCAAGATCTGTGTAATGAATCAATGCTTGCTCTGTAACTTCTTTAGGATCATCCATTATTCTTGGAAAAGGAGCTGAGCACACTGAATCCCATACCTTACGTAAATGTTTTAATGCTGCAGAATGAAAAGTTGCAACAGTCGCATTATTAACACCTAATTTTTTAAGACGTTCTTGCATTTCTTTAGCAGCCTTTACAGAGAAAGTTACCGCCAAAACGCGATTTTCATCCCATTCTCCTTTAGCACACGCATACGCTATTCTGCGTGTAATAGTGCGAGTTTTACCAGCACCAGCGCACGCCACAATGCGAACAGGACCATTTAACGCCATGGCTGCTGCACGCTGTGAATCATCTAAATCATTCAATAATGACTCTGGAGAAGAAATCATATTTCTATTGTTACAGCAAACAAAGAAAAAATAAAAGATTAAAACACAAATGTGGTTAAAGGTTATTTGACTATATCTCGCTGCTTTGTATTACTGTTGAACTGTGACACAGATAAGCAGATTCAAGTTGGTAGCGCTGGCCTCATCGGTCATGCCAGAAGTACAATTCGCCGGAACCCGCCAAAGTGAGCAGGCAAACGCCACCGATGCCGCTGCGGGAATATCTCATGCCGTTATTCAAGACGTTTCTGGTAACCTTTATGACATTTTTGTAAGCTCCGAGAAAAAAGGGCAAAAACGCTTACACGACAGAGCTAGAGCAGCATGGGTGCTGCAAAAAACCAAAGGACTTGCAGCTCTTGGATTTGCACACGAAGAAATGCTTAAGTTTGTTCCTGGCTCCCTTTCAAACCAGAACAATCAAAATACGCAAAATACAAAAGCTGCGCAATCTACACAATCTACACAAGAAGATAACCAATCTGATTCAAACAGCTTATATGGCGAAAGACTTGGACAGGCAGATTTTAATAATCCAACAGTATTGATTTGCCCACATTTAAACGGAAGCGCTAGAGAATTAAGCCTTCTTACAACAGACGATTGCGTAAACGCTGGCACAGCCATGGGCGCAATTCACCGACTAAGCCCAGCATTTTTAACAAAAGGCGGCTACCCTACTTTTACTACTGGTCAGATTCGAGCACAATTAACATCTTGGATTAAAAGGCTACGTCAAGCTGGTCACATTCCTACTGAAATCACCGATAACTGGTCCAGAGTGCTTGAAACCGATGGATTGTGGGCATTTGACACTTGCCCTGTTCACGGCGGTTTTAAAGATGGAGATTTTCTATTTTCTGGATCTACGATTACTGCAATAACCAATTGGCAGAGCATGCAAATCAACGATCCTGCGCGAGATTTAGCGTGGATTTTTGCAAAACTTAATGAACAGCATAGGAATGCACTTCTTAGCGCTTACGGAAGAATGCTAGGAGCCAGATTAGACAGCATGATTATGCTTCGCGCAAACCTATGGCTTCAAATGGAGCAGGTTGGCGACTTTGTTCAAGCTTTGCAGCGTGCGGATACAACTGGGATCATGCGCTTTAAAGCACAAGTAGAACGTCTTGCTCACGAGCTTACGCGTATAAACAATTCTAGAAACGCAAATGCTAATCAAAACAACAATTCAAGCGCAAATCCTGCGTCTTCTCTAACTGTAGGAGATATAGTTAAAGACGATACTATTGAATCTTCTGATGCCACAAATGAGAGCAATATAAGTGCTAAAAGTCAGACAATTGCTTTAAACAGCAATAACGACAGCACGAGTGAAAACCCTACAAAAGTGAACTATTCAAATTCACAAGCGCAAGAAGATTCTTACAAAGAGTCTGATAATACGAATGCTACTAAAACTACATCTGTTGCTGATAATCTAGAAACACAAGTTATAAATAGCATTATCAATAACGCCAATAATAGTAACAAGAATAGTGACGGAAGCATCGAAAGCAAGTTCGAGAGCAATAACAGCATCGAAAGCAAAGATAACAATGTAGAAAATACTGGCAAAAATAACAATGAAGATTTAGATAAGCCAGCAACTATTATTATCCCAATGCTAAAAGATGCAGATCAAGCTATTAAAGATGCTAAAGACAAACTGAGTAATTCGTAAATACTAAATATTAGATGCTAAATATTAAGTAAAATCAAAGAAACCAATTATTAAAAGTATCAAAAGTATTAAAGGAAACAAAATGAAGGTAACAATCGGAGTTAAACACGTAAACGACACTATCAGCTTTGAATCAGAACAAAGCGAAGAAGACGTGCAGAATATTATAACCAATGCAATCAAAGACGAAAAATTAATCACCATTACAGATAAAAATAACAGGAAAATTGTTGTACCTAGCAACTCTTTTGCCTATGCAATAATCGGAGATACCCCAACACACACTGTTGGTTTCAACGCATTGTAATTACAAAACTAGCGATTTAGGATTTTACTCACTACTTCGTCGCTAGTTGTTTCTTCACCAAGACTATTTGGTTTCCCGCTTCCGTGCCAATCAGAGCCGCCAGTAACAAGCAAATCCAAGTCTTTTGCTAATCCAAATAGTCTTTGTCTTTGCGTTAAAGAATTACCACGATGATACACTTCTAAACCATCGAGACCTAAACTAGCGTAATGAGCAATTTGAGAGTCTGAAAGAATAACAAGATTCCTACTATAATCCGCAGGATGTGCAATAACGCTTACTCCCCCAGCATGTTTAATAACTTTAATAACTTCATCAACGCTGGGAGATGGCGTAGGAATGTAATAAGGTCCATGAGGCGCTACTGGCCCTGCAAAAGCCTGAGATCTTGTTTCAAAAACACCTGCAGCAACCAATGCATCTGCAATATGTGGTCTGCCAATCGTAGTCAGATTCCCTTTACCTGCTTGATCAAGAACATCTTGCCAAGTAATCGGAAAATCGTGCGACATAAGCTCCACCATTTTACGCGTACGATTTAAACGACGTTTCCTTGTTAAATCAAACATTTCAATAATGCACTCGTCGTTTGGATTATAACGATAAGCAAGCATATGAACAGATATATTACCTTCTACAGATGTGATTTCGGATCCAAAAATAACTGGAAAATCCGCAATATTAGCAGCTTCTTTAAAATCACTCCAACCAGCAGTAGTATCGTGATCTGTAATAGCCACACCTTTAAGACCAATAGTTTTAGCTTCATTTACCAAATCTTCTGGCGACTTTGTACCATCGGAATAAAAGGTATGACAATGCAAATCCCAACCAGAATTATTCTCATCAGGGTTTGCAAAAAAATCAATATCAGCGCTAGTGCTAGTTACAGTCATACAATTATCGTAAACTGTGGCATGTAACGTTTATCTTATAAACGATTAATCCCTACATTATTAGCGTTTACAGGAGTACTTATGGATAGCTGTAATTCACAAACAGAACTCACAAATATAAATGAGCTATCTAAAACGGAAAACAATGTAGACGGAAAAACACTTTGCGAAACAAACTCATTAAAAGGCTGGAGACATTCTGCTACTTGGGTTTACGCTATTATGCTAGTTACTTCTGCAATAGCCCTTCTAACATCTCTAATATTATCTTCTGAGACTTTAGCTCTTGCGCGCACACCGCACAAAGCGCTTGGATGCGATATAAACACTCTCGTATCATGCTCTAAAGTAGCTCAAACATGGCAAGCAGAATTCATACGATTTGGCGAACTAAGCTTCCCTAACGCCTTCTTTGGAATAGCAGCCGAAAGCGTATTTGTAACACTTGCTGTAGTCGGAATAGCAAAAGTAAAACTTCCAAAATGGCTAGCGATATTTAGTTGGATAGGCGGATTATGCGCACTCTTGTACGCGTATTGGCTGTTTTCTCAATCAATGTTCGTAATACAAGTTCTTTGCCCATGGTGCTTAGTACTAATGTTTTGCACTACTATACAATTCATGTCACTTAGCCACGCAACAGTTAGCGCGCAAGGAATTGGATTAAAAAATAAAATTCTAAACGCGTATTACAGAATTAACTACGATTTAATCGTAGACTCACTATGGATATTCGTAATCGTGCTATTAATTTTAAGCAAATACGGTCATGCTATATTTAGTTGAATCAAAAGCTTATACAACTAAATTCATCACATATTTCATCACATATTTATAAGCTGCAATTTAAATTAAAGTTATAATCAGCAGTCACTATTAAGCAGAGATTGCGATAGCTTAGCAATACGATCGCTTGAATCGGAGTTAGTGAGCAAAACACTCCCCTCGTCATCTTTATCCGCAAGAAGATTCATTGAATCTAAGACGCTTTTAAGATGATGAATAGTGCCAGCATTACCATCTACAATCTTCACGCAATCAGGCAAAAACTCGCGAAAATAACTTTTATAAAACACAAAATGAGTACAGCCTAAAACAACTGAATCAATATTGTTTAAATCATAAGAATCAAAATACTTATGCAAAGCACTCATAACAATATTTTTATTGCCTAAATCACCATTTTCCACAATTTCTACCAAATCTGGACACGGTCTAGAAAAAATTTGGTGATCTTGCGTAAAACGATTCATAAGTTCCGCAAACTTGCGCTCTTTAAGCGTTAAAGGAGTAGCAGCAACAATCACGCTCTGAGGCTTGCCGCCACCTAAATCGCAAGCAAGCTTAAGAGCAGGTTCCATGCCAATAATCGGCATACTATAGTGCTCACGCAAATCTTTAACAGCAGCAGAAGTGGCAGTATTGCAAGCAATAACAATAGCTTTAACATTAAGACTTGCAAAATGCTCAACAATCTTAAAACTAAGCTCACGCACTTCTTGCGGAGTTTTTATGCCATATGGAGCATTAGCAGAATCCCCAAAGTATATAATGCGCTCATTTGGCATTGCTTCTCGAAGCTCACGAACTACAGAAATACCACCTAACCCAGAGTCAAATACACCTATTGGAGCGCACGAAGACATAAAAACCTCCTAATAAACTCTTACAATGGTACTTTTTAGCACAAACATAATCATTGCAAAACAGCATCAATAAGACTGCGCGTGTATGGATTTTTAGGTAAACGCAATACATCTTTAACGCTTCCCTGCTCAACAATCCTTCCGCCTTTTATAACACTAACTTGGCTAGCAATGCGGCTTACTAAAGCCAAATCATGCGTTATAAACAAGCACGAAAAGTTGTACTGCTTTTGCAAGCTACTTAAAAGATTTAGGATTTTTAGGCAATGATTTGCATCTAACGCCGAAGTTGGCTCATCTGCAATAATCAAAGAAGGACGATTTATTAACGCTCGCGCAATGCCAACTCGCTGTTTTTGACCGCCAGAAAGCTCGTGCGGGAACCTGTTTATTAAGCTTAATGGCAAATGCACTTGATTAAGAACAAGCTCCACGCGCTTTTTGCGCTCTTCTTCGCTAAGACTTTTATTGACAATAAGAGGCTCGGCAATGCTCCAACCTACAGTTTTTAAAGGATTTAGCGCCGAGCCAGAATCTTGGAAAATGAACCCAATATTGCTTAAAATCTTGCGATTTGCGCGTTTTTTGCAATCGGAGTATAAATTAAGACCCTCTATGCTTATGCTGCCAGATTCTGGCTTAAGCTGACCAGAAATAAGCTTTGCAATCGTTGTTTTTCCAGCACCAGATTCGCCAACCAGCGCATGCGTTTTCCCCCTTAAAATATTAAGGTTCAAATCACTTATTGCGTATTTAGAAGGGTTGAAAATTTTAGAATACTTAGCATATTTAGCAGAAACATTTTGAATGTTTACGCAAAAATCGCCAGCCTCCGAACTAGTTGATTCGCTAGCTAAATTACTAATATCAAAATCAACAATAGAGTCTAAAAGAGATCGCGTATAGCTGTTTTTAGGATTAGAAAACACATCTTTAACTAGCCCACTTTCAACAATACTGCCACTGTTCATAACATAAACTGTGTTTGCAACAGCCTTAACAACGCTCATATTATGCGTAATAATCAAAACCGCAATATTATGCTTTTTAGCTAAATCGCGCAAAAGCTGCAAAATCTTACGCTGAGTTGTAACATCCAAAGCTGTTGTAGGCTCGTCTGCAATAAGCAAAGAAGGTTGATTAATAATTGCCATTGCAATCATTGCGCGCTGAAGCTGCCCTCCAGAAAGTTCGTGCGGATAAGACCTATAAACGCGATTTACATCCTTTAGGCCAACCTCGCTAAGGGAATCAAGAACTCGCGATTTTTTAGCGCGAGCGCTCATCTTGCCAAACTTTTCGTGATGATATTTTAATGACTCTTCAATTTGCTTGCCAATGCGCATAACTGGATTAAATGCTGTAGATGGCTCTTGGAATACCATTGAAATAAGCCCCGAACGAATATAAGAATACGGAGCATTATTGCTTAGTAAATCCAAACTGTCATTAGCGCTTGTATTAATAACCGCTTTGCCAGAAACACTAAAATCGTCTGGAAGAAGACCCATTAATGCCAACGAAGTTAAGGACTTTCCCGAACCAGATTCGCCAACCAGCGCACTAATTTTGCCCGCATATAAGTTTAAATATACGTTATGCGTAATCTGATTTTTGCCAATCGCAATAGACAAGTTACTAACGCTGAGCACTGGGTTTTCGCGATTTTCCAACATTTTCTTAAATCCTTTTCTAGTTTCTAAGCGAAACTCGCGCATAGTTTGGATAAGCCGGGAAAGACCCAACAAAGAAGTTTTCCACATTGCTTCCGTGAATATAAGTGTTCTTAGAGTAAATAAGCGGAACGATTGGAGAATCGCGCATAATCTCTTTATCAACCTGCTGCCAAAGCAAATCTGCACGCGACTTATCTATAACGCCAACAGCTTGGCGAATCAAGGAATCCACTTTTGGATTCGAGTAGCGAGATATATTCCAATTGCCGCCGCCTATTTGCGAAGAGTCAAAAAGCGGACCAATATTTGCATACGCAGAAGGAAAATCAGGCTGCCATTTAGACAAAGCTAAATCGTAGTCGCCAGAATCGCCAGTAATCATATCGGTAAAAATCTGCGAATCCACAGTTCGTATAGAAACATCAATTCCAACGCGCTTTAAGCTTGCTTGAATAGAAGATGCCACTTGCGCCTGATCTGGGCGAGCAATAAGACTAAACTTTAGTTTAGATTTACCCGATTCCTTTAATAATTGTTTAGCCTTTTCTACGTCCCCACGCGGATTTGCAGAATAGAGATTATAGACTTTGCGCTCGCTTACGCCTGGAGTAATAAGCGTTGTTGCAAAACCGCCAGCAACCGCACCGCCCTTTGCTCGCTGATACGACTGCTTATCTACAGCGTACTGAATCGCCTTTCGGATCTTAACATCTTTAATACGGCGATTGTTCATGGCCAAATATTCCAACGCTCCGTCACCGCTTGTAACTAAAAGATTGCTCGACTTGTAGCTTGCTTTAGCTTGTGCGCGTTGAGCTGGAGGCACAAAATCTGCAAGAATAGCATTGTCTGCGCCAGAATTGCCTTGAATCATAGATTGGGCAGCAACAGAAGGATCAACACCAAGCTTCCAAATTATCTTGTCTGGGTAATTAGCTCGAATTGAATCCGCGCTGGAATCCCAATTAGTGTTTCTAACCATAACAATTTGCTTGCCAACTTCGTTTTCAACAATTTTGTACGGTCCAGAAGCAACTGGGCTTTTACCATAATCCTGCGCATTCCCAGAATTTAACGGAACGGGAGCAAAGGCCGCCAAAGACGCAACCCAAGGCCAATTAGCAAAAGCAGCATTTAGTTTAAAAATGATTGTTTGATTGTCTGGAGTTTCAATCGAATCCAAAGATTTGCCACTAAACGGACCGGCATAGTCTTTAGCGCCTTCCAAAAGCGCTTTGTGGTAACCGAATCCGCCTGTAAGCGAGTTTGCAAAAGAACGCTCAAGACCATATTTAATATCTTTAGACGTTATTGGGCTTCCATCCTGGTATTTAATGCCTTTTTTAAGAGTGTACTTCCAAGTTTTTCCGCCGTCTAAAGCAGTTCCCGTATCTGTTGCTAAATCGGCAACAACACGCGTTTTGCCACTTGGCGTTACTTTCCACGTTGTTAAAGCGCGGAAAACTAGGCTATTAGAAGTTATTGGCAAACCCTGACTTCTTGCAGGATCAAAATCCATTTTTGATTCAGAGCTTAGAATCGTAAGCGTTCCGCCCTTTTTTGGATTGCTATTAAGCACAGAAGCATTTGGTAGTCTTTTTTGTAGGTTTTGACCACTTTGCACAGCAGTTCCGCAAGCAGAAAATGCATAAACCAGCGAAAACACTAGAATTACAGCAATTGCTCTTAATATATTTAGAGCAAAACCGCGATTAAATTTTTTGATGATTTGATAATAATTTTGTATATTTTGTGTATTTTGCATGATTTTTCCTTAATTTTTTATAAAGTTATAAAGTTATTAAAAATTTTTATTATTGTGATTTAAAGAAGACTTTAGTAGCGACTTTAGTTGCAACCTTAATGGCGATTTTGCTGGCGATTTTAATCGCTCACTAATCACCACTTTAAAGGGCGACTTTAGCCGCTCTAGGATCAAGCAAACAATAACAGACGTCAACAATAAGATTTGCAATTATTACAAGAGCGGCCGAAAACAGCGTAACTCCAACCAAAACTTGCAAATCAAAAGTCTTAACAGCGTCTAAAAGAAGCGAACCCAACCCGTGCATAGAGAACACACGCTCAGTTATAACCGCTCCACCAAGAAGACCGCCAAGATCTAAACCAAACATTGTAAATATTGGTAAAATCGCATTTCGCAAAGCATGATTTACTACAACATGTGAATCGGGCATGCCCTTTGCTATTGCAGTTCGCACATAATCTTTACCAAATTCCCTAATCATTGTAGAACGAGTAATGCGCGCATAAAAAGCGCCATTTATCAACGCTAAAACAATCCAAGCGAGTAGCAGATGCCAAGCCCAGTCAAAAGGATTAGCAAAGAAGCTAACATATCCACCCGTAGGAAAAACGGGAATGTAAACCGCAAAAGCAATAATCGCCAGCAAACCAATTAAGTAGGTAGGAGACGAAATACCAATCGAAGATATTGCTACAATTAAGCGGTCAATCCACGAATCACGCTTAACAGCTTGCAAAACGCCTGCAAATACGCCAATTATCATCCACAAAACAGCAGCGCCAATGGCGATTGATGCTGTAACTGGAAAACGACTAAAAATCAAACCAGTAACAGGTTCATTAAGCGCAAAAGACCATCCTAAGCAAGGAGCCGCGCAAACAATTGCGCTGGCAGATGCAGAATCGCCAAAAGTACGGCCAACAAAAATACCCTGTAAATAGTTAAAAAGCTGACTATACCAAGGCAAATCAGTTCCCATAAACGCAGAAACTTGTGCTAAACGCTCAGGCGTGCAAGGTTTGCCGCACATAAGCTGAGCAGGATTTGTTGGAGTCATAAAGAAAATCAAAAACATTGCCATTGCAATAACAGCAATAACAGCCAAAGCGCTTGCAACGCGCCTAATAATGTAAAGAAAAACGCTCATGCTGCTATCTCCATTTTTGAAGAAAGCCAATCGCCCAGCATATTAAACCCGAGCGCAAGCAGGGACAAAGATAAACCTGGGAATATTAAATACCACGGGTCTACCAATGCCCACTGCACTGCGTCGGATATTGAGCGTCCCCACGAAGGCGAAGGCGGATTCATGCCAACGCAAAGAAATGAAAGTGCCGCTTCAAGTGCAATACGGCCTGGTATAGAAAGTGTTGTATTAACAATGATTATTGGAAGCATGTTTGGCAAAATCTGATTGCGCAAAACATGAAAAGCACTAGCGCCCATAACTCTAGAAGCCACAGCAAAATGGCGATTTTTAAGGCTAAGTGTTTCGCCGCGAACCAATCGCGCCATACTAGGCCAACCAAAAAAGCCGATTATAAGAGTTAAAAGAAGCGGACGCGGGAAAGTTTGAGGCACAATCGCAGAAAGCGCAATCGCAAAGATTAGGAACGGAAACCCAAAGAACACGTCCATAATGCGAGAAATTGCAAAATCAACAAAACCACCAAAATAACCAGCAATAACGCCAATTACAACGCCTAAAACAACGGAGATTGCAGTAGAAGCTAAGCCAATTCCAAGAGAGATTCTTGCGCCGTGAGAGATGATTGCAAATAAGTCAATTCCGCGCAATGGCGTTACGCCAAACCAATGTTTTGAGCTTATTCCGCCTATGCCTGTAGGCAACGAAGAATCCGACAAAACATCGGGATTTTCGCTATATGGATCATTACCTGTAATAAGAGTAAAAAGGTCGGCAAAAATCGCCAATAAAACAAACAGTGATATTATTGCAATTCCAACAATTGCGGTAACACTTGATAAGTCGCGCTTACTACGCGAATAAAATACACCGCCCCTTTTCATCGCCACTCATTTCGTTACCTGCACTTTCGTATTGCAATTTTTCTATAAAACTAACAAATACAAACATGAATAAATTTGTATTATTGTCATAATGAATTTATATGAAGGTATGGAAGTGTAGAAAATCAGAGTGTCGCATTGCTTCACTTTTCGCTTAGAGCGTATCGCGACCCCGATTTCGCCTACACTTATGCGAAATACGAAGACAAACAAAACGTGCCGACGTATGAATCATACAACGGCACGTTTTTTGTTTAGTTAATTAGCTGTTAGTTGTGTTTTTTACGCGCGCTTAAGACTTACGCTAAGCTCAGTTGCGCTAGAATCAGCCTCAGTAACTTCTAAGCTTGTAGCAAGAGTTTCGTTAGCAATCAAATCACGGAACTGCTCAACTTTAGCAACGTCCACGCTAGGCACATTCAAAGTCAAAGCGATTCGGTCTGTAACATCCAAACCGTTCTCCTTACGAGCATCCTGAACAGCGCGAATAGCGTCGCGAGCGTAACCTTCAGCAAGCAAATCGCTAGTCAAAGCAGTGTCGAGCATAACGAAACCGCCAGTTGGCATTGCAGAAGAAGCCGTATTCGCAGCCGCTTGAGCATCCGAAGACTCAACGCGATTAACAAGCTCATACTCGCCTTGTTCAAGCGCAACTTCGCCGTTTGGAGTCATAACAACAGGAGCGCCAGACTCGTCAACACGCCAATCGCCACTCTTAGAAGCCTTAATAGCAAACTGCACTTGCTTACCCAAACGAGGGCCAGCCGCGCGAGCGTTAACCTTAAGCTCGTGAACAATCTTCAAACCGTGTTCGCTTGCATCTTGCAAAGTGCAGAATGTGACATTCTTCACGTTAAGCTCGCGCTCAAGCACCTGCTCGTAAGGCTCTACAGCAGCAGTATTTTCTGCAACAACAGTCAAGTTTGCCAACGGCTGGCGCACACGCAACTGTTCCGCCTTGCGCAAAGAAAGCGTAGAAGACACAACCTCGCGAACCTTATCCATAGCAGCAACCAAAGCATCGTCGTGCGCAAGAACAGTACCAAGCTCAGTGACTTCGCCAGCCTTAGGGTTCTTCTCGCCATCTGAAAGCATTTGCGGCTCAACCAAATAAGGCCAATCAGCCAAATGCACGGATTCGCCGCCAGTAAGACCACGCCACACAGCCTCTGCTTCCATAGGAGCAAGAGGAGCAATCGTGCGCATAAACACTTCCAACACAGTGTAAAGCGTGTTGAAAGCAGTCTCGTCTTCATTCCAGAATCGGTCGCGGCTGCCGCGAATATACCAATTCGTAAGCACGTCAATAAAATCGCTTACTGCCGCGCAAGCATCGCTAATTGCAAACTCGTTCAAGCATTTTTCTACGCGCTCAACAAGCAAACGCGTGCGAGCAAGCAAATAACGATCCATGTTGCAAAGTCCTGCAACCTCGTCCGCGCGAAGCCTGCGAGCATCGTAACCCTTACCACCGTTTGCAGCGTTCGCATACAAAGTGAAGAAGTAATATGAGCTCCAAACTGGAAGCATAACTTGACGAACCGTATCCCTAATGCCGTCTGCAGTCACAATCAAATTGCCACCGCGCAAAATTGGCGAAGACATAAGGAACCAACGCATAGCATCTGAACCATACTCGTTGAAAACACCGTTCACATCCGGATAATTGCGCAAATGCTTACTCATCTTCTGACCGTCGGAGCCAAGCACAATGCCGTGGCAAATCACATTCTTAAAAGCTGGACGGTCGAACAGAGCCGTAGCCATAATGTGAAGCGTGTAGAACCATCCACGAGTCTGACCAATATATTCAACGATGTAATCGCATGGGAAGTGCTCTTCGAAGAAGTCTTTATTTTCAAAAGGATAATGGAATTGCGCGAAAGGCATAGAACCAGACTCAAACCAGCAGTCGAGAACATCCGTAATACGGCGCATTTGCGACTTTCCAGTAGGATCGTCTGGATTTGGACGAGTAAGGCGATCAATATATGGGCGGTGCATATTCACATTGCCGTCGTCGTCGCGAGGATAGTCGCCAAAATCAGCCTTAAGCTCATCCAACGAACCGTAAACGTCTACGCGAGGATACTTTGGATCGTCACTCACCCACACTGGAATTGGCGAGCCCCAGAATCGGTTACGGCTAATAGACCAATCACGAGCGTTAGAAAGCCACTTACCAAACTGGCCGTCCTTAACGTTTCCAGGAATCCAATTAATCTCCTGATTAAGCTCAAGCAAGCGCTTCTTAATCTTCGTAACAGACACAAACCAGCTAGAAACAGGCTTATAAATAAGCGGAGTTGCACAACGCCAGCAGTGAGGATAGCTGTGCACGTAGCTTTTTTCTTGGAATAGCAACGCGCGCTGATCTTCCGGCATTTGAGCAAGCGGACCGTCTCCTGCACGCAAGTTGCGCAAAATTGGCAAGTTCGCGTCAAAAACGTACAAGCCTTCGTAATCTGGGCAATCGCTTGTAAACTTGCAGCCTGCGTCAAGCACGTCAACGCTGCGAATCTCGTGCGCGTTAAGCGTGTTCATATCGTCTTCGCCGTAAGGAGCCTGGTGAACGAGGCCAGTACCTTCAGCGGTGTCAACATAATCTGCTGTGAAAATCGTAAAAGCGTTAGGACCAGGAGTGCCACCCTCAGCGAGCGCAGAATCGCTTGCAAAGTAAGGGAACACTGGATAGTAGCGCCAGCCAGCCATCTCAGCGCCCTTAAGCTCGCGCACAACCTCATAGTTTTCGCCAAGTTCCTTAGTGTAGGAACCAAGCAAAGGCTTACCAATGTAGAACTTTTTGCCAGCAAACTTGCCTTCAGTTGGGCGAACTTCCACGTAATCAATATCTGCACCAACTACGATTGCGAAGTTTGTTGGAACTGTCCAAGGAGTAGTGGTCCAGAATACTGCGTAAGCATCGTCTTCGTCGCGAAGCTTAACAGCCACGGAAACGGTAGTGTCCTGACGATTCTGGTACACATCCGCATCCATGCGAAGCTCGTGGGCACTAAGTGGAGTTTGGTCCTTCGGGCAGTACGGAAGCACGCGGTAACCCTTGTAAGCCAAGCCCTTATCGTAAAGCTGCTTAAATGCCCACATTACGGATTCCATATATGGAATGTTCAGTGTCTTGTAGCCGCGCTCGAAATCAACCCAGCGAGCCTGACGATGTACGTAGTTTTGCCACTCGTTCGTGTACTTCAAAACGCTGGCACGGCAAGCATCGTTGAACTTCGCGATGCCCATTTTTTCGATTTGCTCAACCGACTCGATGCCGAGTTCCTTCTGCGCTTCCAACTCTGCTGGAAGTCCGTGAGTGTCCCAACCAAAAACGCGGTTTACTTTGCGGCCGCGCATAGTCTGATAGCGCGGAACCACGTCTTTTGCATAGCCTGTGAGAAGGTGGCCGTAGTGAGGAAGACCGTTTGCGAATGGAGGGCCATCGAAGAACACAAACTCGTTTTGGCTACCTTTGCCAGACGGGCGGTATTCGATTGACTTGCGGAAAGTGTTGTTTGCATCCCAGTATTGGAGAACTGATTCTTCAAGCTTTGGGAAGGAAGGATTTGGTGCAACTTGCGCGCCGGCGTTTTCTTGCGTTGATGCAGTTACATTTGCTTTCGGATATACGTGATTTGCAGACGTATTTGCGCACGCGCTAGTTGCTGGATTAGTGGATTCGCTCACTGTGCTCTCCTCGCTCAACAGGGTGAATATTTCCCTGCGAGGACGACAGTTATTGCCGCGGTACCACCTCGCTTGCTGCAAGATGCTTACGCAACTCTTGCAGCCTCTCGTGTTTGGCTATACGGGCCAACCCCGTCGGTTCTAATAAGCGAGGATCTTACGAATCCTCGCCGTTCTTCCGAAAACTCCCCGCCGATAACGGATCATCGCTTAAGTTAGAAACAATCTAACACTATCCCCTAACATTAGCAAAAAGTGCCCCGGATCAGAATCGAACTGACGACACCCACTTTAGGAGAGTGGTGCTCTATCCACTGAGCTACCGAGGCAACAAATGGCAATTATACACTATAGCGTGGTTTACACGCTATAACCTGCTCAAGATTCAAGATTAGACTGCGTTCCAGCAGTTGCAGCCGTAGCAGACTGCTCCGCTTGAGCCGCGTCCAACTTAGCGCGAACCGATGCAAGCAAGCCCTGCGCACGCTTTGCTAGCGCTTCTCCAAGCTCCCATTGATGCATAGACTGATCCAAAGTCAAACCGCCAGCCTCAAGTGCTTTAACAGCTTGCACAAGCTTTTCGCGCGCCTCTTCGTAAGGCATTGCGTTAATCGCAGCCCGCTCTTCACTGCTAAGCGTGCTAATAGCGTCAACTTTTGCACCTGCGTCTTTTGTTTCGTCGCTCATAATTATCCTTTTCTAATTTTTTATTTAAGATTTTTTTATTTAAAATTTTTGCGTTTTTATTTTTAAGACTTTTAGATTTTACGACTTTACAGCTTTAGATTTTACAACTTTACGACTTTTCTACAGAAGTAACGCTAGCTGTAATCAATCCACTTTTAAGAGTAACAGTTATATCATCGCCAGTTTTTACACGACTAGAATCATCGAGTACTTTCCCACCGCTAATTTGCACAACTGCGTAACCTCGATTAAGCGTTGATTGCGGACTAAGAGCCGTAATACTGGCATGCGCTTTTTCAACAGTCAAACTAGCGTCGTCAAGCAGCCGCACCAAACCATGCCTCATGCGTTCAACGGCCTGCTGCACAAACAACTCATGCGGCTCCAGCATAGTGCTAGGTCTAGTAAGGCTAGGACGATTCGCGTAGCCTTCAATAAGCTGAATCTCGTTGCTAACTCGCGCAGAAATCCTCATACGCGCATGTTGCAAAGCGTTATCAATCAACTGCCATTGCTCGTTAACATCTGGAACAACGCGTTTTGCTGCGTCTGTAGGCGTAGAAGCTCGCATATCTGCAGCCAAATCAATAAGCGTCCAATCGTCTTCGTGACCAATCGCAGAAACAATCGGAGTTACGCAAGCAGCTGTAGCGCGAACCACGCCTTCGTCCGAAAAACCAATCAAATCTTCAAAACTACCGCCACCGCGCGCAACAATAATCACATCAACCTCTGGATCGGCATCTAGCTGCTTAATTGCCGCAATAACGTCCGCTGGGCATTGCACACCCTGAACATGCGCGTGAACCACCTTAAAACGCGTTACAGGCCAGCGCAAATTCACGTTAGTAATAACATCCCCCTCGGCGCGAGCTTGAGGCGCACACACTAGACCAATGCACTTTGGGAACTCAGGCAGAGGCACTTTATTCTCCACGTCAAACAAGCCTTCGCCTTTAAGCTTTTTGCGCAACTCATCTATTTGCGCTTTTAAGTCGCCAGCGCCAACACGTCTAATTTCGTCTGCAACAAAGCTCAATCGCGTTGCTTTTACCCAAATATCTGCCTTGCCGTGAACAACTACTCTATCGCCCTGCCGCAAATCTTTCGATTGCTGAACAAACTTGCTAAAGCCCATTATGGAGATTGAAATGTCTTCGTTACTGTCTCTGAGCGTTATGTAGCCAGACGTAGACCTTCTCATGTTGATTTCAACAATCTGACCTTCTACCCAAGCTGCAGGCCACTTTTCTACAGCACCATGGAACTTTTGGCTTATAACGCTTACTGGCCAAGGATTTTCGGCAGTCGTGTCGGCTGCCTTCAGAGGAAGCTGGCGCTGCTGCGACTGCGACTGAACGAACGTTTGGCGCGGCTGCGACATAATCGTCTGCTGCGAATCTTGCGGCATATCTTGCGAAGCATCATCCTGGAATAATTGCGGCATCATATTTGACGAGGTCATGTTTACAGCTTGACTGCAAAGAGGGACAAACACGCGATAACTCTCGACAGTAGTGCCCACAATAAAATACTCCCCATGCGATTAAGCATGAGGAGTACTTAATTATTTAGAATCATAGAATCTAAAATTCAACTTCAGAATCTAAAATTCAATTATTTAATACTTCGATTCCGCAATCTGCTAGCAATTAACGCAAAAGCACTAATTAGCATCAACAAAGTAACTGTAACCAGAGTGGAAACTGTTCCAACACCAGTTGCACTTAACTTTGAAAGCATGCTACTTGCATTAGTTTCCTTTGAAGATGCAGAATTGCTTGCACCAGAATTGGCAGCACCATTAGCTTTAGATCCGCTTCCGTTCTTACTTCCGCTACCGTTGGCATCAGCATTGCTTGCATTTGCAGATCCACTAGCATTTGCGTAACCAGAGCTCAAATAATCATTGGCAGCATTGCTAGAAGATTCATAATTCTCGTAATATGAATCAAATCCAAATCCTGAAGAACTTCCCAAAACACTTCCGAAATTATTTTCAGAATATTTCAGATTATATTCTGCAATTGTTTCTTCAGATGAAGTTGCATTAGCTGGAATAACCCACACAGTAGTCCATGCAATCTGCGAACCATTTTCATCAAGAAGAACAATCGTATACTCACCTGAATATCCTTCTGGGATCTTAGCGTCGAAGCGAGGCAACCCATCATCACCTAACGTTACCGTTACATACTTAGATCCATCTTTACCATGCAATAGCACAGGCGAAGAATAAATGTAAGCATAAGCATAAGCTAACTTATTCTTCTTAAGTTGGTTAATGAATGCACTTGTATCACTAGAAACTTTAGCATTAGGAGACTCAGAACCAGATTCAGCAGAATCATTCATTCCAGCAATCAACATAACAACAGGATTGCTCTTACCAGCACGAGCAACGTTATTCAAGCGATTACCAACTACAAGATCACCTTTAAGTGATTGTTTTAGATCTGCTATTGATTCAGGAGCCTTAGGCGCTGAAGTCGACTCAGCAGGTGGATTTACAGAAGTATTAGAAGAGCCAGAATGTTCAGATGGACCTTGAGGCGTATCTTTCTTTTCTTTCTTTCTGTCAATCACAATTACCTTAGAAACCGTATCACTATCAGCGTTCGTATTAGTCGTAATATTACCCGCGTAATCAACAGCTTCTACTCTAATAGTATGACTACCGTTATTTAAATCAGCAGTTGGAATATCAAGACTGAATTCAGTCTCACCCGGCTTGCTAGCAACAACAGCAGCATTATCTTTACTATTATCAGAATCTACAAGAATATCTTCTATATTCTTCTTAACTAGATTATTTTTAGCAGAAGCGACAACTTTTCCATCAACATATACTTTTGCAAGTTGAAGATTATTATCCTTGACCTTCACCTTGATGGATCTATTATCACTAATAGTTTCATTGCTTTCCACACCAATATTAACTTCAGGATCCTTCTTATCAACAACTACAGGTATGAAGGTTTCCAAAGATGAAGCAGTTGTATTATTCACTTCTACATGAATAATATCCTTATCTTTTACAGCAAAATTCTTGTTAAACAATGACTTGTTTACCTTTTCACCACCACCATCTGTTGAGAAGAATTCACTAACTATACTTCCGTTTATAAACAGAGAATACCCAAAGCAATCCTGGCTCATAGAACCCTTGAAGTCCACAGAATCTTTATTGGTGAACAATGTATTACCGTAAACAATAGGTTCGTTAAACACAGCCTTAGCTGGATTTACGTCAAAGTAGAATCTTGCCTTAGTATCAAGGAAGCTTCTCTCTAATTCCTCTGTTGACCCTTCTTTCTTAACTTTTTCTTTAAGTTGCATACGGAAATCATTTATTCCAACATGCATAGGAAGCGTCACAGAAAAATGACCATCTTTAATTAAAGCAACAATAGGATCTTTCAATTTCATATGACCGTCAACTATTTCAACAGAAGGCGTGAACACTATGTTTGAGATCTTAGGTCCAACTTTACCTGTTACTGTAAAGGAATTACCACTTATATTAGGATTTGGCTTACCGTCTTTCAATTTTGGTTGAATTATATAAGTGTTAATTCCTTCAAACTTATTTGCGGATTCCTTATCTATTTCAAAGTCATAATCCTTGCTGAATATCCTATGAACTTCACTATCAAACTTATCTACTGGCTTCGTACGACCTTCTAAAGCAAACACTTTAGAAGAATCATTCGCACCATCAGATGCAGTTAAAGTAACTGTATAAGCAGTAGCATCAGGTTTAATAGTAACTTCGAATGAACCGTCATCATTAAGCTTTACATCATCAGGATCTACAAATTCTCCAGAAGAAGAACCGCTACCAACGGAAACACCACCATCAGGAGTTTGCGCTGTCTTAACATAATCCAAATGCATCGAAAGCTTGTCACTTTTATCATCAGTAACTTTGCCCTTAATAGTAACCTCACCGTTTTTAAGAACATCGAGATTATTATTTTTGTTCAAATTGGTTACTGTTATATTTGGAGCATGAGCATTGAAAGTTACATCAACTTCATCATTACCAATTGGCTTACGTTCATTGTTTAAACCTGTAACAACAATATGATTAACACCGTTCTCAAGAGGAACATAGGCGGCAAAAGCTGACTTATCTTTGAAGAATTTCTTATGCTCATCATCAACAGTTACAGTCTTATTCCCATTATCTTTATAGGTAACCGAAACTTTAATATCTTTCACATCATCGGAAGCATAACCGCCGATAGGAAGATAAAGATTATTGTCACCATCGAATTTAGACATGAATCTAATGGCCATAGTCTTACTTGCAAGCTTAGAGGCTCCATTTATAACAACATCTTTAGAATCCTTAGAATCCTTAAAAATCTTATAAACATAACCACTTTTATTTTCAGCAGAATCCTTAGTTGAGACATAAAGGAATTTAGCATCAGACCCAATATGAACTTTATAAGTATGCTTTGTCGCAGGATTAGAAGGATCAAAGTTTAACTTACAAGCACCCTTGTCATCTTTTTCCTGGCATGTTTTATCTACATTTCTAACTGCAGACCATTTGCCATTTATATGAATATCAGGCACATAAGTTTCGCTCAAATCGTCAGTGACAGTAATAATCACATCACCATTAGAGTCACGGTCAGAAACCTTAATCTTAGGAGCTTTGGTATCAAGACCAACCTTCATAGTGTAGGTTTGTGAACGATCAGAATTCTTAGACAATTTTGCTGTAACCTTGTACGTATATATTCCATCAGGAGCAATTACCTCTTTACCGGTTTTAGGATCGTATTCACTACCATCCCATTCACCAGTAGAACTCTCATTACCATGAGCATTTCCTTTAAGGCTCCTGTAATCACTACGGCTAAGATAATTGTCATAACCTAAATCTTTAACAAGGTTGCCCTTACTGTCATATATAGAATATCTGACTTCTTCAGCACTACGGAACATCATTACAGATGGAATGATAGTGTCTAAAAGCTTATCTTTGTTAGGAGAGAATGAACCTAATTTAGTAGCTTCACCCTCACGATTCACCTTTACTTTATTAGTATTACTTACCGCAGAAACAAGAGTTGTACTTGCTTTAATATCTGAAGAATACTCCTTACTAGGATCAACAAGAATTGGCTCTTTATTCCAATCTCCAACGAAACCTAGATATGGAACTGAGATGTTTGGTTGATTAGAATCTTTTGATTCAAATCGAATATAACCCTCAATATAGTGATTCCTACTAGTGTTTGGCTTAAGCTTAAATTCAACTGTTGCAACACTATTAGCTTTTACTAAAATACTGCCATTGCAATTTTGAGGAGTCAAATCCTCATTCTTACTTATATTTGTAACAGTATTTTTATTAGCTTCGTTTGATTCATTTAATACTTGTTGAGTTGGAACGTTGAAAGTTAAATCTTTGCTTCCGTAATTGTGCAAATCTACTTTAATAGTTCTTTCACCATTAACTTCACGAAGAGGAACATAAGATTCACCGTTAACAGTAGCAATAACATTTGTATCCATAGCTTTGTCAACTTGTGCCAACCCAGCACCGATTTGACGAGGAACATATGGAACGCCCGTATCTTTACCATCATCAGTAAGAATCTTCGCAGTATTCATCAACGCTTGAGTTGCTCTCTTTGCGCGTTCTACTCTACTAATAGAAGGAAAACGATTCTTATAATATTGCACCATAAGTGCAGAAAGACCTGAAACATTTGGAGCAGCCATAGAGGTACCCGACATGTTTACATAATTGCCTTTACCGTTCTGAGTAGAAAATACATTACCACCGATACCAGCGATATTAGGCTTAAAGTCGAGCTCTGGCGTTGAACCCCACGAAGAGAATCCTGAAGGATGCATGCTATCAGGATTTGGAGCGCTTACATAATCATTGCTGAAAGAAATCTTAACTTTCTTATTTTGCTTAAGATCATCGAGCATTTTTAAAGCGTCAGTACGCCTAATCGACACTCCAAATTTTTTGCCAAATCCTTCAATACCAGCCATACCAAGGAATTGTTCTGTACCTTTATCATTATTGTAAACAAGTATACCTGCGGCACCAGCTTCAAAAGCATGCTTGAATTTTGTAGCAAAATTGATTTTACCGCGCTCAACTAATACATATTTACCGTGAACATTTACGCTATCGTACTCATCTATATCAGGATCATCTGAATCATCATCGTATGATCTTCCATATCCTACAGAAACGACTTCACGCTCTTGACCATCAGGTTTGCCTGTAGCCAACCTATAAAGTATATCTGTACCTTTACTGGAACCATCTACTTTATAAGTTGCTTTTTTCTCTGTCATAACTGAATTTTCAACAGAAGCAACACTGAAAGCTTCAGGGAATGCAGAAGGCGTGCCAAGAGTCGCATCATCTAACTTTCCAAAAACATCATCTATTTCACCATTAGACGAAAAATTCAAACCTGAATTACCGGCAGAAATAACTGGAAGCACACCAACAGCTCTAGCTTTCTTTAATGCCAAACCTGTAATATTTGAGGCTCCACTAAAGCCGTTGATAGAACCAAGCGACATGTTTATAATATCCGCACCAAGCTCAACGGATTTTTCAACAGCAGCAGCAATATCAGCATCATCAGCACCGCCAGATCTGCTAGCTTCATTCGAGAACACTTTCATAGCAAGTAGCTGTGCGTTTGGAGCAACACCATCTACACGCCAATTCTTGTCTGCTGGTTTACCTGTCTCATCTCCATTAGCAGCCACAATACCAGCTACATGCATGCCATGCTGTTCTTCACTAATATCATCTCTAACATTATCGTTTTGATCTGCAAAATTATAGCCGTCAGGAATTTTATCTGTAAAACCAGGCTTAGGTTTCATTTTTATATGAGCTTTTGCAGATTCATCGAGCTTCATATCTGGCTGATTCATATCAATACCGGTATCAATAATTGAAACTAGCATACCAGTGCCATCAAGCTTATACTTTTTAAAAGCCTCACCTACACCTTGTAAAACACGTGCATTGTTTTCCATTGTCCGGAATTTACGTGCTTTGTGAGCAGATTCAATTTCAGGCTCTTTTCTAAGTTCTAATACCATATTCTGAGGCATGGTTACCTCAAATGCATTCACCAAGTATCCAAGCTGACGGCGAACCTTCATCTTATATTTTTTGCACCATTGAGGGAGAAGTTTATTTTGTTGATTCTTACGTTCTGAAGCAATACTTTTTCCAATGCCACCTTTACCTTTAAGAGTAACTACAACATTTACTTCTTCTTTAGAATTAAAGTCAAATTCGTTTTTATACGCTTTTTTATAATCTTCTATAGCTTTTTCAAGCAATGAACCTTTATAAGATTCTTCCGTACCTTCATTCTTTTTATTTTCAGCAAAATCTTTAATAGCTCTTTTAATTTCTGCTTCTGTAGGCACATGACCTGAATCAGCAGCTTTGCTGAGCAATTTATTTGCACCAGAAATTGTGGTTTTATCAGATTTTTTATTAACATTTACGTTTGATACAGTTTCTGCGTATGCTGTAGTTAATCCGGAAAGCGGCACGATAAGGGTTGCTGTAGCAACTCCTAATGCAGCTAAGCGAGTTAAATATGATGCTCTTTTGAACTTCATAAATACGCTCTCCTTCAATGAAATACTTATAAAATATTTTTCACAAGCCTAGCATTGAGGAAAATAAAAAAAAAAAACATAAATATGTAAATTTTTATGCATAAACAGTTAAAAAATACGAATCAACCCACAAAGAACGGCTAAATATAGCCATTTCTAAAGAGAAAATTTTTCAGAATTGCGTTGATTATACAACTATAAATTAACATGTTGTTCACACAAAAGATTCAAAACTCGTTTTTTGTTACTATTTTTTATAAATATTGCTTATATTTATAAACATATGTTACTTTAGATAAACTTCTTATCGAAATTTTTCCGAAATATAAAATGTGAAACCAAAAAGTGTTATAGCACTAATAACAAAACACGACACGCCGTAACTTGCAAATAAATCGATTCTGAGTATAGTTATTACTCGGCTCAAGAAATGACCAACGCCCCTTTAGCTCAGTTGGTTAGAGCAGCTGACTCTTAATCAGCGTGTCCAGGGTTCGAATCCCTGAGGGGGCACAAACAAAACCCAAGCTTTGCGGCTTGGGTTTTTTCGTATTTAGATTTTTCATTATTCACATATGATTTATGGGCTATAGGCCAAAAAGTGTGTAAAGCTAAGCTGATTAATCTTCTGGCGTATAAGCCACAGTACACACACCGTTAATAACTCAGTTAACGAACTGAGAAAATAACGGTAATAGGCACGACACTGTTAATAACTCAGTCAGCCAACTGAGAAAGTAAGGGTCATATGTTACTAGTGCAGTACGTAATCTGCGACAGTAACAGCGTTTGACGATTTATTGTTAAATATTCAGCTAATACATGTTTCGAACACCAAAGAACATAAGAAATAACCCACATTCGATATGCCGCGAGCCGTACTGCTATAAGGGTTATGAACTGATTTTTTACACACTTTTTATCCGGGTGGCGAATGTGCAGAAAACAGATTTGATTACCGCAAAACCCTTGTATTGCAATGCGTGAGACATGATTTATTACACACTTTTTGGCCTATAACACCAATATTCCAACAAAAGACTGACTCTCAGACACACTTTCGCCATTTACACAATAACATTTAAAAAAAAAACAATGTTGTGATAATTTTTGTGATAACTATAAAAAAGTAAAAATTCAAAACACGCTAAACAACGCCAAACAACACACCAAACAACACAAAACGATCTATGTGTAATTCTTCAACAGAAAATACAAAAAGACCCCACGATTTTCCTCATGGGGTCTTTTCTAAGACTTAACTAATATCTTCAGTTAGAAAAAATACTAGGCAAGAATCTTGGTCACACGACCAGAACCAACGGTACGGCCACCTTCACGAACTGCGAAGGTCAAGCCCTCTTCCATTGCGATAGCCTGGATCAACTCAACAGTGAAGGTTGCGTGATCGCCTGGCTGAACCATTTCGATGCCGTCTGGCAAGGTGATAACGCCAGTAACATCGGTGGTACGGAAGTAGAACTGTGGACGGTAGTTGGAGAAGAATGGCGAGTGACGGCCACCTTCGTCCTTGGTCAAGACGTAAACTTCGCCTTCGAACTTGGTGTGTGGAGTCACAGAACCTGGAGCAGCCACAACCTGACCACGCTCAACGTCGGTACGGTTGATACCGCGGAGAAGAAGACCAGTGTTATCGCCAGCCTCTGCCTCATCCATCTGCTTGTGGAAGGTCTCGATAGAGGTGACGGTGGTGGTCTGGGTATCGCGCAAACCAACGATCTCAACTGGGGTGTTGATTGGGAGCTTACCACGCTCAACACGACCGGTGACAACGGTACCACGACCGGAGATGGTGAACACATCTTCGATTGGCATCAAGAATGGCTTGTCAAGATCGTGAGTTGGGGTTGGGATGTACTCGTCAACAGCCTTCATGAGTTCCTTGACGGTCTCTACCCACTTGTCGTGGTCTGGAGCGTCATCATGCAAAGCGCCGTAAGCGGAAGTACGGATGACTGGGCAATCGCGATCGAAGCCGTTTTCTTCGAGGAGGTCACGAACCTCTTCTTCAACGAGATCGATAAGCTCTTCGTCGTCAACCATATCGCACTTGTTCAAAGCAACAAGAATTTTTGGAACGCCGACCTGCTTAGCAAGCAAGACGTGTTCACGGGTCTGAGCCATTGGACCGTCGGTAGCAGCAACCACGAGGATTGCGCCATCCATCTGAGCGGCACCAGTGATCATGTTCTTAACGTAATCAGCGTGGCCTGGGGCGTCCACGTGAGCATAGTGGCGTGCAGCCGTCTGATACTCGATGTGGGCGATGTTAATGGTAATGCCGCGCTCCTTCTCTTCTGGAGCGGCGTCGATCTGATCGAAGTCATACTGAGGGTTCAGATCTGGATACTCGCCATGCAGCACCTTAGAAATAGCCGCGGTCAAGGTAGTCTTACCGTGATCAACGTGACCGATGGTACCAATGTTAACATGCGGCTTAGTACGCTCGTACTTTTCCTTTGCCATGTGTTTGTCCTCCTGGACGTCTCGTAGTTTGCTTCACAACCTTATGTGAAGCCTCTCGCTACATATTTACTGGGTTTCTGGGTTAGGTGCCACTTCGGTGCCAGAACCCAGTCAACGTACGAAATTCTAGCGTTGACTAGGGACACAAAACACCGAAGTAGCGTGCGCTTTTACTCGCCGCGCTGGGCTTTAATAATCTCGTCCGAAACAGCCTTTGGAACTTCCGCGTAAGAGTCCATCTGCATGGTGAACATTGCACGTCCCTGAGTCTTGGAACGAAGATCACCAATGTAGCCGAACATCTCGCTCAGTGGAACCTTAGCGTCAATAACCTTAACGCCAGTAGCGTCGGTCATAGACTGAATGTTTCCACGACGGGAGTTCAAATCGCCCATAACGTCACCCATGTACTCTTCTGGAGTACGAACTTCCACTGCCATAATTGGCTCGAGGATTACTGGGTGAGCCTTAGGAGCAGCTTCCTTGAAGCACATGGAACCTGCAATCTTGAAGGCCATTTCCGAAGAATCAACGTCGTGAGTCTGACCGTCGGTAACGGTTGCTTTAACGCCAACCACTGGGAAGCCTGCCAAAACGCCAGATTCCATAGCTTCCTGCACACCTGCGTCGATGGAAGGAATGAATTCCTTAGTAATGTGGCCGCCAGTGACCTCGTTAACGAACTGATAGACTTCGCCAGATTCTGGATCGATTGGCTCGAAGTTCATCAAAACCTTTGCGAACTGACCAGAACCACCAGTCTGCTTCTTGTGGGTGTATTCCTGGTTCATAACAGCCTTACGAATGGTTTCACGATAAGCAACCTGTGGCTTACCAACATTCGCTTCGACCTTGAACTCGCGGCGCATACGATCCACAATAATGTCGAGCTGAAGCTCGCCCATACCAGAAATCAAAGTCTGACCAGACTCTTCATCGGTCTTAACCTGGAAGGTAGGATCCTCATCAGAAAGCTTAGCCAAAGCCAAGCTCATCTTTTCCTGATCTGCCTTCGTCTTTGGCTCCACAGCAACCTCGATAACAGGATCTGGGAAGGTCATGGATTCCAAAGAAATTGGGTTCTTTTCGTCGCACAAAGTATCACCAGTGCTGACATTCTTCAAACCGACAAAGGTGTAAATGTTTCCAGCTTCTGCAGAATCTACAGGATTTTCCTTATCTGCGTGCATCTGGAAGATCTTACCAACACGTTCCTTCTTGGACTTGGTGGAATCGTACACAGAATCGCCTGGCTTAACTTCACCAGAATACACGCGCACGAACACAAGCTTTCCATAGAATGGATGGGTTGAAATCTTGAACACCAAAGCTGCAAATGGATCGGTGTTTACTGGCTTACGATCAATTTCAACAGATTCGTCGCTTGGATCAAAGCCCTTAATAGATGGAACATCTTCTGGGCTTGGAAGGAAGTCAACAACAGCATCCAGCATTGGCTGAACGCCCTTATCCTTGAATGCAGAACCGCAAGTTACTGGGAAGGCTTCGCGAGCAATAGTAAGCTTGCGAATACCCGCGCGCATTTCTTCTTCAGAAAGCTCTCCAGATTCGAGGTACTTCTCAAGCAACTCTTCGTCAGCTTCTGCAACCTGATCCATAAGCTCGGCACGATATTCTTCTGCACGCTCCTGCAGGTCTGCAGGAATATCAACGGTGTCGTAGTGGGCACCCATATCGTCCTTAACGTCATTCCAGACGTAAGCCTTCATACGAATCAAGTCAACAACACCAAGGAAGTCGTTTTCAGCACCGATTGGAAGCTGAATAACGAGAGGCTTAGCACCAAGCTTTTCCTTAATGGTCTTAACAGAATAGTAGAAATCTGCGCCAAGCTTATCCATCTTGTTGATGAAGCAAATACGTGGAACACTATACTTATCAGCCTGACGCCAAACGGTTTCAGACTGAGGCTCCACGCCTTCCTTACCATCGAACACTGCAACAGCACCGTCGAGAACACGCAAAGAACGCTCAACCTCTGCGGTAAAGTCAACGTGTCCTGGTGTATCGATGATGTTGATCTGGTAGCGATCGTCAGTGTCATGAGTCTGACGCTGCCAGAAGCAAGTGGTTGCAGCAGACTGAATAGTAATACCGCGTTCCTGCTCCTGTGCCATGAAGTCCATGGTGGATGCGCCATCGTGAGTTTCACCGATCTTGTAATTCTTACCAGTGTAGTAAAGAATACGCTCGGTGGTAGTAGTCTTACCAGCATCGATGTGCGCCATGATGCCGATGTTACGAACCATATTCAGGTCGTTAAGCACATCTTGTGCCATATTATTATCCTTAGCTCTTTAAGATACCGATTATCTTGTGGATTACCAGCGATAGTGAGCAAAAGCCTTGTTTGCTTCTGCCATCTTGTGGGTATCCTCGCGGCGCTTTACAGAAGCACCCAAGCCATTGGAGGCATCGAGAATTTCGTTAGCCAAACGCTCAGCCATAGTCTTCTCACGACGAAGGCGGGAGAAGTCTGTAAGCCAGCGCAAGGACAAAGTGTTTGCACGAGCAGGCTTAACTTCGACTGGCACCTGGTAGGTTGCACCACCGACGCGGCGGGAACGAACCTCAAGGCTTGGACGAATGTTATCGAGAGCGCGCTTCAAAACAGAAACTGGCTCCTGCTCGGTCTTTGCCTTCACCTGCTCAAGAGCAGTGTAGACGATGTTTTCTGCGATGGACTTCTTGCCATCGAGAAGAATTTTGTTAATCAACTGAGCCACGACGGTCGAGCCGTAGATTGGATCAGGAAGCAGCTGATGCTTTTTTGCAGGTCCTTTACGTGACATGTTTTACTTCGCCTTCTTTGCTCCATACAGGGAACGACCCTGCTTGCGGTCCTTAACACCCTGGGTATCGAGAGCACCACGCACGATGTGGTAACGCACACCTGGGAGATCCTTCACACGGCCACCGCGCACGAGCACAATGGAGTGCTCCTGCAAGTTATGACCTTCGCCTGGAATATAGGCGGTTACTTCAATACCCGAGCTGAGGCGCACACGAGCAACCTTACGAAGCGCAGAGTTTGGCTTCTTAGGAGTGGTGGTGTACACACGAGTGCACACGCCACGACGCAACGGGCTACCTTTCAAGGCCAAAGTCTTTGACTTCTTAGGCTTGGCCTGACGTCCCTTACGGACGAGTTGTTCAATCGTAGGCAACTTAAGTTCTCCGATTCATTGTTATCTTCTATTTGGTGAAAACCGCCACACTGCAGCACACCTTAAACCATGAATCGGTTAAAAGAGTAAAAGCCACAGTCCACCGGCCCGATGGCCCTCATGCCTCCAGCCACGCATTACTGCGCGCTATCCTTGGCACTTGGGATATCCCAACGAGAACACCTATAACATAAGGCGCACCGTTGGCACACACGAATTACTATTATACATCTTTGCTTGACAATTAAAATACGCTTAAATAAGATCCGCTTAAACGAACTACTTTAAAATAGGTCTCGCGGGAGCAGAAACATCAAGACGTTGCCTGTTTCCAATTTTGCTAGGATCATTGATAATCACGTCTACAATCGCCTTTTTAAGATCTAAATCTGAAGAATCACCCCAAACAATTACACGATGAATTTCTACGTTAGAAACAGTGGAAGAAATCTCAGTTTCAACAGAATCCTGAGTTCTGGCACTAACTCGCATTACATGTGAACGAAAATCTTCAGACAAAGAACTTACAATTTTCAACGCCTCACGTACAGCCTTACTGCTCAAACTCTTGTGAACGTCTGTAACTTCAATAACTGGAATTCCTGTAGTAGGAACATTTTCAACTGCATTAAGAACTCTACCTTTAACGTCAACAGCTGTTAATTTTTCACTACCGTGAGATTTAAGTATCGCAGCAGGCTTTTGCGCTCTAACCGTTATTTGCAATCCTTGAGGGAATTTTTTTGAAACCTTAGCTTCTGTAACACCAGGTATGTTATTAAGTTGCTCAATTATTTCTTGAGATGACACTAAAAACAGCGATTTATTTACCTGATTAGATGCAATAGACGAAATTTTTTGCTCACTAACCCATTCGTTAGAGCCAAAAATACTAATATTTTTAGACTTAAGTCTAAATACAGGAGAAAAGAATAGAACCCAACATAGCAATGTTATAGATGCAATTATCAGAAAACTATAGAGAAATCTCAACAGAATCGTACGTAAACTAGCGAACTTTTTTTCTTTTTCTCTAGCACTGAAATCTATAACTTTAGGCCTAGAAACAATACCTAATGGCCCAGCGGTTGAACGCAAAGTCTGTTTTACAAAATCAACTACAGAAAGTCTCCTAGCATCTACAAAAGTGTTCTTAGAAGCATTATTTTTTGTAGATTCACCCGATACAGAAAACTCTGCAGTTACAGAAGACGCAGAAGATTTAGATGCAGTTGTAGGCACGGAAGATGTAACAAACTCAATAGAACTATCAGATGTAGTTAAATTCGATTTTGCTGTTCTACCTTTTTTGCGCAATGATTTTTTAGAAATCAGGTTACGATTTTCCGCATCGTTTCCAGTCGTACTAGATACAGTACGACCTTCAGACTTGCTAAAAATCACACGCCCCATACACTACCTCTTAAATCAGCTTACGACTTTTATCTGCTTTAAAATTTTATAAACTCTTATAAACTCACAAACTTTTGTAACTCAATGCTTCAAGCATAACAGATGTCATAGCTGTGATACTTCCTGCTCCAACAGTAAACAGAACATCGCCATTTTTTGCTCGACTAGCCAATTTTAGAGCACCTTCACGCATATCTTCCACTGCCTCGATATTAGACGTAATATCATCTTTCCTAGCTACATCAACAATAGTTGACGCGTGAATATCTGGGAAATCTTCCTGTTTTTCTCTAGCTGGGAAAATTCCAGTGACGATCACGTCATCTGCAAGAGATAATGCAGATGCAAATTCATGCGCAAAAGAGCGAGTTCTAGAAAACAGATGCGGCTGGAAAAGAACACGAATACTAGCATTCGGATATCTTCTTCTTGCAGCGCGCAAAAGAGCATCTATTTCCGTAGGATGATGCGCGTAATCGTCTACAACCGTTACTCCATTAACACACCCACGAATATCGAATCGCCTAGAAGCCCCACGGAAACTAGAAGCACCATCTGCCGCATCTTTAGGGCTCATGCCTAAAAGCATCGCAGCAATAATAGCAGCACATGCGTTCCTAGCATTATGCAATCCTGGAATTATAAGATTAACATCTATAAAATCGCCATTAAATTCAATAACAAACGATTCACTTCCGCTACCCGTTTTTTCACTTTCATGCTCAATAAAGGCAAATTTTACAAAACTTTTCACTCGATCATTCAGCAAAGAAACATTATCTTTATTACTTGTGTAAACGATTGTTTTTTTAAGAGAATCATCGCTTAAAGCATCTAAAACGGCACGAGCGCCATCATCATCTGCACAAATCACAATATGCCCAAGAGCATGGCTTAAATGTTCAACAAAAGCCGAGCGATAATTTTGCGCATTTCCATAATGATCCAAATGATCCGCTTCAACATTTGTAACAATTGCAATATACGGATTATATTTTTCAAAGCTGCCGTCGGATTCATCCGCCTCTGCAACCATAACGATTCCGCTGCCAGCATGCCCTCCGTCTATTTCACCACCATCTTGTGCTTGAATAGATCCACCAATCGCATAACTCGGGTCTGCTAGATCACCTTTACCACAAACTCGCAAAATATGTGCTAAAAGTGAGCTTGTTGTAGTTTTGCCATGCGCTCCAGCAACAGTTACTCCCCTTTTAGCACTTAAAAGCAAGGATAAGATGTCGCTTCTGTGTACAAGTTTCACACCATTTTGATAAGCAGCAATAATTTCAGGATTACTCGGCTTAATCGCGCTAGAATACACAAGAATATCGGAATTTTTTATATGACTTGCACTTTGACCTATTTTTACATTTATTCCAAGTTCTTCTAAGCGTCTTGTGTGGTCATTTTCTTGACAATCACATCCACTTACTTCCACCCCTTCTTCGTGTAGCATTTCTGCCAAAACGCTCATTCCAGCTCCGCCTATTCCAATAAAGTGAACAGAGCCTAACGAAGATATAGTCTGGTCTGCTTCAAATGCTGAGCGCATAGGATTCATATTAATATCCATAATTATCTTCTGCTTTCTTTTGCAATATCAAGAATATATTTTGCCATTACACTCGCAGCATCACGAATGCCATATTTCCAAGATTTTTCACGCATTTGTTCAAGACGATTTGTATTGTCAAGCAATTTCAACACATTGTCACGAATCCAATCAACAGTAAAATCAGAATCGCTAACCATAATCGCTCCTCCTGCATCCACAACAGGCTGTGCGTTAAAACGCTGCTCACCATTACCAATCGGCAGCGGAACGTAAATTGCAGGAAGACCAATAGCAGATATTTCTGCAACAGTACCAGCGCCAGACCTACAAATCACCAAGTCTGCACAAGCAAAAGCCCAGTCGATCCTCTCCAAATATTCACAAATATGATAATCACCTAAACCTGCATGCTCTGGCTTAACGTCGTTTATTTGATTAAGACCAGCCACTCGCGCAACATTATCTTTAACTTCTTTAGACTTTCCAGAACCCGTAAGATGAACTATTTGAGCACACTTAAGCAAATCGCCAGCAGCAATAGAAACAGAATCGTTCAAACTTTTAGCACCTAAAGACCCACCTGTAACAAGTACAATAGGTCTACTTGGATCTAATCCAAGCTTTTTAGCACCTTCTATCCTAGCTAAATCAGAATCTTGTGTAATTTGTGCGCATAAATCAGATATCGCTTTTCTAAGAGGCAAACCGACTCGTAACGCTTTTGTGCACGAACCTAATTTTGAGCATAAACCAGTGCCATCATAAACACAACCAATCATGTTAGCCCAACGCGCACCAAGTTTATTTGCCATTCCAGCACGAGCATTCTGCTCATGAATAACAATAGGCAATCTCATGCTGTGAGCTTGCGAATAAACAGGAGCAGAAGCATAACCACCAAAACCAACAACAACATCAGCGCGTCTTTTTTTCAGTATTTCACGAACCTTATTCTTTTCACGAACCCATTTAAAAGGAAACTTAAACATGTATAAATTAGGTTTTCTAGGAAAAGGAACTTTCTCAATGACATCAAGCGATAAACCAGTTTGTGGAACAAGAGTCTTTTCTAATCCAACATTAGTTCCAATAACACTAATTTTTACAGATTCATCTAAATCTTTTAACGCGCTAGCTACAGAAAGAAGAGGATTAACATGACCTGCTGTTCCGCCCCCTGCTAAAACAACATGCAAAGAATCTTCATCGACATTATCGACAGAGGAATCAGAGTTCACATCTTCCATATAAACCACCTACATTCGAGCTAGAGTGAATCTAAAATAAATTTAAATCAATCTAAAACCACTAATTATAATAATTTCTAACCTAATCTAAAACTTTAATCTAAGACTAAACAATTAGACAATAACCAGACTTTAACGTTTATTGTCATCCTCACTAGAAACTGACTTAATACTGCTATTAACACTAGGCTTAATATAAGGGTTACTTCTAATAAAACAGTCCGCAACACCAATACTCAACAAGCACATAACTAAAGACGAACCACCAGCAGAAATAAACGGCATAGGAACACCCATAACAGGAAGAACTTGAACCACAACCAATATGTTTATTAAACCCTGACCTACAATCCATGTAGCAATACTTATAAGAGATATCGAAACAAACTTACTATGAGATTGCAATGCGGAAGTTAACAAACACCATCCAATAACAATATAAAGAAGAATCACACAAGACGCTACAAAAAATCCCATTTCTTCGCCGATAATCGCAAAAATAAAATCATTATGAGCATAAGGTAAATAATTCCATTTTTCTCGAGAATTACCTATGCCAACACCCATAAGACCACCAGAAGCCATAGCATATTGCGCATGAATAGCTTGGAAGCACACGCCTTTTATAGACTTAGCATCACAACCATGGATAGTCGCAAGAATACGCCTCATACGATTTTGACTAGTAACAACCAACAATAAAACAGCTGCAGATGCAGATATAAGAGCGATAACGAGCCACTTTGTAGGGAATCCTCCTATATAAAATGCGACTACGGCTATAAGAAGAATAATCAACGCAGTACCAAGATCTTTACCAGCAACAACAAGAAGCAATGAAACTCCGAGAGCCACTACAGACGGAATGTATGCGCGCATTTGAACACGCTCATAAGCTTTTTTAGCCAGTACAAGAGCCATAGGAAGCCAAATACATATAGCTAACTTGGTTATTTCTGCGGGCTGCATTGTAAAAGGACCTATTTTAATCCAGCTAGCATTACCATTAACCTCATGTCTAATTCCTGGCACAAAAGTCAAAAATTGCATAAAAACAGATATTGCGTAAATAATAATAATCTTACTTTTATAGAAATCGACTGGAAGACGAGAAACAATCAAATAACCAATAAATCCAATAATGCAATAAATCAATTGACTTATTCCAGAACCCCAAGGACCTGCTCCATAAGTAATCATAGTCACTGAGGAACTTGAAAAAACCATAAATAAGCCGAAAACAGAAAGCATTGCAACAGATATTCTTAAACCATACAAACACCATAATGGATTAAATATGCTACGAATACCAACGTATTGTTTAAAAGCATGACTGTTTTCATTAAAAGTTTCATACGCTCTTGACGATTTAGTAGAACGCTGTTTTTTACTAGAAGAAAACAATCGCAAAGGCTTTTTATTAGCATTGTTAGGATTAGATTTTTTGCTATTCACGTTCATGACTATTAACCCATCGCTCAGATTCTTTAGCAAAACGAGATCCGCGATCCGCATAAGACACAAACTGATCCATTGATGCACACGCTGGAGCCAGCAACACAACATCTCCTTGTTTTGCATAGCGTCCGGCAGCATCAACTGCTGTAGAAATAACTTTTTGACCTAGAGAAGGATCTGGGCTAATAGTCTTATCGTTTTCCACTTTTTTAAGAACAGAATCATCCGCATAATCAAAAGATTCACAACCTGTTCCATCTGGAGAAACAATAGTTACTGGAATATCTTTTCCATTAGCATTAAGAGCTTCTATAATCGGTTTTTGATCTACACCAATCACAACAGCAGCCTTTATAATACTTCTATTATCTTTAACTAGATCTTCAAAACAACCGCCTTTTGCAAGCCCCCCAGCGATCCAAATTACAGATTTTTTACCAAAACTAGAAATAGATGCTGCTGCAGCGTGAGCGTTAGTAGCCTTTGAATCATCTACAAAACGAATCGAGTGTTCAGGAAGATCATCGTTAGCATTTAAAGTTGCAACAGTTTGAATCCTGTGACCTCCTGGAGCAAAGTTACACAAAGCTTTTACAGCATTTTCAACATCTGGATTCAACCCTAATGTAAGAGCTAAAGCAGTCAAAGCATCTGCAAGAAGATGAGGATATACGCTTCCGTCTGGTTCGCATAAATGCTTAAGATCCCTTAGCTCCACTAATTTAACTGGATCTCCAACTTTTCCGCCAGCAACACCACTCTTATCTACAATCCAACCATTTTCAACACCTATTTCTCCAGATTCTGGAGGTTCAAGTGTAAAACCAATTTTCTTACAACCATCTTCTACTTGAGCGTTACTTGCAAGTTCACTTACTCTAGGATCCTGAGCATTATAAACAAGAGCCTTTTTAACCCCATTAAAAACTTTAGACTTGTCTTTTGCGTAAGCTTCAATCCCACCGTGCCAATCTAAATGATCCGCAGCAATATTAGTAATAGCTGCACAATCTAATCTCATCGAATTAGTAAAATGAAGCTGGAAAGAGCTTAATTCTACACACAAAACATCATGTTCTGATTCCATAGCAGCGTGAGAAACCGATTTTCCAATATTTCCTACTGCAGGAGCATCAAAACCACAAGCAGTTAGCATTTCGGAAGTCATCTCTGTAGTGGAAGTTTTTCCATTCGTACCAGTGATTCCAACCCAAGGTGCAGGATTATTGGTTTTATCTGAGTTTACACGAACAAGCCAAGCAAGCTCCACTTCACTAATAACTGGAATATTACGCTTCTGCGCTTCTAGAATAAAAGGTGTACGAGGATTAAAAACAGGAGATGTTACAACAGCATCTATATTATCCCAATCAATCTTGGAAAAATCGTGTACCTGAGCCTCTTCCTTACGCTCATCTGCAGTAATCGCTGTAGCACCAACAGATTTAAGCACTTCTACAGCACCAATGCCAGAAACACCAAGACCCGCCACAAGAACATTATTGAATGGGAACTTCTTGTGGAACGACAATTCCCTAAGCAAGCAATCTTCTGCAACGCTGCTCATATTATTTAACCCTCACCAATTACCAAGTAGATACTCAATTACTAAGTCAATGCTAATCGTTAAGTCAGAACTAATCGTTAAATCAGTAACCCAGAATGACCAGCCCAATCCGCATAAAACATCATCAATGCAGAAAGTACAAACATAAGCTCAATCATCCAAAAACGGACAACGACTTTACCTTCTGCCCAGCCAACAAGCTCAAAATGATGGTGTATAGGAGCCATTTTAAACACTCGCTTATGCGTAAGCTTAAAACATCCAACCTGAATTACATCACTACATGCTTCTATAACAAATAGTCCGCCCAAAATAACAGCTAGGAACTCGGTATGAGTAGCTATAGAAAGAGCAGCAAAAAGACCGCCTAATGCCAATGATCCCGTATCTCCCATAAATACCTGAGCAGGATTTGAGTTGTACCATAAGAATCCAAAGCAGGCAACAGCTGCACAAACAGCAATAATAGTCAAATCAAGAGGGTCAGATACTGCGTACGAGAAACCAAAATGACCGCCACCTTTAACGTGGTAACTTTCCCAGAACGCAATCATAGCGTAACCAGCAAAAGCAATCATTGAAGAGCCAGAAGCTAAACCATCTAAACCATCTGTAAGATTTACAGCATTAGACCAAGCCGCCATCAAGAAGTTAACCCAAATAATAAAAACCACAATTCCTACGACTTGCCCAAACATTGAAAAATCAAGGAATGGTTTTTCAATAAAGCTCATACCAGCCTGAGCACTAGCAATACCAGACTGAGTTGGTAGCATTAGAGCCAAAAGTGCGTAAATGCTTGCAAAAATAATTTGACCAACCAGCTTTGCACGAACCGAAAGACCAAGATTCTGTTTTTTACGAACTTTTGCAAAGTCATCAATGAACCCAAGGAAACCCATAGAAAGCATTGCAAAAAGCACAAGAACCGCAGACCAAGATGGAGTACGCCCAACAGAGAAGTATCTGTAAAGAGCAGAAGCAGCCCAACCAACTACAACAGCAAGGTTTATAACAACACCTCCCATTGTAGGAGTTCCACGTTTAACTAAATGAGATTGTGGACCGTCCTGACGAATGTACTGACCGTAATTTAAACGGTGTACTAAGCGGATTAAAAGCGGCGTACCGACAATAGTAACAATCAGCGATACCACAATTCCCACGATAAGCGCAATCACAGGTTAACCTCCGTATGTTCATTAAGACTCTCATTAAGTTTAGACCAGCGTTCAGCTAACACGCTCAAGCCTGAAGCATGAGACCCCTTCAATAACACAACACTACTCGAATGCGCGGCCACAAGGTTCCACACAACGTTATCCGCCTCAGTGCAATCATGAACAAAATATACGCCATTTTCAACATCAAGGCTCTTATTCTGCCAATTATCTTTAGCACCTTTATAAATGCAACCAGCTAGTTCATCTAATTTTTTATCAAACTTAGAACCAACAGCTATTAGCGCATCAATATTATGCTTTGCAACATATTCGCCTATTGATTCATGCATATTATTCTCATTAGAACCAAGCTCTAACATAGATCCAAGAACTGCTATTCTAAAAATATTATTCTTTTTACTTGTTAGATCTTCTTCAGCATTAACGTTTAAATTATGTAAGTCATGATTTTCATAAGAACACAATCCATCAATTCCAGCCTTCATGGAATCAGGGTTTGCATTGAATGAATCGTCAATAAGCGTAAAAACATTATTATTGTTAGAAATTTTAGAAAGCTGCATTCTATGCGGACTAATATGCGAAACTTCATGCAAAACTTTAGCAATACTCTCAAGATTCATTCCAAAATATCTTGCCACATTAGAAGCAGCCATTGCATTCATAACATTATGCTGTCCCTGTATAGCAAGATGGACTCTAACTGAGTTTTTAAACTTATCCTCATTCTTCTCATTAAGAACAAATTCTGCACAACCCATTTCATCTAATGAAATATCACTTGCAGACAATTGGTAATTGCCATTGTTAGATGCGTCAAAATCACCTTCCGTATTGGTGTTTTTACCAAACCAACGCAATTTATCTTGATCAGCTAAAGAACGCATTGCAGATACTCGAAAATCATCAGCATTTAAAATTGCTATTCCGTGTGCAACAAGACCTCTAACAATCTCACTTTTTGCCTGAGCAATTCTTTCTACAGAACCAAACTCACCTAAATGCGCAACACCCACCTTCAATACAACAGCTAAATCAGGAGGAGCTATTGTGGTTAGTTTTGCGATTTCGCCAACATGATTTGCTCCCATTTCTGCAATAAGGAATCTCGTGTTTTCATTTACTTGCAAAGATGTTAACGGCAAACCAATTTCATTATTAAAAGATCCAATTGGTGCAACAGTGTTACCGAGCGTTGAAAGAAGAGCCTTGAGCATATCTTTTGTAGTGGTTTTTCCTACTGAACCAGTTATGCCGATAATACTAAATGGTGTATTTAACGCGCGGCGACGCTCAAGATTGTGTTTTGCTAAAAGTCCAAGAGCTTCAACCGAATTTTCAACAACTATTTGAGCAATTTTACTATTATTAGACTCATCTAACTTTACAAAATGCTCCACTATTGCAATTTTTGCACCAAGTTCTGCAGCTTTTTGAACAAAATCATGACCATCAACACGATCGCCTGGTATTGCTACAAATATGGAAGAATCCACAACTTTACGAGAATCACTTGTTGCATAAATAACAACATCATTATCTGAAATAACAACATCATTATCTGTTATGCAAAATTTCTCAGAAGTAATACTATGGTTTTCTTTTACTAAACAACCACCTATAAAAAGTCTGCCATTAACCGCAGCAGCTACTTCTCTAACACTCATAGGCATCATACGCATATTATTGGTCGTTGTATTATTGCCCAAAGTCTTATTTTGCATCATAACCTCGTTATTTTCCCAACATTGGTTTCATTTGCTTTGCAACAAATCTATTAATCATCAACACGTTTCTGAACACTACTTTAATTAACACTACTTTAATTCATGAGACACTCGTAACGCGCTTTTAATAGTTCCTCTTCTAACTCCAGCTGCAAGAACCATCGCTATTGAAAGAGAAAGATGTTTGTGAACATCCTTGCCACCAATCTGATCTGCTAAAGCAGCTAACTCATCTGATTCACGGGAACGCATAACGCAATAAGATCTTTCATGACTTACAAACCCATAACGTTGTTGAAGAGTATAAAAACTTATTACTGGTCGCGCGGACTTCATACTTTCTTCATCTATAGCGGAATCATCATTTTGATTTTTGATAAAACTATTTTCGTAATGTTTATCAGATTTATTAGCAGAAGTTCTATAAGAAGAAATATCAGATACGCTATCGGATTCACTATGAGATTCACTATCGGAATTAAGTGATTCGACTTTTTGCTGCGATTTTGAATTCTGATTTAATGTAGTATCAGAATCATACTTCTTTTTATTATATGAATGATTATCTGCATTATCATCTGCATGACTTGCATGATTTGCATGACTATCAAATTTTGAAGTATTAGAGTAAGGATCAGAATAAGAAGAGTCGCTTGCATATAAGTCAAGGCTTCCAGCCATTGCTAAAGCATTATTGCTTTCAACTCCAAGGACATCAACGTTAACAGACTGCAATGCATCTTTACTAAGAGTTGCAGAATTTAATGCTATTACAACAGCTGCAGCGCCATCTTCTACACACACAGACAAGTTATGCTGTATATCAATTATTCCCATAGGATACTCTAAATCTAACTCTCTTTGAAGAGAGCTAGACCCAGCTGCACTAATAATACCAACTGGATTGCCGAGCATATGAAGAAAATCAGCCAAACGTATAACATTTGCGTAAATCTCATCATCACTATCTCCTGCAACTGCAAAAGTTGCTATAAAAGATGACGGATCGCAATTAACATCACAAGCTAGCTTACCGAGAGTTATTGGATTATTAGAAGATACCAGCAGAGGAATGCCTACACTCATTGCTTCAGATCTAAACTCTGGAGGAACCATTGCAGCATACGCTCCAGCATCTCTAGCAGCCTCTAATTGTCTCTTATCTACTCGAGATGAAGGAACAAAAAGACAACCTGGTTTAACACTTCTAACATCACAAGCTAATGATGTAATAGTCACACCAGATGCAAAGGAAGGAATTACCTCAAAACCATACTGTTCAGCAGCAAAACCAAGCGTCACTCTGGTTCTGGAAAATTCATCAACAGCATTCATACTCGCACTCGCCCTTATTTGTTGTATATCACCATTCTACAGCAATAGGGTTGCTACGAGGAGTAGAAACTGGAACATCATACTTTTGCATCAAGAATTCTCCAATTGCTTTCAAAAGAGGTGCTGCTGCAACAACGCCGAAAGTTCCCTGAGGATTACTTAATGCCACTGTAATAGCAAATCGTGGATTATCCACAGGAATGACTCCAGCACAATCTGCAACGATAGAACTTAATCCTCCACCGAATCCCGCTACTTCTGCAGTACCACTCTTAGCAGCAACACGGTATCCATTAATTGATATAAAGTTCTTGTAAGATTCCGCTGTGCTTTCCATAGCATTCAACATTTGCGATGCTACATGTTCATCCAAAACGCGAGTTGCCTGAGGTCTCTTGTGCTCTGAAACACGTCCATGAGGATCTATTACAGATTTGATTATTGACTGTTGGAGCCTTACACCCTTGTTCGCAATAGTCGCAATAGCATTAGTAATTTGCAAAGCGTTAGTGGCATAACCCTGACCAAACAAAACAGTGTTTTGCTTACGACCATCCCATGCTTGTACGCTTGGAAGAAGACCAGGAGATTCACCTTGTAAACCTAAACCAGTATATTGCCCAATTCCAAACTTAGACAAAAACTCATAACGCTTGTTATTAGGATATTTTTCGCCAGCTAAAATCATGCCAACATTAGAAGATTCCTTTAAAATTCCAGCTAATGTTAAACGTTCAATACCATGACTGTGAGAATCATGGAAAACCTGACCTTGTTTGTCTATTGTCCCTGGAACTGAGAATTTGTCGCTGAGTTGACGCGCACCAGATTGAACCATTCCAGCCATGGCAAACACTTTGCCTATAGAACCTGGCTCAAAGATCTGGCTAACCGCTTTAGAAACAGATGCTCTAGCAGCTGAAGAACCAGCTTTAATATCGTCAGTATCTTCTAACGCAAGAATCTCACCAGTGCGAATATCCTGAACAACAGCAATTCCCCATCCAGCTTTGTACTGCTTCATTCCGTCAAGAAGAACTTTTTTAACGTACCAATCTACATCGCTGTCAATGGTTAACTTTATGTCATTACCATTTACAGCATCTTTATATTCGCTAACAGTGCCAGGAATTTTCTCATTTCCAACATTGTTTCCCTGATACTTTTGATATCCATCTGTACCAGTTAAAACTTTATCTTGCGAAAGCTCTAATCCAGATTCACCTATTTCGCCTCTTCTACCCTTTGCCTCTGGTCTAGAGCTTTCTTCGGCATCTTTGACAGAACCAATTAGGGCACCCAAAATAGGACCACTTGAATACACTCGTTCACTACTGTTTTCTGCATAAACACAACCAGAAAGGTTGAGTTTGTCAATTGCACGCTTAACAGAAGGCTTCACATTCCTCTTGATAACTGCGTAACGACCCAATCCAGAAATCTTTCCGCCGATTTCAACAGAGCTCATATGAAGAATTGGAGCTAAAAGACGTGCCACCGCCACGGCACCAGTACCTTCAACATCCTTACCATTAATCGAATGACAATTACCAGCAGTTTGTTTTGTGCAAGGAGTAGGTTTAAACGCCTGCGCATTCATAGGATCAGCAATTATATTGTATCTTTCAACACTTTGAGCAAGAACTGAACCGTTTGTATCTAAAATACGACCTCTTCTAGCAAGAATTGGTTTTGTCCTAATACGTTCTGCTTGAGCCGCCTGAGCAGTAGAACGAGCATTAATAAGCTGTATAAAACTAAGTTTTACTATTGCACATGTTGCAACAAACGCAAAAATAATTGCAACAATTACGCACTTCTTTGCAAAAACTGTGCTATTCATCGCAGCAGTCTTATTAGCAGCAGACCGATTATAGGATCCGTAAGCCTCATAAGAATTCGCATTGTATGTGCTGGCCTTTTTAAACCTTGTAAATTGCGATTTTCTTTTAATCAGCTTCAGTAAGCTAAAAACGCGACTAATACCATCTTTTAGAGACTTACTGGTTTTTGAAAATCCACTGGAATTGCTTGTTCTATTAACTTTGTCTTTAATAGAATTAACAACTCCATTAACTTTGCCTGAATATTTGGCGAAACGTTGCTTGATTTGGCGGCTCATCAATGTTTCTCCTTATCCTTTGGTTTTTGCTGTTTAGATTGTTGTTTAGATTGTTGTGAATCATGCGCCTGCTGTTTGGGCTGCGACTTTTGATTCTTGAGATTAGCCTGTGTTTGAGCTTTCTTAGCATCAAGCATTGCTTTTTCAGCTTTCTTTTTATTTGCATAATCGCTTAAATCAACGGTTATTGCACCTTGCTGCGGAACCATTCCCATCGTTTGCGCTTTTGCTGGAAGATCAGCCTCTAAAGTATCTAATTTTGTTTGAGCTGTTTCTACATCTTGACGAAGCCTAGAAATACTCGATTGTGTAGCAGCTTGTTCAAAAGATATTTCTGCCATTTTTGTGCGCAACAATAGAGATGTTGTAGGAGTGATTACTAAGAACAAAACAACAATAATCACATTAAAAAGAGGCGCTTTACGAGTATTGCTCCACTCTATAACCTTATGCAAGCGGTTCATTACTGTGTAAGATCTGCGGTCTGATGCACTAAATACCAATGGAAGGGATTTTAGAACACGATTTTTCCTTGAATCTCCAACAACTTTTTCTTTTACACGACCTGCAGGAGCTGCTGTTGCAGTAACAGTAGACAATCCAGGAGCACGGTTTTTTAATGGCTTAATCATTAGAACCTACCCCCTTTTTTATGTGCAAATCGTATAGTCGAAGAATTAGATGATTCTTCAATACCTTTAGAAATAGATTCAAATTCCTTAATCCAACGTTCTGGAATATCTCGAATCAGTTCCACTGCACGCAAGCGAACAGACGAAGACCTAGTATTATTTGCTATTTCTTCCTTAGATGCTTTCACAGCTCCTCTAGTTAGCGACCTAAAGAAAGGCTGTGCATCTGCTGGAACAATAGGCATATTCGCTGGAACATCTACTTCTAAGCCATTGTTCATGAATCTTTTAACCGCAATATCTTCCAGCGAATGATAAGATTCAACAACAATCCTGCCACCTTGATTTAAACGCAGAGCCAACTTTGGTAATGTCCTAGCAAGTTTGTCTAATTCTCCATTAACCTCAATGCGAAGAGCTTGGAAAACTCTCTTAGCTGGGTTTCCTGGAGCACGATGAGAACGAGGAATGACGTTATCAACTAATTCAACCAGCTGACCAGATGTGGTAATCGGAGTCTCTTCACGAACTTGAACAATTTTGCGAGCTATTGGACCAGAAAAACGCTCTTGACCATATTCTCGGAAAATATTCGCAAGCTTATGCGAATCATAAGTCGCGAGAATAGTCGCAGCTGTTATGCTTTGTGTAGTGTCCATTCTCATATCTAATGCAGTGTTGTGAGAATATGAGAATCCTCTATCTTCTTCGTCTATTTGCAAGCTAGAAAGTCCCAAATCCATAAATGCTGCATCAATATGGTAGATTGCTAAATCTTCAAGAACTTTGTCGACTTCATCAAATGCTGCATGTACTGGAATAAAACGTTCGTCTAATCCTTCTTCACGCATTCTTTTTATAGCTAGCTCAAGAGCTTCGCCATCTCTGTCTATGCCTACAAGCGTTGCAAGAGGAGCCGATTTAAGAAAAGCTGTTGCATGACCAGCAAGACCCAGCGTGCAATCCACAACAACAGAATTCTTGTGGTTTAACGCTGGAGATACTAGATTTACACAATCGTCGAGCAATACTGGTGCGTGTATTGTAGATAAGTCCTTCATCGGATCACCTTTCATTGGATCACCGCCGGAAGAACATCATCTGCAATATCTGCATAATCTTGCTCACGATCTGCAAGGTATTCGTTCCAAGCAGACTTATTCCATATTTCTGCGCGAGTGCCAACACCAATTACAACAATCTCGTCTCCAAGATTTGCGTAATCTCTTAACATTGGTGGAACTACTATGCGTCCCTGCTTATCTGGTTCTTGATCTACAGCGCCAGAAAGAAACACTCGCAAATAGTCTCTTGCAGACTTATTGCTCATAGATGTGCGCTGAATCTGCGTTGTAATACGTTGAAACTCTTGCATTGGCAGTACGTATACGCAACGTTCCTGACCACGCGCCATAACAAAACCATTCCCTAATTGAGATCTAAATTTCGCTGGTAAAGCTACACGACCTTTTCCATCAATTTTTGGAGCATATGTACCAAGAAGAATTGGGGTTTGATTCTGTTGCTGATTCTGATTGCTTATGCCATTACCACGAGAATCTTCATTATTCGGTAAAGGAGTGGAATTAAAAGCCGAATATGGAGCCTGGTTAATGGGTTGCGCAAAAGGAATCTGCTGCATTGGCGGAATCTGCTGTGGCTGATACATCTGTGGCATCACATAATAAGGCTGAGCGTACGCTTGAGGATTTTGCATTGGCATATGCATTTCCTGAGCATTAGCTTGAGCAATATTTTGTGAATCACTGTCAGAGAGATTTTGAGCATGCATAAAGGAGGAATTGGCTTTATTCTGCGCATTATCATCCGCATTATTACGAGCCATAACTCCACCTCCTTTTCAACATGCAATATGCCACTTGCACATCGTTCACCATTTTACCCCATTCCTCACCAAAAATCCCCACTTTTTATAAAAAAATAATATTTTTTTTTCATAAAAGTGCCACTTTATGCATTCGTCGCAAAAACTTTCTTAGAAAATACCGTGTATAAGCCTCGAGATATACTTAAACGCCTAGTTTTTAGCTCAACATTTAAGAAGAACGGACACAAATGTCTACGTACTCCTCACAACTTAGCGAAGAACAACAAGCAGTTGATTGCGCTTACGGACGCTTGGATGACTTGCGTTCTACGGTTCGTACAAGACTTGACGCTGTACGAGCTGCAGGATCACACGGGTCGCCTACTCAGCGCACCGAACGTGATTCATTTGCAACAATGTATGAGGATCGGTTAACTCAACTTAGAGCCGTAGAAGACAGACTTGTGTTTGGAAGACTTGATGATCGCGAAGGAACAAGACACTACATAGGTAGGATTGGTCTACTCAGTGAAAATCACGATCCTATTCTTACAGATTGGCGAGCAGAAGCTGCGCGACCATTCTATGAGGCAACGCCACGTCACCATGGAAACATCGTTATGCGTAGGCATATAACTCTTAAATTCCGCGAGGTTGTTGGAGTTGAAGACGAGATTCTTGATATTCATGCAGACGAGGTAAACAAGGCTTCTAAGCAGGGAACTCTAACAGGCGAAGGTGCTTTGCTAGCTTCACTAGGTTCTCGTAGAACTGGAAAAATGACGGATATTGTTGCAACTATTCAAGCTGAACAAGACCGCATTATTCGCGCTCCTCTTGACCATACTATTGTTGTACAAGGTGGGCCTGGTACTGGCAAAACCGCAGTAGCATTGCACAGGGCAGCATATCTTCTTTATACACATCGTAGAAAGCTTGAAAAATCAGGCGTTCTGATTGTAGGACCAAGCTCGGCATTCTTAAGATACATAGATCAAGTTTTGCCTTCTTTGGGTGAAACTGGTGTTGTAAGTAGAACAATTTCTGATTTGATCCCAAATGTTCATGCTGTTGCAGAAGATACTCCACATGCGGCAAAGCTTAAGGGAATGTATCGCATGAAAAACGTTATTCAGAACGCTGTTTGTGCAAGAATACGTGTTCCTAAAGATTTACCAACGCTACGCATAAACGGGTTTGCTGTACAACTCAAAAAAGAGGATATTGAGCTTGCACAATCAGATGCTCAACGAACACACCAACCTCATAATCAGGCTCGCAAAACCTTCGTAAAGTCAGTTATAAGTTCACTTAGAAATAGATACCTAGAACAGTTAGATTACACTCCTTCGCAGTCTGAAATATCCGATATTACATCTCAGCTTCGTATGGAAGAGAAACTTAAGATTACTCTGAATCTTGCTTGGCTCCCTATGACTGCCACGTGGCTTATTGACCAGCTGTTTTCTAAACCTGAACAACTTCGCATATATGCTCCTTGGTTAAGTGAAGACGATATTTGTGTATTAACTAGACCAAAAGGTAGTCCTCTAACTCGCTCTGATATACCGCTTCTTGATGAGGCTATGGAGCTTCTAGGTGCAGATCCAAAAGTTGAGGCACAAAATGCTGCAAATGCTCGCAAAAAGCTCGAAGAGCAGCAATACGCTTCTGAAACACTTGCTCAAAATGGCATTGGAAATGGAATCGTCACCGCAGATATGCTCATAGAGAACATTCAAGGTGACGATACAAGCATTGTAGCCAATCTTGCTGCGTCAGATAGAGAGTGGACTTATGGTCATGTGGTTGTAGATGAAGCTCAAGAGCTTACAGCAATGGATTGGCGAATGCTAATCCGTCGCTGCCCTTCTAGATCATTTACAATCGTTGGTGATGTTGCTCAAACATCCGCTTTAGGTGGAACGCATCATTGGCAAAAGAATATGAGCTCACTGTTTGGAGATGCAAACTGGGATCTTTACGAGTTGACCATTAATTATCGTAACCCTAAAGAAGTTTCAGATGCTGCAGGAAAAGTGGCAAACAACTCTGGATTGTACATTTCCACAGTTAATGCTGTACGATCTGTTCCTGATTCTCTTGTTACCCATACACTTAAGCATCAAGATGAACTAGATAGAACACTTTCAAAATATTGCATTGATTTGTTTAAAGAATTCGTATCAGAAGATGGAAGTGGTCGCGTAGCGATAATAGTTCCTAATGAACTATTAGACCATACTGATAAAATCGTTAAAGATACTCTTCGTAAAAATCTTTCCGATAAAGAATACAATCGTATACTTCAACAGAATTCAGACGATAGTCAGATTAGCGTTTGCACGCCTGAATACGTTAAAGGATTAGAATACGATGCCGTAATTCTGATGCAACCTTCTAAAATAGAACAAGAAGCAGCATCTATGCTTACAGCAGCAGCAAATCTGTACGTTGCTATGACAAGACCAACACAGCGATTAGTCATCTTGCGCACACAAGATGATGCTGATTTTTCAAAATAAACACAAAAACACTAAACCCGAATAACCTAGTACATTGTTTGACCTATTGAAATATATGGGTCAAACAAGAAGGGTTATTGCTTACTCTTTTTAAGATCCTCAATGGCTTGTTCAAAATCCTTCAAGCCAGCGAAGTTCTGATATACACTAGCAAAACGAAGATAAGCTACCTCATCCAGTTCTCGCAATGGTTTCAATATTGCTTTTCCAACTTCTTCAGATGTAACTTGCGCTAATCCGCGAGCACGCAAATCAGCTTCAACTTCCATTCCCAACGTCTTTAAAGCTTCAGAGTCTATAGGTCTACCCTGACAAGCTTTTCCTACACCAGCAACCACCTTTGCTCGGTCGAATGGCTCAATTGAACCAGATCGTTTCATAACAAGCAGTTGAGTAGTTTCAACTGTCGTAAAGCGGTTGCCACACATCTGGCATTCACGTCTGCGACGAATCGAATATCCATCTTCACTAATTCGCGTATCGATAACCTTAGTATCGGAATTCTTACAAAAAGGACAATGCATACATCTAGCATACTAAAAATTATTAAAATATGTTATATATGCTTTAATATTTGTTATATAAATAAATCGATTTTTTCATATTTTTGTCCATATTCTTGATAAATTTTACCAATAAATACCTGAATTGATGGATATAAAACCATATCTGCAATTACTCGTACCCTTGTTTCATATATCGACGAAGCCATAAATACAACATTGTTATGATCTTCATCATACGAGTCACATTCGCAAATCCAATCCATATAAACCTCCATATTTTAACTATCGAATAAAATTATCTACATTGATTAATCATATATAAACGGCACTTTTATAGACTGACCTACTTCTAAATCTGCTGAATCTAAATTATTAATTTGCATGAGATAATCTACAGAATCAGAAATATTACTGTCTTTGTTTGTTATAGTTTTTGCATAACTCCATAAAGTATCTCCAGGACGAACAGTGTATGTTACAAAAGATTTTGACACTGCAGAAACTGCTGGCTTTGGAGTAAAAATAATCCATGCAAAACACACTAAAGCAACAAAAACAATAAATCTAATAAAAGATTTACTATACTTATTTCGCTTTAAACAAGTTTTATCTACGCAAGTACCGTTGTTCGCAAACTGACTATATAAAGCACCAGTTGCTTTTGATCTCTTATGCATAATTACCCTTTCTCACAAATTTAAATCAATATAAATCCATATGAACATTTGTTCTATCGAACAGGTGTATCAATCTTGACACATCTGTTCTAAAGATGCAACGGCGTGTCGAACATATGTTTGATTTTTTTGCGAGTTTGTCATAGAATAAAATCATCGAAAGGAGACACCATGAATATCAACACAAACGAGATTAGTGATTCCGCGGCGCACAACACAGAACCGCTAACAGATCGTCAGCGCAAAATCATGGATGCCATACAAAATTGCCTTGAAGAACATGGATTCCCTCCATCATTTAGGGAAATAGGCGAAGCTGTAGGCTTAAGAAGTCCTTCTTCCGTAAAACATCAATTGCGAGCCTTAGAGATGAAAGGACTAATAAGAATAAGCGCCAATAAAGGGCGTGCCATTGAGGTTATTGGAGATTTCTTAAAGAAAAATAAGGAAAAAGCTCATACACTGATTACAAAATCAGCAGTAGACGTGAGCATGTACAACAACGACTCATTGATTCATTCACACGACGTACCACTTGTTGGGAGAATTGCGGCTGGAACACCTATAACAGCAGAGCAACACGTTGAAGATGTTATGAGATTGCCAGAAAGACTTACTGGAAGCGGAAATCTGTTTATGCTAGAAGTGCATGGAGATTCAATGATTGATGCGGCAATCTGCGATGGAGATTACGTTGTTGTACGAGAACAAAATGAAGCGACAAATGGAGATATAGTTGCCGCACTACTAGATAATGAGGCTACTGTAAAAACGTTTAGAAAAGACAATGGTCACGTCTGGCTTATGCCACACAATCCAGCGTATTCACCTATTGATGGGTCACATGCAAAAATAATGGGTAAAGTTGTTACTATCTTAAGAAAAATTTAACGTTTTAAGCAGAGCTAGAACTAAATTTCTAGCAAACGCAAAACATTACAAATACTCTCTCAATATGTAAAACAAACAATAAAAAAATCGCTGTGACCAGCAGCTATAAAAGCTTTAAAATCACAGCGATTAAAGAATAAATTTTCCAGTCACATAGAATTTATTATGCGAGAGGATGAGAATCCTTGATAGTTACAGAAATCTCACGACCATTTGGAGCAGAATAGCTAACAGTATCACCTGCTTTAGCGCCCATTATTGCAGCACCAATTGGAGATTCTGGACTAATAACATCGTAATCTGTAGCAACAGCAATATCGCGAGAGCCAAGTACATAAGTCATTTCTCGGCCAGCAAGCTCCAAAGTTACAAGAGAACCATTTCCAACACTGCCAGCTTCTGGAGCTTCGAGAATCTTAGCATTACGAAGCTTAACAATAAGCTCGTTAATACGACCCTCATTCTTGCCCTGCTCCTCACGAGCAGCTTGATAACCGCCATTTTCAGACAAATCGCCCTCAGCTCGTGCAGCAGCAATACGTTCAGTAATTTCATCACGATACTCGCCTTCGCGATGAGCCAATTCTTCCTTGAGCTTATCGTAAGCTTCCTTAGTCAACAAAATCGTTTTTTCTTCAGCCATTTTGTAATCTCCTTAATAAAGAACAAAGAATAAAACAGCAAATTAAAAATCAATCACACGCAATATTCATCGCGTAGAAATAATATCGATCACAAACACAAGAGTGTCTGAACCACCAATTCCAGCCTGAGGAACTCCGCGAGAACCATAACCGTACTCAGGCGGAATAGAAACAAGAAGCCTAGAGCCAACATTATGACCTGGAACAGTACGATCCCACCCCTGAATCACCTGACCAACGCCAATGCCAAAACTTGCTGGCCTATGACGATCAAAGCTAGAATCAAACGGCTTATCCGCACCCCAAACAACACCATGATAATTAACAGTCACAGTATCTCCAGCGCGAACTAAAGGACCATTACCTTCTACTAACTCAACAACCTTAAGCCCCGCTGGCGGCTCAGACGCTGGGAACGTCACCGTTGGCGTAGTACCAAATTCCGCAACTACTTCTGGCATATCCTGTGCCATATTGCCCTCCTTTATAATCTTTTCCAATCCCTTACAGCCATATGTAAATGCTTAAAACATTTGCAAAAATCAACTAATGTTTAATAGCATTATCCAAAAACTTCAAACATTATAACAGTTCTGTAATCTTATAGCGTGATTTAGATTAGCACTCAACCGCTACCTATGCCAATAATATAAAGTTAAATCCTAATCTAATCCAAAATTTAATTTAGGATTCAATCTAACATTCAATCTAACATTCAACAACGTTTACGGCGAGTCCACCTTTAGATGTTTCCCTGTACTTAGACATCATATCTTGACCAGTTTCCTTCATTGTTTTAATCGCATTATCAAGGCTAACAATATGCGAACCATCACCTAGCAGAGCAATTCTCACAGCATTAATCGCCGTATTAGCAGCCATAGCATTGCGCTCAATGCAAGGAATCTGCACCAAACCGCCAACAGGATCACAAGTCAAACCAAGATGATGCTCAATACCAATTTCCGCAGCATTTTCAACCTGTTCAGGAGTGCCGCCAAGCACCTCACATAATCCAGCAGCAGCCATAGAACACGCGGAACCAACTTCTCCCTGGCATCCAACTTCTGCACCAGAAATCGAAGCATTGCGTTTAAACAGGTATCCAACAGCGCCAGAAGCAAGAAGGAATCTTACAATTCCATCTTCACTAGCACTATCTACAAACCGCCAATAATATTGCAAAACAGCTGGAATAATTCCAGCAGAACCATTAGTAGGAGCCGTAACAATACGACCACCACCAGCATTCTCCTCACTCACAGCAAGTGCAAAAAGATTAACCCACGCAGAATCGGAGCTTTCTAAAGCTGAATCAGCCCTACGATGATTCTGACGAAGCATATCTGAATTAGCAGCAAGACGAGCATACATATTGGGAGCACGCCTAGGAACATCAAGTCCTCCAGGGAGAATCTCCTGTTTAGAATTACAACCATTTTCCACACACTTGCTCATAACCTTCCACACATGTAGCAAATAGGAGCGAACGTAATGCGCATCTCCCTCATGCAAAGCAAGCTCATTTTGCCAAACAATATCACTTATATTCTTATGTTCTTTTTTGCAAATTGAAATAAGCTCTTTACAAGTCGAGAAAGGATAAGGAACAGTTGAATCATTGGAAGAATTTACGGAAGAATCGCCATTTACAGAATTATTTGTCGAGTCAGACTTAGAATCATCAACATTATTCGCATCGTCTAAAACGCGATCATGCAACCCAACCATTGCATCATTCGCGTTACCTTTGCGAATAAAACCACCTCCAATTGAATACCAAACTTGCTCGTCAACAGTATTACCTTGAGAATCAAAAGCCACAAACCTCATGCCATTAGGGTGTGCAACCATGCGCTTCCACTTTTCAAAAATCACGTCTGAATCGTAATCAAATTCAATAGTATGACTATGAGCAAGAGTCAAAGTACCAGTTTTCTTACAATATTCGCGAATAGTCATCATGTGTTCTGTATCAACATCGTCAGGTAAATTACCCTCCAAACCTGCAACAGAAGCACGATCCGTGCCATGACCTAAACCTGTAAGAGACAAAGAACCGTACAATGTAACATGAACTCGCGCAACATTATTAAGCTTTCCACTTTCCTTCAAAGAAGTAACAAAAGCGTTCGCAGCGCGCATAGGACCAACAGTATGAGAAGAACTAGGTCCTACACCAATCGAAAACATTTCTAAAATACTGAACACATATACATTGTAAGCATAATTTCAAAGTCACGACACGCAGCGATTCGATATACGTTGCGTTCAACATAAAAATAAAATGCACTACAAAACCCAAAAACCAACTAAAGTTGATAAAAGCTAATAAAAGCTAATCAGCATCTTCATCCATAGAAATATCTGCAGCAGAAATATCAGAAGAATGACTGTTGTCTAACCAACTTACGATTAGTCTGCTAAATAAGTGTAAAAGCATCCACACAACAAAAGCAAACATTACTGCACAAATCATAACAAACATATCGTTCCCATTAGTTGGAATGTGCAAATCAAAGAAATGAGCGACAAACGGTATAAACACACCCACAACACCAGCCAGCGCAAAGCACAACACCATTATTCCACGCCAAGAAAAAATAGGTTTAGAAACAGTAGCTAAAACCACTACACCAAGCGCAAAAACAACAACCGAACAAATACTACGAGTCACATCCAAAGACTTGGCTGCACCAACAATGAGCTTGGAAGCACTCACACCAGAAGCATCTAAACCACGCACCAACATCATAGGAGCAAAAACAGCCGTAACCAACACAGATATAGCAACAGCCACACCATTAGGAAGAGCAAAACGCACAACACGATGCAAAAACCCTGGAATATAACGTCTTGAATTAGGAGCCAAAGCCAGCAAAAACGCTGGAATACCAATTGTTAACGAGCCAATATAAGTTATGTGACGAGGCAAATACGGGAAGTGAAGACCAAGAAGAACAACACCAGCCGAAATAAGTGCAGAATACACAGTTTTAACAAGGAACAATCCTGCAACACGCTCCATATTTGCCATAACCTGACGACCCCTAGCAACCACGTCTGGAAGATGCGAAAAACACGAATCAACAAGCACAACTTGAGCCACAGCCTTAGCTGCAGGAGCAGCATTCCCCATAGCTACACCCAAATCCGCTTCTTTAAGCGCAAGAGTATCGTTAACACCATCGCCAGTCATAGCAACAACATGACCCTGAGCATGCAGAGCCTGAACAATTGCCTTTTTTTGATCTGGCAAAACACGACCAAGAACATCAACATTCTCAAGCACCTGAGAAAGCTGATTAACATCTTTAGGAAGATTCCTAGCATCCATAGCAACAGGCTTAGAATCGCCGGTTAATCCAACTTTTTCAGCCACTGCAGCAACTGTTATAGGATTATCGCCAGAAATAACACGGCATCTAACTCCCTGTTTCCTAAACCATGCGAGCGTTTGTCTAGCATCCGAACGAATTTTCTCCGAACAGCGAACCAAGGCAACAGGACGCGCATTAGAAGAAATAGTAGGAGAATCAGAAAAAGTAGAATCACATGAATCGCTGTCATCTAAAGCAAGGAGAAGCACACGCTCACCTTTTTGAGCATATTCGTTTACACTATGCAAAATACGATCAAACTGCTCATGCGAGCGCATATTAGAATAGTTAGAATCAGAATTGCCGTCAGAACAATCACGAAACTCACGGATCGCACTAACCAAAACTTCTGGAGCACCCATGTACCAAGTTTCAAAACTACCATCTTTATGCTTGTAATTAATAGCACTCCATTTTCTAGAAGACGAGAACGGAAGACGATTATTTATTACGCAGCCAGAGGATACACCCTGATTTTCAACGTTTTTATCATTAAGACCTTTGCTAAAGGTATCTTTACTACCAAGACCTTCCATAATTGCTATACCAGTAGCATTTGGATTTTCTTCATTAGACAAATCAAATAAAGCTTGATTTACAAAACCGCGCAAACCATCATTCAAGTCGAAAGCATCCGCGCTGCTCTGCTTTGCAACATCACTTAAATTGTCATCAAGCAAATCCACGCCTACAAATGCGATTCCACCATCCGTAATAGTGCCAGTTTTATCCAAATTCAAACAATCCACTCGCGCCAAAGTTTCCACAGATTCTAGCTCTTGTATCAGAGTCTTTTTTCGAGCGAGGCGCATAGCAGCAACAGCAAAATTAAGCGAAGTTAAAAGCACAAGACCTTCTGGAATCATGCCAACAACACCAGCGACAGCAGAAACCACGGCACTACGCCAATTGCCAGTCTGCCACGCAAGCGCAAAACCACCAACCTTACTAATCTGAGACCATACAAGCAAAACGCAAAGAGGCACAACAACAATCGTCATCCACTTTAAAATCGTGTTAATTCCGCGGCTCAAATCCGAAATTGTTTTAGTGTAAACCTTTGCTTGAGCAGCCAATCTAGCAGCATAACTGTTTCCACCCACAGCCGTAACACGAGCCAAAGCAACACCAGAAACAGCGGTAGAGCCAGAATATACACGATCCTCTGCAGCCTTACGTACAGTTGCAGATTCGCCCGTAAGCATTGACTCATCCATCTCCAGACCCCAAGATTCAAGCACTTGCACGTCTGCAGGAACCTGGTCTCCAGCACGAACCCATAACAAATCACCAAGCACAATATCGCAATGGTTTATAAAAACGTTCTTTCCGCCTCGTCGCACAATCGACCGCGAAGCCACAAGAATCGAAAGCCTATCAAGCGTGTGTTTTGCACGCAACTCAGTAACAACACCAATACCAGTGTTAATCAAAATAACAAAACCAAAAACGGCATCTTTCCAAGATCCAGTAGCGAGAACAACCACCATTGCTACAAAGATAATCGCGTTAAAAAGTGTAAACACGTTGGCGCGCACAATAGAAAGCACAGACCTAGACGTTCGATTAGTCGTAATGTTAACGTCGCCATTTTCCACAGCATAAGAAACTTCATCTGCATTTAAACCAGATTCGTTAACTTCTGGCAAATCAGGCAAATCCGACATGTCACTTATGTCACACAAATTATCCAAATCACGCATCTGCAGCCTCCGCGAAGTCTCTGGCAAATCTTTCTTAATTACGCTAGTTCTTGTCATTTATAATCACATCCCTGCTGTGAGGCGTATTATCTATTAAGGATCGAACGATTTTTAGAAGAGATGAATGTTGAATTTTTCCCGATTTATCTACATTCGACTTATTATCCCTATTAAACTCAAACAAAGCTTGATTGTCTAAATCCTTGAAAATATACAATTTTGCAGCATACAAAGTTGAATCCTTTGGAGGATTTTTAGGATTCACAAGAGCTACTGGTATTCCAGCAAAACGAGCATATTTAAGCGCATCAATCCAAGATTCACGAGCCTTTGAATCTACATGCGCTCCACCAGCATTGCTTTTAACACCTAAATCTGTAGAATCTGAAGCATCAATATTGATGTTGTTAATCAATATCATAGAAACAGGCTGCTCGGAAGCAGACTTAATCGCATCCCTTGCAGCCTCATTAGCGTTCTTAACATCCGACACAGAAGCATAAGCTGCACTCAAACCAGATTTTTCGCATAAATGAAGAAGCTTGGAATCAAGAGATGCGGATTTTGACCCAACTATAAGTAGCTTGATATCTTCTACGTCAATGCCATCGTGAACTATGTCGTCTGCCTTACCCGTATCCCCAACCGCGTGATTATTAGGCTCACACCCACTCAAAGACGCTACCGCCAATAGAGAAATCGACGCAGCTGCGCATAAACATGTCACGCGTTTAAGTTTATTCATAAGCACGTGCTTTGTTTTGCGCATAAGAGACATAATACTTTTATATCACAAATTGCATATGAAATACTTAAAAGGCGTATTACCATGATGTAACAGTCGTTGCTCTCCTATGTATATTAGATGGAGCTACAAGTATCTCACGATTAGTGCGATTAGAAATAATCTTATTTTGTTTAAATTCAGAATGCTGTTGATTGGATTCACTATCTAGTCTCTGAAGTACTAGTTGAATCGCAGTTTTTGCAACTTCTCTTGGAACAGTTGAAATATTAGTAATAGGCGTTGGGAAACTCTCTGCATAATCATCAGAACAATGTACGATAACCGATAAATCTTTCCCAGGCTGAATATTTCGTTCTTTCAAATACCATAACAACCACTGAGCCACACTAGGCTGACGAACAATAATACCAAGTCTATCATCTTTGTACTTCAATAATCTGTCAGCGCATTCAACAAAACCTGTCCAGTCTGGAGATTTTCTTGGGATTATAGAATACGGAATATTAAGCTTTTCACATTCTTGACGTATGGCCATATGGAACTCGTGAATAAAGAACATGTTTTCAGGCTCTTCAAAGTCTATAGAGTACGGGTTACTCACAGGCTCCCCTATTACAGCAATATGATGATGATTTGTCTCATATAGTTCATCAACTGCCATGCGTCCTGCAATACGAGCATCTAAATCTACGACATCCAAGCCCTGCGCATTTCTAGGTCTTCCAATTAGCACTGTTGGCTGAGTCAATTGGCAAACTACTGGTATACGAGGATCATTAGTCTCAATATCCATAAGGATAAAAGCATCACAAAGTGTCTTATTAGCTAATCTTTGTATACTCTTTGAATCATGTGCAGTTGTGTTAAGAATAACATCATATCCATGTTCTTCAGCATAACGAACTATGGTATCTATGTAAGGAGTAGTTTCATTTGCATCTTTATTGCTACGCATCTCTGCAAATAGTGCAATAATGTTCGTCTTAGATGTTCGAAGAATGCGAGCGCCAGCGTTAGGATGATAGTTAAGTGTGCGCATTGCATTGAGTACACGGTTACGTGTTTCAGGAGCAATCCCGTTTTTATCATTAATAACAAACGAAACAGTTGTTTGCGAAACTCCAGCTAAAGTCGCTACATCTTTACTTGTAGGAGCTTTGTAGGCAAATCCGTCTTGTGAAATTCTCATTGCATTACAACCTATCGCTAAGCAATTACAACCTTTGTACTACTTGCCATCAATCCCAAAATATACAGAATATATAGTATATACAAAATATACTCTACATTTTTTTTGTGAATATTGGAATTCGATCCAACGGCGTATCAACAATGATAGTAGTTGGTCCATCAAAAATAATTTTATCATCACTTTCCCAACTTCCATCAGGAATATAAACAGAACGCTGTTTTTGATATTTATGAAGAGCTGGAGCCACTATAATTCTGTCTCCAAGTAAGAATTGATCAATTATATCTTCACAATGATCGTAGTGGTAAGACATTGGTCGTACTATTGGCTCACCAGTATTAGCAGCATTTAATGCAAACTTTTGTATCGTCGGCAAATGTGCTTCTCTTGTTCTTATAGCACAAATTAGAGCTTTCATATGCTCTTTATCTAAAACACGGTGAGGTAAAGTAGAGAATTGCATCATAGGACATAATGCTGCAATCTGTGCATACCGAATAAAGAAATCTTGATCTATACTATTAGCATTTTGCATAGATTCAATTTCGCCTCCACCAATCATATCTGGACATGTGAATGCGTGACCAATAAGACCTTGAGCTATTATTTCTGGAATAAGCGATTGTAGACCTTCAACCCCCCACGATTGTGGCTTATCTCGTAAGCGCTGCGCTAAAGGCTGACCACCCATTTTCCAACATGCTCTAAACTCGTTGTAAGAGTAGCGCAACCCGAATTTCGCCCATCGCTCACAAAATTCTGCAGACGTCATTGATTCGTATGAAATGTCATCGTTATGACACTCATAAAAATCACCACCATCGAATTTAAACCCATCAACACCTATTTGTCTAAGAGCATCAAGCTTCTCTTCTAACCAAGAGATTGCTTTTGGATGCGACAAATCCAAAACAGCACTCAAGCCATTCCACCATCGTCGTATTGCTGTTTCCCCATTTACACTTCTCAATAAAAGATTTTCTTTTTCCAAATAACGGAAATTTTCAGAATCAGGACTAATGAAAGGCACGAGCCAAAGCATTACACGAAAGCCTTGTTCGTGCAATGAGTCAATCATTTTACGAGGTTTTGGAAAACGCGAAATATCAAATGTCCAATCACCATAATCAGGTGACCATTTGTCATCAATCATAATGATTCCAGATGGCATTCCTAATTCAAGAATCTGACGCGCATAATTTTCTACTTTATTTTGCGTTGGAGCATAAGGCATTTCGATCCAAGTATTATATTGCGGCTTATCAATAAGATCTGCAGGTATACTTCTACCGCTTGGTGGAAAATATTTATTGCAAGCATACTTATAAGCATCAGATAATTTATCTCCAACTTTGGTAAACGTTAGAGATGATGAATGTTCTATCGATAGAGTTCTATCTGCGAATGTAAATTTGAAAGGTTCTTTGCACCATACATATCGTCCACACGTAGATATTAGTAGCGGAGAAGATTGATTTGAGGCTTCAGGAACTTCTCTTAGTTTTTGAGTCCATTCAGACAAATCTCTTGTAAATACTTGTTTCCCAAATGGTTCATATATCCCATCAATTACTGTTCCACCCCACCAGCGCTCCCCTTCGAGCAACCTAATTGTGGTTACAAATTTATCAGCTATGTTTGAAGCCATGTTTGAAACTACATTTGTTTTTGTTGTCTCTGCTGTATTTAGCACATCCGTTGTGCGACTAATTTCCACGTTCATCTTGCATCCTAAAAAATATTATCTGTATACATTCAATTATTACTAATACGTATTATTACTATAATATTAATAATGGATATTGTCTAATATATATAAAATATTCTTTATCCATACAAGTTTATCTTGCCCATAAATAACGAAATCCCTTAATAAATCACTATTTTTACGCTTGTTATATATCTTTTTAAAAACACATATAACTATATTTAAGTTGCATTTTTATAAGATATGTGTCATACTGTACCTATCAGTACTAATACGTATTGAAAAGATGGTAGAAGATTTGCTATCACAAAGAAAGGAAATCACAATGAGGTGTGGGTTTCGAAATGTAAAGCGCACGGCGGTGGCACTGGTGACACTCGCCACAGTGTTATTACCATTGGGAGCATGTGGCAATGGAAATTCTGCTGGAAAAGTATCTATTTCGTTTTATTCTTACTTCAAGAAAAATCAGATAGGCAATGTAATTTCAGCATTTCAAAAAGCACATCCAAATATTAAGATTGATGCGCAATATGGTCAAAATTCAACGCAATACATCCAAACTCTGCAAACTCGACTAGCTGGCGGTACTCCTCCGACGATTTTCAATTTAACAATGGATAACCGCACTGACATAATGCAATCTGGTCAAGCTCTGGATATTTCAGGATCAAAATTCTTCTCTGGAATTGATGAATCAAACTTCAAGCTATTCCAACACAACGGTAAAACATATGGCATGCCAGTTTCTGCTTGGGTTGGTGCAATGTTTTACAATAAAGATATTTTGAAGCAAGCTGGATACACTGAATTCCCTAAGACATGGGACGACTTTATTACTATGGGCAAGAAGATTAATGATTCTGGTAAAGTCGCATTCTTGGAAGATTTTAACACACAGCCATCTGGCACATTCGAGGCATTATTAGCAAGTAAATATGCTTCTGACAAAAACGATAAGCAAGACGAAGTAATCTGGAACGGATCTTCAACATTTAGTAAAGAGTGGACTCCAGCATTGAGCGAATGGGCTAAAGCTATAGACGCAAAAGTCATTCCTCATAAGAGCATTGGCCTAACAGCAGATCAGGTAAAGCAAGAATTTGTCACTGGAAATCTTGCAGTTATGCGTTCTGGTCCTTGGGATTTGGCAGATGTAAAAGCCTCTGGAATTAATTTTGGTGTTGCTCCTATGCCTTCTTATAAGAATGGAGAGCAGTGGATTAATGGTGGCCCTGACCAAGGATTCGCTATTGCAGCTAAAGCATCTAAAGCTCAGCAAGAAGCAGCAAAAACATTCTTAGCATATTTGAACAGCAAGGATGGTCTTAAGACGTTCACAACAAATGCTGGAACTTTGTCATTATCTGATAAGTATCGCGCAGATCCTCCTGCTGAACTTGCTGGAGTTATTAAAGATTATTTCCAAAATAACAAATTCTACTGGGTGAACTTCTCCAAGTCTCCTAGCGCAATGATGACAGAAATGGCATCTCGTCAACAAGAGCTAGTTCAAGGAAAAATCACTCCAAAAGAATTCACTAAGTTGTTAGACGATAAATGGAATTCGATGAAATAGTATAAGCAGAATGGGTTGCACTCTGAAATTTTAAATCAGTAAAATCTGTTACAGAGTGCAACCCGTTTTCATTGACAAGAGTAATTTGCATCTGTAATCCTGTTAGCAATAGCAGATTTGTAGATCATAGAGGGGGCATTACTATGAGGTGTTCACCAAATAATAACAGCAATTCTGAGCAAATAAGACATAAGTTTTCTGTATCTTCAGCTGCCTTTAAAGATAATTTAACTTCATTTTGGTTCCTATTGCCAATAGTGATTATTTTTATTGTGTTAACTTTAATTCCTTTAATGCAATCAATTTTTTACTCATTTACTGATTTCAATGGCTACGATTTAAATTTTCACTTCATCGGCTTGCAAAAGTATCAACAAGTCTTTTCTGACACATCATTACTTTCAGCATTAATTTTTACATTGATGTATTCATTCATCGTTACCATCGTAGTTACATGTCTGGCAATTCCTCTAGCCGTTGTTTTAAATCAAGCAATGATTGGTAAGAGTTTTTTGCGATCATTATTCTTCTTCCTAGGAGTACCAGCACAAGCGGTAATTGGTCTAATTTGGCAATACATTTTTTCTCCTTTAGATTCTGGAGTCGCCAATCAAGTTTTACACACATTTGGCTTACCTTCTATTCAATGGCTTTCTCAAGATAACTGGGCACGTTTTTGCGTAATGTTCGTAGCAGTATGGATGCAAGTTGGATGGCATGCTACTTTATACATCGCATGGCTTCAGGCAATTCCAGCAGATCTCTATGAACAAGCGAGAGTAGATGGTGCGAATGGTTTACAGCGATTCGTTCATATAACTTTGCCACAGTTAATTCCAGGAATGGTTGTTTCAACATTTTTATTGATGACAACTGCTTTGAAAATATACGACTTACCATACACATTGACCGCTGGAGGTCCTGGTCATTCCACAAATACCATAACTCAAGCGATAATTATGCGCGGCATGGGACAATCTGACGTTGGTTTAGCATCAGCATTATCTACATTATTCACGATTGCTTGCGTAATTGTTATTGCAATCCAAATGAAGGTATCAAGCACAGTTGCAAGGAGATTCCAATAATGAACAAGCGTCACAAAATCGTATCTCAAACAGTTCGAACTATAGTTGTTTGGACAATTGCTCTAATATGCGCTGTCCCCCTGTACTACGTTGTAATTAGTTCATTCAAAACACCTATCGACATGATTAAACACCCATTGCAGCTACCAACACAATGGTTATGGAATAATTACATAGATGCGTTTGCAGATGGAACAATCATTCAAGCATTTATAAACACAATTATTGTGACTGCTGTTGCTGTTATTTTGCAAGTATTAATCGGATCACTTGCAGCTTATGGTGTAGTACAGAAAAAATCTCTTTTTACTATGATTATTGGGTCAATCCTAATGATTACATTTGCAATACCAGTACAAGCGACTTTATTGCCTTTATACCGTATGGAATCTTCAATAGGTTTAACAGATACTCTTACAGGTCTTGTAGCACTATATATGGGTAGCTGCGTCTTTTGCTATTTCCTTATTGTTGGCTATATGAAAGCTCTTCCACAAGAATTATTTGAAGCAGCAAAAATTGATGGCGCAGGACCATTCCGAATATATTGGACTATAGTTCTGCCTCTTATACGTCCAATTATTGTAGCCGTAGTTGTTTTCCAAACAATGGGCACTTGGAATGACTTTCTTTTACCAAGCGTGTTCTTATCATCAACAGACAAACAGACTGTTGTCTTACAGGTTTACAATGCTGTACAACAATTCACAACAAACTGGCCTTTGTTCATGGCAACGACTGTATTAGCTTTGATTCCAGTGTTTATTTTCTTCTGCTTCTGCCAGAAGTGGATAGTTTCTGGTCTTTTAGCTGGATCAGTAAAGGGCTAAATATTTATAGCTAAATGTTTTTACATAATTAGGATAATCAATGAAGATAATCAATTTTAATAAAAAGTGCATGTGCATATTTTCTGCTATATGTATAAGTACATGTGTTGTACAAAGTAACTGGTTTTCGGTGGCAAACAGTTTAGAAATCAATTCTAAGCATAGCCGTACATTTGAGAATAGAGACACTGATAAAGCCAAGACAAATATTCCTGTTCGTTTCATGATTGACGACAACGTAATAAAAACATTACAAGTCGATTTTAATGGCAAAGATTATACGATCTATGACAGTAATCTGCCAGAAAATCCTATTAGGAAAGGTAAAGATTTTCTAGGCTGGTTTTGGCGAATAAAAAGCTCAGGAAATGAATATAAGGCAATCTTCCCATTTAAATTATCTCTAATTCCTGAGACTCTTCATTCTGAACTAAGCAATGGCGTCACATTTTACGCAAAATTTGGTAAGAATATACCAGGTAATCAACTACAAAAACAAGGCTATCGTTTGATTTTTCATGATGAATTTAATGAAAATAATTTGGATACAAAATATTGGGTAAATAAATATCTATCTTCATGGAGCACTACTTCGCAAAATGCGAGTAACTATCTAGTTAATAATGGACATTTGCAATTACAGATTAATCAAAATTCTCAACCATGGTGTCCAGAATTTGATGGGCAAACTATTGTTAGCGGTATTTCTACCGGTAATCGCAATAGCTTACACAATTGGACAGGAAAAAACATCGTTCGCAATCCAGACAAAACAGAGCTAACTCATATTAATCAATATGGCTATTACGAGATGAGAATGAAAGGTCAACCTGGTTCTGCTAGACATAGCGCATGGTGGCTCTTAGGATTTGAAGATACTCCAGAGCAAAGTGCTGAAATTGATATCATGGAAGTACAAGGCAGGGACAATCATAAGGTTCCACCAAATCTACATTCTTGGAGAGATAAAATTGCTTTTCCTCATTTTACTGGATTGAGATCGTATTACGACAAAAATAAGAGTTTCAATGATGAATATCATGTATATGGTTTTGATTGGCAAAAAGGTACAGGAACACGCTCTGGATACCCAGATCGTATCGTTTTTTATGTAGATGGTAATGAATACGCTAAAGTATCAGTAAATATTGACTATCCTATGATTCAGCTTTTGTCTTTATACGAAAAACGATCAGGAGGTTGGACAGGGTCATGGCAATGGGAGCCTTATCCTAATACCATGGATATAGATTATGTTCGAGTTTACAAAAAGTTACCTAAAAATCAACATAATTTATCCTCCGATCAATTACATATTGTTAGCATTATTGCTGAAAACCCAATTGTTGGTAATAAAGATATAAATACAAAATCTTATGACATTAATGGTGATGGTATTAAGGATTATTATGAAAAGAACATATTAGGCACAAAATCATATGTACGCGTTAATTGGAGTGATGGAATAGAAACTCAAGAACCAGTAACATGGGATCCAATAACAGAAGATGATATTTCAAAATTACGTAGCGGTAAAACAGTAATGAAACGTGGGATTGTAAATATTGTTTCTTTGCAGAAACATAGCAGTCATGTAACCCACATGGTTATCACGCCTGAATTTTCAGCAAACAATATGAAACGATATAGTTCTAATGGACTTGTTCCTGTAGAACCTCATGCTATAGATAATCTTTTTAATGGGGAGATCACCAATAGATATAAAACTGGAGTATTCGACTTTAAGCCTTCTCATTTAAAGCAAGAAAAGATATCAATTAATTATAAATTTGATAAATGTAGATCAATATCTGGCATAGAGTTCTACGCTAACTACGGTAATGATCAGGCAATTAAAAAATTTAAGCTTTCCACATCTAAAGATGGAATAAATTGGGAAAATATAAAAGATGGACAAAAAGATATGATTTTTACTATTCCTTGGAAAACTTCTCAAGTCCATATAGAACGCCAATATATAAAAATCCCTGCAGCTATTCTAAAGAATTCTTTTAAATACTATCGTATTATTCCTGTAGATATCGGAAATACTTGGCATCATATGGCTATGAGTGAAATACATTTTGTTTCTAAATAAATAGCAGCAACAAAAATAACCTCTAATAATCACATAACACATTCTTAGTACATATGCATGTTACTACTCTGTAGTGTTTTTGTTTTCAAAACTACGCATTTTGGGAACAAAAACACTACAACTTCATATATATCACATATTTCAACTCGAAGCCATAAAGCTCGCACGTTACAGCACGCTCACATAATCGTAACCCTATTCTCACATTTGTTCCCTCTTTATACAAAAACGACTACAAATGCGGGCAAAAAGGAACAATAGCAGACAAAGACGTGAGCGCGCTGTAACGCGCGAACGTCGAAACACACCCTACGCCATATTCACCCCCATAGCACGTACAAATACAAGTAAAAAATGACCTGCATAGTGCATACGGTTATAAACTAGTCAGCCATGCAGGTTACGAGAATAAAAAAAGTTGCTCAGCTACAAGCAAAAAGCTATAAAACCGAGCAACCAATTTACACTGCTAAAACTGCTTACTTATTTTTGCGCAATCCACCACGACGAGCAGCAAATAGCGCTCCAGCAGCAGCGAGAAGCGATGCCAGCAGCCCAGTAGGAGCAACAACAGAACCAGTATTCATGCCACTGATTTCTCCACGCTTATTACTATCACTACTCATTTCAGCATTCGAATAAGCACGCATACCAGCAGACTTAGAATTCTTAATAACCTGAGCACGAACATCATCACGAACCTGCGAAGCACGAGACTTAGCAGCAAGCAAAGCCTTACGTGCAGCACTCAGCTTCTCAACAGCAGCATTCACTTGTTCCTGAGTGCTATGAGGATCGTCCGCTACCTTTTTAGCTTCCGCCAAAGCACTATCAACATTAGATTTTGCCTTAGAAACATCAATATCCGCCTGCTTAACAGCTGGAGAATTCTCTACACCAGAATCGATATTTGCATCATGTGATCCATTATCATTGGATGCATTATCTTGCTTAGCAGCAGAACTGCTGGTGACACCATTACCACTATTTGTACTCTTGCTAACATTCCCTGAATTAATAGAATTGCCAGAGTTATCATCCACATTGTTCTGCTGCGAACCATTGGCATTATCGCTAGATTGCAAATCGGATTCAGCACCCTCGATCTGCAAATGCAACTCGCCCTTATCTACAATAGCTGGCGCATTATCATTCACACCAAAACCAGAATCACGAGTTTGCTCTGGAGTTGGAGTTGTATCGGGAGTTGGAACTGGAACAGGCTTTTGCTCAAACTCTGGATTCACAGGAATAACTGGAGACAGAGACTGAGTAGGAGCTACACCAGTCAACGCATTCTTAGCCTGCTGGAGCTTCTTCAAAGCAGAATCAACAAGAGCTTGACGCTCTGATTGAGTCTTAGAAGCAAGATCTTTACCAGTACCAGATATATCAGCCAACTTTGAAACGAGATCTTGCGCATCTTGCAAAGCATCATTATATGCAGTCTGTTTATCCGAAGTGTCATATAGGTACACAGAAGACATTCTCACAGTGCCTTCAAGAGCAATCTCTTCCTGCAAAGCACTAATATCAGCACCATTCAACGAAGCTGCAGCAGTCTGAAGCTTCTGCAAAGCATTGTCAACAGCACTCTGCTTATCCTCAGGAGACTGAGACTTATTGTTCTTCGCTTCACTCAAAGCATTCTGAGCTTCGATAAGAGCCTGATCAAAAGTAGTCTGCTTATCTTTATCAGCATTCTTATACTGCGGCTTATCCTTTATATCAGTATCCTTAGTAACTTCAGACTGCAGCTTAGATGTATCAACAACGCCATCCAGCTCGTTCGATGCAATTTCAAGATTATCCTTAGCAGTCTTTATTGCCTGCTCAGTCTTACCATTAGGGTTCTTCAAGATTTCTTCAGCAGCTTTCAGAGCCTTATCAAAATTATCTCGCTTATCTTGATTGGCATTCTTGTAAGACACTTTAGACTTCTTAGTATTGGCATTATCAACAGCGTTATGCAAATCAGAAATATCATGACCATCCAAACCATCGATAGCTTTGGTAAGCTTATTGATAGCATCAGAAATTTCCTTCTCTGTTGCACCAGCTTTATTTACGATATTTTCTGCAGAAGCTATAGCGTCATCAAGCGCTTTACTATTGGTATTAGAAGCATTCTTATAAGCAGGAGTATCCTTCTTACCTTTTGCCTCCGTAAGCTTTCCTGTCAACTTAGTCTTGTCAACACCATCAAGATTACTAATAGCATCATTAAGTTTATTTAATGCTTCATCAATAGCTTTCTGCTTTTGCTCAGGAGTGTTCTTTGACTTATCATTCTTAGCGTCAGCAAGAGCAGACTCAGCGCGATTGAGAGCCGTATCAACAGCTTGCTTCTTTTCTTTAGAAGCATTCTCATACTTAGGATCGCCATCAGATTTAGGATCAGTTGTTGACTTCCTCATTTTCTTTGCTTTTTCTACAGCAGCTTCCAAATCAGAAGTTTTAACCTTACCATTAAGATCGTTAAGTGCCTTATCCAAGTCGTCTTTTGCTTTACTAATCTCAACATCTGATGCGCCAAGCTTCTTTTCGATTCCCTCAGCATATCTTAACGCTTCATCAAAAGCAGATTTCTTATCTTCTGACGCGTTATTGTAAACAATTTCAGATTTCTTTGAATTTGCTTTCTTTATGGCATCATTCAAATCAGATTTATTATGACCATCAAGAGCATCAATTGCTTTGCTTAACTTAGATTCAGCCTCATTAATAGACACCTGTGAAGCATCTTTTTGGTCATAAACTTTCTTTGCATTAGACAGAGCAGTATCAAAATCATTCTTCTTATCTTTAGAAGCATTCTCATACTTTGGATTCTTCTTTATAGAAGAATCATCTTTACCCTGCTTATTCTTGCCTTGCCATTCATAAGCGGTCTCAATTTCACGCTGAAGCTTTGACTTGTCAACAGTATTACCACCGAGATCCTTAACAGCATTTTCTAATGTGTTCTTAGTCTCATCAACCTTGGCACCATCAGTATTCGTACCCTTAGTTAGATCAACAAGAGTAGATGCATTTGTTAATGCAGTGTCAAAAGCATTCTTCTTAGATGTATCCTTGTAACCATCAGACTTCTTAAGAGTTTCTTTCTGTTTATTGACCAAATCAACAAGAGTCTTAAGATCACTCATCTTCTTGTCAAGCTCTTTAGCCTTAGCAACAACAGCAGTGATGGCAGTCTTAGCCTGATCAACAGTCTTCAAATTATCGCTGGTAGGATCAGTTTCAACATCATCAATTTTCTGCTTCAAAGCATCCTTTTGAGCTTTGTTAAGATTCGTGAGCTTATCTACATCAGATTTAGCATCACTCTTAGCTTTATTTAACTCAGCTTCCTCAAGAATACCCTCAACTTCTCGCAAATCATTAGCTTTATCAATGCGATTATTTAGATCTGTAGCTTCTTGATCAGTAAGATCACCTTTCTGCTTCAGATCAGCAATCTTCTTCTTAGCTGCAGCTTTAGCATCCTCAAACTCAGCTTTGTTGAGAATCTCTGCAACTTTATCAAGACTATTTGCTTTATCAATATCACCCTGATACTTCTGCTTTTCAGTATCATTAAGATTAGTAAGCTTACCGATAGTATCCTTAGCAGCTTGCTTAGCAGTATCAAGACCATTATTATTACTGTTATCAAAAGCAGTCTGATTCTGAGTAGCCTTTTCCGCAGCCTGTTGCTTTATAGTATTTATATCATTCTCATCAGTTGCCTGCTGAATCTTCTTAATAAACTGCTCTTTGTCCTCAGGCTTAAGTTTGTCGTTCTTGCTAATTTCATCAATAGCAGACTGCTTTTGCTTCTCAAGCTCAGCTTTCTTCTTAGCTTCTTCAGCCTTGCCTGTGTCTTGCTGCTCCTGTTGATTCTGAGTTTGTATATCAGTATCAACCTTCGTATTATCTTTCTGCTGCTGCTGTTTCTGTTGTTGCTCAGCCTGCTGATCAGCTTGTTGCTGCTGCTTATTATGCTCTTCCTGTTTCTTTTGATCCTGATCCTTTTGGAACTCGTTTATCTTCTCACGGATCTTTTCAGGATCAGTCTCATTACCAATCTTCTTTTTGAGTTCTTTCTTCTGATCTTCAGGTAAACCAAGATTATCCTGAGCATTCTCAATCTGCTTTTGAGCATCTTTCTTTTTCTTCTCATCTTGACCATGCTTATCAGCAGACTTAATAATCTTGTCTAAATCGTCTGGCTTAGCAATCTTGTTGATTTCACTTTGATGTTCTTGCTTAAACTTATTGATTTCTTCATCATTTAAGCCATTCTTCTTAAGAATCTTGTCAATAAGATCATTAGCTTCTTTCTTAAGTTCTTCAGGCTTAGGAGCGGCAGCATTAGATACAAAGCAATCGTTCTTAGTAAGACTGAATGCTAAATCAGAACCACCATATTTACTAGATTTTCTAACTTCAATGGAGTCGCCTAAATAAATTGTTACAATTCCATCTTCACCACCAAATCCACCTCTAACCAATTTAAGATTAGATCCATTTTTTTCAATCCACTGTCCACTATATCTGTAAAGTTGCATTCCATTACCTATACTGTCACCAGTAGTGGTAAGTTTATTCAGTAAGCCATCAGTCTTAGTTATAAAATCTGTAGTTATTTCAGCATTTCCTGATTTAACTTTCCAATTATCTTGAATGAACTTTATGACAAAACTATTCCAATCAGCAACCTGCGGCTTATCCTTATCGTTAATAGCAATCTTAGTGATGTTGTACTTGTAACCATTATTATTTTTTGTTTCAGTTTTTGGCTTTTCTGGATTACCATTGGTATACGCCAACTCAGAATAGTCGAAGGTAGAAGTTGAATCATCACTAAACTTAACAGTCATAATATGCTTATCATTATCAAATGTGATAGCACTATTTTCATTATTACCTTTTAGCTTGCTTTTAAGACCATTATTGGCTGTTAATATAGCTTTTCTAACTTTATTCTGTTCTTCCTCTTTTAAACTCTTAGCATTATCAACTGCTGTACGAGCTGGAAGTGTAATATTCGTCAAATCAGCGAGTGGCTTACTTTTATACACCATCTTGCTGCCATCGAGCTTATCATTAGACTTATCAGTATAAGTGATAGTTACATCACCATTACTACTAACAGAAATAGCTTTTTTCTTAGCATCGTCTGTATTTGGATTTCCTATAGCATCCATGAATTCTTTGTTAGATTGATTAATTTCATAGATTTTTTCTAACAATGTTTTTTGTTCAGATGCGGACAAATTACTTGGATTTCCAACTGCCATTGGCACTGGATAGTAAGGGGTAAACTTATCCGCAAGTGAACGCTGCTTCTTTACAAGATACTGGCCTTCAATTGTCTTAGTGGAAGGAGTGCCAATTTTATCATCAAACGTGATAGTCGCTTTACCGTTACCATCAACAGTTACACTCTTGATATTTTTATTCTGATTAGCATTCTTAATAGCATTTTCAACTTGCGTCTTCTCTGTTGAATCAAGAGAAGACGTATTCTTCACAGGAGTCAAAGCTGGATACGTAATTTTTGTGCGCTCTGACAATGGCACGTAGCGCTTAGTTAGATTCTCCTTAGAAATAGTATCCTTAGAGTCATCTTTGTACGTAATAGTCGCGCTACCATCATTATTGACTTTTACAGCCTGTTTGAAAGCCGCTTCAGTTTGAGTCTGTTCCATACCTTTAAGCTTTTTAAGCACATCGGTATTACTCTTATTAGCATCCCACAGCTTGCTGAGTATTTTATCTCGCTCAGACTCTGTTGGCTGTCCAAATGTAGCAATTTCTGTAGCCTGAGGATAATTAAGTTCCAATTCCTTGGAATACTCTGGCAACGTTGGAGCAATATCAACTTTGCCAACAGTGTAATGCCAGTTGCCCATCACCTGGTACACACCTGCAGCAAACTTTAAAGGCTCCGTTTTATCTTTCAGTTTGATAACAAAGCTAATCTTAGATTTTCTATTGCCTCTACTCTCCCAGTTAATAATTAGTGCACTCGTATCGTTCATATATGCTGTAGAAGTATTGTAAGTATCACCTGAGTTGTTATAACCACTGTCTTCGCCAGTCATCCTCTTCCAGTTATTCTCAAACTCAGTTTTCTCCGTATTCTTACTAAACCAGAAACGGCTTGCAGACTGATTCCAAGCATCCTTTCCATATGTTGCACCTGTTTGTTTGGAACCGCCATCACCAGTCAACTGTTCATCTTTATGCAAAGTAACTTTATTATCTACAATGTCAACATCCTTAGGCACGCTCGCCCACCAGAATGGTCGACCACCCCACCATTCACCCTGAGAATTAAACTGGTATTCGACCTTGTAATACTGTCCGTAAGTTTCTCTATCAGCCTTATTCTTATCAGTTACCTGATTCTTATCGCAAGGAAGTGCTTTAATATCAACATACCTCTGCGCCTTTGTAGAAGAATCACGATTCGCATACCTATAGCTGCCGTCAGGCATATTCACGCCATTAGCCCATGCATGGTTAGATGGCAATCCTGCTCCACATGCAAGCAAACTTGCTAGCACTGCTGTTAAAGCAATTTTAGGAAGTACAGAGACCCTTCTAGAAGAAGTTGCCTCAAAGTTTGTAGACGTAATCGATTTCGCCATTGAATCGATAACAGAATTATCTAGGTACGAAGATTTTGTGCACTTTTTAGATATGGATATGTGTTTCGCGCTATTTTGTTTACTCGTCATATACTTCACCCTTTTAGGACGTCTATACTTTTCGACTTTTTGCATCACAGGCAAATATTTGTTCATAAAATGTAGAATAACTAACAAAACAAAGCACAGAGATAGCAAATTGCCAATTAGAGTAATCTACCCCCCCCCCCGTGGAAAAATTCAATAATTTTGAGAGAATTTGTTGAGTGATTTTAATCACAGATTTATATTATTTTTTAAAAAATTACTGATTTTCCTTACTAAACATTAACAAAATAAGGTTTACACAAATTTTCGCTATATATTTTTTATTAATGATATTGATAAGCATAAGCTATACACGACATGCCGTTACACTCGAATACAAGTAAACTAACGCGGGATAAGAAAAACACTACAAGATAATCAAAATCACGTAAGAATATTCCCGCATTTGTTCCCTTTTTGAGCAAAATAGAAACAAACACGGGAGACGCGACCTGCATGAGCTCTTAAAGCGTAGCGCGCGAACGACATGATGTACTTTGCACCAGATTCACCCCAACTCGCGCACTATAGCACTCTAGAAATAGCAAATTTTCAGGAGATCACCTATTAACAAACTTGCTGTATGCATCCTCATCTGCAACGACATCAAGCTCACCAATCCAAATAAACGGATCAGTAGCCTTGCAGAAACCATACTTAAAGAAATAAAGACCATCGCTAACATCAAGTGAGAACACACCACCCATGTTAAAGTACTTCATTCCAAGCTCATGCGCCCACTGAATCAAATCCCATATAGACAAATACCCTGGGCTCACCTTGCCCTGCATGGTCGCAGTAGCACCATACATGTACCATAATTCACCGTTATAAGGCAAACCAATCATGCACGCAATAGTCTTACCCTCATAGTCCGTGCTATAAATTCTCATTTCTGGATAAGCTGCAAGCAATCTCTCAAAATACTCTTTAGGTCTGTATGTAATACCGTGTCTTTTTGCCATAATCTCAGTAAGCTCATAGAACTTGTCAATATCTTCCTGAGAACGACTCCACCTAGATGTAACGCCAGCTTTTAAAGAAGCCCTTATGTGCCTTCTTGTCATCGCACTAAACCCAGCAAGAAGATCATCCGTAGACTTACCCTCAAGGTCTAGCATCATCTCATATCGAGGATTGGAGAAAGAGTGAAGTTTTTCCCCATCGCTCCTAAAAGTAAAACCTTGCTCTCTATACTTCTTAACAAGATCTTGATCGTTTTTAACGCAAGGATCCATTCGTAGCAAAAATGCATTGTACTTTTCAATAAGAGGCTTAGCTTCTTCAATCAGCTTCTTAGTGGTTTCTATATCATAAAAATCACTTACTGGTCCATGAGGAGCATAGAGGAACATTTTATCATCAACAGCTTTTATGCCGAGAACAGACATTGCTGCTGTAATCTTACCGTTTTCTTCTAGATAAACGTATTCACTAATCCAGTTGCTTTTCACATCTGCCCAACGCATATCTTGCATAGCGTTTCCATAAGGCGAATGTTTTATGAATTCCTCATACTCTTGGACTTTAGAAGAATCATTTTTATCAAGTATCGGCATTTGTTCTCCTTTTTAGCTCAATACGTGATTTTAATTCAGTTTTACTCTGATAGCACGAGTTATACGCGATTTAGCGAGTAAGCTTACGATGCAAGCGATGAGGACGAGCAGCTTCTTCACCAAGGCGTGCGATCTTATTTTCTTCGTAAGCTTGGAAGTTACCTTCGAACCAGTACCATTTTGCAGGATTCTCATCGTCGCCTTCCCATGCAAGAATATGCGTGGCAACGCGGTCAAGGAACCAACGATCGTGGCTCACCACTACAGCGCAACCTGGGAAGTCAAGCAAAGCGTTCTCTAAGCTTTCAAGAGTCTCAACATCTAAATCGTTAGTAGGCTCATCAAGCAGCAGCAAGTTGCCGCCCTGCTTAAGAGTTAAAGCCAAATTCAAGCGATTACGCTCGCCGCCAGAAAGCACGCCCGTAAGCTTCTGCTGATCCGAACCTTTAAATCCAAAGCTTGCAACATATGCGCGAGTAGGGATTTCAACGCCTGCAACTTCAATAAAATCAAGTCCGCCTGAAACAGCTTCCCACAAGTTCTTATTAGGATCCAATCCTGCACGATTCTGATCCACGTAAGAAATCTTCACAGTATCTCCAACTGTAAGCTCTCCACCAGAAAGTGGCTCCAAGCCAACAATCGTCTTGAAAAGCGTAGACTTACCAACGCCGTTCGGACCAATCACGCCAACAATGCCGTTACGCGGCAAAGTAAACGACAAATCGTCGATTAACACGCGATCTCCAAAAGCCTTGTGAATATGCTTCGCTTCCAAAACTTGCGATCCCAAGCGTGGACCTGCAGGAATTTGAATCTCCGAAAAATCAAGCTTCTTGGAATTGCGTGCCTCTTGCTCCATTTGGTCGTAGCGCTCCAAACGAGCCTTGTTCTTAGCCTGACGAGCCTTCGGCGAGCTACGCACCCAGTCCAACTCATTCTTTAAGCGCTTAGCAAGCTTGGCATCCTTAGCACCCTGGATTTCCATACGCTTAGCCTTGGTTTCCAAGTAAGTGGTGTAATTGCCCTTGTATGGGTAAAGCTGACCACGATCAACTTCACAAATCCACTCTGCTACGTTATCCATAAAGTAGCGATCATGGGTTACAGCAATAACAGCGCCTTCATACTTGTGTAAGAACTGTTCCAACCAAAGAATAGACTCAGCGTCCAAATGGTTTGTAGGCTCGTCCAGCAGCAGCAAATCTGGGGCTTCAAGAAGAAGCTTGCACAGCGCCACTCTACGCCTTTCTCCACCAGAGCACACAGAAACAGGCGAATCTGGATCTGGGCATTGCAAAGCATCCATCGCCTGCTCAAGCTGAGAATCCAAATCCCAACCATTTGCAGCATCAATCTCTGTTTGCAACTTACCCATTTCTTCCATCAATGCATCAAAGTCAGCATCTGGATTTGCCATCTCTTCGCCGATTTGGTTAAAACGCGCTACTTTTTGCGCAATCTCACCAAATGCCATCTTAATGTTTTCGCCAACCGTCTTCGTTTCATCTAGAGGTGGCTCCTGCTGCAAAATTCCAACGGTATAACCTGGCGTAATCGAAGCCTCGCCGTTTGATACATTCTCCAAACCAGCCATAATCTTCAGCAACGTTGATTTACCCATGCCGTTAGGCCCTACAACGCCAATCTTTGCGCCTGGTAGGAAGCTTAAGGTAACGTCGTCTAGAATCACGCGATCCCCGTAAGACTTGCGTGCCTTAATCATTTGGTAAATAAATTCAGCCAAAGTAATATACCATCCTTAAAAATTGAATTTAAATTGAATTAAAATTAAATTATTACAGCAGATTTTTAAATTTTAGGTTTGTGTTTATGTTTTGTATTTCGGTTTTATACTTATATTTTTAAATTTTATATTTTAAATAATTTTAAATCGCAGCAGCTGACTGTGCCCTGTCGGAAGTACCACTTGATGTATCCGCACCATCTTCTGGAGGAAGTTGGCACATCCACTCACCCACAATACCAATAATCATGTCTACAAGACATACTATTCCAGCTATAATGCATTCACGAATAATGTTGGAATAGAGCGGAATATTTGCATGCGGCCAACACATGAATAGTTGCCCAGCATACCAGCCAGTTAGAATCGCTCCAGCCATTCCAAGCGCTTTTGCAAGCATAAGAGCTGCAACAGCAAGCTGCATATTTAAATGCTTATGCTCCTCTGGCTTTGCAGTAACATACTGATGCGTCTGCCAAGTAAGAATAAAGGTAACTATTCCACCAATTGTCATAAACGCAAGAACAACCCACGGCGCACCAGAAAGCGATATTGCGCTTGATTCCGTAATAGACACCAGGAATGCGCCGAATACAAATCCAAATAGCACCCCGAGTACAAAGTACCACCAAGGCGTGCGGTAAGCTTTCATCAACACTCTCCCATAATCCAACGTTCTGAATAAATACCGACTCGCGCTGCATCTGGTGCAAACGCAAGTTTGTACGCAAGTGGTTCTCCGTCAATTGAAGCATCTGGCTCAATTTGCATCCATGGCTCCAATTGTGCAGCATTTAGCTGTGAACCAAGCCTATCTGAATCCATAGTCTTTGTGTTTGAACTATCAGATCCGTATTGCCTCGTGCCTAAAATTCTCAATCGCAAATTTTGTTCTTGAGAAATTTGCATTTCTTTGATCTTAAGCGCTAAATCATCTTCTACCATTGTACTAGATACCACTATTATTGCAGAATATTCTTCGCCTTTATCAGAGCTTACCTGATATAACGCCGAAACGCCGTCTAATTGAGTTGAAATAGGTTCTTTCGATTGCTCCAAACTCGTGATTACATCTAGCATGGCGAATTTTGTTGACTCTGATTTTTCTCCCTGCATTGACACTACTGCAGTTGTGATAATTGGATTATAGCCAGATTGGCTATAGACAGAATCTAAAGAAGAATTAGAATCGCTGGTTGCTTGCGACTTATCTTTAGACTCATCTTTCGAAGTCTCATCTTGTAATTTTTCCCTCTGCTCAGCCGCAAAAAGCGACGCGTCCGTAGGATTCGCCAATCCAAAAATCTGCGATGTTTCCACATCGTCTGCAACCCTACGAATCGTAATAGACACGCCATCTGCATTAGGTAAATCATAAGAAGCATCGTTAAAATCAGCTTTAAACTGCGCATTAACAGTAATCTCTGCCTGTTTAACAAGCCAAGATTTCATAGCTGAATCCAGTAGCCTTCCAGCCGTAAGCTCCAAACAAATCGAAGAATTCTTAGCAATATCATCATCTTGAACACACGAGTCCAAAACGCGGCTAAGTCTTTTAGAAATCTGGGCAATATCAACCGTTTGGGTAGAGTCGCCAGCAACCGCTGCCCTCAAATCTAAACTCAAAACAGCATCAACACTAAGGCGAGTATATAAGCCAATAAAAGCATCAGTATCACTAGGTTTAATACCACTTAACTTAATTGTGTCCATAATCGCCTCCCAAAAATATTATACGCGCGATGCTTTGCATAATCGCTAAACACCGCGCGTAAAATTGTTAAATTAAATTATTATTTAAATTAAATTATTATTTTAGACTTTTATCTTCATCTGTAGAATCAGCTGGCGACTTATCCTCAGCATTATCCTCAGCATTATCCTCAGAAGAATTACCATCAGAGGCATCATCCTTAATAACACCAATATTTCGCTTCAAGCTTTCTGGAATCTCTACAGGAGGAAGAGGCGAATCTGGACGATCCGAATTAGAAAGCCACAAATCGCGCTCTGGAGCCTTACGAATCTTAGAGAAGATTTGCTCAAGCTCTTTCTCGTTAAGCGTTTCCTTAACAAGAAGCTGACGAACCAACTCATCCAAAACATCACGATTATTATTAATAATCTCCCACGCCTCAGTGTGAGCCGTTTCAATCAACTTGTGAACTTCTTCATCAATCACTTCGGCAGTTTTATTAGAGAACTTACGCGATTGCAAAGAATCCAAAGAACCAGAAGAATCCTGATCAGCGTCCATCCACTTTACGGCACCAAGCTTAGAGGAGAAACCATATTCAACAACCATCTTACGAGCGATTGCTGTAGCTTTTTCAATATCGTTAGAAGCGCCAGTAGTTGGATCGTGGAACACAACCTCTTCCGCAGTACGGCCGCCCATAGCATACGCCATTTGATCAAGCAACTGATTTCGAGACTGAGAATAGCGGTCGCTAGTTGGCATAACAGCCGTGTATCCAAGAGCGCGTCCACGAGGCAAAATCGTAACCTTAGTAACAGGATCCGTATGATGCAAGGCAGCAGCAACGAGCGCGTGACCACCTTCGTGATACGCAGTGTTACGCAACTCATCCAAAGCCATGCCCTTAGACTTCTTTCTAGGACCAGCCTGAACGCGATCAATCGCCTCGTCAATAGCGCGATTGTCAATAAGCTGAGCGCCAGAACGAGCGCAAAGCAAAGCCGCCTCATTAAGCACATTAGCCAAATCCGCGCCAGTAAAACCAGGAGTTCGAACAGCAACCATATGAAGATCAACGTCTGGAACAAAAGGCTTGCCTTTAGCGTGAACCTTAAGAATCGCCTCGCGACCTTCCAAATCTGGGGCTTCCACAGCAACCTGACGATCAAATCGTCCTGGTCGCAAAAGCGCAGAATCAAGCACATCTGGTCGGTTCGTAGCAGCGATAATAATCAAATTAGTGTCGTTATCGAAGCCGTCCATCTCTACAAGCAGCTGATTAAGCGTTTGCTCACGCTCATCGTGACCGCCAGTCATACCACTTCCGCGGCGACGTCCAACGGCATCAATCTCATCAATAAAGATGATTGCTGGAGCGTTCTTCTTAGCCTCATCAAATAGCTCGCGCACACGAGAAGCACCAAGACCAACAAACATCTCAACAAAGTCCGAACCAGCCATAGCATAGAACGGCACACCAGCTTCGCCTGCAATAGCACGCGCAAGAAGAGTCTTACCAGTTCCTGGAGGGCCATAAAGCAGCACACCGCGCGGAATGCGCGCTCCTAAAGCCTTGTAGCGAGAAGGATCCTTAAGGAATTCCTTAATTTCCTCAACTTCTTCTACAGCAGACTGTTCACCTGCAACATCCGCAAACTTAGTCTTAGGTGTTTGACCTTCCAAAAGCTTTCCGCGTCCACGGCCGCCACCCATTCCAAGCATTCCGCCGCCAGCGCTTGCCATTCTGCCAAACATGAACCAAACAAGCCCAAGCAGAATCAAAATCGGCAGCATAGATGTGATCAGATAAGAAATTATGCTAGAAGACTGCATGCTAACAGTCCAACCATTAACTGGCTTAGCTTTTTCAATATCCTGAACAACAGTCTTACTCTGAGCAATCGTATAGTAGAATTGCACGTCTTTTCCATAATCGTGCTTCTGCTTATCGCGCTTATCGAGCTTAACATACTTCTTGTCAAGCGTAAGCTTTACAAGCTGTTTGTTGTCAATAACCTCCACATAATTTGCACTACGCTTATGAAGCAACTCCAAGCCATCTTGCGTATCAATTGTCTGTGTACCGTTATGCACAAACATCTGGAATCCTGCTACAGACAATATCACAAGAAGAACAATCCAAGTCCAAGGAGATTTAAAGAACTTACGACGAGAATCAGGATTATTATCATTCTGCGAATCATTACCATTCTGATTCTTATTGCCGTTCTTGTTTTTATTGTTCTTATTATTCCCACTATTCCTATCTGGATTTTTTCCAAAATTAGGCGGAAGGAACGGATTATTACCGTTACCTCCCAAAGGACTTTTCATAGGTCCACCCATAGGTCCGCGAGGCGACATTGGAGAAGCGCCCATATAATCAGGCTCCTTTCAGGATCCTTCTGAAGGCTCCTTACATAGAAATATATGCTTAAAACTAGGATTAAATCCTACTATTTGGTTTCTATTATCCAGTACTTAATTATTCAAGATTACCTAAAATTAATCAAGATTTTTTAAGACTAACCAAAGTTTCTTAAGATTACTACTCAAAATCAATAAAGAATACTTAAGATTCATACACAGATGGCTTAAGAACCGCGATAGAATCAAGATTCCTATACTTTTCGTCGTAATCCATTCCAAAACCAACTACAAAAGCATCTGGAATCTCGAATCCAACGTAAGTAATATCAACTTCAACTTCGCGACGAGCAGGTTTAGTTAGAAGCGCAAACACCTTCACACTCGCAGCGCCTCTGCTCTTAAGCTCTTTAACGAGCCAATCCAAAGTCTTGCCAGAATCAACAATATCTTCAACAATAAGCACGTTTCGTCCGCGAACATCAGTAGTCAAGTCCTCACGAACCGTAATCTGACCACTGCTTTTAGTGCCACTGCCATAACTGGAAAGACTCATGAAATCCATAGGAGCATTAAGACTAAGCTCCTGCGAGAAAACAGCAAGCGTGTTAACAGCACCCTTAAGAGCTGCAACAAGCAAAATATCGCGGTTCTCGTAGTCTTTACTAACTTGATCCGCAACCTCACGAATACGCTTCATAAGTTCTTCGTGACTGATCAATTCGTAATCAATATCATCTCTTATATCAGCAATCTGCATGCTAACTATGATTGCATAAACGAATGACGGACGTGTTACAACTTACGCATTATGATTTAGACTATAAGCATGGTTTACTCACCTAGTTGGCGTAAAGGAATTGGCGAAGTAAAACGCTGCTTCGATAATCTTGGGCTAGAAGTGCAAGGTCCACAATTCTTGCAGCACGGGCAACATTTGGCTTTACCAAACGCACCAATCGTGCTGGTAGCATGCTCTGGAGGACGCGATTCGCTAGCATTAACAGCACTGGCAGTCAAAGTGTGCGCAAGCAGAGGTATTCGATGTGCAGCGATTATAGTGAACCACAACATGCAAGAAGGATCCGCAAAAGTTGCACAAAACGCTGCTAATACTGTTGCAAGTTTAGGAGTAGACAAATCACTTATATTCGTTGAGTCCGTGCAAGTTAAAGATGGCAAAAAAGGAGAAGAATCTGCAGCAAGAGACGCTAGATACGCTGCTATTATTGACGCGGCTAAGGATTTGGGTGCATCCGCAGTTCTTTTAGCGCACACGGCTGACGATCAAGCAGAAACAGTGATTATAGGTTTACGAGACTCTGCAGGTCTTGAGGCTGTAGCTGGAATGAAAAATATTACGGTTCGAAGTGGAATACGTTTTGCTAGACCGCTAATTAACCTTAGAAGGCTTGAAACAACCAATATTTGCAAAGATTTGGGAATTGAGTGGTGGGATGATCCAACAAACGGCGATTTAACACAAAGCGATGTTGAACTACCAAAGTCATACCCTCTTCGCTCAAGAATAAGACATACTCTAATGCCTCATATTTCACGGTTTTTTGCTACAGACATGACTTTACTACTTGCCAAAGGTGCCAAATTTGCACAAGACGATTTAGATTACATTAATTCTCAGGTTGACGTAATAGAAAAAGAGACGATTTTAAAGCAAAATTATGATTCTTGCGCACACGAAGTAAAAATAGCAATATCACCTTTAACAAAACAACACACTTCGATAAGACGCAGAATAATCGCCCGCGCTCTAACCGCCGCTGGAATACGTTTTTCGTCAAATCATATAGAATCAATCGACGAACTAATTACAAACTGGCACGGTCAAAAACCTGTAGCGCTTCCTGGCGGATATGCTGCAAGCAGAAAATCACAGACTATAACTATTTGCGAACGCTAGCGATTTCCCGATTTTGTTGCTGATTTTTCCATTTTGAACAACATTCTCGGTAAGTCGTTCGCGCGTTACAGCGCGCGAACGACTTCGCTTGCGTTGAAAGCACACCGTGCTTTCAACCTTAAGCAAGCTCAGCGCGCCAAATTGCCTTCGCGCGCTACGCTTTAAGCGCTCCGGCAGGTTGGCGCGCACTAAAGATTAGTCAGCTCGGCCATCATCTTATTAATGCCAACATAAGTGTAGTTAACATCTCCAGGAGGATTAACAACAACCGCAAAGGTTAGCGCGCCTCCCGACTTTCTAGAAACATTGCCAACCATAGATGACACATCACCCAGAAAACCAGTTTTAACACGCAGCAAGCCAGCTGCCGAAGAATCTGACAAACGATGGCGTGCCGAAGTGCACCATACACCAGGCAAAGCTAAGCCTTCTGCTGCTGCAGCACCTTTACCGATTTTAAGATTCTGGGCCTGAACTTGCACAAGAGTCACAGCACGAACAGCGGATTTAGGCGAAAGCCCAGAACAATCAGACATGTGTAATCCGTTTATATCAACGCCTAAATCGCGCAAAACGTCGCGTACAGCATCTGTGGCACCTTCTGGAGAATTACTTTTACGCATAGCGAGCGCAGTAAGACGACCAAATTCTTCCGCAATAGAATTGTCCGAATGCCTTAGCATATATGCCATAATTTCGTTAAGTGGAGCAGAAGAAACGCGGGCTATTTGCTTAAAATCAGAGGAAATCATCGGTTTTCTAGAGCTAACATATATGGATGATAATCCATCAATCTTGGAAGTTTTGCCAATTTTTGCAGAATCAGTGCTCCAAGTTCTCACGTCAATACCAAATTTTTTGAGTAGATTCGCAAAAATTAATCCCGTACTTACAGCTGGATGCCGATCTAAAAGTGGATAATCATCTGGGTCATCAGCATCATTGCCAGCAGCCACCCATGCTGCAAAATTACGATCTCTGCCTTCATCAACAGCTAAAGACGATGTTGGCGCATAAAAACGTCCTTCTTCATCATTTTCATGAATCAAATCAGGATAGCGTTTCTCTCCAAACAAGGAATCATCAACAGCAAGCTCAACAACTTTTACACCTTGTTTTTTAAGCGAATTCACAGTATTGCTAGCAAGGGTTTCAAGACCAGCTCTACCATTTACATGATTTGGATCATTGGTTGCAGCACCCATCAGCATATCGCCGCCGCCATGAAGAACGAGCCTAGCAAAACCATTTTTCACTCCAGATACAGCAGAATCAGCATTTCTAGAGCTTCCAACATAGTTTGCGTAAACTGTTGTAGAAAGAGTCGATCCCATGTCTAGAACATGCGAGGCAGCTAGAGCCGTAAGCGTTTTCATAGTAGACGCCGGCTGCAAAGCAAGATTTTCATTTTTAGCAGCTATAATCTTTCCGTTTGCATCAGCAATAACAGCTGAAGCATTAGGACCAAGACCTGGATATTCAAAAAATTCCTTCAAAATCTTTTCCGCAGATGACTTGTCAACAGGCTTATTCTTATCCACCTGCTTAATCAAGCTAGCATATTTAGCTAATCTCTTAGGTTTGGGGCTAGTTAACTTTTGAAAAATCTTATGATCACGCGCAGCAATTTCAAACTGATTAATAAAACGATTTTGCAAAATATCTTGGCAATCAAACAGAATATAGCCACCCATTAAAGAAATTACGCCAATTACCGATATTAAGCAGACTAGAAAACGGTTTTTTAGCCTAGAGCCATTGGCGTGGTTTTCTACACTAAGTTCGGTTGCTGGTGATTCATCCAATGTTTCGGCTTGCTTTTTTTGCGATACTGTTGGCGAGGATACTTTTTGCGATACTGTTTGCAAACTGGACTTAAAACCAGCTTTTTCCCTAGCCTCTTTCGACGTGAAAGCATCTTCTGGAATCTCGACTATGTTATCTAGATTCTTAAGGTCTTCATCGTCTTGCATGCGCACGCCGCCTATGTGTATGTACTTAAGTTGTATGTGTATGTACTTAAGTTAATTGCAATTCTTTACAACTATACAAACTATACACTTGCATATGCCGAGAGTAAGTTTGTGCGCATAATTTTTAAAGGCGTGCGCAGTAATACTCAAGCAGTAATCGATGCGAATCTGCGCAAGTTTTCTACAATGCGAATTATGCGCTTATCCATCACTTTACCGCCCAAAATAACGCCAACAACCAGAACGATTGCACCGTTTATTACAAACAGTATGCTTGCAATCCACAAAAGATTCATGTTAATAGCCACAAACACAATAGCCAAAGCAATAGACGGAATCATGCATACGAAAGATAGCAGCATAAAACCTATTGGAGCAAAAGATCTAGCGCCAGCAGAGCCTTGCGGCCTAGAAAATGGCTTTTCGATTGATGATACAGGGTACATTGCAATGCACGAAGAGATTAAGCCGATTCCTATGGTAGCAAAAGCTATTCCGATTGGTGAAAGAGTTTGGAACAGAATTGCATTTACACTTTGATGAACATTTAATACGAAGAAAAGAAAAACGTAAACTCCTACTCCAAGAATCGCAAAATACACAGCGCAAATGGCGGACCAAACTATTGCGTGCGCTAAGCGATCGTGCAAGCCTTTTACACCAATAATCGCGTGCATAGTAAAAGCTGTGCCATCGTATGCAATATTGTTTCCAACAACCATGCCCATAAGCGAAGCAGCATAGATAAGCCAGCAAGAAACACCTAAGTCCTGTGCCATAGAAGCAAATCCTTTAGTTTTGAAAGTAGCTCCTCCTGCAACTATCAGCATAAAAAGCGGCGTAAGAAGCAAAAACAGTTGACGCATGTCTCTTCTCATAACGCTAATAATTCGCGCAATAATCGCACCAACTGTGTTGTCTGGAACTGCTGCAAATAAGCCGATTCCTTTAGTTTTAACAACTGTTTTTTGCTCGCCGCGAAGTAGCTTCGGCTCTAATTTTGCGCAAAATACGGATATTGCAAAGCAAACAGCAATCGTTACAACGCAAATAAAGAAGCGAATAACAAGCGCAAGCCAATTGCCATTAATGGCGTCAAGAGGCAAAGCCATAGCCGCACTTAACGGCGTAAAAGCAGACGCAGCGCAGAAACTTGAGCCGAGCACAATTCCGCTTGGATTTTTGTTACCAATATTCACAGTGGCAACAAAAATCATGTACGCTATAAAAATGGCAAAGTAGAAAATGTTTCTTGAATGCTTGTTTATTAAAATAGTATCCAAAAGTTCAATAAGCATTTTGCTTAAAGACACGATTGTTGCAACGTAAAGCGGAGCTGCAATTACGCTGACTAAAACCGGCACAATTCCAAAGCTTCTGTACGCTAAAGACCACAAAGCAAGCGCGATTGTGCAGCTTATTGAAAATGCTCCAAAAAGAGAGCCAAGAAGCATGCCAGCTTGCTGCTTTACGTAAGGAATGCCATAAAGCGCAAAACTGCGCGATTTTAGTGTTGTGTCGCTGCCTAACATAAACAGGTTTATAAACAGCGTAAAAATTGACACAATCGACATAACCATTATTGGAGCAAGTTGGAATTCCTGCCAATTTTTAGCGTCTGCAAGCATTCCTGGATCAATGTACTTGCCAGTTTGCCAGCCGGCAAAACCAAGAGCGCATATAATCGCAAGCCCAAAAACAATGACTATACCAAAGCCAATTTTTTGCCACATTGACTTTCGCATAACAGAAAAAGTAAGCGCCCAGCGAAGGCGAACCATTGTGAAAATCATAGACATTACGGCTCTCCTTTTTTAAGCGTTGAGATCGGTGGAAGATGCAGGAGCATTATCAGATTTACCGCCATTAAGCCAGTCGATGCGTGCAGCAGCGTGACGTCCGCCAACAAGCTCCATAAAGCGATCTTCAAGATCTTTGCCCTGAGCCACCTCTTCAAGAGTGCCAGAAGCTGCAACATGACCTTCGTTAATGATTGCCACGTGCGAGCACATTTTTTCAACCAATTCCATAACGTGCGAAGAAATAATAACCGTACCGCCAGTAGAAACATACTCGGCGAGAATATCCTTCAAATTTGCGCTAGAAACAGGATCCACTGCCTCAAAAGGCTCATCGAGCACAAGCACGCGCGGGCTGTGAATCATAGCTGTTGCAAGGCAAATCTTCTTAGTCATACCAGTTGAATAGTCAGAAACAATAGTATTTGCAGCTTCTGTTAAATCGAAAGCAGAAAGCAAGTCGTTTGCACGCTTTACGGATTCCGCGCGACTCATATCGCGAAGCATGCCAGCGTAAGTTAAAAGCTGAAGACCAGTAATCGTCTTAAAAATCTCATCTGCTTGTGGCATTAAACCGATTGAGCGCTTAGCGCTATTTACGTCGCTCCAAACGTCGTTGCCAAAAATCGAAGCCGAGCCAGCATCTGGCATAAGCAAGCCCGTAAGCATTTTAATCGTAGTGGTTTTGCCGGCACCATTAGGGCCTACCAATCCGTAGAAAGAGCCTGCTGGAATGTCTAAAGAAAGATTATCTACAGCAACTTTTTTGCCAAAAGTCTTAACAAATCCGCGAATAGAAACCGCTGGAACATCTTCGTTAGTAGCATTGTAAGTGTTTGCGCCAAAAACTGGAACACTGCCAGCAAAAGCATTTTCTGAAACACTGCCAGACGCATTTGCAGAAGGAACAGAATCTACCATAAAAACCTCGCAACATACAGATAAACGCACGTATTTCGCCACATTATTGCACAATCGCACGTTTACACCAAGGCTTCTATTGTCTCATATATTGCATATAAACACACTACGAGATTGCATAAATTACAGCAAGCACGGTAGAGATTCGAGATTTTTCGCTACGATTCAACAACTTCGAGCTACGTAATGCGTCAACTATTTCCGCTTTTTGTTGTTGATTTTGCCGTTTAGAGCTACAAAAAGCGGAAGTTTGTAGTGCGTTTGTATGGCGACACGCCATATTTTAGGTACAAACGCACTACATAAAGAGGAAATGCCACTCGCGCGCTACGCTCTAAGCGAAAAGGCAGGTCGTCGCGCTACCGACCCGTGTGATGAATCGGCTTCCACTCGCTCTTAGAGAACACAGCTTGGAACGCAATCGGCACGTACGAAAGCATAAAAATAGGGAAGCTTAGTGCGTACGCAAAAAGCTCTTTGTTTGTGGCTCCAAGCTTATCGTGTTCTACAAGAATGGTAAGCGAAACAAACACCATCATACCTAAAACGCTTGTGACAGTAGTGGTTATAAAGTTAAGCGTCGAGTCAATCTGGCTTGTCCAAGTGACGAATCCAAACGCGGCAAAAATAAATCCGAGTATGAGTCGCACAATCGCAAGCACCATAAACGGGCATAGCATAAGCGTAAAGTCAACTGACGAAAAATCGCGCTCGCGGATTCCGTGACGTATAAGAGCTGCTCCGTAATAGCGGAACACTTGCAAGAAGCCTTTACTCCAGCGCAACCTCTGTCTCCAGCTTTGCCTAAACGATACCGGCTGCTCGTCGTAGAGAACCGCCGATCCGCAATAACCCACTTTGTCGCCGTGCAAAATCGAGTCCATTGTAAACTCAAGGTCTTCTGTAAGCAGATGGAATTTCCACCCGCGATTTCTGTGCATGATTTCGCGCGAAAACATGAATCCTGTTCCGCCTGCATGGCAGCTAGACCCAAAAAGCATGCGCGAATTGTTGGTAAATCGCGATTCGCGTATAAACCACAATGCCGACCCAGAAGACACCCAATTATCCGATAAATTCACTGAGTTTCGGTAGCTTGTTAGAATCTGGTATCCTGCATGGAATCCTTTGTTCATCTCTTCAAAATAGTGCAAATCCAGCTTATTATCGGCATCGAAAACAAAGTACGCGTCGTAATCTTTGTCTTTTCCAAGCTCCATTATGTGATCCAGCAGGTAGCTTAAAGCGTAGCCTTTGCCAATATGCTGCTTGTCGAATCGCTCTATAACATTGCACCCGTACTCTCTTCCAACTTGCGCCGTGCTGTCGGTGCAATTGTCGGCGACTAGCCAAATGTCGATTAATTTTTGATCGTAAGTTTGGGATTGTATGCATTTTATGAGGTTTCCTATTACAGCTTCCTCATTGCGCGCGGATATTAGAACAGCGTAATGCTTGTCCATTGGTGCTTGCGGAAACACAATAGGCTTTGCTACAAGCGACGCGACTGCGCAAACGCCTTGATATACAACGCTACTTACGCCAATTATGATTACTAAAACGTCGAAAATAGACAAAAGAATCATTTATTCCACCCACTTCGTGGATTACTATTTGAGTTTGTTGCTTTTTTATTTTCTTTTTTATTTTCGTTTGGAATTGTACCAGATTTATTTGTTTTTGACTTTAGTTCTTCCTTATCTTGATCGGTTGCTTGCGACTTATCCGAATCTGAATTTTCTGCGCGTTTTTTAGCAATATCCTTATTTACAGCGTCTAAAATATCGCGTGAAATTGCCATAGTTTCAACATACCCAGAATCGTCAACTGAATTTTCATTTTCAATAGTTTCGTCTGAAGAATTATAGGCTTGCTTATACCAATACATAATGTCTTCGTTAATAGATACTCGAGATGAGGATCCTTTCATAACTCTAAGCACACTATCTTTAACAGGTTTAACAAAACTGTTTCTTATAGTTTCAACACTCGTAACCATAATTGATTTACGATTAGGCTTTGGATCGTCCATTAAAGGTGAAGAAACTAGATTGTATTGTTTTGTACAAACTTTGAGAATTGCCTGCAAACTAGCGGTTACTGGAAGTGCTAAGAATGCACCGAGAGCACCAAACACAGCACCCATAATCAACACCGATAAAAAGGCTACTGCAGGATTTAAGTCCATGGTTTTTTCGGAAATCTTAGGGGAAATCACCATGTTTTCAATCTGCTGATAAATTGTCACAAAAATCAAAACTGCTATAGCTGATCCAAAACCATTAGATCCCCACGCAAATAAAATTGGCAGTGCTCCACCTAAATATGTTCCTATTGTCGGAACAAATTGCGAAACGATTCCACAAAACAGTGAAAGCGGAAGCCAATATGGAACATTCATGAATATTAGGAAAATCGCAGTACCCGTTGCGTTAATAGCTGCCAAAATTGTGCGCGAAAATAGGAAGCTTGATATCTGCTCCTGTACAACGGACCAGATAAATAAAAATCGCCTCTGAGATTTAGGATTCAACAGCCTACACACACTTCTGCGCATAGAAGGACCAGCTGCAGAAATGTAATAGGTCACCATAAGAATAGTGAGTAAATCAAGCAAAACCGCCAATAATCCCCACGTTGTATTAATTGCTTGTCCAGCGAAATCTACAACCCAAGAGGTTTGAACGTGTTTAAGAATTTCCATGCCGAGTTGCTCAATGTTTGGCATTTTGAAACCAGTGGAATTTAGTACAAAATGGGCAAACTGGTTGTATAAATCAGGTAGACCTAAAACCATGGAAACTGCTTGTTGCACAAAAAGATTACCAAAAAGCACAAGAAGCAAAATAACTATTACAAGCAGCCCAAACAAGCTTGCCAAAGATGCAAAAGCTCTACTCCACCCGTGTTTTATGAGCCGCACAACAAGAGGTTCAATTGCCAACGCTATAAAAATGGATACTACAACATCGAAGACTATAAAGGCGATATTTCCCCAAGCAAACCATACAAAAATCGCTACGAACGCTGCAATAACAGCATACATAAGCGCGCGGCTAAGCCAATCTGGCGGGCGCCTATCATCCCCTTTGGCTGGGAAAATCGCGGATAAATCAAGCTTTGCACTTGTGCTGTGATTATCTATACTGCCTTCATGTTGTTCTTTATTATTCATAAAATACATTGTACTTTATAACGTGGGAGCACGAGCCGCTTGCATGTTTTGTGCATATAAACACAAATAAGTAGCGTGTAACACAATCGTAACCAGATAGTCGAGTCGCTGAAATCCAAAATCTTATGCAACAATCTAAACTATTTACTGAGATTTTTACGAAAGGATTGTGCATGACCACTTTACAAACTAAAGAAGATGCCGAAGCTTTGATTAAGCAAGAAGGCATTGAATACGTATCAGTTCGATTTACCGATTTGATTGGCGTTCAGCAGCATTTTACTGTGCCTGCAAGCGAGTTCTTAAACAGCGCTTTTACAGATGGGATGGCTTTCGACGGCTCTTCTATGCAAGGATTCCAAGCTATTAACGAGTCCGATATGAAGCTGATTCCAGACGTAGACACCGCATACATTGACCCATTCCGCAAGCATAAGACTTTGAATGTTGCTTTTTCGATTGTGGATCCTGTAACAGACGAGCCTTATTCTAGGGACCCTCGCCAAGTGGCAATTAAAGCCGAAGCCTACTTAAAGGCAACTGGCATTGCCGATACCGCAAGCTTTGCTCCAGAAGCCGAGTTCTTCATTTTTGACAAGGTGCGTTTTGCAAACGACATGCAACGCTCCTTCTACGAGGTGGATTCCAACGAAGCTCCATGGAATTCTGGCATTGATACTGAAGATGATGGCAGCAACAACATTGGTTTTAAGAATCGCGTAAAGCACGGCTACTTCCCTGTTCCACCTGTTGATCATAATCAAGACTTGCGCGACGACATGGTTTACAACCTTCAAAAGGTTGGCTTGATTCTTGAGCGTTCTCACCATGAGGTTGGCGGCGCAGGTCAGCAGGAAATCAACTACCGTTACAATACGCTTGTTCATGCTGGCGACGACTTAATGAAATACAAGTACGTTGTTCACGAGACTGCTGCTTTGGCTGGTAAGGCTGCAACATTTATGCCAAAGCCAATTGCTGGAGATAACGGCACTGGCATGCACTGCCATCAGTCGCTTTGGAAGGATGGTAAGCCATTGTTCTATGCGGAAACTGGTTATGCTCAGCTTTCCGATATTGCGCGCTGGTACATTGGCGGCTTAATTAAGCACGCGTCTTCTGTGCTCGCTTTTACAAATCCTTCACTTAACTCTTACCACCGCCTTGTTCCAGGATACGAAGCCCCAGTCAACTTGGTTTACTCTGCTCGTAACCGTTCTGCAGCTATTCGTATTCCTCTTGCTGGTGAGGCTCCTTCTGCTAAGCGTATTGAGTTCCGCGCTCCGGATCCTTCCTGCAATCCATTCTTAGCGTTCTCTGCTCAGCTTATGGCTGGCTTAGACGGCATTATGAACCACATTGAGCCTCCTGCTCCTGTTGATAAAGATCTCTACGAGCTTCCTCCAGAAGAGCATGACGGCATTAAGCAAGTTCCTTCTTCGCTTGGTGAAGCTTTGCAAGCTTTGGAAGAAGATCACGACTTCCTTATGCAAGGAGATGTGTTTACTAGCGACTTGATTGAAACTTGGCTTAATCTAAAGCATGAAGAGATGGATATGGCTCGTTTGGCTCCAACGCCACTCGAGTATGAGCTTTACTTCCATATCTGATATTTGTGATTAATAAAATCCCCCGCAAGAAAACTTGTGGGGGATTTTATTTTGCATTCGTCTTTTATTTTAAATCGCAAAACCGAGTGTTCTAGCAGCAGTTACAGGAACAGCCTCATCAGACCAATAATCCTCAAGATTTTCATCTGTAGAAAGCGAGCGCATCTCAGCACGATCAATATAAAGCTCTCCGCGTAAATGATCTGTTTCATGCTGGAAGATTCGCGCTGGCCAACCATGTAAACGTTCAGAATGCTGCTTACCATCTTCATCTTGCCATGTAGCTTGAATATCTAACCAACGCTGACGAACCGCCTGATATCCTGCAACACTCAAGCATCCTTCGTAAAAACTGCGTGTTTGTGTTCCAATTGGTTCATAGTGGGGATTTATGATCGCCCTAAATGGCAATTCTGCAATATCCCTAGGATCATCTGCATCGTCTCGAACATGGTCTTCTACAACAGCAATTGCAAGACCTAAACCAATTTGCGGAGCAGCTAAGCCAACTCCTGGTGCATCTAACATAGTGCTGTGCATAAGCGAAATAAGCTTATTAAGAGTAGCACGCGTTAGCTGACCATCGTAAGCCACTGTTCGTTGTCTTAACACAGGCTCTCCTGCTTGAACTATAGATAGCACGCCATCGTCTGTAGCGGAATCTAAAAGGCGCTCCACCGCGCGGCTAAGCTTAGTATCAACACTTGCGTGATGCGTAAACATAGGGCTCCTTTACCAAGGCTAATTCTACAAAACTTCTAAAGTAATTTACAAAGCCAACTTTGATTATTGTTGCTAAATCACATACGCTCAAACAACAATACCAAAAGGATTAGTATATCAAGGTTATCTGTTTTTTGTAGTCATGATCAGCGTGTCGAGCTACAAAAAGCTGAAAAGTTAATCATGTCGTTCGCGCGGATTAGCCGCGCGAACGACTTCGCTTGCGTTGAAAGCACACCGTGCTTTCAACCTTAAGCAAGCTCAGCGCTCCGAATTACCTTTTCGCGCTACGCTCTAAGCGAAAAGGTAGGTCGTCGCGCGAGCGCTACAGCTTAAGATTATCAGTTACAACTTGCGCAAGTCGTGCACAAACCTCATCTGCTTGCTCTTGCGTTGCAGCTTCACACATAACGCGCACAAGTGGTTCTGTTCCGCTTGGTCGAAGAAGAACGCGCCCCGTATCTCCCAAAAGCGCGCTTTCTTTTTCTACCGCTTTAAGAACAGCAGCATTAGTTTTAGCTGCCATCTTATCTACATTCGGCACATTGACTAAGCATTGCGGAAGCTGAGGGAAGTCGGCAGCCATTTGCGAAAGCTTCTTGCCTTCGCGCACAACCTCGCGACACAGCGTAAGTGCTGTAAGTGTGCCATCTCCCGTGGTTGCAAACTCGCGATTAATCACATGACCCGACTGTTCACCGCCAAGAGAATAATCGCCTCTAAGCATCTCTTCTAGAACGTAGCGGTCTCCGACGCTTGTTTGAACAGTGGAAATACCCATGTCTTTTAGCGCAAGCTTTAATCCAAGATTGCTCATTACTGTAACAACAAGAGTATTGTGATTCAGCTTTCCTTCGGCTTTCTTAGAACGCGCAAGAATGCCCATAATTTGGTCGCCATTAACCATGTTTCCTTTTTCGTCTACAGCTAGGCAACGGTCTGCATCACCATCGAAAGCTACTCCTAAATCGGCGTTAGACGCCTTAACCATAGCTTGCAATTGTTCTGGATGTGTGGAACCTGCGTGATCGTTAATATTGTATCCATCTGGAGAAGCGTTAATTACTATTACTTCTGCGCCTGCTCTGCGCAATGCTTCTGGTGCTACTACAGACGTTGCACCATTTGCGCAGTCTGCCACAACTCTTAATCCCGAAAGAGGTTTTGGACGTGTTGATGTTTCGCTGTTTAATGGAGCAACAGAAGAAACGAGGTGATCGATGTAAAGGTTTGTTGCGGTAATAGTGTCATGGCTGATTCGTCCAACGCCGCTGCCTGTAGGACGCTGCCATTCTTTGCCTAAAACAGCCTCAATCTCGTCTTCTTTGCTATCTGGAAGTTTGAAGCCTCCGCGTGCAAAGAACTTAATGCCGTTATCTGGCATTGGGTTATGCGAAGCAGAGATCACAGCTCCCATTTCTACATTGAGCACAGAAGTTAGAAAAGCCACGCCAGGAGTTGGTATTATGCCAGCATCGATCACATCAAAACCGCCCGCACTCATTCCAGCAGCCAAAGCCGATGCTAAAAAGTCTCCAGAAACTCTAGTATCTCGCCCAACCAACGCTCTGCGTCGAGCATGCATTTTCTTCCCTGCATCTTCGTTATGCGACTCGCTACTATGCGTTGCTTCACCTAAAACACGTACTGCAGCATCTCCTAAATCCAACGCAAGCTGCGCGGTTAAATCTCGATTGGCTAATCCCCTAACACCATCTGTTCCGAACATATTTGGCATAACCAGCCTCTTTCGTCTAACTAATAGTCATTGCTATTTACACATTTTGTATATTATCTACAAATAATCTTGTAAACACACGCTGTTCATTATTTTACCCTGCATGCCACTAAACGCGCCACTGACCACTGACATAATCTTATTTCTTATTTGCAATTAACTTTGGTTGAATTACGGGTAATCGGGGTAATCGCTACCCTGAAATCACTACTTGCAACAATACATTGATAATCAAAAAGCCACTTAGCAAACTAAGTGGCTTAGAATTTGTACCCCCTAAGAGAGTCGAACTCTTGTTGTCAGATTGAAAGTCTGGTGTCCTAACCGTTAGACGAAGGGGGCTTTAACCAAACCATATGATATTAACACTCATAAACTCACATAGCAAATTACGGCGTGTTGAATCATTTTGTCACTCATTTAGCAACATAAGTCAAATCATGAATTTTTCTACCTGCTTCTAATCCTTTACGCTCAAAATTCGTCAAAACCCTACCTTCAAATCTTACAGATTCCGCGAAATCAGCATGAGGTAAATCTTTAGCATCTTGAGCATTGCCCTTACCAACATGCTCAATCGGCAAACTTACTTGTAACTTTCCAGTATTTTCAAAATCTTCTCGTTCATCCATAACTTCATGAACATGTAGTGCATAATCCTCAATATCCGTAGCAATTCTCCAAATGCCTTTATCAATAAGTGCGTTATGCACCGCATCTGCCAAAGACGGCTGCACAATCCTACGCTTGTGATGTCTCATTTTAGGCCATGGATCTGGGAAGAAAGTCCAAACTTCTTTCAAAACACCATTAGAGCATGAAGCTAGAAAATCAGGTGCATTAACTTGCGCTATTCTAAGATTTTCTACACCCTGTTTTCCAGCTAATAGCATTGTGTGTGCCACTCCTGGATCATAAACTTCTAGTGCAAGAAAATTAATATTTGGATTTGATTCGGCTGCAGCTACAATATTTTCGCCCTGACCAGATCCTATTTCTACAATAAGAGGATTCGAATTACCCCAATTTTTAGCAACCCAGTTGGAGTCTACCAGCAAATCGCTTTTTACACGTAAAGACCCTAAACTATCTTCAACATTTAATAAATATTGGCTTGAATATCGCTCTTTTGCTCGCTCAAGACGCGCATCCAAACGAGCAGACCTTCTTACAAAAGAAAGAATTACTCTAGCAGAACCATTGTCTTTATCATCTTTATTGTTTTTATGCTTATTCATACAATTCAATTCATCAGATTCCAAAATATTGGATTCTAATTCGTCAGATTGCAAATTTACTATTTGAGATTCTTCCACTTTATTCCACTTCTATTCACATAAAATTGTTAAACTACGACTCATAATATCAACTCATCGTATGGTATCAAAGCAGCAAAACAGGGTGAGGATGGATAATGTAGGTAAGACGCAAAAACAAAAAGCGCTAGAAGCAATCAAACACTTCTAACGCTTATTCTGACAGTGGCTCCGAGCGGGATCGATCCGCTGACCTAACGATTTTCAGTCGTTCGCTCTACCAACTGAGCTACAGAGCCATGATGAATAAAAAACCCGGCGAACCGGGTATTCTATTAATCGCGACCCCGGCCGGACTTGAACCGGTGACCTCCGCCGTGACAGGGCGGCGCTCTAACCAACTGAGCTACGGGGCCGTGGCTTTGTTCTCTCGAACAGCCGAGTCACTATCTTACAGAATCCTTAGCAAAATGCAAGTGCCGCGCGTGTTCGGCGTGTTGCAGCACAAAATCAAGCTATTATTCAAGCTCAGCAGCTCCAGTGCAAAGCTGATAATACTCCCCACGTTTTGCCAATAATTCCTCATGCGAACCGCGTTCAATAATGCGACCGTGATCCAGCACCATAATCACATCAGAATTGCGCACTGTGGACAGTCTGTGAGCGATTACAAATACAGTGCGCCCTTCCATCAAAGAATCCATTCCACGCTGAACTAATTCTTCAGTATGCGTGTCAATCGATGAAGTTGCTTCATCGAGAATCAACACAGGCGGATTTTCTACTGCAGCACGAGCAATAGAAATAAGCTGCTTCTGACCTTGAGAAAGCCCTTCACCGCCATTGTTAAGCTGCGTATTGTATCCGTCAGGAAGATGAGAAATAAACGCGTCAGCATGAGCCAATTTTGCAGCTTGAATACAATCTTCGTCGCTAGCATCAAGATTTCCATAACGAATATTGTCCATTATTGTGCCAGTAAATAAATTCACATCTTGCAAAACAGTGCCAATAGCGTGACGCAAATCCGTTTTGCAAATATCGCGCACGTCAATGCCATCATACAAAATTTGCCCATCATCAATGTCGTAAAAACGCGTAAGAAGGTTAGCAATAGTAGTTTTTCCAGCACCTGTAGCTCCAACAAGAGCAACTTTTTGACCAGGTTTTGCAAACCACGTAATATCGTGCAAAACTGGATGATCTTCTTTGTAGCCAAACACAACATCCGTAAAACGCACGTCGCCTCGAAGCAAAGTATAGCGGCCATCCTTAGAAGTGCGAGCATCTCGCTTTGCATGGCACACAATCTCTTGAGCCATTTCACTTAAGTTTTGAGCGCACTTTTTAGCTTTAGTGCCATTATCTTGCTTTGACCTTTTCCAAGCCCAATAAATATTGTTTCCTTCAGATTGTTCGTCTACTTCTTCAAGCACATCAAATGCTGATTTTTCTCCAAGATCTTCAGCAGACTGAAGTACACGCACTTTAACTAATTGCACACTGCCAGAATCAAGTTCTGGCTTTTCATCAAGTAACTCAAAAATACGAGAAGCTCCTGCAAGAGCCATCATAAGTGCGTTAGCTTGCATTGTAATTTCGCCAATAGGGTTAATAAATGCGCGCGAAAGTGCCAGCAAAGATATAAGCGTACCTAATGTAAGAGTACTAGATCCAGATAATCCCAGCGTTGGCAAACCAGCTGAAGCAGCCCACGCACCAAGTAAAGCAATTAACACATAAAGCAAATAGCTTGCATTACTAATAACAGGCATTACATTATTCGCATAAGAATTGGCACTTGCAGAAATTTTTTGCACTTTTTCTATGCAATTATCTAATTTTTCAATAGAATCTGTCTCATGATTAAAAATTTTAATCACTTTGCTGCCTGTTGCAGATTCTTCAACAAACTCATTTAACTCGCCTAATGCATGCTGGAATTGCTCAAATAAACTGCCAGATTTCTTTAGCATAAAACGCACTAAATAAAGCAACATTGCAGTAAATATAGCTACAAAAACTGCAACCGGAAGCGATAGACACATAATAGATATAAACGCTGCCAAAATCGACATTAGTGCAGAAAAAGAGTCCGGAAATGCCCACGAAATTGCCTCACGAAGAACCTCAGTATCGTTTGTGTAACGGCTCATAATATCGCCGTAACCTTGAGAATCTAAGTAACGCAATGAAAGCTTCTGCTGATGCTTAAACATAGAATCTCGCAAATCACGCATAACACTTTCAGATATATTCGCAACAAGCCTGCTCCAAAGCCAAGAACAAAACACACCAACAGCGTAAACACTTGCCATCAGAATAATCATGCGAACAAGAGGCGTCCAATCCTGATTATGCTTACCGACAAGCGGAAGAATATACGAGTCAACAAGAGATTGCAAAAACATTGCGCTTGCAGCTTGCACGATTGCGCTAACTATTATTGATGCAATAATTACGCAAATTTTAACTCGATACACAAGCACATAAGAGGCAAGTCTGCTAAGAGTTTTCCAACTAATAGCTGAATCATTTTTAGAAGAGTGAGCCGTTTTATTATTAGCCATTGTTATTTAGCTCCTTCTTCTTTAGTTGCGCTAGTTATTCGACTTTTTTCTTGAGAAACCGCCATATTTCTGTAAATTTCACAAGATTTAAATAATTCATCATGCGAACCGTTAGCAACAACACGACCATCTTTAAGAACAACAATAATATCCGCATGTTCGATTGAAGATATGCGCTGAGCAACGATAATTTGCGTAGAATCAGGCATAAACTTTTTCAAGCCATCGCGAATTTTACTATCCGTTTTCATATCAACCGCACTCATCGAGTCGTCGAGGATTAAAATTTTCGGCTTCCTCAAAAGTGCGCGCGCAATGCACAAACGCTGTCGCTGACCACCGGAAACATTCTTACCACCCTGGTCAATATGCGTATTGTAGCCGTCTGGTAAATCTTTAATAAACTCATCAGCACAAGCAATTTCGCAAGCTTGACGCAAATCATTATCGCTTGCTTCCGCCCTACCCCAGCGAAGATTTTCTGCAATTGTACCACTAAACAAAATATTTTTTTGTAGAACAACACCAACTTCTTCACGCAAACTAGAAGAATCATAATCGCGAATATCTTTTCCGCCTACAAAAAGAGCACCAGAAGTTACGTCATAAAGTCTTGCAATTAATTGCACTAAACTTGATTTTCCAGATCCCGTTGCACCAACAACTCCAACAGTTGCTCCAGAAGGAATAGATATATTTATATCATGTAAAATTTCCTGTTCTGCTGGAGTGGATTCATCTGTATTATCTGATTGAGGATAGCGTAACGAAACATTTTCAAAACGCACAGAAGCGTCAGAAAGCTTTGTAAGTGGATGCTTGGAAACAACTTCAGTATTTCGAGATTGCAAAACATGTGAAATACGATGCATCGAAGCTCGAGCTGTTAACGACATTACAAACACTGCAACTAAATTCGCTAAAGCAAACAAAATTTGCAAAGCATACACTACTAATGCAGCAAGATTTCCCGTTGTTAAACCAAAAGCAGGATTATTTCCTGAAGCCACAATTTCGTGCGAAGCCAACCACGCAATAAGTAGCATGCCAGAATAAAAACATAAGTTAAACAAAGGAATACTACAATTTAACACATACTCAGCTTTAATAAAATAATCATAGATTTTATGTGAAATACGCGTAAAACGACTTATTTCATAATCAGAACGCACATAAGACTTTACGACGCGAATATTATGCAAATTCTCGCCAACTCTATTATTCATCTCGTCAATCATTCGATAAATTCGAGAAAATGCTGGAGCAACTATACTAGCTCCAACAGCGCCAATTGCACCAATAATAGGCACAAATGAAAGAAAAACCCACGAGATAGCAGGGCTAATTGAAAAAGTAAACCACCAAGCAGTGATGATAATCATAACGCTGCGAATACCAGAGCGAATAATCATTTGGTAAGCAAATTGCACATTTGACACATCACTAGTCATACGCGTAACAACAGTACCGCTAGAAAACTTATCTAAATCAGAAAAACTTAAACTTTGTAAGCGTGAAAACATGTTGTGACGTAAATTTTTACCAAAACCAGCACTAGAATGAGCGCAACAAATACCAGAAACAACGCCTGCAATCATTGCAATTGCAGCAAAAATAAGCAATTGCAAACCATAATATTGCACAGCTTCTTGAGAACGTGACATAATACCAAAATCAATAAGATTTGACATTACTGTAGGGATCTCAATTTGCATAGCAGCTTCAACGAGAATAGTAACAGCTGTTAAAACGCCAAGAAAACGGTACTTTTTTAAAGATGATAGAATCGTACGCAATGCACAAGGAGGATTATTTTTAATTTTTCGCGAATTGTCCTTCAAATTCCCCGCCATTGTGCTCCTCCCCATATATAACGTAATGTGTAGGTTTAATAATATCACTTCTCAAATTTTAACTATTGCGCATGGCGCATTTCCGTATTGAGTTACTTCATTACCAAATGCATAAATAGATGAATCTTTGACATAGTAGTATACAGACAAATCACATACGAAAAAGTGCTTCTACACATTCAAATTATAAACAACGATTGATTTCATCTTATAAAAAATTATATAATGAAAGAATGTATATTCGCATGTATAAAGAGGTACTGTCATGAATATAAAAATCTATTAATAGAATACTTACTTGCTCAGTAGCATTATCCATGTCTTTTTTACTACCATTGCAAGTTCAAGCCAACACCCAAGAAGAAACTTATGAGTAACACAAAGATAGTTGGCGCTGTAGCACAGCAGAAAGGCATTCGTGTCGACTTGCAGTGAGAATTTCCACATTAATATCAACAATTATGTGAGGAACAATATGAACAGCAAACACGTAGTTCTACTGCCAATAACGCTGCTTTGTTATATTTCGTCAGCTATTTATTTCTTTAAACAATTAAAGGACTTAAAAGACGATAACACTTGTATTAATACTGTTAGTCTCACCATTCAAGCATTCGTCCTATTAATATTACTAATCTATCTTTTATATTTATGCAAAGAAAAAACATACCCAACTGTATATCGTTTACTTACAGTATTTATTAGCATATTTAGTATAATTCTTTTGACAGTTTGCAATACAGATGTTACTAGGTTAATTATATTTAGCTTAACATGTGTATATGTATGCATTCTTATAATCGTCCGCAAACATTGTTAAATATATCGTATGAGTGGCGCATTCAATAGGATTACGAAGCGTCACCTTCGCCTTGCGCACGATCCTTGCCGTAGATTGATGGAATAAAACGCTCTTGATCGTGAAGCTTTTCCCAGATTACAGGCGGATTTTGTGGATTTTCCAGCGACTTTGGCACGTCGATAATTCGCTGATTACTAGAGCCACGGAATTGCAATAGCGAATCGTGAAGATTCTTCATATATCGCCCGTCAACAAGAATGTCAATGTACCGCAATAACTCAAGCTTGTCAGGAGTCTCGCCCGGTCGCATAAGCTCTTCCCAGGTGTAACCAGTCCAACTCCAAATATCTTTTGTATTGCCAAATTCGCTTCTAATACGCTCACATAGTGGAATCAATATGCCAGTGTTAAGCAGCGGCTCACCGCCAAGAAGCGTCAATCCTTGTACATATGGTTGCGCTAAATCTTCCATAATTTGGTCTTCGAGCTTTTGAGTATAAGGGTGACCAGCGCGAAAATCCCAAATTGACTCGTTATAGCATTCAACGCAATGGAATGGGCAGCCAGAAACGTAAAGCGAGCAGCGAATTCCCTCGCCGTCTGTCATAAGAAATCGCTTATAATCAGCCACCATTCCCTTGCTCATGCGCTCACTGGACCACTGCCCTGCGCGAGGATTGTTAGAAAGAGAGGTTGGAATCCACGGTCCACGGTTAACATCTGATGGAGCAAAATCATGTAAACTTATGCGAGCCATAGTCAACCTCCTCTAGCTTTAAATATTTTATTAAATAATCTTAAATAAACTTTTGTTAGATTGTATTAACTTTTGTTAAATAAAATAAAATCCAGCCGTCAAAAAATGCGATCAACATTTTCTAACGGCTAGATATATTACATATCACCAAATAATAAACACAAACTAAAACGTTATTTCACGCTATTCCGCTACTACTTGGTCTCCTCGTACCATTCACGAGACTCACCGTTGTTAAGAACAACATGACCAGTTTCTCCAGACATGTGCTTAACGCGATGAGCGATTTCCTCGTGACGTCCGTGAACCATTGGACGCTGAACAGGATTACCCAAGTAGCCACAAGTGCGCTTAGTAACATTGCACTTATCTGGGTCACTGTTTCCGCACTCTGGGCAGCGGAAGCCTTCTTTAGTCGGTTCAAAATCGCCCTGGAATCCGCAAACGAAGCAATGGTCAATCGGAGTGTTCGTACCCAAGTAGCCAATACCAATCTTGTAAGCATAATCCCAAACAGCCTCCAAAGCTTTAGGATTTGCCTGCAAGCATGGGAACTCGCAATAGTTAATAAAGCCGCCAGAAGCAAGATACGGGAAGTCAACCTCGTAGCGGAGCTTCTCCATAGGAGTTGGCTGCAGCCAAACCGGATAGTGGAAGGAATTGGTGTAGAAGTCGTGATCGGTAACGCCTTCAATACGACCAAACTTCTGACGATCCATGCGGTTAAAGCGATCCGTCAAAGACTCAGCAGGAGTTGAGTAAACGGAATAATGGTAGCCTTCAGCCTTTGACCACTGCTGGCAAAGCTGATTCATTCGGCGAACCATAGAAAGCGCAAATTGCTTGCCATCTTCGTTCCAACTGTGATCTTGCATCCAATCCTTGCCAAAGAACACGGATGTAGCCTCATACAAGCCAATGTAGCCCAAAGACACCGTTGCACGCTCGTTGCGGAACAGCTGATCCACGCTTTCGTTAGCTTCCAAACGACCAAAAGCACCGTAGCGGAACAGCGTTGGAGCATTCACAGGGGTTGCCTGCTTGCAACGCATAATGCGGAATCGCAGAGCCTGATGAGCCACTTCCATACGCTCATTAAAAAGCTTCCAGAATCGGTTCACGTCTCCATGAGACTCCAGCGCAATACGCGGCACGTTAACTGTCACAACGCCAAGATTCATACGACCGTCTTCCACGTCTTTGCCAGTCTTTGGATCAATCCAACCCTGAAGGAAGGATCGGCAGCCCATAGGAGCCTTAAAGGAGCCAGTAATCTTAATAATATTCTCGTAGAACACAACATCTGGATACATGCGCTTAGTAGAGCACTCAAGCGCAAGCTGCTTCAAATCGTAGTTCGGATCGCCAGCATCTGCGTTTACACCATGCTTAATAGTAAACACAAGCTTAGGGAAGATTGCAGTATGACGATCTTTGCCGAGTCCACGAATACGATTAAGCAAAATAGCGCGCTGAATTTCGCGAGCAAACCAAGAAGTACCCAAACCAAATCCAACAGTTACGAACGGAGTCTGACCGTTAGAAACGCGGTTGGAATTAATCTGATATTCCATAGTTTGCATAGCATCGTAAATCGCCTTGCGCGTCATAATCTTTGCGTAAATTTCACGAATCTGATCAAGCTCACTCAAGTTTTCATCAAAAGGAGTATCAGCAGGAAGCGGATCCCTATCCGAACAATGAAGATTCTTAGGCTCCTGAGCCTTCAAACCGTCAATCATATCTTTGGCAACTTCGATCGGCGTAGAATCAGGAATCATGGCATGAGCCATAGCAAGATTCTTATCATAATCGCACTTAGCATAAGGCTCAAGCATCTCGTCTGCACGATTAACTGTTTGACCGCCGTACTGTGCTCCTGCAATATCCTTAATAATCTGCGTAACCTGAGTCGCAGCAGTGCCAATAGACTTTGGGCTATCCATCATAGCGTTTCCAAGAGCAAATCCCTTAGCGAGCATATCACCAAAATCTGGGAGCGAGCAGTTGCTCATGCAAGTAAATGGCGAATAATCAGCATCATGGAAGTGAATATCACCCTTCATATGCGCGTTAGAAACTGCATGAGGAAGCATAGAAAACGCGGAAGCCTTGGAAACAGCGCCTGCAAGAAGATCGCGCTGAGTGGCGTAAACATTGGAATCCTTGTTGGCGTTTTCGCGAACAAGCGACTCATCTCGGTTTACAAGACGATTTACTGCTTCGTTAATATCGGTTGCCTTAGCGCGGTCAATATCTCGGTTTAGACGATAGCTTGTGTAGCAACGCGCAACTTCGTAAAGGTGATTTTCAATAAGACCATGCTCGACAAGAGTCTGAATATCTTCAATCTTTGCAGGTCCATTGTAACGATCCTGAATTTCAGCTTCTATATGGTCCGTAATATCGCGAATCATCTGCTCTTCTTGAGGACCGACTTCTTTGCGCAAGTCCTTAAAAGCGGCTTTAATTGCCATAATAATGTTCATTTGATCAAAATCGACAACGCGACCATCACGCTTTTCGACCTGCACACGAGACTTCTTAGAAGAATCACTATCCGAGATAGAATCAGCCATTTCTACATCAACATCGCTTAGCTGCGATTCTAAAGTCATGTCTTCTAAAGTCGTACCAGAGACCTGCATCCTACAGACCTTTCTTACATCTACAGTTTATTTATCCTGTTATCCATCCTGTTTTGAATAATGACCATTATTCAAAACAACTTGCTCAACTATAACCCAACCTCTGCACAATATCTAGGGAACTTTATTCAAAAAACAAACTATATATAGTGATTTTGGATATTTTCGCGATTTTTGAGGCGTGTCTCGATGCAACCGGAATATATATGCATTCCGTTATCAAGAAACACGCACTAAACTTAAAAATCGCACAAATTCGTGGCACTTTGATATATTGAGTCACGTGGAACAGACAGCTTTTCAACATGCAGAAGAATTTGGCTTCCAACCTGGAGATATCGTACAGCAGTGGCTGTGGGACGATGACGTTGACGATGCAATCTGCGACAATATCGAAAATCTTACTGGAGAAGATCTGGTAGATGAAGATTACGACTCATCTGTTGACGGCGTCATTATTTGGTGGCGCGATGGCGACGATGAGGATGAGTTGGCAGACACGATTATGGATGCCACAAACATGTTAGACGACGAAGCTCCAATGTGGGTTCTAACGCCTAAGCCTGGTCGCGAAGGCTCTCCAAGCTCCAGCACAGTGCAATCCGCTGCTAAAACAGCTGGCATGAATGCTGCAACTCCTTTAACCGTAAGCGAAGATTGGAACGGAATCCGCTTGCGCGCATTCGGCAAGGGTCAGAGCAAATAGCGCAAATAGTCGTCGCTTAGTTAGTTAGCCTACGCGCTTTTTGTAGTGCTTCAGCGCTTCAGCGATTCATAGCACATTATTGACTTAATATTTATGTAGTGCGATTGTATAGCGACACGCCGTAAATCAGGTACAAACGCACTACAGGAATACACCAAATGAAGTAGAGATTCGAGATTTTTCGCAGCGGATGAAGCGTATCGCTCGCGCGTTACAGCGCGCTCACGTCTTCGCTTGCGTTGAAAGCACACCGTGCTTTCAACTTTGAGCAAGCTCAGCGCTCCGAGTTGCCTTCGCGCGCTACGCTTTAAGCGCTCAGGCAGTTCGGAGCGCGCGTTTGCGCAAACCATTGCGAGAATCACGCGAACTGTGAGAATCACGCGAACGTCCGCGTCCTCTGCTTCTTCCTCTGCCTCTGCGCTTTGGCTGCTCTGGCTCTGGCATACTCCAGCCCTCTTGCAAATCCGCCAAATCCCCAACAATTTCTTGCAAAACAGGCGAATCTGGCTTAACGTCTTCTGCCTTAGCATGAATTCCAGCGCGTCGAAGCATAGTGTTCGCCATGCGCTTTTGATTCGGCAACACAAGAGTTACAACATCGCCAGACTCCCCAGCGCGCGCAGTACGCCCAGATCTATGCAAGAACGATTTTGGATCCTCTGGAGGCTCGGTTTGCACCACAAGCGCCACATCGCTAATATCAATGCCTCGAGCCGCAACATCTGTAGCAACTAGAACGCGCACTAGCCCATCAGAAAACACAGCCAAGTGCCTATCTCTCTGATTCTGAGACAAATTTCCTTGCAAATCGACGGCTGGAATACCCTGACTAATGAACTTTTTAGCCATGTTCTTAGCTTGGTATTTTGTGCGAGTAAAGAATATAGAGCGTTTTTTACCAGACGCTAATTTACGTAGAACCTCATACTTATCTCCTGCAGACACTCCAAACACATGATGAGTCATTGTATCTACCTGAGAATCCGCATCATCCACAGCGTGCACAACAGCATTCGGCAAGAAGCGATTTACTATAGCAGCAACTTGCTTATCCAAAGTTGCAGAAAACAGCATTCTTTGACCATTAGGATTTGTCTGCTCTAAAAGCCTTGTTACAGCTGGCAAGAACCCCATATCAGCCATTTCGTCAGCCTCATCTAAAACACTGACTTCTATGTTTTCAAGCGTTAATGCGCCTTGTTTTAGTAAATCTTCTAATCGCCCTGGGCACGCTACTATAATCTGAGCACCTTGCTTTAATGGAGCAATTTGTCTCTGATATCTTACTCCGCCGTAAATAGTAACAGTATGCATCCCATATGCTGCTGCAAGAGGAGCAATCACCTCATCAATCTGATGCACAAGTTCTCGCGTAGGAGCCAAAATCATCGCATGAGGTGCTGGAATATTACTATCTTCGCGATTTTTGTTTTTTCTAGAAGTACGACCAGAATTTATTAAATCAACAAAGTTTTCAGCTAATCTTGCTACAAGAGGAATCGAGAATGCTAAAGTTTTACCACTTCCTGTACGCCCTCTACCAAGTATGTTTGCACCCTGTAAAGAGTCTGGCAGAGTGGCCTGCTGAATTGGAAAAGCTGTGTTTTTACCGTCTGCACGCAAAACGTTAACCAATGGTTCTGGAACACCAAGCTGTGCAAAAGTAACATCATCACTATAGTTTTCTCGAGATTCCACAGCTGTATCTGGAATCATTACGGAATTTTTTGTAATTTCTAGATTTTTCTTTATTGAAGACTCAGTATCAATAGTCGTCGGTTGCTGGCGACTTGTCTGGTGTCTATTGTGGCGACTATCTCTACTCTTCTTCATATTGCGATTGTCAAAATCAAAATCGCGCTTTTTTAAATCGCGTTTGCCAAAATCTTGTTCAGCTTCTTGAATTGCAATCTCTTCATATTGCAAAGCCTTTTCACGAGCACGACTTCTAGCTTTGTCTGCCTTGCGATTACGTGCTTTACGCGCATTAAATTCGTTATTCTTACGATTTCCCTGATATTCAAATGGGTTTCTATTAGACTTATAGCCTTTTTTAGAAAAATTCTTATTAGCTCCCTGACTTACAGCAGATTTTTTACCAGCAGATTTCTTAGCACCTTGCGTTTTAGCAGACGCAGCATAATGAGTATGTGGCACAATAGCCTTTCGTAAATTACTTCAACATAGTTGACATATAATGTTGACAATGCGTAATTACGAACATTCAAAGGCGCAATTACAAATGTAATTGCACAAAATTAATCTACAGACTGCAAAGCAGCAAAAGTGCGCAAAACAAGCAAACCGTGAATCGCAAGCATAAGCCGCGCAACTTTAATGTGTAATCACTACAAAGTCATGAACTAACTGAGCCTAACACAAGCCCCACACAATACGCAATAAGTAATGCAATACTGATCTACAAGCTACTCTTCTTCCAAAGAATCTATTGTAGGAGCAAGAACCAAATTTTTAACAAGCTCACGCGTACGAAGCTGAGAATCCGCATCCAGACAATCATCTGTAATAACAGTATCCACTTGGTCGAAGCGAGCAAACAGTGAAAGCGATGTGCAAGTCCATTTAGTGTGATCTGTTAAAATAATCGTACGATCCGCAATATCCATCAAAGCCATATCTGTAGCAGCTTCAAGAGAATTAGGCATTAGGAATCCACGAGGTAGGCTCACGGAATGAGTGCCCAAAAACACGGTGTTTACGCGCAAAGACGAAACAACCTTATCCGCAATAGGACCAACCAGAGAATTAGATCTAGTAATAACTCCGCCAGTAACAATAACTTCAATATCTTTAGACTCAAGCGCCTGAACAAGCTCTGCAACAGGAATCGAATTGGTTAAAATCGTAATACCAGAAGCTCTGCGAGACTCAAGTAGATGCTGAGCAAATACATAAGCAGTGGTGCCACCACCAATAGCTATAACATCTCCAGGCTGAACATAATCCACAGCTTTGCTGGCGATTGCGTCCTTTAAGCCCATATCCATCTGCGACTTTACCGAAAACAGAGGCTCAGAAAGAAGAGTGTTAGTTGTAACAGCACCACCATGAACTCTTTTTAAAAGACCTTTGTCTGAAAGCTCGGCGATATCCCTGCGAATAGTCATTGCCGAAACACTTAGCTCTTTAGAAAGAGCAGTAATACGCACAGCCCCTCTAGTGCGAAGACGGCTTAAAATCAACTGCTGACGCTGAGAAGAAATCATGTGAACATTATCGCACAACTAAACGCAAAAAACAAACTCAAATGAGCGTTTCTATGTGAAAAACGTTAGGTAGTTAACAAAATTCATAAGAAAATTTTGCAAAATTCAACAAAACGAACAAATGATTATGCAAAATTTACCAATACCAAGTTAGGTAGAGATTCGAGATTTTTCGCAGCGAATGAGATGTATCGCTCGCGCGTTACAGCGCGCTCACGTCTTCGCTTGCGTTGAAGGCACACTGTGCTTTCAACTTTGAGCAAGCTCAGCGAATCGAAGTGCATTCGCGCGCTACGCTATTCCTCACGGCTATTAGTAGCCGTTCGGCTGATTTGGCGCATAAAGTCCACTGGACTTTATGCATTAAGCCAAATCACGCTTTGAAGGAGCTTGAAATGCGTTATGCAATTTCAAGCTCAGTCAAAGCGCTCATGCAAGTCGATTCGCAGTCCTCCGATGGTGATTCGCTGAAGTAGCAAGAAAAAATCGAGAATCTCGGTGATTAAGATATACGCAATTGTTCTAGTACGTAAGAGGGCTGGGTGATTCTTGGTCGAACAATATAAGAGCGGCAGCCGATACCAAATAATCCAAATGATCAACCACTACAAACAAACATCAACCAAAAAACAAAATCAAAGCCAAATCGGAACAACCGCAACACAAGATAACACGTAAGAGGCAGAGCGTTGTGAGACAAGAAACACCCAGCCCTCCTACAACAACAAACAAGGAAGATGCACAATACCAAACAAGAAAGCGCGCAACAGCAAACAAGTCAAAGAGCGTGCAATATATCAGTATTGATGATGCGTGTGATCGTGCATAACGTCTTTATGCTCCGACGCATGAGGAATATGCAAAACGCGCATACGATCAATCGCCTTACGCGCAAGCTGATGAGCAGAACCAGCCCCATCACCTTTAACCCCAAAAATCACAATTAAAGCCATAACAGCCGTAATAATCGCACTAATTCTCAAGGTCCATTGAACACCAAAAATGCTGGCTGCCAAATTATCTGCAGAACCAACTCCAGTAAGCATATGATACCACTGAGTAAAAGTAGCCATAGTAACAACAAGTACTGGAGCACCAATAGCACCCCAAAGCTGTCTCATTGTATTAGTGACTGCAGAACCATCGCCCAACTCACTAGGTTGCAAGCAATTTAAAGACCATGTTGTAACAGGCATAAGCAAAAATCCCATGCCGATTTGTCGCGTAAACTGCCAGATTGAAATCCACCAAATCCATGTGTCTTTATCGATAAGGCTCATCATAACTGTGCCAAAAAGCAAAATAAGAGAGCCTGCCATTGCTACAGGTCGCACACCAAAACGATCGAGCATACGCCCACCAAAATATTGCGAAATTGCCATTCCAAACGCGCCAGGCAACAATACCAGACCACTCATAGTAGCTGAAAAACCACGATCTGATTGAATATACAGCGGAATAACCACCATAATTGAGCTAAACGCAAAGAATGTTAAACATGCGCAAGCGGTGCCAATCGTAAAATAGCGATTCTTCAACACGCTTATTCCAAGCAACGGCTGCTTTCCTTTAACTCGCGCACGCAATTGTCTAATCACAAACCACGTTATTCCACATGCTCCAACAACCATAGGTGACCACGAAAGCGGATTTGAAATGCCATAAGACTCAATGTTTGTGAAACCAAACATAACTCCACCAAAGCCAACAATTGAAAGTCCAACGGAGAAAAAATCCGCCTTAGCAGAGCGATCATGTTCACCGAAATTATGTAAGAAAAGTATGGAAAGAATAATAGAAATTACGCCGATAATTGTAAGAGATAAGAATATAGAACGCCAACCATTAAAATCAGTTTGCATACCACCAACTGTTGGTCCAATTGCTGGAGCAATACTCATTGCCATACCAACGCTACCCATAGCCATTCCTCTACGAGTAACTGGGTATACAGAAAACACAGTAATCTGTAGAACAGGCCACATAACTCCAGTGCCAATAGCCTCTAGAGTTCGCCCAGCTAACGCCATAATAAAATCATTACTCAGCCATGCCATAACTGAGCCTAGAGTAAAAAGAATCATGGAAGTAATAACAATTTGACGAGTAGAAAATCGTCTAGTCAAAAATGCTGTTAGCGGCACCATAATAGCCATAATCAACTGAAAAATAGACGTAAGCCACTGTCCCGTAGTAACACTTATATTAAACTCACGCACAATAGTAGGTAATGCAGCAGTGAGCTGCAATTGCGCAAAATTGCCAATAAAAGTTATAAAAGTTAGAATCGCCAGAGAAACCAAGGCTGCACGCGTAAGACGATTGTTTTTATACGCTTCTTCACCAACAAGAGCATGACTAAGTTTAGACAAGTTCACGAAAGACTTGCAGCTAGCATGCTCACTAGCAAATTCATCACCCTTATTAAACCATGATTTTCTAGGCAATATTGTCACTTAAATTTCCTTCCATATTCACACAACACGCATAAAATAATCAGCGATTATCGTAAAACCAAGAAACATACTTGACTCTACGATAATCGCCTTAAAACAAATCTATAAGTACACACTATGAGTCTGTGCGTCTATAAATCTATAATCCTCACAAACTTACAATTGCCGCAAAATTCATAATAGTAGCAAGTATAATACAAATCAGTAGCTTCTATGAGACAACCAATGCCTGTAGGCACCCTGAATGGAACCGTAACGACCATTGCAATAATTCCAGAACCAACGAAGCTGAGTCTGATAATTAGTCGCCCAGTCAGCACCCATAGAAGACATCTTTCTTCCAGGCAGAGCCTGAGGCAAACCGTATGCACCAGAAGGATTCATAGCGTTTACACGCCAACCTGATTCATGTGAAATAATAAACACTGTAGCAGTAAAATCAGCTTCACTGTAACCGTTAGAAAGAAGCCAAGAATGCGCCCACTCCTGCATTTCACCAGCAGGAACTGTAGTACCAATAGAAGATGCAAAATCTGAATCTACGCTAGCTCCACCTGTGCCAACAAGAATGACCTTATCTTTTGGAGCCTGCTTAACAAACGATACAAAAACGTTAGACGAAACAACTTTATCACCTGCGCGAGTAACAATCTTACTTGTTTCCATCACGCCAGGAGCACCCTGATCCTTAACCTTTTCCGTGCCCTTTGGAAGAGCTGCAGTTTCCTTCTTAACCGTGTTAAAAGCAATCGGTTCATCAGAAGTTTCAAGCTTTGCGCCTGCACGCTTAATGTTGATAACTGTCGATTCAGTTACCTTGGAATCAAGTGCAGGCTCTACAACATCATTAGGCCCAAGAGTAATATCTCCAGCTTCTAAAACAGACTTAACGTTTGTAAAATCCGTGCCAAGAACAGTACGATGACTCCCATTGATATTCACAGTTATGTAAGAAGTAGCGCCTTTTTTAACACTTTTAAGCGAATTACGATACGTACCACGCGAAACCTGATTAGCGGAATCTGTAGCAGAATAAGCAGTTATGTAAGGCTTCGCAGAATGATTCTTTGATGCCGAATAAAAGTTCCTAGACGCAATACCAAGAGTTACTACAGACACAAAACCAACAAAAATCGCTACAATTCTTGCCCACTGACGAACACTCAATGAGGTAAGTGTAACAGTTTTCCTTCGGTGACTTGTCATAACTCTCCTTGGTAGAAGTTAATGCACAAAGCGTAAATCTAAAAATAAATAATCCTCATACAGCTTTTTGCACAAAGTATATATAATTGTAGACTCATGCAAAGAGAATGGCTTAAAATCAAGGTTCTTACTACTATTCCCCATCATTTTCAGATTCACTTGATTCGCTTACAGAATTACCTTCATCATCTTTACTAGGATCGTAAGCCTTAGCTTGATTGACTAAATCTTCTAAATCGGCTGGCAACAAAGCACCAGCCTGACGATAAATAACATCTCCACGTTTGATAACCATAACCGTTGGAACCGCTTTAATCGCCGCAGCACTTGCCAAATCAGGAGACTGGTCTATGTCTACCTTAACGAATGGAACATCGTCAAACTTTTCGCTAACTTGTTCAAAAATAGGACCAAAAGCTCGGCATGGTCCGCACCAAGTTGCCCAAAAATCAACAACAACTATTTCATTAGTACCAGCAATTTTCTCAAAATTATCTTGCGTAGCATGAATAACCGCCATTTTTACCCCTTTTAGTGCAATCACTTATTCATGCCATTATATATGTATCTGTCGCCTTGCGGCACTAGGCTAGAAAACATGCTTGATATCCAATTTATTCGTGAACATGCCGACGTAGTTAAGGAATCGCAGCGCAAGCGTGGCGAGTCCGTTGAGCTCGTCGATGAGGTGCTTCGTGCAGACGACTTGCGCCGCAACAGTTTAAAGGCTTTTGAAGCAGCCAGAGCAGAGCAGAAAGCAATAGGAAAAAAGGTTGCAGCTGCTCAAGATAGCGAGAAAGTCACACTTATTGCTCAGACTAAAGAACTTGCTCAAAAGGTTGCAGAATACAAGGCTGAATCTGAGCAGGCTACTGCCGACTACACTACAGCAATGTGGAAGCTTTCTAACATCGTTGAAGATGAAGCGCCAGAAGGCGGAGAAGACGACTATGTTGTAGTTAAGAAAGTTGGCACACCTCGCGACTTTACTGCAGAAGGCTTTGAACCAAAGGATCATTTGACTCTTGGAACTGGCGTTGCTGGAATTGATATGCGCAGAGGCGTAAAGGTTGCAGGCTCTCGCTTCTACTTCTTGCGCGGTGCTGTGGCTAGATTGCAAATCGCAATGCTTACTATGGCTGTAGACCAAGCCGAAGAGCACGGTTTTACGCTTGCAATTACGCCAACGCTTGTGCGTCCAGAAGTAATGCGCGGAACTGGCTTCTTGAATTCTCACGCGGACGAGATTTATCGCCTTCGTGAGCCAGATGATCAGTATTTGGTTGGCACATCCGAGGTTGCGCTCGCTGGTATGCACGAGGATGAGATTCTTGACTTAAGCAATGGTGCTTTGCGTTATTGCGGTTGGTCGAGCTGCTACCGTCGTGAAGCTGGTGCTGCTGGAAAGGATACTTCTGGTATCATTCGCGTGCATCAGTTCGATAAGGTAGAAATGTTCGTTTATTGCAAGCAGGAAGATTCTCACGCTGAGCATCAGAAGTTACTTGGTATGGAGCAGGAAATGCTTGCTAAGGTGGAAGTGCCTTACCGCATTATTGATACTGCTGCTGGTGACCTTGGTTCTTCTGCTGCTCGTAAGTTTGATTGCGAAGCTTGGGTTCCAACTCAGGGTCGTTACCGTGAGCTTACTTCTACTTCTAACTGCACTGAGTATCAGGCTCGCCGCTTGAATGTTCGCGAACGCATGGAAGATGGCGGAACTCGCCCAGTTAGCACGCTTAATGGCACTTTGGCTACTACTCGCTGGCTTGTGGCTATTTTGGAAAATCATCAGCATGAAGATGGTTCGATTGATATTCCAAAGGCTATGCAGGCTTATATGGGTGGCAAAGAAGTTATTGAGCCTACTAAGTGGGAAGCGTGACTTTACTATAGTTTGAGTCTAAATTTTGTATCTTGACACGCGAGATCATTTAGTTTAGTATCAAATAATCTTCTCCTTTTGGGTTATATGTCAAAAAGTGTATAAAACTGTTCTGATGTATGTTCTTGAAATAGAATTTAGTCAGTTTAGTTTCATACACTTTTTGATGTATAGCTCTTTATTTTTATTTATTTTTATTAATTTATATTTTGCATTTAGTGAGCAATAAGTGGCGCTACTTGCGATTCGTAAGCACGCAAAGCCATATCAATCACGTTGTGCATATCGTAATAGCTGTAAGTGCCCAAACGTCCACCGAAAACAGTGTTAGACTGCGCCTCAGCAAGCTCTGCATAGCGCGCATACAATGCCTTATCTTCCTCAGTATTCACTGGATAGTAAGGCTCGTCGTCGCGAGTTGCAGCGCGAGAATACTCCTGCCACACAACAGTTTCCCCAGCTTTAACGCTTTTGCCTGGCATGAAAGTTGCGCAATCGCTAGCTTCACCACTAGCTTCCCCGCCAACCTCCTCGCGCTCTGGATTAAAGTTCTTAAACTCAATTGCGCGCGTAAACGGAACATCTGCATCCGAATAGTTCATAACTGGGCAGCCAAAGTGGTCGCTCTCCTGGTAACGCACTTCCTTAAAGTCCACAGTGCGCCACTTCAACTCGCCGAGCGCATAGTCAAAATACCTATCAACCGGACCGGTATAAACAACCGGCACTCCAGCCTCCGCCAACGCGTGCTTATTAAACGGCTGCGATTCGTCGAAAAAGTCCACGCCAAGCGAAATGTGAATACGCGGATCGTCAATCATGCGCTGCATCCAAGCTGTGTAGCCGTCCGTTGGCAATCCTTCCCAAGTGTCTTTAAAGTAGCGATTATTGTAGTTAAATCGCACAGGCAAGCGCTTGATAATTCCAGCAGGCAGCTTAGAAGGATCCGTTTGCCACTGCTTTGCCGTGTAATTCTTAATAAACGCTTCATAAAGCGGGCGCCCGATTAAACTAATGCCTTTATCGTTCAAATTCTGCGGATCTTTGCCAGCAAACTCCCCCGCTTGGCTTGCAATCAAAGCCTTAGCTTCTTCTGGCGTATAATGCGCGTGGAAGAATTGGTTAATTGTACCTAAGTTGATTGGCAACGAATACACTTCGCCGTCGTGAGTTGCGTAAACGCGATGCACGTAGTTAGTAAACGTTGTAAAGCGGTTCACGTAATCCCACACGTGCTTGTTGCTTGTGTGAAAAAGATGTGCGCCATACTTGTGAATTTCAATTCCCGTTCGCTCGTCAAAATACGAGTAAGCATTTCCGCCAATGTGACTACGCACGTCAATAATTTCAACGCTTGCGCCAGCGCGTTCTGCAGCCTGCTGAGCTACAGTTAAGCCAAACAATCCTGCTCCAACAACTACTAAATCTGGGTATTCGCTCATTTTCCCACTCATTTCTTGCTTTCTGATTTGCACTTACTCTTCGATTTTTAATTGCATTACTTCATATTTTTGATTTTGTAATCGTAGATTATTTTTTCAAGATTTCTCACACACGCCATAGTAAAACATTGCGCGCGCTGCAAAATCGTAAGCTTTTTAACAGCTGATTTAGCAAATTCTACGTCTTTAACATAATTTTTTTCGTATATTTTTTGGATTTCTGCGTCGCTACTTTTTCCGCCATTAAGCTTATTTTCTCCGCTTTTCAGCGCGCATCGCTCATACCTTAAGTTTCCAACCATTGTGTAGTAGCTTCTTGCTGGCACAACATTGTGCTTTAAGCACAAATCCCAATTTGCTCGAACTGCATCTATATGATCGTGATAAAAGCCCGCGTCTCGCATTTTATGCGTTACGGAATCCTCGCGTTGCAGCCAGTAATACAGCACTTCATCCACATGTGCCACGCAATTCATGCGCGAGTACAGCACGCTTGCCATCGCCGTGTCTTGCGCAAACTTTCCTTCGGGGAATCGCACTCCCTGCCAGATTTCTCGCTTGTAAAGCCTGCACCAATTCGCTTCGTTAAAGTAGCGCGCTTCGCTGTTTTTGCCCAGCTTATTTCCGATTATTCTAAATATTTTGCAAAATACAGTTTGATACGCTTTTAGAGGATTTTTTACGATTTTTATTTGAGTCGCGTTCTCTAAACGCGCGGTTACTTGCGATTTTTCCGTACCCAATCCGCGCGCACCCAAACCAGCTTCTTTTTTAATCTGCTCTAAGCTACTTAGCCCAAATTGACGCCATTTTGCTTTGCTCATACTAGCTCCGCTTTGCAAAATAGCGTTTAGTAAAATCTCAATATTTTTGCAATCTAGAATATCGTCATTGTCTGCAAACGCTATAAATTCCCCACTCACTGCATCAAGCCCTGCGTTCTGCGCACGCGATATTCCGCCGTTTTGTTGGTGTATTACTTTAACTCGCGAATCTTTTGATGCATACGAATCGCAAATTTTACCCGAGTCGTCTTTTGATCCATCGTCTACCAAAATCAGCTCTATGTTTTTGTACGTTTGCGCAAGAATCGAGTCCACGCATCCGCTCAAATATTTTGCAGAATTGTAGACTGGCACGATTATAGAAACTAGCGGATTTTCGTTTTTAGCGTAATTTTCCATTGCTATCCTTTCAAACCGCGTTCTGTTCTGCTTTGCGCATTTGACGAATCTTTTGCTGCCCATCCTTAAATCCGCGTATCATCGCGCGAATTTTCGCAAATTTATTCTTTTCCCACAGCGCAACGAAAATCATATCTCGCACAACTGCACGCAACGACTTAGCATACGAGTATGTTCCCATTTTGTAATCCACTACTTGCATATTTCGCGCTATATAGTACTTGCGATTTGCATTGTGATTCCACACGATTGGGTGTTTTATAATCAAGTTTATTGAGCGCGCTTTGCCGATTTGGTGTTCCATTATAACGTTTTGGCACTCTACGATTTGCCAGCCAGCACGCGCAAGTCGCCTTGAAAAGTCGAAGTCTACTCCGTCGATTTCTAGCCATTCGTCAAATCCGCCGATTTTCTGCCACGCTTCTACGCTTGTTAAGCTTCCAGACGTTATGCATTCGTCTTCGTGGCATTTGCTGTGTAAAATCGTGCCGTCTAAACGGTTTTTTAGCAAAGAGCATACAATTGCGATTTTGGAATTTTTTGAATTTTTTTGATTTACAAGACTTCCCTGATTTTCCAGGATTTTCTTGTATTCGCTAATCATGTTGCTTGGCACAACAGAATCGTCGTTAAGCGTTAGAACCCAGTTGAAACCTTGCGATTTTGCCCATTCAAACACTTGCGTTAATGCTTTTGCAAAACCAATATTTTTACTGTTTTTAACTAAAGTCACGTTTGCGTATTTGCTTACAACTTCTTGCAAACTTTTAACATTTTTAGACGCATTGTCTACGATTATTACGCGCTCTACTTGATTGCATAGCGCTTCTAAACACGTGCTTACGTCTGTTAAAGTTGGATTATAGGTGATTATTCCAGAACAAATACGCATGTTAGTCCAAACTGCGATTCTTGCTGCCGATTTTCACCCAACATTTGCTCACAAAACCAACAATCAAGTTTGTAAAACGCTTGAGTATTACAGAAAGCACAAGAATCACCGCAAACTCTGCGATTAGCAATCCGTATGCTTGCCAGCGATTAAGCCACACTGGATATATTACTGTAAACACTTGCATTATTAACACATGGTGTACCAAAAAAATCGGGTACGAATATGCGGATATAAATTTTGTACACGCGCTTAATGGCTTAAAACTTTTAACAAGTTCACCAATATAAGAAAGCAGCAAAAATGCTAATATTCCTACAATCGTAACGGCAATATTTCCTTGTAAAACATGCGTTAATTGTTGCAATGCAAGAATCACAAAAGATACTGCAGCAAGCCAACAAGGCACTTTTTTAATAAACTTTACAAAAATCATGCCAAATACTAATTCTGGCAATCTTGTTGTTAAAAGAATATCAGACGGTACTCGCGGAATCTGGTAAAAAGTAAAGAACACAACTGTTGCAGCGTATAGAGCCAACACAACGCACACAGTTGTTATTGGCATTTTATTTACGCCAACTCTTAAAAGTGGAAACACTATGTAAAACAGTATTATGAACCCTAAGAACCATTCGCCTAGAACATAAAAAGTACCTACGCCGAATGCAGAAGCATAACCATCCATTCCAAAAAGCGAAAAAATTGCTGTTATTTTATGCCTTGGTACAAAAATATATCCATTATTGCGAATAAACAATAAAATATTCGCCACTATGAATGCTACCCAAAACATTGGGTATAGTGTTTTTGCGCGCTTTGTGTAGAATGTGCGCAAATCCAGGCTTTCTCTATCGCCATAGTTGTACATAAGAGCAGCGCCAGAAATAATCAAAAATAGCGATACTCCTAATCCACCAATGTAGATTCCAAACGGTCTATTTACGAAGAACCGCATTGGCTCCAAATATGGATTGTTAAAATGAGTTACAACAATCAAAATCGCAGCTATTGCGCGAATCCAATCCAAGTAGAAAAGTCGCGGTTTTTTTGCGCGCGTAAGTTTTGTCGCAGCTGTATTTACGCTTATATCACTCATCTTCTTTACCTTTACGACCAATGTGCACAATTCTTTGACCTATGTACAGTGTTTTATAGAAAACTCGCTTTGCAATACTCTTTAATACTCTTAAAGCAGCGTAACGGAATCGCTTTCCGCGCATTACTTCTCTACAAGTTTCTTCCAAATTGCGTTTAATCCATGGCGTGCTCACAGATTTTGATAGTTCTCGAACATCGAATTCTAGGTTAGTCATTTCTATTCGCGCAAAGTGATCCGAGAATATGTATGCGTCATAATATCCGTTGGATTGCGGCACATACCCGTATGCTCGCTCTATAAAGTGCAACAACGTTCCGTCTATTTTTAGCGGTTCTGCTGGAAAATCTTCGTAAGTCCACTTTCTATCCAATAGCCCACGCATAGCTTTTGTACGGAACCAAAACATTGTGCCAAGCGGAGCTATAGCGTCTTTGTTTTCGTCTAACGGAACGCTAACTCCTAACGTTTTTTCTAGGAATTTCTTTGTGCCTTCAAAGTTTGGACCCCAAGTGTATGTAAATCCTGGGAAGTAGTCCGCATGATTTGGCGGCGTTGGCATTGCCATTCCAAGTCGCGGATGCGTTTCAAACAGATTTATAACGTTTTGCACATACTCTTTACTTGCAAGAATATTTTCAAAACACTTGTAAGCAAATCCGTCGCCTATGCTTCGAGGCGATAATTGCGTGACTTTTTTATCGTGAGCAAAGCATACGTAATCGTACTTCATAAGATCTGCGCCGCCGCCCACTAAGAATGCGCTCACGTCTCTACCGCGATTTTCAATTAACCGCACGTCTACGTCATATGGAAGATGTTCCACACACTGTTTCACAATTTGCTGGTTTTCTTTCGATCCTACAGTTAAAATAACGTCACATCCTTGCGGCATAGACTGAATATAGTGCAAACTTTTATCTAGCAAATCCATGTAATACAAGTGCATACACAACGCGACTTTTGGCTTAGCCGTAGATGCTGATGTAGCTGTTGATGAGTTTTCTACAACATGATTTTGCGGCAAAATGTATCGCAAATGAAGATTCTTCATCAAATCTGCCATATTCATGCTTCGCAAAGCATTTTCCCAAATCAAATCCGTGTTGTAATCTGTGTGGTCTTTCAAATACTCGTATAAGTCTAATGCTTGGTTTCCAACAGATTGCGTAGAAACGTCGGAGTAGTCGTGGAAGAAAGACCTGCGCTTAAAAATCGGGCATCGCTTGTATTCCACAATCTGCCTTGCAGCATACGTTATTGGGCCATAAGAATAGCCTTCTAAATCACTCGTATCAACGTATACAGACCACTTGTATCCCTTATCTGCAAATCGCTTTGTAAATACTGATTCATGCAATCCAACAGACTCAAAGTAGCTGTTGATTGGTGGAAGATTGTTCCAATAATCCTGAAAATCTTTGGATTGAACAAAGCTTTCCCTGTATGCGTGAAAATGCGATTGAATATGCTCTGGCAAATATCCGTACGGACTGTATCCAAACGGATCTCCATTAACTTTATGGAACTTTGTTATGCCCCAAAAATCAAGGTCTTTTGCGTTCATAGCGTTAAACATTTCGCTAAACGGATAAACTGGACCCATAATCGTAGCGTTAAATAGCACTACTTCGTCAAACTTTTCCAACTCTGCCCAACCGTAAGAGTCCATTGCAGTTTTGTACGCCCACACGTCAAAACCCTTGTTTTCGCGCAAAATAAACTTGTTCGCGTAACCTTTAAGCATCGCTTTGCTTGACTCGTCGATTTTGCCATTAACTACAATCGCAAGCTCGTTAAAGAATGGTTTGAATCCGTCAAGCAGCGTAGACACATAATGGTCTGCGTGACCTTGCGCATCGTAGAAGAAGAAAATGCCCAAGCGCTTTGGATTTTCCAAAATCATGTTATCTCCTGATTTACCCTTAATTATCCTTGATTATTCTATTGTGTAATTTTGTATTTTGTTTAATCTCAAATTTATTTTTTAGACTTTATTTATCATTCTTTGATTTAGTTAAGTTTTTAACAATATTTTTTATCTTTTTTGCAAAACGCTTATACACTGGCATTGCATCGTAACGTTTTTGCGCTTCAATTTGCAAACGTTTCTGTTCTTCTTCATATTTTTGCTGATGAACCTGCATAATATGCAAAGACATTAAGTCTACTTGCTTATCGTAAGTTGTGTTTTGTTTGTCTTTAAAACTATCTGGTTTAATATTTCTATAAACGTTAAGAAGAACATCACACACTGAACCGTGTTTTATTATGCAATCGCTTTCTACAACTTGATTCATAAGGTCTACAAGCTTTTCTAGCACAATTGAGCACGCGCGTTCTAATCCCCATGTTTCAATAACAGCGTTTATGGCTTCTTGAAAATCCTCGACTTTTAGTCTTGTAAAGAACTCATCTTTTACTATTTTTAATCCACGATTATCAAACCAGCGTGAGGCTTCTTCAATGGTTTGCTTGCGACTTTTCATCGAAGGCTCTTTAGCAAAATCATTAGCAAAATCGTAAACAGCGCTTACAACATCTTTAACACTTCGTTGTTCTACAGTAAATTTTTCAACGCTTATCTTAGATCTTCCAGAAATTCCTCTGCCAATATGGTATTTAAGCGCGCGAAACGCTGTTAAGTCTTTTAAAGTTTGAGCAAAGGCTGCAATAGCGAAATATTCGTAAGCATCTTCTGCTTTAGAAAGTCGTGTTGAAACTGTTTTTTTAAACGAATCTCGAACTAAGTCACCTTTAAAAAGCGCTGTTATAACATTCCAAGGTGTCCAATGCGGAAAATCACTAGAAAACGTTGATTTAATAATATTATCGCCAGTTTGATCACCATTATTTTGCGCATACATTTGATCGTAGCTGTATGCAAAATCTTCATCTGATTTGCCTTCTGGGTGAATAGAAACACCAAAATGCAATATATCTGCAGGATTATTAGTAACGTATGAGTAGAGAACTTCGCAAGCTTTAAGATCAATCTCATCATCTGCGTCAACAAAAAGAACGTAATCACCGCTAGTCGACTGAACACCAGTTTTACGCGCAACATGCCTACCGCAATTATGATCTTTAGCAATAATTTTTACTCTAGAATCTTTATGCTCATAATCGCGCAAAATTTGCAAAGTATTATCTGTACTAGCGTCGTCAACAACAATAATCTCAATGTTTTTAAAAGTTTGATTAACAAGTGAATCCATGCACTGCTTAATATACGGCTCCTTGTTGTACGCAGGAACCACCACGGAAATTGCAGGATTCATAAATCGTCTCCATTGCACACTAATCGGTAAAATAGCACAAATCATATCTATTGTACTACTAAACACAATCAGTTTTTAGATTGTTGTCACGCATTAAAATCTTATAGTATATTTTTTAGTGACAAGTAGCACATGCATGTCAAACACATAGAAGGGTTGTAGTATGAATCAAGCAGACTCTAGTTGTATTAAAGAATTAAACACTAATCAACTACAAGATTCAGCTACACTTGCAAAATGCGGCAAAAAAAGCAACTCAACTAGCACAACTAGAGCAATTATAGAAAAAACGTATTCCTTTAAAGACTTCATTGATTTTTGCAAATCTAATGTTGCAGAACTTGCAATAAGCGCGATTTTTTTGATTATTGCATACGGTCAAAAAGCTTTTTCTAACACTTTTTCTATAGACACAGAAGAAATGATCTCTAGATCTAAGGCTCTTTACAATTCTTGGATTCGCCTAGAACGCTTCGGCTTGCTGGCTTTTAAGTACGTTACAGGAAGATACTGGTATAACAATTCATTAGCTGGAATCTTAATGATTCTTGCGCTTTTTGCTTCCGCAACAACATGGGCATACTTGTTTAGCAAAGCGCACAATTTGGGCGCAAAATTCCACCCAGCTTTATTTATGATTCCTTTTATAAGCGCTCCTATTCTTGCAGAAATGCTTGGATTCTTGCTTATGGGAGATGACGTAGCTTGTGCGCTAATGTTTGTTAGCATGTCGCTTATGTGTGCGCATAACGCGTACCAAAATCGTAAAGAACTTAAAACTCTTTTAGCATACGCATTAATGGCACTTATTTTTGCGATTTTTGGTTTTACTCTCTACTTAGCAATGACTACTGTTTTTATTGCTGGAACAGCCATGATTGCACTAATAATTAAGGGCGACTATGCATGCAAATTCAAGAACATAGTAAGCTACGTTTTTACGTATATTTGCGTGTTTATAGCAAGCTATGCATGCTATGTGATTTTGAATAAAATTGTTATCGCTACCAACCACACCTTCACGGATCCGTACATTAAAGAACAAATGCGTTGGGGTAAAGACCCTATAGCAAAAATCATTTATGCTATACTTTCACGTGCAATAAACATGTATCTAGGAAGAACAATATTCCATAGCGTATTTATAACAATTGCATTAATCGCTTTAGTGTTATTAACTATTGTTCAAGTGATTCGTAAAGAGCTTAACGCTTTTACTATTATTTTTGCTATTGCTATAGCTGCAAGCCCCATGATGATGAGCGTAATACTTGGCACATCTGGAATAGCGCGAACGGAACTAACATACCCGCTTGCTGGCGCTTTTGCATGCATGTATTTGTTACATTACATTATGCAATTTAGTAAAAAGACTTTAACAACGATTATTGCATGCATTCTTCTTGCAATTATTGGATTAAGTCAGTCGTTTACAGTAAATCGCTTGTATTACACGGAATACATGACTTATAACCAAGACTATTACATTGCTCAAGATGTTGCTAGAAGAATAGAAGTACTACAAGCAAATCATAAAAATCCTCTTAAAGTAATATTCGTTGGCAATCACATAGCAGACTACAATCCTAGTGAATTTAAGTCAAATCAGCTTGAACTTATTGGACGATCAATGTTTGAGATTGGATTCTCAACTCTTCACGGCACATGGGTAAAAACTGGTTTCATACGCTCAACTACTGGATTTAAAATGAAAAATCCTGTATTAGAATCCGTTTATATAAACGCAGAAAAGGCCGCACAAAATCTGCCTTCTTGGCCTTCGGATAAATGCACTACTGTTTTAGATAACAAGTATATAGTCGTAAAATTCTCTGAACCAATGCAAAATAAGCACTAAGTAGTAGTTAAGAATTTAGATACCTAAATATATAAATATCTAAATAGTAGTTTCAATCTCGTAACGTGGGCGATGCTTAGATTCCATGTAAATCTTTCCAATATATTCGCCCACAATGCCGATTGAAAGCATAATCAATCCACCAATAAACCACATTGAGAACATAACAGAGCCCCAGCCAGCAACTGCTTTTCCTTGCACAACAGAAGCTATTACATAAACAAATACGCATAGTGAAACTAAAATAGACGCGAATCCTGCAAATGTTACAAAACTCAAAGGCTTAGTAGAAAAAGATGTAATGCCATCTATAGCAAACGAAATCATCTTTTTAAGCGGATACTTAGACACACCAGCTTTGCGCTTACCACGCACATACTCAACTTTTGTTGACTTAAAGCCAATAGATGGCACTATACCACGCAAGAAAAGATTAACTTCTTTATATTCCAAAAGAGCCTTCAACGCACTCTTGCCCATAAGTCTATAATCGGCATGATTCGGAACTGTTTCTGCGCCCATCCATCTGAAAACACTGTAAAAAGCTAATGCAGTGTTGCGCTTAAACCACGTGTCTGTTTCTCTAGACGAGCGAACGCCATACACAACCTCGTAGCCTTCCACATATTTTGCAATAAATTGATCAACAACATCAACATCGTCTTGCAAATCGGCGTCCATGGAAATTGCAGCATCGCAACCCGATTTATATGCTGTAGTTAAGCCAGCAAGCAAAGCATTTTGATGTCCACGATTATGCGCAAGCTTTACACCGCCAAAAAGCGAAGGATTCGACTGGTGTAAATCGCAAATAATATTCCAAGTCGAATCTCTAGAACCATCATCCACAAAAAGAATACGGCTATAATCCGAAATAATCTTATTTTCAATAAGAAAAGTAACTTTGCTTAAAATAATACTAGAAGTCTGCGAAAGAACAGGCTCCTCGTTGTAGCAAGGAAGAACAAAATATATGCATGGGCACTTGCTGTTTTGCAATGTTTCACGCAATGTTAATCCTTTCTAAAAACCATAATTTAGCATTAAAAATCCAGAAAAGTTACGATTTGCAATAACTATTTTAGAAAATCACTCATAATCTTTTGGATTTTGCTATTATCTCCCCAAACTGCTGGAGAATCGTAAGGCCTATCTGGGAATGCGCCATACTCAAGCGAAATATCAAGATTATTCTCGCGAATGTAACGTTCAACGCGGTCTGCAAGCGAAACAGGCTCCCCCGTGCAGCAATTAATTACGCCATTTACTTTATCTTGTAAAACGGTTGCAGCAATTTGCTTAGCTAACACGTCTACATTAATAAAGTCGTATTTGTTTTTGCCAGTAGTAAACGGAAAAGTCTTCTTTCCTTCTTGAGCAGCTTGAAGAAGCTTAGAGAAAATAGAGTTTCCACGAGCGTCGTCGCCAACAATGTAGTATGCGCGAATCCATTGAACAGTTGCATCATACTCTTTACCTAAAAGCAAAGTAGCTTCGCGCAAAGCATTCTTAGAAATGCCATACATGGAAGCTGGCTTGCAAGGCGTGTTCTCGTCAATAGCACCCTCCCAGTAGCCAACTTCGTGCATAGAACCCATAACAGCAATCTGTTTTAAGCCACCTTGAAGCATAAGACGAATAAAGCGGTAATGGTTCGATAAATCTTCCATATGCGTGTCTGCAGCATGCTTAAAACCGTTGCGCCAAGCCATGTGCAAGCAAACGTCTGGAGACCCAAGCTTTGCAAACAAATCAGCATCATCGCTAAAAATATTCGCTTCAATACGCGTTGCGCGCTCATCAACACCATCTAAACGCAAGTCGGAAGCAATTACGCTAGCGCCTGCATCTAAAAGAGCTTTAACAACGTGACGACCAATATACCCACCAGCACCAGTAACAAGAATTCGCTTACTCATAATTTTTCAGTTTAGCAGCGTATAAAAACTTTCAAACATGCCAAAATAAATAGAACAATATAAGCACAAAATAATCACATAAAAATCACAAAATAATCACAAAATAATCACATTAACAACTAATCTAAAAGCTAAAATTATTACATATAATGATGAACATAATATCTCGCATAATACTGCTCACAATACTGCGCATAATTTAACCAAATATTTAGCCAAATATTGAATCAAATCAATCCCCAAATGTAAACTTAACAAAGTTATATGTGCATACACACTGCAAATTTTGCAAGAAAGGCAGCGATGACAACAAAGTCTGACGCCATCTATCACCCTGGTAGAAGCAAAGGTTTGATAGACATTCCAAGGTACCTTTATTTGCTTGACTTACTTGTAAAAAAAGAAGTACGAATAAGATATCGCGGTTCGTGGCTCGGTATGGCTTGGACGTACGTAAAGCCAATAACGCAATTTGTAGTGTTCTACGTTGCAATGGGAATTTTCTTAGGACTTGGCCGCGGAGGCGGAATTCAAGCCTACCCACTGTACCTTTTTAGTGGAATTATAGTAACAAACTTTTTTGTAGAAGCATTCTCTAATTGCACAAGATCAATACTTTCTAATGCTGGCTTAATACAAAAAATCTATCTTCCTAGAGAACTATTCCCACTTGCATCGCTACGAGTTGCTTTTGTGCACTTTTTCCCACAAGTAATCGTGCTTATAATCGGAGCTTTATGCATGGGGTGGATTCCAGATTTTGCAGGCGTAATAGTGGCAATAATCGGATTTATTAGCGTGTGTACGTTTGCGTTTGGTCTTGGATTATTCTTTGGAGCAATAAACGTTTTTTACAGAGATGCAGAAAATATTACAGACTTAGTAGCAATGGTTGCCGTATGGCTTGCGCCGTGCTTCTACACATGGCAAATGGTTGCAGCCCACGCACCACGATGGGTTTTAGAGATGTATTATGCAAATCCTATTGCAATAAGCGTTGAAGCATTCCACCGCGGATTCTGGCTAAATGCCACAGATCGCACTTTCCAATTTGCAGGAGCTTGGTCTTTAAGACTTTGCGAAAGCCTTGTAGTCGCATTTGCTGTACTACTTATTGGCGAAGTTACATTTAGACATCTTGAAGGCAAGTTTGCTCAAGAAATTTAAGCTTACTAAGATTTTGTGGATTTTACTTTTAAGAGCAGCAGGAGTTATATATGAATAAGCCTTATAACACACTTCCAGAAGACGTTGTGTTAAGCGTTTCCAACGTTACTAAACGATTCTCGCTGCGAGCAAATCATTCGATTAAAGAGTCGATTGTAAACTTGCTAACACCGCCGTCTAAAAAGCACGAGACACAAAACTTTACAGCTTTAAGCAATGTTAGTTTTACTATTAAACGCGGCGAAACTGTTGGACTAATAGGCATGAATGGATCTGGAAAATCTACTATGCTTAAAATGCTTTCTGGAGTTATGCAACCAGACGAAGGCGAAGTTTGTGCGCGCGGAAGAATCGCAGGACTAATCGAAGTTGGAGCAGGATTTGCTGCCGACTTAACTGGTCGCGAAAACGTGTATCTTAACGGCGCAATTCTTGGAATGACAAAAGAAGAAATAGACGATAAATACCAATCAATAGTAGACTTTAGCGAAATAGAGCCTTTTATGGATACAGAAGTTAAGTTCTACTCTTCTGGAATGTTCTTACGATTGGCGTTTTCTGTAGCAGCGCACAGCGATCCAGACATATTCTTAATCGACGAAATTCTTGCAGTTGGAGATGAAGCTTTCCAACACAAGTGCATTACTAGGCTTAAAGAGCAGCAAAAACGAGGGCAAACAATGGTAATTGTTTCGCACAGCGAAGATCAAATTAAGCAACTTTGTTCTCGCTGCATAGTGCTGTCTCATTCACACATGATTTACGACGGTCAAGCCGAGCCAGCATTTAACGCAATGCGAGAAAGCTTAAACAATAAAGCATAAACAACAATCTTAAACAATAATCAAAACTAAAAAGCAAAAGGCATATAAGAGGATATTATGGAAAACATGAGTAACACAACAAACTTTGAGCCAAAAAACATAATTGTAACTGGCGGATGCGGCTTTATTGGGTCTAATTTTGTGCACTACGTAGTGAACAATCACCCAGAAACGCACGTAACGGTACTAGACGCGTTAACGTACGCCGGAAATATTGAAAACATTGCAGGATTGCCAGAAGATAGAGTTGACTTTGTTCACGGCAATATTTGCGATGCAGAGCTTTTAGATAAGCTCGTTCCAGGGCACGACGCAATTGTGCACTACGCTGCAGAATCACACAACGACAACAGCATTGCAAACCCAGAACCATTCCTTAAAACCAATGTTGAAGGAACTTTTAGACTACTCGAAGCAGTTAGAAAATACGGGATTCGATACCACCACATCTCTACCGATGAAGTGTACGGAGATTTGGCATTAGACGACCCAGCTAAATTTACAGAAGAGACGCCATACCACCCATCCAGCCCATACAGCTCCACAAAAGCAGCAAGCGATATGTTGGTACGCGCATGGACTCGCACATACGGTTTGCACACAACAATCAGCAATTGCTCAAACAACTATGGACCATATCAGCATGTTGAAAAGTTTATTCCGCGCCAAATCACAAATATTTTAGAAGGCATTAAGCCAAAGTTGTATGGTCAAGGCTTAAACGTTCGAGATTGGATTCACACAGAAGACCACAGCAGTGCTGTTTGGACAATCCTCACAAAGGGAGAGCTTGGAAACACGTACTTGATTGGTGCAAATGGCGAGAAAAACAATATAACAGTTTTGCGCATGATTCTTGAAATGATGGGCAAAGATGCAGACGACTTTGACCTTGTAAAAGATCGCCCAGGCCACGACCGCCGCTACGCGATTGACAGCACAAAGCTACAAACACAGCTTGGATGGAAACCAAAGCACACAGACTTTACAACAGGCTTAGAGCAAACAATCAAATGGTACACGGAAAATCGCGCATGGTGGGAAGGCGCTAAAAGCGCGACTGAAGCAAAGTACAAAGCTCAAGGGCAGTGAATCGCCTAAAAGTCAAGTCTGCTTGTATACAAATTGTATGCAAATCTAGCCAAAAATAGTCATAAATCTAATCAAAAATAAAGAATTTGTAGGATGCTATGGAATTTGAAAAAGAACTAAGCGTTACAAAAACCAATATTCCAGGTTTAATCGTATTTGATCTTCCAGTACACGGAGATAACCGCGGATGGTTCAAAGAAAACTGGCAGCGCGCAAAAATGACGGCTCTAGGTCTCCCCGACTTTGGACCCGTACAAAACAACATTTCGTTCAACGAAAAACGCGGAGTAACCAGAGGCATCCACGCAGAGCCATGGGATAAATACATAAGCATTGCTACTGGCGAAGTATTTGGCGCATGGGTGGATTTAAGACCAGGTAAAAGCTTCGGTCAAGTGTACACAACCACACTAAACCCTAGCAAAGCAATCTACGTTCCTAGAGGCGTAGGAAACAGCTTCCAAGCTTTGCAAGATGGCACGGCATACACTTATTTAGTAAACGCACATTGGTCACTAGAGCAAAAGAAAACATACACTTTTGTAAACCTTGCAGACCCAGATTTACACATTAATTGGCCAATACCTTTAGAAGAATCCGAGCGCAGCGAAGCTGACTTACACCACCCAATGCTAAAAAACGCAAAGCCAATGGCACCAAAACGCACTCTTGTAACTGGATGCAACGGTCAACTTGGTCGCGCAATACAAAATTATGCTAAAGAGAATAATTTAGAAGGATTTGAGTACGTAGACTTAGATAGCTTCGATATAGCAAATAAAGACGATTACAGCCGCTACGACTGGGATTTGTACGGAACGATTATTAACACAGCAGCATACACGTCTGTAGATGGCGCGCAAACGCTACAAGGGCGAAGAGCCGCGTGGAATAGCAACGTTAAAGGAGTGGCAAATCTTGCAAAAATAGCGCAAGAACACCACATTACTCTTGTGCACATCTCAAGCGACTATGTTTTCGACGGCACTCAAGAAAATCACAAAGAAAACGAAGACTTTGCACCACTAGGCGTGTACGGCGAAACAAAAGCTGCAGCAGATTCTCTAGTAGCAAACGTTCCACAGCATTATATTATTCGCTCAAGCTGGATTGTCGGAGAAGGACGAAACTTTGTAACGCGCATGATTGACTTTGCAAACCGTTTAAAAAATGGCGAATCTGTTAGTGTTCAAGCGCCAATAGATCAAACTGGCAGACTCACTTTTGCAAGCGACTTAGTAAAAGGCATGTTCCATCTTCTAAACACTCAAGCACAATACGGAACATACAATCTTACAGGTTCAGGAAAAATCGCGTCTTGGCACGATATTGCTCAAAAAGTGTTTACACAACTTAATGTAGACACAAGCAAAATCGAAGCAAATCGCGTAGACGATTACACGCGCATATCTAATGGCTCTCCTAGACCACACAAGTGCGCACTTGACTTGCAAAAAATCGAGTCCGCTGGATTTACGCCATGCGATTGGGAAGATTTGCTTGAGTCTTACGTAAATAGAATTGAACAAAACAACAAGTAAAGGATGTTTCAAAGATGAAAGGCATTATTCTTGCTGGCGGTTCTGGCACACGCCTATACCCACTTACTACAGTAACGTCTAAGCAGCTTTTGCCAGTTTACGATAAGCCAATGGTGTATTACCCTCTTAGCGTGCTTATGATGGCTGGAATCCGAGATATTCTTGTGATTTCTACTCCTCAAGACTTGCCGAATTTTGAAAGGCTACTTGGAAGCGGAGAACAATTTGGAATCAACTTATCTTACAAAGTTCAGCCATCGCCAGACGGTCTTGCTCAAGCATTTATACTCGGAGAAGAGTTTATAAATGGCGATTCTTGCGCGCTCGTGCTTGGAGACAATATATTCTACGGAAATGGCCTGGGAGCTATTTTAAAGCACGCTGCACGCGTAGAACACGGTGCTACAGTATTCGGCTACTACGTAGACGACCCAGAAAGATACGGCGTTGTGGAATTTGATGAAAATCACAAAGCCGTTAGCATAGTAGAAAAACCAGAACACCCAGCATCGAACTATGCTGTTACAGGATTATACTTCTACGATTCCAGAGTTACAGAGTTTGCAAAACAAGTTAAGCCAAGCGCACGCGGCGAGCTTGAGATTACGGACCTTAACAAAATGTACTTAGAAAATGGCTCACTAAACGTTATGACTCTTGGTCGCGGATACGCGTGGCTAGACACTGGCACAATGGACTCGCTTTACGAAGCTGGCGAATTTGTGCGCACAATAGAGCGAGCGCAGGGACTGCCAATCGCAGTGCTTGAGGAGATTGCGTACGAGAATCAATGGATTAGTCGCGAGCGTTTGCTTGAGTCTGCAGAAAAATATGGTAAAAGCAATTATGGCAAGCATTTAAAGCAGGTTGCTGAAAATCGCATTATCATATCTAAAGATTTGTTCACAGATTAAAAATCGCAAATCCAATTTTACAAATCAGATAGTTTACTTCTGGTTTGCTTAGTTTATTTACTTAGTTTGCCCAAGGAACATAGCTTTTAACTCTGGCAAAAGCGCTCGTAACGCACTGCCCCTGTGTGAAATGGCGTTCTTCTCTTCTTGACTAAGCTGAGCACTTGTCAAATCCTGCATTTGAATGCCATTTCTAACAGGCTGATTATCTGGTACAAAAAGCGGATCGTAACCAAAACCATTCTCTCCGCGTGGAACTCTAATCAGTCTACCAACCATTTCTCCAACGCGAACAGTTTCAAAACCATTTGTTTTCCACATACTGTTTTCAAGTTCTGTTTCACCACAACCCTTAGGAATAGCTAAAGCTGCAGCACAGCGGAATCGTGCTGTTCTACACTGATCTGGAATGTCTTCAAGCTGTTTAAGCAAAAGCTCATTATTCGCCTTATCATCTCCATGAACACCGCTCCAACGCGCAGACAATATTCCTGGAGCAGCTCCGAGAACATCTACAATCAAACCTGAATCATCTGCTATTGCAGGCAAACCAGTTCTTAAAGAAACATCTCTAGCTTTGATTAACGCATTTTGCTCAAAAGTCACGCCTGTTTCTACTGGATCTGGAAGCCCCAAAGAGCCAGCAGTAACAAGCTCAATATGCTCCGACATTTCCACAAACTCTTCGTTAAGAATCCGCTTAATTTCAACGAGTTTACCCTCATTATGCGTTGCCACAACAAGTTTCACGCTCGCCACTCCTTAGTAATTTATCGAATAAACAGATATAGATATAAACTTTATTTAATTTTGACTTAAAGCAGCGCGCTGAGCAGCCTGAAGCTCACGATTACCTTTAGCTGCCAAATCAAGCAAAACATTAAGCTCATCGCGATTAAACGGGCGATGTTCCGCAGTGCCTTGAATCTCAATAAAATTGCCAGAACCAGTCATAGCAACATTCATATCTGTCATTGCTTGACTATCTTCTACATACGGCAAATCAAGCATTGGAGTGCCATTAATCACGCCTACAGAAACAGCAGAAACAGAGTCTTTAAGAACGTTTTTAGCACTACGAATATGCTTGTGCTTTTCTGCCCAATTTAGCGCATCTACAAGAGCAACATATGCGCCCGTAATCGAAGCTGTACGCGTGCCGCCATCTGCTTGAAGAACATCGCAATCAATTTGAATCAAACACTCGCCCATTGCCTTCATATCTATAACACCTCTAAGGCAGCGACCAATAAGGCGACTAATCTCGTGCGTGCGGCCGCCGATTTTGCCCTTAACAGACTCGCGATCAGTGCGCTCGGCAGTGGCTCTTGGAAGCATTGAGTATTCGGCTGTAACCCAACCTAAACCAGTGTCTCGTCTCCAACGCGGAACTCCAATAGTAAAAGTGGCAGTGCACATAACGCGCGTGTTACCACACTCGATTAAAACGGAGCCTTCTGGCACGTTTGTAAAATTGCGCGTGATTTTTACTGGTCGCAACTCGTCTACATCTCTGCCATCAAAGCGAATAGGTTTTACAGATTCCAACATATCCTTAATTTGAGCCATAATTCAACAATCTAGCACGCGGCATTAACTAGCATGCAGCATTAATCTTGAGCAAAATCGCAATGCAAAAACTGTAGACTTTTGCATCAAATTTGCTCACTAAGCGCAAGCCACTCTTCTTCTAACGCGCTCGACTCACTTTGATTCGCCTGTAACTTCTCGTTAAGCTCTTGCAAGCCAACAAAATCGCTAGGATTATGGCTAGCCATTTTTTGCTCAATCTCGCTTTTTTCTTCCTCAAGCTTTTCTAGTTTTCGCTCTATTGCTGAAACTCTTCTAGTAGCATCGTAGTAAGCTTTTCCGCTTAATTTTGCTTCATATTTTTGATTGGATTTTTCCGCAGAATCCGCATCTGACGAATCGCCAGCAACCGCCCTAGAACTCGCCTCAAAATCTGCCTTAGATTCTTGCATATTTGCGCGCTCATAGTCTTCCATAATCTTTAAATACTCGTCAACTCCGCCTGGAAGATGGCGAATCTTGCCGTCAATCAATGCAAATTGCTGATCAGTCACTCGCTCAAGCAAGTATCTGTCGTGAGATACAACAATCAAAGTGCCTGGCCATGTGTCTAGTAAATCTTCCATAACTGCAAGCATGTCGGTGTCTAGATCGTTTCCAGGCTCGTCCATTATCAACACATTTGGCTCGTTTAGAAGAATCAAAAGCAATTGCATGCGGCGTTTCTGGCCGCCTGAAAGATCTGCAATTGGTGTCATAAGCTGCTCTGGCTTAAAACCAAGCCTCTCCATAAGTTGACCAGGAGTTACTTCTTTGCCGTCGATTATGTAACTTGGCTTATATCTACTCAAAACCTCTTTGACTTTATATTTTCCAAGCTTTTCCAGCTCTTCTAATCGTTGAGAAAGCACAGCAAATTTTACAGTTTTACCAATGTTTACGTGCCCTTTAGTTGGACGCAAAGAGCCGTCGATTATGCTTAAAAGTGTTGATTTTCCAGCGCCATTAGCTCCTACTATGCCGAATCGGTCTCCAGGTCCTATTAGCCACGTTTGATTGTCTAAAATCATGCGGCCGCTAATCGTTTTTTGTAATGCTGCACACGTTTCTTTTAATGACGATTCTTCTTGCGATAGTTGCGATTCTTGCGACTGTGCGGCTGCTTGCGATTCGTCTACAGAAATCGTAACGCTACCATCATGTGTAGGCTGGGAAAATGGCGATTTTACAATATCTGCATCGGCTCCAGCAGGATTTGACGAATCTTCAAAAATTTGCGTAACGTCAATCAAATCAACAACTTGCTTGCCGAGTCGAGAAGTTGCCATTCTCTTCAACTCAAGAGTATCTCGCATTGGCGGAACGTCTGCTATAAGCTCGCGAGCCTGCTTAACGTGGAATTTTTGCTTTGTAGAACGAGCGCGAGCACCCCTAGAAAGCCACGCAAGCTCTTTACGAGCCAAATTCCGCCTGCGCTCCTCGCGAACATCCGCCTGACGTTCGCGCTCAACACGCTGCATCATGTACGCACTGTATCCGCCTTCAAACGGGTCGATTGCTCCATCGTGAACTTCCCACATAGAAGAGCAAACTTCGTCTAAAAACCACCTGTCGTGCGTAACGAGCAAAAGCGCGCCCTGCCCGTCTTGCCACCTGTGCAAAAGATGCTCTGCGAGCCAATGAATTGTAAGCACATCAAGATGATTCGTAGGCTCATCCAAAGCCAAAATATCCCAATCATGCAACAGCAACCTAGCCAAATCCGCACGCCTACGCTGACCTCCAGAAAGCGTACCAACTTTAGCTTCAAGATTGATTCCGCCAAGAAGAGCCTCAACAATTTCGCGAGACTTTGAATCAGCAGCCCACTCATAATCCTGGCGATTCTCCAATGCAGCTTGGCGAACTGTAGCATTATCGTCCAGTGGATCTCGCTGGCTTAAAATGCCAAATGTCAATCCGCTTCTACGCGTAACTCTGCCAGAATCTGGGTCCATACTACCCTCAAGAAGCTTAAGAAGCGTGGATTTTCCGTCTCCGTTTTTTCCAACAATTCCTATACGGTCTCCCTCAAAAACGCCTTGAGTCACATTTCTAAAAATAGTTTTTGTTGCAAATTCAAGCGATACGCGTTCTAGTCCCAAATCATAAGTAGGCATAACTCACAAATATAGCTGTGCTACTATACTACGCGCGGTAAAGCGCTTAGACCGCACGAACGACAGGACCTGCCCGGGATTGTACGTGATTTAGATCAAATTTGGTACAAACTCGGAAAAACAACTCCGCATTTTGTAGCTCAACACACCAAAATCAACAACAAAAAGCGGAAAGTCGCATAATATTGAATGTCGTATAATATTGAGTTATGGGTTATGTATCTGAAAATTCTTTACACAATGCTGTGAACAAAGCTGCAACAGACTTATTCACCTTTAGCTATAAGCATGTAATTAAGCCGCACTTAGTGTTTAACATTCCACCAGACGAAGCTCACGATCGCATGATTGCTTTCTGCAAGACGAGTGAGCGCATTCCTGGATTAATGTGGCTTTTGCGGCAAATGCTCAATTACACGGATCCAATTTTAGAAACGCGAGTTATGGGAGTGGACTTTGCGAATCCATTTGGATTAAGCGCAGGACTCGATAAAAACTGCGATTTGTGCACAGTTCTAGACAACGCTGGCTTTGGTTTTGAAACAGTTGGCTCCACAACTGCTCGCCCATGCGAAGGAAACGCTAAACCTTGGTATCATAGGCTTCCGCAATATGATTCTCTTCTTGTTCATGCGGGTCTTGCTAACGATGGCAGCGAGTTTGTGATTCCTAGAGTGGAAAAAGCGTGGACTAATGCTAAAAGCATGCGTGTTTCTGTGAGCATTGCGCGCACCAATGATAATCTTGTTGGTGATTTAGACGAAGGTATTGAAGATTATCGCATATCTATGGAGCGAGCAAGTGGCAAAAGCTCCATGATTGAGGTTAACATTTCTTGTCCAAACACTATGGCTGGCGAGCCTTTTAGCAATCCAGATGCTTTAGATAAGCTTTTTAGTGTTTTAGATAAAGTTAGCAGACCTCAGCCAACTCTTGTAAAAATGCCTTTGAACTTAAAGGGCGGATGGCCTCAATTTAAGTCTTTGCTAGACGTTTTAAGCGAGCATAAGGTTGATGGCGTGAGCATTGCAAATTTGCGCAAGAATCGAGATGGGCTAGACGTTCCTGCAGATTGGCAAGGTGGAATCTCTGGGGCTCCAACATTTGCCGCAAGCAACGATCTTATTAAGCGCACTAGAAGCGAGTTCGGATCTCGCTTTGCTATTGCTGGAATAGGTGGCGTATTTACTGCAAAACAAGCTTATGAAAAGATTAGAAGTGGAGCTGACCTAGTTATGTTCGTTTCTTCTCTTATGTATAGAGGTCCTCAACAAATAACTGTTCTAAAGCGCGGACTTGCTGATTTACTCAGAAAAGATGGGTTTGAAACAGTTAAAGATGCAGTTTCAGCTGATGTAGATTAAAAAAAAACCAGAATAGATAACAATAAATTACAATAAATCAGCTGGTATCGAAGTATTCGCACAATACCTCAATGCCAGCTGATTTTTTAATAATATTTTCAACTAACCAGATGAAGCTTAATTACCGTCAGAAGATGCGTCTCCTGTTCTATCCGTATTACCGTACGTAGAACCAGAAGATGTACTCGTTCTTCCATCGCCAGTAACCGACGATCCACCAGTCGCAGGATCTGTCGAAGCCGCACCCTGATTTGCCTGAGCCTGAGCCTGATCTTGAGCCGCCTGTCTACGAGCATCCTCATCGCGCTTACGCTGCTGCTCTGCATAATCTTCCTGACGCATTTGCGGAGTTAATGACGGCATTTTTCCGCCAGCCATATACTTTGGATCTGGTTTTCCGTAATCGTTATCCATAGGCGTGTTAGATGCCTTTAGGTACGTATCCATAAACTTTTTCCAAGCAGGCATACCAATGTAGGTACCATACCATGTGCTGTGGTAGACGCCATTAATTCTCATATTGCTAAAGCTCTTTTGTACTTCCGCATTTCCAACGGCAACAAAAGCAGAAACCTTATTTGGCACAAATCCAGCAGTAGTCATGTAGTATTGCTCGTTCGTACCTGTTTTAGCAAAAGTCTTACGACCGCCTTCTAGTTGCGCGCCATGAGCAACACCACTTGGCTGAACAACACCTTGATTCATAGCGTATGCAACAGTTTGAGCAATCTTCTTTGGAATAGCTTGATGGCAATGCGCACTAGGAACACGAAGTCGCTTGCCATTTTTGTCTACTACTCGCTTAATTGCTATAGGATCACATTGAACACCATTAGCGCCAATAGTTGCAAAAACATTAGCCATTGTTAGCGGCGAAGCTTGCACAGCACCAATCAACATAGGAGGATTGAACGAGTTCTTAGAGAACACATCTTCTTGACCCAGTGGCGAATTGTGATACCCAAGTGTTTTCGCAGCCTCTGCCACTGCACACAGCTTAAGCTGAGCACCCATAGCAGCCTGAATAGTGTTATGAGAATGAACAAGACCCATTAAAGGCGTTTCTGGGCTAACACTACCGCCACCAGAGTTTTGAACAGACCAGCGGCCAATTCCACGATACCTTGCGCAAGAAAAATCAGTGTTGTTATAAAGCATGCTTGTTCTTAGAGGCTGATTAATCGACTTTCCAGCAAGCAGCCAAGCAACAATGTTAATTGGCTTCCACGTAGAACCAATCTGCCAGCCTAAGCCGCCGCCGTCTCGCTCGTCTACAGCGTAGTTAATCGCAGTGTGCGTAGGGTCTGATTTTGCTGCATCTGTAGCATCGTAAATACGGTTGCTTCCAAATCCAAGTACTTCTCCAGTTCCAGGTTTAATAGCAGCAATCGAAACTTCAAAACCGCTTGGATCGTTTATTGGAACAGTAGCCCTAGCTGTATCCATTGCAGAAGAGTTTGCAAGAATATCCATTGTTGTGTAAATGTCTAATCCGCCTTCGTTAAGCAGCTTCTGCCTTGCTACAGTTGTTTTGCCAAATTCTCTAGAATTCAAGATTTTCTTAGTAACATAATCACAGAAGAATGCTGCATCTCCAGCAGCCTGGCAACCGACGTTAGCAACTTCATGCTGAATATTAAGAGTGCTTTTAATTGGTGTTGCAACCGCATCATCATGTTCTTTTTGACTTATAAAGTTTTGTCGAAGCATTAAATCAAGAACTATATTTCTTTGCTTCTGTGATTCAGGCTGATTTTCTTCAATAGAAGGATCGTACCTAGAAGGATTCTTTGTGATTGCTGCAATAGTCGCAGCTTGAACAAGATTAAGATTGGCTGCAGTGGTATTAAAATAGCGTTTTGCAGCAGTTTCTACACCGTAAAGATTATTACTACCAAACTGTGCAACGTTTAAATATCCCTGTAAAATCTCTAGCTTAGAGTATTTTTTCTCCATTTGTATTGCGATTAACATTTCTCGCAATTTTCTAGCAACAGTACTTTCTGCAGCATGATATTCCGAAATAGGATCATTGTCTTCTCTAGCTTTGATCATAAGAACATTCTTAACGTATTGCTGTGTTAAAGACGATCCACCTTGCATATCAGACTTTTTAATAAACGTTTGCACAAACGCACGCATAACGCCTTGCACATCAACGCCTGAATGTTCAAAGAATCTACGATCCTCACGCGCAACCATTGCCTGCTGCATGTATTGCGATATGCGTCTTAATGGCACAACAGTGCGATTTTGAGCATAAAATGTTGCTATAACTGTTTTGCCATCAGAAGCGTATAAACGCGACTTTTGAGGTAAAGCCGTAACGTCAAAATCAATGCCATCAACTCTAAGAGAAGGCACAACAGACTTGACCACACTGTTTACGCTCATCACTCCTGGCACAAATAAAATACTTGATACTACACCACCTGCAACACACAATGTGATGTACGTAAGAAACAGTGCTAACACGCGACGAGTTGTGAGGGATTTCTTCTTAGGCATGCGAACTATTCTAGAGGTTTGCCTCTACGTTGCGGCACGCAAAAATCGCGATTTATCTTTCTGCTCTGCGAATCAACATTCCAGGTTGGTAAATAATAATTGACCTACCGTGCCTTTTAATCCAACCCCTCTGAGCAAAATCCATCAACGCTTTATTAACTGTTTCTCTAGAAGACCCAACAAGTTGAGCAAGTTCTTCTTGTGTTAAATCGTGAGGAACAAGCACACCTTCCCTAACAGGTTCTCCAAACCTAGAAGCAAGGTTTAAAAGCGTTTTAGCCAATCTAGCTGGAACGTCCATAAAAACAAGATCAGAAATATGCTCATTATTTGCTCTTAAACGTGCAGCTAAAACCTGAAGCATGTCTACAGCAACCCTAGGATGATGGCCAAGCCACTTAAAAAGAACTTCGTTTTCTAGCCATAATACGCGAGTTCTATCTGTAATTGCTATTGCAGAAGCTGTACGCGGACCGCCGAACGGGTCAAAAACAGGAATCTCTCCAAGAATCTCACCGTGCGTGTGGATACTAAGCAATTGCACACGATTATCCCTTGAATGGCGCACGAGCTTAACCCGTCCACGCTCAAGCAGATACATGCGGCGATCAGTATCTCCTTCGTTAAAAATCGCCTGCCCCTTAGAAAAAACCGACTCATGCAAATGCTCGAGAAGCTCCCTCGCTTGATCGAGTGGCACTTGCTTAAATAACGCTGTATGCGTTAAAGGAAGGTCTTCCGTGTAGGGCTTATCTGGCTTAATTCTTACCACAATCAGCCTCCAATGTGTTTTAAAAATATTCTACGAAATACCCATGGCATCTAAACACCATGCGTTTTCATAGCAAACTTCCTCCCACTTTTTGTACCTGCCAGAGCTTCCACCGTGACCGCCATCTGTTTCAATGCGCGCAATCGCGTCCGCACCTGCAGCCTGCAAACGAGCAAGCCACTTAAGAGGCTCCGTAACAAGAACGCGAGTGTCGTTAATCGAAGAAGTTATAAGAATCTTTGGAAACTCACCTGGCTCAACATGTTCAGGCACATTCTCGTAAGGCGTGTAAGACTTTAAATAAGCGTAATCTTGCGCATTATGCAATGGGTCTCCCCATTCGTCCCATTCTGTAACAGTAAGCGGCAACGAGTCGTCTAGCATAGACGTAAGCGCATCAACAAACGGAACATCAGCTTCGATTCCCGCGTAGCATTGCGGAGCCATATTTGCTACAGCGCCCATAAGAAGGCCGCCTGCAGAACCACCATTTGCAACAGTCTGATTCGCATCAGCATACCCAGCTTGTTGCAAAGCGCGCGTAACGTCTACAAAATCTTCAAACGTGTGTTTTTTGTTGCGACGCCTACCATTCTCATACCACGCACGACCCATTTCTCCGCCGCCTCGCACATGCACTTGTACGAACAGCACTCCTCTATCCAGCATGCTTAGACGCGCCACAGAAAAATACGGGTCGCTGCTTATTTCATAAGCTCCGTAAGCGGTGATGAACATTGCTTGTGATTTAGCCACAGTGTTTTTACGCCACACTAGGGATACGGGTACGCGCTCTCCATCTCGGACAGTAATCCACACTCGTTTTTCCGCGTAGTCGTTTTCGTTAAAATCGCCTAGAATTTTCCCACGCTTAAGCAAAACGTCTTTGCCTGTAATAGGATCTATTTCACGCAAAGACCCTAGTGTTGCATAGCTTGAACAAGAATAACGCATTCTTGGAGCTTCGTAAGAAGGATTACCAGTTGCTCCAATAAGGTAAACACGACTATTTTTAGCTTGTTCATTGGTTATTTTAGATAGTTCAATTCGAGCGGTGTTTTGATTTTGATTTTGGATAGATAAATCAGACAAATCAGACAAATTATCTTTTACAACATCGGTTGGTTGCCACTCTTCCGCTGTTTCTTTTATAAAACCTTCTGCCCCAACCCTAATAAAACGCCAAGGTCGTCCAGCATTAAAATCTTCAACAGCATTGCTTTTAGGCATAACAGCAAGCTGAGGCAAGCCATTCGCTCGGAAAGAAAGAGCCACATAACTCTTATAAACGCTTAAACCATCAATGCTCAATCCGCAAGTTCCCTGTAAAATCTTAGGATTTTTGCTGTTATAATACGGTTCACTAACTGCTTTTTTGCTGGCTCCTGGTTCTAATAAATCACCATTTTTGCAGCCGTAAGGAGATCCCTGAACAACACAATCGCCTTCGCCAATGTTAAATGGCATTGATTCCATAGATTGCTTTCGCAAATCTATAACGTCAATCTGAAAATTAGGATTTTTAAGATTGTGGCTTACAAACATGAGTGGAATATCTTTACCATCATCTCCAGCATTTTCAAAGCATGCGAAAGAAACATCGTATTCCACGTTTTTTATAGGCTTTAACACCATCTTAAAATCTGCTTCTGGAGTGCTTAATGGAAGCATTAATACGCGCGAAGTTGTTTTTGAGCTGCTGTTTATCATAATGCTACGTTCGTCGAAACTTTCGTAAACGCTAACAAAAAATCTCGCATCCAATTCTTCAAAAACTTTTACATCATCTTCTACAGAAGTTCCAATTTTATGTCTAAACACTTGGTATGGTCGCCATGCGCTGTCTAAAGTCACATAAAAAACCCATTTTCCGTCTGGTGTTAAAAGCGCAGAAGATATGCCTTTTATGCAATCTGGAAGTGTTATAAAATCATTGCTACTTTTGCAAAAATCACGAATATAAAAATCGAATCTTTCATCACCCTTAGTATCGACGCCAAACAACATTCTCGTGCCGTCTAAACTAATATCCATTCCTCCGAGTTGGAAGAAATCTCCACCAAATTCCGATGCCTCTTTGTTGGCGTCAAAAATAACTTCTTCACCTTCTGTTTCTCCAGGATTTGCGCGTTCATCTATAACTGGCGGATCCCAATCATTCTCGTTTTTAACAGGCATTCGGCATTGAATCCCGTACTGTTTACCTTCTACGGTACGCACATAATACCAATATCCGTCCATTCTCGTTGGAACAGACATATCCGTTTCTTGAATACGCGATTTCATCTCATTAAACAGTTGTTTACGTAAAGAATCTAACCTAGAAACGCGTTGTTCAGTGTACTTGTTTTGAGAATCAATATATTCACGAAGTCTTTTGCTCTCTTTGTCTTTCATCCAAGCATATTCATCTACAAACACATCATTGTGAAACTCACGAACATAATCAATTTTTGTAGCGGTCATAGGCTTACAACCAGCAGCCTTATTTAAAGAATCAAACTCACCGACTTTTAGCGAACTATCTTGCATTTATAACCTTTACAACACATAGAAAACATAAAAATTCTGCACAATTACACAATATCAACTACACAACATTAAACAGCATCCATAATAAATGGAATCATAATATCTTTCAAAGATTCACCATCTGGAGCTGCAAAAAATGGGACACCTTCAAAAGTTCCAGCAGCACCTTTAGCATTAACAAAATTACCATCACCAACGCTTGCAATTCTAGAAGACGCAAGAGTAACCCCAAAATCCTTAGACATTGCTCTCCTAAAATCGGTCATAGTTGAATTGACCTTAAGCTGTCTTATGCCTACCGCTAAAACTCGATTAGGGAATTTTTTTATAATACTCGCATAAGTAGCTGGATCCTTCTGACCATCATCACCAATAAGCACAAATCTCATACCTGGAAAATCATCCATAAGCTGCTGAGCAAACTCAAGCTTATGCTGAGGACCAGTCGGCACAAAAGTCTTAGGTCTAGGATCTAAATCTCTAAGAAGAAGCGGTCCAGATGGAAAACCTTCACGCAAAATGAAGTGTCGTATAGAAGCTTCCACATTCCAAGGAGAAGTTGAAAGATAGAAAAACGGGGCGTTAGGAACAAAATCACGAATCTTATTAAAGAAATGATTCATACCCTTAACAGCATGCCTGTGCTCTGGATTCATAATAAGCAGATTGTAAGCTGCTCTTAGCGGAGAAGGAGCCTGAGTGACCATAATAGTGTCATCAACGTCGGAAATTATTCCTAAAGTAGATTTTTCAGAAATAACAAACATGCTTGCATCAACAGGCTCACGATTATCTACTTTGTAAGACACTTTATGTTCACCAACATTAAGTGATCTTTCGGTAATCAAATCAAGATAACCAGAACAGTCTGAAACACAATATTCAGCACCACTGTTGAAACTAGCATCTGGCTTATCGTACACAGACGAATCACCAACTTGCGCAGATTCAACAGGAACACCATCAATGCTTAAAGAAACACGAATCCTAACAGCAGGGACAACAAGCATCGCATATATTCCGCGCTTCAAAACAGAATGATGCCCAGCTTTAGGAGCAAGAACCGTACGGCAAATCAGACGAGCATAATTATCAGTTCCATAACCAATATAAGGCTCAACGCTTGGGAACCAACCCAAACGGCGCATAATCTTACCGCTTACACGCATCCAAAATCCAACGCTTGATGTAACAAGTTTTCTGACCAATCGAATAAAAGGCGGCTTTTTATCTATACGCTCTTCATCCGAAGGAGCATCAAAAAGCGTGGCTGTAACTCGCACTTGAATAGGCGTACTGCTTATTCTTCTAGCTACAGCTGGAGAATCACATTCTTGCTTGGCTTGTTCGCCGCCTTTTGCAGCGTTATTGTCATCCAATTTAGCCAAATTGTTACTCGCTTTTATGAATTTTATAACTTTTATAAAGCCTATAACTCACTATTACAATGAATTATTGACGAACTGGACCATCTGGCTGCTCGCCAACCACTTGTACGATTGTTCCACGCGGGCAATTGTCGTACACCCACTTAGAATCCTGCTCGTACATATTAATGCAGCCGTGAGAACCATGCTTTGCTGGGTATCCTTGTGCTATACCAACATCATTCCACCTTGCTGTATGGAATGAAATTCCACCGTTAAAGTAGCTAACCCAAGTAATTCCAGGCAAATAGTATCTAGAACCGTCTCTATTAAATCCTTGCATAGCTTGAACGTCATAACGTAAGTAAATGTGGAATGTTCCATTTGGCGTCTCGTAATATCCATTGGAGCCCGTGCAAACTGGCATTGTTCGTATTAATTGATCATCTTTGTAAACGCTTACTGTCTGCGTGGTTTTATCAACCACAATACGCATTTCAACAATCTTCTTTTCAACAGCAAACTTTACTACATTTGTTGGAACCGTAATCTTTGCGTCTGTACCCTTTTCGATAGCATCCACAACCTTGTTTGCTACATCCTTTGAATAGCGAACCTCTACGCCATTAACACCTTTAAGAGTGGTCATTATGAACTGACCCTTCTTACTATAAGTGTCTTCCTGATCTATTTTCTGCTGGTTCAGATTCTTAGCAAGCTCTTTTGAAAGCCAAGTATTTACTGCTTCCCTATCTACAGTAAACGAAATCTGCTTTCTCTGTTCATCAGCATTAACCTTAATCCAAGAAGCGATTGCAGATTTATGTATCGTAAAATCTTTTGAATCGCCATTACTTAAAGTGATTTTCTTAGTAAGAATATTATTAAGCTGATCCACAGTTTTCTTAGCAACATCACGCTTAATCGGTGCTTCAATCCTACGAGACTCAATAGTAACTTTTACTGTTTTACCAGGATTTTCAAGCGATTTTTTAACAGCCTCACGAACAGGCAATGTTATTACTGTACGACCTGGAACACCATCTTCCACCACATAAGATTCAGAACCAGAATCGTATTTTGCCGTATAAGGCATTGCACGATCTTTATCGTTAACAAATTTCTTGATGATATACGCATCCATATCCATGTCGTTTCGAGTTGCTTGCAAAGCGACAGTCTTCTGAACCCAAGGCATAAGCATTGTAAACGCGTTATCATGCTTAGATCGCATTATATTTTTAACCGTTGCGCTCTTATCTACTTTGACGTACAAGTCTTCAAAATTCGCGTTGATTGTTTTACCACGATCATCTTTAATTTCTATTTTGGTGCTATCAACAGCATTATCTACATTTTTAGAAACCGCTGCCAACTGAGCGCCAACAATTTGACTACTTCCAGCAAAATGTACACCAGGGGCAACACGATCATGGAAATACGCTTGTGTGCCAAGAAAAGCGCAGACTAAGAGTATAACGAATATGACCAAAGAATATAAAAGAACCAGTGCAGACTTGTTCGACTTATGGCGATTCTTTAAAACAGCAGTCTGATTTATATCGTTATTGTCAATATTGTAATTATCTACACTGTTTACGTCTATATTATTAGCAATATTATCAATATTTTCAGACTCAAAAGCGTCTGGATTATTATGTTCTAACTCGGACATACTCTTAAACCCCTGCTCGATTAATGGCACAAAAATCGCATGTGGCAAGTTTAGCACTTGCTTAGCATATAACTCACATAAGGAATGTAAAACATATAAATAGAAATAATAGAAATAATAGAAATAAATAATAGAAATGCGAGCCAAAAATAAAAAATATGCTCAATACGTGATGAAAATGTGAAAAGTAATCAAATATTCGCAAATATTCTAAAAATAATCACCATATATTAAAGATATGTGCAAGAATAATAAATATGCCAGATATACCAATTCAAGCGACGATTGCGTTAATGGTGATTGTTTTTGCGCTAGTACTTGCGCCATTCATCATTATGATAGTTACGCGCGCCTTGAAAAAGCATCATTTAGCAGAAAAACTCGCAGAGCGACACGGAGATAGTGTACATTACGCTTTCATACTAAACCCGTCTAAACCTCAAGCAGAACAATATAGACTTGACATTAAAGAATATTGCAAATCACACAATTTCACATACGAAATAATAGACACTCAATTAAATAAAGATGGGCGAGAATGCGCACTCGAAGCCTTAGAAAACGGGGCAAATGTTGTTGTAGCAGTTGGTGGAGATGGCACTGTTAGAACGGTTGCAAGCGCGGTTTCTGGCACGAACCACGCGATGGGAATAATTCCAATTGGCACAGGGAACTTGTTTGCGCGCAACATGGGCATTCCAGTAGATGATGTTCAAGCAGCACTAAGAGTTGCAACAAGCCACGGATCTAAAAAAGTTGACGTTGGGCGTGTTTTTATACTCGACAAGCCGTATGAAGACCATGGTCACGCATTTTTGATTATTGCAGGAATTGGATTCGACGCTCTTATGATAGACGACACTAATCCTGCGCTTAAAAAGAACATAAGCTGGCTTGCATACTTTGTTGCTGGCGTTAAACACTTATTTGCGCCAAAATATCGCGGAGACGTTACTTTTATTAGAGAAAACGGTACAAATCACACAGCAAGAGGAATATCATTCCGCACACTTATGGCTGGTAATTGTGGACAAATACCAATGCTTTCTTTAATGCCAGAAGCCGTTTACGATGATGGCATATTAGACTTCGAAATTATTGACACATCTGGCGGATTAATTGGATGGGCTAACCTATTTGGAGACGTTGTACACCAAACCGTTACAGGAAAAGCAAAGCAAAGTCCGCTTTCTACAAACTCTAAAATCGACCAATCGCAAGGTGTTGAAGCAGAAGTCAAGATAGAACGACCTGCTCCTGTGCAAGTTGATGGAGATATTTTAGGCTACACAAAACACTTGCGTTTTAGCGTAGACAAACAGGCTTTATGCGTTCGCATACCAGAGAGTTTACAATCTTCTTTGACTCAAAATAATGCTAACTTACGTTAAAATACCGTCGCCGTGGCAAAATAAAAAATTATGGTAGCAAAAAATGCGGGAATGCCCGCCACCCCAGAAGATCTAGTAGATGTCGACGCTTTGGTTGGCGCTTACTATGATGAAGTTCCAAATTCCAATATTCCAGAACAGCGCGTGATTTTCGGTACGTCCGGTCACCGTGGTTCTGCTTTAAAAACTTCGTTTAACGAAGCTCATATTGTGGCTATTACTCAAGCTATTGCTGAATATCGCAAGAAGGCTGGCGTAACTGGTCCTCTTTATATTGGTCGCGATACGCATGCTCTTTCTGAGCCTGCTCAAAAAACCGCTATCGAGGTTTTGGTTGCTAACGGAGTTCACGTTCGCGTGGATTCTCGCGGCGATTTCGTGCCAACTCCTGTTGTTTCTCAGGCTATTTTGACGCATAATCGCGCAGCAGACGGCACTCAACGCTTTAGCGGAGACGGCTTGGCAGATGGCATTGTCGTCACTCCTTCGCACAATCCTCCAACCGACGGAGGTTTTAAGTACGACCCTGTAACAGGCGGTCCTGCACCTGCAGAAGTGACTAACGCAATTGCAGCTCGCGCAAACGAATTGCTCGACAACTACAAGTCCGTTAAGCGCGTGCCTTTCGAGGAAGCAATCAAGTCTGATTTGGTTGAAGGCTTCGATTACCGCGAGCACTACGTTAGCGATTTGGCTAACGTAATCGATTTCGATGTGATTCGCTCTAGCGGCGTGCGTTTGGGAATTGACCCACTCGGCGGCGCAAGCGTAAACTACTGGCCACTTATGAACGAAAAGTACGGTTTAAACATTGGCGTTGTGCGTCCAGAAGTTGACCCAACTTGGCGATTCATGACTATTGACCACGATGGCAAGATTCGTATGGATCCAAGCTCCCCTTACGCAATGAAGGGCTTAGTTGATCAGCTTAACGCTGGCGCTTGGGATAAGTACGATTTGGTTGGAGGCACTGATCCAGATGCCGATCGCCATGGTATCGTGTGCCCGAATTGGGGCGTTATGAACCCGAACCACTACATTGCAGTGTGCGTGGAGTACTTGTTCGGCGGCGCTCGTCCGGATTGGCCAAAGAATACTGCTATCGGCAAGACGCTTGTGTCTTCTTCCTTGATTGACCGCGTAGCTGCTTCGATTAACGCTAAGCTTGTGGAAGTTCCTGTTGGCTTCAAGTGGTTCGTTGACCCACTCTTTAGCGGCGAAGTTGCTTTCGGCGGCGAGGAAAGCTCTGGCATGAGCTTCTTGCGCAAAGACGGACGCGTGTGGACCACCGATAAGGATGGTTTGATTCCTGATTTGCTCGCTGCGGAAATTACTGCAAAGACTGGTAAGAACCCTGCTCAGCTTCACCAAGATCAGGTTGCTCGCTTTGGAGAAAGCTGGTACAAGCGCGTAGATACTCCAACAACTCTTGAACAGAAGCAGAAGTTTGCGGCTCTAAGTGGCAACGATGTTGAAGCAACTAAGCTCGCTGGCGAAGATATTACCGCAAAGCTTACGGAAGCTCCTGGAAACGGCGCAAAGATTGGCGGCTTGAAGGTTACGACCAAGAACAATTGGTTCGCTGCTCGCCCATCTGGTACCGAGAACATTTACAAGGTTTATGCTGAGTCCTTCGTTTCTCCAGAGGCACTTGACAAGGTGCTTGAGGAAGCTACTGCTGTAGTAGACAAGGCTTTAGCGTAACGTAATAATCTTTCGTAAGTAAAGAATCTACTAATTGCGCTGGTTGCAATCTGCAACCGGCGCATTTTTGAAAGGTTTTGTGATGATTGTTGTTTCTACCGATGGTTCAGCACTTGGAAATCCAAATGGATCAATGGGTTGGGCTTGGGCAGACCACACTGATGAAGCAGGAAGCACGCACGAGCATCAACATGCAGGAAACGCGGATGCAGGCGGAGCCACAAATGGCACGAATCAAATTGGTGAGTTATGCGCAGTACTAGAAGCGTTGAGAGCACACCCTGGAAGCGAGGATCTTACAATCGAAACTGATTCGCAATACGCTATAAACTGCTCAACCACGTGGATTCACGGGTGGAAGAAGAACGGTTGGAAGAACTCCAAAAAAGAGCCTGTAAAAAACGCAGATTTGATTCGCGCAATCGATTCGGAGATTACTAAACGCGAAGGCTCCGTTAAGTTCGTCTGGGTTAAGGGACACGCTGGAAACGCTGGAAACGAAAAAGTTGATGAGCTGGCTAGAACTTATGCTGAAGATTGCCGCAGCAGATTGAAGGATGGATACCTGCCACTAGAAGGATGGAAATCGTTGATTTCTTCTACATATGCAGACGGTGTTGATGTACCAGAAGACGCAAAAATGCTGTTAGACGGCAAGATTTCTAATGCTGAATATCACATAGGAAGATGCGTTGGTAAGGATATTAATCCTGATTTTAAAGGCGATTTTCATCGTGAAACAAAACGTGAAACATCCGATGATGATGCCATTAAATACGCCGATAACAGCGTTGCTAACGATTCAACTACGCGTAACAGTAATACACAGGACGAATCGAAAGCATCCGACGAGTCGCGTAAAAATAAACAATCTCAAAATAAATCAGAACAAAAATATCAAGTAGTGCCAGGATTATGTGTATCTGGAACATTACAATTCACACCTGCTCCAAATACGAGCCAAAGCTTTAATGGTCAACCACGATACGTATTAGGAAACATACAAGTAAGCGGATATGTTCAGCCAGACGGCACTCTTAAACTAGATCCAACCGAGTTTTATATTCAAACAAAAGCTGCAAACCAAACAGAATAAAATCTGAACGCAGACTAATATGTAGTATGTATGAAATAAGTGGCGGTTGGTAAAAACGCTATAAACGCGCTGTTATTTTAGCCACGCCAACAAGAAAGATAAGAAAGTAGGCACAAATGGATAAAGCACAGCAAGATGCTCTTAAGAAGGCAGCTGGCATTGAGGCCGCAAAGATTGTACAAAATGGCATGATGGTTGGACTTGGAACCGGCTCTACTGTTCGTTTTCTTGTAGACGAACTCGGTCGCAGAGTAAAAGAAGAAGGCTTGAGCTTCACTGGTGTCACAACTTCTCGACGCACGCAAGAGCAGGCAGAGGGCTACGGCATTAAGATTCTTGACATTAACGATGTTGACCATATTGACGTTACTATTGATGGTTCAGATGAAGTCGATAAGAACTTTAACGGTATTAAGGGCGGCGGTGCAGCATTGCTCTGGGAGAAGATTGTTGCAATTAACTCCGACCGCATTGTGTGGATTGTGGACGCCAGCAAGGTAGTTGATACAATCGGCAAGTTCCCACTTCCTGTTGAGGTAATTCCATTCGGATCTGCACAAGTGATTCGCAAGTTTGAAAAGCGCGGATACAAGCCAGTTTTGCGTCTTGATGCAGATGGCAAGGAAGTGCGTACAGACGAAAATAACTTTGTTGTTGACTTGCACTTGGAGCGCATTGAGCACCCGCAAGAGCTTGCTAAGGATTTGATTGAGACTGTTGGCGTTGTAGAACACGGATTGTTCTTGAATATGGTTGACACTGTGATTGTTGGTGATCCAAACGGTCCGCGCACTCTTACAAACCCAAATAAGTAAACTGCATATCTAAATTTAACCAATCATTTCCCGAAAATGTACGTAAAATCCACTGTTTTACGTACATTTTCGGGAAATTTTTTACATTCTTCAATCATTGCAGTCTTCAATCGCAATAAAAAAAAAAGCGCTGGAAAAATCCAACGCTTTCAAAAGTGTTACGTGCCCAAACGGGCAGGCGCGCCAAACAGCTACTACTTACGCTGATGACGAGTCTTACGCAGCAGTTTGCGGTGCTTCTTCTTGCTCATCCGCTTGCGGCGCTTCTTGATGACAGAACCCATCTGAAGCCTCCATTCATATGTAAAGTGTGCAACTTGCCTAATGTTACACCGTTTTGACGACTTTGGAAAATTTTAAAACAAAATTTTACAAAAACACGTACAAAACAGCCTATATCACTACGAAAGTTACATTGGGAATTGCTTATAGAATCTTTCAACAGACTGTTTTAAACCAGTCACTTCAAATACAACAGTGTCATTTTGCCAGATTGCACTAGCTTTAGTTTTGCTATTATCATCTGCCTTCAAAACATAGCTTCCAGTAGCCTTACCAGCAACCTGAATCTTTCCAGAAGCAATATCACTTCCAGCTAATGCATCAGTCAAAAGCTCATATTGCTTATTTGCTAAATCACGACTACTCCATTGAGCAACAACGACTGAAACATCACTGCCAGATTCTCCCGTAGAATATCTAACAGTGTATTCTTCCAAAGGAGATGCGGAAGACCATTTAGCACTAGGAGAAGCATCAACACGCGCAAAATCAAGAACACTATCTGGCATAGATCTTAACAGTGCAGTAGATGTACTAGGCAAATCTTTAGACTTAATTGACGGAGTTTTTGCAGAAGACACCTGAGTTTTAGCAGACTGCGGTTGCTGGCGATTTAACGCCCAGCCAGGCCATATGAATGCGGAAACTATAGCTAAAACGACCACTATTACGGCAACTATAAGAACTTTTCGTAAGTTGTTATGAGAAGCAGATACAGATGAAGTCGAGTTAGAAGGATTATTCGCATAAGAATTCATATTTTTTACCCCACATAACACTGTTCAACATACTTGGATTATCTCACAAAAGTATGACGGTAAAATGTCTACAAATGCAGCTAGCGTCAAATCATGGCTGCAAAATCTACTACTTACTACTTATGCTCCGAATGCGGTTGGAGTGGTTCAAAATGGTATGGTCGCTGTCCAGAATGCGGCGAATGGGGAACATTAAACGAGTTTCACGAGTCTAAAGCTACAAGCGGAGTTTCACGAGCCTCCACAAGATCTAGAAATGCAAAAAATAACATTTCTACAATAACAAATCTTGATTCTAGCGTAGATGCTCAGCCAATCAGTGAAATTACAGCAGATAATGGCATGCGAATCCACACAGGATTTAGCGAATTTGACCGCGTTTTAGGAGGAGGGCTTGTTCCAGGATCAGTCACGCTTATAGCAGGCGAACCAGGAATCGGAAAATCTACTCTACTTTTAGAAACAGCAGGAAAAATTGCCAAGAATTGCAACGGATCTGCGAAAAACACTGCCGAATACACAAAAAATTTAGTCCTGTACATTTCTGGCGAAGAATCAAAGTCGCAAGTAAAATTGCGCGCATCACGCATAAATGCCATAAGTCAAAATCTTCTTCTTGCGTCTACAACAGACTTAAACACAGCTTTAGCGCTAATCGAAAAATATAAGCCAACTCTTGCAATTGTAGATTCGGCACAAACTATTGTTTCTAGCGATGTTGAAGGAATTACAGGAGGCTCCACTCAAGTTCGAGAAGTAGCTAGCGCGCTTATAGACGTTGCTAAAACTTGCGATATTCCAATTCTTCTTGTTGGACACGTTACAAAAGACGGCTCGATTGCAGGTCCTCGCACGCTTGAACATCTTGTAGACACTGTTTGCCAATTTGAAGGAGATAGTCAAACCGCATTACGCATGCTTCGCGCTGTTAAAAATCGTTTTGGACCTACAGACGAAGTTGGCTGCTTCGACATGAGTGGCGATGGTATTGAAGAGGTTCCAGATCCTTCTGGGCTTTTCCTGTCTTCTAATGGAGATTGTAAAAATGAAGGAACGTGCGTAACTTTTACTTTAGAAGGACACAGAAGCATACCTATTGAAATTCAGGCTCTTGTTACAGATTCGGTTCTGCCAGCCCCTAGACGCGCAGTTTCTGGAGTAGACACAAACAGAATTGCCATGCTTACCGCTGTTTTATATAGACATGGTGGATTAAATCTTTTGTCTAAAGATATTTACGTTTCTACGATTGCTGGAGCTAAGGCGAAAGAACCTGCTTGCGATTTAGCAATAGTGGCAAGTTTGGCGAGCGCAGCCAAAAATAAGGCAGTCTTACCTTTAACTTGCGCAATTGGTGAGATTAGTCTTACTGGTCAGATTCGCCCAGCTTCTAGAATGGAACCCAGAATTAGAGAAGCATCTAGGATCGGCTATAAGCGTGCGATCGTGTGTAATATGCGAAAGAAAATTAGCATTCCCGGTATTGACATAATCGAAGTAGAGAATTTAAAAGAAGCTTTGAACGCACTTGGATTATAGGGATAATAAATATAAGAGCTTTTAGGAGTTTAATATGATTGATTTTAGCGAATGGGTTGCTATTACTTCGCAGAGAACTAACCAATCTCTTGCTGGGGCACGCGTGTTTATTGGAGATAACAATATTCAAAATGAGAATGCTAAAAATAGTGACCAAAATAGTGATGTGGAAAAATTCTTACAGAGCGCGCAATCTTGGGGAATAATTCCTACGACTTGTAAACAATACGCAGATTTTGATGCCACTAAATCTTACGAAAATATAGAAAACACTATGGTTAACGCGCCTAATTTAAGCGGAAAAGACGCAATAGATTACGCGCAAAAACATATGCAAGTAATGCGCACTCTACTTAACAATTTACAAGAAAGTGGTCTTAATTTAGAAGGCGTTAGAATAGCTGTTTGTCTTGTGTTGGAACCAAAAACAGCTGTATTGCTTAGAGAATTGCACGCGCACGGAGCGATTGTTGGCGTTTTTTGTGGTCCAGACGAAACTGACCAGAGAGTAGCAGATCAGCTTAAAAAAGAAGGCATTTTAGTACAAGCAAACCGAGATTGGACACCTGAACAAACTCATGAAGGTGCGCTAAAACTCTTAGACGAAATACAGCCAGACATAATAATCGACGATGGTGCAAGTTTTGCGCGCCTAGCAAGCCTGGAACGCCAGCAAATCGCAGCTAATCTAATAGGAGTTGCAGAAGAAACAACTAGTGGAGTGCGCGCTTTTGAAGCAATGCAAAAAGCTGGACACTTGCACTATCCTGTGATTGCAGTAAATAACAGCGCTCTAAAAACCGATTTTGACAATCGTCATGGAACTGGCGAAACATGCGTTACTACTATGCAGCAAATTCTTGGAAGCGAATGCTTTAAAAACGCTAAAGTAACTGTTGTTGGATACGGTCCAGTTGGTCGCGGATTCGCATTAAGAATACGCGCATTGGGTGCAAAAGTTACGATTTGCGATACAAATCCTGTCCAATCCTTACGCGCAGTTTTCGATGGATTTGAAGCTCATAATCTTGAATGCGTTGTTAAAAAAAGCAATATGATTGTTTCTGCAACAGGCGTTAGACACACGATTACATTGCAACACATGCAAAACATGCAAGAAAACGCGATTTTGGCTGTTATTGGCGGAATTGCAAACGAGATTGCACTAGACGAAATCCCTGATTTTAAGCCAGTTGTTGGAACTTCACAAAGAAAAATCCAAGTTCCGTGCGGTCCGCAAATCACACTAATAAGTGAAGGAGACGGCACAAATTACACTACTGGCGGTGGAAATCCTATTGAGATTATGGACTTTAGTTTTGCTGTTCAAGTAAGCGCAGTAGCGTATTTGCTAGATCACAATGGGAAAAACAAGAAAAATGGCGACAAAAATCGGCTTGATTCTGGAATTTACCAATTGCCAGAAAGCTCCGATAATCAAATAGCAAGTATTGCATTAGCAGAACGCGGATATAGTGCTAGCGAATCCAATAAAGATAATGGTTATAGATGGGATTTAACAAGATTTGCCGAAGACGAAAATATTTAGATGAAATCCAATTAACCGAATCATAACAAATCTAAGCAATAATAGAGTAACAGAAGCAAAATTAGTTAAACGATAATTCCATAAGGAAAGCAATGTTTACAGATCCAATACGCGCACTTGCACACCCAACGCCGCTTAGCGAAGTAACCTTATACAGTGCAGCAATGGTTATTCCAGTAACAGGTCCTATTATTCCCGAAGGAGCCGTAGCAGTATCAAATAGACGCGTTGTACACGTTGGAACAAGACAGTGGGTACTAGACATTCTAAAAGATGAAATGTCAAACGATTCCTATAGGAAAATGTTTAACAACGAACGACATTGGCATGGTCTTATGACACCAGGTCTTATAAACGCACACACGCATTTGCAATACACTAATATGGCAAGCGTAGGCCGCGGCGAATACCGCAATTTTAGAGACTGGGAAGAAGGATTCAATGTTGTTTATGACAAATTACAAGAAGAAAAACAGCATAACCCATCATTGATGACTTGGAAAACTTCTGCATACGAAGGTGCCAGAATGATGGTGGAAGCTGGCACTACTGCAGCTGCCGACATTGTAACTGATATCGAAGCAGTTGGAGCGCTTGCAAGCCAAGGCATGCACGGGATAGCCTATTGGGAGGTAATGGGCTGGAAAAACGTTGACTGGAAGGAAGAAGGCTACGCTAAGCTGCTCGAGATGCTTGGGCACATGATGGACGACGGCAGAGTGCCGAGTATAGGAATTAGCCCACACGCACCTTACAGTCTAGAAACCGAACCTTTTGTGGATTTGCCAGACATTGCAAGACAGCTAAACATGCGCTTGCACATACACTTAGCAGAAACACCTATGGAGGCTGGAAATCACGCCGATACACTCACCACGTATTCCGCACCAGATTGGAATGCTAACGTTTGGGCGAGCTACAGCGAACTTAAAGCACATGGAATGACAGCTTCCGCAATTCAGTTTTTGGATCAGCTCGGATCCCTTGGACCAGACGTACATATTGCGCACGGAGTTTGGGCAGATGGCGAAGACCGAAGAATTTTGCGTCAACGCGGAGTGGGAGTGGCATTGTGCCCAAGATCCAACCGCATTACTGTTACGGAAAGAGACGCGCCAATTCGCGACTACATGGAAGAAGGAAACTTGCTTGCGATTGGTACGGATTCACTATCTTCTTCCCCATCTTTAGACGTTTTAGACGACGCTGCAAAAGTCTATGATTTAGCAACAGCGCAAGGGTATAGAAAAGATGATTTAACACATCGAATTATTCGCATGCTTACTTTAGGCGGCGCAAGCGTTATGGGCTTACACGTAGGACCGCACAGAATTGGTCAAATTAATGCTGGAGCAACAGCCGACCTTGCATTATTTGATATTCCAACAGACACAAGCTCGCCACAAGGAGTTGAAGAGACTTTGCACAATTTTGTGCGTCACGGTGCAGGTAGTGCAAAAGCAACAGTTATTTCTGGAAATCTTGTATACAATAATGGTGCTTTTGCTCAATAATCTGATGCAAGCACAGATAAGAACACATTTAACGCAAATATTTAACGCAAATATGAAAAATAAAAGGAGCATGCATTATGAGTGTCAGTTTAGAAAATATGAGTGATTACGCCAAAAATCTTGTTAAAGAATTACAGCTAGAAGCCCATCCAGAAGGCGGATGGTACACCCGCGACTGGCAAGCAGCGCAACTATATAGCGCAACCAACAATGAAAATACTTCAAACGCGAGCACAAACAATACGAAAATTGACGAAAACGCTGGCGCAGACGCACCAAGACCATTGGCCTCTCTTATTTACTTCCTTTTGCCTTCTGGCGATTCAAGCGCATGGCATAAAGTTGATGCAGACGAGATTTGGCTATGGCATGGACCGTCAAATCTTACGATTGAACTTGGTGGATGTGGTCAAACCCCTTGTGATGAGGCAGATTTGCAGCGTTTTACTCTTGGAAACACTAAGGAATGCAATGGCTTATCCACGCGCGGACATCTTGTAATTCCTGCTGGGACATGGCAGAGAACAATACCAAGCGATGGCGATGTTCTTGTTTCTTGCGTAGTAAGCCCTGGGTTTACTTTCAGCGGATTTGATTTAGCAGAACAAAACGATTCAAATAAGTAAACTAGTCTGCAGTTATTTAACAAGCGCCTTCAAAACACGCAAAGTTAACGATCCTGCTTGATTAGCTGCAAGAACTAAATCATCCTTATGCGAGTCCACAGATTCGTATGATTCTCCACAACGATTACTCATTGAGCGAATCGCAAGGAATGGAACACCGTTTTTAGCAGCAATATGTGCAGCAGCAGCGCCTTCCATCTCTTCGCAATCGCCAAAAACCGTTGCTCGCACAGCGTCTAAAATATTAGGATCTGTGTTAAATTGGTCGCTTGTTGCTATGTTTCCACACAAATAAGCAACGTTGTTTGAATTTTCGTTAGACACGCTATTTTCATTAGACGCGCTTTGCTTAAAGTCCGAGGATAAGTCGCCAGCAACCGAAGAGGATTCCTCCAAAGACTTCTCAAGCCTAAATCCTAATAATTGCGCCTCTTTAACAGCTAAATCGCATAATTTTGAATCTGATTCAAAAACAGATTTGTACGGAGCACACTCTGCAATAATTTGCGTATTTGTTTCTAAATAGTGAAGTTTCTTGCCTATAACAATATCTCCAACACTAAGACGCGGATTTAAAGCACCTGCGATTCCGCTAAAAATCAACACTTGTGGATTGGATTCGATTATCAACGCTTGAGCTGCAGCTGCGGCAGCGCACTTTCCCATTCCAGCAACACATATTGTAAGAGTAGGATTTTCGCCTTTGCTATTAGAAGCGATTTTGCCCTGAATAAAAGTAACCCCATACGAATCCCAAGTTTTATAATCCCCACAAAATGCTTGAAGAATAGGCTGAGCTTCTTTTTGAAGTGCAACTATAACAGCAAGTTTTGAAAGATGACTAAAATCTTTAGAACTTTCAGAAAAATCGTCAGCCGCGCTATGTTCAAAATTATTTAACATGAAATACTCCTCAAAAAATCAACACACCGTATGTAACTGACACTTAACATACTACGACTTAAGTCTAATCACCACAAAACTACGTATTAAATCAACAAAATATAGCGCGTTATAAACAATCGCGATAACAATTCTGTAACAATTAAGCCTTAAATGCGTCTATCGTCTTATAAACTATCAAATGTACGGCCGCAAAACCTACTTAAATCGCTTAAAAAACGAATAAGCGAAAAATCTTAAGGTTTTAGCAAAAACAAGGAGAAAAAATGGCTATTTTCGTACACAACAACTTGCACACCAACCGCGTAGCAATCGCTGCTGCAAAAATTGCAGCAGCAGCATTAGCAATGGCAGCAATGGTTAGCACAGCAGCATGCGGCAGCCAAAACGCACAAGATACAAACCAAAAGACGATTACTCCAGGCGTTTTGACAATCGGCACAGCTCAGCCAACTTACACACCTTGGATGTACGATAACAAGCCAGAAAACGGCAAGGGCTACGAATCTGCAGTAGCATACGCTGTTGCAAAGAAACTCGGATACGATAAAGACAAAGTAAAGTGGGTTCGCACAACCTTCGACTCCGCAGTAACCCCAGGACCAAAAGACTTTGATTTTAACCTTCAGCAGTTCTCTATTACGGAGGAACGCAAGAAGGCAGTAGACTTTTCGCCAAGTTACTACAACGCAACTCAGGGTGTTGTGGTCAAAAAAGATAGCAAGTTTGCTAACGCAAAGACCTTAGCAGACCTTAAAACCGCTACAATTGGCGCAATGGTTGGAACAACAAGCTACAGCTTTGCTAAAGACAAGATTAAGAGCGATATTCAAACCTTTAACGATAATGACGCTTTGGTTCAGGCTCTTGATTCTAAGCAGATTGACGCACTTGTTATAGATACTCCATCTTCCGTAAACATTGTGCGCAGCAAGCAGGTTAAAGAAGGTGTTGTTCTTGGACAGATTGCAGGATCGGAAGATAAGGAAGGAACTGGATTGGTACTTCCAAAAGGCTCTAAGCTTACTGCAGACGTCACTAAGGCTGTGAATGCGCTAGAAAAAGATGGTACTTTGAAGAAGCTCCAAGAAAAGTGGCTTGCAGAGTACACGACTAATCTGCCAGTTCTTAAGTAAAAACTAAACCAAAAATAAATAAAAATAAATAAAAATCGTACTAACGTCATTACCAATACGCATTATTGTAAGCAACTTGTAACCCAATCGTCACATAAAAGTGCTTACAATAGTGCGTATCATTCATTATGTCGAAAGGCTTGAGTGCCGCCAATGACAGTACTTAACGGCAATGCATTAAACAGTGAATCAAACAACGCTGGAGAATACGCTTTAAGCAATATCGAGCTTGAGCGTAGGTCAATCCGCAAAAAGCAAAATCTTAAATCAGTTTTAACAAGCATAATAAGCACTTTAGTATTACTTGGCGTGTGCGTTGCGGCACTTGCAATGAGCCCTGGTTGGCCAAGAGTGCGCGAAACGTTCTTTTCTGGCAAGTACTTTATGTTATCTTTGCCATCCGTTTTGCAAGGCTTAATGCTTAATCTGCAGGTGCTTGTTTTCGCTGTTATTGGAGTAGCAATACTTGGAACTTTAATCGCAGTTATTCGTACAAGCGTAAGCCCAATGCTTTTCCCTTTGCGAGCTATAGCGCAATTCTACACAACTATTATGCGCGGCATACCAATGCTTGTTGTGCTTTACTTAATCGGCTTTGGCATACCAGGATTACAGCTTTTTGGGCGAATCCCACCAGCAATACTCGGTACAATTGCCATTGTTATGAGCTACTCCGCATACGTTGGAGAGGTATTGCGCGCAGGATTTGAAGACGTGCATCCGTCTATGCGAGCGTCCGCAAGATCACTTGGCTTAACATCTGGTCAAACTGTGCGATTAGTGGTAATTCCTCTTGGCTTAAGAAAAGTGGCTCCTGCCTTAATGAACGACTTTATATCAATGCAAAAAGATGCAGGACTCATATCGGTTTTGGGCGCTGTAGACGCTGTTCGAGCCGCGCAAATATCTGTTGCAACTTCTTATAACTTCACTCCATACGTTGTAGCAAGCGTTGTATTTATAGCGCTGAGCATTCCGTTTATTGTTCTAAACGATTGGTATACGGCAAGACTGCGCAAACGCGAGCTAAACGGAGGAACCGTGTGATGAATAACTTAACAAACCAGAAGGTAAGTCAGCAAATGAGCGAGCAAATAAACGCAAACAATCAAACAAATGCAAGTGATTACACGGATTCAACCCCAGTTTTGCGCTTAAGCAATATTCGAAAATCGTATAACTCAACACCTGTTCTTAAAGGCATTTCTTTTGATATTGCACCTCACGAAGTGGTGGCTCTTTTAGGACCTTCTGGAAGCGGAAAATCCACTCTTATGAAGTGCATTAATCTGCTTGAGCGAGTAGACGACGGTCAAGTTTGGCTTGGAAACACAGATATTACAGATCCTCGTATAAATCAGGATCAAATTAGATCTCAAATCGGAGTTGTGTTCCAGCAATTCAATCTTTTTACGCATATGAGCGTTTTAGATAATGTGACTCTTGCTGCGCGAAAAGTTCATCATTGGAGCAAAGACCGTGCAGAAAGCCGCGCAATGGAGCTTCTATCTAGGATTAAGCTAGAAAATAAAGCAAAGTCTTATCCGGATCAGCTTTCGGGCGGACAGCAGCAACGAGTGGCTATTGCACGCGCGCTTATGACAAGCCCACAACTTTTGCTTTTAGACGAGATTACTTCCGCGCTAGACCCAATGCTTGTTGGTGAAGTTCTAGACATGGTTGCGGAACTAAAAGAGCAAGGAACCACAATTTTAATGGCCACTCACGAGATGCATTTTGCTCACAAAGCTGCCGACAGAGTGGTTTTGCTACGAAACGGCGTTGTTGCAGAAAATGGCACACCATACGAAGTTATGGACGCTTGCAGCGACCCAGAAACGCAAAACTTCTTTAAGTCTTTCCGACATTGATTTTTTGTGAACTACGCAGTAATTGCGCTCACATAAGCGTAACCCCATTCCCGCGTTTGTTCCCTTTTTGGGCAAATCTGACTACAAACACTGGCAAAAATAAACAAACACGGGCAAAGCGGCATGAAGCTCATGTAAAACACAAACTTCATGCCGCTCTATAGGAGAAAGCTACGAAAATTTTTTGTTCACTTATACTGTCCACCATTAATCACTCGTAGCCTCGATGACAAGGAATCAATAAGTCACATATATAACCCCTTCACAAATACAAATAAAACAAACGCCACACAATTATGCATAACTAAACGTTGCAGGGTCATGCCCCATTCGCTCATTAGTGTTCAAATCATCTATTGCACGTATTTCATCATCCTTAAGACTAAATCCAAAAACATTAATATTTTCACGTTGCCTATTTTCTGAAACAGATTTAGGTATGATAATGTATCCATGCTCAATATGCCAGCGCAAAATCACCTGCGCACAAGTAACATCATGATTCTTAGCAATAGTTTCCAAAACACCATCGCCGATATTCAAATCACGTCCGCGCGCCAATGGAGAATACGCTTCAATAGCAATATTATGCTTCTTGCAAAAATCAACTACATTAGACTGCTGCCAGCTCGGATGCAATTCAATCTGATTCACTTGAGGCCACTGACCAACTTCATCATATAAACGCTGCAAATCAGAAGGCATAAAGTTACACACACCAAGCGAACGTACCCTACCTTCCTCTTTCAACTTAACAAATGCTTTCCATGTTTCTGTAGAACGCCAATTAAATGGTGTAGGCCAATGAATCATATACATATCCACATAGTTCAAGCAAAGATCCGCAAGTTGAGAATCAAAAGCCTTCAAAGTACTGTCATACCCCTGCTGTGAATCTCTAACTTTTGTAGTCACCCATAGGTTTTCTCGCAATTCGCCAGTATTAAAACCAGTTTCGCGCAATACTTCACCTAGCTCATTCTCATTGTTATATCCAGCTGCAGCATCAATATGTCTGTATCCTAACGAAAGAGCGCTTTCTACAACATCATGCATACTTACTTTATCAACTCGAAGTACACCTAAACCAACTTGTGGTATAGAATTGCCATCCGATAATAAAATGTTAGGCACAATGTGCATATTTTCATTCATTAAAGCACCCCTTCGCTATAAAATTGACCATTATTTTCAAAGGAAATAATAACACAACAAACACTCATCACTAGAGACGTAATAATGCCAATATTACTTAACATTAAGCTTGTAATACATTTGAGAAATCTGTAGATTGCGCTCAAAATCTTGGGTATTAGTGTTTTTATCAATCACAGCTAGTTCAACACCAGAGATACGCGCAAAATCTTCCCAAACTTCTCTACCAATTGACGTTGTCATACAAGTATGATGGGATCCACCAGCTAATAACCAGCATTGCGCAGACAAAGATAGACTTGGCTGCGGTTTCCACATGGCGCGAGCGCAAGGCAAATTCTTTAGGCTTCCAGACGGCTCTACAACATCGACAATATTCATTAAAAGTCTAAATCTACTGCACATATCCGCAAGAGAAACCACAACAGCATCCTTTTTAGGAGCAGCAGTAAACACGAGTCTAACAGGATCTGATTTTCCTCCAATACCCAATGGATATATAGCAAGACGAGGTTTTTGAATACTTCCAATAGAAGGCGAAACTTCTAACATATGTGATCCTAATATCATTTCGTTATCTGGCTCAAAATGATACGAGTAATCTTCCATAAGAGAAGCTCCACCTTCAAGACCATACCCCATAACTAATCCCAAACGAACCAATATTGCGGTTTTCCAATCCCCTTCTGCCGAGAAACCCCATCCATATTCGGAAGGAAAACGTTGAGCAGCAACTCCTGGAAGTTGGGAAAGACCACCAAGATCTTCAAAATTATCTACTGCAGCAGTAGCATCATAATCACGCATCATGGATACCATTCCAACTTCCTGCTTAGCTGCAATTAACAGAGAATCATATTTTTGATTTAATAATTCTGGATCAATATTGTATTTATTTTTATAATCTTCTATCAAATCTTTAGCTTGCTTATCTGTAGCACGATTAACATATGAATTTAATTCGTTTACAGACCAAGTATTAATAGATGCACCAAAGATTTTCTCAGCTTCAGTTTTATCTCCTTCAGTAACAGCAACGTTACGCATATTGTCTCCCCAACGCATAACGTTCATATTGTTAGACGCCCACCAACCTAAACACGCACGAACCCAAGTATTTATGCGATCCGAAACTTCTGGATTCGTATAATGACCAACAACTATTTTTCTTCTAATACCAAGTCTAGAAACAATATAACCGAATTCTCTATCTCCATGAGCAGCTTGATTTAAATTCATAAAATCCATATCAATACTTTCCCAAGGTATTTCACGATGATACTGGGTATTCAACTGAAGCAAAGGTTTACGCAACAGTTCTAATCCGCGAATCCACATTTTTGCTGGCGAGAACGTGTGCATCCAAGCGATCACGCCTATACAAGATTCTTTTGAAGACGCATCAACCATAAAATTACGCACAGCGTCAGATGATTTTAAGGTTGGTTTCAAAACAATTTTCACAGGTATCGAATGTTGATTATTTAAATAATCTACGATTTCGCCAGCTTGTTTTGCCACTTGTTCTAGTGTTTCTGGACCATATAGTTCTTGCGAACCTACAGCAAACCACACTTCTTTGTTCTCAAAAGGATTTTCCATAGCCATTATTTACTCCTATAAGACTTATATATGTAATTGTTTTTAGATTATTTTTTATTAGTTTTGTCCATAAACATTTTGATATCGTTTATTAAGAGAATTGATATCTTCTTGCTTTATATCGATTATTTTCCCTATTTGCCTAGCGGCCCACATTGTTTTGGCTACTTCTTCTGTCATAGAAGCAGCTTTCACAGCACTTTCTGCATCTTTTCCAATTACGAAAGGACCGTGATTTTGCATCAAAACCGCTGGCGACTTAGGATATTTGCGTAATGTTTCAACAACGCCTTGCCCAATTGCCTCACTGCCAATCAACCTGAATGGTCCAACTGGAACAGGACCGCCAAACTCATCTCCCATCATTGTTAATCCACACGGTATATTTTCTCCAATAGCAGCCCAAGCAGTAGCATAAGTCGAATGAGTGTGTACTACTCCAAATACTTCAGGCATATTTCTATAAATATAAGCATGCGAAGCTGTGTCAGAACTTGGAGAATAGGATCCATCAACAACATTCCCATCTAGATCACAAACAATCATTGATTCAGGAGTTAGTCTTTCGTATCGTACTCCAGAAGGCTTAATAACCATTAAATCAGCAGTATGCAAACGTTGAGAAACATTTCCCGCAGTCCACACAACTAAATTCCATTTAATAAGTTGATCATGCAAATTGGATACTAATTCGCGTACCTGTTTTACCTCAGATTGAGTTTCTTGTGAATAATCTTTTAAAGTTTTCATAATTACTATTTCTTTCTAATAAATTTTTTAAAAATATGATGAGAAAACACTATTTTTAGTCTTGCTTAAGCAATCTTTTGCACAATATTTTTACGGCATCGTAGTTATTGCTGCATGTTCTATTGGCAATGACCTCATAAATTGCTCAAAATATCTCTGGAATCCTTCCACGTCATCCTTACGAGGGAAAACGGTAACTGAATTCACATGGGCAAATACTTCATTTTGCAAAAAGTCTATTAATGTTATATTTTTTCGCCTAATATATGATGCTAAAATCGCCATTCCCCACGATCCGCCTTCAGAAGCCGTAGGCATAGTGGTTACTGGAACACCAAACGCCGCCGAAGCAATACGCTGAGAAACTTCAGGAGTGGCAAAAATACCACCATGACCAAGCAAAGAATCAATTTCAACATGCTCTTCTTTTGTTAAAACATTCATTCCAATAGTCACTGGACAAAATGCTCCATATAGCTGAGCACGCATAAAGTTTCCGAGTGAAAGTTTTGCTTGCGGACCGCGAGCAAATACAAATCGCCCTTCTTCCAAACCTGCTTGAAACTCTCCAGAAGAAAAACAGTAGTTAATATTTCCTCCAGCATCAAATTCAGTTCCACTATCAACAGCAGAATTAAACAGGCTTGTATATAACAAATCCATTGATATTGGTTTTCTTATTGCATCTGCAAATTGAGCAAATAAATTAACCCAAGCATTTAAATCTGTAGTGAAATTATTAGCATGACTCATTGCAGATAAATGACCATCTGGAGTCATAACTATATCTAACTCTTTATGAGCTTTTGACAAAGGGCGCTTTAAAACAACAGTTGCAAAAATAGATGTACCAGCCGAAACATTACCAGTACCAGGCTTTAATGTATTGGTTGCAACCATACCGGTTGCCGCATCTCCTTCAGGAGGAACAAATGGTATTCCTGGATTCAAAATGCCACTAGGGTCAAGAAGAGAAGCACCATCAACTGTCAATCGACCAGCAAATTCTCCAGCGGAAAGAGGTGTAGGTAAAATATCCTTCAAATTCCAAGGCTGATTAGATATTTCAGGAAGATTCTCAATTTTATTTAGCGCATTCTCATCCCAGCTTAAAATGTTTGAATCCATAGGAAACATTCCAGAAGCATCCGACAATCCTAATACTTTTTTGCCAGTAAGCTTCCAATGAATATAGCCAGATAGCGTAGTAAAGAATGCTACATTATGTACGTGCTCTTCTTTGTCAAGCGCACATTGATACAAGTGAGCTATCGACCAGCGTTCTGGTATATTAAGACTTAATTCGTTAGAAAGAATTCTGTGAGCATCATGCGTATTGGTATTTCTCCAAGTCCTAAATGGCACAAGCAACTTATTTCTATTATCAAAGGCTAAATAACCATGCATCATTGCTGAAATACCAATGCCGCCAATATTATTTAAACGCAATTGGTAATCTTTATTAATTTGATTACTTATCTGAGAAAAAACAGATTGTATTCCATGCCAAGCATCAGATAGATCATAGGTCCACAAACCATTTTCTAGTTTGTTTTCCCACTTATAAGATCCTTCTGCAATAACTTGATATTGTCCATTAATTAAAGCACCTTTAATTCTAGTTGAACCCAACTCAATACCAAGATATGTGTTTGCATTAATAATATCTTTTTTATTAGATGATACGCTCGAAATATCACACATGATGCTCCTTTGCATGCTTTTATAAGATTCATTTATTCAAATATGTAGAAAATCTTGAATACCCAATCATTTATTACTTTTTAGAATCCTCGCTCTTATCTTTACGCTCTTGACTGAATCCTTTAAAAGCGTTGTAACCGCAATAGCCGATTACAATTAATAAGCACAATGAAAAAATAAGAGTGTACCAAGCGAATAAATCACCAGATTTATAAGAACCATATAAAGACTGGAATAACCAAATCGACATAAAAAAGGTAGTTAGAGCGTACATTCTAGTCTTTTGAATATATTTTTTTGGCATATATTCCTCCTTATTGTTCTTTTATATTGATTAACACCTGTTAATAACTGACAATGACTGAACAAAATTGGGCGTACACTTTTTCATTCACAACGCTTGTGTAATATCTGAAGCGCACGCCCAATATATACGGCATTTTTAGCGCTTACGACGCTTGCTCATTATGTCAACAGCCACTGCAGCGAGTAACACAAGACCCTTAATTGTCTTCACAATTGCAGTGTCAACGCCCATGATAGACAAGCCTTGATTGATTACTCCCATAACAAAAGCACCAACAACGGCTCCAGGTATAGTTCCAACACCACCAGTTACAGCAGTGCCACCGATGAAGCAGGATGCAATTGCATCCATTTCAAATTCCATACCAGCTTGTGCAGTAGCAGATGCCAGACGAGAAAGCATAGCCACAGCAGCAATAGCAGACAAGAATCCCATATGAACAAACAAGCAGAAATCTACACGCTTAACATCAATACCAGAAAGTATTGCAGCTTTACGGTTACCTCCAACAGCATATATGTGACGTCCAAAAACTGTCTTTGTAAGAATAAAGTTGTATGCAACTACCAAAATCGCAACAATCACCAACATAATTGGAGTTCCACCCATCTCGGAATTGCCAGAGGATGCTAACAAATATGTTACAAATATGATTGCAAGAGCAGCAAATACGATCTTGCATACAGTAATCGATAGTGGTTCTGGGACTAATCCAACTTTTTCTACATGCTTACGCTTATTAATTTGGCTCCAAGCAAACAAAGCGATGCACATAAGACCAAGAACAATCGTAAGACCATCAAACGGACCCCACCAACCGAGAATATTAGGAAGATAGTTACGAGCAATTCCACGGAACGCGTCTGAAGTGATAGGCACAGATTCGCCAACTATAACCGTAGATAAACCGCGGAAGATCAGCATACCTGCAAGAGTGGTGATGAATCCAGGAATCTCCATTCGAGCCACCCAGAAACCGTGCCAGCAACCAATAAGTAAACCAACAACAATTGATATAGCAATCGCTAATACCCAATTAACACCATAACGTTCCATCAACAGTGCACAAACACCACCAATAAATGCAACTAAAGATCCTACAGAAAGATCAATGTGTGTAGCAATAATCACCATCACCATGCCTATTGCCAAAATAATCACATATGCATTCTGCTGAATTAAAGAAACAAAACTGTTAGGAGTTAAAAGAACACCTTTTGTAAGTATTTGAAACACAACGACAATAACGATTAAAGCTCCAACGATTCCATATTGTCTTGCATTATCGGTAATTGTCGAAAGAATACTTGATTTTTGTTCACCCTTCGTATCTTGGGCTAATCTGTTTTTGCTCATGATAACGCTAATTCCTTTCCTTAGTCATGCATTTCATCAGATATTCTTGGGTAAACCCATTCTTATTAACATCATCAGTAATAATGCCTTGACTTACGGTATAAATACGATCGCATATACCAATTAATTCTGGTAGTTCAGAAGAAATAACTACAACAGCTTTACCTTGATCGGCAAGCTTATCGATGATTTCATAAATTTCATACTTTGCACCAACATCTATACCACGAGTTGGCTCATCGAGAATGAGTATGTCTGGATCAGAAAGAACCCATTTTGCCAATACAACCTTTTGCTGATTTCCGCCAGAAAGCGTAGAAACTTGCACATCAATGTTTTGACATTTTATATTAAAGTTCTCTCGATATGCATCAACTTCTTTTCGCTCAATGTTTCCATCAACAACACCTAATTTGCTCATTTTTGACAATGAAGCAATAGATGAATTTTCGCGAATATTCTGCAAAAGATTTAAACCATAACCTTTACGATCTTCTGTAGCATAAGCCAAACCAGCATTAATTGCTTCTTGCACATTGCGCAATTCGACTTTTTTACCTTTAATATAAAGATCACCAGTTATATTGGAGCCATATGAGCGTCCAAAAACACTCATGGCCAATTCGGTTCTTCCAGCACCCATCAATCCAGCCAATCCAATAATTTCGCCAGAACGAACATACAAATTAGCATTATCGACTATTATTCGGCTATTATCCATTGGATGATGAACTGTCCAATTGGTTATACGAAGATATTCTTCACCAGATTGATTTGTTTCGTGCTTAGGATACAGATTGGTTAATTCTCTACCTACCATTTTACGAATTAATTCATCGTAATCTAATGGCGTTTCTGGTGTAATATACATTTCACCAACTGTCGATCCGTCACGAATGATAGTAACGTTATCTGCTATTACAGCAACTTCATTAAGCTTGTGCGTAATTATAATGCTTGTAACGCCATGTTCATCTCTTAATTGACGAACAAGCTGTAGTAAATGCGCAGAGTCCTCATCATTTAATGCTGCAGTTGGTTCATCAAGAATCAGCAACTTTACATTTTTAGACAAAGCCTTAGCAATCTCTACAAGCTGCTGTTTACCAACACCAATATCCATAATCTTTGTATCTGGATCTTCTGGCAAACCAACACGTTCAAGAAGTTCTGCAGCTTTAGCGCGAGTTTCACTCCAATCAATTACTCCATTTTTGGAGCATTCATTTCCCATGAAAATATTTTCAGAAATTGAAAGAAATGGATTTAAAGTCAGCTCCTGATGAATAATAACAATTCCATCACGTTCTGAATTTTTAATATTACTATATTTACACTCTTTTCCGTTAAATATAATCTTTCCCGTGTAAGATCCGTAAGGATAAACACCTGATAGCACATTCATTAACGTAGATTTACCAGCACCATTTTCGCCGCAAATTGCATGAATTTCACCGCGATCAACCGAAAGATTAACATCAGTAAGAGCTTTTAGTGAACCAAACGTTTTTGTGATGTGCTGCATACTCAATATCGTGTCTTTATGCGACATCATCTACTTCCAATCATTACAACGCACAGTTTCAACTAATGGAGGCACAACTATGGCACTAATCGTGCCCCCATATTAGTTCAAATTGATAGTTAATTTTTAATGTACTAACTTATCAAAGCGTTCTTGTGTTATATAACCATCTTTCACTAAGTCAGTAAGATTATCCTTAGTAATATTTTGTGGATTTAGCAATTTAGAAGGAACGTCTATCTTGTTGTTATTGAACTTTCCGTTAATACCAGACACCTTCTTGCCTTTAGCAATTTCCAATACCATCTGATAAACGGCTTCAGCAAGCTTATTGACATTCTTAAATACTGTCTGACTCTGCTTTCCACGTGCAATTGAAGATACAGCTGACTCCATAGCATCCTGTCCAGTTATAATTGGCCAATTATCTGTACCTGGCTTTAAATCTGGACGCTTAGATTCAATTGCGTTAATAACACCAGTCGAAATACCATCATAAGGGCTTAATATTGCATGTAGTGGCTGACCTTTAGCATATGCAGAATCAATAATTGATTCCATATCCTTTTGAGCCTGTTCAGCTTTCCACCCTTGAACAGAAATCTTCTGCCAATCTTGAACCTTAAAGTCTTTATTCACGCCACCACCATGATTAGATGGGGAAACTAAGGCACCAGATTTAAAGTATGGTTGCAGCAAATCCCATGCACCCTTAAAGAAGTACTTAGCATTGTTATCATCTGGAGAACCAGTGAAAAGCTCAATATTGAATGGTCCCTTTGCACCATTCTTAAGACCCAACTTATCAATAATATAATTTGCTTCAAGAATACCAGTCTGCTCAAGCTGGAATGTTGCATAATAGTCAACAGCCTTTGTATTCATAATCAATCTATCGTAGGCAATTACTTTAGCTCCAGCATCATGAGCCTTCTCTACTGCAGGTCCTACAGCACTACCATCCTTTGCAGCAACAACAACAACCTTAGCGCCGTTGTTAATCATATTTTCAATATCTGCATTTTGCTGAGCTGGTTTATCGTCTGCAAAGTTCAATATAACTTTATATCCAGCATCTTCTAGCTTCTTCTTTAGGTTATTACCGTCTTTATTCCAACGTTCCTCTGACTTTGTTGGCATAGAGACACCGATGGTGGCACCTTTTTCAATTCCTTGACTTACGTTTTTGGATGCACCACCTCTTGAACCTGAACAGGCTGATAAACCAGCAACTACAGCAATACCTACAAATAAAGCGATTGCTTTTTTACCTATGTTCATCGACGCTCCTTTGCATCAAAAGGTTATTTGATATAGACAGCTACAACGCTATCTAGTTTTTTATTATAAACTATTGTGTTAAGTTGTCAAACACATAAATCAAATTTTTCTATTTTTTTGTTTAATATATAATTTAACACAATTCTTAACGTACATGAATCAACTACTTGTACCAATTATTTAATATAAATTCAGTTAATTTAACCAATAAAGAACAAAAGTATCAAATCAACGAATGACAATTCTTTAAAATACAGATATGCTTATATTATGTCGCATTTATTCGGATCCCAAACTTCATTGCGAGAAGCTAATCGATCTGCATTACTTTCTTACATACGCAGATTTGGTGCAATTACGCAAATAGAGCTTGCTGAAGCGACAGGATTATCAACTGCAACCGTATCAACTCTTGTAAGACAACTTGTAAAAGAAGGGCGGTTGTACACAGAAAACACAATACATAACGGAAGAAGAGCAACACTCGTAGCTTTAGCTCGTAGAAAAGGAATAAGCGCAGGACTAAAAATTAGTAGACACTCTCTAGATCTAATTTTTATTGACTACGAACTTAACATAATCGCGGAACGAACATTACTATTACCAAAACAACATATTCCAGATGTAACTCTCGAGCGAGCAACATTACTCATAAATGAAACTTTATCCAACATAAACGCATCTGCAAAAGAACTAATAGCAATAGGCGTATCTATAACAGCACCAATAGATAAACGTACAAAAACAATAGCAATACCTGGCATTATGCCACATTGGAACAATTTCGACATTATTTCGTATTTACAATCAATTTTTAATATTCCAGTTACTTTAGATAACGATGCAAACTGTTGCGCAGTATGGGAATCAAGAGCAGGATCTGTTACAAAAACCACAGATTTCATATACATAAATACCGATGACGGAGCTGGTGCCTCCATAATGGCAGATGGGAAAATATGGCGCGGCGTAACTGGAATGGCAGGCGAAATAGGGCATATTCAAGTTGATCCACTCGGAAGCATTTGCGCATGCGGAAACCGTGGATGCCTTAATACTTTTATAAATGAAGAACGAATCACATCGTTATTAAGAGTTACCCATGGAGATCTAACTGTAGAAGATCTTGTACGTTTAGCAAATGAAGGAGACCCAGGATGCAGACGTATCATAGCTGATACTGCAATACGAATAGGAACAGTAGCAGCAGAACTATGCACATCAGTAGACCCTGAAATTGTAGTTATAGGAGGACTCCTAGTGCAAAGTGGATCAGTTTTCGTCGATGCTTTTAGAGAGTCATTGCACCGCTTACTATTCCCTGATGTTTTAACTCCTATACAAGTTGTGGTTGCATCAAATCTTACTAATTGTTCTGCACTAGGAGCAGCACTAGAAGGAATTGATGCTGCAGAAAAAATACATCACAAAACATCTCAACACCTATAGAAATAGGTTGTAATATCGATTGCAATATGATTAGCAATATCAACAAGGAGACGTAATGTACGGACAAAATCCACTCCTACAGCTAAAAGATATTAGCGTAAACTTTGGCTTTACCGAAGCGCTTAAATCAATAACACTCGATATTTATAGCAAAGAAATAGTGGCAATTGTTGGAGACAATGGCGTCGGAAAATCCACTCTTATTAAAACAATATCTGGTTTGATCCAACCAACAAAAGGAAGAATGATCTTTGAAGATAAAGAAGTGAATTTGCACTCCATACGAGAAGCAAATGATCTTGGAATAGCAACAGTTTTTCAAGGACAAGAATTTTGCGATAATTTGGACGTTACATCAAATCTATTCTTAGGCAAAGAGATGCGAAATAAATCATGTCATACACTCAATAAAGATGCAATGGCGTGTGAAGCCCGAAAGGCATTACAAGAACTAACATGTGCCATAAGAATACATACTCCAATACGATTACTATCAAGTGGACAACGTCAAACTGTCGCATTGGCACGAATGCTACTATCGGATCCAAAACTCATACTATTAGACGAACCTACAGCTTCATTATCTTTAACACAAACAGCTGAAACCTTATCTTATATGAAACGCCTACGATCACAGGGTCGCACAATTATATTGGTATGCCATAATCTTCCAGACGTATTTGCAGTTGCAACTAGGATAGTTGTACTAAGACAAGGAAAAATCGTTGGAAATCATGATGTTAGTGAAACAAATTATGTCCAAATAATCAGAGAAATGACTGGAATAGAGGATGAGGAAGACGATACAATATCTTCATCAATAATAGACAACATAAATGAGAATCAGAAACTAAGTCATAAAAGAAATGCGCTTATTAGTAGAAGTGCAAAATAAGCTATCAAGGTCAAAACATAAGAGCCTATTCCCGCGTTTGTTTACCAAAACACCAAATCTGACTACAAAACACGCACAAACACGAGCGAGAATAAACAAAAACAAAAAAATGCTTCCGGTTTTGAAAGCCCCTAGTAGCAAACAAAACCGAAAGCAACAACACTCAACACCCAAAACCCAACAAGCTAAACGAATCAACACTGGGAAGAAAAGAAAAACAATAGCAAACCAATGTTAAAACAATAAAACCAAAGAGAATCGGGAATAAACCAGTGTGATGCTTCCCTACAAAACACCACACTAGTCGTTGAGCGCAAACCCTAAATAAGGTGGTAAATAATGCTTAGTGACGCATCTTGCGAACAGCAGCACCCATACCAGCAAGCATAGAAGCAGCCAAAGCAGTCAAAGCAACACCAACACCAGCATTACCAAGCTTCTCGCCAGACTTACCATGACCACCCTTAGCAGCAAGCTCACCCTTAGCAGCAGCCTTACCAGCAGCAGCCTTACCAGCCTCCTGCTGAGCAGCCTTACCAAGCTTGCCACTAGCAGCATCATTCATAGCCTTAGCAGCACCTGGAACATCCTCAAAATTAGGAGCCAAAGGATCAGAAGTCACAACAGCAGGAAGAACAGCAGGGTTCACTCCCAAACGAACTGCATCATTATAAGCAGCCTTGTACTTAGTCAAAGCAGCATTATACTTAGCAGTAGAAGCAACAGCCTTAACCTTAGCCTCATCATAATCCTTAGTAGCCTTAGCAGTCTCAGCAACAGCAAAATCAACCTTAGCCTGAGCACGAGCTACAGCATCAGTAAGACGCTGAGCCAAAGCAGAATCATTCTTAGCAGAAACCTTGTAAGCTTCCAAAGCATCCTGAGCAGCCTTCAAAGCCTTCTGAGCAGCTTCCTGAGCAGCTACCTTACCAGCCAAAGTAGCCTTAGCCTTCTCATACTCAGCATAATCCTTAGTATAAGCAGCAAAAGCATCATCAAGATGCAACTTAGCAGTCTTAACAGCCTCAACAGCCTCAGCCTTCTTCTGATCATCAGATGGAGCAGCCTTTGGTTCTGGAGCCTTAGCATAAGCCTGCTCGGCAGCAAGATAAGCAGTAGCCTTAACATTCTTATCCTGCTCAGCAGCAGTCTTAGCAGCCTGAGCATCAGCATTAGCGTTGAAAGCATTTACATACTTTTCAGCTTTATCATTGGCATCTTTTGGAGCATCAGCAGCAGCCTCAACAACTTTATGACCCTGAACCTTAGTGTCATCCTTAATCTTGACTTTATCAGTATCAGCTGGCTGAGCACCAACAGCCTTCAAAGCCTCAGCAGTCTTAGTGGCAGCTTCATCAGCAGCCTTCTCAGCTGCAACAGCAGCCTCATATGCAGTACGAGCGGTATCTAATTCTTTCTTCAAATCAGCCTTAGACTTCTTAACTTCCTGAGACTGAGTATTTGCACCGCCATCAGCAGCGAATGCTGGGGTTGCCATTGCGAAGCCGGCAAGCAAAGTAGCGCCAGCAGCGAAAGCGGCGATAGCCTTCTTATTCATCATTTTAATTTCCTTTCTTCTTCTCCTCCGTGCAGGTACACGAAGAAAAATCTTAAACATCCAACAACATTCAAAACATTGCGGATAACCACCAACCAGAGCACCTAGCTAGCAGCTGTTATTAACATACCCCCCCCCCGTTTAAAAAAGTCAAGAGGCAACCACACAAAACAAACAGAAAAAAATAATGTTACACACAAACTAATCCACAATAAAAACTATTTTCACCATAATATTTGCGGATTAACACTAATAAAACCGTAAAAACACATTATTTCAAGGTTTTTAAAGAATTTTCCCAGACTTTTCTCAGGAAACTTCTCAAGCAAGAACATTAACACTATAAAACCATTGAAAAATCAACATTCCATACAACCCACACGCGCAACACGCCGACACCCCACCACTCTTCACTCTGCAATCTCTTCTCCCGCATTTGTTCCCCTTTTTAGCAAATATAGAAACAAACACGGGCGCGACGACCTGCCTTCACGCTCAAAGCGTAGCGCGCGAAGGCAATTCGGAGCGCTGAGCCGCTCAAACGTAAAGTCCAGTGGACTTTACGTGCGGCGAAGGCGTGAGCGCGCTGTAACGCGCGAGCGATTTTCCCGAGATTGTTTACGTATTTGGCGATTTTGGAAACAAACGCGGACAAAATAAACAAAAACAGGCGAATCTACGACTTCGCGCTCAAAGCGTAGCGCGCGAATACACCTAGATTCGCACAGCACAAACATCGCCAGTGCGAACAGTTATTATCTGCCCAGAATCCTTACGCACTTGAATAGAAGCATCACGCATAAGATTTTGAGCAACTCCTTCTACACTAGTAAAACTTTTTGCACCAACATCATAAGCATCAGCGTGATTAGAATCGTCAACTCCAGCATCAATCCCCAAACCGTCATCATTCGGCGCGCGAACAATCACCTTGCGCCCCAACGTCCAACACGCTTCGCTCGCCTCTTTAAGCAAATCCAAAGAGTATTCATTCGCATTCTTTACAAACTTCCCCAACCTAATCCTAAGATTTTCCACCAATCGCGCGGCTATATTATCCCCAAGCTCAGCAAAATCTGGCAGATTATCGTAATGCATTTTAAGCGAAGTTGCTTCCTCGATTGGAAGTGACTGCTTATCCATAAAAAGATTTAAACCAATCCCGAAAATAACTCCAATATTAGAATCGGCAATATCGCCAGCAACCGTTTTTGGAGTCAAAACAATCTCCGTTAAAACTCCACCTTCTTTACAGTCACCAATAAAAATATCATTAGGCCATTTAAGACTGATCTCGCTATAATCTGGCAATTCCCCATTTTCAATCTGCGTAACGCAAAACTCTTTTAGCGCGCCAATAATCGAATCTCGCGCAGCAAGACCAGCAATTATAGGCAGCCAGCCATTGTAACTTGGATTCTTAACAATGCTACTTGGCAAAATCGTGGCAAAAGAAGCTAGTAAACTTTCAAATGGCTTACTAACCCATTTTCTACACAATCTTCCTTTGCCAGCTGTCTGATGGCAAGCAGCAACAACATAAATCGCAGGCATTTCCTCTTGTCTTTTTACAAAACAGATATTGCTGCAATCATCAGCGCACCCATCAACGCACCCATCAGTGAGAATTTTGCGCGCATAATTCTGTGTTGAATCAATAACTTCAAAATAAACAAAACCGTCTGCAACATTTTTAGTGCGTTCAAAAAAATTACTCATACAGAAATTATAGAAATTTTAATATAATTTAAAAAGATTGTGCAACAGGTATAATTTACACAAGTACTTTACACAAATTACTTATTAGGATTAAAAATCAGTAGGTCACTATGAAATTCATTAAAAATGACTATGCGAGCGCAAAAACAGTCGCAGAACCTACTGATACTTGCAATGCAAAACCAGATACTAAAAACGATATAAAACCAGATACGAAATCTGAAATGAAAATCGATCCAAAAACAAGCACATCAAAAACAAGCTTGACAAAAACATCAATATTTAATCTCGTAAGTCAGCTTGCGACTCAAGCACTAATACTATTTACTTGCATCTGGCTCGCTCTTTGCACAAGCTTAGGCGTGATTTACCGCAATCAGGGATCTTTAACCGATTTTAATTGGGTTAACGCACTTATTTTTGCAGCAGTATTCTGCGTTTATTACGCTATTTTAAGATTCATCATTCATTTTGGGAAAAATAACAAAAACGACAAAATACTAAAAATACTAAAAATCACAACTTATAAAATCACAAAACCACTTTTTCACCCATTTAGAAGCATCGCCGCTAAAAAGCCTAAGATAATTTTTTCAATAAAACGTACTCTAAAATGGTGTTTTTACCATTCAACTTGTAGAAAACGAAACATTTTCCTAACACTGATTATCGGCTGGCTGTGGGCACCAATAACACTTCTAGCAGCTTATGGAGCCGATATTTGCTCACAAATCCGAGAATACAGCTGGACATGGAACCAAATAACTGGCATAAAACAACCATACATTGGATTCTTTAGCTTTGTTCCAGCAGACATCTACCCAACAGCACACTATCTTTGGCCGGCAAAACCTACGTATTTAAGCGACCAACACAACATTGTTTTAACATTAATTTACGGTGCCGTAGCAGCAGTATCGCGGTATTTTACCGAATCAAACGATGCTGGAATCATACTACTTGCAATTATGCAATTCATTCTTGCAGCATGGTGTTGTGCCGCCACAGCGAACCGATTCTTAAACACACCGTGGGCTAAATCTAAAACAAGCGGAACGCAAGCTGCTTTGCCAACACCAATCTTCTTCCGCGCAGCCGTAATAATCATATTTTTATTCAGTCCACTTGTAGTTTTTTCAACAATCGCACTAACAAAATCACCATTATTCGCATTTGCATTCGTATGGTGGTTTGGAATATCTTACGAACTACACTGCACAATACAAAACACAAAAATTTCACGCAAACATACGATTCTTGAACTGATAATAAGCGTATGCATTATGCTAATCGCAGCAAAATATGCGTGGTATATTCTTGTAATTCAATTTGTACTTCTAATGTTTTACAGCATAAAACGTTGGAAAATATGGGTTTTATGCATTCTGCTCCCAACAATTCTTATACACGGAGCCATAATAATAGCCATATCTAGCGGAGCCATAATAAATGGAGATCCTATTGAAAGCCGCGGAGTACAACTTCAGCAAATAGCCAGAATCGCAAAACTAGATCCAAAAAGCATACCTCATAAAGCAGCACGAGAAATTGCGCCAATTTTTAATCTCAACCAAACCGCTGAAGCATACACACCTCAAGACGCAGATCCTGTAAAATCTTCTGGCTTACAGTCTAAAAAAGTGAGCTACCGTTGGCGTTACATTACAAAAGACGACATGAAAAAGTTTAACCACGCATGGTGGCTTATGGTTAAACACAGTCCAATTGTTGCAACGGACGCATTCTTAGCCAAATCCTACGGTTATTTTGACATTCTAGACATCCCTTATGTCGGACCAGAATACTACATAAATACTGACAACATAAAAAACTCAGAGTGGATACGCTACTGGCTACCAGAATGGCGTGCAGGTGTTTCAAATACTGTTGAATCGTGGAGTAATACGCCGATTTTAGGTTGGCTGATTCACGGAAACCTGTATGTTGTTGGCACACTGCTTATCGGAGTTGCAGAAATCGTTCTTAAACGTTGGAAAACACTCGTTTTGCATATTCCTCTTGCGCTGTTAATGGGAGTAATGGTGCTGGCTCCTGCAAACAATTTTGAACGACATATGCTCCCTATTACGTTCGTATTCTTCTTTACGGCTCTAACATTTTTAAGAGAGTCTAAATTGCTTGGCAGAGATAATATTATAGATATAACGTCAAATACAAAAATAGAAAATACTTCACAGTTGCCAAAATTGCCAAAATTAAATATAGAAACGATTGGAGGTGACAAATGAACAACGAACTTTACGATAGCGCGGTTGCTGGCGACTCTACTGCTGACACAACCAGCAAGCTTTATGACGTAGACTATAGTACTACTAGCAACATCACAGAAGATGTTGATTTTCTAACAATTCTTACAGGAATATTGCCAAACGGAAACAATATTTATAATAGGAACTCAAACGAAGCTAAGGAAAAATCGCAAGCAACCAGCGATGAAAAAGCCGAAGAAACTCAAGACCAAAACCAAACAGAAACACATAAAAAACATCATCTTTTATGGCGCAGAAAACAATCAAACGAAACTACAGAAAAAGCTACTAGCACAACACCACAATTTACGCCACTGCCATGCGCGCCAAAAAACGAAGACACAAGTGGAATATTTGACAATCGAGACGGAAAAATCTTCGACTCAGCAACACGCCTGCGACTACAAACAATAATTGGAGCGTGCCTGATGAACGGCATTGCAGACAACCGCGTAAGCGCACTAATGCACCTCTTACAATGGCAAGAAAATACGCGACTCCTAGCAATAGCTGGTACATACGAAACACTCGACATAAACGAAGACAGTCCAACACGAAAAACAACAACTCACGCGCCGCAAAACAACACAGACACTTTACGACGAACCATATGGACGCAACTTGGCGCATGTGGAGCATACGATGCGATAGTAGACCGCGTTCAAAAAGACGCAATTACATCTAGAACAAAAACATGGAAAATAGCCGCAAAACCTCAAGCAAAAGAAAACGATGAATTTCCCGCCCCGTCACACATAATCATCCTAGCTTTAAAAGAAAACCCAAGCCAAGACGCGCTAAACAAACTTTGCGAAGTATTTACAAAATCAGGTAAGCCAATTTGCATAAGCGAAATTGCAGTCGGCGCACAAGAAATATGCGAAGAAATCACAGCAACTCTAGCAGCGCTTGCTGTTGCACCGTCTGTAACACATTTGCCACAAATAATACGCTGCGACGACGTGCTGCCAGAGCGCGCGCTTATAGGCGACGAAACCGCCGTAGAAACCTTATATACTAAGGTGTATCAGAGCTTGGCACCATACAACCCAGACGACCCGACTTTGCAAACTGTAGATGCTTTCTTGCGATTTGGCGGCGCACTAGACCAAACTTCACACAACCTTAATGTGCACCCAAACACAATACGATATCGACTGCGCAAAGTTGCACAAACAACAGGCTGGGACGCCACCGACCCTAGAGAAGCATACGTTTTACAAACTGCTATTACGATTGGGCGCATCCGCGATTCTGCGCGCTAAAGCAAAAAGCGCCGAAAACAACGCATTCTATAAAAGAACACACTATTTTCAGCGCTAATAAAATTACTCAGCTATGCTTGGCTAAAATCACGCAGCAATGCTTGCAATATCCACTGGAACACCAGGAGCCATCGTAGAGGTAATCGTTACCTTAGTAATGTAACGACCCTTGATGGTAGTAGGCTTCAAGCGGCGAATCTCATCGGCAACAGCCTTGAAGTTCTCTTCAAGAGCCTTCTCGTCGAAGGAAAGCTTGCCAAAGAGGAAGGAAAGATTGCCCTGACGATCAACGCGGAACTCAATCTTACCACCCTTAATATCGGCAACAGCCTTTGCAACATCCATTGTAACGGTGCCAGTCTTAGGATTTGGCATCAAGCTACGAGGACCAAGCACACGACCAAGGCGACCAACCTTGCCCATCATGTCTGGGGTTGCAACAACGGCATCGAAGTCAAGGAAGCCACCGGCAACCTTCTCGATAAGCTCGTCATCACCAACGATGTCTGCGCCAGCTTCTTGAGCCTCAGTAGCCTTTGGACCACGAGCAAACACCAAAACCTTAGCGGTTTTACCAGTGCCATTAGGCAAGTTCACAACGCCACGAACCAACTGATCCGCCTTGCGAGGATCCACATTAAGGCGCATAACAGCCTCAGCAGACTCGTCGAAAGCGTGCTTTGGCATGCTCTTAAGCAAAGCAATAGCCTCAGCTGGGGTGTAAAGGTTGTTGCGGTCAATCTTCTCAGCCGCTTCACGATACTTCTTAGAACGCTTCACCATTTTTTCCACTCACTTTCAGTCGGTAACGGTAATACCCATCGAGCGAGCAGTGCCCGCGATAATCTTCATACCAGCTTCAACATCTCGTGCAGAAAGATCTGGCATCTTGATTTCGGCGATTTCGCGCACCTGAGCCTTAGTCACAGAGCCAACCTTGTGGGTCAATGGGTTCTCGGTGCCCTTAGGAATGCCAGCAGCCTTAAGCAACAAAGCAGCAGCTGGTGGAGTCTTAAGAATAAATGTAAAGGAACGATCTTCGTAAACAGTAATCTCTACTGGGACGATCTGACCCATCTTGTCCTTCGTCTGGTCGTTATAGGCCTTGCAGAAGTCCATGATGTTTACGCCGTGGGAGCCTAAAGCAGGACCCAGTGGTGGGGCTGGATTTGCTTTACCAGCCTGAATCTCGAGCTTAATAAGCGCAGAGACTTTCTTTTTTGGAGCCATAGTATGGTTCTTCTTTCTTTTGAAGCGGTTCATTCGGCGCCCTAAAACGTTGATATTAAGCCGTTTTAAGGATCCTCCCGCAACTTATATTGCTGTGCTGTGCTAGCGGATTACTCCTCCAGTCACAAGCTTTCCTATTATGCCACTTTGCCGCGACGATTTTGGAAACAAAAGCAAAAACGGCAAGGAATCCGTAAAACCACGAAAACCTTGCCGCATTCAAAACGCATCCGCGACTAATGCACTAGCAACCAGCCGAATGCGTTAACAAAAGAGCCTAGAACTACTTAAGTTCAACAGTTGCGCCGGCTTCTTCGAGAGCAGCCTTAGCCTTGTCGGCATCTTCCTTCTTAGCCTTCTCGAGGACTGGCTTTGGAGCATTGTCAACAATGTCCTTAGCTTCCTTCAAGCCGAGGCCAGTCAAAGCCTTAACAGCCTTGATGACGGCAACCTTCTGAGCACCTGCAGAAGCGAGGACAACGTCAAACTCGTCCTTCTCTTCCTCAGCAGCGCCAGCGGCAGCGGCTGGAGCAGCAGCAACAGCAGCTACAGGAGCAGCAGCCTCAACATCGAACTTCTCTTCAAAGGCCTTGACGAACTCAGAAAGCTCGACGAGGGTCATTTCACCGAAAGCTTCAAGAAGCTCTTCGCTAGTGAGCTTAGCCATAATGGCTTCCTTTCTTACTTGGCCAGACACACCTTGTGCCTTAGAGCCATAACATTTTTATTATTTTTGGTCTCATGCAGCAAGCTGCAAGGGAATCAAGCGGCCTTTTCCTGCTTCTCGCGCAAAGCGTCGATAGTACGCACTGCCTTGGTTGGCAAAGCGTTGAACAGGTAGGCGGCCTTGGACATGGTGCCCTTGAGCGCGCCAGCCATCTCGGAAAGCAATTCTGGGCGAGACTTGAGGTCTGCCAGCTGCTTGGCGCCTTCGGCATCGTAAACGGTTCCATCTGCGAAACCGCCCTTGATGACGAGGGTCTTATTCTCTTTGGCAAAATCACGCAAGGTCTTAGCAGCCTCAATGAAATCGCCCTTTACAAAGGTGATTGCAGTTGGACCAGCAAGAAGCTCATCAAGACCTTCAATGCCCGCTTCCTTAGCGGCAATGCGAGCAAGCGTATTCTTAGCCACAGAGTAGGAAGTATCGCGGCCTAGCTTTTCGCGCAGAGAAGAAATCTGCGGAACTGTAAGCCCGCGGTACTCGGTAAGGTAGACAGCGTCGGCGTTACGGAACAAATCCGTAAGCTCTGCAACTACCGCTTCCTTTTCGGGCCTCTTCATGGCGTTCCTTCCTAAATTGGCCGTCGGAATGGAAATAACATATCAAAAAAGCCCTGCGCACGGCAGAGCATCCAAAAAACACATAGTGTTAAAAAGTTTGTGAAAAATCGCAAATAAATTGCAACAATCACTGCTCAACCTGTGCTGGCATGACACATCATTTTCAGGAATCTTACGACTCCACCAACGGTCTGTGGTTTACGTTGGGCAAGTTTAATACCCACACGCGACAATGTCAATATTTTTCGCAAACTTTATAATTTATTTTTATTTAAGATTATTTAAGAGCGTACTCAACACGCGCGGTTGCTGGCGACTTATCCCAAACTAACGCGGAAAAGTCGAAAGCAACCGTACGCACCAAATACGCTCTTAAAATAATTAATTAAATTAATATCTAACTAATATCTAACTAATATCTAACTTAACTAATACAAACTAACAGATTTACAAAACTGCGTTAGCAACAAAATCAAGAATGAACAAAAGCGAAACAATCCAAAGCATTGGATGAACGTCTTTAGCACGCTTCTTGCAAGTCATAACTAAGCAATACATGATAAATCCAGCGGCAATGCCGTAAGAAATCGAGTAAGAGAACGCCATAAACACAGCGGCGAAGAACGCAGGAATAGCTTCAGAAATATCATCCCAAGCAATCTCCTTCAACGAGCTTGCCATCATGCAACCTACAACTACAAGCACGCCAGCCGTAGCAGCAGCAGGAACAGCGCTAGCCAAAGGCGCAAGCACAATCGAAAGTGCAAAGCACACAGAAACAACTACAGAAGTCAAACCAGTGCGGCCACCAGCACCAATACCAGCAGCAGACTCAACGTAAGTAGTGGTGTTAGAAGTACCGCAAATTGCGCCAACCGAAGTTGCAATCGAATCAGCAAACAGCGCACGATCCATCTTGGAGCTAAAGCCAGATCCGTTTTCCAAAGCCTTCTCATCTGCCTCAGAGAAAATGCCAGTTCTGCGGCCAGTACCAATAAACGTGCCAAGAGTGTCGAAAGTATCCGACATAGAGAAGGCGAAAATAGTTACCAAAACAAGCGGAATACGTGCTGGATTAGAGAAGAGAGCAGGGAAACCTTGCGGACCAAAAATAGCACCAAAGGTGGTTGGAAGCTGAGCAAAAGCATCTGTAACAGAAACAGCGTTATTTAACGAAGTCAAGCTAAGCGGAATACCAATCAAAGAGGTTGCAATAATCGTAATAAGCAAGCTTGCGCGAACCTTAAGAACAGTAAGAACAATAGCCAAAACAAGTCCAATAAGGAATAGCCACAAAACAGGATTGTTAATAACTGCAAGACCTGGAATAGCAGCGGTTGGCTTACTCTTAGCAGCGGCAGCAGGATCCTTGGAAGTAAAGGTGATTAAGCCAACGCTCATAATGCCAACGTATGCAACGAATAAACCAATGCCACCACCAATCGCGTGTTGCAACGAAGTTGGGATGGCACGAATAATCATCTTACGAATCTTGGTAACGGTAATAATAATGTTAATTAAACCGCACAAGAACACCATGCACATGGCTTCTTGCCACGTAAAATGCAAGCCAAAGCAAACTGTGTATGTGAAGAATGCGTTAAGACCCATGCCAGCAGCTTGAGCGTAAGGCACGTTAGCAAACAAGCCCATAACAAGCGTGCCAATAATTGCTGCGATGATTGTAGCGAGGAAAACGCCACCCTTAGGCATGCCAGTTTGGCTTAAAATCATTGGGTTTACGACGATAATATACGACATTGCAAAGAATGTAGTGAGACCTGCAGTGATCTCCGTTGATACATTCGTGCCGTTTTCTTTGAGATGGAAGAACTTTTCCATAAACTCTCTGTTCCTTGGTTTACAGCGCAAAAGACCATAAAAAGCGCGGCGAGAGCACTTGAGCAATCGCGGACGCAATTACATTTGGGCATTCACGCAGAGGTTACTGCGACTCGCTCGACGCACAAAGCAAAAGCCGAATAAACACGCTAGAAAACTCACGAAATTTGAAACGACTTATAGAACTTTGAACAACCGAACAGGTTCGACCTTACGCGCACGTGCTGACCAAAGAAAATCATGTAAAGAACCATGCAAAGAAAACGTGTAGCGAATCGCACGAATGCAAAAATCACCCAAAGCGGCCAGAAATGTAGCGTTCCGCCTCCGTATTGCGCGGATTGTTGAACATAGTGGTTGTATCTGCAAAATACTCAAGATGCCCTGGTTTTCCAACCGCCTTAAGGTTAAAGAACGCAGTGTAGTCGGCAACGCGCGCTGCCTGCTGCATGTTGTGCGTTACAATCACAATCGTGTAATCGCGCTTAAGCTCGTTAATCAAATCTTCTACAGCAAGAGTAGAAATCGGGTCAAGAGCAGAGCAAGGCTCGTCCATAAGAAGCACTTGCGGATGCACAGCCACTGCTCGCGCAATACAAAGTCGTTGCTGCTGGCCGCCAGAAAGCCCGATTCCTGGCTTATCTAGTCTATCTTTAACTTCGTTCCACAAATTCGCGCCGCGCAAAGCCCACTCAACTAGGTCGTCGGCATCTTGCTTTGAAATATGGCGATTATTTAAGCGAACTCCTGCAAGAACGTTTTCTCGAATAGACATTGTTGGGAAAGGATTTGGACGCTGAAACACCATTCCAACATCTCGGCGAACTGCCACAGGATCCACATCTTTGCCATACAAATCACGGCCTTCAAGCAACACCTGACCTTCCACGCGAGCGCCTGGAGTAATCTCGTGCATGCGGTCTAAAGTGCGCAAAACCGTTGATTTTCCACACCCCGAAGGCCCAATAAAAGCCGTAACCTTGTTTGGCTCAATGCTTATGTTAACGTCTTCTACTGCTAGAAAATCACCATAGTAAATGTTCAAATGCTTAACATCAATGCGCTGACCCATTTGCGCCTCACTTTCTAAAATCCTTCGTCTTACTTTGCTTTTACTGAAAACACGCGCGCCACAACTCGCCCAACAATATTCAGCAGCAAAACAATCACAATCAAGGCAAGAGCCGCTGCCCATGCTCGCTCCATTGGAATCGTAGTAACGCACGAAGATGGCGCGTTAGCTGGGCAATTCGCCGAAAGCTTTGAATACTCTTGGTAAACGTACACTGGCAAAGTGGTCATTTGCCCATCAAAAAGATTGAAATTCGTGGATGCAATAAACCCAGCTGCCATTAAAAGCGGAGCCGTCTCTCCAACCACGCGTGCAACCGCAAGAATGCAGCCAGAAACAATGCCAGGCAAGGCGGTTCGCAACACAATTTTTGTAATCATGCGCTGCTTTGTAACACCTAGAGCCAGCGCCGCTTCTCGCAAATCATTCGGCACAATTTTTAGCATTTCTTGACACGACTTAACAACAGTCGGAAGCATAAGCAGCGAAAGCGCAACAGACCCTTCAAAACCGTTGATTGTTCCAGGACCCACAAAAATCGTAAAGCTAGAAAACGCAAACAAGCCAGCCACAATCGAAGGTATTCCGCTCATAACGTCTACAACAAGATTAATCAACGTAGCTAAGCGACTTCCTCGCGCATACTCAATCAAATACACGGAGCACATAATTCCAATCGGAATCGAAATCAGCATTGCGCCAAAAGTAATCTCCAAAGTTCCAATAATGGCGTGCAAAATACCGCCGTAACCACCTGTGCCAGTAGCAGCGCCACCAACCACATACGTCATATTATGCGTTAAAAAGTCAAGGTTTAGTCGCTTAATGCCGTTTACAATAGTCGTAAAAAGCAAAGAAAGAAGCGGAATTAGAGCAACTACAAAAGACAGGAAGATTAGCACGCGCATAAACGCGTCTTTTCGCTTACGACTTGCGATTCTAGAACGCGTTGGACGGAACTTGTTAAAGTCGATTTTTGGAGATTCGCTGCTTGCGCTAACAGAGCCAGCTTGTAACGATTCTGAATTTTGCATCATGCACTCGCCTTTCCCGTGATTTTGCGAGCAATAAGGTTTACAGCGAATGAAATAACAAACAGCACCAAACCTGTAGCAATAAGCGCACTAACACCCAATCCGTTGGCTTCTGGGTATTGCGCTGCTATGTTTGCTGCAATCGTCTGGTTTTGTGAAGCTTGCAAAATGTTGAATTTAAAGGTGAATCCTGGAGACAAAATCATAAGAACTGCCATTGTCTCGCCAAGCGCGCGACCAAGACCAAGCATAGACGCGGAAACAATTCCCGACTTTGCAAACGGCAAAACCGCTAGCTTTATCATCTCCCACTTTGTGGCACCAAGAGCGAGCGCGCCTTCTTGCTGCAATCGCGGAGCTTGCTGGAAAATGTCTCGTGCCATAGAAGTTATAATCGGCAAAATCATAACAGCAAGAACAACACTAACGGTTGCAGCACTACGCGAAGGACTTGCCGCAGGACCTGCAAAAAGCGGAATCCAGCCAAAAATGTGCGAGATAAACTTCCAGAATGGGTATATGGATGGAACTAGCACCAATCCGCCCCAAAGACCGTAGATTACGGACGGAATCGCAGCAAGCAAGTCGACTACACCACTTAAAAGCGGCACCATTTTTGGCGGAGCATAGTGGCTTATAAACAGCGCGATTCCAATCGAAACAAAGAATGCAAGGAGCAGAGCGAGCGCAGACATAAGAACAGTTCCAAAAACCATTGGCGCTACGTAGCTTAGGAAATCGTGCGCTTTGCCTCCCGTAAAGTCTAAAAATACTTGACTTACTTGGCTTTTGTTTGCGCCTACAATCGGCAACGCTTGAAACAGCAAGAACAACGCCACAGCTGTAAGCACCATTAAAATCAGCAATCCGCATAAAAGCGCTACGCTTTTGAACAAGCGGTCTGCAAAACCACCTGCAAAATGGCCACTTTTGCGCACATCTTTACTGATTTCAGTTCTTTGTTTAGAACTCACTCATGCTCCTTTTGTAGTCATTATATAAATGCTATCAGCAGCAATATATTGACTACTCTATTAACTACTCTAAAATCTTGGCAAATTACTATTTTTACTTGCCTATCGACTGAATCGACTTGTTAATCCTGCCCATAAGCTTTTCTGGCAAAGGCGCAGTTCCAGCAGCACCTTGAGCCGCAGCCTGGCCATCTTTGCTGGTAACGTAGCTAAGCCAAGACTTTGCAAATCGTGCTGTTGCAGCATCTTTGTAAGCGCCGCACACAATATCGTAAGAAACTAGCACAATTGGGTAAGCGCCTTTTTCTTCCGTTTTGTGGTTTATTTTAACAACAACGCGGTGCTTTGATTTTGCTGCAGCATCTTCGTCAACCTTTGAATCATTAACGGTTATAGAGCCACCTTCTGGGCTAATCTCGTTGTAAGAATCTCCCACTTTTACTGCCACAGTTCCAAGCTTTCCAACTTGCGAAAAGTCCGCATATCCAATCGCTCCGTCTGCCATGCGGATTGTGGAAACAACGCCAGACGTGCCTTTTGCGCCCTGACCCACGCTATTTGGCCAATTTTCGCTAAGATCGTATGACCAATCGCTTGGCGCAACGTCTTTTATGTAGCTTAAGAAGTTCTGCGTTGTGCCAGACTTATCGGACCTATGAACAACTGTAATCGGCTTATCTGGTAGCTTTAGCTTTGGATTTTGCGATTTAATCGCATCATCATTCCAACGCGTAATCTTGCCGTCGAAGATTTTTGCGATTGTAGAAGCATCCATATTTATGTGTTTTCCAGCATCCGAAATGCCTTTTAGATTAAAGATTACTGCGATTGGAGAAACGTATACTGGAACGTCGAAAGCCGTAGTGCCATTAGCGCAAACCGACTTTGACTTTTCTAACTCGTCGTCGCTTAGCGATTTATCGGATCCAGCCCACGCTGTGGCTCCCGTCATAAACGTTGTAACTCCTGCACCCGAGCCAGTTGGATTATATGCGATTTTTGCGCCAGGATTTTTTGATTGGAATCCTGCAATCCACGCTTCTACAGCAACCTGCTGGGAAGATGCACCCGAACCTTGGAAGTTTCCTACGATTTTTGCGCCAGTATTTGCGGACGATTGCGAATTACTTGCAGGAACATTATCTCCGCAAGCTGCAAGGCTCACTAAAGTTGCGGATGCTAGCAATCCTGCTGCAATCGCGCGAATGTTCAAATTTGTGTTCAACTTGATTGATTTATTTTTTACTGCATTATTTTTTACTGCATTTTTACGCATATTCTTCATTCCTTTCAAGAAGAATTGCCATCATGCCAGTCAATCTGCGTTTCTCGTATAACCTACCGCAAATTTTCCTCTTAAACTATTTAGACTAATGTTTAAAACTGGCATCTTTTATTTCTTATTACCTTTTTCTTCTATTAACGATGCCAATCTTAAGAGGGGGGTAAAAACCTTGCCGCCAAAATCTGATTGCACTCAGAAAATGGCGGCATTTAGCGCTACTCGCCTTTTGTTTGGCGATGCAGCACGTCGGCGACCACATCGGCGTGTTGAATTCTACAAATTCCTAACAATATTTACCGTCATTTTTGCAGCTGTATCCGCGTATTCGGATATGTCGAAAGTGTGGAACTCCTCGTATTTTGTGTCTGCATTATCGCTCATTGCGCGCACAACTAACGCTGGAACGTCGTTTCTTGCAGCAACGTGAAGAATCGCAGCGCCTTCCATTTCTACAGCATCCGCTTGAGTCGCCTCAATCACTTCCGCCACTTTTTCGGGCGTGTCTACAAAATATCCGCCAGAGGCGATTGTTCCCAAAATGTGGTTAATGCCCATCTTTGTTAAAACGCTGTCTGCAGTTTTAAGAAGATAATCGTCTGAATGATATTCGTTTGTAAACGGCTTCCACTGATTAATCATGCGCATGTCGGTGTCTAAATATTTTAATGTTTTTCCAAGAACAACATCATTCGTATGCAAATTTTTATTGAGATTTCCCGCAATTCCCGAAAAGATTACGGCCTGCGGCTTGTACGTATCAATTAAATACTGTGCAGTTGCAGCGGCATTTACAAGTCCCATTCCGCCAACTGTTGCAGCAACTTCGATTTTTCCGCCATCTTCGCATTCAAGCACGCCACAAGATACATCTAAGCTGGCTGCCTTATTATGCTTAACATTGCTAAGAGAACCGGCAATGTGAGTAACTTCTTCTTCCATAGCGCCAATAATGGCGATTTTTGTAAACTTAGGCATTCGTCAAATCATCCTTTTATCTTGTGCATTGAATTGCGTCTAATCAAAAATACGCTTACACAACACATAATAACAAAAGATGCGGTTGCAATTTTTAGCAAAGCGCTGCACGTAAATTCAAACCAAGGATTTGTGGAGGGAACATTCAAAAAACCCATGATTGAATCGTGGAACGCAATAAACCCAAAGAAAGACGCTATTAGCAAAACGCAAATCGTAGAGCCAACAACAAGACGCCATCCGCGCACAAAAACGCAAAGCACAATCAATGTAATAAACGGAACAATAACGCTAAGCCATAGTGCGGAACAGGTAACAACAGTGTAGCCTTTGCTGTGAGTGCCGCGATACCACGCAAACGCCAGAAGAAATGCGCCAGCAAGCAGAAGCGCAAAAATCGCGTATCGCGCGATCGTCAGGGCGCGGCTTGAAACGTTTTTATCTTGGTGAAGATTGTTACGATCGGGGGCTGGCGATTCGCACATTTTGCACTCCTTTGTTCAAAAATGCTGCATATTTGAGGTTTTATTGTAATAGTTTGTAACTAAAAAAAAAACACGGCGTGTCGTGTCGTTCGCGCAAGCTGGGTAGAGATTCGAGATTTTTCGCAGCGAATGAAACGTATCGCTCGCGCGTTACAGCGCGCTCACGTCTTCGCTTGCGTTGAAAGCACACTGTGCTTTCAACTTTGAGCAAGCTCAGCGAATCGAAGTGCATTCGCGCGCTACGCTTTAAGCGCTCATGCAGGTCGATTCGCAGCATGAAATGGTGATTCGCTGAAGTAGCAAGAAAAATCGAGAATCTCGGTGTTTAAGCGATACGCAATTGTTCAGACTTGTAAGAGGGCTGGGTGATTCTTGGTCGAACAGTATAAGAGCGGCAGCCGATACCAAACAATCCAAATGATCAACCACTACAAACAAACCTCAACCCAAAAACAAAATCAAAGCCAAATCGGAACAACCGCAACAACAGACAACACGTAAGAGGCGGAGCGTTGTGCGAATCGACGACTTCGAGCTGCATAGCGCGCGAGAAGTCACCTCGATTCGCTGAGCCGCTTAAATGTAAAGTCCAGTGGACTTTACATGCGGCGAAGACGTAAGCGCGGCTAATCCGCGCGAGCGCAGAATTAGCCAGCCCTCCTACAACACCAAGCAAGGAAATATAGGAAATCGCACAACATTTTCGGGAAAATCTTCCCGACTTTGTAGCTCGACACGCCGATTAAAGCAACATTTTCGGGAAAATCAAGACTTAAGTCGGCGAGAAGAAACAGACTGCGCAAGCGTGTTAAGCAATCGCTCGGTATCTTCCCAAGAAATGCATCGATCCGTAATCGACTTTCCGTACTCAAGCTCACTCAAAGGCGCAGGATCTTGGTTTCCGCCTTGCAAGAAGCTCTCCATCATAACGCCTTTAATGCCTTTTTCGCCATGTGCAAAACGGTCCGCAATATCTCGCACAACTTGAATCTGGCGATTCTCATCTTTGCCCGAATTTCCGTGCGAGCAATCGATTACAACGCCATTAGACGCCACGCAATCCGCGCCGAGCCTCAAACGAACCGATGCAACAGAAGCCGCAACAGAAGCCGCATCGTAGTTTGGACCCTTGCTAGAGCCGCGCAAAACAACATGACAATCAGGGTTTCCAAGTGTTTGTACAGCGCAAGCGCGTCCAAGATGGTCGATGCCAAAGAAAGTGTGATGCTGGCTAGCGGCCAAACATCCATTGACGGCGGCCGTAACAGAGCCATCCGTTGCATTCTTAAATCCGACTGGCATAGAAAGACCGCTAGCAAGCTGGCGATGAATCTGCGATTCCGTGTTTCGCGCGCCAATCGCCCCCCAGCTAACAGCATCCGCAATAAACTGCGGGCTAGTCGGCTCCAAAAACTCGGTTGCTGCAGCCAAACCAGCGTCCAAAACGCCAAGAAGCGTGCGACGCGCCAAAAGCAAACCCTTGTGAATATCGTGCGTGCCGTCAATATCGGGGTCGTTAATCAAGCCCTTCCAGCCAACTGTTGTGCGCGGCTTTTCAAAGTAAACGCGCATAACAATCAAAAGTTCACCTTCGAGCTTTGCGCGCAAATCAGCCAAACGAGACGCGTAGTCAAGAGCTGCCTTAGGATCATGCACAGAACACGGTCCAACAATAACAAGAAGGCGGTCGTCATCTCCATTAAGGCATCTGCGGATTTCATCGCGTGACTCTGCGACAATATCTTGCGCATACGGAGAAAGTGGCAACTCACCAAGCACTTGTGCAGGAGTGGGAAGCGGCTCCAACTCCAACACGCGACGGTTGATTATACGATCTACTCCAACCTGGTCTTCCCAGCGCTCGAATTTAGATGAATCGAGTGGATTTTTCCCTTCTTCAACAGCTTTTTTAACAGCACGAGCATCCGAGTGATTTAAGGCATTGCTGTTAAACGATTTACAATTAAGATCACTTGTACTAGACTCAATACCACTAATATCGCTGATATTAATATCCAACTCCATAATCACCGCCAATCTTAAGCACAAAACACCACAGCTGCAGCCAATAATCTGATTAAATCAGATTCCAATCAAGCTAGATCAAGAAAAATCAGCCTAAACTAATCTAAACCAGCTTATCGGTTTTCAGCATCAGTTATTTCTCGCACTTTCTCAACATCGTGTCTCACAGCGTCCTTAAGAGTCTCAACAGAATCGAAGGCATGTTGAGGACGTAAGAATTGCGCAAATTCAATGCAAATGCGATGACCATACAAATCCTGCCACTTATCCGTTAAAGCATAAGCTTCAACCACACGATTTTCACTATCATTAGGATACGTAGAAGAATCTGCGCCAAAATCAGAGATAGAATCAGATTCAAAGATATCGCCAGAATCACCAGAAACTACATTCTTAACAGAAGCACCTTCATTCGACTCAGCAAAAGTTGGCTTAGTTCCAATTGAAATCGCAGCAGCCCAACGCCATGGCGAATGAACTCCAAGATGCAACTCATCCTTGCGCAAAACGCCAACACTCGGAATACTAGAAGAATGCAAATTATCAGCACTAGCCTCGTCCGCATCTAAATCAACAATCCAACCAGCGTAAACTCCATCAACAGGCACATACCCATCAATACGCTCGCCCAAATTCACTGTTGGGAAACCGATTTCACGACCGCGCTCGGCACCATGAACCACAATACCCTCAACTCTATGCGGTTGACCAAGAACATCCCTAGCATCGCGAACCCTACCATTCGCGAGCATCCATCGCACATTCGTAGAGCTCCAAGCACGAACCTTCTTATTCGGCATACCTTTACTCCAAGCGCGATATTCCGCCTTGTTCATACCATCCGCAGGGTCTTTTGGCTCTCCATCTTCAGACGGAACTTCTGGCACAATTGGGTCTGGAACACGAACATCCCCTGGACCAAAATCGTCTACCACAACCAAATCAAAAACGCCCGTAGCCTGCGCAAGCTCCTTAATCGCATGAACATTCCCAGCTCTACGCGCTCCAAGAGCTGCATCCGACCCGAGTACAAGTGCACGCATACCAAGTTTTCCAACAAGCTGCCCTAGGAAGAATCTGTATGATTTTGCAGCAAAAGCTAGGCTGTATCGAACAATAATCACATGATCCACGTCTAGCTGCTGCAAAACCCTAAGACGCTGACGAACACTTGTTAACGCCTGCGAATCCACTGGAATCTGCGCGTTATCTCCAAAATCGTCGAATAAATCTGGGTTTTCATGAACCACGCTTGGTCGCGGATCAAACATTATAACAACAGAAAACGCATTGTTTTTGCGAGCAAGATCAACGGTGCGTTCAATAACTTTTCTATGCCCTAGGTGCATGCCGTCAAACACACCTATAGTAACAATCGCCTTACGCTGAGCACTTAATGTTGGCCAATTAATCATGCCGTTGGCATCTGGTCGAATGTTGATGACCTTCATCATATCCTTACTATTCGCAACTATCCGAAATAAGCAGCATTACTGCCGCGAACCCTTATTTTCACACTATTAACTATTTTACCAGCAAACTAGCTTTGTACAAATACCACAATAGGTTTAGCTTCTATTTGATTTATATTTTTTTCATTTTTTTCTTGTAACTTGGAGAACGCTCTGCTTCCCCCTGCGGTTGCTGGCGACTTTTCAGCGGTTTCCAGAACTGCAACAACATCGTTTTGCTCATCTTTTTCGGCTTTTACGTATGCAATAGTATTTTTTTCGCTAATCGCAGGAATCACTATTTTTCTACCAAAACGCAAGTCTTTAGCCTGATTTTCGCTGATTTCAACTGTTTGCATGGTTAATTTTGCGGATTCAAACATACTTAGAACACGATTTTGTAAATCATAGTTTTTTTGTGCAGATTTTTTGCAAGAAGAATCTCCAGATAAGTCGCAAGCAACCGAACTGTTAGAAACACTGTCAGAAAAATAGTCAGAAACACTATCGTGTCTGTCAGCTACAACAGCCTTTGCGCGAGTCTGAGTCACGCCATTCTTGTCCGTAAATGTACGAATCCTAGTTTCAAGTTTAAGAACCCTATCATCTTCTACCGAAAATTCGCCAATTCGAGTTCTCCTAAGACTTACTAAATGTCCTCCTACACCAAGAACACGCCCTAAGTCGCGAGCAAGTGCGCGAATATACGTGCCGCTAGAACAAGAAATACTCGCACGCACATCAACAACTTTTGCACCGCTTACACCCACATTAAAACGCGCATCCAGAAGCGAAAAGTCATGAATAACAACTTCTCTCGGCTCTAAATGAACATCTTTACCTTCACGCGCTAAGTCATAAGCACGCACACCGTTTATTTTAATAGCCGAAAAAGCCGTTGGAGTTTGCATAATGTGCCCAGTAAAATTCTTAGCGATTACGCAACGCAATTCTTTAAGAATCTCATCAGTATTTGCAGAGTTTAGAATGCTATTTTCATCATCAACACTTGAAACGACATCACCGTCTGCATCATCCGTATTGGTTGATTCGCCAAGACGAATCACAGCCTCATAAGTCTTATCGTGACCAAGCAAATAGTTAAGCAAGCGAGTGGCGTTACCAAAACCAAGAATCAGCAATCCTGTAGCCATTGGGTCAAGCGTTCCCGCATGACCTACGCGTTTAGTGTGCAACAATCCTCTTGCACAAGACACAACGTCATGGCTGGTAACGCCTTTCGGCTTATCTACTAATAAAATGCCTGAAGATGATGTTTGAGAACTACTCATTACTAAATTTTATTTGATTAATTATTTGATTTAAAACTATAATTCCAAATGAGCAGAATCATCTAAATCGTCGGTTGCTGGCGACTTATCTTCTACAAAATCGTTTTCGCTGTTCTCATAATCCTCATACTCGTCGGAGTCATCAAAATCATCAGAATCATCGGAATCGTCAAAATCCTCATCTTCACGAGGCTTTTTATACGGATCCTCTTCACCAGCGTACCGAGCATTTTCTCGCGCTTTAGCTAGCTCCTCATCACGCTTACGCGCGGCGACCAAAATGTCTTCAATCTCATGAGCTTCACTAGGAACCTCATCGTAAACAAATTGGATTTGAGGAGTTAAACGCAATCCAGCCTTAGCTCCAACTAGAGTGCGCAAACGCCCCTTAGCCTGTTGCAACGCTTGGGCTGCACGCTGACGCTCACCCTGCTCTTTACCAACAGTACCAAGCTGTGTCCAATACACTTTAGCGATCTGCAAGTCGTTAGTAACTCTCACTTCTGTAATAGTCACATTAGCAAGTCGCTTATCGTGTAAATGAGCCTCCATGTTGGACGCAATCACTCTGTGAATCAGAGCCGCAATTCGCGCGGCTCTAGGGTTTGTTCCTGCCATAATTACTTGCGCTCAATCTGCTTCATTTCAAAGGTTTCGATTATATCGCCAAGCTCAATGTCGTTAAAGCTGCCAAGGTTAATGCCTGCCTCGTAGCCTTCGCTAACGGATTGAACATCATCCTTGAATCTACGCAAGCTGGAGATTTCAAGATCGTTAACAGTAGCAACACCGTTACGCAAAATACGGCACTTTGTACCGCGCTTAACTTCGCCGTCTTGAACCATAACACCAGCAATATTGCCAAACTTGGAAGAACGGAAGATTTCACGAATCTCAGAGTGAGAAGTAACAACCTCTTCAAACTCTGGCTTAAGCATACCCTTCAAAGCAGCTTCAATATCTTCGATAGCCTTGTAAATAACCGAGTAGTACTTGACTTCCACGCCCTCGCGGTCTGCCAAATCGGCAACCTGACGGTTTGGACGCACGTTGAAGCCAATAATCACAGCCTTATCAACTGTTGCCAAGTTCACATCATTCTGAGTAATTGCACCAACACCGCGGTGAATAACCTGAATTCCAACTTCGTCGGAAACCTCAATCTTCATCAAGGAATCTTCCAAAGCCTCAACAGAACCAGAAGAATCGCCCTTAATAACAATGTTGAGCATATCAACTTCGGACTTAGCAAACTGTTCCTTAAGGCTTTCAAGAGACACAACCTTGCGACGCTTAGCAAGCTGAGCTGCACGCTCTGTAGCTTGGCGCTTTTCGGCAATCTGACGAGCGGAACGATCGTCGGATGTGACTAAGAACAAGTCTCCTGCAGTTGGAACAGAAGTCAAACCAAGCACCTGAACTGGCGTAGAAGGACCTGCCTCTTGCAAGTGGTTGCCATTTTCGTCGAGCATTGCGCGAACACGACCATAAGACGTACCTGCAACAATAGAATCTCCGACTTTAAGAGTGCCTTGCTGAACAAGAACAGTAGCAACAGCGCCACGACCCTTATCAAGTCGAGCTTCAACGGTTGCACCACGAGCATCCATGTTCGGATTTGCCTTAGGATCAAGCTCAGCGTCAGTTGTCAAAAGAACAGCCTCAAGAAGCTTATCTACGTTAGTTCCCTGCTTTGCGGAAATATCCACAAACATGGTGTCGCCGCCGTATTCTTCTGGCACAAGACCGTACTCTGTAAGCTGACCGCGCACCTTATCTGGGTTTGCTCCAGCAACATCAATCTTGTTTACAGCCACAACAATAGGCACGTGAGCAGCCTGAGCGTGGTTGATTGCCTCAACAGTTTGAGGCATAACGCCGTCGTCTGCTGCAACAACAAGAATTGCAACGTCTGTAAGCTCTGCACCACGAGCACGCATAGCAGTAAATGCTTCGTGGCCTGGGGTATCCAAGAACGTAATCTTGCGCTTGTCTCCATCTAAAGTAACCGTAACCTGATAAGCGCCAATACGCTGAGTAATTCCACCAGCTTCTCGAGCTACAACATTCGACTTACGAATAGTATCAAGCAAACGAGTTTTACCATGGTCAACGTGACCCATAACAGTAACAACTGGAGGACGAGTTACAAGATTATCGTCTTCTTGAAGTTCCTCTTCATCCAAATCAATGTCGAACTGTTGAAGAAGCTCTTTATCTTCTTCTTCTGCAGAAACGAGATTAATATTCCAACCGATTTCTTCGCCAAGAATCTGGAATGTTGTTTCATCCAAAGACTGTGTAGCTGTAGCCATTTCTCCAAGATGGAACAAAACAGTTACCAAAGCAGCTGGATTTACATCAATCTTTTCTGCCAAATCAGAAAGCGTTGCACCTTGACGAAGTCGAATCGTAGCGCCATTTCCAGAAGGAATACGCACGCCGCCAATCACTGGTGCTTTAAGCTCTTCGTATTCTCTGCGCTTTGCAAGACGATTCTTTCGAGCCTTAGAGGACTTTCCACCCTGACGACCAAATGCGCCTGCAGCACCTGCGCGACCGCGACCACCGCCACGAGATGGACCAGCATTTGGAGCGCCTGCAGCCGCAGCTTGGAAGCTTGCAGCCTGATTTGCATTAAAGCGCGATTCTGCAGACGGACGAGAGCTTGCGCCATTACCGCCACCCTGACGATGTGAACCAGACCACTGCGAAGAGCGGTTCGAACCATTACCGCCGCCCTGACGAGCGCCTCCGCGACCTCCGCGACCGCGACCACCGCCGTTGCCATTTCCTCCGCCTTGACCAGGCTTTGCTCCACGAGAATTTTCTGCAGCAGCGCCTGGACGTGACATTGGGTGAGGACGAGGAATATCACCAGGTGTAGGAGCGCGCATACCTTGCTTTCGGCTGAACGGATTGTTACCTGGACGAGGAGCAGAACCAGAGCCAGCACCCTGATGCGGACGAGGGCGTGGAGGCATCTGAGAAGAACGATCTGACTTAGAAGAACGATTTTCCCCGCGCTTATCGCCTCGTGCATCGTTACGATTTTCGCCACGCTTATCGCCTCCACGCTTAGAATCAGCGTTAGCGATAGCATGTGGCTTTACGTGACCAGCAGAAGGCTTAGGAATTACACCATTTGGAGTGGAAGATGAATGATTTTCTTTATTGTCACTATTATCATGATTATCATGTGACTTTTGCGAAGAATGCTGTTTTTCCGAAGCTTTTTCTGAAGACTTATCCAAATTTCGTTTTTCAGCATTATTCTGAGCCAACGACTCCGATTTATTAGAAGAATGATTAGTCTTATTCGAAGAATTATCAGCATTCTTATTTGCAGCAGGTTTCGCATCATTCTTTGCAGCAGACGATCCAGAAGATGATCCAGCGGACGCAAACTCTGTTTTTAATCTACGTGCAACAGGAGCCTCTACTGTTGAAGACGCGGACTTAACAAATTCGCCCATGCTCTTCAACCGCTCCAACACGGTTTTGCTGTCTACACCAAACTCTTTAGCTAGTTCGTATACGCGCTTTTTTACCACTCAGTGTTCTCCTCAGTCTGTGGCAGCGCAAAACGAACGCAGCCACTTTATATTTTTATAAGATTCTTATTCTTATGCTCTTTAGTGAGATACCTCATAATGCGATATCTCATCGTGCGACCATGATTTCAACCATGATTTTCCGTACCTCGTTCCCACTAGGCAGAAAGCTGCGCATAAGCCCAAATTGCAGCTTTCAGCATACTCGAAACGTTGGATTCTCGGGAGTGTCGCTAATGCTAATCCACGGGATGTTACTATGCTGAAACCTTAGAATCAGCATTCATTTCTTCCTGCTTCTTAGCATGTTCTTCCGCAGACTCAATACCAATCTTCCAACCAGTAAGTTTTGCTGCAAGCCTTGCGTTTTGACCTTCCTTACCGATAGCAAGAGAAAGCTGAGAATCATGAATAAACGCTACAGCCGTCTGGCTCTTTTCACTAACAACATGAACCTGTGTTGCTGTTGCTGGAGAAAGAGCAGCGGCAACAAACTTCGCTGGATCTTCCGACCAATCAACAATATCTATTTTTTCTGGACCAAGATTCTCCATAACAGCACGAACACGAGAACCACCAGGACCGATCAAAGCACCCTTTGGATTAACACCTTCCGTGTTGGCACGAACAGCAATCTTAGTGCGAGCGCCAGCTTCGCGAGCAATAGCCATAATCGAAACTGCTCCAGAAACAAGTTCTGGAACCTCGCGCTCAAAAAGTCTACGAACAAGATCAGGATGAGACCTAGAAACAACGATTTCTGGACCACGCAAACCACGAGCAACGTTCACAACGTAAACACGAATACGCTCACCATGACGATATCTTTCGCCTGGAACCTGCTCACGACGCGGTAAAATCGCCTCAACATCTCCAACAGCAACATGAATATTAGAAGGATCTTTAGAATCCTGCTGCACAACGCCGTTAATCAACTTTCCTTTTTGTCCAGAAAAAGCACCAAATACACGGTCATCTTCTACTTTACGGAAAAGTTGAGTAATAACCTGACGTGCCGTAGCAGCAGCAAGACGTCCAAAATCACGAGGTGTATCATCGTATTCTTCGCCAAGAGTTGGTGCTGGATGAGGATTATCTTCCGTAGGAACTCCAGGAATCTCGTCTTTTGCCCACACTGTAAAGCTGCCAGCACGCTCATCTAATTCAACGCGAGCATGCCTAGCTGGGTGAGAAGTCTTCATGTATGCAAGACGCAAGGCCTCGGCGAGTGCCTCGTCCAGCTCCTCGGCATTAATCCCCTGCTGCGCCGCAAGCTGATGCATTCCCGCCAAATCCAATTCCATCGTGCATGTCCTCCTGTTGAAAATTCATTTATAAATTCACTTATAAAATTAACTTATTTTTCTTTTATCGCGATTAGCACACAACAAACGCGTTAAAATCTAAATCTAACAACGGTTGTAAAGCACAAAATCTTATGACTGCAATTGAAAATGTTAAGCATACAATGCCAAACGCAAAACAAGCAAACATTGGTCACAGTCACGGACTATTTTAGTAGATTATGCAGACACAGTTTGTTTTGTTAAGAAGCCTATTAGAGCGCACAAAACACAATCAAAAGCGCAATCAAAAGCATACGCAAAATCATCTTTTAATAGTTGCAGCATTAATGGCAATAACAATGCTTTTCAGTGCATGTTCTAGTACAAAAGAATTAAAAAACAACAATCTGCATTCTTTGCAAAACCACGAACCTTGCTACAAAATTATGCAAAAAGCAAAATCAATCCAAGAAAAAGTGGATAAAAAAATAAATAACTTAACATCTAAAGACTTAAAGAATGCTTCTGACACATGGAAAAAAGTCGCAGTTCAATGTAACAGTAGATTCGCTCAAGGCGTTGTGTTCAGTGCCCAAAACATTTGGAAATTAGCCAATTTAAATCAAACTGGAAATGCTGAAACAATTAAGCTAGCTGAGCAACTAGAATTAAACTCTTACAAAAAAATCCAAGACTTTGCAGACAATAACAAAAACCTATACTGGAATCATGATCCGCTAGCAAAAGCAGCTGTAGCACAAGACAAACTCGCATTTCTATTGCAAACACTAGCTGCTAGAGATGCAAAAAACGTTTCACTTCGACAAAGCGACATGACGGCTACAATTTCAAACACACTTATGCACTTTGCTTCAAACGGAAGTGACTTGCGTCAAAAAGTCTATGAGATACCTAAGCAAAACCTGGAATCAGGAATCGCTAAAGACAACGCCACAGGAAAAGAACTACCTATTGTTGCAATAGCCTATATGGATTGTGCAAGAGAAGAACTAGCCGCGTTAAATCAAACGATTTTCCCCATAAACAAAGACGGAAAAATAAATAATGATGCGATTGTAAGTATCGAAAATCAAGATTTTATAGGTGTACTTGCAGATATCGTAGTTTCACACATAATAAGCGCGTATTCAAACGGATATCCAACTGACGATTCTGCAATCTTTGAACAATAAACGCACTAACCTAGCAACTTCGAGCAAGCTTGGGCGCACTCGAGTAGGTTAATTTCCTAGTGAAATTAACCTAAGCTACAACATTCGCGCGGTCTAAGCGCGCGAATGTCCTCGCTGCAGCAGAAGCAATGCTTCTGCCCTAAGCAGCTCGGGCGCTTTGGAGTAACGCGAAGCGCAAAAACCACATAAATACACAATGTGACACCTGCTGCGTCTCGATTGACGCAGCAGGCCGCGTTCGCGCAAAAAACACACCGTGCTTTTTGCAAATAGCGAACGCGGCGCATTAGAGTAGCTTGAAATCCTAGTGATTTCAAGCTATGCGATTTCGTTCGCGCGGTCTAAGCGCGCGAACGTCCTCGCTTGCGTTGAAAGTCCACTGGACTTTCAACCTGAGCAAGCTCGGGCGCTTTGGCTTAACGCGAAGCGCATTATGCAGCTTCGCGTTAAGCCAAAGCGCCCATTGGGTCCCACGCCGGTAAAACAATTGCCGGCTCTTCAAGCGCCTTACGATACTCCTCTGGCAAAAGCGCCTTAGGCACAGCAACCTCATACACGTACTCAGTAAACCAATCGTCACTCATAGTAAAGTAACCCTTGTCGGCAATATCCGCGCCCCAAGAGTTCTCAACTCGCCAGCGGCGAGTAGTCGTGCCATCTTCCGCAACATCAACCCCAGCAAACGCCATCGCATGGTTCATCGCCGAATCAGCAAAACGCACACGCTGCTCCTTGTTTAAATCAAAATCAACGCCATAAACGCGATCATACTCAAACAAATCCGTAGCCCAAGCACCGTTTACACGATCCATCATAGGATGGCAATCCGCACCAAACCAAACTGGAATGCCCTGCTCAACGAGGATCTTACGCACACAATCCTTCATAAACTGATTTGGTACGTTCAAATATTCCGTAGCGTCTCCACCAGCAACATTACCCAAGTGCTCAATCGCAATCTTCTTGCCCTTTGGATGCTCCGCACGCGGATCGTCTACTAAGCAAACGTAATCTTCCAGCCCAGCCGTAACATACTTCTTCCAAAACTCAACTGGCGTAATCTCGCCATCGCGATGGAACTTTCCGTCCTCATCCGTCCATTCCCAGTCGAAGCTCTTTGGCGGCTCACCCAAGTGGATTGTAAGAATCCTATGACCTGCAGCAGTAGTTTCCGCAATTATGTCGTCAATATCTGCAGCATTAGCGTACATGTGTGCAACAGCCGTTCGCAACAAACGGCGAAGCTGAGTGTTCATAGCGTCCGTATCTTTAGACGACTCCGTTTCTGGATACAAGTCTTTAGGCACGGCACCATACTTCTTATAGACGTTCATAGCCATTGTCCACTGACCGCCGTCACCCATAACGTCGTGCAACAAATGCTGTACTAGTCTAGAATCAGCTGGTTCACCAGAGCGAACAAGAGCAGCAACATCCTTTAAGAAATAGTTGATTCGCTCAAGTTTATCGAAATACATTGCGTAATTTTGCGAAAACTCAAAATCCTTAACTTTAAGCGTTTTTTTAGCCACAAATCGCGCAACGTTCAAAGAGCTAAATAGCCAGCAGCGACCAGAATGATCCTGATGCCTTGCGTCACCATTATCCACAACCGTTGAGAATCGGCGCTGCAATAAACGCGCGCGGTCATAGTTGCGCGCTACCTTGTCGATTCCAGCGGCAGTAACACCGTTCATTGCTAAACGATTCAATGGATTTGCGTCAAAATCGTCACGCAAACCTTGCAAAGCCTCGGCACTTAATTCAGAGATCTCAGTCACTGTCTAACCTTTCTTGTTTTTCCTTATTTTATCTTTATTTTTTATAGTTTATTTTAGCTTTTTACGCAAATCTTCGGATGCTTGCGACTTTTCCGTGGAATCTATTTACTACTTTTCTTTATGAGTTTTCTATAAATCCACCACACAGCACAATTCGCTACTCACAACTCGCCACTCAGGATTCCTGAGCGATAGCTTCTTCAACTTGGGCTTGTGCGTCTTTCCTCGCCTGTTTTTGAGCATCAGCATCGCTATTATCCGAAGCATCCGCATCTGCAGAATCGCCAGAATGCCCCTGTCCAGAAACAGCATCACCAAAATCAAATCCAGAAAAAGCGTTTGCAAACAAAGACCTAAGCTCGGTAACACGTTGCGTAATTTGCGCTTCCCTATGCTGCAGCTGTGTTAGGCGCGCCGTCATACCATCCAGCTCCTGCTGAGCTGCTGCCCTACGCTCTTCCACTTGAGCCGTAGCATCTTGCATAGCTTTACGAACGATTTGTGCAGCCTGAGCATCCGCATCCTTATGCGCCTGTGCAGCATAATTATCCGCATCCTGATGAATAGTTTTTGCCCTAGCAACAAGCGCATCAGCCTCTTCTTGAGCAGCGTGTTCTCGCTCTTTCAATCCAGATATAAGTTCGTTCACCTTTTTTGTTGCTTCTTCTTGCTGAGCTGCAATATCGTTTCTAATTTGCTCAACTTCTGCACTAACCTGGCTTAGCGTGCGCGTGCGCTCAACTTGCGCTTCGTCTGCAATCTCCTGGGCTTTCGCAGCAGCAGCATCTGTAATTTCTCCAGCCTTGCGCTGCGCATCCGCCATCATCTTTGTTGCTCGCTCCTGCATGTCTGCAAGTTTCTTGTTTGCTTCTGCCAAAGCCGACTCAATCTGATCATTTGTCTCTGCTTTAGCATGAGCAATTTCCGCGTTTGCCGCAGACCTCTGTTCCGCGATTTTCTGCGCTGCATCCGCTTTTAGCTGTGCAATTGCTCGCTCCTGCTCGGATTTTTCGGATGCCATTCGCTTCGTGTGTTCTTCTCTAGCGTTGTTTATTTCCAGCGTTGCAGCATCTCTTTGTGCAGTAACATCTTTGTTTGTTGTTTCACGCAAACGCTGCGAGTCTTCTTTTGCCGCACTCGTCATCTGGCTTGCCTTGTTGCTTGCTGTAGAAAGCAGCGTATCCGCTTTTGTTTGAGCCTCTTGCAGCAAATGCTCTGCGTCTAATTTTGCATTGTTTAGCAAGGTTCCCGCCTGCGCCTGAGCAGTTTTTTTAATCGACGCAGCGTCTTGCTTTGCGCGTTCAATTAGCTGCGAACTCGTCTGTTCTGCCGACGCAAGTAACTGTTGCGCATTTGCGCCCAAAGATGCAAAAGTATTCCCGCTTTTTGCACGTTTAACATTATTTTTTTCTTCTTGCAATTGTGCTTGCAATTGAAGAATAGATTCGTCACTAGATCGCACTTGTTCACGCAGACGCGATATTGTGCGCTCGTAGTTAGAAAAGGCTTCGTTGACTTTATCTTTGTCGTATCCGCGCAAAGCAGTTGGGAAACGATCTGGCACCATAGTTTTTCCTTTCACAAACCCCCGCACGATTCACTAACTTATCGTGCACACTCCATCAGCAATAACGCTATCACTTTAGACGCAAAAACACTCGGGCGTGTCGAGCGAACTACTCGAGCAATATGCTTAAAGATGAAGGTTTCATATAGTATTTTACGGCTTCACGAATTATGTTTTGACCAGCTTTTATTTGCGAATCTAACGGCAGCCCATGCCTAGCGTCATGAGTTGCAACAACTGGAGGAAAACTTACAAATCCTGCGATTATCTGCTTTTTAGAATTATTGGACGCCCAATTTAATAGCCTATAAAACAGTGAGTTGCAAACGTATGTTCCTGCATCCGAACTTAGTGTTGACGCTATTGCATCGTGAGCAAAATCGTTCAGAATCATTCGCAATGGCAACCTAGTCCAATATGCAGATGGTCCATTTTCAACAATTTGTACACTTTGTGGAGTGTGGTTATCTACGTCTGGTTTAGTTGCGTCCATAATATTTGTGGCGCACCGTTCTAATTGCACTCCGCGAGCAGTATGTTTTACCCCTGTTGCTATTACAATATCCGCATCTTGCGCATTAATCATTTCTAAAAGCTGAGGCCATGCGTTTGCAAAGCTAATCGGCAGCATTACAGACTTGATATTTACGCTAACATCTTCTGGAAGATCAAGCTCCTGACTTGAATATTGTTCTAAAGCCAATGGCACTTCGTAAGACGGGTTTACGCTAAGATCAACATATGGTCCAAATCCTGAAATAACTACGTTAATTTGCTTCATAACAATAGCTTTCTACGAATAGCTTTGCTTTTTACTTATCTTTGACTATAAGCGCAAGCAATCGTCCTTCATGTGATTTTCCAGCAAGACCTGCGCGTCTATGAGAATACCAGAGTGGATTTTCCAACGTGCACATTGGGTTTTGCAACGCCTGAAGGCGACTTTTCAGCGTTCCACCTTCGCAATCAACATCGCAAACTGTACTCAATTCTTCGTCTTCTGCCAAATATTGAGTTGCAGCTGTAACTCGCGGCAAAGCGTCAACAACGTTTGCAACTCCTGCCAGCGCTAAATCAATGCGGGCAGCTTCAGCAATATCAATTCCCACTCCACCAAAACGCGTTTGCGTTGCAGTCTGTGGGTAGCGTCGCTCAAAGTCGCTAGCTATTTCTTCGCCAACTTCATAGCAATCGCCACAAATACATGGTCCAAGAACAGCTGTTATATTCGAGCATTCGGCTCCTTTCTCACACATTGCTTCAATAGTAGAATCAAGTACTCCAGCCATTAAGCCTTTTCGTCCGCAATGCGCTGCAGCTATTACTCCAGATTCACTATCGGCAAGTAAAACTGGTAGGCAATCTGCAGCAAACATTCCTAAAGCGAGTGAGCATGCTGTTGAAACTTGCGCATCAGCCTCAATTCGCACTTTTGAATCTGCAAAACCTGTTGCATCGAAACCGTACTGAGTGTTCCATGAATCAACTATTGAATCTGCATCAAATACGTTATTTCCATGCACTTGGCTAACAAGACACAAGTCGGCTTTAAGAGTATTTTGCAAAGCACAACGGTTGCTAAACACAGCTTTAGCATCGTCGCCAGCTTTGCCACCTAGGTTAAGCGACGCAAAATCACCTTCGGAAATGCCACCTAATCGTGTTGTAAAAACGGCGTGAGCGCGCGATCCCAATGGCACTGGAATTGTCACTGGAATTGGCAACCCGTGCGCGTCTTCATGAGCAAGTGGCATTCCTGCTACGCTAGTTTCCTGCATATTATTCGCTTTCGTTTTGTTTTATTTGCTGTAACAAGTTATTTGCCGTAAAAGTTAGCCCAAATAAGCTAATTCTTCATCGCTTAACTGCAAATCCGCAGCTTTTAGACTATCCAATATTGTAGCTGGCCTATGCGCGCCTGGAATAACAAAAACGTTATTTCCCTTAGCAAGCTCCCAAGCCAAAACAACCTGCTGATAGCTAACTTTATGAGCATCTGCCACTTTGCGGAATGGGTCAAAAAGATGCTCGTCATATGGGTGACGGAACCCTCCAAGAGGACTCCAGCAAACAAACGCAATTCCAAGCTGCTTGCAATATTGCAACGTGTCTTCATTCTCTAAATGCACTGGAGAATACTGGTTTTGCACAGCCACAAGCTTTTCTCCAAGAATTCCGCGCGCAATGTCAATCTGCTCAACAGATGCGTTAGAAATGCCAATTTCGCGCGCAACTCCTTCATCGAGCAGCTGTTGCATTGCTTCAATCGACTCATTGTATGGAACTTCTGGATCTGGCCTGTGGAAGTAAAGCAAATCAATCGTATCTACGCCAAGAGCCATTGCTGACTCTTTAGCGTGCGCAATCAAATGCTCTGGCTTACCATCTTTACCCCATGTTGGTCGTCCGTCAGTAAAGTTGCGGAAGTGTCCGACTTTTGTTGCAACTAAAATAGAGGACTTGTCTCCATTCCAACTTTCTAAAGCTTCGCGAACAAGCTTTTCTCCAGTTTGTTCCTCGCCGCCAGAACAATAGTATGCCCATGCTGTATCGATATGAGTGCAGCCTGCATCAAGAGCTGCATGAATAGTTTCGATACCCATATCGTGTCCAAGATTGTTTTCAATCGTCAATGGCATTTCACCAAAACCAATAGAAGTGGTTTTAAATGAACCTAAAATGCGATCCATAATAGTATTTCCCTTATTTTAAGCCGTTTTAAAATGCCCCCAAGTGCAAAAGCTACTTGAAGGCATTTAGAATTATTTTTATTTTATGCGACTACGCTTTTGTGCGTTCATCTATTTGACTTAAGATTAATCCTCGTCAAATGGGTCAAAATCGCGACGGATCCTACGACGAGGGCGCTCAGAACGCTCTTCGCGAGACGCGCGATACTCATCATAGTGATCGTCATCAGCTGCGTAACGTGGATTACGGTCGTTTCCACGACGATCGGCATTGCGATGAGCAGACCTATCTTCATGGCGATCATCGCGATTATCCCTGCGATCATCCCTATCATCATAACGATCTTCACGTGGAGCGCGTCGGCGAGGACGATCTTCAAAATCGTTGTTATCGTAACGATTATCCCTGCGATCATCCCTTCTGGAAGAACGATCCTCATAACGGTCAGAACGATCGCTTCTATCGTTTCGATCATTCCTATCGTCATAACGCGAATCACGATCATCACGAACATTACGGCGGCGAGGGCGCTCATCCCTATCGCCCCTATCATCCCTATCGTCACGTGGAGCGCGTCGGCGATCGCTTCTGCGATCATCCCTATCATCACGATCTTCGCGAGGAGCGCGACCACGGTTTTCGCGAGGCGCTGGAGCAGAAGATTCCTGATTCTCAAAACCTGGAATAGCCAAAGAAATCTTACCGCGCTCATCCACGCTTTGTACGATTACTTCTACGTTATCGCCTTCCTTAAGCACATCTTCAACAGTATCAATGCGCTCGCCATTAGCAAGGTTACGAATCTGAGAAATGTGCAGCAATCCGTCACTTCCAGGAGTCAAGTTTACGAAAGCACCAAAGCTTGTTGTCTTAACAACCTTACCAGTGAAAGTTTCACCAGCTTTTGGAATACGAGGATTTGCAATAGAGTCGATGATTTCCTTCGCCTTCTGAGCAGCTTCGCCGCCTTCAGAAGAAATATAAACAGTACCGTCATCTTCAATGGCAATCTCGGCACCAGTTTCTTCTTGAATCTGGTTAATCATCTTGCCCTTAGGTCCGATTACTTCACCAATCTTATCTACAGGAATCGTAGTTGTGATAATGCGTGGAGCAAATGGGCTCATCTCAGCTGGGCAATCAATGCACTCGTTGATAACTTCAAGAATCGTTGCACGAGCTTCGTGAGCCTGCTGCAAAGCGGCAGCCAAAATATCAGCTGGAATGCCATCAAGCTTAGTGTCAAGCTGCAAAGCAGTGATGAACTCGGAAGTACCAGCAACCTTGAAGTCCATATCTCCGAAAGCATCTTCTGCACCGAGAATATCGGTCAAAGTCTTGAAGATATGCTTTCCATCAACATCTCCCGAAACCAAGCCCATAGCAATACCAGCAACTGGAGCCTTCAAAGGCACACCAGCTGCAAGCAAAGAAAGCGTAGACGCGCAAACAGATCCCATAGAAGTGGAACCGTTAGAACCAATAGCTTCAGACACCTGACGAATAGCGTATGGGAACTCTTCACGACTTGGCAAAACTGGCACCAAAGCCTTCTCCGCCAAAGCACCATGACCAATCTCGCGACGCTTTGGAGATCCAACGCGACCAGTTTCACCAGTGGAATATGGAGGCATTTCGTAATTGTGCATATAGCGCTTAGTCTGCGGACCAGAAAGCGCATCCACTTGCTGCTCCATCTTAAGCATATTCAAAGTAGTTACGCCCAAAATCTGGGTTTCACCACGCTGGAATAGCGCAGAACCGTGAACGCGAGGAACAATATCAACTTCTGCACTAAGCGTACGAATATCGCGCAAACCGCGACCATCAATTCTGTAATCTTCCGTCAAAATACGACGACGAACAATCTGGCGCTGCAACTCCTTGAAGGCGTTACCAAGCTCCTTTTCCTTCTCCTCATCGTCCATATCAGTAAACTCTTCTGCGATTGCAGCACGCACGCCTTCCTTAATTTCAGCAATGCGATCTTGGCGTGGGAGCTTTTCAGCAATAGAAAGAGCCTCGTTCAAATCAGCATGAGCAATCTCATCGATTCTTGCATAAAGTTCGTCAGTGTATTCTGGGAACAGCTGGAATTCCTTGGTTTCTTTAGCTGCAATACGCTTCAACTCATTCTGAGCGTCGCAAATAACCTTAATAAAAGGCTTTGCAGCTTCCAAACCACCAGCTACAACTTCCTCATCTGGCTTGATTTGACCCTCGTTATAGATCAAATTCCAAGCGTTCTTGCCAGCGCCAGCTTCGATCATTGCAATAGCAACATCGCCATTTTCAATAACACGACCAGCCACAACAATCTCAAATACTGCACGCTCGCGCTCACTCCAGCGTGGGAAAGCAACCCACTGACCATCAATCAAAGCCAAACGAACGCCAGAAACTGGGCCTTCAAACGGCAATCCAGAAATCATAGTAGATGCAGATGCAGCATTCAAAGCAATAACATCGTATGCATCATCTGGATTAATTGCCAAAATCGTTTCCACAACTTGCACTTCGTTACGCAAAGTGTGTGGGAACAATGGGCGTAATGGGCGGTCAATAATACGGCACGCAAGTGTTGCCTCATTTGACGGGCGTCCTTCTCTGCGGAAGAAAGATCCTGGAATCTTTCCAGCAGCATACATTTTTTCTTCCACATCAACAGTTAATGGGAAGAAATCGTAATTTTCCTTTGGGCTAGATCCTGCAGTCGTCGTCGACAAAATCATGGAATCATCATCCAAATATGCGGCAACAGCACCGTCTGCTTGCTGAGCAAGGCGACCAGTTTCAAAGCGTAGCGTACGCTTTCCAAATGAACCATTATCAATAACGGCTTCTACAGCCTTAATTTCGGGACCCTCCACGGGTTCCTCCTTTTCTTAACTTACCTAATCAACCAACATGCGTAATAACATTGACAACTTCGCTTTTGTTATTTGTTTACCTCTAACATCCACGCGAATTTGCAAATTTGCATATGCCAATGTTTCTTTTCGTAGTGTTTTTTGTTTCGGCTACTTCAATCATCCATATTCAATTATGCTTCTAAATCTTCAGTTATAAATCTTATGAATCCTAAATTCTAAAATCCAAAAATATAAGTCTCTACAATATTTTCTATAGTTTTTCCATAACTCTACAAATTAGACACTATAAGTCTGTTTAAAACTAATAGATTTAATTCAAGCTTTTCTATTCTACTTCAAACCCACTAAAACCGATAAACCCGATAAATACATAATGAAAATATTCATCATGAAAATATAAAAGCCCGAGCTTATGCCCGGGCAAAAAAGACTTATCGACGCAATCCGAGTCGATCGATCAAAGAACGATAACGGTTGATGTCTACACGCTTCAAATAATCAAGAAGACGACGACGATCACCAATCATGAGCATCATACCACGACGAGAGTGGTGATCATGCTTATGCTCCTTCAAGTGATCAGTAAGGTCAGCAATACGCTTGCTCAACAAAGCAACCTGGACCTCTGGGGAACCCGTGTCACCCTCATGTGTCGCGTATTCGTTGATGATGCTCTTCTTATCTTCAGCCGTCAATGCCACGGCGTCCTCCTTAATATCACTGCGCGGTGCTGCAACCTTATGATGCAGCGCTCTCAATCCGCGGGCGTTACACGCCAAGTGTTGATTCTACAACAACGTGTTAACAAGATTAATTCGATTGAATACTCGTAATTCTACTAATACCCTACTTCTCCAAACATTTCTTAGCTTTGTTAGCAGCATGAGCTTTATAAAGTCCAATAAACGTTGGTACAAGAGAAATCAGCAGAATCGCCACTATAACAAGCTCAAAATTCTTCTGAACAAAAGGAATATTGCCGAAGAAATATCCGAGCATTGTAAAAAGCGACGACCATACCACTCCACCAAGAATCGAGAAAGGAGTAAAACGAGTCCAACGCATTCCAGAAATACCCGAAATAAAAGGCATAAAAGTTCGTATAAACGGGAAAAACCTACCTAAAAACACAGCAAGAGGACCCCATTTATCAATCATCTTCTCTGTTTTAGCAACGCGTTCTGGAGTCAATGCCTTAACTTTACCAGATTCAACAATTCTTCTGCCGAAAAAGTGTCCGATGAAATAATTGCACTGGTCGCCAACAATAGGTGCTATCCACACAACCGCGAGCAAAAGCATAAGCGGAAGAGAACTTTTACCAGTTTGCGAATCTGGAGCAGCAAAGAATCCTGCTGCAAAAAGCAAAGAATCTCCAGGCAAAAATGGGAAAAACACAACGCCTGTTTCAATAAAAACGATTAAGAATATCAATCCCAAAGCAGGAGCTGTACCTATAGCAATCCAACCAGCTATAGCTGAACGCGGGTCTTTAAGAAGATTAAGAATAAAATGAATAAATCCCATAAGAATACCTAAAATCCTGTTTTGTAGTGCCGTGTTGCACTTTTTATGCACGCATTTTGCGCGGATTAACAATTATATTGCACGCTTTAGATTATGAGATTATGATTTGAATCCTGAATTTGTTTCCTTAAAACCGATATTTGACTACAAAACCAAGAACGCTAGCGCACTTACCGTGCACACGCAACACAGACTAACGATTAAACATGCTGATTAACAAGATGATTAACAAGCTAACGATTCGAGATTTTTTACAGACAATCAGGCGTTTTTCGCGTATATTTTATTTTGCTGGTAATGTAGTCATTGAGAATTTGATATTACAAATTTGATCTAGCTTTAAAGTGTTTAACGCGTTTAAAGGAGAGTGGCAAAAGATGGATCAGCGTAAAGCAAACACTGATGCTAACGCAGATAAAACACTTGAATCACCTAACGAATTGGAATCTGAGCTATCGATAGCAGATATTTCCAAACGTCACTCTAATCCTAAACGCTGGATACTCTACTTTGCAGTGCTTCTAGCAGCAATAGTCATTCCATATTGGATAGGTAGAACATTAGCAGTACAACACACTTCATGGGTTGTTCAACATTATTCTGGTTTAACACCACAAGGCGTTGTGTTTATAGCATGGGTTACAACCGTTGCAACAGCTACAACACTAGCAATGGCATTAATAGAGTCTAAAAAATGGCTGTGGAGATTTTTATTCGTTATTTTTCTAACGATTGAACAATTTATAAGCGGCTTATGCTTGCTAAGACTAAGCTTTTGGTACTCAACATACGTCGTTTATGGGTCTGCAGCTGGACTAGCTAATGCAGCAAACCTTGGAATAATATCTGCAGGATTTGGCGTTGCTGTATACGCTGTTTTATTCGTAGGACTACTTGTAATAGTGCCTAAAACATCACGCTTAAATGTGCTGACTTGCAGCTGGGCATCATTTATAATGTTCTATACTATTGAAGTCTTAGCGATTCTTGTGGTGATTTTTGGCGGATTTATGACAGCAATGTAGCTTCCACATATGCATACTAAATGTGTGCACTATATGAAAATACAAATAAGCATTAGGCGCATTATTATTGACATTTAAACGTTTTTTGCAACACTCCATACTGGTTTAGCATTGTACTTTTACGCACCTTGTAGTACAGTGTGCAGAGTTGTTGTAGAACAATGGGGCTATAGCTCAGTTGGTAGAGCGCTTCGTTCGCATCGAAGAGGTCGTGGTTTCGATTACCATTAGCTCCACTAAGCCCACTGCATTCATTCCACCGCAGTGGGCTTTTTCTTTTCTTACTTACTATTGCGCGATTCCTTGTTTGCTGTTGCGCGAAGTTTGAGTATTTCTCTCCTCGCAAGTCCCGTCGCTACGCTCCTCTTTTATTGCTCGTATAGAAATACATCAAACCTTCTGAATATCTAAAACTTTTGCGTATCTTTCATCACCGAGATTCTCGATTTTTCTTGCTTCTTCAGCGAATCACCATTTCATGCTGAGGTTCGCTTCATCCGCTGCAAAAAATCTCGAATCTCCACCGCACCTAGTGAATCCTTAAACATCAAATATCGCCATTGTCAAATATATTTTCAATTGAATCAATTAACGGATCTGCTTGGCTCATTATTTGCTTAACTCTATTGTCAACGTTTTTATTTTGCGACTTTATAGATCGCGCTAAATCTAACGCGTCGTCAAAAATATTTTCAATACTATCTTGACTAACAGCATAAGACTTAAATAAACTAATCCACGATTTTAGCGAATTAAAAACAAGTTCACACGCATCTATTTTTACAATCTCGTTCTGATTTTTCTTAGCATTTTCAATAAAATTATGCAATTTCGTAATATAATCAACATTTTGCGGCTTGTATTTTCCTTCCGCATAAGATGCAAAGCCTAAATACTCACTTCCAATCGAATAATACATTGATGCCAACTCATAGTCTCTTGATTTAACACCTTTTAACGCTTCTTTAAACCATTCAGACGCTGCTGTTATGCGAGTTTTTCTATTTGAATCACTAACTTCTTCCCCGTTTTCAACGCTATAGTACCAATATGCTTTGCCCACGGATAAGCACAACTCATACCAATCTTCAGATTTTTTAAGCATGTTTTTATACTCATTGATCAATGCTGTAAAATCTTCTCTTTCATCAAGAGTCCACCGAAAATCTTCAATTTGATGCACTAAAAGTCTGAGTATTGGTTGAATGGAAAGCGGCTGAATATTGGCATTAAAAAGTTTTATTTGCAATCGCATGGCTTGCTTAACATTTTGAATCACCTGCTTAGAATCCATTGATTTTGCCGCTGTTCTCATGTAGTTTTTATATTTTTCAACATCACTTATTTTCTCTATAGCATTCTTGTTTCTTTTTTCACGATTGTCACGAGCCACTCGCGCATAATCATTTTTTCGACTATTTATTTGACTATTTGATGTTAAAGAATGCAACGATGTTCCTATCAAAAAGCAGCCAATAATCACCATTAGTATGCAGCAAATAATTTTGATTACAATATTTCGATAACTATTCCTACCACTCTTTTTATGACTATTTTTACGGATACTCCTACGGCTACTCTTACGCCTATCGCGACGATTATTCTTATAATGATTTACACGCGACCTGATATTTTCTATACCCTCTACGTCGGAATCTAAATTGTCACCTAAATAATTTTCTAAGCAATCCTCTAACGACTGAGCAAATTCTTTACAATCCGCATAACGCTCCAAAGGATTTTCTAACATGGCGCGCATTAAAACAGCTTGAAGATCGTTAGCAAAACCACCATCAGCTAAGTCGAAGTTAGTAAAGTGCTTTGTAGCATCATAATGCTCTGAGTTTTCTGAGTCTATAGTCTTATTATCAGAAAAACATTTACCCGTAAGAGCAAACCACAATGTAGCACCAAGAGAATACACATCAGTAAAAACGCCTATTTTGGATTCAGGCTTAAAAAGTTCTGGAGCAGCAAATCCACGAGTAGCAAAACGCGCATCTTGTTTAAATCTGCTTGGTTGCACCAACACACCATCTTTATTTTTAATTTCTAATGCAGATCCAAAGTCAATTAAATAAACTTTTGAATCCGCACAAAGCATAATGTTAGATGGTTTTAAATCACAATAAACAATAGAAGGATTAAGTGAATGAAGATATTGCAATAAGCCACACAATCGTATACCTAAATTACACACTTCGGCAGGACTCATAACACCTTCTTGTAAAATCATTGATTTTAAAGAAAATCCGTCAACATAGTCGCGAACAGCGTATGCTCTGCCATTCTCCTCAAAAAAATCAACAATTCTAGGTATAGAAGGATGATTGCAATGATTTAAAACCTCAACTTCTGCGCGCAAAGACTGCAAAATCAAGGCTTTTTTATCGTCATCAAAATCAGTAGCAGTTTCTTTTATAGCCCACTGCTTATGAAGAACATTATCTACCGCAAGATAAACAGTAGATGTTCCTCCAGCTCCAAGTTTTCCGAGAATCTGATATCTTCCGCCCACACAAACCATATTTGCCGCACTTTCATAAAATCAAAATGACAATAATCCTGTGCTGCAAACTTTATAGACTAATTTGCGTATTGAAAATACTTATAGAACAATGTGTACCAAAGCCATCAAAACCCTAGAAAAATAAGGGAAAAGTTATCCACATTGCTCACATTGCTCAATCAATATCCGCGCCAAGAGCAGTCAACTTACCGCGGAAATCTGCATAACCACGGTCAATAAGCGAAATACCCTTAACATTAGATGGACCCTTAGCTGCAAGAGCCGCAATAAGATGACTAAAACCGCCTCGCAAATCAGGAACATCAATATCTTGACCAGTAAGAGGCGTCGGACCAAAAATCACAGCAGAATGCTTGTAATTTCGCTGCTGGAATCGGCAAGGAAGAGAACCTAAGCACTCGCGATACAACTGAATCATAGCGCCCATTTGAACAAGCGGTTTTGTAAAGCCAAAACGATTTTCATAAACAGTTTCGTGAACAATACTCAAACCTTTAGCTTGAGTTAAAGCAACAACAAGAGGCTGCTGCCAATCAGTCATAAAACCAGGATGGACATCGGTTTCAATAGCAACAGGATGCAAATCACCACCCGGATGCCAGAATCGAATACCGTTATCAGTAACGTCAAACTGACCACCAACTTTACGGAACACGTTTAAGAAGGTCATCATCTCTGGCTGAGTAGCCCCTTTAATAAACACGTCACCATGAGTTGCGAGCGCAGCAGAAGCCCAAGATGCTGCCTCAATCCTATCTGTTAAAGCCGTATGATTGTAGCCTTGAAGCTTATCAACGCCCTCAATCCTAAATGTTCGATCAACGTCTACAGAAATAATAGCGCCCATTTTTTGCAAAACAGCCACCAAATCCATAATTTCTGGCTCAATTGCAGCACCCGAAAGCTCTGTTTTACCTTCTGCAAGCACGGCTGCAAGAAGAGTTTGCTCAGTGGCACCAACCGATGGATAAGGTAGATGAATTTTAGTGCCATGCAAGCCGTTAGGAGCAGTAATATGAATACCATCCTCATGATCTTTATCTACATTCGCACCAAGTTTACGCAAAGTTTCAAGATGGAAATCTATTGGACGCCCTCCAATATTGCACCCACCTAAAGCTGGGATAAAAGCCTCACCAAGTCTGTGAAGAAGCGGACCAGAGAAGAGAATAGGTATTCTCGAAGATCCTGATAATGTATCTACGTCTGCAACATCAGCAAGCTGAACGTTGCTTGCGTCAATACTAACAACGCCTGCAGCGCCATCAACATCTACGTTTACTCCATGCAAACGCAGCAAATCAGAAACAACGTGAACATCTCTGATTTCTGGAACATTCTTTAACACGGATTTCCCAGGAGCAAGCAAAGCTGCAACCATTGCTTTACTAACAAAGTTTTTTGCACCACGAACTTTAATAGCTCCGTTAAGCGGCTTGCCACCTTCTACATGCAAAACGTCTGCAGCGTCAATGCCACTTTCGTTCTGTTCAGCCGTATTATGCGCAGACACATTTACCTCTTTCGTTTGCAACTAAAACTAATCACTATAATACCGACATGCGTGCCAATAACACATACCAATTCGAGCATTAACCAAGCTACTTTGCTGCGCGAGACCGCCATCTTCTCAATAGCCTTGCAAAAAGCGAAGGTTTTTGCAATAAATCTACTTCTGGCAAATCGTGATCGCAATCCGCGTTTAGACCATAAGTATACGCCTTTTTAGACGAAGGTTTTCCAACTAAATCACCAAATTCAAGCATTTGCGTTCTAGGCTCGTATGGGTGACGTATGTCAAATTCGATAAGTCTTGCACCACATTTAGATGCAGCTGGCCCATAAGATCCAAAACCACACGTTGCAGTAGACATAAGTAGCATATCCGAATCTTTACAACGTCCAGCAAACGCGTTTCTGTGATCATGCCCTGCGCAGAAAGCGAAAGTGCCAATCTTTTGCAAAATATCATATTCCCCACTGTCTTTATCTGGGCAACTCACACCTTCTCCAAGATAACCATCTGGCAAAACGCGATTATCGTCTAAAGCATAATATCTCCCAGCAAAACGCCTGTACCCCTCAATCGCATGTTCCTGAGACGCATAATCTTTAGAAACTTCACGCATTAAACCATAGTATTGAGGAAGAGGAAAATGCTGGAAAACACAGAATTTTGGAGGCAATAACTTTGGCAAATTTCTCAAAAAATCAAGTGCCTTATCCGAAGGTTTCCCATAACCTCCACTCTTCTCATAATCTCCAGAATTAACCAAAACTAATGAAAATACAACATTTTCCTGATTCACATCCATAACTGGAAGCGCAAACGTACCAGCTTCACAAGGAAAAATAATTTGATTTGGCAATATGCATTTAGTGGATTGCAAAGCTGCAACATTGCAACTAGAAGAATCATAATTATTCGACTTGTTTTGCGAAGAACGGTTCATGCAACCCTTAAACTCTTGATACAAAGAATCCAATTCTTCGTTGCTTAATCCACATTGAAAATCATGGTTTCCGTAAGTCAGCGCCCATGGAATTGAACGCTCTTCCAAAGGCTTCACCATACGCTTAATGTGCTCAATAACTTTTTTTCGCGTTGCATCTAGTTTTTCTGCATACGACTCATCCTTAGGCGAGTAATTATCAGAAAATCGTCCTGAGGAAGAGTCGAAAGCCTCCGAAGACCAGCGTCTGCGTACAAATGTATCCGCAAAATCTTTAACATATCCAGCAATTTGATTACCCGTAAAAATCACAATATCTGGCTTAACAGCATCACAAGCGGACTCTATAAGCCTAATTGTATCTTTGCTAATTTTTGGAGCATCCTGAACATCTGCAAACTGCAAAACACGAAATTTGCCAGAAAGATGGAATTGCAATTTACCTAATCGTGCAGAAATAGACATCGGCAAATTAGCCGATTCAGAAGAATTAGCCGATTCAGAAGTGGGTAAAACTTTAGACTCATCGCTATTCGTAGATTCTGCAATTTCTGACATGATTCAAGCATACGGCACATCAGAGAACAGTATCAACAAAAGATTTAACAAAATTCAAAGAATTTAACGCGAAATTATTAAGACTGCACTCGAACTACAGAAAAATAAAGAAATATACACAAAAATGGCGAAACGTAGAGATTTTTTACAAGATTTTCAGGTAATTCACAGGCAATAACATCTTTGTCTTAAGTAAAGGATGCCTATTATAGAGACATCAAGGAAAAAGCAAATCAACATAACGAATGATTTGCAAGAACTAATAACTGAACCTCTCTTCTTCTCTTCTCTTTCATAACCCCGGGTTAATAGCTCGGGGTTTTTGATTAAATTATAAAAAATTACATTACAAAATTACGGATTATTCCCCCCCCCCCAAAAAAAACAAAGCAAAACAAAAGTCGGGATGCAGCAAACACCACACCCCGACTTATGCACTGATAAAATCAGATACGCGCAACAATCACAAAACGCGCATTAAAAATCAAACAATAGGCTCTACCTGGTTAAATCCAAGCTCCACAGGAGTTTCGCGACCGAAGATAGAAACAAGAACCGTAAGCTTCTGCGTTGTAGGATCCACATCCGATACCACGGCAGCCATAGTCGCAAATGGGCCATCGGTAACTGTAACTTGATCGCCAACCTTGTAAGCCACCTCAACGGTACGCTTACGAGCCGCAGCAGGCTTATCTCCAGCCTTCTTCAAAGCCTCAGACGCAATCATAGGAGCCATCATATCGATAACTTCCTTACGGCTAAGAGGAGCAGGCTCCTTAGATGGGCCAACAAAACCAGTAACGCCTTCAGTTTCGCGCACAATACGACGAGCATTCTCATCTGGCCACATACGAATAAGCACATAACCTGGAACGCGAACGCGGGTAATAACCTTCTTACCCTTGTCGGTGTGCTTTTCAACCTCTTCCATTGGCACTTCAATCTGGAAAATCTTGTCTTCCAAACCAAAGCTTTGTACACGAGATTCAACGTTAGTTTTAACGCGCTTCTCGTAGCCAGAATAGGTGTGGAGAACGTACCACTTGCCTTCAAGAGTGCGCAAAGTCTTAGAGAATTCCGCAACAGCGGCAGCACCAGCATCTGTAGGATCAACTTCTTGCGCAGCGGAAGAATCGCCAGCAACCGTTTCAGCAGGCTCAGCAGGAGACTCGGTCTCACCAGCTACGTTTTCACTATTTTCAGAAGCATCTTCTACGACAACAGTATCTGCAGCATCTGCGTTCTCAACATTTGCAGCATCAACCGAAATATCAGCTGCGTCAAAATCCGCAAGATCATTCACAGAATCAACATTTTCGAGATTCAACTCGTCAGTCATATTCGCACACCCTCAAAATTCGTTGAAATCAGCCAAACAGCCACATAACAGACTTACCCAAACCGAAGTCCATAACAGTGACGAAAACCATCAAGAAAATAACAAAAATAAACACGGAAGCTGACCAAGCAAACAATTCCTTGCCGTGAGGAGCAACGACTTTGCGAGTCTCATCAATAGTTTGCTTAATGAACATGCCAATACGCATGAACAAATTCGGCTTCTTCTCTTTTGCCTTGGCCATGCTTGAATCCTTCGTTTGAAAATTGTTAACAATAAAACTGGCAGGGACGGCGGGACTCGAACCCACAACCTACGGTTTTGGAGACCGTTGCGCTACCAATTGCGCCACATCCCTAGGTGAACTTGCTAATCATACCTTAAAAAGATTGACTTGGCAAAACCGCCAAATAGATATGTTAGCGGAAGGGCAAGATTTAAGGGTTTTATTATGATTAGCGAGTGTCGCTAAACGCGCGGTTGCTGGCGACTTTTGCGCGCGTAAACAACGCGCTGGCGCCTTTAAAACGCGCTGGCGCCTTTAAAACGCGCTGCCGCCTTCAATCCACTGCTTCATACGCCTCATACCTTCGGCAAGCTGACTGTCTGCTAAAGCACACGAGAATCGCAAGTGGCCAGGCGCACCAAAAGCCTCTCCAGGAACAGCGGCAACATGCGCTTCATCAAGAAGCATTTGCGCAAGCACAGACGACGTGCCTGGAATCTTAGAATCCTTGCCCATCGGGCGATCAAGTAGTGCCTCAACGTTTGCAAACGCGTAGAAAGCTCCGTGCGAAAGAGGGCAAGTCACGCCATCAATATCGTTTAACGCCTGCACAATAGCCTTGCGACGAGCATCGAAGGAATCACGCATTTTTGCAACTTCATCTAAGGTCCCACCAACCGCTGCAAGAGCTGATCGCTGTGAAATATTGGAAACGTTAGACGTCATGTGGCTTTGAAGCTTAATCGCAGCTTTTGCGACATCAAGCGGCGCAACCATCCAGCCAACACGCCAACCTGGCATTGCGTACGTTTTAGCAACACCGTTCAAAACAAGCAGCTGGTCGCGCACTTCTGGCACTTCTACGCCAATATACGACGTTTTTACGCCGTCGTAATGCAAGTGCTCGTAAATCTCGTCGGAAAGCACCCAAATATGGTGTTTTACAGCCCATTCGCCAATCGCGCGAATCGTTTGTGCGCTCCAAATAGCGCCTGTTGGATTAGAAGGCGAAGTTACAATAATCGCACGCGTGCGTGGGGTACGAGCCGCCTCAATCGCCTCAATATCTGGCTCAAAACCGCGATCCGCGCCAGACATAACAGGCACAGGCACACCACCTGCAAGTTTTACTGCCTCTGGGTAGCTTGTCCAATATGGCGCTGGGATTATAACTTCATCGCCATCGTTTAACAAAATCTGGCATGCTTCGTAAACAGCTTGTTTGCCGCCATTCGTTACAACAACTTGATTTAGAGAAACATCGTAGCCAGAATCGCGCTTGACTTTGCGCGCAATCGCCTCGCGAAGCTCTGGAAGACCAGCCGTAGCCGTGTACTTGTAGTTTTTTGGGTCTTTGCATGCGGCGGCTGCGGCTTCAACAATGTAGAGCGGCGTTGGAAAATCAGGTTCGCCTGCGCCGAAGCTAATAACGTCGATTCCTGCGGCTTTCATTGCTTTTGCTTTGCCATCTACAGCAAGCGTTGCACTCGGTGCCACTTTGTTAATGCGATTGCTCATAGAGCGCCATTGAGAGTTTGATGCGTTTGCTGCCGTATTTGCTGCGATATTTTCTGCCATACTCTACAGTGTAACCATTACACGTTATTTCCCGAAAATGCACCAAGTGATGTAGAGATTCGAGATTTTTTGCCGCGAGCGAGGTGAGCCTCAGCGCCGAAAGGTGGTGACTCGCCGAGAGAGCAAGAAAAATCGAGAATCTCGGTGATTAAGCTATACACAATTGCTCAAGCATGTAAGAGGGCTGGGTGATTCTTGGTCGAACAGTATAAGAGCGGCAGCCGATACCAAATAATCCAATGATCAACCACTACAAATAAACTTCAACCAAAAAACAAAATCAAAGCCAAAACGGAACAACCGCAACTCTAGACTACACGTAATAGGCGGAGCGTTGTGAGACAAGAATTAGCCAGCCCTCTCGCAACAGTAGGTAAGAAAAACGCAAAAGCAAGCAAATGCTATAAAAGCACAAGATTGTCGCGATGCACCACAGGATGCGCGTATTGCCGCCCCAAAGTCGCCTCTAAATCGTCTGTTGTAAGCCCCATTACCTGCGGTATCTCATCTGAATCAAATGCAACTAGCCCTTTGGCTAAATGATTGCCATGCTCGTCATCAATCCACACTGGATCACTTGCAGAAAAGTCACCAGCAACCCCTACGATTCCAGCAGCCAGCAGGCTTGCTTTCCCTCCTCGAACAGCTGCAGCTGCACCAGAATCTACAATAATCGAGCCATGCGGATTAGACGCAAAACCAATCCAAAGTCTTCTGGAAGACGCGCGCGAATTTAGTGGCGCGAACACGGTTCCAACTGCTTTCCCCGATAGTGCGCCCTCCGCGTTACTAGCACATGTCAAAAGCGTTGGGATTCCAGAAACAGCAGCAACGTGCGCTGCATCCATCTTGGTTATCATTCCGCCTGTGCCTACACCCGAAATGCTGGAGCCAACTTTAACATCATCTAACGCGCGCGTAACATCGGGAACAAAACCAATCCGCTTAGCATCTGGTTCGCTAGGCGGAGCCGTGTAAAGCGCGTCAACATCTGTTAAAAGAACCAGCGCATCTGCTCGCACAATGTTCGCCACAAGCGCCGCAAGCCTATCGTTATCACCAAAACGTATTTCGTTGCTAGACAGAGCGTCGTTTTCGTTTACGATTGGCACAACGCCCAATTCTAGCAGCCTAAGCATTGTGCGTTGGGCATTACGATAACGCGAAGGGCTTATAGTAACGTCTGCCGTTAGTAGCATTTGCCCTACTCTTATGCCGAATTCAGCAAATGCTGACTCATATTGGTACATGAGCAAGCCTTGTCCAACTGATGCTGTTGCTTGCTGAGTCGGCACATCTTTAGGACGTTCATTAAAACCAAGTAGTCCAAATCCCGCTGCGATAGCACCAGAAGATACTAAAACTACATTAGCTCCAGACATTTGAGCACGGCTAATAGCCGTAACAAGAGCACGTAATTTTTGCACGTCTAAATGACCAGATAAGTCTGTAAGCGAGCTAGAGCCAACTTTTACGACTATTGTGTTCGCATTGCTAATTGAACGCCGAATCTCATCTTCGGTAGGCTCAACTGCCTTATTAATCATTTACTCACCACGTCCAAATAAACTCTGCTCATCGTGTTTGTCGTCATCTACCGATGGATCTGCCCAATGACCTTGCTTTCTCTCCGCCATCATCGCATCTCTCACAGCGCTCTTTGCATCCATCATCATGTGATAATCGCGTCTGCGCTCCGCATTCGTGCGCCTTGCGCCACGCGGGTCATTTGCTTCAAGTCGCAAGTCTTTTCCACGCGCGCCCAAGCTAGCGCCGTCCAAACCTTCCGCACCTGCTGCAATGCTTGGATCCCAGTCGAAGCAAACCATGCGGTTTCCGCGACCAATCCTAATCTCGTCTCCTGGTCGCGCACCCTTCTTGCGCAACTCGTCTTCTACACCAAGTTTTGCTAGGCGATCCGCCAAATAGCCAACTGCCTCGTCGTTGTCGAAGTTTGTTTGCACAACCCAACGCTCTGGCTTAGCGCCCGTAACAGTAAACCAGAAGTCGCCATTTTTGTCTTCTTCGCGCTCGATTGTAAAGTCGCTAGCACTTCCGCGGCCGTCATCTCTGCGTCGTCTCAATGCTGGCTGTTCAAGCGGCTGAATAACGACTCGCTCTTCTTCGCGTGCCGCCTCTTGCTCGGCAAGCTTTTCGCGCATACTAGCCACCATCTTTCCAAGCGCAAAACCAAGCTCTTTCAAGCCTTCGTGAGACGCAGTAGAAATCTCAAAAACTGGAAAGCCCATTTTTTCAAAGTCGCTTCGCACAAATTCTGCCAACTCTTTTGCCTCTGGCACATCAATCTTGTTTAGCACGATAATTCGCGGACGCTCTGGAATCGGAATTGCTCCAAGCGGCAAATCCAACTTGTTTGCGTATTGAGAAAGCTCGTGTTCCAAAGCCTTATAATCGCTGATTGGGTCGCGATTTGGCTCTAACGTTGCGCAATCGATTACGTGGGCGATTATTTCCGTGCGCTCAATGTGGCGCAAAAATTCTAGCCCAAGCCCTTTTCCTTCGGAAGCTCCTGGAATAAGACCTGGCACGTCTGCGATTGTGTAGCGGTATTCGCCAAAGCTGACCACACCAAGATTTGGAACAAGCGTTGTAAACGGATAATCTGCGATTTTTGGCTTTGCAGCGCTGATTGAAGCTACAAGACTTGACTTTCCTGCAGACGGGAAGCCCACTAGCGCCACGTCTGCTATCGACTTTAGTTCTAGGATTACGTCTCGTTCTTCACCAGGTTCGCCTAGTAGTGCAAAACCTGGAGCGCGGCGAGTTTTATTGGCAAGAGCGGCGTTTCCAAGCCCGCCTGCTCCTCCTGCTGCGACTACGAATGTGTCGCCTACGTGTTGCAAATCAGCCAAAACGTTGCCTGGCTTTTTTTGCGCGCCCGATGCACCCTTCGCCTCAAAAATTACGGTTCCGACTGGCACTGGCAACATAAGGTCTTCTCCTTTGGAGCCGTCCTTTGTATCACCTAGACCCATTGTGCCACTCTGCGCTACGCGATGTGGCATGAATCGGTAGTCGAGTAGGCTGTTAGCGTTGCGATCGGCTACGAATATAACGCTTCCGCCATTTCCGCCATTTCCGCCATTTGGACCTGCAAGTGGCTTGTATTTTTCTCTGCGCACGCCTGCGGATCCATTGCCGCCGTCGCCGCCTTTAACATGTACCGTTACTCGATCTACAAAATCGCTCATAACTTTTACCTTACTTGATGCTCAATACTCGCCAGATTTGCCTGCGTTTGTTTACGTTTTGGTCGATCTTGGAAACAAACACAAGATCATTTCCCGATTTTGTAGCTCAAAACGCCAAAATCAACAACAAAAAACGTCAATACTCGCCAGATTTGCAAAAACAAAAAAGCCGCACCGAACGGGGTGCGGCTAGAAGATTAATGAGTTACTCAGGCGGTAACTACGTCTACAACCTTGCGATCGCGACGAATGCCGAACTTCACATTGCCGTCCACCAAAGCGTACAGCGTGTGATCCTTACCCAAAGCAACGTTCTGTCCTGCATGGAACTTGGTGCCGCGCTGGCGAACAATAATGTTTCCAGCCACAACAGCTTCTCCACCGAACTTCTTAACGCCAAGATATTGCGCCTGTGAGTCGCGACCGTTGCGCGAGCTAGACGCACCCTTCTTATGTGCCATCTTGCTGTCCTTTCAGGTTTATAACACCGTCAATCAGGCGATGGCCGTGATCTTGACGAGAGTCAACTTCTGACGATGACCCTTGCGGCGAGCCACGCCAGTCTTGTTCTTATACTTCATAATGCTAATCTTTGGACCCTTAGCTTCGTCGTTAAGAACTTCTGCCTTAACTGTGATCTTTGCAAGATCCTTAGCGCTTAAGGTCACCTTAGCACCGTCAACAACGAGCGCGACCGGGAATTCCACGGTATCGCCCTTCTTTGCATCGAGACGGTTTACGAGGATGGCGTCTCCAACCTCAACCTTCTCTTGATGGCCACCGGCCTTCACAATCGCGTACATAATTCGTTCCTTAGCTAAATTGAAAGCTTTACTATTGCCTCACGCGCAGCGTTGAACCTGCGGCAAGACACCGACTATCAAAATTACACCGACCCCTGTACTAACGTCAAGTCTTAATTCATAAAGTCGAAATAAGCAATAGACATTATTGTACTCGAGCCGTATACTTTGCGTCTATTTTTTAGTTTTCACTAGATTCTTGAGAGCTTTCTGTGGATTCTTGAGATTCTTGCGAATCATCAGATTCCTCAATTTTCCCGACTACCTGCGATTCTTCACTGCTTTCTGCAGATTCATTACTCGCATCTACTGCAGAAAAGTCGCCAGCAACCGAAGATTCATCAACACTGTCAACACTGTCAACACCATCAACGACACTATCACCTGCATCGCCATTATTAGCAACGTAATCTGCAGCTACAGCATTCACATCATTATTGTTATCGTCTTTATTATTGTTATCGTCTTTTTCGTCACTTTTACGCAAAGACTCCTCCAAGAAAGCCGACGACGCTGCAGCGGCAGCAATACGCGCTAATTTGGCGCGAACATCCGCACTGGACTCCTGCTTAACCACAGGCATAGGGTCCGCAATACTTCCATGACCGTGCTTATTGGTTTTAATAAACGGATCACCGCCCTTAAGCGCGTAAGGATCCGCATACTCCGAAGACACAGTCGGCTCGTCGTGGAGAATAAACCCACGACCCTTGCAAGTCGGGCACTCCTCCGAAAACGCCTCGACCAAACCCTGTCCAACGCGCTTACGAGTCATTTGGACAAGGCCAAGAGATGTAACCTCTGCAACCTGATGCTTTGTGCGGTCGCGCGCAAGACACTCAACAAGACGGCGCAAAACAAGATCGCGGTTCGCTGGCATAACCATGTCAACGTAATCGATCATAACCATGCCGCCAATATCGCGAAGTCGCAGCTGACGCGCAATCTCCTCGGAAGCTTCCAAATTGCAGCGAGTCACAGTCTCTTCCAAAGACTTACCGCGACCAATAAAACGACCCGTATTTACGTCAATCGTTGTCATTGCCTCCGTTCGGTCAATAACAATCGAACCGCCTGCAGGAAGATAAACCTGGCGCTCCATGCCCTTTCTAAGCTGGCTGTCGATTTGCCACTTGTCGAACACGTCTTTGCCTTCATGCTCAGCAGGATCCCAGTACTCAATCTTGCTGCGCAAATCAGGAGCCATCATCTCCAAGTATTCACAAATGCGGTCATACGCGCCCTTGCCTTCCACAATCATCTTTTGGAAGTCATCGTTAAATATGTCTCGAACAACACGAATAGCCACATCTGGCTCGCCTTGCAAAAGCTTTGGACGCTTGCCATGCAAGAACTCTTCTCGCTTCGTTTCGATTCGTTCCCACTGTTTTACAAGCGATTCAAGGTCTTTTTCAATCGCATCTTCACTAGCACCATCTGCGGCGGTTCTAATGATTATTCCCATGTCTTTAGGCGCGATTTTGCTTACGATTGCGCGAAGTCGGCTGCGTTCACGGTCGGATAGCTTGCGACTTACGCCCGTCATCGCTCCAGACGGCACAAGCACAAGGAACCTACCAGCAAGCGTTACTTGAGATGTTAGTCGCGCACCCTTATGGCCTATAGGGTCCTTAGTAACCTGCACTAAAACAGGGTCTCCTGCCTTAAACGCAAGCTCCATTCTTCGCGGCTGTCCTTCTAATCGGGTTGTATCCCAGTTGACTTCGCCAGCGTAAAGCACGCCGTTTCTAGCCTGACCAATGTCTACGAATGCAGCCTCCATGCTTGGCAGCACATTTTGTACACGACCAAGGTAAATATTTCCTACTGTTGCAACTTCTTGAATATCAGAAACATAGTGTTCTACAAGAATATTGTCTTCGATTACAGAAATTTGCGTGTGACGATCGCGTTCACGCACAACCATAAGTCGGTCAACGTTTTCACGCCTTGCCAAAAAGTCTTGCTCCATAAGCAAGTTTTGGCGATTACGCTCCCTGCGATTGTCACGACGACGCTGCTTTTTGGCTTCAAGTCGCGTAGAACCTTCAATATCCGTAATCTCATCAATATACTGCTGTTTTCTAGATCTTCGACTAGATGAATCGGAGTCTATTGACACAAAACGCGATTGTGTGCTTTGTGAATTTTGCGAACTTTGCGAACTTGAGGAACTTTGAGACGAATCGTCAGAAGATTTCGACCTGCGACGACGGCGACGACGAGTGTACACTTCCTCGTCATCTTGAGATCGCAACTCGTCTGGATCTGGAATTAAATCGCGGTCTTCTTGAGAAACTTCTATTTCGTTTATGTCATAATCGTCAGCGTATGAAGAATCATCCGAAGATAGGCCGGATGTTGTTCTACGGCTTGATCTATCAGACTTATCTGTCCTATCTTCCTTATCTGCGCGAGACGGTCTGCGACGACGGCGACGACGGGTTATCATTTCTCCGTCTTCATCATCATTATTTTCTAAATCAGAAGTTTTTGTATACTTGCGGGTTGATTCAGAATCTACATCATTATCTGACTCAACACTATTTTCAATTCTTTCGTCAATTACATCATCGATTGGAGAATAAACTATGTCGTCGTATTCAAGGTCTTCTTCTATTTGCTCGACTTCTGCGGCGGCGCGTCTTTCGGCAGCGTTTAGTCTGCGATTCTTGCGTGACTTTCTATGATTTTGATCATCGTAATTATCCTGATTGTCACGATTCTTACGACCATTATTGTTATTCTCGCTATATTTGTCACCATTATCTTTGTCAAGGTTAGCTTTATCAAAATTAGACTTATCCAAGCTATCCTTATCCAGATAATCTCGATTATTTCTACTTATTCTGCTATCGCTTCTATTATCAATTTCGTTTAAATCTTCAGAATTTGCACGATTAGATCGATCTGTACGATCTGCACGATTTACTCTGGAACGCACACGAATAACACGTGTATCATCGTCAGATTCAGAATCATAGTTATCGTCAAAATTGTTACGATTATTGCGATTTTTGCGACTACGTACTCTACTTAAATCCTCGTCTTCATTGCGATTCTTCCTGTCATTCCTGCCAGAACGCGTTTTACGCAACTTTCGTGAACTGCGACTATTGTCTTTGTCTAAATCATCTCGACTGTTTTCTCTATCGCTTTCATTTGCATCATCGTCGTAATCTAAATCGCGCATACGACTATTGGTTTCAGGCAAACGATGAGGTAAAACAGGCTCCTGAAAAAGTAGCGATGTTATCGGCCTTACAGGAGTTTGGTGCTCAACAACACTTTCAGATTCAGTTTCCTCAGAGCGTGTATCGTAATCGTTTCCGCCTTGTACGTGTAGTTTCATCGATTCGCCAGCTGCTCCTGCAACTCTTACAACGCGTCTTCCAGCACGCCTGCGTCTTGTGCTTGACGCTGCGTCTTGCGAACCTGAAACCACATTGACAACACCTGCTGTAACGGGTGATGTAACAGTTGAAGCAGCTGCTGATCTTTGATCGTCAGCTGCGTTAGTAGATTCGTTCGCGCTTGAATTTGCTGCTACGAATGAAAGATTTTTATCTTCATTTTTATCATTATTGGCTTCGGGCACGGTGAAGCCTTCTCGTGTTACTCTGGGCACTATGCTCCTAGCGAAACTCTGCAATAGTTTCGCGCTCTTAGCCTGAAGAATGCACACGCTTATGCGAGCCACCCCTAAGGCTATCAATAAAGTCTAGCTGCACGACAGCGGACACCAGCCTCGCCCAAAATCATGCGTGAAAATCACGTGAGGGGATCGACGCCGTCGAATGCTCTGGCGGCTTGCAGCGCCACCGTTTTCTAGTATGCCATATTGCAACGTCAAATAACATGCGCCAATAAAAGTAACATACGCCAATAAAAGTCGATTGCGCATTACCCACAATCCAAAAATCAGCGCTAAAATCGTTTTCATGGGTTTAATCAGTGCTATGCAAGGCTTTTGCGTAATTGGCATCGTCATTGCCGCAGGGTACGTAACCGCGCGTCTTCGCATCGGCGGATCGCAAGCACAAATGGTGCTTAATCGCGTAAGCTTTTTTGTTTCAAGTCCTTGTTTAATGTTTGCAATACTTGCAAAAGAGCCAATTTTTGAGATTTTCCACTCGTCAATTTTTGTTGCGTTTTTCTCCGCAATGATTGTTGGCGTTGCATTTATTCTGCTTAATCGCCTGTTTTTCCGTCTTCCTGCGGCAGATTGCACAATTGGCGCGCTTAACTCGCTTTACTTAAACTCAAACAACATTGGCTTGCCTGTTGCAACTTATATTCTTGGAAACCCTGCACTTGTTGCACCGATTTTAGTTATGCAGCAAGCTGTTTTTACGCCTGTTGGACTAACGGTTTTAGACGTTACAACTACTGGAAAGTGCTCGCTTAAACGCATTGCTCAACAGCCGCTTAAACAACCACTTTTAATTGGTTCACTTGGAGGAATTATTATTTCGGCAATTTCCGCAAAAGTTGGCTATTTTCCTGTTCCGAATTTTCTTTATGACCCGATTAAGATGATTGGCGATTCCGCGGTTCCTATGATTTTAATGGCTTTTGGAATGTCACTTTACGGCAGCAAGCCGCTACAAAAGGATTCTAATCGCGCTGCTATTGCTACAGTTGCGATTTTAAAAAACTTGATTATGCCAATTGTTGCGTTTTTATTGGCTTATTTTGTTATGGGTTTCCGAGGTGCCACTCTTTACGCGTGTGTTGTGCTGGCGGCGCTGCCGACTGGTCAAAACGTGTACAATTACGCTGCAAGATACAATGTTGGCTTGAGTTTTGCGCGCGATGGAATCCTGTTTTCTACGGTTACGAGTCCGATTTGTATTGCGTTAATCGCAGCAGTTTTAGGGTGACTAATCCTCCCGCATTTGTTCCCTATTTAAGCAAATATAACTACAAACACTGGCAAAAATAAACAAAAACAAAAAAATGCTTCCGGTTTTGAAAGCCCCTAGTAGCAAACAAAACCGAAAGCAACAACACTCAACACCCAAAACCCAACAAGCTAAACGAATCAACACTGGGAAGAAAAGAAAAACAATAGCAAACCAATGTTAAAACAATAAAACCAAAGAGAATCGGGAATAAACCAGTGTGATGCTTCCCTACAAAACACCACACTAGTCGTTGAGCGCAAACCCTAAATAAGGTGGTAAATAATGCTTAGTGACGCATCTTGCGAACAGCAGCACCCATACCAGCAAGCATAGAAGCAGCCAAAGCAGTCAAAGCAACACCAACACCAGCATTACCAAGCTTCTCGCCAGACTTACCATGACCACCCTTAGCAGCAAGCTCACCCTTAGCAGCAGCCTTACCAGCAGCAGCTGGAGCAGCAGACTGAGCCTTAGCAACCTCAGTCTTCTTAGCAGAAGCCTGAGCAGCAGGACCAAACTTACCATTCAAAGCATCAGCATAAATCTGCTTCGTACCAGGAACAGCTGGGAAATCAGCAGCCAAAGGATCAGAAGTCACAACAGGAGGAAGAGCAGCAGGATTCACACCCAAACGAACCGCATCATTATAAGCATCCTTATACTCAGCCAAAGCCTTGTTATAAGCAGCAACAGCAGCGAAAGCAGCATCACGAGCAGCATTAAACTCAGCTTCAGCCTTCTGCTCAGCATCAAAAGCACGCTGCTCATGAGCATGAGCACGGTTCAAAGCATCACGAAGAGCAGTTTCCTTAGCAGAATTATTCTCACCAGAAGCCAAGAAATCAGTCAAATCCTGGTTAGCCTTCTCAGCAGCGGCCTTACGAGCAGCAAGCTCAGTCATAGTCTCAACAAGAGTCTTCCTCTTAGCAGCATAATCAGCCTTCTTCTCAGCAAGATTATTATCAGCCTCATCCAAAGCAAGCTTAGCCTTATACACGTAATGAACAGCAAGCTTCTTCTTAGCAGCATCAGACAAGTTCAACTTACCAAGATCCTTGATCTTCTGATCAGGAGTGGTAGTATCGTCCTTCTTATCATCCTTCTTAGGAGCCTGCTTGTCGTCCTGCTTTGAATCCAATGAATCCTCAGTGTACTCGCTGCTACCAAACACAGCCTTCTTCACAGCCTGATACTGAGCCTCAGTAATCTTGCCATCAAGCAAATCATTGTATGCCTTACCAAGCTTCTCAGCACGAGTACCAGCATACTGAGCAAGCAAATCAGGCTGGAACTCATCTACCGTAGGATTCGCAATACCACGCTTACGAGCTTCAGCAGCAACGCCCTCAGCAGAAGAATTATTCAATGTACCGTTTGGATAATCAAGAAGACGGTGAGATTCTGCAGCGTCTTGTTCATCCTCAGCTTTTTGCAACATGGCTTTAAGCTCTTGGTAAGAGCTTGTTTTAGAGGTGCGAATATTATTTGCTACAAAACCAAGTCCACGCTGTTCTGCCTCTTGAGCTAACTGAGTACGCTCAGTATCAGTAGCAGGAACTTTTGCAGCCATTGCTGGGGTTGCCATTGCGAAGCCGGCAAGCAAAGTTGCGCCAGCAGCGAAAGCGGCGATAGCCTTCTTATTCATCATTTTAATTTCCTTTCTTCTTCTCCTCCACGTAAAACACGCGAAGAGAAATTTTAAACATCCAACAACATTCCGAAATATTGTGGATAACCACCATCTAGAGCATCTAGCTAGCAGCTGTTATTAACATACCCCCCCCCCGTTTAAAAAAGTCAAGAGGCAATCACACAAAACAAACAGAAAAAAATAATGTTATACACAAACTAATCCACAATAAAAACTATTTTCATCATAATATTTGTGGATTAACACTAATAAAACCGTAAAAACACATTGTTTCAAGGTTTTTAAAGAATTTTCCCAGACTTTTCTCAGGAAACTACTCGAACAAGAACACTAACACTATAAAACCATTGAAAAATCAACATTCCACACAACCCACACACGCAACACGCCGACATCCCACCACTCTTCACTCTGCCTATCTCTTATCCCGAGATTGTTTACGTATTTGGCAATTTTGAAAACAAACGCAAAATCATTTTCCCGAGAATGTTGCTCAAAATGGCGTGTCGAACTACAAAGTCGGGAAGATTTTCCCGAGTTTGTAGCTGATTCACGGCGTGTCAAACTACAAAAAGCGCAAATGTTGTTCGCGCAGTCTAAGCGCGCGAACGTCTTCGCCGCACAGAAGCAGTGCTTCTGCCTTGAGCGGCTCAGCGCTCCGAATTGCCTTCGCACGCTACGCTTTAAGCGCTCAGGCAGGTCGTCGCGCCCGAAAACGATGTAAATATCAGCACTAAGCGCAGAATTAAAAAGTGATTAGACTCAATTTTTTATCACGGAATCCAAACTCTTTATTCCAGAATTATTCAAATTCTCAAGAGATAAAATCTGTGCTCGCGCCAAATTTCTAAGTTCCACCATTCGATCAGCCTGTGGCAAACCCTTAGAAATCAAAACAGCGTTATAGCTTTCCATATTCGCCAATACCAGAAGTTCATTAATACTCGCCTCGTCTCGAATGTTGCCCTTTGACTTAGGATTTGCATCTCTCCATTGTTTAGCAGTCTTATTAAACAGTGCAACATTTAACAAATCTGCTTCATTTGCATACTTATACATCAACTGCTCAGGAGTCAAATCCTTCAACAAATATTCTTTAATAGCATCCGTATGAATCTTGTAATTAATCTTCGAAATCTCACGATTCAAATTCCAATTCAGCGAAAGCCTTGAGTTCTCATCAGATTTAAGTCTTTGATAATCTTTGATAATATATAGTTCAAATTCTGCTGAAATCCAAGCCGCAAACTTAAATGCTATATCTTTATGAGCGTAAGTTCCACCACCTCTACCGGATTTTACAAGTAAACCTATTGCATTCGTGATTTCTGACCATTTTTTAGGAGATAGTGTAAAAGCATTGCTACCAGCTTCTTTCAAAAACCCCTCGAATTCGACGGGTTTAAAATTCGGATTGTTTAGTCTCTCCCATATGCCTAAATACTCTATTGTACTGTAATTTCTCATCCAGTTTGCAACAACCACATTAGGCTCTTCTTTGTTTTTATATCTCGCAATATCGGTTAAACTAACGTAATCATTCCTAAAATCTTCCGTATAAACCTGTATTGTAAAGCCTTTTGCTTCAATAGTTTCTTTTTTAATTTTCGACATATTAGACATAATATTCCCCTAGTTTTTGCGCAAGTTTTTTACGTAATTATTTTATTTACTTGCTTAGTTTGCTTTATTTTTATGCGCTTAGCACAAACCCACAATGAATCACAAACAAAACTACAAAATCTCGCAAAGCCATAAACTTCTAACAACATCTAACAACTAGCAGAAAACTAGTATGCATCAGCGCATAAATATAATTCTACAAAGCAAGAGGATTTACCGAAAATGTTGCTCAAAACGGCGTGTTGAACAACAAAAAGCGGAAAACAAAATAAAGAGTTAATTCTAAAAACAAGATTCTAACTAAAAGTATGCAAGCTGGAAGTCTACTTCCAGCTTGCAGATCTCTTTGCACAGCTACCTTTGCGCTGCTAGCGAATCGAGGCGAGCGCGGAAAGACGGCCAATCCGTGCGCATTGCCGTAAGCAGCTTTAGCTTCGGAACATCGTCAATCGGCACCCACTTGATTTCCATACTCTCGTCGTCGTGCGCGCACGGATTCACACAATGCCCAGGCTTTTCAAACGCAAAAACCGTTGTATAACGCCAATTCCCGTGATTTTCGCAATACGCTCCAACAACATCAATGTCTTGAGACGTTATGTTAGCTTCTTCAAACGACTCGCGCAACGCACCCTCAATCGCAGTTTCGCCATCAGATATTGCGCCACCAGGAATCCCCCACGTTCCACCTTCCGCGCTCCAAAGCGCGCGATGTTGCATAACAACATGAGTCACGCGCCCAGTGGTCTCATCTCGCCTAGCGAGCAACACGCCAGCCGCGCCATTATGGCCCCAATGCTTGCGCCCGCAATCGCACATAACCCATCCGTCTCCAGGCTGGTGCACGTTTTCTTTAGGCACTTGCGCGGAAGCAGGATCGTCCTTAATCGCCTCTCCCTCTAACTTGCGACTATTCCACAAATCTGGCCAAGCGTACCCAAAATCGCAAACCATCTGCCTTAGTAGCGGCAAGCTAATCCCAAGAACTCCATGCGGATCACCCTGAATTCCCTCAATAAATGCCCCGCCAAAGCCTTCTAGCGTAAAGGATCCTGCAACTTCCAATGGCTCGCCAGTTTCTACGTATGCGCGGATCTCCTCATCGCTCATATGCGCAAAAGTCACGCTTGCGCGGCTCACTTTGCACACTGTTTTGCCACTTTTCGTGTCGATTAAGCAATGGCCAGTAAACAATTCTCCAGTTTTTCCGCTCATTCGCTTAATCCGCTCAAATGCCACTTCAGGAGTATGCGGCTTGCCGTAGCATTCGCCGTCTAGCAAAAACATGGAGTCGCAGCCAACAATAAGCACACTATTGGAATCAGCGGAAGACTTGTTCACGTGCGCAAAATCGTGAATATCAAAAGTCTTAGTAGGAACTTTTACGCCCGAAAAATCGCGAGTTTGCGCGGTATCTACGTTATGCGTTATATGCGATTGCGAATCGTTTGTCAAAGCGCTACTAGCAGTTTCAGAAGATTCAGATTCTGCAGACTCAGCCTCAGCCTCCAGCGGATACCCCACAACCAAATCGCCACTAGCCGAAGCCGCCGCATTTGCAACAAGCTTCCACGACTCATACACCGCAAAAGCCTTTGCTTGCGCCAAAATCGAAACGCGCTCCTCGGCGCTCATCTGCTCCACGCTAACACCTTGCGCATTTGCAGCATTACGCAACGCCGCTGGCTCATCTACCTCGCTCACGTGAATCACAGGAATCACGCCTGCAGCAGTCAGCACAGATCTACGCGCTGGCGATTGAGAAGCTAAAATCAACGAAACTGTCATACCTTACTCTTCCTTTTTACAACTTCACACAAATTATTCGCGAGTTATTGCAACGCCAATAGAATCAACATGCACGTGCAAAACTTTCCAATCGCAGCCGCTTAAAAGCGGTTCTGCAATTTTTTCTATTCTTTCGCTTATATTAGTAGCGTTATTTTCATCTACGGTTGCTGGCGACTTTTCCTCATAGAACACCGCCGCGCAAGATCCAGCTCCAGAAATAGCAGCTGCAAACCCCTTATCTCGCAAAGCTTTTACTAAATCCCAAGTTGGTTGCATAAGACTTGCTCGGTATGGCTGGTGAATAGCGTCTTGAGTAGCTGTAAAAAGCAAATCGTTTCTAGAAAGAGTGGTTTTTGCGCAAGAGTTGGCAGAATCGCGAGAATCAGCAAACGCGTTAAAATCACCAAAATCGCCAAACGCAATCGGCAATAAGCAAGCGCGCGAAACGTTAAATACGGCATCTGCATATGGCACTTTTTCTGGAAGCGCTTGGCGAGCCATTTGCGTTGAAAGAGTAAAGTTTGGCACAAAAATCGTTGCGCGAATTTGCTTAGAAACGCTGTATCGAACTGTGTGGAACTCATCGCCATTCTTCCAACTGGTTGTTAATCCGCCAAAAACCGCTGGAGCAACATTATCTGGGTGTCCTTCAATCGCAGCTGCAAGCTCAAAAATCGCCTGCTTATTAAGATTTCCATTATGCGCAAAAGCCCAAGCTGCAGCCACACCCGAAACAATCGCACTGGCGGAAGATCCCATTCCTCGCGCTTGTGGAATGCGATTATGCGCTTCTAGAGTAAAGCGCAAATGCGGCAAGTCAAACGCTTCGCACGCTTTGCGAAATGCGCGAACAACAAGATGAGTCTCGTCTTTCGGCAAAGTATTTTCGCCTTCGCCGTGAATAATCACGCGAACATCTTGCGAATCGTCAAGCGTATCATCAAGCGTAAAAACTAGCGAATCCGCATAATCAAGCGCAATTCCTGCAACGTCAAATCCCGACCCAAGATTTGCGCTGGTTGCTGGCACGCAAACTGACACACTGTTGCATACTGGTTTCATTTCGCACCTTTTCCGTTCGAGCAGACTACTTAATTACTTAATTACTTAATTACTCAATAATTACTCAATTACGCGATTACTTAATTACTCAATTACTTAATAATTCGCAAAGCAAGCGGTTTTGCACACACAACATCCACTTTTTGCAAATCCGCAAGAATTGCGCTCAAATCCGCCTCTGTACAATCTTTTACAAGCACACGCAAATCGCCAGGACCGCCGATTCCGCAAGCTGGGCAATCGCCCTCGCCCTCATATTGAGTTTGGCAAAGCATAGGCAATCGTTCCGCGTTAACTCCATGCGCATCAAACACATCCATCACTTCGCTGCAAAGCGCAAGTGAAGTATCCTCCATGCTGCATCGCACAACAAAATCCGCACGAATCGAGCGCGTGGAAGCCAAAGATTTTGCGTTATACATTGGCACGCTGGCATCGCTGCAACCGCGCGCTATGTTTCTAGCAGCTCCAACAATATCTCCAACAACCGCGCTGGCTGTTGGCGCACCACCAGCGCCGCGGCCGTAGAACATAAGATCATCCGCCGCTTGCGCTTTAACAAAAACGGCGTTAAAGCTGCCATGAACGGAGGCCAGCGGATGCTCTTTGCTAACCAACGCTGGGTAAACGCTTGCGCTCACCAATCCATTCGAATCGCAAGAAACCGCTGCAAGCAGCTTGATCACGCGATCTTCTGCACTTGCCGCAGCAATGTCTTCAGCCGTAATCGCGCTAATTCCTTCAACACTAACGTCATCAATGCTTATTGGCATTTGGAATGCAAGTGTTGCAAGAATAGCAGCCTTGTTTGCTGCATCAAATCCTTCAACGTCTCCTGTAGGATCCGCCTCCGCGTACCCCTTTTCTTGAGCCGCGCGTAAAGCCGAATCAAAATCAAGACCGCGAACCGTCATCTCGTCAAGAATATAGTTTGTAGTTCCGTTTACGATTCCAAAAATTTGCGTGATTTTGTCGCCTACAAGCGACTCTCTAAGCGGACGCAAAATTGGGATTGCACCTGCAACAGACGCCTCGAAACTTAAATCCACTCCGTTTTTTTGCGCGCAATCGTAGAGTTCTGGACCAAACTTTGCAAGCAATGCTTTGTTTGCTGTTACAACCGACTTTCCGCATTCTAGAGCGGTTTTTACAAATGTGTGCGCTGGTTCCAAACCGCCAATTAGCTCAACGATTATGTCTATATCTTCGCGTTCACATAATGCTAGAGCGTCTGCGCTTAGAAGATTTTTGGCAATCCATGGAGCGTCCACATCTTCTGGATGCAAGCATGCTACTCCTGCAAGTTCTAGCGGAGCGCCGATTCTCGCCGATAAGTCAGCGTTTTCTTCCACTATTAGACGCGCTGTTTGCGATCCTACTGTTCCGGCGCCTAAAAGACCCACGCGGATTGGCTCAGCAGAAAAGTCGCCAGCAACCGATCCATCACTATTTTCTGCATTTTCTGCATTTACCGTAACCATAAAATCGCCTCCAATACACTAATCAATCACAAATAATCCCGTAATCCGAAATCACACTAAACGCGTTCTCGCTCACACAAAAAGCATTATCATATTCATAAGCACTGAAACCACAAGGAAACCCATAATGCCGACTGTTCCGTAAAGCGCCTTTATTCCAGCACTTCCGCGAATTTCAAGCGGCGAATCGTAGAATTCGAGATATTTTTTACTCCTTGCTAACAGCACAATTCCAAACACAAACATAACAATCATGAACATCGCGTAAAGACCTATAAACATGAATCCAGGAGCCAAATCCGCGATTTCTTGCGTTGTAAGATTCTCAACTTTAATTAAGTTCCCGTTTGAATCCATCATATTGTCGGAAATCCACATCGCTATAACGCTTCCTTGGAAGTTCACAATCATGTGCAAAGCAACGCTGTATCTAAGCTGCGATGTGCGCGCATACATGTAGCCGAACACAAGTCCCAGCCCAAAAGCGTAGAAGAACTGGAACATGTTCATATGGAACAACGCAAACGCCAGAGCCGAGAACACAATCGCGCGCTTTTCGCCATACACTCGCAGCCTGTCTATAATCTGCTTTCTAAACAGCCATTCCTCCACAACTGGAGCAAGGAAAACAACGAAAATCATGGTTTCCCATACGTTTCCGCCTGCCACTATATCTGCAATCCTGTTTTCAGCTTTTCCGCCAGATATAAGCGCAGAAATCGCCAAACCTAGGTAGTTTCCTGCATACATTATCGGTACGCTCACTGCGAAAAATCCAGCAAACTGTCTGAATGTCATTGTGAATTTGCGTGTTTCTACCGCTGGCACTCGTCTTAAAACAAGCATCGCTATCGGCAACGCGATTAAGTATTGCGCAATGTCTGACGAAACGAAGGAGCTTAATGAAGGACTTAGAACACCTTTTGGAATGAACAAGCCTATAAGTTCACCTATTAAAATAGTTGCAAGAATCCAAACAAATAGGAATAAGCACAGCGATACACCAACATCTCCTTGACGTTTTCGCGCTAAATGGTACATGTCGTTATGCTGAGTTTTTCGCATTTTTACCTCTTCGTTTGTGTTTTAAGTTTTCTCTTAAACCTGATTTTATACAGACTTTAAGATTTGATATTTGCGCAAATTTGCACAAATTCTTCGGTTGCTGGCGACTAATCCTCAAAAACCATGATTTTTTGAAGTTTGTCTCAGTCTAAAATCACGCCTTCAATAAGTTTTGTGATTAAATCACCGTAGCTTATTCCTGTTGCTTCCCAAGCTTTTGGATACATGGAAATTGGCGTAAATCCAGGCATTGTGTTGATCTCGTTAATCATTACATGTCCTTCTGGAGTAACGAAAGAATCCACGCGACTAAGTCCTCGACCGTCCGCTGCTTTGAACGCTGCGAGCGCAGTATTGCGAACGCGCTGCAAAGTTTCTTCTGGCAGATTTGCTGGCACTTCCACGTGTGAAGCTGCGGAATCCATGTATTTGCTGTCAAAATCGTAGAACTGGTCTTCTCCAGCCTCGCGCTTGTCAAGCACAACTTCTCCAGGCCAGCTCGCTTTAGGCTCTTCGCCGTCGCGAGCGGCAAGAACCGCGCACTCAATTTCTCGCGCGTCAATTCCTTGCTCTATCAATACTCGCCAATCGTGCTTCGAAGCCTCAAAAACGGCATCTGCTAAAGCTTTAGCATCGCGCGATTCAACTTTTGTAACTCCAAAACTAGATCCTGCTCGGCTTGGTTTTACAAAAAGTGGATACTCGAGTTTTGCTTCTTCAACTTGCTCAAGAATTTCGTTTGCGTACGCGTCAAAGTGATTTGCGCAATCATTAGCGAACTTTCGCACATCCAGCGCGATTCCTGGAGCAACATCAATTCCAGCCGCCTTAAAAAGTTGCTTAGCGTAATACTTATCCATGCATGCGGCGGATGCCAAAACTCCGCAACCAACGTATGGAACTTGCATCATTTCTAGCAAACCTTGCAAGGTTCCGTCTTCACCGTTTGGGCCGTGAAGAACTGGAAAAACAACGTCAATATGACCCAAACTTGTAAGCGTGCCATCTGCCTCTCGCACCAAAAATCCGTCGGCACCTTTAGCTGGGTCTAGCACAACATCGCGCGTCTGCTCGGTTTTTGTGATTACTGGCAACTCGCCTTGCTCCATGCGGAAGTTTCGCGGATCTTCGCCGCCAACAATCCACTCGCCTTGCTTTGTTATTGCAATACGTACGATTTCAAATCGACTTTCGTCTACAGCACTGAGTACTCCAGCAGCCGATATGCAAGAAATCGAATGTTCGTCTGCTTTACCGCCATACAAGAACACTACACGCTTTTTAGTCATTTTTTTCCTTTGAAAATTATTTTAATTATCTTAATTATTTTAATTATTTTGAATTCTCTACGCGCACGGCTTATAAGGAATTTCACTACTCTTCGCAAACATCGTTATCGAAAAGCATTGCAAGCATCTCTTGGCACGATATTCCTTCTTCTAGCACACGAGCCATCGCACTTGCAAGCGGAGTAGCAACTCCCAAACGCTTACCCATTGAAACAACCGCGCTAGTAGTTGGAACGCCTTCAGCCACACCATTGCTTACGGCAGTTGCTTCTTCAACGCTCATGCCTTTCCCAAGATTTGATCCAAAAGTGTAGTTGCGGCTTAGCGGAGACCCGCAAGTTGCAACTAAATCACCAAAGCCTGCAAGTCCTGCGAATGTGCGCGAATCTGCGCCTTCTGCAACGCCCAATGCCGTCAACTCTGCAAGTCCACGCGTTTCAATCATAGCTGCTGTATTTTCTCCATATCCTGCGCCTCGAGCCATGCCAACTGCGAGCGCAACCACGTTTTTAAGCGATCCGCACATTTCTACGCCGATTACGTCGGTTGATACAAACGCCTTAAAGTAGCTGTTTGAGCAAGCTTTTGCCACCACTTCGGCATTTGCGCGATTCTCGCACGCCACAACCGCTGCCGCATGCTGCCTTAATGCCACTTCTTTGCTTAAGTTTGGCCCCGATAATGCTGCAAAACGGTTGCGCGGTAAGCTTAAAGCTTCGCACACAACTTCGTCCATACGCTTGCCTGTCGTGCGCTCAATGCCCTTCATAAGCGAAACAACAATCGCATGTTGCGGAATTTTGCCAGCAAATTCTTCAAGTGCAACGCGCGCAAATTGTGCTGCAATCGCAACTACTACAATGTCTGCGTTTGCTACAGCTTCTTCGCGATCCCCAGTAGCAGTCATGTTTTCTGGCAAACGCTCTACGCTTGGCAGCCTCACTTCGTTGCGGTGATTATCTCGAATGCCTTCCACAATTTGCGGCTCTATTGCCCACATTGTCACTTGATTTCCCGCGTCTGCAAGCACTTGCCCAAACGCCGTACCCCAAGCTCCAGCACCCAACACCGTAACGTTCATGTTTACGCCTAGCCTTTCGGTTTTAATCTATATACTTTTGTGATTTAAGTATTTACGATTTTATGTTTGCATACTTTTAATCAAACTATTGCATAATTCTACACAGCCCGCTTTACGGATGATTCACAAAAGTTTTACGGCTTAGTGAACCGCAAATTTACAGTCACTATTCTTTGACTCTCTTCATAAGTCTATAGTCAAAGTATCCTTCTGGTGCTTTTTCTCCGCGGATCTCTTCCATAATTTCCGTCATGCGTATGCGTACGCGACGAGCCAATTCGGCAGCAGACTCCATAGGCGGCAAATCACCCCAATTTTCCATATCTTTTAGAAGATCCGAATAATCAAGACGCGCATCGTAGCACATTACAACGTTCTTCTTTGGCCACGGCCACCAATGATTGATGCTTGCAGCACCCCATGTAACAGCGCAAAATAGCGGAATTTGATGCCCCAGCCTACGCGATGCTTCGAGCGCAATAACTCCGATTCCTGGCTTCATGCTCATAGGCCATTTTTGAGGGTCGCGCGTAACTGTTCCTTCTGGCCATACGCTAAGCGGTCTACCGTTTGTTAGGATTTTAATCGATTCTTCTTCGATTTCACGTGCTTTTCCGCTTCTGCGTGGAACTGGTTGCATGCCAACAAGCTGGAACCATTTTCCTAAGATTGGCCAATGCGCAAGCTCTGCTTTTGCCATGTATCGCGGACGTCGGCCTTGGTGGAATAGAGACGTCATTGGCACGAAAACGTCGAACATTGTAACGTGCGTGCAAGCGGTTATAAACACGTCTTCTTCTGGCACATTCTCTAATCCCCATGCGCGCACTTTGCAACGAGATCTAAGCACGCGAGACGTTCCTTCGAGCAGGCGCTCAGTTGCTTTTGGATTTTGCGCGTTGATTTCTGCCGTATTTGGCGTCCGCGCGCCAGTTGGGTAGTAATAAGTAGGATCAACTAACTTGTGTGCTCGCGCTAAGCGTTCTACTTGCTCATCACTGAGCGGCTTAACCGCGCTTCTAGGCGAAGGCTTTCCTTTAGATACCATACGTCTATTGTGCCGCAAACTATAAACCGCAATTTTACGAAACGACTGATCGCAGTTTCGGCACAATCCTCGCCACCAACCCATGTTTAGGCGAGCACACCCACGCTAGAACAAACATAAAAGTCGCAACCAAAACGATTGTGCCGCCAGTAGCAGTGTCTAAACTCCAAGACAAGTACATTCCAATAATCGAAGAAGCGCACCCAATAGCAGGCGCCAAAATCATCATTTTTCCAAGCCTGTCGGTAAGCAATCGCGCAGTCGCCGCAGGCGTAATCAAAAGCGCTAAAACAAGCACGTTTCCAATTATTTGCACAGATACTACTACAGCAATCGCAACTAAAACGTATAGCATTCCATCCAACCATGCTACTGGCAACCCCATTGCGCGGCTTGTTTCTCGATCCATTGAAACGCATACTAGCTCTTTGTGGAACATCATTAGAAGCGTTACGATTATTAGCCCTGTTATTGCTACTACAGCAATGTCAGAGTCTGGTATTCCTGTAATGGAGCCAAATAGGAACGACTCCAAGGATCCTGCATAGCCAGAAGCTTTTGATATTACTACGATTCCGAGCGCAAAGGCAGACACAAAAAATACGCCTATAAACGAGTCTTCGCGAAGTCTACGATTTTGGCTAAAGATTGATACGATTAGCGCGGTTGCAACTCCTGCGAGCGCGCCACCAAATAGCAAGTTTCCTTGCAACACAAATGCGATTGCGAGTCCTGGAAACACGGAGTGCGCTACTGCGTCTCCAATAAACGCCATTCCGCGTAGCACTACGTAGCATCCTACAACTCCGCATATTACGCTAGAAAGGCACGCTACTATAAGCGCTTTGAGTAAGAACCAAAGGTCTGGGTTTGTAAGGTCTTGTATAAAGTCGATTGGAGATAGCATTATTTTTCTACCACACTTTCATGCGCCATAACGCGCTCTACAGCTTTGATTAGTGGATTTTGCGCATCCACATGGAATGTTTGCACCCATTGATTTGCGTTTAACGATTCTGGAGCGCCGTCGCCCACTATGCTTCCGTCGAAAAGCATGATTCTAGAACACGAGTTTATAGATCCGATTATGTCGTGCGAGCTCATCAAAATAGCTTCTCCCGACTTTGCTAAATCCAAAAAAAGACTCGTGAGCAGCTCTTGAGTAGGCATGTCTAAGCCTGTAAATGGCTCATCTAAAAGCAACAATCGCGGCTGACCTGCAAGAGCGCGCGCAACGAGTACGCGCTGCCTTTGCCCGCCCGAAAGCTCGCCGATTGTGCGATCCCTAAAATCCGCCATTCCTGTGCGCTCAAGAGAAGCGAGCGCTATCTCGTAGTCCTCTTTTTTTGCGCGACGAACGTAGCCAATGTGACGAATGCGGCCCATCATTACCACGTCTAGTACAGAAAGTGGGAAATCCCACGCAATATCGTGGCGTTGTGGCACGTATCCAACGTTGTTTACTCGCGAATTAATCAAAGATTCACCGCTTTTATTAGCGTGCACTTCGAGTTTTCCAGAATGCGGTATTAGCCCCATAATCGCGCGGAAAAGCGTTGTTTTTCCAGCTCCATTTGCACCAAGAAGTCCCACAAATTCGCCGTTTTTAATCGTAAACGAAACGTCTTTTACAATCGTGCGACTGCCGTAACTTACGATTAAGTTTTGCGCGCTTATAACAGTATTCGCATCCATATTCGCATCCATATTTCCCTCGTCAATCCTCATCGCTTAAATCTCACTTAAATCCAACATCAATCTCACTTCAAGCACTTTGCCAAAGAATCCGCGTTCGCTCGCATCATATCCGCATAAGTTCGCACTTTAGAATCGAAAGCATCTCCATAAATCGGGCACACTTTTACGTGCGCTTGCGCCGCAAGCTCTTTAAGCACAGACGAACGCGAAATCAAATTTGGCTCCAAAAACACAGCTGGAATCTCTAAATCGCGCAAAATCTGCTGCAATCTACGCCTATCTTGCACGCTCGGCTCGCTCGAAGGATTAATCGTTACAAATCCTGCAATATTCACGCCGTAAGTTTTACCTAAGTACGCAAAAGCGTCGTGCGTTGTAACCAAATTGCGCTTCTCTTTTGGTATTGACGCCACTTTTTGCCTCATATACGCGTCTACATCTAATAGCTTGTTAATGTATCGATCTGCATTCGCGCGATATTTACGAGCATTTTTAGGGTCCACTTCGCAAAGGCGATCTGCGATTGTGCGCACGTATGCTATGCCATTTTTTACGGATTGCCACAAATGCGGGTCAATATCTCCGTGAACGTGCTTTCCTAAAACTGCTTGCGGCAGCTGATAAATCTTTTGCCTTGCAGATCCCAAAAACCTGTATCCTTGTTCGGCTGGTATCTCTTTTAGCGCGTTAGTTGGAACTTCTACAACCACATCGCGAGGCGCATAATACACGCGTTTTGGCGCAGCGGAGCGCTTTTCTTGCAAAGTATCTACGCGGTACACAAATCCACGTTTTGCTAAGTCGTAAGCTAAATCTGCATGACCTTTGTTCAGCACTACGCTAGCTCCACGCTTTTTGGCTATTTTTTGCGCATTTATGCCTACAGCAAATCGCATTTTAGCGTTTCCAAGGCTAGAAACTACCTCGTTTTGCGCGTTTAGCATGTCGGCGTGCAAGTCAAGCGTGTATTCGCCTGGCTTGCTAAACGCCCAGCTTAAATGCGTGTGCGCGTCTGCTGGCAAGTCTACGTGGTCTTCTGCGCTTATGCCGTTTGCGCTGTTAAAGTATGTTTCTACGCTTCCAAAAGTGCCAGTCAAGTATGCAAATAGCGCGCCTGGTCCGCTTACTTTTGTAGCTGTTAAGCGTATTCTGTCGGACCTTTTCATGTTGTATGCGTTTGGCTTTATTACAGTTGCGCGACCTTCTTTTGTTGCGGTAGAAGGCGCATTTGATTGCAAAGATTGACCTGACTTTTCTAGTTGGCTAACTTGCTGTGAATTTGTTTTTGTTTTATTGAGATTGTTTAGCGAAGCTAACTCACTAGCCGCCGCCGAGGGCGATTCTTCCGCACGCTTTTGCGTATTTGCGCTTGCACCGTCTTGCGCACTATGCGCTTCCTCGCTCGGTTGCGCAGCCATGCGTTCTGTAGCAAGCCCTAGCCAAATTGTGTCTAAAGACACGTCTTCTACCATCGGAATAATATCTGCCGCGTGCTTCACACTTTCTTCTGCAAGTTGCACATTTGGCACACCTTTTCGCAAATTCGCGTCCAAAGCTGTAATTACGCCGTGTTCTTCCAGCATCATGTAGTTGCTAAAAGCAACATCCGCGTACACGACGTCTCTAATTGAACGCAAACGCGGCTCGTACGAATGCGGATCCGCGTTATCTGGCACAATCGCACTTACATTTGCAGCGTCTCCTGCAACATTCGCAACCATATCTCGCAAAACGCCCGTTGTTGTTACAACGTTAATTTTCCCAGATTTTGCGTTATTCTCGCTATTTGCACGAAGCGCGTTGTTAGGCGCACCGCACGCGCCCAGCGGCAGCGCGGTTAAAACTGCTAGAGCAGCAGAAACCGCGCGCTTCACACTTTTTTTACCTAGTAAATCAACGATTTTCATTAATTTTACCAATGTTTTCTACGCTTTATTTCAAATTCATAAGTGCTCTAAATAAGCCTCCTGCAGGTATTAATCCGCGTTTGCGTAGAACGAACAATCCAGCTGCGCAAGTTCCAGAAATTGCTGTAATACCAAGAATTAAAGCCGTGTATGCAACTACTGGCTTGCGTTTGAACAATCCTACTATTCCTCTAGGCTCTTCGCTTTTAACGCCGCTTTGCAAACTTTTTCTTAGACCTTTAACTCGTTTGGAATTGTATTTTGATTGGATGCCTTTGTTTGCATGATTTCCAATTCCGCCAGAAAGACTTACAGACCTGCCAGTTTTGCCTCGATTAGCGCTTTTCGATGCTCCAATTCCACCACCAAAGAATGATCCTCCCGAACCGGAGTTTCCTCTAGCTGCAGCTGCTAATGGCGTCGTGCCACTATTATTGCCAGAATTTCCATTATTTCCAGAATTGTCGTTATTGTTGACTTTGTCGTCGGAACTGTTCTCAGAGTCATCATCAGTTTCATCAGTTTCATTTGACTTATCATCTGAATCTACGTCTTCGCCATCGACTTTTGTCATAGAGCAGCTCATTGGCTTTTCCATTGGGTCTACACCAATTGCAAAGTGGAAGTCTTTTGTAACTGTTTTTCCGTTTGCACTTACAGCAAAAGTAATCGTATAATATCCAGACTTTGAGAAGTCCCAGTTTAAATGCATATGCGTGTTTGCTGGGATTGTATACGTACTGTTTCCACTACTAGACATGAGTGTTTTAGCTTTTACACCAAGTCCGCCTTGCAACCAAATTCGCACGCTACCTGGCCCTTTTACAGATTTAAGGCTGATCTTGCTTGGCTTGTGTGGGCTTAAATTCTGGTTACTCCAGCCAACCCACGGTACGCTATTTTTTTGCGTTTGTGGAAGTCGCCACACACCTTTATCTTTAGCTGATTTTCCAGCATAAAACACAACTTTGCTCGGGTCGCGTTTCACGTGGCTTCCAGTCACGTCTTCTTGTACTGCAAATCCTATTCCATTGCCAGTTGAATAGGTTGCTAAATCAACGTGACCATGCTTTATTACTAGCTTATCGCCTTGTAAATCCTTAAATTTTGAGCATTTTTTGACGGTTTTTTGCTTTTTGTTTTTGCCTTTAGATTCGGTTTCAGATCCAGATTCGGTTTCAGATCCGTTACCACCTTCACTTTTCCCATTGCCATCTTCCTCGTCAGAACTTTGGTTCGCTAGTCCGCCATTTGGCTTGGCTCCAGGCCATGGTGTTACGTAAACTCTGTTATTGTTTCCGTTTATGACTATTGAAGTGGAAGAATCTTCATCATCTTCATCTTCGTTGTCTTCAGATTCTTCATCTTCATTATCACTATCGTTACCGTCTTCGTCACTTTCGTTTGTATTCTGATTTTCGTGTTTATTTAATTCGCTATCGTTATCAGGATCTTTATCTTCTATACGAAAATATTCACCAGTAGCATCACCTTGCATATCCACATTAAACGTGTATCCTTGCGAATCTTTAAGGATTTTCCCGTCTTTTGTTTTAACTGTTACTTCTATGCACAGACCATATTCACCTGGTTTGGTAAACACCCAATTAACATGCAAATGCGTATTGTCGTTTCTATAAAACTTATGAGGAAAATCAGTATTAGGCGATCCTAAAACAGGTATTACCTTACCGTGAGAATCATTCTCATAAACATACACTGCTCCGCCTTCTGGAATAGTCGCAGACTTTAAGTGAAACTTTACAGCGGAAACAGTTTTACGAGGCAATGTTTGTGTTGTAAAACCCAACCACAACTTGTTATCTTCCTGTCCTTGAGGCAAAGCCCAAACATACTCGCTACTATTATCTTTAGAAAGAAAACTTAATTCTTTAGCAAAATCAGATTTTCTTAATTTTGTGTTGCTTCCAAGCATAAATTCTATGCGATCAGAATTGTACCTAACACCGTTTTGGGGTACGCCTGGGAAATAATCTCCTTGCGTTCCCAACACAAGATGCCTGCTTTTATCCATATACACAGCAATGCCATCAGTATGACCCTTGTACACCTTACACTTTTCGTATCGTGTGTCTGAATCCTTTGGCTTACTGGAATCTTTAGCTACAACAGCGGCCTTGCAAGCTTCTTCATTACTGGTTTTATTAGGATTATCGCTCTTTTTTGGATCTTTTGCAGGATTCTGATCAGTTTTAGGCATATTGGAAGAATCATAACTACTTGAATCATCCGAATATACATTCTCGTCAGGATCTTTATCCTCGTCGCTACTATTATCACTTTCTGTAGCAGAAAGCCCATTTTTTTGCGCTTCACTCGCATACGCACTGCCGCAATTGCAGCAGCACATCGATGCCAAGAATCCAAAAGATATTATTGCGCTTAAAATCGCGCTTAGTAGTCTAAAGCAGATTAAGGTTGATTTATTACGCATTGTTTTGTCCTAAATTATTAAAATCTGTGTTCGGTAAGATCGTTGTTTCTTCTGTAGGATTCACTAAGTCACTTAGTGAACTTTGATTTTCAACATACTGAGGATTTGGATTCGCATAAGTCTGATTCGCTTGAGGCTGAACGTACTGCTGCGAATATGGCTGAGCATAAGTCTGTGCTGGAGCAACTGGCTGCACTGGCACATTAGACTGAACATACATTGGTTGCTGCGGAACGCCATACTGCTGCTGTTGTACAGGCTGTTGTACGTACTGCGGTTGCATTTGCTGCACTGGAGCCACCATTTGCGGTTGCGTTGGTTGCTGCATAGGAGCCATTGGCGAAACTTGCTGATTCACACCATGCTGACTAATCGCCTGCTGCTTTGCCTTCTTGCTTTTAATTACAGCAAATACAATAAACGCAATAATTACGATTGTTAGAATTACAAATACAATCATCACAATTTGCGCTATCGCTACTGTATCGTCAGCGCTACTAGCTTTCTTATGCTTTCTGGCGGAAGCATTGCTCGATTCGCTTCCTTCCGCATTCTCATCATTGTTGTCTGCGTCAGACTCTTCGTTATTTTCTCCGTCGTTTCCTTCGTTTGCATTCGATGAGCCAGACTGAGAGTGCGCGCCTGAAGATGCTGCTCCTGCTGCTCCAGCTAACGCAGCTTGTGGATCTGTTTTTTCTCCCACTGCAAAATTAAGCACACGAGTATCGCTTACAGCGCGACCATTCTTTAGTTTTCCAGAAAAAGTGAGCTTTACATGGTAAATTCCAGGCTTTGAGAATACCCAATTTACGTGAGTGTGCGCGTTCGCTTCAATCCAACTGTTTTGTGGATATCCTTTAGTACTATCCCATAATTGCTGTGGAGCATTATTGCCATTTTCAAGGTAAACGTGCAGTTTTCCAGGGCCGCTAACGCCATCAAGCGAAAGGTTTGCTCCGCGATCTAGCTCGTTAAGCACTCCGCCTTCCTGCGTGTTCCATCCGAGCCATACCACATTAGAGTTTTGTGTTTGTGGAATCACATAAAGCTTTGTTCCTGGTTTTTCGCCGATAAAGTTGTACGTTGCATCGTTTGGCATAGGAACTATTGAGCTGTTGCCAAGTTTGAATACTACGTTTTCTGGGTCTCTCCATACTGGTTCGTCGCCAGTATCATCGCGAATTTGTATTTTCCAATTTCCGCCAGAAAGTGTTGGTCCAAAATCTGCGTGACCTGCCTGAATCATAACTGGCTGGTTGCTTGTTGCAGCTTTGGCGGACCCCATAAATGGAGATGGGAGTAGAGCCGTAGCTAGTAGCATAATTGCTGTGCATATTGATGCTATTATTGCCGTTGCTATATAGTGCTTGTTTTTAGTCATTTTTCTTCTCCTTCTACAACAACTTCATACGTGGTCTCATCAAGAAAGCCCCAGCTCCTGTTACAGCACACAAGCTCACGCTTGCAGTTCCTACAGCAGCAGCTACCCATTTTGTTTTGTGACTTTTTGCTTCTTGTTCTTCTTCTGAATCTTCTAGTACTTCTGAATCCTCAATGTTTTCATCATCAGAATTGTATGAAGCAGCTTTAGTCTTATTTGACTTTTTGCTTTTTTTACTAAGCAGTTTCACTTTTTTCATCTTCTTAGAATGTTTTGAGGAAGAAATACCATTTGACAATCCGCCTAATCCTTTAGAAGAAGATTTTGTGAAGCTTCCACTAGCATTTGTAAATACATTATTAGTATTAGCTCTTGCAACTAACGGAGTGGTTGCGGATTGCTTAAAACTGTTATTGTCAGAGTCTGACGATTCGGAAGAGTTATGCGAATTGGAAGACTCAGACGAATTGGAATCATCTTCGCTTTCATCTGACTTATTCTTATTCTTCTTTTTATCTTTATCCTTATCGTTTTTCTTTTTGTTCTTCTTAGAATCTTTATTATCTGACTCTGATTCCTTGTTGTTATTCTTTTCCTTTGATTCACCTGTGTTATTGGATTCTTCGTTCTGATTGCCGTCTTCTATCTCATTCTGACTATCAGATTCATCGTTTCCATTAGACTTATGGTTCTTATTCTTTTTACGATTCTTCTTATTTTTCTTATTCTTCTTGTTTTTTGTTTTATTGTTCTTGTTGTTCTTCTTATTATTAGAATCTTTTGAGTTTTCAGGTTGCGCATGATCTTTTTTGTCTAAATTCTTTATATTGACATTCCAATCGCAAAAATCATCGAAACCTGCGTTCCTATATAACGTTCCGTCGTCTAGCACAAGATAAGCGCGAACGACAGCATCCTGCATGCTTTCATCAATTGTTAATTCGCATGTGCTTCCGTCAGCAGAACCTTCAATATTTTTAAACTCTTTTTCGCCATCTTTTTTAATCATCCACTTGTATTTTTTTACTATGGATGTCGCTGGCTCTTCTGGATCAGACGCTTCACCTTTTACAGTAGGAACTCGTGGGGAGAACAGTTTAGCTTTTAGATGAACTTTTTCTCCTAAATTGACTTTGGACTTTCCGTATGCTTGTACTACTGGGCGTCCGTCAGCGCCATGATCTTCTACGACTATTGTTCCGAAAGCTCTATCTCTATCGAAAGCTCCGATTCCTTCACCTGTTAGAATCACGCGAACTTTCATTCCGTTCATCGCAGGTTCGGCTGGCAGCTTTAGCCTTTCACCTAAGAAGCATGATGCAAACGTGTTTTCTTGTTCGTCAGCCCTGTTTATACACCATTCGTATGATGGTTTTTTTATTGTTCCGTTTTCAATATCTTTTTTGAATCCTTCACGATACGTGTAAAGATTCAATCCACCGCCTGGCTCGTAGGAATGATAATGTGGGTGGCTACCTGTATTGCGAATCCCTAGTATGCACAGATTGCCATCAGCACAGTCAGAGTTTTCAGAAGGATCATCGTCTTTAGTGTTTGCATCCAAAACTGGAATTTCCGCTTTTCCGCGTTCTTTAACAACAGACTCAGATGACACGGTATGATTATGGCTTGCTTCAACAATAAAAGTATATTTGGCAGTATTAGTGGTTTTAGTTTCTTTCGTCGTCTTATTTTTAATAACAGCGTACGCTTCTAATGTATAAGTTCCAGGCTGAGTGAATACCCAGTTTGTATGTTGATGTGTAACTTGAGATTGATGAATCACTCCTGGAAGCTCGAATCGGCTGCCTTCCTCTTTTTCATCATCTTTATCTTGATATTCAAATGATTTTGCTATGGATTCTTTATCCTTATTTTTTGCAGACTGCCATATTAATACTTTTGCACCTTTAGGAGCTGTTACTTTTTGTATAACAATATCTGCTGATGCGCCATCTGGATTTTCCGATCCAACTGCTTTAGAAGTAATGGAAGTATCCCACCCTGGGAATAGCTCTTTATCTTGTTTATTACCAGATTCGTCTAAAAGCCAATAACCTTGTGAAGCATCGAATGGTAACTTGTTTTTGTAATTATCAAAATCTTGCGTACTGTATGATGATTGACCAACCTTCATTGTTACATTTTCAGGCTTGTATAGAATAGAGTTGGCTTCAAAACCCATTATGAGCTTGCCATTATGCATAAATGGATAGAAGATGTCCATATGACCGTTTGCCAGCACATCTTTTGCACTTGCATCATACTTATAGATAGTTTGTTCTTCATCCGCATACGCAGGATTTGCAGCACTGAACCCCGATACCAGCACCGCAAACGCAAGCACCGCAACGCCACACATTGCAAACGCGCGTTTTACCATATTCTTAATGACCTGAGTCATAATTACTATTTCGCTCTCTACACTTCATCTTCTCTATTTCGCAATGTGTACTCTTCTTTTACACATAACTACTCGAAGACATCTTTACAACGTCTATCAATAATAATAATGATTCTCATTAATAGTCAAGTCGACACTCCGATTAAACAAAAACGCTGGCAGCTCAAAGCAACCAGCGTCGATTATTTAATAATTGATTATTTAATAATTATTTATATTTTTAGCTAAAGATCTTAGCTTTCTACAATATCTGCATTAAGACAAGTCTTAAAGTGGCGCAAAGCCCACTCGTGACCTTGAGGATCAAAGCTTGCGACTGCATCTTTGTGAACCACAATCTTGAATCCAAGATTATACGCATCGACAGCCGTGTGAAGCACGCAAATATCTGTGCAAACGCCTACCAAATGCAGCTCCTCAATATGACGTTCGCGAAGCTTAATCAGCAAATCAGTGCCATTGAACGACGAGTAGCGCGTCTTATGAATGTAATAAACGTTGCTTTTATCTTTATTTGCCTCATAAAAATTGCCAAGCATGCCATACAGTTTCTGACCGTGTGTTCCAGCAATATTGTGAGGTGGGAAAAGCTTAGTTTCAGGATGATACGGATCGTTTAGATGATGCGTATCGATTGCAAAAACAACGAATTCTCCAGCGTCTAGAAATTCTTGCGATATCTCTGTAATTCGCTTCTCGAGCTTTTGTGCAGGCTCTCCTACTGTAAGCGAGCCATCACTTGCAACGAAATCATTCGTATAATCAATGTTAATAAGAGCCTTTTTCATACATACTTCCGTTTAATCAGTTTAATTGTGTTAAAGCTACACTTACACACTACTCTTTACGCTAACAAGATTCTTTACACTAACATGTTTTGGTACAATCGCACTACAAGAATATGAACGTGTTCGACGATAACCTAAACTTAAATAATAAAAAAGCGGGGAACAATCAAGTTCCCCGCTAGAAAGAATAATGCGGCAGCGTGCTAGTCTCCCACACCCTATCGAGTGCAGTACCCTCACCGTGTCAGGCCTTAGCTTCCGGGTTCGGAATGGGACCGGGCGTCTCACCTGAGCCATGACCACCGCAAAACTAGATTATACACTCGCTTTAAACGAGCGGCAAATTGGCGGTTTGGGAACCGGACATGAACGCGAGCAACAGAAAAACAATCATCAAAATCAACAACTTAACCATAAAATGACCGTCTAACACTCCCTAAAGTTAAGAGAATTAAACGATAAGCAATACAAGTAGTATCACAATCGCCCATTAGTACTGGTCAGCTCCACCCCTTACAGGGCTTCCACATCCAGCCTATCAACCACGTGTTCTACATGGGGGCTCACACACAAAGTGCAAGGAATGCTAATCTTGGAGCAGGCTTCCCGCTTAGATGCTTTCAGCGGTTATCCCTTCCAAACGTAGCTAACCGGCAGCGCCACTGGCGTGACGACCGGCATACCAGAGGTTCGTCCACCCAGGTCCTCTCGTACTATGGGCAGGTCTCCTCAACATTCCAACGAGCGCAGAGGATAGAGACCAAACTGTCTCACGACGTTCTGAACCCAGCTCGCGTGCCGCTTTAATCGGCGAACAGCCGAACCCTTGGGACCTGCTCCAGCCCCAGGATGCGACGAGCCGACATCGAGGTGCCAAACCATCCCGTCGATATGGACTCTTGGGAATGATCAGCCTGTTATCCCCGGGGTACCTTTTATCCGTTGAGCGATGCCACGTCCGTACGCCGGCACCGGATCACTATCTCCGACTTTCGTCCCTGCTCGACCCGTCAGTCTCACAGTCAAGCCCGCTTGTGCGATTACACTCAACACCCGATTGCCAACCGGGCTGAGCGGACCATTGAGCGCCTCCGTTACTCTTTAGGAGGCAACCGCCCCAGTTAAACTACCCGCCAGGCACTGTCCCTAACACGGATAACGTGTCGAGGTTAGACGCCAGATATGGAAAGAGCGGTATTTCACTGATCGACTCCACGCAAGCTAGCGCCCACGCTTCACAGCCTCCCGCCTATGCTACACGATCCACACCTAACGACAATACCAAGGTATAGTAAAGGTCCCGGGGTCTTTTCGTCCTTCTGCGCTTAACGAGCATCTTTACTCGTACTGCAATTTCGCCGGGCTCCTGGCCGAGACAGTGGGGAAGTCGTTACGCCATTCGTGCAGGTCGGAACTTACCCGACAAGGAATTTCGCTACCTTAGGATGGTTATAGTTACCACCGCCGTTTACCGGGGCTTAAATTCACCGCTTCACCGAAGCTAACGGATCCTCTTAACCTTCCGGCACCGGGCAGGCGTCAGAGCGTATACAGCGGCTTACGCCTTCGCACGCTCCTGTGTTTTTGGTAAACAGTCGCTACCCCCTAGCTTGTGCCACCCCCAACAGCTCAACAATGTGAAACCATATCACCATCAGGGGTCTCCCTTATGCCGAAGGCACGGGAGTAATTTGCCGAGTTCCTTGGCCAGGATTCGCCCGATCGCTTTGGTATACTCTACCAGACCACCAGTGTCGGTTTAGGGTACGAGCGGAATCACACCTCACGTTGAAGCTTTTCTCGGCAAGCAGGATCACCGGAATCAGCCTTACAGCCTACCCATCACGCCTCAGCTTAACATCCCCCGGATTTACCTAGAGGACAGCCCACACGCTTAGCCACGGAAAACCACCTCCGCAGCCGGCTACCTACCCGCGTCACTCCCACGCTAACCTACTACCGATACGCTCCCAACACTAAACCAGAAGAAAACCCCGAAAGATAATCAACCAGAATAACGAAGGTTAGTACTCTCAGATTCAGTTCGAACGGTGTAACACCGGTACGGGAATATCAACCCGTTCATCCATTCGACTACGCCTGTCGGCCTCGCCTTAGGACTCGACTCACCCGGGGACGACGAACGTGGCCCCGGAACCCTTAGTCATTCAGCGGACAGGATTCACACCTGTCTCTCGCTACTCATGTCTGCATTCTCACTCCCGTATAGTCCACGACAAGTTCACACTGCCGCTTCACCCCATACAGGACGCTCTCCTACCCCACATGAACTAAATCATGCAGTCGCGTCTTCGGTGGCGTGCTTAAGCCCCGCTACATTGTCGGCGCGGAACCACTAGACCAGTGAGCTGTTACGCACTCTTTCAAGGATGGCTGCTTCTGAGCCAACCTCCTGGCTGTCTATGCGACTCCACATCCTTTCCCACTTAGCACGCGCTTCGGGACCTTAGACGACGATCAGGGCTGTTTCCCTTTTGACGACGGAGCTTATCCCCCGCCGACTCACTGCCATGATAAACCTAACAGGTATTCGGAGTTTGGCTGCTATTAGTACCCGGTATGGGCCCGCAAGCATCCAGTAGCTCTACCCCCTGCAAGCAATAACATGACGCTGCACCTAAATGCATTTCGGAGAGAACCAGCTATCACGGAATTTGATTGGCCTTTCACCCCTAACCCCAAGTCATCCCCCCAGTTTTCAACCTAGGTGGGTTCGGTCCTCCACACGGTCTTACCCGCGCTTCAACCTGCTCAGGGCTAGATCATCCCGCTTCGGGTCCAGGACATGCGACTAAAACGCCTTTTAAAACTCGCTTTCGCTACGGCTCCCCCACCCGGGTTAGCCTCGCCACATACCACTGACTCGCAGACTCATTTTTCGATAGGCACGCCGTCACCCCACAAAGAAGGCTCCGACGGATTGTAAGCGCACGGTTTCAGGAACTATTTCACTCCCCTCCCGGGGTGCTTTTCACCTTTCCCTCACGGTACTAGTACACTATCGGTCAGACAGGAATACTTAGGCTTACCCAACGGTCTGGGCAGATTCACGCGGGATTCCACGAGGCCCGCGCTACTTGGGAATAAACATAAAAAGACATCGCGCAACCTGCTACGGGGCCATCACCCTCTACGGCTGGGAATTCAATCCCATTCACATAACACGACATTTTATCACTCTTCTCAACCCCGTCAGAGGCTGAACAGTCAATCCCACGACCCCGAATACGCAACACCTGACGGTTATCACACGTACTCGGTTTAGCCTGATCCGCTTTCGCTCGCCACTACTCACGGAGTATCCTTTCCTGCAGGTACTGAGATGTTTCACTTCCCTGCGTACCCCCCACAAAAACTGTGGTGACCACCCATAACAGTGGCCGGGTCTCCCCATTCGGAAATCCTCGGATCAAAGCCCACTCGGCAGCTCCCCGAGGCATATCGCAGCCCGTCACGTCCTTCATCGGTCCTGTCTACCAAGGCATCCACCATACGCCCTTACCAGTGATACACCAGTAAAAAGCCTATCGCTTAACTCTCTAGACAATAAATCATCACACTAAACGATCACAAAACGATCAAGCGACTCCACCAAAATGGAGCCGGTTGAAATTGATAAAAGTAAAAACAAGCAAAACCAAAAATAGTCTCACTATTCTTACTCGCGTCCACTATCCAGTTCTCAAACCACCAAACACCAAGAACACAAGCCAAAAACCAAAAAGCCTCAACCTGTAATCCAAGGGCCAGGACCGCAACCCCAAAACAAGGGGGGTGGCAATCCGGGAACCCAAAAGCATGCCCAACATACTCATCTAAAAACATTAACTATTGTTTTCCACACCAGTAACCACACTCAACCGAGCGTGCACAAAAACTCCGTAGAAAGGAGGTGATCCAGCCGCACCTTCCGGTACGGCTACCTTGTTACGACTTAGTCCCAATCACGAGCCTCACCTTAGACGGCTCCATCCCAAAAGGGTTAGGCCACCGGCTTCGGGTGCTGCCCACTTTCATGACTTGACGGGCGGTGTGTACAAGGCCCGGGAACGCATTCACCGCGACGTTGCTGATTCGCGATTACTAGCGACTCCGCCTTCACGTAGTCGAGTTGCAGACTACGATCCGAACTGAGACCAGTTTTAAGGGATTAGCACCATGTCACCATGAAGCAACCCGTTGTACTGGCCATTGTAGCATGCGTGAAGCCCTGGACGTAAGGGGCATGATGATCTGACGTCATCCCCACCTTCCTCCGAGTTAACCCCGGCGGTCCCCCGTGAGTTCCCGGCATAACCCGCTGGCAACACAGGGCGAGGGTTGCGCTCGTTGCGGGACTTAACCCAACATCTCACGACACGAGCTGACGACGACCATGCACCACCTGTGAACCTGCCCCGAAAGGAAACCACATCTCTGCAGTCGTCAGGCACATGTCAAGCCCAGGTAAGGTTCTTCGCGTTGCATCGAATTAATCCGCATGCTCCGCCGCTTGTGCGGGCCCCCGTCAATTTCTTTGAGTTTTAGCCTTGCGGCCGTACTCCCCAGGCGGGACGCTTAACGCGTTAGCTCCGACACAGAACCCGTGGAATGGGCCCCACATCCAGCGTCCACCGTTTACGGCGTGGACTACCAGGGTATCTAATCCTGTTCGCTCCCCACGCTTTCGCTTCTCAGCGTCAGTAACAGCCCAGAGACCTGCCTTCGCCATTGGTGTTCTTCCCGATATCTACACATTCCACCGTTACACCGAGAATTCCAGTCTCCCCTACTGCACTCTAGCCCGCCCGTACCCGGCGCAAACCCACCGTTAAGCGATGGGCTTTCACACCAGACGCGACGAACCGCCTACAAGCTCTTTACGCCCAATAATTCCGGATAACGCTTGCGCCCTACGTATTACCGCGGCTGCTGGCACGTAGTTAGCCGGCGCTTATTCGAAAGGTACACTCACCCAAAAGGCTTGCTCCCAATCAAAAGCGGTTTACAACCCGAAGGCCTTCATCCCGCACGCGGCGTCGCTGCGTCAGGGTTCCCCCCATTGCGCAATATTCCCCACTGCTGCCTCCCGTAGGAGTCTGGGCCGTATCTCAGTCCCAATGTGGCCGTCCGCCCTCTCAGGCCGGCTACCCGTCGAAGCCTAGGTGGGCCATTACCCCGCCTACAAGCTGATAGGACGCGACCCCATCCCATGCCACTAAACACTTTCCCAACAAGACATGCGTCAAGTTGGAGCATCCAGCATTACCACCCGTTTCCAAGAGCTATTCTGGAGCATGGGGCAGGTTGGTCACGCATTACTCACCCGTTCGCCACTCTCACCAACCAGCAAGCTGGTCAGATCCCGTTCGACTTGCATGTGTTAAGCACGCCGCCAGCGTTCATCCTGAGCCAGAATCGAACCCTCCACGAAAAACTTCAATGAAGAGCCAACAAAAGGCTCCAATATAAAAGAAAAAGACGAGACATTCTTTAAGGAAAGAACATCCCAACAAAAAACCTCACCATCATTTAACCATCTCTCAGGCACCCCACAATCCGTGAGGCTGACAATGAACTGGCAATAATTAACTAATAAGTAGTACAGACACGCTCTTGAGTTCTCAAACCACCACCACACCAGCCGGCCCATCAACCTCAACCGAGGAGAACCAGCCGCGCTGAGCAGCAAGAGATAAACTTACACCAAACCCCACCAAAACGCAAACCAACACCAAACAAACACCACAAAACCATTGAAAACAAGCCAAAACATCGGCGTGTCGAAAACACGCAAAAAACCACAACAAACCACCACAACCACCAACACAAAACCAAAAACAACCCAAAAAACAAACAAAAAACCATAAAAAACACAAAACCCGGGAGTGTCGAAAATAAAATAGATGGGCAATTAACACATAACTGCCCATCTATACAATCTTTATCTATTCTTTATCTATTTTTTATCTATTTTTACCTTAGATATTTTCTACTTACTTTGACTATTTTTTAGTGACATGACCACCAAACTGCGCACGCAACGATGAAACTACTCGCAAAGTGTCATCTCCACCTCCGCGAGATACTTGGCGAGCCCACAATGAGCATGCGGTAACTGGGGTTGGAACACCAAGTTCAAGTGCAGCCTCAACCATCCACTTTGCTTCACCAGATTCATTAGCAACAGGAGGCATAGATTCTAATGTTGGATCGTCTTTTGCAGCGCGCGCGAATAAGTCAAGCAACCAAGACTGAACAACAGAACCTTGGCGCCATGAAGACATAACCTTAGCTGGATCATCTATTAATTCTGAACGCATCATTGTTGCAAAGCCTTCACCAAAAGCCTGCATCATCCCGTATTCAATTCCATTGTGAACCATCTTGGCAAAATGACCACCGCCAACAGCACCAGCGTGAACGAGTCCGTCAGGGCCTTCAGGCTTCAAAGTCTCGAAAATTGGTAGCATTCTCTGATAATCTTCATCGGAGCCGCCAGCCATCAATGCGTATCCACGAGTCGATCCCCAAACTCCGCCTGAAACTCCAACATCCATAAAATGGATTCCCTTTGCTTTTAATTCAGCAGAATGACGTTGATCATCAATATACCTAGTATTGCCTCCATCAATTACTAGGTCATTATCTTCGAGAAGATTGCTTAATTTTTCGATAGTTGTGTCTGTAGGAGAACCAGCTGGAACCATAACCCATACAATACGCGGACTAGAAAGTCTTTGTACCAATTTTTCTAAAGAATCAACATCTCGATTTGATTCGGCACTAACGTCATATCCAACAACTTCATGACCTCCTTCGCGCAAGCGCTTAACCATGTTTCCACCCATGCGCCCTAAACCGATAACACCTAATTGCATAATAAATTCCTTCCTTCAAATTTTTTGATAACTTTTAATAACTTTTAATAACTTTTGCAAAACTGTCACAAAACTTATTCAGATAATCTTTTTAATTTCATATGAACACAGGAACAACAGCGGAAACTAGCATAATAATTGCAAGTCCAACAACAGACAATACTGTTTCCATTAATGACCATGTTTTAAATGTTTGTCCTACGCTCATACCGAAATATTCTTTAACCAACCAGAATCCAGCATCATTTACATGAGATAAGAAGATTGATCCAGCACCAATAGCTAGTACGAGTAACGCTAATTGTACTTGATTTAGATTTGCAGCCAAAGGTGCAACAATACCAGATGCCGTTACGGTTGCAACGGTTGCAGATCCAGTCGCCAGTCTAATTAGTACAGCAACAATCCATCCAGCAAGAAGAGGATTAAGATTTGCCTGAACAATGCCCGTAGCAATAACTTTACCAATTCCAGAATCTACAAGGGTTTGCTTGAATCCACCCCCAGCAGCAACTATCAACAAGATACTTGCAATTGAGGAGAACGAAAGGCCTACCAGAGAATTTAATGTATCCCTACTCCACTTTGCGCGAATAGCAAATAATATCATCGCAAAAATAGTAGTGATTGTAAGAGCTTCAAGCGGTGTTCCAATCCATGCGATTACACTACCAAATGTAGATTTTGATTGCCCCGTAATATCAACAACACTGGCTGCAAGCATAAGAATTACTGGAAGTAAAATTACGCTAGATGCTTCCGCGAATGTAGGGCGATTTTGTGGCTTATCTTCCTTCTTATTGTCTTCTTCTTGCTTAGCTTGAATAGGAACCATTTTTACCATCCAATGAACCATTAGAGGTCCTGCGATTGCTACAGTTGGTATGGCGATAATCAAACCAAAAGCCAAAGTCAATCCAAGGTTTGCATGCAAAGCATCAATAGCAACAAGTGGTCCAGGATGTGGCGGTACAAAAGCATGCAAAGCCGATAAGCCTGCGAGCGCCGGTATTCCTAAAGCAATTACTGGCATTTTTGTACGACGAGCAACAAGAAGAATAATTGGTATAAGTATCACTACACCAACTTCAAAGAACAGTGGAATTCCAACAATAAATGCGCTCAGCGCCATAGCCCATGGAAGCTTATGTTCTGGAGCTTTCTTAAGTATGGTGTCACAAATCACGTCTGCTCCACCAGAACGCGTAAGAAGAATTCCAATAATTCCGCCTAAAGCAATGAGTAATCCAACTCCTGATGCTGTGGAGCCAACTCCATTAGTAAAGCTTGTAAGACTTTTATCATATGGAACTCCTGCAATGATTGCAGTTGCAATCGAACCAATCATTAACGATAGGAAGGGATGTACTTTTACCACTGCAATAAGTACGACAATAAGCGCTATACCTAATATTGCCGCAAGAATTAACCCACTCATAAATCCTCCATGATTTTGTGAATTGTTTTAATTATTGTGATGCTTTATTTATATTCCTTGTGATCTTTTGTTTACGATCAATGCGCTAACAACTTTGTTATTTGCGTTAGTAATTTTTGAATGTATATTTTTGTGCTGCTTTACAATTGCGCCACTTTACAATTGCTATTGTTTTGCATTTATGATTGTTTTTGCATCTGCGATTGTTCATATGTTTTTACTGCTTTGATAGCTCTATGAACCATATATTCAACAGAACCTTCAATCGATATAACGGTTCCGTTTTCTTCTTTACCTAGAGGCTCCAAAATTGCAAACTGACTTGGCAATAAAGATGGTGGCATAAAGTGTCCTTTACGATCTTTTAGCCTCTGCGCTATTAACTCATGGCTTCCGTTTAAATGCAAGAAGTACACGTTTAGATTTTTAGAAAGAACTTCGCGATATGACCGTTTTAATGCAGAGCTTGAAACAACTGTGTTTTCTCCAAGACTTTCACGCGCAACCATCCATTTGTTAATAAGATCCAACCAAGGCCAACGATCTTCATCTGTTAGCGCAATTCCTGCGGACATTTTATCTATATTAGCTTTTGGATGAAAATCATCACCTTCTGCCAGAGTGTAACCAAGTTGATCGCGAATTGCCTCAGAAACAGTAGACTTGCCGCAACCAGCAACGCCCATCACTACAATGTGAATCGCCATAATAGCTCCTTTGTTATTGACAACACTATAAGAATACCACACAAAGACTCTTTGTCAAAGAATTAAGAGTCTTTGATATGTTATTTTTTGAGCATAACTATATTTTCATTTTCTATTTGCTAGGATGAAACCATAAGTATACATAAAACTGCGAGGCAAATATGGTGTCTAATACCACACAAAGTCAAATTTCTAGTGACTTAGTGACCGAAAACGCTCCTTTACATCTATCTATAGCAGATTCTCTCGCAGATGAAATAGTAAATAACAAATGGGAGCCAAAAACTAATCGAAAACTAGAAGATATTCAAAAACAATATGGAATATCTAGAACAGTAGCTCGAGAAGCAACAAGACTATTAGCATCTTTGGGTTGCGTACAATTTCAACGCGGAACAGGCGTAATAGCTTGCAATCCAGAAAATTGGGACGATTTAAATACACGAGTAATCACATGGAAACTACATTCACCATACAGAGAAAATGAACTACGAGCATTAACAGAACTTCGTCTTGTTGTAGAACCTGCCGCAGCAGCTGGATGTGCATTACGCGGAGATGTAGAAATACGCTATAAATTGGGCGTAATTGGTCACGATATGGTAAAAGCGGTAGAAGAAAATAGACTGGCAGATTTTCATGAATTAGATATCCAGTTCCATACTCTTTTGCTTGCAAATAGCGGTAACCCGATTTTTGCAAAACTTAGTTCAATAGTCGAAAGCGTATTACGCGGCAGAGTTGAGCTAAATCTTTATCCGCAAAAACCAAATAAAGAAGCGATATTAAACCATAAAAAGGTAACGCAGGCAATTATGGAAGGTGACGCAGCTGCAGCAAGCGCTGCTATGCACGATATTGTAGCCGAAGTAAACACTGCACTTGGATTAGCGGCTTTATAGCCATAAAAGCAAAGCTTAATCAACTTTGCCTAATCAACCTTAAGCCCAAAGAAATCTGCAAGCTTGCAAACACTCACTCTGCCATACTTATTAACCAAGAACATCCATCGCTTTGCATTTTCTTCGCCAAATCGTTCAGCTTTACATCTATATGTATCAACTGTTAAAAATCGCGGCGGAATCGACTTACTGTTGTATTTATCTGCGACCATCACAATTTCTTGTTCAATAGTTTGCGGAATATAGTCGCCAGCTGGAAGCGGTAAATTCTGAGAAACAACTTGCTCGCGAGTCAGCCCTACACCAGTATGATTACGCGCAAATTGCGCAGTATCTTCGCTAAAACCGTTATCAATCAAATAGTTGTAGCCGCGCAAGCCGTGCAAAATATAATGAGGACCGTCAAACTCCAACTTACTGTTCTCTTCGCGCGAACCGTCTTTATCTAAAACAAAATAAGTTCCGATATCGTGCAACAATCCTCCAGCAAATGCAGCATATTCGTCTACATAATCACTTGGAGCCGCACCTCCATCGATTTGAGGAAGAGATAACGGATCTAAATTTATTAATTTTTCAAGACACGACTTTGCTAAATCACATCTATTTTTTAAGTCTTTATTGATTTTAGATATTTGACAAAGCATAATCCGTTCGACGGATGCTGGCGACTTATCCGCAAAATCCTCAATACTACCAAGCTGCTTAAAAGCCAACAACTGATTTTGACGTCTTGCGATCATCCAAGAAATCGTAGCAATAACAACACAATGGCAGTGAATCAAATTGTACGCAGCTTCACTTGGCGCAGTAGCGCGATGCAACTTTTCGATCCTATTAAAATCAGGCAAATCTGCAAGCATAATTACACCGCGCTCCTTAAAACAAAGCAACACAAACAAAGCACTTGTTGCTTAGTTGCTTAAATCACTTCACTTTTTAACTGCTTTAATCTGACCAGTATCTATTCTAGCGATTTTGCCAGTGTTAGATATTTTAGATTCCTTAGTCTCCTTATTTGCAGACTTTTCAGACTTCTCAGACTTGCCATCGCTAGAAACATTTGCATTAACAATATCTCTAGCGTTCATAATAGTTGTTTGTTCAGCATCCGACGCAACATCAGACACAATTCCTGAACCTTGCAAAGACTGAACTGCTCTAGAAGAAGCAACTTCTTCTCTCTTTAAACGAGGAGGTCTACGAGTGGAAACAAACAACGGCTGAACTTCTACAACAGGATTATACGGAGCTAATCCAAACCACTTAACAGGCGTACCAGCAATATGACGAATCGCATACTTCATTTTTAGCGATAACGCACCACGCAAAGAAATATTCGACTCAGGCATCAAAGCCTTATGTAAAAGCACGTAACGAATTGGACCAATATCTGGATCCGCATCAACCTTAGGGTACACAGATTGCTGTTGCGGAAGCTCGCCAGTATGCGACAAATCGTGCATAATCTGATGCAAATACGCAGGAATCGAAGGAGAAACCTTAAACCCAAGTTTGATCTTAACGCGGAACAAATAGTCCGTACCAAAATTCTCCACGCAATATTCGCGAGTAAACGGAGCATCATCCGTTTCCACTGACACAGCCCACCACGCGCGCGCACGCTTAGGATGATCCGCAAAAATAGAGAAGAAGATTCCAGTATCCAAACGCTTCATTTCCTTATCGGAAGTCAAATAAACAATGTTATCCGCAAAATAAGGAATACGGAAATCACGATGAAGCTTATCTAGCACAGGCAGAAAATCCTTAGGCTTCATGTGCAAGCGTTGAGAACGCTCAATCTTAGTGCCATCCTTCCAAGTGAGCATAACGATAAGAATCGTAGCCCCAAGAATCATGGTAAACCAACCACCATGCATGAATTTTGCCATAGATGCTATAAAGAACAAAATCTCGATAATCAAGAACACAGTGGCAAAAATTAAAGCAGCAATCTTCTTCTTTTGATACCACATGTGAACAGTAAGAAGTGTTGTTGTAGCAATCATGGTAAGCGTAAGTGCAAGACCATATGCTCCCGAAATATGCTCTGAATCTTTAAACACAGCTAAAACCGTAAGAGTTGCAAGACAAAGCACAAAATTAACAACTGGAATATAAAGCTGACCACGAGTACGCGCAGGGTAACGCACCTGGAGATGAGGCATCCAATTAAGGCTTGTAGCTTCTGAAACCATAGTGAATGCACCAGTAATCAAAGCCTGTGATGCAATAATGCCTGCTGTTACAGAAAGCACAACTGCTACATAACGTAAATTCGGGCTGAGCATCTGGAAGAAAGGATTTAAGCCTTCTATAGACCATAATGCTTTATTGTTTTGATGTTGTAGCATCCAGCTGCCTTGACCAAAGTAGTTTAGAACAAGAGCAACTTTAATAAATGGCCACGTAACGTAAACGTTTCCACGCCCAACATGACCCATATCAGAATACAAGGCTTCCGCACCTGTTGTGGAAAGGAATATGATGCCCATTAACGCCATTCCTTGCACATTGTGCGAACTAAACAAAAACTTCAAGCCGTAAATTGGGTTCAAAGCTTCAAAAATTGCCCAATCTTCTCCAATATTCATGATTCCAACAAGCGCTAGGAATCCAAACCATATCATAACTACTATGCCGAAAACTTTGCCTATTCTTTCAGTTCCTCGCTGTTGAACCGAAAACAGAATCACAATAATAACCACGGTAATCATTAAAGATAGATTGTCGTTTTCTAAGAAAATAGGCCTAAACGCAGATATAGTTCGCAGACCTTCAACTGCAGAAGATATTGAAACTGCTGGAGTTAGAACAGAATCAGCAAGGAACGCAGCACCGCCAATCATTGCTGGAATCGCAAGCCACGCGCCTTTCCGTCTAATAAGCGAGTAGAGTGCAAAAATTCCACCTTCGCCTTTGTTGTCTGTGCGCATAGCTACAAACACGTATTTTACGGTTGTGATCAGCGTGATTGACCAAAACACTAGGGATAACATTCCGTAAACGGCTTCGCGACTAATGTTTTGCAATCCGCCTTGACCAGCTAAGAATGTTTGAGCAGTGTACAAAGGAGAAGTTCCAATATCTCCATAAACAACGCCCAATGCCACTATCGACATACCTAAAGTAAATTTATCTGAGCTGGTTTGTATCTTTGCCCACCATCTGCCAAGTGGACCTCTAACCGCACTATCCGCAAGCTTTTCAGCCTCTTTAACTTCTTTAGCCTGCTGATACGCCAACGCCTCTCGTTCTTCGCGAGTGGTGGTTTTCTGAGAAACTTTTGGCGCTTTTGTAAAAGAAGCGGCTTTTAGAATCGCCTCTTTAGGGTTCGTTACTCCCTTAGCAGCCTTCTCAGACTCCTTCGCCCCGTTGCGAAGATCCTTAGCGTCATCGTTAGATAGCGCTGAAACGCGTGACTTAGTCATGCTTGATTTTTCCTCCAAAAAGTAAGACCTCTTCTTTGCAATAATCTGCCATAATAAGAAGTCGCATATGGTCTTACTGCTTACAGTTTTATTTATTTGTACCTAAATATTGTATACAATAACAGATATATAAAGCAAAGTCAGCATAGAATCCTTGAAAAATAAGGCTTAATCAAAGCAAGAATATAAGACTAGATCATCTAAAAACCGTAGATTTCTTTCGTTGTTTTTAAAGTTGACTTTGCTACTTCTAGCAAAGAACAGTCAAGCGCGGTTGCTAACGATTCAAGTGTATAAGGAACCATATAAGGCGCGTTCGGACGACCTCGATACGGCATTGGTGTAAGGTACGGCGCATCTGTTTCAACAGTTATATGATCTTTGCCAATGATTCGCGCAGATTCTTGTAAATCTTCGTTACCTTTATAGCTAATCGTTCCAGAAAAACTTGCGTACCATCCGTTTTCTTTTAGCACTTGAGCTAAGTCTTTCCCGCCAGAATAGCTGTGAAACACTGTGCGCTCTGGCGCTCCGTCTTTTAGCAAAATTTCTACAACATCACTATGAGCATCTCTATCGTGAATTTGAAGCGGCAAATTAAGCTCTTTTGCAAGTGCTATATGCGCGCGGAATGAGTCGCGCTGGTAAATTCTTGCAGATTCGCCCGTGCGGAAATAGTCTAAACCAGTTTCGCCAATCGCAACTACTTCTTTGGTATTATCTACGACTAGCGAGCGCAAGTGTTGCATCGCTTCATCAAATGAAATATCGTGGTACGGCTTATAAACTACTGGTAAACCATCTGGTCCTTCTGCTCCCCTATGGCCATGTAGAGGCGCTTCGTTTGGGTGAATCGCTATTGCAGCACGCACGCAATCAGGGTGAGCAGCTGCAAAATCTATTGTCGGCTGCCAATCTGGGTATTCGCATCCAACTTCGATCATTTGCGAAACCCCTGATGCTTTTGCACTATTTACTAAGTCATCTGCAGTTGGTTCAGCAATTGGTTCTCGCCCTTTTTGCGCTAATTCTTGATTAAGATTTTGCACAAAGTCTACTACGCTTAACATGTGCGTGTGGTCGTCTGCGATTGTTATGCCTTCTTTAAGCAAATTTTCCCATATTGTAGATTGTTCTGTTAAAGAAGGTGCCCAATTATGTTCGCGATGATGCTTACTCATGATTTACAAGTGTAGTCACATATTTAACGTGGCTTAAAACGTGACTTAAAACGCAACTTTTGCGCTTACTGGATCGCAGCACTAATCGCAGCGTATTGCGATTCCACAAGCCTGTAGTATGCGCCTTTTTGCGCCATAAGTTGCTCGTGGCTTCCGCGCTCCACGATTTGACCATGGTCAATCACGCAAATCAAATCCGCATTCTCTATTGTAGAAAGCCTGTGTGCAATTACAAAAGAAGTGCGATTTTTAAGCAATTGAGCTAATCCTGCTTGCAACGCCTCTTCTGTACGCGTATCTATATTGCTTGTTGCTTCGTCTAGAATTAGAATTCGCGGATTCGCAAGTAATACTCTGGCAAACGATATAAGCTGCCTTTGTCCTGCAGAAAGAGTGGCTCCTCGCTCCTCAATTTCCGTATCGTAGCCTTTAGGCAATTCTTCAATAAACTCGTGCGCGTGAACTACGCGAGCCGCAGCTTCAATCTCTTCGTCTGTTGCGTCAAGCTTGCCGTAGCGAATGTTTTCTTTAACAGTTCCGCTAAATATAAAGCTGTCTTGAAGCATAACGCCCATTTGTTTGCGCAAAGATGCTAACGTTATTGAGCGCACATCGTAGCCGTCAATTGTGATTGAGCCTTCGGAAACGTCGTAGAATCTAGAAAGCAGGCTTACAAGTGTTGTTTTACCCGCTCCAGTAGGACCTACAAGCGCAACCGTTGTTCCAGGCTCAATGTGCAAGTCAACTAAATTCAAAATCGGCTTTCCGTTCTCTTCGTAGCGGAACACAACGTCGTTTACGTCAACCCTGCCTTTAATTTGCGGCAATTCTTTTGCATCTGGCTTATCTACAATATTTGGCTTAATGCTTAGCGTTTCAAAAATACGCTCCAAATACACTGAGCATGTTACGAGTTGCGTGTAGAAGTTACCGATGTTTACAACTGGCTCCCAAAAAGTGCTCGAATACCACACAAATGCTATAAGCGTACCCGTGCTTATGTTCATACTACTTGCATTCATTATGCCAACGTAGTAAAGCAGCGAAATTGCTGCGCTTTCAATAATCGAAGCTCCTGGCCAAAGTAGCATTTGCACTCTAACGTTTCGCATCCACGCTTTTCTAACTCCCGACTGCTGCTCTTGGAATGTAGCGTATTGTTCTGATTCACGCGCAAAAGTTTGAGTGGTTTTTACGCCTGCGATTGATTCGTGCAAATATGCGTTAAGATTGCTTTGCTTATTTGACAGTTTTTTAGACGCTTTTCGTTGCAAAATTTGCAAAGTGCGAGTCCAGATTATAAAAACTGGGAATAATACAAGGCTCCACAATGCCATTCGCCAATCTATAGAAAACATTGCGATCAGCGTAATGATTAGCACAAAAACATCGGAAAATACGTTGATTAAACCAGACGAAAGCGTGTCGGAAAGCGTATTAATGTAGTTTACTATGCGAATCAAAATCTTGCCGTGTGGGCGCGAATCGAAGTAATCAAACGACAACGATTGCACATGCGTAAAAATATCGCGGCGCATATCTTTAATTATCATTTGACCAAGTCGCGTAATAGCAAGCGTTCTGTATGCCAAACCAAGCTCATACAACACAATAAGCACGCCAAACAATGCAATAAGCGCATACAAATACGAAACGTTTTTATTAGGCAAAACTACGTCTATAAGTGTTTTTGTAATCATTGGCGTTATTGTCATAATGCAACTTCCGCTAATAACAACTAAAACTATTTTTACTAATTGCCATGCGTACGGCTTTATGTATTTGCGAACGCGCATCAACTCGTGTAAATTTACGTGCTCTTCTTGGCTTTCATCTTCTTTATAAGTGTTGCGTTGCGCCATTCTACTCACCTTTAGCCTTGTCTAAATCTTCAAATCCCAAAGCTTTGCCCATTTGCATACCAAGCTGCTTTTTGTATATTTCCCAATATCTTCCATGCGACGCCACAAGATGCTCATGCGTTCCGCGTTCTACGATTTTGCCGTGATCTAGCACAATAATCATGTCTGCGTCTTTAACAGACGAGATTCTGTGCGCAATTGTGATTACTGTGCGAGAACCATCTAACTTTTTTAGCTCTTTTTGAATATGCTCCTCAGTTTCCATGTCTACTGCAGAAGTTGTATCGTCCATAATCAAGATTGCAGGATTATTAGCTAGCGCGCGAGCAAGACTTAAGCGCTGCTTTTGGCCGCCAGAAAGACCAACTCCTCGCTCGCCTACTATAGTTTCGTAGCCTTCTGGCATATTCATAATAAAATCGTCTGCATCTGCGATTCTTGCCATACGCCTAATCGTGTTATCTAATTCTTTGCAATTTTCCTCGTTTTGAGGCAACCCAAAGCCAATATTTCCTGCAATCGTATCGGAAAACAGGAATGTTTCTTGCGCAACTATGCTAACTTGATTCCTAACAGTTTCTAGAGGCCATTCGCGCACGTCTTTTCCATCAATCAAAACACGACCACGCGTAGGATCATAGAATCTTGCTATAAGACTTACAAGCGTTGACTTTCCAGCTCCTGTTTCGCCTAAGATTCCAAGCTTTGTTCCTGCTGGAACATCTAAATCAATATCGCTTAAAACTGGGGAATCAAGATCATCTGGGAACGCAAAATCAACGTGTTCAAAAGTTACATGGCCCTTTACCTTAACGTTTTTCTCGGAGGCAGATGGCAAATCAATATGCGATTCTTGCGTAAGAAGCTTACGAATATTTACGCATCCTGCGTTGAATCGCTGCCAATCGTTAATAAGCCACCCAACCATTCTTACTGGCATGTGGAGCATCCAAAGGAAGCTGTTAAACGTTACAAACGCGCCCAAAGTCATGCTTCCATTAAGTACAAGCCATCCGCCAAATCCTACTGTTACAAGCTCTAGCGCAAAGCCCATGCCGTCAAGCCATGGCATGTATTTTTGCGTGTTTTTTGCAAGCGTAATATTGCGGTTAAAGTAGTCTTCGTTGCATTTATCGAATTTCTGTGTTTCAAAAGGCTCGCGCACGAAAGCTTTTACAACACGATTGCCTTCAATATTTTCTTCTACCATTGAGTTCATTCGCGCAAACGATTCGCGAATCGCAAGGAACTTTGGCCTAGCATTCTTGCCCATAAGTCTTGCAAGCCAGAACAAAAATGGCGTAATTGCCATAAGTGCTAGAGCTAGCTGCCATTGTATTGAAAACATTATAACTAGCGCAAACACAAACATCACTAAGCAATCCAGCGCCATATAAGATACCCAGCTTAAAACGTGGCGAATCGCGTCCGTATCCGAAGTCATGCGGCTCATAATGTCGCCTGTGCGCGTGTGATTAAAGTACGTAAAGTCAAGTGAATGTAGCTTTTCGTACTCGTCGCTTACAAGGCGATACACGGCATTTTGACCAAACTTTTCCATTAGAAGCTGGTAGATATACCTTGATCCAACGCGAACAATCATCATTGCAACCATTAGCACGCATACGCCAAGAAGTAAATCATGCTGTTTGCCAATAATTATTTTGTCTACAATAAAGCCCGAAAGCAGAGGCATTGTCATTGCCATTGTGTCGTTTATAGTAAAAAGAACTAGCGATACGCCTACTCTCCACATATCTGGCTTACAATATTGCAAAACCCAGCGCACGTTACTCGCGTCTTTGCGTTTATTTGGATTTACATACATGCGCTAGATTCTCCCTTATTTTTGACTTTGTTTTTTGAGACTTAATCTTAAATTTATAGTTTAATCGACAGCTCTTGTTTGGTGTTGAGCGAGTTTCATAGCGAGCGCTTATTCCTCACGGCATAGCCGTTCGGCTGATTTGGCATGTGAAGCACACCGTGCTTCACAATTGAGCCAAATCACGCTTTGAAGGAGCTTGAAATCCTGTTGATTTCAAGCTCAGTCAAAGCGCACTCAAAAGCATGTGGCGTGCAGCCAAAGACCACACGCCACATGCTATAAGTTAAGCAATCAGCTTAGTAAACTTGCGCGAGTTATCGCTACAAATTTACTCACTTCTGCCAACCAATGTTTTCAACAAAAACGTTAGCATATCCAGCAGGACCGCCGTTAGCGAAGCCCTTCTTGTATGCCTGATAGGTTGGAGGAGCAGAAACTGGAAGCGTACCATACTCGGCGAAAGCCATGGACTCAGCCTTGTTGGCCAATGCAGTCTGTTCCTTGTAATCGTAAGTCTTACCAACCTTGGCGAGCAGGGCATCAATCTTCTTGTTGCCAGTGCCAGTAAAGTTGGAATCGCTCTTAGAACCGTAGACCTGGGAAGCGGATCCCACGAAGCTCAATGGGGATTGGGAAACCCAAGCCATTGGAAGCACCTGGAAGTCGAAGGAGCTTACAGTCTTAGAGAACTTAGAAGCAGGCTTGTTTACAGTCTTGCACTTCATGCCAGCCTTCTTCATCATGGCCTGGAATGCGTTAGCAAGAGCTGCCTGAGTAGAGTCATCGCCGAAGAAGGTAAATGTGAACTGAACGGTCTTACCATTCTTAGCGTAGTAACCGTCTTTGCCCATCTTGTAGCCAGCGGCCTCAAGAGTCTTCTTAGCGTTTTCTACGTTGAACTTACCATCAGCTGGGAGGTTGTTCTTGTAGCCAGCCTGGAACATGGAGAGAAGCTCCGAACCTGGCTGCTCGCTCTTCCAGCTCATACCCTGGAACTGAATCTTGTTGTAGGTGGCAACGTCGAATGCCTGGACAACGGCCTTACGCACGGCCTTGTCTTTGAATGCGCCAGCCTTTGCGTTTAAGTTAATAACACGAATCTTGGTGCTGTAGCCGTAACGGAGCTGAGCGCCCTTAACGCTACGAGCAGCCTTAACCTTATCCTTGGTGGAGATGGAATCCACGGAATCGATTTCGCCGTTCTGGAAGGCGTTCATTGCAGCGGTATCTTCCATACGCTTTACAACAACCTTGTCAAGCTTTGCCTTCTTGCCCCACCACTTTGGATTGCGCACGAAAACAACCTGATCTTCGGTTGCGGACTGAATCTCGAATGGACCTGCACCCCACTCGTTGTGAGGATTATTTACCCAACCCTGGTTGAATACGGTTGGATCGGTTGCCTTTGGATGAACCAATGGAGCGAAAAGCAATTCCCAAGTTGCGCATGGCTTATTGTACTTAACGATTACTTGCTTAGGATTTGCGCCCTGCTCAACGGACTCAATGCAGTCATAGCCCTCGTGAGATGGTACAGAGTAGGCTTCGTTCTGGCCATTCATAACTTCCCAAGTAGCCTTGAAAGCAGTGTAATCGATGTCTGTACCATCGTTCCACTTAGCCTTTGGGTTCAAATCGTACTGAACTACGAGTGGCTTGTCGCTAACCTTCTTAACAGAAGTAATGTAATCAGGGTTGTACTTAACCTTCTCGCCCTTAACGGTATCGTAATAAGGAAGCGATGGCTGGTAGAAGCCCCACAAAGTGCTCATATACGCGGTGTTACCGTCGTTAGAAGCGTAGTTCCAGTTTGGACCCATGTCAGAAAGCGAGAACGTGTAAGTACCGCCATCCTTAACATTGTCACGAGGCTGTGGATTGTCATAACGCTTGTCAACCTTAGGCATTGGAAGAGCGCCAGCGTAGGAAGTATCCACACCTGCGGCTGGCTCTTCGGTCATACCGCCCTTGGCCTTATCTGCTGTAGTAGCAGTTGTGCCACCGCAAGCGCCGAGCAGCATTGCAACAGAAAGTGCAGCTGCGGCGAATACAGTTAATTTGCCTGCATTAGTTTTTTTCATGATTCCTCTCATTCCCCAGAAATGATGTCCGCTTTCTGGTATGTGTGTAGAGTATATCTAATCTTTTGACATTTTGTGTTACGACTTTTTTAACAAATACTGAATTTAAGCTTTTGTTACTTAAGATTTAATCCATAAAAAAGAAAATTAAATACATAAAACAGTCAAACAGAAAATTTTTTAGTTTATTTTAATTAAAAAACAAAATATATTACTTTTTTTAGAATTTATATGCCTGTAACAAAAAATCGCGTGTGTCTTGCATAACACACGCGATCAAAATTGCCCTAAACAAAAGTTTAGGCGTATTCACAAAAGATTAGAATCAGACGCTTGCAACGTCATCAAACGAATCTTCTTCGTTGAGAATAATACGCTTACGATTCTTCTCAATCGTAGGATCTGGAATTGGCACAGCACTAATCAAAGCCTTAGTGTACGGATGCTTAGGATTATCAAACACCTCATCCGTTTCTCCAGATTCAACAATGCGTCCATGGTACATAACAGCAATTCTGCTAGAAATGTGACGAACAACTGCCATATTGTGAGCCACGAACAAGTATGCAACTCCCAACTTATCCTGCAAGTCTTCAAGCAAGTTGATAATGCCAGCCTGAATAGAAACATCCAAAGCAGAAACAGGCTCATCAAGAAGCAAAAGCTTAGGATTCACAGCCAAAGCACGAGCAATAGCAATACGCTGACGCTGACCACCAGAGAACTGAGTTGGGAATCGATCAACCTGATCTGGATTCAGCTCAACAAGCTGCATAAGCTCCGCAATACGCTGACGAATCTCTTCTTTAGACTTCTTTTGAACATGAAGAGGCTCTGCCAAAATATCGTAAACAAGCATACGAGGATCAAGAGAGCTCATAGGATCCTGGAACACGTATTGAATCTTAGAACGAAGCTCGCGACGCTGCTCTTTAGTCAACTTATCGTTAAGATCGGTGCCAAAAACTGTAATAGAGCCAGCTTCTGGCTTCTTTAAACTCATGATTTCCATCAAAGTAGTTGACTTACCAGAACCAGATTCGCCAACAAGGGCCACAGTTTCGCCTTCGCGAATCTCAAGGTCAATGCCATCAACAGCGCGAACTTCGCCAACCTTGCGTCGCAAGAAACCGCCACCAGTAATTGGGAATGTCTTAACTAAGCCCTTAACATCCAAAACAACCTTGCGATCCTCGCGAGGAATGCCCTCAAACATTGGCTTAATAGTTTTTTCGGTTTCTGCATGAAGCAGCGCACGAACGGTTTCGCTTTCTGCCTCAAGACCCATCATATCGCTAGTATCTCCACTCTTTTCTTCTGCCATCAACATATCCATTGTTGGCTTAGAGATTGGAGTTAAGCGGCGAGTACGCTTTTGGTCAACGCGCGGAACAGCGCCAAGCAAGCCGATTGTGTATGGCTGAGTTGGGTGAGTAAAAATCTCTTCAACGCTATTATGCTCAACCAAATGACCCGCATACATAACAATAACTTCGTCTGCAACGCCAGCAATAACACCCAAATCGTGAGTAATGAAGATCATTGCGGCGCCAGTTTCTTTCTGTGCTTTCTTCAAAACATCCAAAACCTGAGCCTGAATCGTAACATCCAAAGCGGTAGTAGGCTCATCAGCAATAATAATATCTGGGTTGTTAGCAATTGCCATTGCAATCATAACGCGCTGACGCATGCCGCCAGAAAACTCGTGAGGGAAAGCCTTTAAGCGCTCAGCTGGCTTAGTAATACCAACCAAGTTAAGCAATTCAATAGAGCGCTCACGAATCTGATCTTCGGTCATATTTGGATTATGAATAACCAAAGCTTCCTTAAGCTGATCTCCAATAGAAAACACTGGAGTTAAAGCAGAAAGAGGATCCTGGAACACCATAGCAATATTCTTGCCACGAATCTTACTCATCTCTGCATCAGACTTCGTTAACAGCTCTTCGCCCTTATAAACAACAGAACCCTTAACAGACGCGTTCTTATCCAGCAAACCCATAACAGCAAGAGAAGTAACCGACTTACCAGATCCAGATTCACCTACAATACCAATGGTTTTTCCTCGGTACAAATCAAAATTCATATTGCGTACTGCATGAACCGTACCAGCTTCCGAAGCAAAGCTAATTTGCAAATTGCGTACAGAAAGAAGTGGTTCGTTGTTCTGATTTTCCATCACAGAATCTTCCTTAATTGCGTCATTCACCATATCAGTCATGTTTAAACCTCCAACAAGCCTTACTCGGCCTTACCAACAGACCTAGAATATGGATCAATCGCATCGCGAAGACCATCGCCAATAAGCTGAACAGAGAAAGTCAAAATAACCAAAACCGCAGAAGGAACCAAAAGAACCCAAGGAGAGGTCATAACGCTACTTTGACCAACATTAAGAAGAGTACCCAAAGAAGTATCTGGAGCCTTGATACCAAGACCCAAGAAGCTCAATGCGGTTTCGCCGTTGATTGCACCAATAACACCGAGAACCGTATTAATAATCAATACAGAACCAAGATTTGGAACAAGGTGGCGAACAATAATGCGGAACGAAGAAACACCTTCAAACTTGGCTGCACGCACATATTCACGCTCGCGCAAACTCAAAGTCAAAGTTCTAAGCGTACGAGCATAACCAATCCAACCAAAGGAAGTCATACCAAACGCAAGCCAAAGCCAATCATTGCCACCAGTCGCGGAGCTAACAATCAAAGCAATAAGCAAGAAGGATGGAACAATCAAAAGCATGTCCAAAACCCACATGCCAACCTGCTCAAACCAACCCTCAAAGTAAGAAATAGCAGTACCAACCAAAGCAGCAATAATTGTAATAGAAATGGAGCTTACAATACCAATAGAAAGCGAGCGACCAAGTCCGCGAACAACCATCGCATACATGTCAGAACCGCCAGGCGTTGTGCCAAGCCAATGCTCTGCGCTAGGAGGAGTTGCAAGAGCCGTAAAATCAGGCTCATCGTAGCCCCACTTACTAATCTTAGATCCAAACAACGCAAGAAGAATCAAGAACACAAGCAGAACCAAGCCAACAACGGCAGATGGTCGCCTAAAGAAACGACGCGTATAAAGCGTAATCTTGCCAGTGCGCTTAAAATTACCCCAAGAATTAGCAGTCGCCTTCTTGTCTGCAGCAGACTCTTGAAGGTTTGAAGATACATCTTTTTTACTCATATCAATAACACCTACACTGTTCTGCAATTAGTTCAAGCGAATACGTGGATCAAGCCAAGCAGAGAAGATATCTGCCAGCAAAGCTCCAGCCAAAGTACACACAGCTCCGAATGCAGCAATAGCAACAGAACCATTAATGTCATTATTAGAAATTGTTTGCACAAAATAGCTACCCAAACCGTTAATTGCGAACACGGTCTCAGTAATCACAGCACCCGTGAACACACCTGCAATAGAGAAGGCAACATCCACAGCCGTAGGAATCAAAGAAGTACGCAAAGCATGGCGACGAATAGCAATGTTCAAAGGCAAGCCCTTAGCACGAGCAGTGCGAACATAATCAGCATTCATAGTGTCAAGCAAATAAGTACGCTGCGTAAGATGGTATCCAACCATGCCAGGAACAGTCATAACAATTGTCGGCAAAATCAAATGCTGTAAGAAGTCAAGAACAAAAGCAATAGGGTTAGAACCTTGATAAGAATGCAATCCCGTAACAAAGAATAAACGAGAGCCAGCAGCATTGTTAACGCTAATTGCAGCTAACACAATAAGCAATCCAAACACAGCAGCTGGAACAACAAGCAAGAACGTAGCAATAGAGTTAAGAACTCGATCCTGCCACTTGTACTGACGAATAGCAGTATAAACGCCAACACTAACACCGAAAACAATACCAAGAACAGTTGCGCAAGTAACTAATTGGACAGACGCACCAATACGAGCCGCAATCGCAGGACCAACAGGAGCCTGCTCTGGGCTTAATCCCCAATCCCAACGAGTAAGAACGCCAGTAATCCAACGCAAATATCTCGTAATAACTGGAGTTTGGTCGTTAATGTTCGCCAAATCCAAAGAACGGTTAATCGAAGGAATTGGTGGATGCGGATGCCTAGACATATAATTCGATCGCGGATCCATAAAAGCACTTGCCAAGAAATACGTCATGGATACGGAGACAAACAGCATCACAACATAATTCAGGCATCGTTTAACGATGTATCGTATCATTGTGACTCTTTTCTACGTCTAACCATTGTTACCTCCATCTGGTAACTGCAAGCCTAAAGCTTGCACACTGCCATCGTTTGCTATACCCAGTTGCAAAAGCAAATCAAAAGCATACTCAAGGCACACTTAAGTAAGCCCTCATAAATGGGACATGTAATTAGTATATTTTTAGCTAACCTATGTACATTGCTTAAAATAAACATGCAATAATACGGAATAAATATCAATTATCACAAAAATTAATACACAAAATCAACAAAACATCAGAATATTTAACGGAATTATTTAAATTTTACGAAAATTAGTTTCGTAAATCGTAATAAAAGTGTAAATACAATAACATTTCGTACTAACAAAACACATTGCAATTAGTTTTACTAGCATCCTACTAAAAAGCACAAATCACGCAAAACGCTACTCGTGCATTGAACACGCTACAATAACGCTTATTCGCCTATTTTCAACCTAACAACAAAAGGAGATATATGTCTGAAAACGTAAAAGCCGTTACCATAGACAACGTGCGCGAATATTCCAAGCATTTTAACGAACAGCGAGCAAATCGAGTAGCCGCAAACGCTTCTGTAGCAAGCGGCGTTCTTAAAGCTGCAACAAGCTATCAAGGACAACGCGCTTTACCACGCAACTTCTCCATAGAATTAAAACAAGGATCAATAACAAACCAACAGCACTCTGGACGTTGCTGGATGTTCGCTTCCCTTAACACTTTGCGTTACGAATTAATGCACAAGTGGAATTTAGACGACTTCGAGTTTTCCGAAAGCTACCTGTTCTTCTGGGACAAGATTGAAAAGGCAAATGCGTACTTGGAAAACGTGTTGGCAACATTAGACGAAACCCTAGATAGTCGAGTCTTTGAAAACATTAACTACGGTCCGATCGACGACGGCGGATGGTGGCAAATGTTCGTTAACTTGGTAAACAAGTACGGACTCGTACCAAAAAGCGCATACCCAGATTCACAGAATGCTATTGACTCAGATGCATTCGTACAATACATAAATACCAAGTTGCGTGAATTCGCGGCTGAATTGCGCGAAGCACACAAGAACGGTACTTCCATAGAAGAGTTGCGCGAAATGAAAATCCGCGACCTTGAAACCGTATACCGTATGACAGCTATCGCACTTGGCGAGCCACCAGAGCGTTTCGACTTTATTGCACGTACTAAAGATGACGACGATAAGAAAGACGAAAAGGACGACAAAAAGAACGAAGCCAAAGAAGACGATAAGAAGGACGATAAGCCAAAGACTGGCAAAGACGATCGTCCAATGATTCGCGAATATGGAATAACACCACTAGAATTCGCAAAGAAATACGTTCCAATTGACGTAAACGACTTTGTGAGCTTGTGCAACTCCCCAATGGAACACACTCCGTTCAACAAGCTCTATCAGCTTAAATACACCACAAACGTTGCTGAGACGAAGGAAATGGAGTTTGCAAACGTTGCGCTAGAAGTATTCCGAAAAGCAGCTGTCGATCAGCTAAAAGACGGACATCCAATTTGGTTTGCTTGCGATTGCACGCAATTCTCGCTAAGGCAAGATGGGTTCTTTGACCCAGCAGTTGTGCGCGTAGACGAGCTATTCGATGTAGAGTTTACATTCGACAAAGCTAAAGGTTTGGAATATATGGATTGCCCAGGCAACCACGCAATGACCTTTACTGGCGTAAACCTTAACAAAGATGGTGAGCCAGACCGCTGGAAGATTGAAAACAGCTGGGGTAAAGATAACGGCGAAGACGGATACTACGTTGGATCCGCGCAGTGGTTTGACCGCTACGTTACAGAAATCATTATTAACAAGAAGTATCTTGATGAAGCAACGCGAGCAATATTGGATCAGGAGCCTGTAATGCTTGATCCGTGGATTCCACTTACAAAGCGCTGCCGCTAAACTTGATATAGAGTGTAACTGATTTATAAACGCAGATTGCAAACGCAAATTACAAATGCAATCTGCGTTTTTTATTTTATTGCGCTTTCCTATTTGGGGTTGCGCGCTCCTTACTTGGTATTGCGCGAGGTTTGAGTATTTCTCTCCTCGCAAGTCCCGTCGCTACGCTCCTCTTTTATTGCTCGTATAGAAATACATCAAACCTTCTGAATATCTGGAACTTTTACGTGGTTTTCATCGCTGAGATTCTCGATTTTTCTTGCTCTCTCGGCGAGTCACCACCTTCGGCGCTGAGGCTCGCCTCTTTCGCTGCGAAAAATCTCGAATCTCTACCACATTTGGCGTAATCATGTAGTGCGTTTGTACCTAGTTTACGGCGTGTCGTGATACAAACGCACTACACAAGCCATAAATTTCCGCTTTTTGTAGCCCTACACGCCGTAAATCAGCTACAAAATCGGGGTAAGCAGCGAACAGTTAAAAAAGATAAAAAGAAGCCCGGTGGGAAAGAGAAGACCCACCGGGGCAGAGAGAAAGAGAGAAGAAGGTTTCAGTTATGGGGTTCGCGAACGAACCTCACTGATGGATAACCATCAGCAATACTCATTATAACCACACTTTTCTCGCAAAACACGCATATAACCTAAAAATTTCCTTAAAAAATTTTTTAAATCCTGATAGTCAACCTATTTTTTGTTACATGCATCACTATAACTTAAAATTTTTCGTTTAATCACTTAGATTCTAGTGATTTTTTAGCCGCAGCCAATCTTTCTTCGTCAGCTTTACGACGAGCAGCAAGCGCAGATTCAAAACGCTCAAGCTCCTCATCAATAGCCTCTTTAGGAATTTTGGCAAAAATCGGAGTTGGCTTAGCGACAGGCGTACCAGTCACTAATTCCTCACTCTCCCACGGGTGAACAGTTTCGCCAAGACGATAGTCGCCAGTAATAATCGGATACTTAAAATCTGGATTATCTAAGTCAGTCACCTCTTCAATTCTTGGCAGAGGCGAGAACACACCCGTACCACCAAGAGCTTCCCACACTTTTTGCGCAGAATGTGGCAAGAATGGAGCAAGTAAATGATTAGCATCAGAAACAGCTTGAGCTGCAACGTGCAAAACAGTACCAAGACGTGCTTCATCATCTTTAATCTTCCAAGGCTCAGTTGCAGAAATATACTTGTTTATATCCGACACAACACGCATTGCCTCGTTAAGCGCATTCTTCTGATGATGACGTTCAATCAAACCACCAACAATCTCAAAAGCATTAGAGGTTTGATCGAGCAAAGCGCGATCCATATCTGTCATTGAATTTTCATCCAGAGCAGGAATCTCTCCGAAATTCTTATGAATCAAATTAGCGACACGATTTACCAAATTACCCCAGCTGGCAGCAAGCTCTTCGTTATTATGACGAACAAATTCTGCCCAAGTAAAGTCGGCATCAGAATTTTCAGGACCAGCAATAGAAATGTAGTAACGCACAGCATCCACAGGATAACGCGCCAAAATATCCTTCACGTAAATCACAATTCCACGCGAAGAACTGAACTTCTTGCCTTCCATAGTCATAAACTCAGAAGCAACAACTTGCTCAGGCATATTCAGCGGGCCATAAACTCCAGCCTCGCCACCCTTAGAGCCAGCGCCATTATACGCAAGCATTTCTGAAGGCCAAATCTGAGAATGGAAAGTAATGTTATCTTTGCCCATAAAGTAATAGCCAGGAGACTTAGGGTCACACCACCAATCGCGCCAAGCATCCGGCTTACCTTGACGACGTGCCCATTCAATAGATGCAGACAAGTAGCCAATAACAGCGTCAAACCACACATACAGGCGCTTATTCGGGTTATCAACCCATCCTTCTACAGGAACAGGAATACCCCAGTCAATATCACGCGTAATAGCTCGAGGCTTAACTTCCTTAAATAATCCAATCGAGAAGTTGATAACATTTGTACGCCAACCATCCCTTGAATTAAGCCAGCTTAAATTAGCATCAGCTAAAGCAGGCAAATCGAGGAAGTAATGCTCTGTTTCTTCAAATCGCGGAGTCTCACCGTTAATCTTGGATACAGGGTTAATAAGCTCATCTGGATCCAACTCGTTTCCGCAAGCATCGCACTGGTCGCCTCGAGCACCATCCGCGCCGCAAAGTGGGCATGTGCCTTCAATGTAGCGGTCTGGAAGAGTACGACCTGTAGAAGGCGAAATCGCAACCTTCTGAGTACCCTTATAAATGTATCCGTTCTTTAAGCACTGACGGAACATCTCTTGAACAACATGCTCGTGATTTGCTGTAGTCGTGCGCGTAAACAAATCGTAGCTTAAACCCAAATCGCACAAATCTTTAGTAATCACGCGATTATAGCGGTTTGCAAGCTCCTGAGCACTAACGCCTTCTTTATCTGCCTCAACTAAAATCGGCGTGCCATGTTCGTCTGTACCAGAAACCATAAGCACGTCATTGCCCTTCATACGCTCATAACGCGCATACACGTCTGAAGGAACACCAAATCCTGCAACGTGACCAATATGACGAGGGCCATTTGCGTAAGGCCATGCAACATTCACCAAAATATGACTCATAGCCAAATATTATCTTGTTCAGCGAGGACACCTTAATAAAAAACATATACACATATGCACATTTTTTAATGTAAAAATGCTTAAAAATCCACTTTTACACATTTCGCAAAAATCTTATGGACAACATGAACAAACGTATCTATTCTGTCTAAAACCATATGTCTAAAACCATATGTCTAAAAAATTATTCCCAATCATTATGTCTAACAAGAAAGGAGGGATTATGAATAACGAAGCAGAAATTATTGCAAACAAAACTATTAACAATTCGACTAATACTACAAGTAAATACACATGCAAAACAACCGATAAGCAAACAAATAAAAGAACAGATAAATCCACGATCAAGCCAATCGCTAAAAATTTAAAAAAGACTTCAAGACAGACTTCAAGACAGACTTCAAGGCACAATTCAAAAACGACTTCAAAAAGCAGAAACTATGATGCGAATAAATACAGTACGACTAAAGATATAGCTCAAGAAACAAAAATAATTCTTGAAAATTACGACAATAAAAATCAACACATTGACATTAGTAAAAATCTTCCAACCTTACTAGACACAACGCATCTGCCAGGACCATTGTGCATGAAGAAATTATCTAAATTCGGAGCTTTTGAACGATTGTCAATAAGAAGCGGATTTGCACATTCCACTGCAAAGTCCATTGAGGGGCGGTGCAAAATACTCAAAAAACTAATACCACGAGACTCTGCAGCATGCATGTTTACAGCATCATGGATTTGGCTTGGAGGAACAATTCCAAACATATTAGACATTATCTCTGGCAGCCATTATCGTGTAGTGCCACATGATCATCCATTACGAGTATTCAGACGAAAATTGTTGAAGAGAGAACAAAAGGTGATTAAAGATTTGCGCATAACATCTCCTGCTCGAACAATCTGCGACATAGCATTAACACCGTCTAAAAATATTTACGACGAGATACGCAAAAAAGACACAATTTTCAATCTGATTCAAGAATATGACACAAGCTTTAAAGAATGCGAAAAAATCATAAACAGCAACCCACATTTTCCAGGAGCACAAAAAGCAAAAGATTGGCTAAAAAACGTTATAGAACAGGAAGATATTTTTTATGAATATTAATATTGAACACTTAAATCAAGTACAAGAAAATACAGAAAATTTCCATAAAACACAAACAAAAGACCTACCGCCAAAACCGCCAATTATTCTCACAGAGCAAGTAGCATGCTGTGAAAATACAGACAAAGAAATACTTTGGCACATAGCGAGAAACATTCCGCACTTACGAAAATGGGTTATAGCAAACCCAGCCGCTGACGCAAAAATACTGGAGTATATTTCACAGAAAGGCGGTCCAGATGTTAAGCATAGCTTAGACGTACTTTTAGAAAGCTACGATTACGCGAAACAGATTTCATGACTTGATGTTTAAACAAGCAGCATAAACTTCTTTACGATTCGCAAAAGAACCGTCTGAAAGAGGATTTTGTGAAACAATACGCGTTATAGCATCTTTAATACGCAAACCCTCGTTTTGCGAAAGATCGTAAGACATTTGCGCAAGCTGTTCAACGCTCAAATCAATGTTTTGCTGCTTGATTTCTTCATCGCTAGCTCCCGCAATCACAAGAACAATTTCTCCGCGCGGAGGGTCGTTTTCTACGCTTTTGCATATTTGAGAAATTGTTCCTCGCCTTATTTCCTCAAAATCCTTTGTAAGCTCGCGACATAACGCCATTTTGCGATCTGCGCCAAAAACTGCAAGAAGATCTTCCATTGACTCCGCAATTCTGTGCGGCGCCTCATAAAAAACGATTGTTCGCCGCTCTGAAAGAAGCGAGCGCAAATGCTGCTGTCTGTCTCCAGATTTACGCGGCAAAAAACCTTCGTAGCAAAAACGGTCTGTTGGCAAGCCAGAAAGCGCTAGAGCATCTAGTACGGCACTCGGCCCAGGAGCGCAAGTAACAGGCAAATCGCGCTCTATTGCACGGCGAACGATCGCAAGCCCTGGGTCGTTAATCGTAGGCATACCAGCGTCGGAAACAACAAGAACGGTATTGCCTTGCTCAACCTTATCCAGCAAGCCATCTGCCTTATTGTGCTCATTGTGATCATGATATGCAATAACTTGCCCAGAAACATGCACGCCAAGGCGATTTGCAAGATCGTAAAGCCTGCGCGTGTCTTCCGCTGCAACAATATCCGCGGTTTCTAGAAGATTAATCAAGCGCGATGAAGCATCTCCCATATTGCCAATAGGAGTGGCTGCAAGAACAACTTTACCCAAATTATCTTCTTCATTACGCATCTTAAATCTCCTTATAAAACCTCTTAAGACTCTACACGAATTTATAAAATAACGCACTTAAAAAATAAGATATTTGATTAGAATTATGCTTAGTAATTGCGCTTAGTAATTATGCTTAACATAAATTGCAAATAAGCAAAACGAAAAGAGATACCATGAAGATTATAGAACGCCAAATTAAAGGCATTGACGGTAGCAACGCGCTTCTTACTGGATATGTTTTAGATGACAACTTAGATAGCGAAGGGGATCAAACACGCCCAGCAGTGCTGATTTTGCCAGGCGGCGGATTCTTGCGCGTTTCTAATCGCGAAGCAGAACCTGTTGCTATGAAGTTTGCTGCTGCTGGATTCCACGCATTTGTTCTGCGCTATTCTCTTGTGCCTAGTGCACACCCGACTCAGCTTTTGGAAGCAGCACAAGCTATGCAATTGATTCGCGATAATGCAAAAGAATGGCATGTAGATGCGCAAAAAGTGGCGATTATTGGATTCTCTGCAGGAGGCCATGTTGCAGCAAATCTTGCGACTAGCGTTAGCGACGATGTTGAAGAAACAAATGGATACAACGCAAATGACGTTCGTCCAAACGCTCTTATGCTTGCTTACCCAGTGATTTCCGCTGGCGAATACGCACATAAGCCAACTTTCGACCGTCTTTTTGGAGACGTAGATTCTAACACTCGCGCGCAACTCGTTGAACAGCTTTCGCTGGAAAATCACGTGTATTCTAAGACTCCACCTGTGTTCGTTTGGCAAACGATTACAGACCAAACGGTTCCAGTTCAAAACTCAATTATGTTTATTAATGCTTGTGTTAAAGCTGGCGTAAGCGTGGAAGCACATTTGTTCCCTAAGGGTCCGCACGGCTTGGCTTTGGCTGTTAAAGAAACTGCTAAGCGCGATGAAAATGGCGCAGTGATTCCTGAGTTTGTACAACCAGAAGTTCAGCAGTGGATTGATCTTGCTTGCGATTGGCTTCGTCGCACATTTGCGTGCTAATCGACCTGTCTTCGAGCTTAGAGCGTAGCGCGAAGGTAATTCGGAGCGCTGAGCTTGCTCAAAGTTGAAAGCACAGTGTGTTTTCAACGCAAGCGAAGTCGTTCGCGCGCTTAGACCGCGCGAACGACAGGACCTGCCCGAGATTGTACGTGATTTAGGTCAAATTTGGTACAAACTCGGGAAAACAATTCCGCTTTTTGTAGCTCTAATCAGCGTGTCTAACTACAAAAAGCGGAAATAGTTGAGAAAGATCACACGATTTTTGGCATTGGCGTTGTTAGTGAAGATGTAAGGTTGACTTGAACAACCCCAGCTCCAGCGTGAACTTCTACTTTCTTTAAAGTTACAGTGCGAGAATCTTCAGGCGCGTGATCGTCATCAGTCATGGTTGCTGGCGACTTTACAGCAACAAGAGCCAAGCTATCAAAATCAACACCAGCCTTATTGCACAAATCCTGCGCTTCCTTCAACGAATCAGCAAAACCTGCTTTGTCGATTACGCGCTCAGCAGGCACACCATACGCCTCGGAGCAAAGCAGATTAATGCGCTCGCGAAGCGACTTTCCTCGCCTACTTTCTGGAACTTTCGTTTCAGCATCAGCGGTAATCACAGACACAAAATCGTCTAGCTGATCTGCCAATCCATCTCCGCCATCTCGGAATAAATTGCCAACAATCGGCTTACGGAATCCCAAAGTCTTAGCTTGCTCAAGCAAATCTGGAACTTGGCTATCTTCCCCTTCCCACAAATTAATAAGAGGGAAAGTAGGAATATCAAGCGACTCAAGGCGCGAAACGTGGAACGGGTAGCGCCATGCAAGCGTTTCGTCATCTCGCCAAGTAGTTGCTCGAGTAACAACAACCGCAGCAGCAGGCCACTTTGCGCCAAATTCGCGAGCAGCAATATCTAGCCACTTTTGCGCACCAGCATCCGTGCCATAGCCTGCTTCCACAACAACAACATCGTGCAACGCACAAGCCATTTCAACGCTTACAAGGCTTGGAATACCAAGAGATACGTTGGCAAATGGCCCGCAATGAACATAAATCGGAGAACCATTAATCGTCTCAGTTTTTGCAGGCTTTACAGCATCGGCAAGAATATTTGTGATTCGCCACAAGTCAACAAAATCGCCAAATTTAACAGGATTCCCGTCTTTTGTGCCAGCAATCATGGCAGCAACGCGATTTGCGATTTCTTCCATGCTTCTCGAAAGCACTACAATTTGCATAAGCTCACAAGTTGGCGTTAACACAACGCGCTCCGCAACCGTGCTCTTGCCAAAGTCAACAGCAATACTACGCAAAGATCTTGAAGGTACTTCACTTACGCGCGGCACTAAAATCGTGTCTAAAATACCCTCGTCAATCGCTTTTTCTGCAAAAGAAACAAGCAAATTCTGCGCACATTCAATGGCAGCCATTTCTCCGCACAATCCCCAATCGATTAGCTCAGGGTGCGAAAGTGAGGACTTTCCGCCGCCGCTAGCGCCGCCTTTTGAACCCGCTGCAGTAATGCCCATGCTTGGCTGGCGCAAAACAGCCGCCGCATCTACCCCGCGTTCGCGCAACGCGTCTACCAGCGCAATAGTGGTAGTTGTTTTGCCTTCTCCTCTAGAAGCCTTAAGAGGAGTATCAGCTGTAACGAGTAGCACTTTACCGTGCTTTTTTTGCTCACTTGGATTCTTCTTTAAATAATCCATAAATCCGAAGGCGTCTATTTTTTTAACTAATCCAAATTGCGTAGTAAACGAATCAAGAATGCTCATATTCCCCACTTTCATAAGCAAAAAGCCTAGTAGATGCCCAATAGTGTTCAATAACAAACGTTCAATATTAAACGCGCATAGCTAATGTAAATGAACAATTTTTATACTATACGATTGCATGGGCGTGGTATAGCAATATTACATTAAAACTATGCGCGTTATCACTAATGTCTATAACAGCTTGCGATCAGTGATCGGAACGATTAAAACCATTCTTCATACGCATGCTAGTTATGTACAGCACTGTGTCAAGCAAAGAATCTGTTTCTTTCTTCAACTTTGCTGCCATATCGTCGTTCGCTTCAGCCAAAGCTTCACGCACTTTGTCGTTACGAAGCTCTGCAATAATAGCTTCAGGATCGCGAACTAAATCATCGTAATCTTCGCCTTCATTACCTTCACGTTCTGGTTCGTAATCCTTCAAAGAAACGCCAAGAATGTCTGCCACGGCAGCATCCGTAGACTTAACCATTGCGTGACCAAGGGAACCGACAACTTCTTGGTAACGCTCAATCGCGTTTGCAGTGTCGTTAAATGCGGCATCCGCAAGAGCTGCAATAATGCGATTCTCCCAATAGAAGTTTTCGCTTGTTACGCGAGTAGTCGTATCTTCCAAATACTTTGGAGTTTCGTTTACATTTGGATAGAACGGCACAAGCGCATTAAATGGGTTAGAGCCGTACGCCATCCACTGAATTGTGCGGAACGCTTCTGGCACGTAAGGGCGGATTTGCATAACAGCCAGCTGACTTTGACGATTGATGCCGATTGGACGGAAAAGATGACGAGTATGCTCATCGCCAAGCTTGCCGTAAGGATCGTACTCAGTGCCCTGATAGTGCGAGCTAAGCACGTACTTAACGTCTTCAACCGTCACTTTGCGCTCAGGCTGACGCGCCCACGGAATATCGTTGCTATCTGGCTTGTGATCAGCGTCTTTACCATCCCACACTTCGTCATAAGGATTCAAGAAACGCTCCATAAACCACGCGCGAGGAGTGTTGTACACGTGGTCGGCATCTGAATGAGAGCCAAAAGCATCACGAGGATTAAATGGCGAAGCGTTTTCAACCGACAAATCTAAGTGGTTTTCTTCAATAAACTCAAGCAAATCAGCCGAGCACATGTGCTCTTCTTGGTCTCCCAAAGCGTCTTCCAAATCGAACTCGTCGATTCCAAGCTGGTTTGGCATAACAACATACGCCTCGTCTGGCACGCGCTTAGCAATCCAGTGGTGTCCGCCAACAGTTTCCATCCACCAAATCTCGTTTACATCCGAGAATGCAACGCCGTTCATCTCGTAAGTGCCGTACTTTTCAAGCAACGCGCCCAAACGCTCAACGCCTTCGCGAGCGCTACGAATATAAGGCAAAACAAGCGTTAAGAAGTCTTCTTCGCCAATTCCTCCTGGCACTTCTGACTTATAATCAGCGTCGCCTTCCTTACCTTGCGCTTTTTGAAGCTCCACCATTGGGTCTGCGCCCAGCACGCGCTCGTTGGATGTAAGCGTTTCGGTTGCGCTCATTGCCACGTTTGCTTCGTTAACGCCAGCTTCTCCCCAAATTCCTTCGCGCAAGTCTGCGTTTGGAACGCTTGTGTATTGCATTGGATTATCTGGAAGCTCTACTGTTACGTGGCTAAGCACGGACTTATAAACGCGAGGCTGGTCTTGCGGCTTTACTACCACTAAACGCTTTGGATTAAACTCGCCATTTGCTGAGTCTTCGTTACGCGCGATAAGCGTGGATCCGTCGTAGCTCGCTTTGCGTCCTACTAAAATTGTTGTGCATGCCATATTTGCATCCTCATTTTTCTAATTTTTGATTATTTTGGTTATTTGATTATTTTTGATTATTTTGTTTGTTTAGATTAGTTTGATTGGTTTTGCTTATTTTTGACTATTTTACGCACGCATATATAGTCGTAAGCTGCTTGCGACTAATCCGCACGAAGTCATATAAAGCCTAAATCCTAAATTCTAAGCTTTTCCTCGCAAATATAATCCGTTAACGTCTACATACGAATCGTAATGCCTGATTTCATTCATCATTTCGTTAAGATAGAAGCCTTCTTTAAGATTTGGAAGAGGCTTTTGCGTGCCGAACACTTCTAGCATGTAGTCGTGATCCTTGTCTGGCGGCTGCGGGCCATTGTAGCGCATTGTAATTGCAGGGTCTGTGCAACCCACAAATCGGCTAGCTTGCGAGTTTCGCCCTTGTACAACTTCTGGAATCATAGTTGGCATTGTGCGCGAAAAGTCTTGCGGAATTTGCAAAGCGCGCGAGTCATTAAAGTCAAACATAAGCGCTTCCACTGGAACATTTGCCACAACCCAATGAATCCACTGAAATCCGCACACTGGTATAGCGTCGTCGTCTACAAATCGCCAATGCAAGTAGTGCACAAAATCCGGCAACTTGTCTACATAAAATGGAAAAGACACGACTGGAACGCCGTTAATCTTGTTTTCTTCCGGCGCAGCTTTTGCAAAGTTGTCTGGAATAGTGGTGAAATCTGTAGAAATATTCATAATTTAAGTATCTACTACCGCTGTGACTATAGGAAATAATTCATTTTTACACAAATACACAAATACACAAAATTAAAAAAACTCGCAGGAAAGCGGAAAAACTTCCGCACTTTGTACCAAATTTGACCCATCGCTCGCGCAGGTTAGCTGCGCGAGCGTCTTCGCCGCGCAGAAGCAGTGCTTCTGCCTTGAGCGGCTCAGCGCTTTGAAGGAGCTTGAAATGCGTTATGCAATTTCAAGCTCAGTCAAAGCGCACATAAAAGTGCTTCAAAAACAAGCGTTGCGTTTCCATTGCCAGCAAGCCGCTTTTTAGCAACCGCAAGCGCGTCCAGGCATTTAAGCGCGCGCTCTGCTGTATTCTTTTTAGAAAGCTGCATAATTTCTGCTTTAAATTCTTGATTCACAAGTGGTGTTTGCGATTGCGCATTGTTTAGCACAACAAGCACATCTCTGTACACGCTGCAAATCGCATCTATTGCGCGGTTTAAAACGTCTCTGCTTACGCGAGTGACTTTGCGCTTAACATCGTCTTTTTTGCCAATCGCATTGTATGCGCTACGAATTTTAGGTGGGATTTTATCTGTTGGCTTAATGCCATTTATGCGCAAAAACTCGCTTTGCTCAGCTTCAACAGACTTTTGCACTTCGTCTTCTGCCTGGCTTTTAGCATCTTCGATTAGCGTTTGTGCAAGCATAATAGCATCTATTGCGCTGCTAAGACGCAAAACGCCTGCAACAAGCTCTTCTCTTCTGCTTCTAGCACTCTCGCTTGTAGCGTAAAGCATTGCTAAATCAACGTTTCCTTGAGCTATGCGAGCCACGCTTGCCGCCGTTTTTGCATCAATGTGTGCGCTTTGTTGCACGTATTCTTGCACATCTTGGTCGCTTGGTTGAGCCAAATTCACTATTTGAGACCTAGAACGAATTGTTGGCAAAACATCTGCCGCGCTTGCCGCGCAAAGAATCCATATTGTGCGAGGTGCTGGCTCTTCGATTTCTTTTAGCAAAACGTTTGTTGTGCGCTCAAGCATGCGCCCAACGTCTTCGATTATTATGATTCGCCACGGTGCAACACTTGGCATTTGCTCGGATATTGATACGAGTTCGCGCACTTCGTCAATGCTTACTGTAACTTTGTCCGTGCTTAAAATGTTTACGTCTGGGCTTGTTCCAGCTAATACTTCACTTGCGATTTTATCTGTGTTTATTTGAGTGTTTATTTGAGTGGCGGAGTTTTCGGCGGCGCGGTTGCTTGCGATTTTTCCACTCGATTGCAATGCCGCTGCAAACGCTCTTGCCACTTTTGCACACCCGAATCCAGTAGATCCGCAAATAAGCCATGATTGCGCGATTTTGCTTGAATCGCCTTGCGCTACTTTTTTAAGGCGTTCAACAACTTGCGCTTGACCAACTACCGATTCCCAAACGTCCATTGCTAAAATCCTATAGTCCTAAAATCCTAAAATCCTTGATTTTCTGGGGCTTCTGGCGATTTTTTGTCACCTATTCCAGCATTATCCATCAACTCGCACATGTCTTTAGCAATCAACTTAGATAAGTCGCAAGCTGGCAAAGTGGCGTCTAAAACGCAAAATCTTTGCGCATTTTGTTTAGCAAGATCTAAGAACGCTTCACGCGTGCGGCGCGCAAAATCAAGCCCTGCACTTTCCATGCGATCCGCCTGCCCATGCAATCGCACAGCAGCATCTTTCTCGCTCATATCTAGCAAATACGTGCGATTGGGCCAAAGGCAATTAGATGCCCACTCGCTTAAATCGCGCACGTCTTGCATAGTGAGCTCACGCCCCCCAGACTGATACGCTAGCGATGAGTCAATGTAACGGTCCGTTATAACCACCGCACCGCGCCGCAAGGCTGGGATGATGATTTGCGCAGCATGTTGAGCGCGATCCGCAGCAAACAGAAGCGCCTCGGTGCGCGCAGAAATCGCTCCGCCGTGTAGAAGAATGTTGCGCAACTGTTCGCCCAACGGTGTTCCGCCAGGCTCTCTCGTTACAACGACCTCAAGTCCGCGTGCTTGCAAAAAATCACGCAAAGCCTCAACTTGCGTGGTTTTCCCAACGCCGTCTATACCTTCAAAAGATATAAAAAGACCTTTGTTTAAACCGCTAAGCCCGCTGTTTTTAAGACCTATAGCCATTTTTGCATACCTCTACCAGGTTTACTCGCCTTTAGACGTGGACTTTTTTGCTGTGCTCTTTTTTGCAGCAGGCTTTTTAGCGGCCGTTTTCTTAGCAGCCGTCTTCTTTGTTGCCGTCTTCTTTGCAGCAGTTCTCTTGCGCTTTACAGGCCCTGCCGCACGCTTTTGCGCCAAAAGCTCAAACGCAACTTGCGGCTCAATCGACTCAGGCGTGTACTGCTTTGGAAGCGTGCGATTCGTAACGCCGTCTGTAATATAAGCTCCATAGAAGCCGTCTTTAATCACCACTGGCTTGCCGCTTTCTGGATCTTCTCCAAGCTCCCTAAGCGGCGGTTTTGCGGCTCCACGAGTGCGTTTTGCATACTTCGGTTGAGCAAAAAGCTCCTTGGCTTCGTCTAAAGTCACACTAAAAATCGCGTCTTCGCTTGCAAGCGAACGATTGTCTGGCTTGGCATCCACAGACGCTGCCGAATCGCCAGCATCCGCGCGCTCGTAAGTCTTAGTCAAATAAGGTCCGTATCGACCATTATTCGCCTCAATCTTCGCGCGCTTTACTTCGCCTTGCTCATCAACTTCTTCCACAACACCAACCAATCGAGGCAAATTCAAAAGTCGCAAAGCATCTTGCAAAGTTATTGTCGCAGGGTCCATTGTTTTAAACAAAGACGCCATTTTTGGCTTAGCTTTAGCAGACTTTTTAGATTTTGCAGAAGACTTTGCGCCAGTTTTAGCAGAATCGTCGGATGCTTGCGACCCATCCTCATCCGAGGCTTCAACAAGAGCAACGTACGCTCCAAAACGCCCGTTCCTAACTTCTACGCTGCCGCCAGTTTGCGGATCCGTACCCAAAACACGCGGACCGTCGGAGTTGTTCTCAATCAAATCTCGCGCAACTTGCTCAGTCAACTCGTCTGGAGCCAAAGTACTTGGAATCGAAGCTCTGCGCGCATTGCCCTCTTCGTCTAGATTCTTCGTATCTTCCAAATACGGGCCGTATCTACCTACGCGCACGTGCAATCCGCCGCCAATATCAATCGTGTTGATTTCTCGAGCGTCAATCTCGCCAAGCTGATCAACTTGTTTTTGCAAACCTTCATGCATTGCAAAGTCGCCAGCAACCGCCCCGTTATCTCCAAAGTAAAACTGGTAAAGCCAATCTTTACCAGCCTCTTCACCATGCGCAATACGATCCAAACCATTTTCCATGTCTGCCGTAAACGCATAGTCAACGTAAGTTGGGAAATTAGATTCCAAAAGCTTAATAACAGCAAAAGCAAGCCAGCTTGGAATCAACGCGCGCCCACGCTCATACACGTATCCGCGGTCAATAATCGTGGAAATAATGCTAGCGTAAGTAGACGGCCTACCAATCTCCTTAGCTTCAAGCGTTTTAACTAAAGACGCTTCCGTGTAGCGAGCTGGCGGCTGAGTTTCATGACCATCCGCGCTAACTCGCAAAGCTTTAAGAACATCGCCATTAGCCATAGGAGGCAAAGCCTTAGACTGCTCGTCTTCGCTAAATCCGCCAAACACCTTCATAAATCCAGCAAACTCAATCACGGTTCCAGAAGCTTGGAAATTAGCCGTTCCAAAGCTGCCAGCCGAAGCATCTAGCTTAACTGTAGCCGTAAAACCAGTAGCATCCGCCATTTGAGAAGCAAGAGTGCGCTGCCAAATAAGCGTATAAAGCTTAAGCTGATCAGAAGGGAGAACGCCAGCCAAATCCGCAGGATTCCTAAAAGTAGATCCAGCAGGACGAATACACTCGTGCGCTTCCTGAGCGCCTGCAGAAGTCGTAGCATACTGTTTTGGAGAATCCGCTAAATACTCGTCTCCAAAACTAGACTTAACGCAATCTCGCGCCGCAAAAATCGCCTCTTTAGAAAGCGTTACAGAATCCGTACGCATGTAGGTTATGTAACCGTTTTCGTACAAAGATTGAGCCGCGCGCATAGTTTGGCGAGAGCTCATAGACAAGCGGTTTCCAGCAGTCTGTTGAAGAGTAGAAGTTGTAAACGGAGGCAATGGGCGGCGGCGATACGGCTTAGTGTCCATTGAGCTCACAACAAAATCAGCTGTACCAAGACTCTGTGCAATCGCACAAGCATCCGCCTCGTTCAAATAGTGCGCTAAAGCAGATTCGCCCTTGGCTTTTTGAAGCTCGCCAAGCGAATTAAAATCTTTAGAAGCAGCCAAACGATTGCCATTTAGAGCCGTCATTCTCGCTTGGAAATCAACGCCATTTGCGCTCAAATCCGCACAAACATCCCAATAGCTCGCCTTTTTAAACGCCATTCGCTCGCGCTCGCGCTCAACAATCAAACGCGTTGCAACAGATTGCACTCGCCCAGCAGAAAGACCCGGTCCCACTTTACGCCACAAAACTGGCGAAAGCTCGTAGCCGTACAATCTATCCAACACGCGGCGTGTTTCTTGCGCATCAACCATATGGTCGTCAACGTTTCGCGTGTTAGCAAGCGAAGCTTGAATCGCATCTTTTGTAATCTCGTGAAACACCATGCGCTTTACTGGCACTTTTGGCTTAAGTGCTTGCACAAGATGCCACGCAATCGCTTCTCCTTCGCGGTCCTCATCAGTTGCGAGGAACAATTCGCCCGACTTTGCGAGCGCAGCCTTTAAATCCGAAACTGTTTTCTTTTTATCTGCGCCAACAACATAGTATGGCTCAAAACCATTGTTTACATCTACGCCAAACTTGCCAAATTCTGCCTTTTTAGCAGCTGGCACCTGACTTGGCTGTGCTAAATCACGAATGTGGCCAACGGATGCCATAACAGTGTATCCGCTTCCAAGATATCCGCCTATTTTACGCGCTTTAGTGGGAGACTCCACAATGACAAGCTTGTTCTGCTCTGTCATACGCTCTCCTTTCGTACAGATGCATTTTGTATGCATATTCCGCGCTTTTACTACTCAATCCACGCAAACTCTAACGCAATACGCGTTTCATATTCAACAAAATCAACAAAATCAAACTTTGCGAAATATCAGCATATACTCCTATATATACCACTTTACTTATTTTTTATTCAATTAGACGATAATCTTAACAATAAATCGTCCTCATCTTGACGTTTTGGAACTTCGCTTTTTGAAGGAGGAGTAGGCGGAGCACCAACTAATCCGAGCCTACTTAAAGGAGCTGCACTGGATTGTCTAAGAACCATCAAAACGCCGAAAGTCAAGCTACACACTCCTGCTACAGCCCAATATGAGGAAGAGTGCGCTACTCCTATAGCCCATTTTGCACCTAAATCTATTCCTGGCATAATCTGGTAAATCATGTATGAACAGTAAGTTAGGCAGATTATTCCCATTGTGATCATTGCGCTTCCAACGATTTGCACGCTTATAGATGATCTTCTTGAACCTGGCACGTCCATTCCAGATGATCTTGTAAAAATCAACACTGTTGACGTTACAGCACCAACTATGAGTACGGATATCATAACGTCTGCCGGTCTGTGCCATCTGCCTCCCAAAAGAGCTATGGCAAGCAGAAATGTGATTATTGCTGAGCCAAGTGCAACCCATGCTCTAAAAGCGCGACTTACAGCGCAAACAAGCAGCGCGCACGCAGCCGCCATTAGTAGCATGTGACCAGATGGAGCGGAATTTTTTGCAAGCGTTGCTACATTTACTAGGATCGGACGAGGAAGCACACGTTTTAGAGGCTCTGCAGCTAGAGATAAAACTAGTATTACAGCGCATTGCGCAATCAGCCACCAGCGTTTTCTTATGATTGATATTATTGCTGCCGCAGCGCAAATCAAGGCAGATAAGACTATAACGAGTATGGAACTTCTAAGCGGAGTTAGTACAACAGACAGCCACGACGGAATGGCACTATATCCAAAAGTACTAATCACCATTTCTTCATACGACTGACCTATTGCGGTTCTAACGGCTAGAATCCACATGATTGATGCAAAAGATGCAAAAAGAACAGCACACAGCGCACACAAAGCTATTGTTGATATTCTAGGACGATTCATCAGCGGATCGAGCTTAGAAATATCTTGATTAGCCTCGCTGCTTTGAGAATTTTTACTATTTTTGATATTTTCACCAATGCCGCTAATTTGGCTATTATCACTGTCGTCGCTGCCATCGCTAATCTTGCTGCCTTCAAATAGACTCATACCAAGCATTTTATCAAACAACACTCCATGCGCGACGACCTACCTTTTCGCTTAGAGCGTAGCGCGAAAAGGTAATTCGGAGCGCTGAGCTTGCTTAAGGTTGAAAGCACAGTGTGCTTTCAACGCAAGCGAAGACGTTCGCGCGCTTAGACCGCGCGAACGATGTGACGCACTTTGTACCAAATTTGACCTAAATCACGTACAAAAAGCGGAAGATTTTTCAAAGATATTACAGAAAACCCCCGCGCACCCACCAGAGGCCACTTACCCTTGCTGCATTCCTGCCCTGGGGGGATTGGGTGACGTAGTGCCACGCGGAGGCTCTACCTATATTACACGATTTTGGCTACAAGTCGAGCGCAAGTCGCAAGCTTCCGCACCATTAGGCGCATTGCTAGGCGCGCCACACGCTTTTACCATGTTCTTTTGCAGCCTCAACATCTGCATTAAGCTGCGACTCATCTGCCTCAACATCTCCAGCAATATAGCGCTCAACGAGTTCGCGCGCCTCGCTATCTTCATGCTGAACAGCTGGCGACTTCATAAAGTAGGAGCTAGGAGCCAAAATCGGACCCGAAAGCTTGCGATCCAACGCAATCTTCGCTGCGCGCACAGCGTCTATAACAATGCCTGCAGAATTAGGCGAATCCCACACTTCGAGCTTGTACTCTAAGCTAAGCGGAACATCTCCAAAAGTGGTGCCCTCTAAGCGCACAAACGCAAACTTGCGGTCGTCAAGCCAAGCAACATAATCCGAAGGACCGATGTGCACGTTGTGATCATCCATATCGTGCGGAACAATCGAAGTAACCGCGCGCGTCTTAGAAATCTTCTTCGACTCAAGCCTAGAGCGCTGCAACATGTTCATAAAGTCCATGTTTCCGCCAACATTCAGCTGGTAAGTGCGATCCAAACGCACTCCTCTATCTTCAAAAAGTCGCGCCATAACGCGATGCGTAATCGTAGCTCCAACCTGGCTTTTAATATCGTCGCCAATAATCGGAACGCCTGCATCGCGGAACTTTTGCGCCCAAACTGGGTCGGAAGCAATAAAAACAGGAAGGCAGTTTACAAACGCGCATCCAGCTTCCATAGCTGCAATCGCATAAGCCTTGTCTGCCTGCTCGGAGCCTACTGGCAAGTAAGACACAAGCACGTCTACATGCAAATCGCGCAAAACCGCGGCAACATCCACAGGTTCTTCTTCAGATTCGTCAATCATCTGCTTATAGTAGTCGCCCAAACCATCGTAAGTAGGTCCACGCTGCACTTTAACACCAAGATTAGGCACATCTGCAAAGCGAATCGTGTTGTTTTGCGAAGCATAAATCGCCTCGCTTAAATCATGACCCACTTTTAAAGCGTCAACATCAAAAGCTGCTACAAACTCAATATCTCGCACACGATATTGCCCAAAAACAGCATGCATTAATCCTGGAATTTTATCGCCATCATTGGCATTTTTGTAGTATTCAACGCCTTGAACCAACGACGAAGCACAATTGCCAACACCGGCAATGGCAACGCGGATACTCATATAAACTCCTTGCCCAAAAACAGCAGCATATAATCATGCTGCACTAACACACTTTTATAATACTAGCTTTTACAAATATTACACATGATATTACATATGATTAAAATTCCTCGCCAAGCGCTAACTTGGATTATATGGTTGCAAATAGTAATGGACAAAATTCGCACTCTTCTAATACAGGACGCACTGTAAGAAGCGCGACTTCTGCAGAGGAAAAACGACGCGCAAACGCCAGAACTGGAACAGCCAGACCAAGCGCAACAAGGCAGAGGCGTCAAAGAAGAAAACACAAAAGAATCCGCGACACGTGGCGAACAAAACATCCAATCCTATTTTGGGCATTAATCATAATTTTTACACCAATAATCCTTGGCACACTCGTATTTGCGGTTATGTATGTAAACACCGACATTCCGCAGCCAGATAAGATTGCGATGGCAGACAAAACCAAGGTGTACTACGCAGATGGAAAAACAGAAATCGGTAGTTTTGCGGAACAAAATCGAGAAATCATAAGTTGCTCTGCGCTAAAACCATATGTTGGCAACGCGATAGTCGCAAGCGAAAACAGATCGTTCTACAAAGACGGTGGAATTGATTTTAAAGGAATTGGACGCGCAATAATTCACAACATAACTTCTAAAGGACGCTGGGGCGGGTCCACAATCACACAACAGTATGCAGAACGCTACTATCTTGGTGAAACAAAAACGTATTTAGGCAAGCTTCACGAGGCGATTCTAGCTCTAAAAATCGCGCAAACACAAGATAAAAATACTGTGCTATGTAACTATATGAACACTATTTATCTTGGTCGCGGAGCGTATGGAATACAAGCGGCAGCAAAAGCGTACTTTGGTGTAGAAGCAAAGGATCTTACACTATCTCAAGCAGCAATGCTGGCTGGAATAATCCCTGCACCAAGCAGCTGGGATCCTGCAATTATGCCTAAAGAAGCGAATATGCGATTCAAGCGCGTTCTTAGGATTATGCGTGAAGACAAGTACATTACTGACGCAGAATATAAAAGCGCTAAAATGCCACAAACCATTAATCAGACTAAGCAAAACGTTTATTCAGGACCTCAAGGTTATTTGCTTCACATGGTTCGCAGCGAGCTTACTCAAAGCGGAGCTTTTACGAAGGAAGACCTTGATACTGGCGGATATCGTATTGTTACAACAATCGACAAAGCTAAGCAGGATTTAATGTTTAGTGTGGCAAGCCCTGCTATGGGTGGTCGCGGAATCACTCCAGCTGGGTTGCAAGTAGGTGGAATGAGTGTAAATCCTAAAGACGGGTCAATCATATCTGTTTATGCTGGAGATGACTATCTTTCTAAACCGCTTAATAATGCTACTCAAGCCCTTTATGAGCCTGGAAGTACCATGAAGCCATTCGCTTTAATCGGTGCTATTCAGGCTGGAACAAGTCTTAATACACTGTTTAATGGAAATTCTAACCTAAAGTTTGAAGGCATAGATAAGCCTGTTAACAACTATGCAAACACTAATTGGGGAACAATCAACCTTTATAAAGCAACAGCAAACTCCGTGAACACGCCGTTTATGTCTTTGCAGCAAAAGCTTGGGCGTAGGGCTGTGGCTCATACTGCTGTTACGGCTGGCTTGGATCCTAAGAGGATTAATGGCGAAAATCCGTTCACAGTGTTGGGCAACGACCCTGTGCATGTTAGCGAAATTGCGCGAGCCTATTCTACGATAGCAAGTCAGGGACGTAGACCAGATATTCATATTGTTGCTAGCGTTAAGAATCCAGATGGTAAAGAATTTTATAGAGCTCCAACATCTGGACGACAAGTGTTTTCTCCAGCAGACATGGCTCTTACCACTAAAGCTCTGCAAGGCGTTGTGCAATATGGTACTTCTACGGAAGCTAGGGGTGTTGGCAAACCTATAGCTGGAAAGTCTGGTACCGCAAACGATGAGACTGCATGCAGCTTTGTTGGTTTTACTCCTAGTGTTGTAACCGTGTTTGCTATATGGTATCCGAATGCGCAGGGAAATCCTCAGCCTGTTCCGTCTTTCCGCGGTTATCCAGGCGGTGTTGGGTATTCTGCACATTTGTTTACAAAGTATATGCGTCACGCGCTTACTGGAATGCCTACCGAGAAGTTCCCAGAAGCTAAGGATAACGGCAAAATTGGTGGTGAAGATGGCAAGTGGGGACTTGGAGGCAATAGGCGTACTTCGGAATACGACTACTCGGATAGAGCTTCTGACGATAAAGAGCCTTATAAGGAAAATAAGGATAAAGTAGATAGGACAGAAAATAAGCCTTCAGATTCTGCAGGCGCGGCTGCTGGCGACTCTTCACGCGGGTCCGAAGGATCTTATGGATCTGGGCTTGGTTCGGGAGAGTCTGGTCAAGCTGAACGCAATTCGTCTGGAGCATTTGACTCGCCAGGATCGCCATATGGATACTCTGGATCAGAGACTCAAGAAGGCGCTGCTGGCGGCGATTAATCTATATTTCCCCGAGTTTGTACGTGAATCGGGTCGAATTTGGTACAAAAAGCGTCGATTGGTTCGCGCGTTACAAGATTACGTAGGTTGCGCCAAGTAGGTAGAGATTCGAGATTTTTCGCACTGAATGAGATGAACCTCAGCATGAAATGGTGATTCATCGAATGAAGAAGAAAAATCGAGAATCTCGGTGATTAAGATATACGCAAAAGTTTTAGATATTCAGAAGGTTTGATGTATTTCTATACGAGCAATAAAAGAGGAGCGTAGCGACGGGACTTGCGAGGAGAGAAATACTCAAACCTCGCGCAACAGCAAGCAAAGAAATACCGTTCGCGCGCTCTAAGCGCTCACATATTCGCTACTGCGCAATTCGCGCAATAATGTAGCGCTCAAGCGTTTGAGGCGTAACATCTTCGTATCCATGTATATCAGCGAATTGCGGTCCGTTACTTACGTCTAGATTCGAGTACGCTGTTTGTGCAAGAGTCGTCGCCCCCGAAGCTGCAGCCGACTTTAACCCTGCAAACGAATCCTCAATAGCGATGCAATACTTCATGTTTTGCGCACTAATACCAAGCAGTTTCCCTGCTGCTAAATATGGCTCGGAGCTTGGCTTTGTAGCATATCCATCGTCTCCGCAAATGTATCCTGCAAACGCACCTTTTGGCGCATGGTTCACAATGTTTTCAACAAGTCGCCTTGGTGAATTGCTCACTAGAATCGAAGGGATTCCTGCATCCGCTAATTTTTGCAAAAGATTCAGAACGTCTGGTACCCATGGAACCTCTATCTGCTCTTTTTGCGCTACATAGTCCACCATCGCGTTGCCGATTTCTTCAACGCCCATTTTTGTTCCGCGAGCAATCATGGCTTCAGCAACATCTTTTAAAGATCCACCAGAATACTGCCAAGCTAATTCTTCGTTCCATTCGCCACCATGTTCTTTTGCGATTTGGATTTCAGCATCATGCCAATACGGTTCCGAATCAATTAACGTGCCGTCCATATCCCAAAAGACTGCGGAAAGCTTGTGATTTGTGGTGTTTTGCGCTGCTGTTGTGTTTATTGCCATCAATACCCTTTGTTTTGTCGCTTTACGTATGCGATATTTATCAATATTTATATTTTATATTTACATTTTATATTTAAACATTTGATTAGTATTTAATAATATCTAAACTAATGTTAGACTGCTACATTGCTATATTCTGAATGCTCGCCACAAAACAACAGACTTATCGTCGTTTAAATCATCATAATCACAATTGTTGTATTGAGCATCGTTTTGCGAGTGAGAATGTTTATTATACGATGATGGCAATGCTCGCTGTTGAACACGAATGTCGCGTCGCCAATCCTTTGCGCTTTGTGACCTTTGAACTTCTACAATATTCCCATCTACAGTCGCAGTAAAAATATTTCGTTCAGCGCAATTGGCTTCTTCAATCAAGTGTCTTACTTGTCTTTTAAGCTGGCGATTTTCTTCTTGCAAAGCCAAAATACGCATTATTCCAGCAAGATTTACTCCATCTTCTTGGCTTAGTTTTTGTGTTTGCACAAGCCTATCTATGTCTCTAAGCGAGTATCTTCTAGCTCCACCTTCTGTACGCTGTGGCATAATCAAGCGCAGCCTGTCGTACTGTCTTAGTGTTTGTGGATGAGTGTCGGTTAGGTTGGCTACGTGGCTTACTGTAAAAATCGGCATGTCGATTTTAAAGCCGACTTCATCTGCGCCGTCAAGAGTTGCGCTTCCACGCACTAACGCCACTGCACACATTTCGTACAATGCTTTAGTTTGGCGCTCCAACCTAACCATGACTTTTCCTTTCTACACGCACACACTAAGCGATTTGTTGCTATGCGCGCAAATCGTGCACTTCTTGCTCATATGATTCTCCGCATGCCTTGTTGAATTCTTTTGCAGCACGCTTTATCATCATGCCAGATCGCTTTGGTATTTGTATTTGTACGATTCCTACAAAGGCTCCATTTTTACCTGGCACGCCTTCGCCTTCTACACGTACTTCGCTACCGCTAGATGTTCCAGCTGGCACTTTAAACACTACTGGCTTACCATCTAGGTTTTTAAGCGTGACTTTTGCTCCGCGAACAGCCTCATCTAGTGTAAGCGGAAGATTTGCCACTAAATCACAGCCGCGTAGAGAAAAATTATCAGTTTTTTCTACCTGAACCTGTAAGTACATATCTCCAGCTTCTCCACCAAACTTCCCTGGCTTGCCCTTGGACTTTAAGCGGATTTTTTGCCCATCTTTTACTCCTGCTGGAATATGAGTTTTGAACGACTCTCCGCCCGATCGAAGCGAAACCGTAGCACCTTTGAACGCTTGTTTAAACGTTAGTCTGATTGAAGTTGTAATGTCTTCACCGCGTTCAGGCGAATTTTGTGGAGCAGATTGACCATATTGACCATACTGACCATATTGACCATATTCTGCACCGCCATTAAAGCCACTTCCTCCAAATCCTTGCGAAGATTGCGCTCCTGCACCTCCCGTGAACATGGAGAATATGTTTCCCATGTCTGGTCCAGCTCCGCTTGTGGAGAATCGCACGCGAGACCCATTTGAGCCTCCGAACATCGATGAGAATATATCACTGAATCCACTTGCGTCGAATCCGCCTGCTCCAGAGCCTCCAGCGAATCTTGCTCCGCCCGCTCCGAATTGGCGTATCGCATCGTAACGCTGACGTGTTTGCTTATCTTTCAACACGTCATACGCTTCGGACACGTCTTTGAATTTTTCTTCCGCTTCTTTTGTTTTGTTTAAATCAGGATGATATTTTCTAGCTAGTTTTCTGTATGCTTTTGTGATTGTGTCTTCGTCGGCATCTTTGGAGACACCGAGCACTTTGTAGAAATCTTTGGCTAACCATTCATTTTCAGCCATTTGTGCCTCCTTCTTATGTTTCGAGCACATTGGCATATATATAAACCTTAAATACAAACCTACTCGTGTTGGTTTTGCGTTTGTAAACAGTGTTTTAAACGTTTTAAACCAGCACGAGTAAGTTTTTATGGGATTCTTCGCTAGTCGGTAACTGCGTTTTATTGCGTTACATACAAACCATACGAATGTTTCACAGCGTGTTTCACGAGCTTGCTGGCGATGCAACAACTACTCTAGCTGCGCGAATCACTCGATCTCCGATCCTGTATCCTGCTTCTACAACAACATCTACTGTGTCTTTTGTAGCATCTGGATCTGGCTTATGCAGAATCGCATCGTGCTTAGTCGGGTCAAATTCTTCGCCCTTTTCGCCGAACTTTTCAACGCCGAATTTCTCAAATGCTTTGTCTAACTTTGCAGCAACGGCTTTAAATGAATCGTCCATATCGCTATGTTCACGAATACGATCAATATCATCTAAAGCAGGTAGCAAAGCTGTTAAAACATCGATAATTCCATGTTGACGGAATCGATCTTGCTCTTTAGAAGCACGGTTGCGGAAGTTTATGAACTCTGCTCGCTCGCGTTGCAACGCTTCCAAATACTCCGCCGCCTCTTTTTTGGCTTTGCCAAGCGGTGTTAAAGAATCTTCTTCTTCGTTGCTTTGCGTGTCTGAAGAATCATTATTTTCTTGAGACTTACTAGCGTTGGCTTCATCGTCGGTTGCTGGCGACTTTTCCGCATCGGCACTTGCATTAGCATCCACATCTTGTGTTGGCGTATCTTGCGTCGCCGCATGCTTTGCCTCATGAGCAGCTGCGTCTTGTGCTTCGTTTTGTGATGCATCCACATGCTCACTAGACGAGGCTGCACTAGCAGAATCAGCTGGATTTGACGATTCTTCCAAATCGCCAGCATCCGAAGGCACATCTTCCAATCCGCTCAAGTAGTCGTTGGCGTTAAACTCGGACATTACTTGTTGTCCTTATCGTCCTTGTCGTCGTCCACCACTTCGGCGTCAACCACGTCGTCATCCTTTGCAGAAGATCCAGCGCCAGCATTTGCATCAGATGCAGCACCAGCAGCACCAGCAGCGCCAGCCTGTGCACCAGCCGCACCCTGCTGAGCGTAAAGCTGCTGACCAATCTTTTGAGCAGAAGTCATAAGCTCGCTCTGAGCAGACTTAATCTTCTCAATATCATCGCCCTTCAAAGCTTCCTTCAAAGCATTAACCTTTTCGGTAACTTCCTTGGAGATTTCGTCAGAAAGCTTATCCTTATTATCGTTTACTAGCTTTTCAGTCTGGTAAGCGAAGGATTCTGCCTGGTTGCGAGTATCAGCTTCTTCCTTGCGCTTCTTATCTTCAGCTTCGTGAGCTTCAGCTTCCTTAACCATGCGGTCAATCTCGTCCTTTGGCAAGCCAGAACCGCCCGTAATCGTCATGGACTGTTCCTTACCAGTGCCCTTATCCTTAGCGGAAACGTGCACAATGCCGTTAGCATCAATGTCGAAAGTAACTTCGATTTGTGGAACGCCACGAGGAGCTGGAGCAATACCAGTCAACTCAAAAGTACCAAGAGGCTTGTTATCACGAGCAAACTCACGTTCACCCTGATAAACCTGAATCAACACGGATGGCTGATTGTCTTCTGCAGTAGAGAACACTTCAGAGCGCTTAGTTGGAATTGCGGTATTACGCTCAATAAGCTTCGTCATAATTCCACCCTTGGTTTCAATGCCCAAGGAAAGTGGAGTTACATCAATAAGCAGAACGTCTTTGCGGTCTCCCTTAATAACGCCCGATTGCACGGCTGCACCAACAGCCACAACCTCATCTGGGTTCACGGACTGATTCGCTTCCTTACCGCCCGTAAGCTCCTTTACAAGCTCCTTGACGGCTGGCATACGAGTTGAACCACCAACAAGCACCACGTGATCAATCTGGCTTACGGAGATGCCAGCGTCGGAAAGCACGTTGTTAAATGGTGTACGGCAGCGACCGAGCAAGTCGGAAGTCATTTCCTCAAAGTGAGCGCGAGTCAAAGTCTCATCCAAATGCACTGGAGTTCCGTCTTGAGTCATTGCCAAGTACTGCATAGAAATTGAAGCAGAAGTAGAAGAGCTAAGCTCCTTCTTTGCCTGCTCAGCAGCTTCCTTCAAGCGCTGCAAAGCAATCTTATCCTTGCTCAAATCAACGCCGTACTTGTTCTTAACTTCGCCAACAAGCCAGTCGATAATCTTCTGATCCCAGTCATCGCCACCCAAGTGGTTATCGCCATTAGTTGCCTGCACCTGGATTGTAGAGAAGCCGTCGTCATCCTTACCAATCTCAAGAAGCGACACATCGAAAGTACCGCCACCCAAATCGAATACCAAAATGCGCTCGTCTTCCTTGCCTTTTTCGAGGCCGTAAGCCAAAGCTGCAGCAGTTGGTTCGTTAATAATACGCAGCACGTTCAAGCCTGCAATCTTACCTGCATCCTTAGTTGCCTGACGCTGTGCATCGTTGAAGTAAGCTGGGCATGTAATAACGGCATCGGTTACTGGCTCACCAAGGTAGGCTTCAGCATCGCGCTTCAACTTCATTAAAACCTGTGCGGAAATCTCTTGTGGAGTCCACTTCTTGCCATCAATCTCAACAGACCAATCCGTACCCATATGGCGCTTTACAGAGCTAATCGTGCGATCAACGTTTGTAACTGCCTGACGCTTAGCGACTTCACCAACCAAGATTTCGCCCGACTTGCTGAATGCCACCACGGATGGTGTTGTACGCGCACCTTCTGCGTTAACAATAACTGTTGGACTGCCGCCTTCAAGCGTTGCAATGCAGGAGTTCGTTGTTCCTAAATCAATACCTACTGCGCGTCCCATAATATCTCCTAGCTATCTTTATCTATGTACCTTTAATCTATGTACTCAAATTCTTGGCAGCCAGCCTTGCGACTAACCGCTTTTTCTTTTTACAAAACTTGAGTCTAACACACTCAAGTTATTAAAGTCAAGCATTTTCGCACGCGTTTCGCAAAAACTTAATACTACTCCACTCAACTTTTGTAACTTTTCGCAAAGTTCACGCAAACCTAAAATGTCGAAGCGAGTTATCAATGGCGTTATATCGCGCCAAAACCCCAATAAGCGGCTTTCCTATACCAGTTATAATCTTGATTGCTTCCGTTGCCATCATTGCGCCAACAATAGCTGCAGTTGCGCCTAATACAGCCGATTTTGGCACTTTTTCTTTAGGTGGAGGGCAAGCATACAAGTCACGCAAAGTAGGTCCTTTTCCTGGCACAAAAACGCTTACTTGACCTTCATAATAAAGAACTGAGCCATAAACTTCTGGCGTGCCAGCACTACAAGCAGCATCCGCAATCAAAAAGCGCGTAGCAAAATTATCACAACCATCAATTATTAAGTCGTGATTTTCTACAAGTTGTTTTGCGTTGTCTTCATTAAATCTATTTACAAGGTTGATTTTTAAACCTGGAGATAATGCCTGCAAGCGCTTAGCTGCAAGTTGCGCTTTCGACTTGCCACACTGATCAACAGTGTATAAAGTCTGCCTTTGCAAATTAGAAAGCTCTACAACATCGTCGTCACAAATCGTGATTTCACCAACTCCTGCAGCAGCAAGCGAAAGCAAGCACGGCGAACCAAGTCCACCTGCCCCAACCATGCAGATTTTCGCATCGCGAAGTAACTGCTGATGTTCATGCGTAAAGCCTGGCAGGAGCAAGTGGCGGCAAGTGCGTTCCGCCTCAAGCTCCTGCAGGTTATCATAAATCTTATTAATCGTCATACTGAATATGCTGAATCAATTACAGTACAAAATTTACAGAATTTACAGTACCGCGTCAGCCCAAGCGCGACCTTCAACAGGCGAAGACGCGAGCGCATGCTCACGCTTAGGAATACGGCCAGCATCGTGAGCAAGCTTACCAGCAGTTACAGCAGCAGCCATTGCACGACCCATCTTTACAGGATCTGGGCAGCGAGTTACAGCGCTTGCAAGAAGCACGCCCGAGCAACCAATTTCGAAAGCTTTAACAACATCGGAAGCAGTTCCAACGCCAGCATCCAAAATCACAGGAACGCCAGATTCTTTGCTTTCTTGAACAATCAGCTCAATGTTTCGAGGATTCAAAATACCAAGTCCAGTTCCAATTGGAGCACCCCCTGGCATAACAGCCTTCACACCAAGCGACACAAGGCGACGAGCCACAATCGGATCGTCATTCGTGTAGCAGAGCACGCTAAATCCTTCTTCAACTAGCTTTTCTGCAGCAAGCAAAACTTCGCGAGTGTCTGGGAGCAAAGTATCGTCGTCTGCAATCACTTCGAGCTTAATCCAATCAGTTCCAAGTGATTCACGAGCCATTTTTGCTGTAAGAACAGCATCATGAGCAGTTTTGCAACCAGCAGTATTTGGCAAAACGTTAATGTTATGGCGTTGCAACATACCGTAAATATCCACGCCAGTTTTTGCGTGACGGCGCAAAGCAACAGTTGCTACTTCCGCGCCTGAAGCAACAAGTGACTTTTCCATAATGTCAATGCTTGTCATGCCGCCAGTGCCAAGCAAAAGCCTTGAGTGTAAGGTCTTACCGCAAAGCTGCCAAGTATCGACATTTTCTTCTGCATTATTTTCTATATTTTCCGTCATTTTAAGCCTTTTATATAAATTTTTTTGAAACTATACTCAAATTATTTGAAATCAACCGCTATTGTGAATCAGCCTGCTATTTAGGATCATCCGCCCTGAACCGCGCTGAGAATTTCGATTTTATCCCCATCGCAGATGATGGTTGATTCCCATTGGGCGCGCTTAAGCACATCGTCGCCAATCGCGACCGCTATGCCAAAACCAGAGTCAGATCCGTAGAGTTGTGCAACAAGTTGGGCAATAGTCAAGTTATCTTTCACTTGAGCGGTTTCACCATTGACGACGATTTGCATAATTCAACCTTTGTTAGCGTCTATTAAAACTTGCGTCACTAGAAACGAGTGTCACTAGGAACTTTCATCACTAAAAACTTTAGTAACTAGAAACGAGCAGGATTGCAGCTTTCCAAGAAGCCCTTTTCCTTCTCAGTCAACTCTTGCTCAAGCACAAGCTTTGTAGTCAAAGAAGAACCCAAAGCTGTGAGCAAAATGCCGTGACGGAAGTAACCAGTGGAAATCGTGGTGTGCGTCTTAGGATCAATACCGATGAATGGCAAATCATCTGGAGTTCCAGGGCGTCCGCCAGCAGTAACCTCAGTAATCGAGCATTCCTGAATGCCAGGAAGCACGCTTGCAGCATCGCGAAGCAAATCGAGCACGCCGCCAACCTTTGGAATATCGCGGTCATCTTCGCGAGAAGTAGCGCCGAGCACAAGCTCACCTGTTTCCTTAGCGCGAGGCACTAAATACACTGGGCGATCATGCACAAATCCACGAACCACAGAACTCAAAATTGGGCGCAAAGGCTCTGGAATAGTCATACGAATCATATCGCCCCACACAGCGCGAAGCTTAAGCTGAGGAAGCATATCCTTAGCACCCAAACCAGATGCCAAAACTGTGTCTGGACCCAAATCGTCTGGAGTGCTTGCGCGACGCTCAATAACAACACCACGCTTTTCAAGTGCATCAATCATTGCTGCAGTAAAAAGACGAGGATTAATCTGATGATCATCCGGAACGCTTACAGCGCCTGCAATCGTCGGCGAAAGCGCAGGCTCAATTTCACGAAGCTTACTCACAGAAATATGCTCAGCTCTACGTCCGTAACGGTGCTGCAAGTTTAGCAACTCGTTTACGTGCTCGTTATCTGCAGCGTCACCGCCAATTACGTAAGATCCGCACTCTAAGTAGCCAGTTGGCTTATCGGTGTATTTTGCAACCGAATCAACCAATTCCTTATACATAGTTGCAGACTCAAACATGAGTGGATACAAAGCATCCTGCTGATATTGCATTTCTGCGGTAGGAGCTAACATGCCGGCAGCATGATGAGAAGCGCCAGAGACTGGATCTGGATCAATTATGCTAACTTTTACGCCAGCTTCCGTAAGTCTCCATGCTGTTGCTAAACCAATGATACCTGCACCAATAATACGAATATTTCGCATATTACTCCTTCCCTACGGCGGCATTACCCGCATCAGGTTTACGGTCGGCTTTCGCCCTCTCAGCCTGTATAGAACAAGCTCCCGTGTTTCGTCTATTTTGGTTAATTTTAGACCTTTTAGACTGTTTTTTAGATTATTTTTTAGACTATTTTCTCTTTTTGACTTTTGCAATCACAACTACTGGCGATTATTCGCGATAGTGCAATCCTGCAAACGTCCCCATACGGGTGATTTGCAATTTTGATTTGCATAAGTCACAGTTAGGGATTTTAACACTTTTGTGGAAAATTACTAAATTCACTGGTATGTTCTTCGAAATGTTACTTGTCGTTTTCTTCTTTACAACACCAAACAAAATGTGGAAAAGAAGAAAACAATTAATGGCTTGAAGAGATTATCTCCAAGCCATTAATCTACACTACACACGTTGCAGCAGCATCACACACTGCTACAGATTAAACTAACGAGCCGAATGCTTCCTACGCTTAGACGCAGCACCAGCCACTCCGAGCCCAGCAAACACCGCAGCCAAAGCAGCAAACACCGAGGAACTAGCGCCAGTATTAACACCACTCACGTCACCACGCTTAAGACTCACTCCAGCAGAGTTACGCGCCGCAAACATTCCCGCACGCAAAGCTGCACGCGCAGCACGCAAACGAGCCAACGCCGAATCAACCTGCCCCTGAGTAGCATTCGCGTCCGCTAACACTAAACGAGCATAATTCAAAGCCGCATTAAACTCACTCACCAAGTTAGAATCAGCCACCACGCCACTAGCATTAGCCGAAACATCACCAAGAGCCGCATCAACCTCAGCCTGCAAAGCACCCTTATCAACAACATTATTAACACTAGTATTATTCACATCGTTAACACCAACACCAGTATTAACAAGCCTGTTATAAGCATCAATCAACTTTTGCTTAGCATCACGAAGCCTACGAAGAGCCTGATCAACCTGAGCTTGTGTAGCATTAGGATCCTTAAGCACACTATCCGCATCATTCAACGCCTGCTGATACTCTGCCAAATCAGCAGCCTTACCAATAATGAACGGAATCGACTTACGGAAATCAGGATCATTGTCAGCCTCAGTGTTCAAATCAGACTTATCGGTCTTATGAGAATCAGCAAGCTTCTGCTTAGCGTCCTGAAGCTTCTTCAAAGCCTCATCAACCTCAGCCTGAGTTGCATTCGGGTTCTTAAGAACTGCATTAGCTTCATCCAATGCGCGCTTGTAATCGTCTGCCTCTGGGCTTCCTGCAGCATTCTGATACTCAGGAGACTTAGTAAAGTCAGAATCCTTACCAGCCTCAGCAGTCAGATCAGTCTTATTAGTCTTATAACCATCCGAAAGCTTCTTCTTAGCATCCTGAAGCTTCTTCAAAGCCTCGTCAACCTGTGCCTGAGTTGCATCCTTATCACCAAGAACCTTATTCGCATCCTCAAGAGCCTTCTTGTAGTCCTCAAGAGCTTGCTTAGACGCGTCATCACCCTTAGCTTGAGCATTCTGATACTCAGGTGTCTTAGTAAAGTCAGAATCCTTACCAGCTTCAGTGTTCAAATCAGACTTATTAGTCTTGTAGCCGTCAGTAATCTTGTTCTTGGCATCCTGAAGATCCTTCAAAGCAGCGTCAAGTTCCTGCTGAGTTGGAGCCTTATCCATGCCTTCTGGAAGCTTGGTCTTTGGCTTGCCAGTAGTGCGGTCAAAGGCATCGAGGAGCTTCTTGGCAGCCTTGAGCTTTTCTGTGTAGGCATCTAGTGCCTTCTTAGCAGCGTCATCACCCTTATCAGTAGCGTTCTTGAACTCAGGAGTGTTCTCGAACACGTCGGTGCTTGTATCGTCATCGCCATCCTTAGACTTGTCTACCTCATCTTGAAGGTCTTTAGGACTGGTCTTGTAGTTAGCAAGAATCTTGTCCTTGATTTCCTTCAGCGTCTGAAGAGCCTCGTCAACTTCCTTTTGAGATGGGAGCTGATCCTTTGGAACGTCAACTTCTTGACCATCCTTCGTAACCTTGCCATCATTCTTGTCGATGAGATCCTTAGCCTTTGCCAAAGCTTTCTCATACGCTACAAGGTCATCAGGCTTATTTGTGTCATCACCCTTTGCCTTGAGGTTTGCAAACTCGGTTGATTCTTCAAACTTTGGAGTACGCGCAGTGCCATCTTCGTTTTTATCATCAACTTCATTTTGGAGCTTATCAACTTTGGTCTTGAAGTTGTCGTCAATGTCTTTCTTTGCTTTCTTCAAAGCTGCAAGCGCTTCATCAACCTGCTTCTGTGTTGGACGATCTTCTGGCTTAGCGTTTGGATCAGGATTCTTGACCTTTTCAATGAGGTCATTCGCATCCTTCAGCTTGTCGGTGTATTCCTTGAGCTTCTTGGTGGCAGAGTTAGCATCCGTTGTAGCAGCATCCTCCGTCTTTGCCTTTTCAAGTGCGTTCTTGTACGTTACCGACGCCTCAAACGGAGGAGTTACAGGCTTGCCGTCTTGATCTTTATCTCCTAACTCACGTTCAAGCTTAATTGCATCAGTCTTGTACTCCTTAGCAATCTTCTCTTGAGCGTCTTGGAGCTGTTTAAGCAGAGCGTTTACTTCTTTTTGGGTTGCCTTTTGCTTCCAATCATTATCATTGAGCTTAGCGGCAACTTTCTTGAGAACATTGTCAAAGCCTGTGTCTTTTCCATCTTCACCTAAGGCTTGTGTGGCACCTTGGTCACCAGCACCCTTCTTAGCAACAGCATTTTGATACTCAGGAGTCTTCTTGAAGTCGCCACCTGCAAAGTCTTTAGCAGAAGTCAACGGCTCAAGATTGGTCTTGTAATTATCAGTAATTTGCTTCTTAGCTGCAGTAAGAGCATCGAGTGCATCGTTAATCTGCTGCTGTGTTGGGCGTTCACTGTTCTTCTTGTCTTGATCTGCTGCAGCCTTTACAAGATCACGAGCCTTCTTGAGGGCTTCCTGATAGGCAGCAACGTCAGCATTTGTCTGC